>NZ_JH650779.1:28708-40724 GCF_000259195.1 Pseudomonas donghuensis
GCGGTTCCCTTCGCCCCTTGCGACCAAGTGTCGCACCCCGCCCAGCCCCCGCCTTGCACCCCCCTCGATCACAACTAAGCTTGTTGCCACAGCGACTGAAACAGCCGGCGCGCTTGCACCTTTTTGGGGCATTTTTCGTCAGCGGTTCTGCGCAAAGGCTGATGGGGCCGACTCAAGCGCCGATGTGCGAGTGATCAACGGCACTGAGCAAGCGTTCGGCAGAAGCCTTTGCCTTAGACGAAAAATCAAATTTTGGTACACATATCAATTAATTAATTGTGTACAATTTTCCCGCCGAAAAGGCTCGAAACCGCTGTGGGGCAGGCGTTGGCAAGGATCGGCGCGGGCGCCATCGCGTTGCAATAACCACACGGTTTATACATACTTGCGCCGATTTTTACCCTATAAAAACACCCAAACCGTGGAACCTTAGAATGAGCACAGCAATCAGTCCGACTGCTTATAACTATAAGGTCGTCCGCCAGTTCGCCATCATGACGGTGGTCTGGGGGATCCTTGGCATGGGGCTTGGTGTCTTCATCGCCTCGCAACTGGTCTGGCCCCAGCTTAACCTGGACCTGCCGTGGACGAGCTTCGGACGCCTTCGCCCGCTGCACACCAACCTGGTGATCTTCGCCTTCGGTGGTTGTGCACTGTTTGCCACTTCCTACTATGTCGTGCAGCGAACCTGCCAGACGCGACTGATTTCCGACAGCCTCGCGGCCTTCACCTTCTGGGGTTGGCAAGCGGTGATCGTCGGTGCGCTCATTACCTTGCCGCTGGGCTACACCACGACCAAGGAATACGCCGAGCTGGAATGGCCGATCGCCGTTTTGCTGGCCATTGTCTGGGTCACCTACGGTGTGGTGTTCTTCGGTACCATCGTCAAGCGCAAGACCAAGCACATCTATGTGGGCAACTGGTTCTACGGCGCCTTCATCGTCGTCACCGCGATGCTGCACATCGTCAACCACGCCTCCTTGCCGGTCAGCCTGTTCAAGTCCTACTCGGCTTATTCGGGTGCCACCGACGCAATGATCCAGTGGTGGTACGGCCACAACGCCGTGGGCTTCTTCCTGACCACCGGCTTCCTGGGCATGATGTACTACTTCGTGCCAAAACAGGCCGAGCGTCCGATCTACTCCTATCGCCTGTCGATCGTGCACTTCTGGGCACTGATCACCCTGTACATCTGGGCAGGTCCCCACCACCTGCACTACACCGCCCTGCCGGACTGGGCGCAGTCGCTGGGCATGGCCATGTCGATCATCCTCCTGGCGCCAAGCTGGGGCGGCATGATCAACGGCATGATGACCCTCTCGGGCGCCTGGCATAAGCTGCGCACCGACCCGATCCTGCGCTTCCTGGTGGTCTCCCTGGCCTTCTACGGCATGTCGACCTTCGAAGGTCCGATGATGGCGATCAAGACCGTCAACTCGCTGTCGCACTACACCGACTGGACCGTGGGCCACGTCCACGCCGGCGCCCTGGGCTGGGTCGCGATGATCTCGATCGGCGCCCTGTACCACATGATTCCGAAGGTCTACGGCCGCGAGCAGATGCACAGCACCGGCCTGATCAACGCGCACTTCTGGCTGGCGACCATCGGTACCGTGCTGTACATCTCCTCGATGTGGGTCAACGGCATCACCCAGGGCCTGATGTGGCGTGCAATCAACGACGACGGCACCCTCACCTACTCCTTCGTCGAAGCCCTGCAAGCCAGCCATCCGGGCTTTATCGTCCGCGCCCTGGGCGGTGCGTTCTTCGCCTCCGGCATGCTGCTGATGGCGTACAACGTTTTCCGTACCGTACGCGCCTCGAAGCCGGCCGAAGCTGAAGCCGCCGCTCAGATCGCTGTAGTTGGAGCTCACTGATGAAGCATGAAGTAGTCGAGAAGAATATCGGCCTGCTGGCCTTCTTCATGGTCATCGCCGTGAGCATCGGCGGCCTGACCCAGATCGTCCCGCTGTTCTTCCAGGACGTCACCAACAAGCCGGTCGAGGGCATGAAGCCGCGTACCGCGCTGGAGCTCGAAGGCCGCGACATCTACATCCGCGAAGGCTGCGTGCAGTGCCACTCGCAGATGATCCGTCCGTTCCGCGCCGAACCCGAACGCTACGGCCACTACTCGGTCGCCGGTGAAAGCGTCTGGGATCACCCGTTCCTGTGGGGTTCCAAGCGTACCGGCCCGGACCTGGCCCGCGTTGGCGGCCGTTACTCCGACGACTGGCACCGTGCTCACCTGTACAACCCGCGCAACGTCGTGCCCGAGTCGAAGATGCCGGCCTACCCATGGCTGGTGGAGAACAAGCTCGACGGCAAGGATACGGTGAAGAAGATGGAAGTCTTGCGCACCCTCGGCACGCCGTACACCGATGAAGACATCGCCGGTGCCCGCGACGCGGTCAAGGGCAAGACTGAAATGGACGCCCTGGTTGCCTACCTGCAAGGCCTGGGCACCATCATCAAAAGCAAACGGTGACATTGATGGATATCGGGATGATTCGTGGCCTGGGCACCGTCGTGGTGATGGTGGCCTTTATCGGCCTGGCGTTGTGGGTGTTCAGTTCTCGGCGCAAGTCCGAGTTCGACGAAGCGACCATGCTGCCCTTCGCGGATGATCCCGAAGCCAGCAAGCACGTCGAGCAAGCGCAAGCGAAAGCGTCTAGGAGTAACAACGAATGACTACCTTCTGGAGTCTGTACGTCACCGTTTTGAGTCTGGGCACCATCTTCGCCCTGACCTGGCTGCTGCTGTCCACCCGCAAGGGCCAGCGCAGCGAAACCACCGAAGAAACCGTGGGCCACGCCTACGACGGCATCGAGGAATACGACAACCCGCTGCCCAAGTGGTGGTTCATGCTGTTCGTCGGCACCATCGTTTTTGCCCTGGGCTACCTGGTGCTGTACCCCGGCCTGGGTAACTGGAAAGGCCTGCTGCCGGGCTACCAGTACCTGGACAACGACAAGAAAACCGAGTTCGCCAACGGCCAGGCCGGCTGGACCGGCGTGCACGAGTGGGAGAAGGAAATGGCCCGCTCGGACGCCAAGTTCGGGCCGATCTTCGCCAAATTCGCCTCGATGCCTATCGAGGAAGTCGCCAAGGACCCGCAAGCGCTGAAGATGGGCGGCCGTCTGTTCGCCTCCAACTGCGCGGTGTGCCACGGCTCGGACGCCAAGGGCTCCTACGGCTTCCCCAACCTCACCGACAACGACTGGCGCTGGGGCGGCGAACCGGAAACCATCAAGGCCACCATCATGGGTGGTCGTCACGGGGTGATGCCGGCCTGGGCCGAAGTGATTGGCGAGCAAGGCGTTGCCGACGTGGCCGCGTACGTGCTGACCAACCTCGATGGCCGCAGCCTGCCCAAGGACGCCAAGGCCGATCCAGCCAACGGCCAGAAGCTGTTTGCCACCAACTGCGTGGCCTGCCACGGCCCTGAAGGCAAGGGCACCCCGGCCATGGGTGCGCCAAACCTGACCCACCCGACCGCGTTCATCTATGGTTCGAGCTTCGCTCAACTGCAGCAGACCATCCGTTACGGCCGCCAGGGCCAGATGCCTGCCCAGGAAGCGATCCAGGGCAACGACAAGGTCCACCTGCTGGCTGCCTATGTCTACAGCCTGTCGCACCAGCCTGAGAAGACTGCTGAAGCGAAGTAATTCGCGAGTGTAGCAAAAGGCCCCGTCAGTGCAGACTGGCGGGGCTTTTTTTCGAGCGCTATGCGCTCGATCGCCGGCAAGCCGGCTCCCACGAAAGGACTCGCGCGCCCCTGTGGAGGCGGCTTGCCAGCGATGAGCCCGTGCGGATCACGCCTGTGCATGACCCATGTCAATTGACACGGGCCAATACACTATTACCCGCAATTCCCCAACGCGGCCAAAAGTCGCACCCCTCCCCCCTACCCGCAGGACAGGCGTATCATGCGCCCTAGAGCAGCAAGCTTCCGACTGCGGCCGGCAGGTACTGGCCGCGGCACTTCTCCACTGCCGTGGGACTCAATGATGAGCAAGCAGATTCCGGTACATGACGTCACCCCGCCTGCCAGTAAAGACAACAGCAGCGTCGACCTCTACGCCTCGCGTGAAAAGATCTACACCCGCGCCTTCACCGGCGTGTTCCGTAACCTGCGCATGGTCGGCGGCGCCGTCCTGTTCCTGCTGTACTTCGGTACGGTGTGGCTGAACTGGAGTGGCCACCAGGCCGTGTGGTGGAACCTGCCGGAGCGCAAGTTCTACATTTTCGGCACCACCATCTGGCCTCAGGATTTCATCCTGCTCTCGGGGTTGTTGATCGTCGCCGCCTTCGGCCTGTTCTTTATCACCGTGTACGCCGGCCGCGTATGGTGCGGCTATACCTGCCCGCAAAGTGTGTGGACCTGGATCTTCATGTGGTGCGAGAAAGTCACCGAAGGTGACCGCAACCAACGCATGAAACTCGACAAGGCGCCGATGAGCGGCAACAAGTTTCTGCGCAAGCTGGCCAAGCACAGCCTGTGGCTGAGCATCGGCTTTGTCACCGGCATGACCTTTGTCGGCTACTTCTCGCCGATCCGCGAGCTGGTGATTGAGTTCTTTACCGGCCAGGCCGACGGCTGGGCGTACTTCTGGGTTGGTTTCTTCACCCTGGCCACCTACGGCAACGCCGGCTGGCTGCGCGAGCAGGTATGCGTGTACATGTGCCCCTATGCGCGCTTCCAGAGCGTGATGTTCGACAAGGACACCCTGATCGTTTCCTACGACCCGCGCCGCGGCGAAACCCGCGGCCCGCGCAAGAAAGACCTGGACTACAAGGCCAAGGGCCTGGGCGACTGCATCGACTGCACCATGTGCGTTCAGGTGTGCCCGACCGGCATCGACATCCGCGACGGCCTGCAGATCGAGTGCATCGGCTGCGCCGCCTGCATCGATGCCTGCGACACCATCATGGACAAGATGAACTACCCCAAAGGCCTGATCAGCTACACAACCGAGCACAACCTCTCAGGGCAGAAGACCCACATGGTGCGCCCGCGCCTGATCGGCTATGCCGTCGTGTTGCTGACCATGATCGGCCTGCTTGCCAGCGCCTTCGTCATGCGCTCGCTGGTCGGTTTCGACGTCAGCAAGGACCGCGTGCTGTACCGCGAGAACGCCCAGGGGCGGATCGAGAACGTCTACAGCCTGAAGGTCATGAACAAGGACCAGCGCGATCACGTCTACGTGCTCGACGCTGGCGGCCTGCCCGACCTCAAGCTTGAAGGCGCACGGGAAATCCGCGTCGCTGCCGGCGACATTGTCAGCCTGCCGGTACAACTGTCGATGGCGCCGGAACAACTGCCGTCGACCACCAACGAAGTCATCTTCACCCTCAAGGACGCTGACGACAGCGCCACCCAGGTTGAAGCCAAGAGCCGCTTCATCGGCCCGCAAATTCGATAAGAGACTGAGCCCATGCCTTCTGCAACTGCCGCTAGCCCCTGGTACAAGCACCTCTGGCCGTGGATCATCATCGGTGTACTGGCCACCTCGGTGACCCTCAGCCTGACCATGGTGACCATTGCGGTGAACAACCCGGACAACCTGGTCAACGATAACTACTACGAGGCCGGCAAAGGCATCAACCGCTCGCTGGACCGCGAGCTGCTGGCCCAGACCCTCAACCTCAAGGCCAGCGTGCACCTGGATGAGCTGACCGGCGAAGTCGACGTGCGCCTGACCGGCAACAGCCAGCCGCAGACCCTGGAGCTGAACCTGATCTCGCCGACCCAGCCGCAAAAGGACCGCAAGATCGCCCTGACCCGCACCGACAGCGAAGCCGCCCGTTACCTTGGCCAACTCAGCGACAAGGTCGAAGGCCGTCGTTTCGTCGAGCTGCTGGGCAGCCAGGACCAGCATGTCTGGCGCCTGTTCGAGGAAGAAGAAGTCGCCCACGACAAGACCCTGGTACTCGGGGACGAGGCGCTGCAAGGGGCTGAACACCTCGAGAAATGAGTCGCCCCTATCGCTGGCAAGCCAGCTCCCACAGGTTGCACTATCCCTGTGGGAGCTGGCTTGCCAGCGATGCGGCCACCCTAAAAACCTGCGACGACTACCATGACCAGCCCCACGCCCTGCTACCACTGCGCCCTGCCCGTGCCTGCCGGCAGCCACTTCACCGCCCAGGTGCTCGGCCAGCCACGGGCGTTCTGCTGCCCTGGCTGCCAGGCAGTGGCCGAAGCCATCGTCGCCGGCAACCTGGAAAGCTATTACCAGCACCGCAGTGAAGCCAGCGCCAACCCCGACGCCCTGCCCCAGCAACTGGTCGACGAACTGGCCCTGTACGACCGCGCCGATGTGCAAAAGCCCTTCGTGCGCCACAGTGGCGAGCTGGCCGAAACCACCCTGCTGATCGAAGGCATCAGCTGCGCGGCCTGTGGCTGGCTGATCGAGAAACATCTGCGCAACCTGCCGGCGGTGGCCGAGGCGCGGCTGAACCTGTCCAACCACCGCCTGCAGGTCAGCTGGGCCGACAGCCAGTTGCCGCTGTCCAAGCTGCTCGCCGAGTTACGCCATATCGGCTACGCCGCTCACCCCTACCAGGCCGATCGCGCCGCCGAACAACTGGCCAGTGAAAACCGCACCGCGCTGCGCCAGCTGGGCGTCGCCGGGTTGTTGTGGTTCCAGGCGATGATGGCGACCATGGCCACCTGGCCGGAATTCAACATCGACCTGAGCCCCGAGCTGCACACCATCCTGCGCTGGGTAGCGATGTTCCTCACCACGCCGATCGTGTTCTACAGCTGCGCGCCGTTCTTTCGGGGTGCCGCCCGCGACTTGCGCACCCGCCACCTGACCATGGACGTCTCGGTATCGCTGGCCATCGGCCTGGCCTACGGCGCCGGGATCTGGACCGCAATCACCGGCAGTGGCGAGCTGTACTTCGACGCCGTGGGCATGTTTGCCCTCTTCCTGCTGGCCGGGCGCTACCTTGAACGCCGCGCCCGCGAACGCACGGCCGCCGCCACCGCGCAACTGGTCAACCTGCTGCCGGCCTCGTGCCTGCGCCTGGGCGCGGCCGGGCAGAGCGAGCGGATCCTGCTCAGCGAGCTGCGCCTGAAGGACTGCGTGCTGATCCAGCCCGGTCATGTGATCCCCGCCGACGGGCGTATTGTCAGCGGCCAGTCGAGCATCGACGAATCGCTGCTGACCGGCGAATACCTGCCACAACCGCGCAGCGCCGGCGACGCGGTCACCGCCGGCACCCTGAACGTCGAAAGCGCGCTGACCGTCGAGGTCCAGGCCCTGGGCCAGGACACCCGCCTGTCGGCCATCGTCCGCCTGCTGGAGCGGGCGCAGTCGGAAAAACCGCGCCTGGCGGAAATCGCCGACCGCGCCTCGCAATGGTTTTTGCTGTTCACTCTGATCGCCTCGGCCGCCATCGGCCTGCTGTGGTGGCAGCTCGACCCGGCGCGGGCGTTCTGGATCGTCCTGGCCATGCTGGTTGCCACCTGCCCCTGCGCCCTGTCGCTGGCCACCCCGACCGCGCTGACCGCCGCCACCGGCACCCTGCACAAGCTCGGCCTGCTGCTGACCCGCGGCCATGTGCTGGAAGGCCTGAACCAGATCGACACGGTAATCTTCGACAAGACCGGCACCCTCACCGAAGGCCGCCTGACCCTGCGGGCGATTCGCCCCTTGAGCGATACCGATGCCGACCGCTGCCTGATGCTCGCCGCGGCCCTCGAGAACCGCTCCGAGCACCCCATCGCCCGCGCGTTTGGCCGCGCCAGCCAGGCCGCCGACGAGGTCCAGGCAATGCCCGGCCTCGGCCTGGAAGGCAAGGTTGGCCAACAGCAACTGCGCATCGGCGAAGCGGGTTTCGTCTGCGCCCTCAGTGGCACCACCGCTCCGGCGATGCCGGACGAAGCCGGGCAATGGTTGCTGCTCGGTGACCAGCGAGGCCCACTGGCCTGGTTCGTCCTCGACGACCGCCTGCGCAGCGACGCCGCCGACCTGCTGGCCGCCTGCCGTGCCCGTGGCTGGCACACCCTGCTGTTGTCCGGCGACAGCTCGCCGATGGTCCACAGCGTGGCCGCCGAACTGCAGATCGACCAGGCCATCGGCGGCCTGCGCCCGGACGACAAGCTGGACAAACTCAAGGCCTTGCAGCAGCAAGGGCGCAAGGTGCTGATGCTCGGCGACGGGGTCAACGATGTGCCCGTGCTGGCCGCCGCCGATATCAGTATCGCCATGGGTTCGGCCACCGACCTGGCGAAAACCAGCGCCGACGCCGTGCTGCTGTCCAACCGCCTGGACGCCCTGGTCCAGGCCTTCAGCCTGGCCCGCCGCACCCGGCGGATCATTATCGAGAACCTGCTGTGGGCCACGGCGTATAATGGCGTCATGCTGCCGTTTGCCGCGCTGGGCTGGATCACGCCAATCTGGGCGGCGGTCGGCATGTCGGTCAGTTCGCTGATCGTGGTCCTCAATGCCCTGCGCCTGACCCGCGCCAGCGGCTTGCCGGCCAGCCATGCGCCAGCCATTGCCACGCATCCCGCGACGGCCTGACCAGGAGCCTCCATGCCCGCGCTTTACATCATGATCCCGGCCGCCCTGCTGATCGTCGCCATCGCCATCTACATCTTCTTCTGGGCGGTGGACAGCGGCCAGTACGATGACCTCGACGGCCCGGCCCACAGCATCCTGTTCGACGACCAGGACCCGCAGCACCAGGCCGCGATGGACGAGGCCGACGGCAAGAAACCCGACGACGGTACGCCGCCTCGTGACTGAACTTCTACCCCTGCTCAGCTCGGCTCTGATCCTCGGCCTGCTCGGCGGCGGTCACTGCCTGGGCATGTGCGGCGGCCTGATGGGCGCGCTGACCCTGGCCATTCCCAAGGAACAACGCAGCCGTCGTTTTCGCCTGCTGCTGGCCTACAACCTGGGGCGCATCCTCAGTTACGCCCTGGCCGGCCTGTTGCTGGGCCTGGCTGGCTGGGCCGTGGCCAACAGCCCGGTGGCGACGGCCATGCGCGTCCTGGCCGCACTGTTGCTGATCAGCATGGGCCTGTACCTGGCCGGCTGGTGGAGCGGCTTGACCCGCATCGAAGGCCTGGGTCGGGGCTTGTGGCGGCATATCCAGCCCGTGGCCAACCGCCTGCTACCGGTCTCCAGCCTGCCACGCGCGCTACTGCTTGGCGCCCTGTGGGGCTGGCTGCCATGCGGGCTGGTATACAGCACCCTGCTCTGGGCGGCGAGCCAGGGCAATGCCGCCGACAGCGCGCTGCTGATGCTGGCCTTCGGCCTTGGCACCTGGCCGGTACTGCTTGCCACCGGTCTTGCCGCCGAACGCACCAGCGCCCTGCTGCGCCAGCGCGGTGTGCGCATCGCCGGCGGTGTGCTGGTGATGCTGTTTGGCCTGTGGACCCTGCCAGGGCCGCACCAGCACTGGCTGATGGGCCACTGAAGCGGCGTTGATACAAATCAACACGGGTTTGCCCCGCGCTCCCTAGACTCCGGACACTGCTGCTTTTTCTGGGGACTGCCCGCATGCTCGACGTTCTTCGTTGGGACTCCGACCTGATTCGCCGCTACGACCTGGCCGGCCCACGCTACACCTCCTACCCGACCGCGGTGCAATTGCACAGCGAAGTCGGCTCCTTCGACCTGCTGCACGCCCTGCGTGACAGCCGTCGCGCCGTACGCCCGCTGTCGATCTATGTGCATGTGCCGTTCTGCGCCAACATCTGCTACTACTGCGCCTGCAACAAGGTCATCACCAAGGACCGTGGCCGCGCCGCGCCCTACCTGCAACGCCTGGAACAAGAAATCCAGCTGATCGCCTGCCACCTGGACCCCAAGCAGACCGTCGAGCAACTGCACTTTGGCGGCGGTACCCCGACCTTCCTCAGCCACGTCGAGCTGCGCCAGTTGATGGCCCACCTGCGCCAGCATTTCAACCTGCTGGAGGACGACTCTGGCGACTACGGCATCGAGATCGACCCGCGCGAGGCCGACTGGTCGACCATGGGCCTGCTCCGCGAACTGGGTTTCAACCGCGTCAGCCTCGGCGTGCAAGACCTTGACCCGCTGGTGCAACGGGCGATCAACCGCCTGCAGAGCCTGGAGCAGACCCGGGCGATCATCGAAGCGGCGCGCACCCTGCAGTTTCGCTCGATCAACCTCGATCTGATCTACGGCCTGCCCAAGCAGACCCCGGAAGGTTTTGCCCGTACCGTCGAAGAAGTGATCAAGCTGCAACCGGACCGCCTTTCGGTGTTCAACTACGCCCACTTGCCGGAGCGCTTCATGCCCCAGCGGCGTATCGACAGCGCCGATTTGCCGGCCCCGGCGGCAAAGCTGGAAATGCTCCACAACACCATCGAGCAACTGACCGCCGCTGGTTACGTGTACATCGGCATGGACCACTTCGCCCTGCCCGATGACGAACTGGCGATTGCCCAGGAAGAGTCGACCCTGCAGCGCAACTTCCAGGGCTACACCACCCACGGGCATTGCGACCTGATTGGCCTGGGGGTCTCGGCCATCAGCCAGATCGGCGACTTGTACTGCCAGAACAGCAGCGACCTCAACACCTACCAGGACACTTTGTCCACCGCTCAACTGGCCACCAGCCGCGGCTTGATCTGCAGCGAAGATGACCGCCTGCGCCGGGCGGTGATCCAGCAATTGATCTGCCATTTCGAACTGGACTTCGCGACCATCGAGCGGGATTTCACCATCGACTTTCGCGGCTACTTCAACGACCAGTGGCCCGCCCTGCAGGCCATGCACGAGGATGGCCTGATCGAGCTGGGCAACGACAGCATCAAGGTGCTGCCCGCCGGACGGCTGCTGGTGCGCTCGGTGTGCATGGTGTTCGATGCCTACCTGGACCTGCATAACCGCCAACGTTTCTCCCGGGTTATCTGAGGTTTTTTGTCGCACTCCTATCCTGCCTGGCCTCGGCACAATCGTCCAAGCTGGCCGAAACACCCTAGCCTGGGTTACCCTTACGGCTTATGTGTGCTTTCCCACAAGGATTGAAGAAATGTCCGAGCCAGTCAAACTGCGCCCCCACAACCAGGCCCATTGCAAGGATTGCAGCCTGGCGCCTCTGTGCCTGCCCTTGTCGCTGAACTTGGAAGACATGGATGCACTGGATGAAATCGTCAAACGCGGGCGTCCGCTGAAAAAAGGCGAGTTTCTGTTCCGCCAGGGCGACAATTTCGGCTCGGTCTACGCGGTGCGCTCCGGCGCCCTGAAAACCTTCAGCCTGAGCGACAGTGGCGAAGAGCAGATCACTGGCTTCCACCTGCCCAGCGAACTGGTCGGCCTGTCGGGCATGGACACCGAAGCCTACCCGGTCTCGGCCCAGGCCCAGGAAACCACGTCGGTCTGCGAAATCCCCTTCGAACGCCTGGATGAGCTGTCGGTGCAACTGCCACAGTTGCGCCGTCAGTTGATGCGGGTGATGAGCCGCGAAATCCGCGACGACCAGCAGATGATGCTGTTGCTGTCGAAAAAGACCGCCGACGAGCGCATCGCCACCTTCCTGGTCAACCTCTCGGCGCGCTTCCGTGCCCGTGGCTACTCGGCCAACCAGTTCCGCCTGAGCATGTCGCGCAACGAGATCGGCAACTACCTGGGCCTGGCGGTCGAGACCGTCTCGCGGGTGTTCACGCGCTTCCAACAAAACGGCCTGATCCAGGCCGAAGGCAAGGAAATCCATATCCTCGACCCGATCCAGCTGTGCGCCCTGGCCGGTGGCTCGCTGGAAAGCTGACTCTGCGGATAACGGGTATACTGGCGGGCATTGTTTTTCAGGATACCCGCCTCATGCCCAGCGCCGCCTTCGACCTCAAAGCCCTGATCCGTCCGGTACCGGACTTCCCCAAGCCTGGCGTGATCTTTCGCGACATCACCCCGCTGTTCCAGTCGCCGCGGGGCCTGCGCCATGTCGCCGATGCCTTTATCGAACGCTACGTCGAAACCGACTTCAGCCATATCGGCGCCATGGATGCGCGGGGCTTTCTGATCGGCTCCCTCAT
>NZ_JH650779.1:40768-42672 GCF_000259195.1 Pseudomonas donghuensis
CAAGCTGCCAGCCGATGTGCTCGCCGAGGGCTATCAGACCGAGTACGGTGAAGCCTTCCTCGAAGTGCACGCCGACAGCCTCTGTGAAGGCGATTCGGTACTGATTTTCGATGACCTGATCGCCACCGGCGGCACCTTGCTGGCCGCTACCAGCCTGGTACGGCGCATGGGGGCGCAGGTGTTCGAGGCAGCAGCAATCATCGACCTGCCGGAGCTGGGCGGCTCCCAGCGCCTGAACGACGCGGGTGTGCCGACCTTCTGCCTGACCGAGTTCTCGCTGAGCGAGTATTGACAGCATCGCGGGGCAAGCCCGCCCCCACAGGCTAAGGTTCTGTGGGAGCGCGCTTGCCCCGCGCGTAAAGACCCAGGGTTACAGCGAGATCGGTTTGCGCCCGGCGAACGAATGCGCCAGGGTGCCGCCATCGACCAGCTCCAGCTCACCGCCCAAGGGCACGCCGTGAGCAATGCGTGAAGCGACCAGGCCTTTGTCGGCCAGCAACTGGGCGATGTAATGCGCGGTCGCTTCGCCTTCCACCGTTGGGTTGGTGGCCAGGATCACCTCGACAAAGGTGCCCTGCTCCTCGATCCGCGCCATCAGTTGTGGAATACCGATGGCTTCCGGGCCCAGGCCATCCAGCGGCGACAGATGCCCCTTGAGCACGAAGTAGCGGCCGCGATAGCCGGTTTGCTCAACGGCATAGACGTCCATCGGCCCTTCCACCACGCACAGCAGCGTGTCGTCCCGGCGCGTGTCGGAACACTGCGGGCACAGCTCCTGCTCGGTCAGGGTCCGGCACTGGCGGCAATGCCCCACCCCTTCCATGGCCTGGTTCAAGGCCTGGGCCAGCCGGGTACCCCCACTGCGATCACGCTCAAGTAGCTGCAAGGCCATGCGCTGGGCGGTTTTCTGGCCGACACCAGGCAAGATGCGCAATGCGTCGATCAGCTGTCGGATAAGTGGGCTGAAACTCATGGGAAAAGGCCTTGATGCAAGTGAAGGCGGTTTATACCTGCCAGACTGGCCAACGTCAAATCTTACAGACATTTAGATTAGCATCGTAAGAAGATAATATTTCTATTTCTTCAGCAGGAACATTCCCTACATAACATACAGCAATTGGCACACCCTCTAACACCTGCAGAAGCACACCCCATCTAAAGTCCCCCAATCGTACAGCATCCGGCTAAATCCCCCCATTACCACAACCCTCCTTCCTACATCCAGCCAATCAAATAAACCGCATAATTTCCCGGCGTTCAAAAACAAGTAAATATGCCTCTACAACAACTCATTTACTTATTAACGCACAACCTTTATCAATCTAATTGGAAAACAAATGAACAAACGTACTTTGGGCTTTGCACTGTCTTTACCGCTGCTGGCCGGTATCAGTCTCCATGCCCAGGCAACTGATGGACAGATCGAATTCACCGGCAGTATCTCGGGCACCACCTGCACCATCAACGGCGGCCCTGGCGGCCAGAACTTCACCGTCCCCATGAGCCCGGCGCACACCAGCGAGTTCTCAGGGGCCGGCAGCATTGCCCAACCTCGCACCTTCGAGATCTCCCTGACCAACTGTGCCGCCGGTAGCAGCGGACAGGTAGACATCGAATTCCTGGGGGGCGCCCTGGTGCAGAACGGCCGCCTGAACATGGATGCCGGCCCTGCCAGCGCAACCAACGTGCAGTACCAACTGCTCAACCAACAAGGCGGACCGATCATTATCGGCGGGCCAACCGGTGCGCAGAACACCATCCCTGTGGCTCTGGAAGACGGCTCAGCAACCCTGCGCTACACCAGCCAGTACTACGCCACCGCCGCAACGGTCACACCGGGTGCCGCCAACTCCCGCGTTCAGTACCTGATCAATCTCCCGTAATGAACCGGCAGGCGCGCTCCG
>NZ_JH650779.1:42690-50598 GCF_000259195.1 Pseudomonas donghuensis
GGCCGGATGTCGCATTCATGACTCGCTTTTTCCCCTCCCTGCTGGCAGCCCTCGCGCTACTGGCGGCCAGCGTGCCCGTGCATGCCAGCGTTGTAATTACCGGTACCCGCATCATCTTTGCGGCTCAAGAGCGCGAAGCCACCGTCAACCTTGTCAACAATGGCAAAGACCCCAGCCTGGTCCAGGTCTGGGTAGACGATGGCGATACTCGTGCCGCGCCCGAGACCATCCAGGTGCCGTTTACCGTGACGCCAGTGCTGGCCCGTGTCGAACCTGCACAAGGGCAAAGTATTCGCCTGCTGCATACCGGCAGTCCAATGGCCAGTGATCGAGAGTCTCTGTTCTGGTTCAACATGCTTGAGGTCCCGCCAAAAACCAAGGACAGCAATGTCCTGCAACTGGCCTTCCGTACCCGTATCAAGCTGCTGTACCGCCCGCAGGGCCTGCCGGGCAAGGCCGAGGACGCACCGGCCCTGGTGACCTGGCACCGAGCGCCTGGACAAGACGGCAAGCCTGAGACGCTGGTTGGCCGCAACCCGTCGGCCTACTACGTCAATCTCGGTGAAATAAAAATTGAATATAACGGCAAGTCGACTTCACTGGGCACGGGCTACATTGCGCCTTATTCGCTGGGACATTTTATATCCTCGTCACCTGTCAACCCGCGCTCAACGGTCAACTTCACCAGTATCAATGACTACGGCGCCGGGAATAACCATAACCAACTATTGAGCTCTAGGCCTGCCAGTACTCCATCCCCTTAGCCCACTCTCCCTCCTCGACACTCCGGGCGTTCTCGAAGTTTTCGTGCGTGCCCAAGTTTAATATTGGCACCCCTGAAAATGACTTTAATATCATTACACTTTCGCTCGCCCCGAAAAAAATCAGTCTCAACAATAAGCCGATTATCTGTTGGTCTGTCCGGTTTGTTGTCATGGCACGTTTCGGTCATGGCCGACACCGCCTTATCCGCGCAGGTTGAATTTGAACCGGCATTCCTGGGCAACGGCAGCAACCTGCCCGTGGACCTGTCGCGCTTCGAGCGGCGCAACGTCGCAAGCCCTGGAATCTACAATGTGGACGTTGTGGTCAACGACGAGTGGCACGGGCGCTTCAACCTCAGCTTCAGGGCCCGGCCCGGTGACGAAGAAGCCCTGGCCTGTTTCGACAATGCCCTGCTAGAGCGTCTCGGCCTGGATAGCAGCAAGTTTTACCCGCAAGCGCAACAGCAACTTTCTGCCGCCCAGGCTTGCATACCTATCGACGGAGCACTGGACGATGCCAGCAGTCGCCTGGACTTTGCCAACCAGCGCCTGTACTTGTCGGTGCCGCAAATCGCGGTCAAACGCAGCGCCCGCGAAACGGTTGACCCGTCACAATGGGACAGCGGCATAACAGCGGGTTTTCTCGACTACAACCTCAACACCTACAGCACCCAGCATCGCAGCCAGGGCAATTTTCGCCAGACCTACCTGGGGCTCGGTGCCGGGCTCAATATCGGGCCGTGGCGCCTGCGCCATGATGGTTCGCTGAACTGGAGCGACCAAGGCCAGCAGCGCTACCAGAGCATTGCCAGCTATGCCCAGCGTGATATCACCCCCTGGCGCTCGCAACTGACACTTGGTGAAAGCTACACCTCGGGCGGGCTGTTCGATTCATTGAGCTACACCGGCATACGCCTGGCCAGCGACGATCGCATGCTGCCCGCCTCGCTGCGCGGCTATGCACCAGTGGTGCGCGGTATCGCCAGCAGTAACGCACGAGTACTGATCCGCCAACGCGGTGTAACCCTGCACGAAACCACCGTGGCACCGGGCGCATTCGAAATCGATGACTTGTATGCAACCGGCTACGGCGGCGACCTGGAGGTCACAGTGACCGAGGCGGACGGCCGCGAACATAGTTTCTCCGTGCCTTACGCCGCCGTTCCGTTGTCCTTGCGCGCCGGTGCCAGCCGCTACAGTGCAACGCTGGGCACCTTGCGCAACCAGCAACTGAACAGCAACCCGGTGTTCGTCGAAGGCACCTGGCAATATGGCCTGAACAACCTGGTCAGCACCTACAGCGGTATGACCCTGGCATCCGGGTATGGCTCAGCCTTGCTCGGTGGTAGCCTGAACACTGAGCTGGGTGCGTTCGGCGCCGACCTTACCCAGGCCCGTACCCACTTGCCCGGGCTCGGCAGTCAGCAAGGCCAGAGCCTGCGCCTGAGCTACGCAAAGACCCTGAGCGAAACCGACACGCAGATCGCCCTGGCCACCTACCGCTACTCCACCCGCGGCTTCTATGGCCTGGAAGACGCCCAGCTCAGCCGCCAGTTCCTGCGCGATGCCGGCGATCAGCGCTACCAGCGCCATCGCAGCCGCACCACCCTGTCACTAGCCCAACCGTTGGCACTAAATTACGGCCAACTGCACCTGAGCGCCTCGGCGTCGAGCTACTGGGACCATGCCGGCAGTGATCTGAGCTACTCGATCGGCTATAGCAATCACTACAAGACCCTGGGCTACACCCTCAGCAGTACTCGGGAACGTGACCGCTTCGGGCGCGCCGGCAACACCCTCTATTTGAGCCTGTCCCTACCTCTGGGCAGCGAGCGTGTGCGCAGCCTCAGCAGCAGTATTTCCAGGGACAGCAACGGCAACAGCCGGGCCCAGGCCACCCTTACGGGCGCCACCAGTGACGATCAGCACCTGAGCTACGGCATCACCGCCAGCCAGGACCGCCATCATGGCCAGAACAACCATACACTCAGCAGCAACCTACTCTACCGCGGCTCGGCCGCCGAGCTCAGCGGTTCACTCAGCCAGGGACGGCACACTTCGCAAGCCTCGCTTGGCCTGCGCGGCGCCATCGTCGCCCATGCTGACGGTTTAACCTTGTCGCAACCCTTGAGTGAAACCTTCGGCCTGATTCACGCCAAAGACGCCGATGGCGCACGAGTCACCTCCGGCACCGCGCTGAAAGTCGACAGCAGTGGCTATGCCGTAGTACCAAACCTTACGCCTTACCGGCGCAACACGGTTGCCATCGACCCCAAGGGGCTGTCGACCGACGTCGAGCTGCAATCGAGCAGCCAGCAGACCGTGCCACGGGCCGGCGCCATTCCACTGCTGGTATTCCAGACCCGCTCCGGGCGTTCGGCCGTTATTCACGCCCGCCAGGTCGATGGCCAGCCATTGCCGTTTGGCGCAGCGGTGCTGGATACCGACGGCAATGAATTGGGTGCCGTCGGACAAGGCAGCCAACTGTTCGCCCGCGGCCTTCAGGATGAAGGTGAAATCATCGTGCGCTGGGACAACGGCTCGACAGGCAATTGCCGGATTACCTATGCCCTGCCCCCCGCCGCAAAAAAAACTGCGGGCGCCGCGCCGCAAAATATTCAGTCCGTTTGCCTTGCAACGCCAGCCCACCCTTGAACCGTCGAGACCTGCCCATGCTTTGTTCTTTACCCGCGCGCATCGCCGGCGCGACAGGATTGCTGCTGCTGGCCCATAGCGGCATCAGTGCCGCCAGTTGTGTACATATCGGCTCCAGCCCTTCCCAAGCCTACATCACCATAAACTCGCAGCTGACGGTGTCTGCAATAGATCCGGTAGGCAAGGTGATTTATGACAGCGGCACCCGATACGCGACACGCATGGCCTACCGCTGCTCTGCCGCCCATGGGCAGCGAGCCGGTTTTACCGAGGTTTTCACCCACATCGGCGAAGGCATTCATCGAACCAATCTGGAGGGTATCGGTATCAAGATCACGGGCTCCGAAGCCGGCGCCAGTCGTTTTTATAGCTGGCCGGTCCCCACTATCACGCATCCGGCCGGCACTACCGATGTCACCCCTTGGTACAGACTACAGTTGATCAAGACCGGACCGGTGAACAGCGGGCTCCTGTTTTTCCCGCAGACAATCATTAGCCACACCTTTGAGCCGCATACCCCGGCCAACACCGCCAGGCTGACGATGGTGCAAACCAGAGTCGAGGTTGTCTCAGCCGACCCCACCTGCGCCGTCGACCCGGGTTCGAAAACGATCCCCGTCAACCTGCTGGATCATCCATCAAGATTCTTTGACGCCGTGGGCAAGGTCACCGCACCCCAGCCGCTCGAGATCCGTCTCAACTGTGTCGGCGGCAGCAGTGGCAGCCGCCTCAACGTCAGCTATACCATCACCGACGCCAGCAACCCGGGCAACCAGTCCTCAACCATCAGCCTGGCCAGTCACGCTACTGCGCGTGGTATCGGTATTCGCCTGCTGCGTAACGACAACACCCCAATCGTGCTGGGCACCCGGCAACCAGGCGGTACCGTGGGTTCAGGCCCGGTGACGCACCGGATCCCCTTGCGCGCACAGTACGTACAGACCACCGCCCAGGTAACCCCCGGCTCTGCTCCAGGCCGGGCGACGTTCCTGATGAGTTACGACTGAGCACAAAAAAGCCAGGCAATAGCCTGGCTTTTTTAACCGTGCAACGACTTCAGAACGGCATCTTGAAACCTGGCGGCAACTGCATGCCGGCGGTCATGCCGCCCATTTTTTCCTGGCTGTTGGCTTCGACCTTGCGCACGGCGTCGTTGACGGCGGCGGCGATCAGGTCTTCAAGCACTTCCTTGTCTTCCTGCATCAGGCTGTCGTCCAGGCTGATGCGCTTGACGTCGTGACGACCGGTCATCACCACGCTGACCAGGCCGGCACCGGATTGGCCGGTCACTTCGGCGTTGGCCAGTTCTTCCTGCATCTTGGCCATTTTTTCCTGCATCTGCTGAGCCTGCTTCATCAGGCCGGCCATGCCACCTTTCATCATGGGGATCACCTCAAGTATTACGTTACGGGGTGCGGCGAGGGCCTGGCCCGGGCCGCTGGTGTTATTGCGTTACTCGCCCTGGGCAACCGGAGCGTCGACAGGTTCAATAGTATCGTGCCTGACCATGGCGCCGAACTGCTGGATCATCTGCTGGATCAGCGGATCATCCTGGATCGAGGCCTCTGCCTGGCCCTGGCGTTCGGCGCGCTTGCGGGCTGCGGCCTGGGCCGGGGTTTCCTGCTCAGGGCGAATCAGCTCGATGGTCAGTTTGAGCGTACGGCCCAGGTGCTGGTTCAACGCATCGTTCAGGCGCCGCTGTTGCGTGCTGTTGAACAGGGCGCTGTGGGCCGGGTCCAGGTGCAGCAGCCAATCGTCGCCTTCGGCACTGATCAGCGTACAGTTGGCGGCGATATTGCCGGTCATCCCGGAAATCGGCAACTGCGGGAACAATTCCAGCCATTTCAGCGCCAGGCCCGTGGCCGGCTGCGCGGCGGGCAATGGCTCGGCAGGCGGCGCATCAACTTCGTGAGCATGCTCGATGGCCAGCTCGTCCAGGTAACTGTAGCTGGCCGGGTCCATTTCCGGCTCGTAATAGTCTTCGTCCAGCGGCGGCTCGTCGTCGCGGTCCATGCCGGCCGGGCTGTAGCCGATGCCATCGTCGGGCGGCGGCACGTGCTGCGGCGCGACCTGCTGAGCCGGCGCAGGCGCGGGCGGCGGCTCTACGGCAACCGGCGCGGGCTCGACCTCAGGCTCAGAAGCGACGGGATCGTTCCAGGGCAGGTCGACAACCGGCTCAGGTAGCTGGGCCTCGACCGGCTCGGGTACAGGCTCTGGCTCTGGCTCCGCAACAGGCTCAGGCTCAGTAACCACGGGCGCAGCCGCCACGGCCGGCGCAGCCTGGGGGGCTGCTGCCACCGCGCTTGCAGAATCAGCTGTGGCCTGGCTGATCCCCACCGGCTTTAGCACCGGCTTCGGCGCATCGTCGGTATCGGCGGGACGGAACGCCAGCATGCGCAGCAGGACCATCTCGAAACCACCACGCGGATCCGGTGCCAATGGCAGATCGCGTCGACCGATCAGCCCCATCTGGTAATAGAACTGCACGTCTTCGGCCGGCAATGCCCGAGCCAGGGCCAGGACCCGGTCGCGATCGCCCTGGCCATTATCGACCGCCTCCGGCAACGCTTGGGCAATGGCCACGCGGTGCAGCACGTTGAGCATCTCGGCCAGCACGCCATTCCAGTCCGGCCCCTGTTCCGCCAGGTGCCGAACGGCTTCGAGCAAGGCCCGCGCGTCGCCTTCCAGCAAGGCCTGAAGCACGCCGTACACCTGACCGTGGTCGAGGGTGCCGAGCATTGCCCGCACATCGGCTGCCAGGACCTTGCCTTCGCCAAAGGCGATGGCCTGGTCGGTCAGGCTCATGGCGTCGCGCATCGAGCCGTCGGCCGCGCGGCCGAGCAGCCACAGGGCATCGTCTTCAAAGGGTACGTTTTCGGCGCCGAGCACATGGCTCAAGTGCTCGACCACCCGCTCGGGGGTCATGTTCTTCAGCGAGAACTGCAGGCAGCGCGACAGGATGGTCGCCGGCAGCTTCTGCGGGTCGGTGGTGGCAAGGATGAACTTGACGTAGGGTGGTGGCTCTTCCAGCGTTTTCAGCAAGGCGTTGAACGAGTGGCTGGAGAGCATGTGCACTTCGTCGATCAGGTAAACCTTGAAGCGTCCGCGGCTTGGCGCGTACTGCACATTGTCGAGCAGTTCGCGGGTGTCTTCGACCTTGGTGCGGCTGGCGGCGTCGATCTCGATCAGGTCGACAAAGCGCCCTTCGTCGATTTCCCGGCACACCGAACAGGTACCACAGGGCGTGGAGGTGATACCGGTTTCGCAGTTAAGGCACTTGGCGATGATCCGCGCGATGGTGGTCTTGCCCACGCCGCGGGTGCCGGTGAACAGGTAGGCATGGTGCAGGCGCTGGTTGTCCAGCGCATTGATCAAGGCCTTGAGCACATGGGTCTGGCCGACCATTTCGCGGAACGAGCGCGGACGCCATTTACGTGCAAGAACCTGATAACTCATCGAAAACCGTCGCGACTGCAAGCTGAAGACCGCTAATCGTAGCGGAGCGGGGGCAAAATTGCACCCCGCCGATCTCGGCTAAGCTGTCAGGCGGGCATCAGGGAGGATGCGGTGTGTGGAGAATACTGAGTGCGTTGCTGCTGGCAAGCACCGCCAGCCAGGCGGCCGACCCCGTACTGCGCTTTTCGGTGGCCGAAAGCTGGGCCATGCCACTGATACGCGTTGAACAGCAACAACCGGTCGAAGGTATTTTGCACGACCTGATGCTGGCCGTGGCCCGAGACGTCGGGCATCGCGCGCAGTTTCATGTATTACCGCGCCTGCGCTTGCAGCACGCCATGGAGAACGGCGATATCGATGTACGCTGCTATGTTGCCCAGTCCTGGCTCACTATCCCCGGGAATACCTACCTCTGGAGTTTGCCGCTGCTCCAGCAACGCGACTTGCTGGTCGGCCAGCCCGGCGAGATGCAGCCGCTGCTACCCAAGCAACTGGCACCGCAAGCCATTGGCACCGTGCTCGGCTACACCTACTCAACCATCGAGCCGCTGTTTGCCAGCGGCCAGTTGCAGCGTGAAGACAGCCGCAATCAATTGCTGGTACTGAACAAGCTGAACGCCAACCGCTACCGCTATGCAATCAGCAACCAGCTATCGCTGGACTGGTTCAACCGCGAGTTGCCTGCCGGGCAACGGCTGCGGCCTCTGGCCGTGGTCGAGGAGCAGAGCCTGGGGTGCGTTGTTCGCAATGCGCCGGACCTGCCGGTACAGGGTATTTTACGCGCGTTGCTGCACCTGAAGGCGTCCGGGGAACTCCAGCAGATCATCGAGCGTTACACTCAGCCAACCGTTGCAACGCCATAACCGCAAAAAAACGAGCGCGCGCCATCATTCGCTGGCCAATGGCAGCCAAGGGCATTCAAGGAGACGAGAGATGAGACAAGAGGTGATGCATGACGCACAAGGCGAGATAGGTGGCGACCCCACCAGCCACACCCCGGCACACAATGTCACCGCTGCGGCTGGGTCCCTTC
>NZ_JH650779.1:50608-69395 GCF_000259195.1 Pseudomonas donghuensis
AATGTCACCGCTGCGGCTGCTCCCTTCCAGGCCTGACCGGGTTCACGGCTGATCGTTGCGGGGGGACCGATGGGGTCACCATAACGCATGCTCATCTGGCGACGAGCCGCGCCATTGTACCGGCATCAGGCCAAGTTACAACCTTTAATTGCTAAAAACTCATCGTTACTCAATGACTTGGCGTTCCTGGCCAGCATCTGCCGGCGCTGTGCTCTCTTCGCGGGTCAGGGTTTGCACCAACGCATCGAAGGCGTTCTGCCGTGCTTCGCCGATCATCGCCGCCTGCTGCCAATAGTTGTCGTCCTCTTCGGCGGCCGCCTCCAGCGCTTGGCGATAAGGCCTCTGCATGGCGGTGAAGCGGTCCGGGTACTTGCGCCGCAGAAAGTCCTGCCAGAAATCCCGCGAACAGATGAACTTCTGCAAGGCCTCACCCTGCTCATCGGCCAACACCTGGAGCCGGGCTTGTTCCAACTGCTGCGGCCCTACCCCGGCCCAATCGTCATGGAGCATGGTGCGCGGCTGCCCCGGTAACGCCAATGCATCGGCCAGACCCAGGCGATAAGCCAGGCGCACTTCGATCTGATCCCGTGCCCGATCCACCAGCAAAGGCCTGGCGGCCAGCTCCTGGTCGGCGAAACTGTCCAGCTGCTCCAGGCGAAACAATCCGCGGGCCAGTTTGAGTAATGGAGCGCTGTCGTTGGCATCGAGCGCCAGGGCGCCAACCTGATGCGCCAACATGCGGACCTCCATGGCACTGAAGTTGAGGGCCACACTGTCGCCACAGGTAACATCACTGACCGCCAGATCGAATAACTCGCTACGCAAGCCTGCGCTTGCCCAGGCCGCATCGAACAAGGCCCAGACCCGACACTCGAGATCGCCCCGTTGCAAACGGTAATCAGCGGTCTCCCCGAGACGCGCCAGCAGATCGAAAAACGCCCCGGCGCCGCTTTCGTGCTCCACCAGGGCCCACTGCAGTTCACGCTGCGCTTTCAGGGGCGCCGACAACAGGTCCAGCCAGTAGTAGGAGGCATGCCAGGTGGCCTGCTGACGCGGGGCCAACCCGCCCAGGGTAACGTTGGTACGCTGGCGATACTCCAGCAACCCTTGACGGGCAGCGCTGTCGAACGGGTTGTCACCCAGCAGCACCCGCGGCGCCAGCCGTGAATCAATTGCCAACAGCTCGGCGGGGAGCGTCACGATCGCGTTGTTGCGCAAGTCAGCCAGCTCCAGAAAGGCTCTGCCCGCCAGGCCCTCGGGGCAGGTTTGCAGCCCACAGCTTTGCAGTTGCAAGCGCCGCAGGTAGGGCATCCGTTCCAAGTTCGGCGCGGTACTCAACGGGTTGTCGGCAAGCCTCAGCTCCTCCAGTTGGGTCAAGCCGGACAGCGCCTGCGCCTGCTCCGCCGTCAAGGACAATCGGTTGTGCGACAGGTTGAGATACTTGAGATTGGTGCAGGCGCTGATCTCGGCCGTAAGCCGCTGAAGGTCATTATGATCGAGGGAAAGCCGCTCCAGATCGGGGAATGCAGCGAGAAAACCCTGGGGGATTTCGCTCAACGCCATATCGGTCAAGGTCAGTTCGACCACCGCATCAAAGTTGCAGGCTTCAAGCTCCGGCAGCCGACCGATGCGCGCGCCATGCAAATCCAGGCGAAAGCCATAGGCCTTGCCCTGAGGGTCGTAGGCGCGCTCCGCCTGACGCCCCCAGGCCCGGCGCAACTGCCGGGAAACCCGGCGCCTGGCACTGGTCGACGCCTCGCCAATGGCCTCCCCTTCCCAGTAGCGCAGGTCACTTTCAAGTTGCCTGAGCTCGGCCTTGCGCTGCACCAGGTAGCTCGCCAGCGTGGTGCCGCGAGCCTCCAGATACGCCACCAGTTGATTGATTTCACCATCCGTCATGTTCGGATATAGAGCGCGCACCTGGCCCGACCTTGAAGGGTGAATGGCCCAAAGGCGCCCCCTGCCGCTCAACGGATAGCCGAGCCGCCCCGCATCCAGACGCTGCGGTGAACGCAACCAGGCTGTCTCGTTCTGCAAACCCAGCAGTTGCGCACACCGCCTGCGCTGCAGCAATGCCTCACTGGCCAGTTCTGTACCCAGTTCAGCGGGCTCGGCGAAAGACCCTTGCAACGACGCAGAAAGCCGCTGGAAAAGCGCCGCGATGACATCCGTGTGCGGGTCGATCTGCTCGACCAGCTCTTGCGCCGTGACGGCCAGGGACTCACCTGCTGGCCAGCCCGGCAACCGCGGCAGTAACCCCAGCGCCAGACGAGCGGTGTCGATGCCTGCCGATTGCCGGTGATAAAAGCCGATCAGCGCGCGATTGAGGCGCAGTTCACGCAAGGTTCGCACAGCCTTCTCGGCGAGTGCCGGCGCCACACGCTGGCGGCGGTTCATGACCTGCAGTTCAACGTCGGTTGCCGATGCGGCAATTTGTTCGGCGGCACGCACCGATAATCCGGGAAAGTCCCGCAGCAACCATTGACCGTGCACGGAGACCGGTTGCGGCCAGGGCAATCTGGCCCCACCCATCCGCTCGAAGGCATCGACAATCACCGCTGGCAGCGGCTGCTGCTCGATCAACAGCTGGCGAACGGACGCAAGATCATAGCCACAGACTCCCAGCGCCTGGTGAATCTGCTCATCGGCCAGGCCTTCGGCGCATGCCCCGAGGCGGCGTCCAAGCACGTGCAATTGCTGCCATTGCCAGGGTGACTCACCCGCGTGCAGCCAGCCGCCATCGCCGTTATGCCTAAGTGCCGGCGCAAAGGTGTGGCGCTCGTCCACTGGCTGGATATGCCAGGCATCCCCCTGATTGACCACGGCAAAATCGTGCTTCTGCATGCGCAAGTACTGGCCGCCTGAGGCCATGAACAACCCTGGGTGCTCGCCTGGCCCCTCGGCCAGGCGCAGCCCCGCCTGGCGGTATGGTGCAAGGTCGGGGTGCCATAGGCGCTGTTGGTTGCCAACAAGGCGTATTGACTGCAAGGCTTGCATAAAGCCCGAAGCCTCTGCCAGCTCTTGCAATACACGACCGCCCGCCGCCAGCGCGACAGCCCCGGCCACCTGTTCCACAGCGCGCTGCAGATGCTCGAGCGCCTCGTCCCGGTGATCATTGTGCCAAGCCTGGAAGCCTTCAAAGACTTCAGCGGCCAGTTGCACGGCCGCCACCCCCAGCATGACCTCGCCAAGCACCGGAATGAGCAAGCCGGCAACGCCCAGCAAGTCGAGGCCAGCCGTTTCGTACCATTCCCAGTTGCGTTGACGCACCCGCGCATCGACCTGGGCCGTGGGAACCGCCAGCCTGGCTGCATCTTCACGCAAGGCGGCAACTTGTGCGCGAACCATGTCGCGGAACAGGTTGGCTGCCAGCGGGGTGCCCTGGTAGCTGATGCTCAGCTCGACACTGCCAGCGGGTTGTAGACTTGCCAACTGCGCCTGCAACCTGCCGCGATCCTGCACACTGGCAAAGCGCAGCAATGAATCTGCATAGCCCGGCAGCCCGAGGCGCTGCTGCCATTCATCCCGCAGTTCGGCGACACTGGCAAACTCCTTGAGGCTGCCCTGAGCGTCGCCGGGAATGTAGAGGAACAGGCTGGCGGCCTGTTCGAGGGAGTTGCACCGCTGCGGATGCTGGCCGATAACCAGCACCTCTCGCAGGGCCACGCCCATCAGGCTGGGAACAAAGGCGCGGATGTCGATGTTCTTCAAACGCAACGGCCCGGCCTGCGCCGTGAGGTTCTGCATCAGACGGAACCCCCATTCGGTCAGGTCACCTTGAAACCAGGCCAGGTAAGCCGTTACCCGTAAGTCAAAACGGCGCTGCTCTTCGAGCATCTCGTGCACCTCACGGGCCGCTGCCCCCTGGGTTTGGCCGGGACCGTCCATAGGGGTAAAGAGCGCTTCCAGGTGCGCCTGAAAACGCCCGCCCAGGTCCAGCTCACGGCAGCGCCGGGCAAAATCCGCAGCCCCTGCCCGGGCCCGCTTGCCAACGATCAGGTAACTTTCGCCCAGCGTATCAGCCAGGGTTTCCTCTGCTTCGAAGTTGTCCATTGCAGCCTGCAGCATACTGCGGCGGGTTTCCACGCGCTTGTAGCTGACTCTTTGCGGTGGAATCTGCAGCGAGGATTGAGCGACCCTGGTGACTCGGCAAAACTGATCACGCTGCGGGTCGAAATCCTGCCCGAAGACCGGCACCAGCGCTTTTTTCAGTTCTGCATGGACAAAGCCCGGCAGTGCCTGCAACGTGCTCAGTAACGACTGCACCCGGGCACGGTACAGGCGGCTCTGAGCCATGCTGTAGGCAAGTTCTGCAAGATGACTGGGCTGGGCCTGAAGTAGCCAGGCGGGCAAAGTACGCTGCAAGGCTTCATGGAAGCTCAGAGCGTCTGCGGGGTCGTGGGATTCAAGCATGGCGTCTTCTCTGTATGAACAGTGGGAAAGCGCCACGCTACCGGCCGCTCGGCGGCACCTGGCGGTAGATATCTACCCGTGCAGGCGACGCAGCCTTGCAACATCCCCAGATCCCATCGCACCGCCTCTTCACTCAGGCTGTGGATCGGTTCGGCGGTTTTTTCCTGGAACACTTTGTAGAGGCTCGAGTACCCGGCGTAGTACTCGGCATCGCTGATCGAGGCCCGACGCTCTTCCAACGCCTGCTCCTGTTGCTCCAGCGAGTTGCGCAGGGCAAGGAATGCCTGGGTGTCGCGCTGGCGCAACCAGTCGCACCAGAACCAGGTCCGGGAACAACATTGCCGATGGCTGCCCCGGCAGGTCCAGCACTTCGGCCAGCCTGACCCGATAACCCAGGCTGACTTCCACTTCCTCGACATCGCGCCAGCGCCCCTGGGTGCTTTCCCGCCGCAGCCTGATACCGTCCAGCACCACCTTGTCGAGCTTGTCCAGGCGGAACAGGCCCTGGCCCAGACGCAGCAGCCGGGCGGTAACCTGGGAGCTCTCGCTTACCGACAGGGCCTGAAAGACCTGGACCTGGATTTCCAGGTAGCTGAAGTTCAGCGCAATACTGTTGCCGCAGGTACGCGGATGGCCCGCCAGCCTGAACAACTTGGCACGCAACTGACTGTCGGCGCTGGCAGCATCGACCATGCGCCAGACCCTGTCGAACAACTCGGTGCGCACCGCATCGTACTCGGCGACGTGCCCAAGGGGTTGTTACTCAGGTCAAGCACCTCCAGCCCGCTGCGCGCCACTGGACTGCGGCGCAGCATCATCCTGCACCCATTGACTCAAAGACTTGCGCAAACTGGCCAGTTCCTCGGCTTTTTCCCTGAGCAGCCTGGGCACATCGACAGCATCCGTAAGCCGCGGAAACAACTGCTTGGCCTGGTCGCGATAGAACTGCCAATACTCGCCCGCCGCACCACGGCCACTCAAGGGATAGCCGATCCGCCCATCGGCCAGGCGTGCGGGTGGCCTGAACCGGTCCTCCAGCACTACCTGGCCACTCAGGCGCCGGGCGCGATTACGGTCGGTATCGCTACCCTCCTGCCCCTCGACGCTGAAATGCCCCTCGGCGCTTTTGACCAGGGTACGCACCTGGCCCCAGCGGTCTGTTCCGGCACTTGCCAGCAGCACGCCGGCAGACCAGCCCGGCAGATGTTCGAGCGGGTCATGTTGGGGCTTCACAAAAGACACGAGGCTATTGCATTGCCCGGCAGCAGTTGCACTACATAGCTATGCCACCGGCGCCAGTTGACAGTCGGCCATGCGCAGATGAATGAAGTGCAGCTTGGCCACCACCGCCGACGGCAGCACGAACGGATAGAAATCCACCTGGCCCATGCTGCGCGACAGCTCATTGAGCATCGCTGACAGCTCGACCCAGGCATTGATAAAAGCGAGAAAATCTTTTGCCCCGGGGTCATCCGGGCGATACAGGTCCTCACGGGTGAAGGGCGGGAAATCCAGCTCCAGGCTGCTGGCATTCATGCCCAAGGCCAGAGCGGTGTCGAGTGCATCGGTCATGTGCAGATAGTGCGCCCAGGTTTCGGCCCAGTCTTCCCAGGGGTGCATGGTGGCGTAGGCACTGACATGGGCGGCCGCCCAATCACTCGGCGCGCCCTGCTGATAGTGACGCTCCAGCGCCTGGCCGTAGCTTTCGCGCTCATCGCCGAACAGGTCGCGAAAGCCGTCGAGCCAATGGCTGCCAGCAATCAAACGGTCCCAATAGTAGTGGCCGACTTCGTGACGCAGGTGGCCCAGCAGGGTTCGATAAGGTTCGTGCAGTTGCACGCGTACCCGCTCGCGCCAGTCGTCATCGGCCTCGCGCACATCAAGGGTGATCAGGCCATTGGCATGACCGGTCACCGGGGCCTTGCCGTCAAGGTCGACGCCGATGAAATCGAAGGCCAGGCCCGGGCCACCCTCCTCGCCTTTCGGCTCCACCGGCAAGCCCAGGTGCAACAGCTGCGCGGTCAGCCGGCGCTTGGCGGTTTCCAGCTTGCGCCAGCGTAGGTGGTTGTCGATGATGGAAAGGTCCGGAATGGTCCGGTTCAGGCGACAGGCCAGGCACAGGCTATCCGGCTCGTGGTCGGCCAGCAGCCAGTTGCAGGCGGCCGGGGTATCGAGGTTGGCGCAGCGCCGCAGCGGGCCGGCCTCAGGCTCACCATCGAGCAGCCAGAGCCCCTCTGCAGGCCCGGGCGAGAGACTCGCCACCCGGTTGCTCGGCGGCCAATAGCCCAGCGCCGACTGGCAGGCCAGGCACTGGCTGTTGCGAAAGAACACCGACTGCCCGCATTGGCACTGCCAGACCCGATCCGGGCGTTGCGGCTGGCTGACGAAGCGCACGGCGATCCTGGCGCCCAGCTGTTCGAAAAAACGGTACATGGCGATCCCTCCCTGGCTGCCTGCCAAGACTAGACCATGGTTACCGTCGCCAATGCCGTGTTTATACCGCGATGCCGTGACCGGCCAGGAAGCCGACGAAGGCATCTTCATCCAGCACCTTCAGGCCCAACTCGCTGGCCTTGGCCAGCTTGGAACCGGCGCCGGGGCCGGCGACCACGCAGTGGGTCTTGGCCGAGACGGAACCGGCGACCTTGGCCCCGAGGCTTTCCAGCTTGTCCTTGGCCACATCGCGGCTCATGCGTTCCAGCGAGCCGGTCAGCACCCAGGTCTGGCCGGCCAGGGGCAAGCCTTCGGCGACTTTCTTCTCGCTCGACCAGTGCATACCGAAGTCGCGCAGCTGCGCTTCGATGGCCAGGGCCAGGGTGGCGTTTTCCGCGACCTGGAAGAAGGCCCGTACCGCTTCGGCCGGCTTGGCCGCCAAGGCCTGGCGCAGGTCGATGCCGTCAGCGGCGATGATCTTCTCCAGGCTGTCGAGCTTGGCCACCAGTTTTTCCGCGCCGGTGGGCCCGACCGACGGAATATCCAGCTTGGCAATCAACCCGGCCAGGGTAGTGCTGGCGGCGAACTCGGCGCCCAGCTCCCCTTCGTCCTGCAACTGCAAGCCGCGTTCGAGCAACTGCGCGATCACTGTGCGGTTGTGCTCGTCTTCGAAGAAGCTGTGGATCTCGTGGGCGACCTCCAGGCCGATGTCCGGCAGGTAAGTCAGCACCTGCGGCAACGCCGCCATGACCCGCTGCAACGAACCCAGGGAGCGAGCCAGTACCTTGGCCGTCTCCTCGCCCACATCCGGAATGCCGAGGGCGTAGATGAAGCGCGCCAGGCCCGGTTTTTTGCTGGCTTCGATGGCCGCCAACAGGTTCTTGCTCGACAGCTCGGCAAAGCCTTCAAGGTCGACGATCTGCTCAAAGGTCAGCTGGTACAGATCAGCTGGCGAACGGATCAAGCCTTCGTCCACCAGTTGCTCGACGCTCTTCTCGCCCAGGCCTTCGATATCCATGGCGCGGCGCGATACATAATGAATGATCGCCTGCTTGAGCTGGGCGGCGCAGGCCAGACGGCCGACGCAGCGGTACACAGCGCCTTCGCTGACGGTTTCCTTGCCCTTGCTGCGCTTGACCAGCTGGGTGCGCTCGACCTGCGAGCCGCACACCGGGCATTCGGTGGGGATGTGCACGGGGCGGGCACCTTCCGGGCGACGCTCGGTGACCACCTGCATGACTTGCGGGATGACGTCACCGGCGCGGCGAATGATCACCGTGTCGCCGATCATCAGGCCCAGGCGGGCGACTTCGTCCATGTTGTGCAGGGTGGCATTGGACACCGTCACACCCGCCACCTTGACCGGCTTGAGCCGGGCCACGGGGGTTACCGCGCCGGTGCGGCCGACCTGGAACTCGACGTCCAGCACTTCGGTCAGCTCCTCCATGGCCGGGAACTTGTGGGCAATCGCCCAGCGCGGTTCACGGGCGCGGAAGCCCAACTCGCGCTGGGAAGCCAGGCTGTTGACCTTGAACACCACGCCGTCGATCTCGTAAGGCAGCTCGTTGCGCCGCGCGCCGATGTCGCGGTAGTACTCCAGGCACTCGGCCACGCCAGCGGCATGGCGCAGCTCGCGGCTGATCGGCATGCCCCAGGCCTTGAGCTGCTCCAGGGTGCCGATGTGGGTGTCGGCAACCGGCGCCGATACCTGGCCGACGCCATAGCAGCAGAATTCCAGCGGGCGGCTGGCGGTGATCTTCGAGTCAAGCTGGCGCAGGCTGCCGGCGGCGGCATTGCGCGGGTTGGCGAAGGTCTTGCCGCCCGCGTCGATCTGCGCCTGGTTCAGGCGCTCGAACCCGGCCTTGGACATGTACACTTCACCACGCACTTCCAGCACTGCCGGCCAGCCTTCGCCCTGCAGCTTGAGCGGGATGTTGCGCACAGTGCGCACATTGACGCTGATGTCTTCCCCCGTGGTGCCGTCGCCACGGGTTGCGCCCTGCACCAGTTGCCCATCACGGTACAGCAGGCTGACCGCCAGGCCATCGAGCTTGGGCTCGCAGCTGTAGTCGACTGCGGCGCCGTCACCCAGCAGGTCGCCAGCCGGCAGATCCAGGCCTTCAACCACACGACGGTCAAACTCGCGCAGGTCATTTTCTTCAAAGGCATTGCCCAGGCTGAGCATCGGCACTTCGTGGCGCACCTGGCTAAATGCCGACAACGCCGAGCCGCCAACACGCTGGGTCGGCGAGTCAGCGGTCACCAGCCCTGGATGTTCGGCTTCCAGGGCTTTGAGTTCATTGAACAGGCGATCGTACTCAGCGTCGGGCACACTCGGCTCATCGAGCACGTAGTAGCGATAGTTGTGCTGGTCGAGCTCGGCGCGCAGTTCAAGGATTCGGGATTCGGCGGTCATGATGTGTCGTCTCTTGCAAAGCAAAAGAGCAGCCTTGGCTGCTCTTTGGGGCATGTCTCTACTATCGGTTGAGGCTTCATCGCCGGCAAGGCCGGCTCCCACAAGGACCGCATACACCGAACCCTGTGGGAGCCGGCGTTGCCGGCGATGCTGTCAGCGCTTCTGGGTCAGCGCCCGGCGCTCGAACTCGACGATGCGCTGGCGGTAGTGCTCGATGGTTTGCGCGGTCATCACACTGCGCTGGTCATCCTTGAGCTCGCCGTTGAGTTCGTGGGCCAGCTTGCGCGCTGCCGCCACCATCACGTCGAAGGCCTGCTTCGGATGACGCGGGCCCGGCAGACCGAGGAAGAAGCTCACCGCACGGGTGCTGAAGTGGTCGATGTCATCGAGGTCGAACACGCCCGGCTTGACCGCGTTGGCCATCGAGAACAGCACTTCGCCATTACCGGCCATGCTTTCGTGCCGGTGGAAGATGTCCATTTCACCGAAACGCAGGCCGCTTTCCAGAATGTTCTGCAGCAACGCCGGGCCCTTGAAGCCGCCTTCGTCGCGGGAAATCACGCTGATCACCAGCACTTCTTCAACCGGCGGCAGGTCCTTGCCTTCGCTGGAACCGTAGCCAGTGGTTTTCGGGCTTTCGTCGGGGAAGTCATCGTCAGCATTGCCGAACAGGTCCGGCTCACGCGGTTCGGCGGCCAGGTTCAGGTCACCCTGTTGTGGCTCGTTGCCGCGCTTGTTGCGCTTGCCCTTGCCGACCTTGGGTTCACGCTCACGCCCCGCACTCATCGACGGCAAATCGTGTTCGTCCAGCGCTGGCTCTTTGTGGGTGTCGAGCACGCGCGGCTCGCCGATCACTTCGGTGCCACCGCTGCTGTCATCGTCCGGCAGGTTGGAAAAGCTGCGGTCCAGACGGAATTTCAACTTGCCCTTGCCGCCGCGCATGCGGCGCCAGCCGTCGAAAAGAATACCGGCAATGACAATAATGCCGATGACGATCAGCCACTCGCGCAGACCGATTTCCATGTAATCCCGTGCCTCTGTAAAAAATGCTGAAAAATAAAGGGTTTAAACCCCTTTAAAACGTGGCGCCAACTCTATGTTCTGACAGGCGTTTTACCCACGCAAAAAAATAAGTGACATTAAGCTAGCACGACCAAAGATAACTTTACACCGTCTGTCGCAACTGACAGGGCCATTTACCGCTGGTTCACACCTTATTGCTTCAAATCAGGCGTCGACCATGGCCATCGCCTCCTCCACATCCACCGCCACCAGCCGTGAACAACCCGGTTCATGCATGGTAACCCCCATCAGTTGATCGGCCATTTCCATGGCGATCTTGTTGTGGGTGATATAGATGAACTGCACTGTCTGGCTCATCTCTTTCACCAGCCGGGCGTAACGCCCGACGTTGGCATCGTCCAGCGGCGCATCGACTTCGTCGAGCATGCAGAACGGTGCCGGGTTCAACTTGAAAATGGCAAACACCAGGGCCAGGGCGGTCAACGCTTTCTCACCGCCCGAGAGCAGGTGGATGGTGCTGTTCTTCTTGCCCGGTGGCCGCGCCATGATCGTCACCCCTGTATCGAGTAGATCTTCGCCCGTCAGTTCCAGGTAAGCGCTGCCACCACCGAAAACTTTTGGGAAAAGTGCCTGTAATCCGGCATTTATCTGATCAAAGGTATCCTTGAAGCGGTTGCGGGTTTCCTTGTCGATCTTGCGAATGACGTTTTCGAGGGTGTCCAGGGCTTCGACCAGATCGGCGTCCTGGGCATCCAGGTAGCGCTTGCGCTCGGACTGCTGCTGGTACTCGTCGATCGCCGCCAGGTTGATCGCGCCCAGGCGCTGGATGCGCGCATCGATGCGCTCGAGCTCTTGCTCGGCTTCCTGCTCGCTGGCCTGCTCGCCCAGGGTTGCCAGTACCCCGTCGAGGTCGTAGCCGTCGGCGAGCAGTTGCTCCTGCAAGGTCTTGCGCCGCACACTCAGCCCTTGCCATTCCAGCCGGTGCTGCTCGAGCTGGCCACGCAGCAGTTGCGACTGCTGCTCGGCCTGGGTGCGGCGCTTCTCGGCATCACGCAGCTCACGGTCGGCTTCGTCCATGTGCAGCCGCGCCTGACGCATTTCGTCATCGACGCTCATGCGTTTTTCCAGCAGTTCTTCAAGCTTGAGGCGCAGCTCTTCCAGCGGCGCCTCGCCCTCCTCCAGGTTCAGGGTCAGCTGTTCGCGCTTCTCGCTCAGGCGCTCGGACTGCAGTTCCAGACGTTCCAGGGCCTGGCGGGTGGAATCGTGCTGGGCGCGCAATGACCCCAGGCGCACCGCTAATTGATGGGCATGATCCTTGTGCTGACGGGCTTCCTGACGCACCCGATCGAGACGTTCGCGCAAGCTGTCGCGCTGAGCCAGCAGCAGCTCGCGCTGCTCGGTGTCCTGAGCCATCAGGTCGAGGGCTTCCTGCAGTTGCAGGCGTGACTCACCGAGGTTTTCGTGCTCGATGCTGCGTTGTTCGAGCAGCTCGGCCAGCTCTTCTTCAAGGCGCCGGCGGCGCAGGCTCAACTGTTCGGCGCGGGCCTTGCCGGCCGAGAGCCGGGCGTTGAGCTCGCTTTGTTGGCGCGCTTCGTCCTGTGCGCGGCGGCGCAGTTGCTCGCGGCGCTCTTCAAGTTGTTGCTGCTGCTCGCGCTGCTCCTGCAGCCTGGCCTCCAGCAGTTCCAGCGTCGCTTCGTGCTCTTGCAGCTCTTGGCCCAGGCGCTCCAGCTCCTGACCTCGGGCCAGCACCCCGCCCTGGGCATCGCTGGCGCGGCTGACACGCAAAAAGTGCCGGCCCACCCAGTAACCGTCCCGGCTGATCAGGCTTTGCCCCTCGGCCAACTGAGTGCGCAGGGCCAAGGCCTGTTCGAGGCGCTCTACCGGTTTGACCTGGCCGAGCCAGGGCGCCAGATCGATGCGCCCTTCGACCTTGTCGAGCAGGCTGCCGGGCATGCGCACGCCTTGGCCGCGGCTGTCGAGCAGGCGCAGCTCGCCTTGATCAAAGGCGCTCAGGTCCAGCCCATTGAAGTCGTCAACCAGCACCGCCTGCAGATCGGCGCCCAGCACGGTTTCCACCGCCAGCTCCCAACCCGGCTCAACGCGCAAGCCTTCGGCCAGGCGCGGACGTTGCTCCAGGCCCTGCTCGCGCAGCCATTGTGCGGTGCCGGTGCCAGGATCGAGCGCTGCTTGCTGCAGGGCTTCCAGTGACGCCAGGCGACCGCCCAGGCGCTGCAATTCGCCCTGGGCTTGCTGCTGGGCCTGTACCGCCTGCTGCAGCTGTTCGCGCAGCGCTTCGAGCTGCTCGACCACCTGCAGCTCTTCTATCTGCAGTTCTTCAAGCAGCAGTTCGCTGGTCGCGACCTGCTCGCCCAGTTCGAGGATCGCGGCGTCTTCCGGGTCGGCACTGAGCTGATCGCGCTCTTCGCCAAGCTTGCGCTGGCGCTCGGCCAGGCGCTCGAGGCTGGTTTCCAGCTGCTGGATACGCGCCTGCTGCACCTCGGCCTGGCGCCGCGGCTCGGCCGAGCGGGTGTTGAAACTGTCCCACTGCTCCTGCCAGCCGTGCATGGTGGTTTCGGCGTCTTCCAGGGTGGCGGCGGCCTCTTCGGCAGCGGCCAGGGTCAGCTCCTGCTCGGGCTCGAGCATCTGCAGCTCTTCGCCCAGGGTGGCGAGCATCGTGCGGTCATGGCCCAGGTGCGACTCGGTTTCCAGGCGCGAGCGTTCGGCCTCCTTGAGGTCATCCTGCAACTGGCGCAGACGCTGCTGGCCGTGCTGAATGCTCTGCTCAACCCGGGCAATATCGCCGCCGACCGAATAGAAACGCCCCTGCACCAGGTTGAAGCGCTCGGACAGCTCATGGTGGCCATCACGCAGGCGCTCAATGCTGGCATCGGCATTGCGCTGTTCGGCCACCAGGGCCTCGAAGGCCACTTCCTGGTCGCCGATCACCGCTTCGCGCTGGCCCACCTGATCGTTCAGGGCCTGCCAGCGCAGGGCCGCCAGTTGTGCCTTGAGCTGACGCTCCTCGGCCTTGTATTCCTTGTATTTCTCGGCCGCCTGGGCCTGACGATGCAGGCGTTCGAGCTGGCGCTCGAGCTCTTCGCGCAGGTCGGTCAGGCGTTCGAGGTTCTCGTGGGTGCGGCGGATACGGTTCTCGGTCTCGCGCCGGCGTTCCTTGTACTTGGAAATGCCCGCCGCTTCTTCGATGAAGTTGCGCAGGTCCTCGGGCTTGGCCTCGATCAGCTTGGAGATCATCCCCTGCTCGATGATCGAGTAGCTGCGCGGGCCCAGGCCGGTACCGAGGAAGATATCGGTAATGTCACGGCGCCGGCATTTGGCGCCATTGAGGTAATAGGTATTCTGCCCGTCGCGGGTCACCTTGCGGCGGATGGAGATTTCCGCATAGGCCGCGTACTCGCCCACCAGGGTGCTGTCGGCGTTGTCGAACACCAGCTCGATACTGGCCTGGCTCACCGGTTTGCGGCTGGTCGAACCGTTGAAGATGACGTCGGTCATCGACTCGCCACGCAGGTTTTTGGCCGAGCTTTCGCCCATCACCCAGCGCACCGCATCGATGATGTTGGACTTGCCGCAGCCGTTGGGCCCGACCACGGCGGCCATGTTGCTGGGGAAGTTGACCGTGGTGGGGTCGACGAACGACTTGAACCCGGCCAGGCGAATGCACTTGAGGCGCATGCTCAGGCAGTCGCCAGCGCCGCCAGCACCAGCTCGCAGCTGCGCTGGCAGTACTCGGCCAGCACCGTGCGGATACGCTGCGGGTCACGGGCCACCACGGCCTCGAGCAGGTTGGCGAACAGCACCAGGAAGTCGTTCATGTTGGCCTTGCGCTGATCCAGCGCCAGGTAATAGGCACGACTCATGGCCGGTTGCAGGTTCTCGACGGTTTCCTGCAGGTAGGGGTTGTTGGCGAACGGATAGGCGGCGCGCATCACCGCGAAACTGTCTTCGACGAAGACGCGGATGTCCTGGCGTTCGAATGCACTGGTCAGGCGCTGCTGGATCTTGAGGAACGGCAGCAGGTCGCCCTCATTGCGCCAGTTCAGGGCCACGGCGTTGCCGAGCAAGGTATACAGCTCGCCCATCAGCGTACACAGGCTGCGCACGTTGTGTTCGTCGAGCTCGGTCACATGGGCGCCACGACGCGGCAGGATGGTCACCAGGTGCCGGCGCTCGAGGATCAGCAACGCCTCGCGCACTGAACCACGGCTGACATTCAATGCCTGGGTGACCTTCTGCTCCTGGATCCGCTCGGTGGGCTTGAGCTCACCGCGAATGATCCGCTCGGCCAGGTAATGGGCAATTTGCTCGGAGAGGCTGTCCGGCGCCTTGAACGTCATGGTTTTCCTTCAAAATCATTGAACTGTGCACAAGCGCCGAATTGTAGCGCACTTGCCCCCACGCCGCGCAGTGGCCATTTGGCAGAAGTTGGCACGATTGACGCAAAAGATTCGGATCACACAGGGCCAACTATGCTCATAACTGAGCACCTGTAAAAGGGCGGAAGCGCCACGAGAAATTTCCTGACCCGAAGGTCAGAAAATTATTGACCTGAAAATCAAGTCTGCTTACAGTCCGCTCAACAACAATAAGTCGCTTGTGAGGCCTTCCCGTGATCCAGTTTCTACTTAACCAGGAGCTGCGCAGTGAGCATGCCCTGGACCCCAACCTGACAGTCCTCGAGTATCTTCGTGAACACCTGGGCAAGTCCGGTACCAAGGAAGGCTGCGCCAGCGGCGATTGCGGCGCCTGCACCGTGGTGGTCGGCGAGCTGGCGCAGAACGATGACGGCCGCGAGCACATCCGCTACCGCAGCCTCAACTCGTGCCTGACCTTCGTCTCCTCGCTGCACGGCAAACAGCTGATCAGCGTCGAAGGCCTCAAGCACCAGGGCAAGCTGCACAGCGTGCAGCAGGCCATGGCCGACTGCCATGGTTCGCAATGCGGCTTCTGCACCCCGGGCTTCGTCATGTCGCTGTTTGCCCTGCAAAAGAACAGCGACGCCCCCGACCTGCACAAGGCCCAGGAAGCCCTGGCCGGCAACCTCTGCCGCTGCACCGGCTACCGGCCGATCCTGGCCGCTGCCGAACAGTCCTGCTGCCAGGCCAAGCCTGATCAGTTCGATGCCAGCGAAGCCCAGACCATCGCCCGCCTCAAAGCTATCGCCCCAAGCGAAACCGGTGAGCTCAACAGTGGCGACAAGCGCTGCCTGGTGCCGCTGACCGTGGCCGACCTTGCCGACCTCTACAGCTCGCACCCCGAAGCCCGGTTGCTGGCTGGCGGTACCGACCTGGCGCTGGAAGTCACCCAGTTCCACAAGACCCTGCCGGTGATGATCTATGTCGGCAACGTCGCCGAACTCAAGCGCATCGAGACGCACGACCAGCACCTGGAAATCGGCGCAGCCACGCCATTGACCGACTGCTACGACGCCCTGAGCCGCGAGTACCCGGACTTCGGCGAGTTGCTGCACCGCTTTGCCTCACTGCAAATCCGTAACCAGGGCACCCTCGGCGGCAACATCGGCAACGCCTCGCCGATCGGTGACTCGCCGCCCCTGCTGATTGCCCTGGATGCGCAGATCGTTTTACGCAAGGGTGAAAACACCCGCACCCTGGCGCTGGAAGACTACTTCATCGACTACCGCATCACCGCGCGCCAGGATAGCGAGTTCATCGAGAAGATCGTCGTGCCACGGGCCCGTGCCGACTGGGCGTTCCGCGCCTACAAGGTGTCCAAGCGCCTGGACGATGACATCTCGGCAGTCTGCGCGGCGTTCAACCTGCGCATCAGCAACGGCGTGGTCGAGGCTGCACGCATTGCTTTCGGCGGTATGGCGGCGATCCCGAAACGGGCCCGCGCCTGCGAAACAGCGCTAGTCGGCAAGGCCTGGAACCAGGCCAGCATCGAGCGCGCCTGCCAGGCCCTGGCAGAGGACTTCACGCCGCTTTCGGATTTCCGTGCCAGCAAAGAATACCGCCTGCTCAGCGCGCAGAACCTGCTGCGCAAATACTTCATCGAACTGCAAACACCGCACATCGAAACTCGGGTGACCGCTTATGTCTAACCATCACGTCGCCAAAAGCCAGGCAGAGCTGGCCGAACTGTTCAGCCAGGACCTGACCACCGGGGTTGGCCGCAGCCTCAAGCACGATAGCGCCGACAAGCATGTGTCGGGCGAAGCGGTGTACATCGATGATCGCCTGGAGTTCCCCAATCAGCTGCATGTCTATGCGCGGCTGTCCGACCGCGCCCATGCACGGGTGCTGAGCATCGACACCAGCCCCTGCTACGCCTTCGAAGGCGTGCGCATCGCCATCACCCATGAAGACATACCGGGCCTCAAGGACATCGGCCCGCTGCTGCCCGGTGACCCGCTGCTGGCCATCGACACCGTCGAGTTCGTTGGCCAGCCGGTGGTCGCCGTCGCTGCCCGCGACCTGGATACCGCGCGCCGCGCGGCCATGGCCGCGATCATCGAATATGAAGACCTGGAGCCAGTGCTGGATGTGGTCGAGGCCCTGCGCAAGCAACACTTCGTGCTCGACAGCCACACCCACCAGCGCGGTGACTCGGTCAGCGCCCTGGCCAGCGCCCCGCATCGCCTGCAGGGCACCCTGCACATCGGCGGCCAGGAGCACTTCTACCTGGAAACCCAGATCTCCTCGGTGATGCCCACCGAAGACGGCGGAATGATCGTCTACTGCTCGACCCAGAACCCCACCGAAGTGCAGAAGCTGGTGGCGGAAGTCCTCGACGTGCCAATGAACAAGATCGTCGTTGACATGCGCCGCATGGGCGGTGGTTTCGGCGGCAAGGAAACCCAGGCGGCCAGCCCCGCCTGCCTGTGCGCAGTGATCGCGCACCTCACCGGCCAGCCGACCAAGATGCGCCTGCCGCGGGTCGAAGACATGCTCATGACCGGCAAGCGCCACCCGTTCTACATCGAATACGACGTCGGCTTCGATGACAACGGCCGCCTGCACGGTATCAATTTCGACCTGGCCGGCAACTGCGGCTGCTCGCCGGACCTCTCGGCGTCGATCGTCGACCGCGCCATGTTCCACGCCGACAACGCCTATTACCTGGGCGATGCCACCATCCATGGCCACCGCTGCAAGACCAACACCGCGTCGAACACCGCCTACCGCGGCTTCGGTGGCCCGCAAGGCATGGTCGCCATCGAAGAGGTCATGGACCACATCGCCCGCCACCTGGCCCTCGACCCGCTGGCGGTGCGCAAGGCCAACTACTATGGCAAGACCGAGCGCAACGTCACCCATTACTACCAGACCGTCGAGCACAACATGCTCGAAGAGATCACCGCCGAGCTCGAAACCAGCAGCGATTATGCCGAGCGCCGCGAGTCGATCCGCCGCTTCAACGCCAACAGCCCGATCCTCAAGAAAGGCCTGGCGCTGACCCCGGTGAAGTTCGGTATCTCGTTCACTGCCAGCTTCCTCAACCAGGCTGGCGCCCTGGTGCACATCTACACCGATGGCAGCATTCACCTGAACCACGGCGGCACCGAAATGGGCCAGGGCCTGAACACCAAGGTGGCGCAGGTGGTGGCCGAAGTGTTCCAGGTAGATTTCCAGCGCATCCAGATCACTGCGACCAACACCGACAAGGTGCCCAACACCTCGCCGACCGCCGCCTCCAGCGGCGCCGACCTGAACGGCAAGGCGGCGCAGAATGCCGCCGAGATCCTCAAGAAACGCCTGACCGAGTTCGCCGCCCGTCAATACAAGGTCAGCGAGGAAGACGTCGAGTTTCGCAACGGCCACGTGCGTGTGCGCGATGAAATCCTCAGTTTCGAAGCCCTGGTGCAACAGGCATATTTTGCTCAGGTGTCGCTGTCGAGCACCGGCTTCTACAAGACCCCGAAAATCTACTACGACCGCAGCCAGGCCCGCGGCCGGCCGTTCTACTACTTCGCCTTCGGTGCGGCCTGTGCCGAGGTGATCGTCGACACCCTGACCGGCGAATACAAGATGCTGCGCACCGACATCCTTCACGATGTGGGCGCCTCGCTGAACCCGGCCATCGACATCGGCCAGGTCGAGGGCGGGTTCATCCAGGGCATGGGCTGGCTGACCACCGAAGAGCTGGTATGGAACGCCAAGGGCAAGCTGATGACCAACGGCCCGGCCAGCTACAAGATCCCGGCGGTGGCCGACATGCCGGTGGATTTGCGCGTCAAGCTGGTGGAGAACCGCAAGAACCCGGAAGACACGGTATTCCACTCCAAGGCCGTGGGTGAGCCGCCGTTCATGCTCGGCATTGCCGCCTGGTGCGCGATCAAGGACGCCGTGGCGAGCCTGGGCGACTACCGCGTGCACCCGCTGATCGATGCGCCGGCGACGCCGGAGCGGGTGCTCTGGGGTTGCGAGCAGGTGCGCAAGGCGGTGGCGGCGCAACAGCCTGCTACCGAGGTTGAGACAGTGACACCGTGAGTCCGCTATCGCTGGCAAGCCAGCTCCCACA
>NZ_JH650779.1:69457-75187 GCF_000259195.1 Pseudomonas donghuensis
CAGGCACCGTAGAGGTAACTGAATAATGCACACCTGGATCAACGCCCTGTCCGACCTGCAATCTCGCGGCGAGCCCTGCGTACTGGTGACCATCATCGAAGAACGTGGCTCGACGCCACGCAACGCCGGCTCGAAAATGGTCGTCAGCGCCGAGCAGCTGTTCGACACCATCGGCGGCGGCCACCTGGAATACAAGGCCATGCACATCGCCCGGCAGATGCTTGCCGAGCGCCGTGAAGCGCCGCACCTGGAACGCTTCAGCCTCGGCGCCAGCCTCGGCCAGTGCTGCGGCGGCGCCACCGTGCTGCTGTTCGAACCGATGGGCCAGGTCCAGGCGCAGATCGCCGTGTTCGGCGCAGGCCATGTCGGCCGCGCTCTGGTACCCTTGCTCGCCGCCTTGCCCTGCAAGGTGCGCTGGATCGATTCGCGCGAGCAGGAATTCCCCGAGCACATGCCGGCCGGGGTCAGCAAGATCGTCAGCGAAGAGCCGGTGGATGAAGTCGATGACCTGCCCGCTGGCAGCTACTGCATCGTCATGACCCACAACCATCAGCTGGATCTGGAACTGACCGCAGCGATCCTCAAACGCAATGACTTCACCTGGTTCGGCCTGATCGGCTCGAGGACCAAGCGCGTCAAGTTCGAGCATCGCCTGCGTGAACGCGGCTTTGCCGAGGAGCGCCTGCAGCGCATGCGCTGCCCGATGGGCATCGCCGAGGTCAAGGGCAAGCTGCCGATCGAGATCGCCGTGTCGATCGCCGCCGAAATCATTGCCACCTACAACGCCAGCTTTGGCCAGCACAACAACGCTGCCAACGCCGGCCCCATTGCCCAATTGCTGCCGCCGTCACGGCGCAGCCAAGCCATATGACGAGAGCCCTATGAGCGCAACCCGCAAAGCCTACCGTGCCGCCATCCTGCACAGCATCGCCGACCCAGCCGAAGTAGGCGTCGAAGCCTCCTATCAGTATTTCGAAGACGGCCTGATGCTGATCGACAACGGCAAGATCAGCGCCCTGGGCCATGCCCGCGACCTGCTGCCGACCCTGGCGGCTGACATCGAGGTTGAGCATTACCAGGATGCCCTGATCACCCCGGGCTTTATCGACACGCATATCCACTTCCCGCAGACCGGCATGATCGGCTCCTACGGCGAGCAGTTGCTGGACTGGCTCAACACCTACACCTTCCCCTGCGAGAAGCAGTTTGCCGACAAGGCGCATGCCGACAAGGTCGCAAAGATCTTCATCGAAGAACTGCTGCGCAACGGCACCACCACCGCCCTGGTGTTCGGCAGCGTGCACCCCGAATCGGTCAATGCCTTCTTCGAACACGCCGAGCGCCTGGACCTGCGGATGATTGCCGGCAAGGTGATGATGGACCGCAATGCCCCGGACTACCTGACCGACACCGCCGAATCCGGCTATATCCAGAGCAAGGCGCTGATCGAGCGCTGGCATGGCAAAGGCCGCCTGCACTACGCGGTGACCCCGCGCTTTGCGCCGACCAGCACCCCGGAGCAACTGACCCTGGCCGGCCAGTTGCTGGGCGAATACCCCGACCTGTACATGCACACCCACCTGAGCGAAAACCTCAAGGAAATCGACTGGGTCAAGGCGCTGTTCCCGGAGCGCAAGGGCTACCTGGACGTCTACGATCACTTCAAGCTGCTCGGCCAGCGCTCGGTGTTCGCCCACGGCGTGCACCTGTGCGACGACGAATGCCAGCGCCTGGCCGAAACCGGCTCGGCCGTGGCCTTCTGCCCGACCTCCAACCTGTTCCTCGGCAGCGGCCTGTTCAACCTGCCGCAGGCCGAGAAGTTCAAGGTCAAGGTCGGTTTGGGCACCGACGTCGGGGCCGGTACCAGCTTCTCGCTGCTCAACACCCTGAATGAGGCCTACAAGGTCATGCAACTGCAGGGTGCGCGGCTGAGCCCGTTCAAGTCACTGTACCTGGCAACCCTGGGCGGCGCCCGGGCGCTGAGCCTGGACGACCGTATCGGCAGCCTGCGGCCAGGCAACGATGCCGACTTCGTGGTACTCGATTACAAGGCCACGGCGCTGATGGACTACCGCCTCCAGCAGTCGAACAGCATCGACGAGACGCTGTTCGTGCTGATGACCCTGGGCGACGACCGTACCGTCAAGCAGACCTTCGCCGCCGGCCGCTGCGTGCACCAGCGCTAAGGCTCGCGCGCCAGCCCCCGGTACAAGGCGCCGCCGATCACTGCCCCGATCAGCGGCGCCACCCAGAACAACCACAGCTGCTGCAGCGCCCAGCCACCGACGAAAATCGCCGGCCCGGTGCTGCGCGCCGGGTTCACCGAGGTGTTGGTGACCGGAATCGAGATCAGGTGGATCAGCGTCAGGGCCAGGCCGATGGCAATCGGTGCAAAGCCCGCCGGGGCACGGCTGTCGGTAGCGCCCATGATGATCAGGATGAACATCGCGGTCATCACCACTTCACTGGCAAAGCCTGCCGCCAACGAGTAGCCGCTGGGGGAATGCTCGGCATAGCCATTGGACGCCAACCCGGCCGACAATTCAAAGCCCGCCTTGCCGCTGGCAATGAAGTAGATCAGCGCTGCGCCGAGAATCGCGCCAATCACCTGGGCGATGACGTAGGGCAGCAGGTCCTTGAGCGGAAAACGCCCGCCCACCACCAGCCCGAGCGACACCGCGGGGTTGAGGTGGCATCCAGAAATATGGCCGATGGCGAAAGCCATGGTCAGCACGGTCAGGCCAAAGGCCATGGCCACCCCGACCAGGCCGATACCGATGGGGAGCGACGCGGCGATCACCGCACTACCGCAGCCACCCAGCACCAGCCAGAACGTCCCGATCAGTTCAGCACCCATGCGTTTGCTCAGGGGCATCGACATATACCTGTCCTCAAGTAGTTGAAGTTCTACGCATAGCGCGCAAGCCCAACTGCTTGATGAAGGTTTGCGGTGGATCAGGTGAGAATCTAGCAGAGGCTGGATAACCTGCCAGTAGCCGGAAAGCATCGCGGGGCAAGTCGAATCGTCGCACCGCGATTGAGTGTTACTGGCCTTCAACCCTTGAGCGGTGCAACCCCACCACGCTTCTTGGTCTGCAGCAGGTGCGAGAACACCGCATGCAGGTCATCCGACGCGCTGTCTTCGTCGAGGTTGAGCTTGCTGTCGATGTGGTCCATGTGGTGCATCATCAGGCTCACCGCCTGGTTGACGTCACGGGCCTCGATGGCGTCGATCAGTTGCATGTGCTCGTCGTAGGAGCAATGCGAGCGGTTGCCGCTTTCGTACTGGGCAATGATCAACGAAGTTTGCGACACCAGGCTGCGCTGAAAGCTGATCAGCGGCGCATTGCCTGCTGCCTCTGCCAGCTTGAGGTGAAACTCGCCGGACAATCGAATGCCGGCGCCGCGATCGCCACGGGAGAAGCTGTCACGCTCGTCGCGGACCATCTGGCGCAATTCGTTGAGTTGCTCGGCGGTGGCATGCTCGACCGCAAGCTCGGTGATGGCGCGCTCGACCATGCGCCGCGAGAAGAACACCTGGCGGGCTTCCTCGACCGTCGGGCTGGCCACTACCGCGCCGCGGTTGGGCCGCAGCAGCACCACGCTTTCGTGGGCCAGGCGCGACAGGGCGCGGCGGATGATGGTGCGGCTGACGCCGAAGATCTCGCCCAGGGCTTCCTCGCTCAACTTGGTACCCGGCGCCAGACGCTGCTCGAGGATGGCCTCGAAAATGTGCGCATAGACGATATCGTCCTGGGTTCCGCTACGACCGGCCTTGCCGGTACGCACTGGTTTCTTGAGAGGTTGCAGCTGTTCGTTCATGGGCACTCGAGCACGGAGATCCGCCAGTCGGACCCTGACTGTAATACCAGCCAGAGGGGCGATGGCAAGTCCTGGTAAGAAAATTAAACGATTAAGGTATTGGCACATTGTACACAGCCGCAGGGATTTCTGCAGGTGGCGATAGCCTTTATAGCTGCACAGGCAAATTATCTGAGCACAACAACGAAAACATTATTTGCATTCTTTGTATACAAACGCATAATCCATCCGTGCAACTTCCTGACCCAGAAGTCAACAAACGGTCCGGTGGCCTGCCATCCCATCCGCCTCACAGAGCCCCCCAGTGCGTGCGCAGGACTGGCTCTGGAAAACAAGAAAAGACTTGAGGAGTACACGCTGTGGAAAGCCGCAAATCCGACGCCCCTACGCTGGATCTTGCCCCACCGCTCGAAACGAGCTGGCTGGAGCGGATTTTCAAACTCAAGCTACATGGCACCACCGTCAAAACCGAAATGATCGCCGGGTTGACCACCTTCATCACCATGGCCTACATCATCTTCGTCAACCCCAACATCATGGCCGATGCTGGCATCGATCACGGCGCGGCGTTCGTCGCCACCTGCATCGCCGCCGCCCTCGGCTGCCTGTTGATGGGCCTGTACGCCAACTGGCCAGTAGGCTTGGCACCGGGCATGGGGCTCAACGCCTTCTTTACCTACACCGTGGTCGGGACCATGGGCTACACCTGGGAAGCTGCGCTGGGCGCAGTGTTCGTCTCCGGGGTTCTGTTCATGCTGCTGACCTTGTCGCGGGTACGCGAATGGCTGCTCAACAGCATTCCAGTCAGCCTGCGTCATGCCATGGGTGCCGGCGTCGGATTGTTTCTCGGACTGATCGGTCTTAAAACCGCAGGGATTGTCGTCGACAGCCCGGCGACCCTGATCAAGCTCGGCTCGCTGCACGAGCCTGGCCCGCTGCTGGCGGCCATCTGCTTTTTGATGATCGCGGTGCTCAGCTACCACCGGGTGTTCGGCGCGATCCTGATCAGCATCATCAGCGTCACCCTCGCCGGCTGGGGCCTTGGCCTGGTGGAGTACGGCGGATTGTTCTCGCTGCCGCCGAGCCTGGCGCCGACCTGGATGGCCATGGATGTCGCCGGCGTGTTCAACGTCAGCATGATTGCCGTGGTCTTCGCCTTCCTCTTCGTGCACATGTTCGACACCGCCGGCACACTGATGGGCGTGGCCCAACGGGCCAACCTGGTGAATGCCGACGGGCGCATCGAAAACCTGTCGCGGGCGCTCAAGGCCGACAGTGCATCGAGTGTGTTCGGAGCCGTGGTCGGCGTACCACCGGTGACCAGTTATGTAGAGAGTGCTGCCGGGGTCGCCGCCGGTGGCCGTACAGGGCTGACTGCCGTGGTGGTCGGCCTGTTCTTCATCGCCGCGATGTTCTTCGCCCCGCTGGCCGGGATGATTCCGGCCTATGCGACTGCCGGTGCCTTGATCTACGTGGCGATGCTGATGATGGGCAGCATGGCCCACATCGATTGGGACGAAGCCACCGACAGCATTCCGGCAATCGTCACCGCGATCATGATGCCGCTGACCTTCTCGGTCGCCGACGGCATCGCCCTGGGCTTTATCACCTATGTGGTGCTCAAGGCCGGGACCGGGCGCTACAAGGAGATCTCGGCAAGCCTGTGGGTGCTGACGGCGATCTTCATTGCCAAGTTCGTGTTCCTCTAAACACGGCACACTGCTACAACAGAGCCTCACCTTCGGGTGGGGCTTTTTGTTGTCGGCTAAACAGTGCTGATGCCTGAGTGGTCCCTGTGGGATCTCGAATTACAGGCAAAAAAAAAAGGTTCTTCACGGAATTTCAGGGACTATGAGCCTTGGGGTGGGGTTGGTTGCGAGCTTATCCATTCGGTGTGGCGCCGCTGCT
>NZ_AJJP01000167.1 GCF_000259195.1 Pseudomonas donghuensis
CGGTGCGGCGACCCGACTTGCCCCGCGATCAAGGCCACCTCAGGCCTTCGCCCGCCGCGCCTTGAAGAACTCGGACAGAATCGTCCCGCACTCCTGCGCCAGCACGCCCCCCTCGAACATCACCCGGTGATTGAGAAACCCCTGGGTAAAGAACTGCCCCTGGCTTTGCACCACGCCCGCCTTGGGCTCCAGCGCGCCATACACCACCCGGCTGATCCGCGAATGGACAATCAGCCCGGCGCACATGCTGCACGGCTCCAGGGTCACATAGAGCGTACTACCCGGCAGGCGGTAGTTGCTCGCTGCCTGGGCGGCGGCACGAATGGCGACCATCTCGGCGTGGGCGCTGGGATCGCTGCCGCTGATCGGGCAGTTGAAGCCACGGCCAATCACCTGACCGTGCTGAACCACTACCGCGCCCACCGGCACTTCGCCCATGGCCGCGCCTTGCGCTGCCAACTCCAGCGCCAGGCGCATGAATTGCTGATCGCGGCTGCGATCGATGATCTGCGGCTGGCGCATCACGCCACCTCGATCGCGGCCATCAGGCCGGTTTCCATATGGTCGATCACGTGGCAGTGGAACATCCAGGTACCCGGGTTATCGGCCACCAGCGCCACCCGTGCGCGCTCGTTCTTGCCCAGCAGGTAGGTGTCGGTGTAGTACGGTTCGATCTTGCGCTTGTTCGAGCCGATCACCTTGAAACTCATGCCGTGCAGGTGAATCGGGTGTTGGTACTGGGTCATGTTCTTCAGCTCGAAGATGTAGCTCTTGCCCTTTTGCAGCGTGGCGATCGGCCGATCGGCACAGGTCTTGTCGGTGATGTCCCAGGCCTTGCCGTTGATCTGCCACAAGCTTGGCGGCTTGCCGTTCTCGGTGTTCACCGACACCGAGCCGACCCACTCGAAATTGAAGTTGAGCTTCTCGGCATTGGCCAGGTCCGGCTCGGCAATCGGATTGGCCGGCAGCGCCGGCGGCCAGTCGCCCGGCCCTTCGCTGCTGGCCACCGAGCGCAGGGTCCCCAGGCGCACCGGACCATCGCGCAACGACAGCTCTTCACCGGCCGGCGGCATCTTGATCGCCAGGCAGATACGCATGCCCGGGCCCAGCCAGTAGTCCTTGCCCAGCGGGCGCGGGGTGATGGGATTGCCGTCCAGCGCGTAGACCTTCGCCTCGAAGTTGCCCTTGAGGTTGATGCGATAGGTCAGGGTGTTGTCGAGGTTCAGCAAGCGCACCCGCACGATTTGTCCGGCAGGCATGTCGACCACGGCGTTGGCCTGGCCATTGATGGTGATCAGCCGGCCCGCAGTGCCGCCACGGGCGGCCTCGCGCGGGATGCTGAAGGGCAGGTACGCGCCCTGCTCGTCCACGTGCCAGTTCTTCAGGCTCAGGGTGCGTTCATGCTTGAAGCCGGTAGGCTCGCGCTCCTCGACAATCAGCGGGCCGACCAGGCCGCGGCCGAGTTCCTCGGAGCTGTTCACATGCGGGTGGTACCAGTAGCTGCCGGCATCCGGCACGCGGAACTTGTAGTCGAAGTACTCGCCCGGCAACACCGGCAGTTGCGAGACGTATGGCACACCGTCCATCTCCAGCGGCAGGCGGATGCCATGCCAGTGGATGGTGGTGGCCACCGGCAGGTGATTGATGAAACGTACCCGCAACCATTCGCCCTGGCGCACCCGCAGTTCGGTACCCGGCGCCGACGGACCGAAGGCCCAGGCCTCGGTCTTGAACCCGCAGACCAGCTCGACATCCAGCGGTGCGGCGATCAGCTCGTAGTCATGCCCGGCATTCGGATCGGTGCGCCCCAGCCAGTAACGGGATGCACCACCCGCGCCCAGGCCAATCGCCACCAGGCCGCTCAGGCCACCGAGAATTTGTCGCCGGGTAAAGGACATGCAGCAGGTACCTCGTAATGCCAGGAACAACATGCCGGCACCCGGCGAAAAAAGCGCCAAGGTACCGGCGATGAAGGGCGAATACGATACACCTGCAATTGAGAAATATTAAGTGAAGAGTTGCCGCAGGGCCTACTCACCTGGCCTTATCACGCCTGGCGGGGCAGTAATGGCGTCACGAAACGCAACGGGCTGATCCTGCGTCTGCAATGCCAGGCGCAAGTCACCCTGTACGATACCGTCGGGGTTGCCCATGCTCGGCAAGTAGTATTCACCCGCATCCAGGGTAATGCCGGTCGCCTGCCCCGGCCCGGCATCGACCAGGCGCAAGCCTGGCACCCCTTGCAGTTCCGCCAGCCCTGGTACGCGCTTGTACAGGTTGCTGTGGGTGTTGCCGACCAGCGCCACCCATTTGCCTGCGCCAGGCTCCGCTTGCCTGGCGGTAATAACCCGGTTGGCATAGTAGTTCATGACTTTCTGGCGCAGCGGATTGAACGGTTGCTCAACCTCAAGGCCCTCCAACTGATAGCTCGCCACACAATCCACAGCCTGTACCCTGATACGGTTGGCCCGGGCTTTTCTTACCAGTTCAAGGAAGGTGTAGCGGCCAGTGGGATCGGTACGATGCCCGACATCCAGCCGCTCCAGATAGCGCCGCAATTGCGCACTCATGCGCCCGCTGCGATGGAACAGGTCCAGGTCTGCCTGGTGCAGATCGGTCATCAGGTGCTCGAGATAAAGCGTGCGTACGCCTTTGGCATACATCGGCGTGAGGTTTTCCAGCAGCCAACGCTTGCTGGCGATCGAGGCGTGCGATTCGCCGATGACCACGCCGGCGTGCTCGTCGAACAATTCGATGAATGCCCGCTGCGGGCTGATCGAGGCCGCTGGCGGGTGAATCCTGAACCTGGGCAGGGTTATCCGGGTGAAGAAAGTCTCGGCATCGGTGCGCAATTGCTGCCGAATCTGCTCCAGGCTATCGCGCACTTCCATCAGCGGCGACTCCGGGTCGTAGTAATCACCGCCGATTGCCCGCCGGTTCCTCGCACTGAGCAGTTCCCGCACCGCAGGCCGGGCCGGTTCGGGGACTTCATAGCGGCCTGGAACGGCCTCGAAGGGCGAATAATCCACCATCGCGACCGCCGGCTCGGGCGTCAGCCCTCCCAGGCACTGGCCGCCCCCGCGCAAACAGGCGGACTCGAGCACGACCCACTGCCCCTGCTCGTCCAGGCGCACGGGTATTACGCCATTGAAGGCAAACGGATTGTCTTCAGGAACAATCAACCAGGTACGCAAGGCCTGGTCATAGCGAACCCGGTAGGGCCCCCCCTCGAGCTCGATGTACTGGGCACCATCAGCCAGGCTACTGACACCTTGCAAGGGGCCGCTCGTGGCCGCTGGCACATCGATGATCACATTGCCTTCAAGCGGGCCCAGCCCTTGCGCCGCCCCCCGCCCCAGTGGCAGCAGAAACGGCAGGTTGAGCAGCAGATCGACACCGGCAAGGATGGCCCCAAGCAAGCCCGCCCGACGCTCTTCGGGGTTGTCGCCATCGACCGCCTGCTCGATGTTCAACGCAAGGCTGGCAGTACCTACAGCCACCGCCAGCAGTGCCAACGGCCAACCGGCAGGCGCCACGGCACCGAGCAGGCGCGAAGCCACGCCCAGGTAGCCCACCCACAACTGCGCACGCAGTTCGGCATTGGTGCGCAGGGCCGCATCGGTTTCAAGTTCCATGTGCTGCCGGGCGTTGTCGCGCATCCAGGTGAAGACCTCGCCGTTGATCGGCGCACGCTGCACCTGAGCGGCAAATGCCTCTACCGAGCCTTGCGCCCAGGAGGCGAGTTGATCACGCAACCCCTGCACCTGCTGCGGAGCGCTGGAGAAATAAGCCAACAATTGCTCGCGGCTGGCGGCCACCTGCAGCCAGCCAAACAGCCATTCGAACAGTTCCCGCTGGCTACTGAAAGCCTGGAACGACGGCACCGCACCGGGCATGTAGAGCACATGCTGTGGCTGTGCCCCCGGCCCCTGCAACCACACCAGCGCCGACGACACCTGCCCGGCCAGGCTCAAGGTCGCAAGCTGAATGCCGGCAGCAGGTTGCTGCACTTGTTCAAAATGCTGCAGATGCACAGCAACGCTGCTGTCGAAGCCGACAGCGTCGAACACCAGTTGCAACTGCTGCTCGTTCAGATGCCCACCGAGGCCTGCCTGCAACGCTTGCGCCAGGTAATTGAGCTTGCTGAGCGCGCGCACGTCAGCACCGTGCTCGACCCAGAACGCCGTACGCTGGCGCTGGAACCCGGCGCCAAAGTCCATCTCCCACAAGGCGTTAAGGACTTTTTGCGGATCCAGACGCACTTCATTGCTTTCATCGAAACGCCGCGCCTCTGGCCCCTCGGTGTAGAAACCGCCGTACAACTGCAGAAGGTCGGCGTTGTCCTGGTCACTGACGCGAAAGCGGCGCATGACTAACTCGGTCAAGGTCCAAGACTGATAAGGCGTTCCATAGTGCTCCCAACCGGTGTAGCTGCGGTCGTTGCTGGCGGCGTGGGAAAAACGATTCCAGTAGATCTTGTCCGGATCCCCGTGCTGGTTGGTTTGTGTGACCAGCAGTTGCATCGCCGCCAAGCGAGCGCTGGCATGCAGGTCCGGGAAGGCATTGACCACCGTTTCGGCAAGCTGGCGCAGCGATGCACGCGCCGCCTCAAGGTGCAGGTTGGACTGATCAACAGACTGCAAATGTTCCATGACATGAGTTCCTTTGCATAAGAAGCCCTCAGCCTGGGTTATACGTCGATGTCATCAGTCCTAAATAAGTATCCCTGACAGCCATCAGCTAGACAGCGAAACGGCTCAGTGCAACGCCAGAAAAATCTATTTCGTTGTATCAACAAATACCTATGACAGCAGGTACGACGCAGACCTCCTCAATGGGCATTCGTCTACAAGGAGATGCACATGCCCTATCAATTAAATGTCCATTCCAATTCGCTGGCCTCCAGCCAAGCTCAGAAGCAAGCGCTCAACACGATCGCCACCACGCTGGTGACTAAATGCCCGGACATGTGGGAAATGGCCCGCGAGGTTGCCCGAAATCTGTTGCTCAAATTCACCGGAAAGACGCCGGAACCAGACACAATCTACTGGCACCGCTTCGCTGGCGCGGTGAGCAGCATCCGAAGTTTCACCGGCTGGGAACATTACGGCCCACCGCTTGAGTCGATGACCTTGCCGCAGTTGGTCATGCGCCGTTTCAACAGCCACGACCAGGACAACAGCGATCTGCTGCAACAGAACGGTGGCTTTTATCGGGCCGGGCCACACAGCCCGGTTTTCAACGAAACCAATGAAATACGTATGCTGGGCCAGGATGTGCTCAATGAATTCTGGCAGATCGACTTCAGTACGCTGTTCAACCACAAGCTCGATGCCTTCTGGCAAGCCCATGCCGATGATTTTCGCCTGATGGCCAAGGTCAACTTTCTCGCCAAAGCGTATGAGGATTATCAAAGCGGCACTCTGTACCCGCAGCACTGCCAGGCGATCTTCAAGGCAGTGGCAGGCGACTTGCGCGCCCCGATAACCCGAAAGCAACTGGCGGTTGAAGTGCAGGCGGCGCAAGGCTGGAGCGTTCGAACATTCGACATTGGCGGCTACCTGGCCAGCGATATCGTGCGTATTGTCTCCCCTGAAGGCCATCAGTTTGTCTATATGCCCGGGGAAACAACCAGCCTGCACAGCTTCGAAACCAACAACGACCTGCACATCTGGGTACTGCAACAGGCCTGTACCGACCTGGTCAGCCTCGCCCGCTTCGAATCGCATTTTCCATTGTCGGCCCACCCGCCACGGGGCTCGGGTGTCGGCCTGAACAGCCTTATCGAACTGTTAGTAACCAGTTACGGTCATGGTGACCATTCGTTGATCAACCAGCTCGACCGGCCAATCGCCGGAGATCTGTTCAGCTACCTGCGAGACCAGGCCCGCGAACGCATGTATGCCGACGCTGATACGGCACTGCGCTCGAACACCGAACTGCGCAAACAGATGTGGATCGGGTATCTCAATGCCTTTACCAACACCTTTGGTGTCATCGGTGCGATGTGCTGGCCAGTGGCATTGGCGGTGGTAGGCGCGGACCTGGCCAGCCTGGGCCTGAACATCGATCAGGCGGTGAACGGCGACACCACGGCGCAACGCAAGGCCGGTGTCACTGGCGCCATCGTCAGCGCGGTCAGTGCCGCCTTCGACGCCACCCTGGTATTCGGTGCCAGCCCCGCCGGCGAAGTCGCGGAAATCATCGACCCACTCGAAGCCGAACGCAGCGCCAGCGCTGCAGGCACACCTCGACCGCCCTTCGCCAGTGAAACCCGTCCACTGCCGCAGGTGCTGGACCTGCCCCTGGAGCGGCCGATCGCCAACGTCATTGTCGATGGGCAACACCCACAACTGGAGGGCAAGCTGCGCGGCACGTACCTGCTCAATAGGCAGACCTACATCACCCTCAACGGTGATCCTTATGCAGTGCGCTACGTTGGTGAAATGAAAACCTGGGTGATCGTCGATGAACAGAACCCGTACGCGTTCTACCGCAGTCAACCCGTGAGGCTCAACGCCAATGGCCAGTGGGAACTGCCACCCAGGCCCGGCCTGCGAGGGGGAGGCAAGTTCTGGAGCAAACATCCCTGGGGCTCGAGCCCCGTAGCGCCAACACCCGTCGTACTGCCCCCGTCGCCCTACGAAGTACCCGTCGAATTACGCGCAAAACTGCAAAACGCCGCCAACAAGCCGGGCGACCGGTTCCTCAGCGGCTACACAGACATGGATGATCGCGAGCTCAACGCAGCGGCCGCCTCTTTCACTCGGATACGCCAGCAGTTGGCTGAGGAAAGCCGTACGTACCTTCGTAGGGTGCAGGTGCCGCCGCGTGTAGAGATCCCGTCGCTACCGACAAACAGCACGCCCAAGTCAATTATCAAGGAGGCTTTTCAGCGCGCCGAAGGGCTGGTGATTGGTGAGCGTCACAGCTCGATTGCGAGCAAGAAGTTCCTGATCGAGAACATGGAGGTGCTTGCCAAGCAAAGAGTTCGCACGCTGTACATGGAGCATTTACTGACCGACTTCCATCAGGCCGACCTGGATACTTTCATGCGCACAGGGACGATGCCCCAAGGCCTGAACAAATACCTGGAGAGCCTTGATAGCGGGTTCGGAACCGACCCGTCAGGCCAGTTCACCTTTCTCAACCTGGTCAAGACCGCGCAGCGCAACCACCTGCGTATCCAGGCAATTGACTGCATGGCCAGCTACCGTCAGACGGGCCTGGTGGATCCGAAAGACACCCTGCGCATCGAAATGATGAATCGCTATGCCACTTCAATCATCAGTGCTGTAGAACAGCAAAGCCCGGGACGCTGGATTGCACTGGTAGGCGAAACCCACGCCAATACCTTCGAGCAGGTGCCAGGGCTCAGTGAGTTGAACCAGGCCATTGGCCTGCGGGTAGCCGATGCCGAGGCAGGAACCACTGTCGGCCTGTTTGTCGATGAAGGCAGGTTTGGCGAGCTGTCCAAAAACGGGCCACCACGCTTCATCAAGAACGACCTGGTCCTGCGAATGGTGACTCCGGGCTCGTGGGCTGCCGATGTAGTGGCTACCCACGAAGCTCGCCTGTCGCGGACCGGTATGTTCCTGATCGAACGCCAGGGCGACCAAACCCTGCTGTTCCATCGCAGCATCGACCGTTCGATCGTACGCACCGTTATTCGCGTTACCGAGGACCATGTCTCAATCGACCGACCCTCCTGGCCGCGCGTCCACAGGCGGCGCTTCAACGACCTGCGCGAACTGGCCGCGGCGCTCAAGCTCATGGGGATGACCGAGGCCTGAAAAAACAAACGCCCCGACATGTCGGGGCGTTTGCTTCACGCGCTACAGCGCTTCACGCAGCGGGATCATTCCCACTCGATGGTCGCTGGCGGCTTGCTCGACACGTCGTAGGTGACGCGGGAGATGCCTTCGATCTCGTTGATGATCCGGCCGCTGACGGTTTCCAGCAGCTCGTAAGGCAGGTGCGCCCAACGGGCGGTCATGAAGTCGATGGTCTCGACCGCACGCAGGGCCACGACCCAGGCGTAACGACGGCCGTCACCGACCACGCCCACCGATTTCACCGGCTGAAACACCACGAAGGCCTGGCTGACCTTGTGGTACCAGTCGGCCTTGCGCAGTTCTTCGATGAAGATGTGGTCGGCGCGACGCAGCAGGTCGGCGTATTCCTTCTTCACTTCGCCAAGGATGCGCACGCCCAGGCCCGGGCCCGGGAACGGGTGACGGTAGACCATGTCGTACGGCAGGCCCAGCTCCAGGCCAAGGCGGCGAACCTCGTCCTTGAACAGCTCGCGCAGCGGCTCGACCAGCTTGAGGTTCATCTCTTCCGGCAGGCCACCGACGTTGTGGTGCGACTTGATCACGTGGGCCTTGCCGCTCTTGGCGCCAGCCGACTCGATCACGTCCGGGTAGATGGTGCCCTGGGCCAGGTACTTGATGTTGTGCAGCTTGTTCGACTCGGCATCGAACACGTCGATGAAGGTGCGACCGATGATCTTGCGCTTCTTCTCAGGGTCAGCCTCGCCGGCCAGGTTGGTCAGGAACTGCTCTTCGGCGTTGGCGCGGATTACCTTGACGCCCATGTTCTCGGCGAACATGGCCATCACTTGCTCGCCTTCATGCAGGCGCAGCAGGCCGTTGTCGACGAACACGCAGGTCAGCTGGTCGCCGATGGCCTTGTGCAGCAGGGCTGCGACCACCGAGGAGTCGACGCCGCCGGACAGGCCGAGCAGGACGTTGTCGCTGCCAACCTGGGCGCGGATCTGGGCGATGGCGTCTTCAGCGATGTGCGACGGCGTCCACAGTGCTTCGCAGCCGCAGATGTCGAGGATGAAGCGCGAGAGGATGCGACCGCCCTGCTTGGTGTGGGTCACTTCCGGGTGGAACTGCACGCCGTAGTAGCCACGGGTGTCGTCGGCCATGCCGGCGATCGGGCAGCTCGGGGTGCTGGCCAGGATGTGGAACTCTTCCGGGATGCGGGTGACCTTGTCACCGTGGCTCATCCACACGTCCAGGCCGAGGACGCCGTCGGCATCGACGTGGTCTTCGATGCCATCGAGCAGGCGGCTCTTGCCGACTACATCGACGCGGGCATAGCCGAACTCACGCAGCTCGGAGCCTTCAACCTTGCCGCCCAGCTGTTCGGCCATGGTCTGCATGCCGTAGCAGATACCGAACACCGGTACGCCCAGGTCCCAGACGGCCTGTGGCGCGCGCGGGCTGTCGGCTTCGTGCACGGACTCGGGGCCACCGGCGAGGATGATGCCGCGCGGGGCGAATTCGCGAATCGCTTCATCGTCCATGTCGAACGGGTGCAGTTCGCAATACACGCCGATTTCGCGCACGCGGCGGGCGATCAGCTGGGTGTACTGGGAACCGAAGTCGAGGATCAGGATGCGGTGAGCGTGAATGTCGAGGGCCATGACTCAATCTCTGATGCAGTTGCAAGCTTCAAGCTGCAAGCTGCAAGTTGTTCGGGAATTACGCGGTAGCCGCTGCAGAGCAACTACCGCTTGGAGCTAGAAGCTTGTCACTTGCCGCTGGAGGCGTTAGCCGACCCGATAGTTTGGCGCTTCTTTGGTGATCTGTACGTCATGCACGTGGGACTCGGCCATGCCGGCACCGGTGATGCGCACGAACTCAGGCTTGGTGCGCATCTCTTCGATGTTGGCACTGCCGGTGTAACCCATCGAGGAGCGCAGGCCGCCCATCAGCTGGTGGATGATCGCGGTCAGGGTGCCCTTGTACGGCACGCGGCCTTCGATACCTTCCGGTACCAGCTTCTCGGCGCCGGCCGAGGAGTCCTGGAAGTAACGGTCGGAGGAACCCTGGGCCTGGGACATGGCGCCCAGCGAACCCATGCCGCGATAAGCCTTGTAGGAGCGACCCTGGAACAGTTCGATCTCGCCCGGAGCCTCTTCGGTACCGGCGAACATCGAGCCCATCATCACGGCCGAAGCACCGGCAACGATGGCCTTGGACAGGTCACCGGAGAAGCGGATGCCACCGTCGGCGATCAACGGGATGCCAGTGCCTTCAAGGGCCGCAGCGACGTTGGCGATGGCGCTGATCTGCGGCACACCGACACCGGCGACGATACGGGTGGTGCAGATCGAGCCCGGGCCGATACCGACCTTGACCGCGTCAGCGCCGGCTTCGGCCAGGGCCTTGGCGGCAGCGCCGGTGGCGATGTTGCCGCCGATGACCTGAACCTGCGGGAAGTTCTCTTTGACCCAGCGAACGCGATCGATCACGCCCTTGGAGTGACCGTGCGCAGTGTCGACCACCACCACGTCAACGCCAGCGGCAACCAGCGCCGCAACGCGGTCACCGGTGTCTTTGCCGGTACCGACCGCAGCACCGACGCGCAGGCGACCCTGGTCGTCCTTGCTGGCCAGCGGGTAGGCCTTGGCTTTTTCGATGTCGTTGACGGTCATCATGCCCTTGAGGGCGAAGTTGTCGTCGACGATCAGCACGCGCTCGATGCGGTGCTTGTGCAGCAGCTCGCGGGCTTCGTTCTTGTCGGCGCCTTCCTTGACCGTGACCAGGCGCTCTTTAGGCGTCATCACTTCACGGACGGTGGCATCCAGACGGTTTTCGAAGCGCACGTCACGGGAGGTGACGATACCGACCAGGTCGCCATCGTGCAGCACCGGTACGCCGGAGATGTTGTTCAGCCGGGTCAGGTCGAACAGGTCACGTACCGTGGCGTCGGCCTCGATGGTGATCGGGTCCTTGACCACGCCAGCCTCGAACTTCTTGACCTTGCGCACTTCGGCAGCTTGCTGCTCGATGGTCATGTTCTTGTGAATGATGCCGATGCCGCCTTCCTGGGCCATGGCAATGGCCAGACGGGCTTCGGTCACGGTATCCATGGCGGCGGAAACCAACGGAATATTCAGCTCGATGCCACGGGTCAAACGGGTCTTGAGACTGACTTCATTGGGTAGCACCTCTGAATAACCAGGCACTAGGAGAATGTCGTCGAAGGTCAGGGCTTCTTGGCTGATACGCAGCATCGCGGGGGCTCCCGGGCGGGAAAAATGGAAGCGCGCCATTATACTCATCCAGTGCCCTTCGCTCAATGCAAAGATGGGCCTTCGGTCAGTTGCCTGCGCGAGTTACCTGCACCACGGCTACCGGGTGGTCCAGCCAATCGGCGAAGTTATCCAGAAAAGCCTGCTTGAACCCCGCTGCGCTCCAGTTATTGAAGATGAAACCGAGATTGGAAAATGCGCACGGTTGCAGGAACAGAAAGCCGTTGATGTCGTCTTCATGACCACACAATGGGCAGATGAAGTTTTCCGTTCGCCCGGGCATCCAGTCCTCCAGGCTTTCGAACAGCGCCACGCCGACTTCCTTGCGGCACTCGGCGCAGCCGGCTTCTTCGAGAAACCCTTCGGTCGGGGTATAGATGCAGCGCTTGGTAATGACCTCAAGGCCATTGACCGGCTGACCATACGGCAGCAACTCGGGATGCTCGACCACTTTGCGCGCACCTTCGGCGATGGCGTAGGCCATGCGGTTGCCGGTGCTGCCGCAGGTGCTCAGTTGCTCCTCGACGACCTTCTCGCGCACCAGCCAGCGCAGGATTGCCCGGGCGCGGGCCTCATGCACGGGGACGGTGGAAATCTTCGGGACAATAATGCTCTGGGTTGTCATGACAGCGGCCAAACAGGTTCAAAGGTACCAGTTTACCGCACTCAGGTAGCGGCCGATCAGGGCAATGCCGCTGGCCAGCACCAGCCAGGTGACCAGGCGTACGAAGGTGTCGCGCGACATGTTCAGGGTCAGGCGCCGGCCCAGGTACACCCCGAACGCCATCATCGGCAACAAGCACAGCGCCAGCAGCAACAGCGGCCGGTCGGCATACACACCGGCAATCAGGAACAGGCTCAGGCGCACCACCGTGCTGCAACTGATCAACGCGCTCTGGGTTGCCTGCGCCTGTTCCTTGGAAGGCAGGCGGGCATTGAGGTAAAGGGCGTATAGAAAGCCACCGCTGCCGAACAAGGCACCGAACAGGCCGCCTGCCGTCCCCATCGGCACCGACCAGGCGGCAGACAACTGCGCCGGCTTGACCTTCACCGCCAGGCTGTACAGGGCATAGGCGCTGATGAACAAACCCATCAGCAACAGCAACAGGTCGGACTTGAGGTTGAGCAAAAACACCACGCCCAGGGTGCAGCCCAACGCCATGCACGGCAGCAGGCGCATCAGTTCCGGGCGCGCCACCGCTTTGCGCGCCGGCAGCCAGTTACCGAAGGCGGCGACAAAGTCCAGCAACACCAGCAAAGGGATGATCCGCGACAGCGGCATGAAGTTGATCAGCACGGGGCCGGCCACCAACGCGGTGCCGAAACCGGCGATGCCGAAGACGACATAGGCTGCGGCCACGCCGAGCAGGATCGGCAGCCAGTCGAGGGAGGTAAAGGGCAATTGGGCAAACAGGGTCGGGATCATGGCGGCTTTCATCAGAGGAGGTCGGGAAACTTTAGCCAGAGGCAAGCCATGCCGACTAATATGCAATTACCTGATCAGCCATCTTGAAACGGCATAGCACCAATGATTTCTACCCGTCAGTTGCGTTACTTCGTCGAAATCGCCGAAAGCGGTAGCTTCAGCGCTGCGGCCGAACGCCTGTTCATCGCCCAGTCGGCCCTGAGCCGGCAGGTCAAGGAGCTGGAATCGCAGCTCGACACCCTGCTGTTCGAGCGCACCCCCCGCCAGCCGCGCCTCACCGCAGCGGGCCAGGCCTTTTTGCCCAGGGCGCGGACCTTGCTGGTGGACCTGGAAAAAGCCGAACGCCTGGCCCGTGAGGTTGGCCAGGGCGTGCGTGGCAGCCTGCGCCTCAACCATTCCAGCACCGTACCATTGACCGGGCAGTTGCTGGCACGGCTCAGCGGCTATCTGCACGACAACCCGGGCGTGTCCATGGAAATCGCCCAACAGTCGTCCGAGGCGCAGTTGGTGGAATTGGCTGAAGGTCGCCTGGAAGTCGGCCTGCTGCGCTTGCCGGTCCTGCGTCAACATGAAGGCCTGTGCGTGCAACCGCTGTTCGAAGAGCCGTTGCTGCTGGCGGTCGCCGAGGATCATCCATTGGCGCGGGAAACCAGCGTGCGCCTGGCGCAGTTGCGTGAGCAGGCGTTTATTTCCATCCCCCATCGCCAGCGTGGCGGCCTGAGTTACCTGTCAGCCGAACTGTGCATGCGTGAAGGGTTCTTTCCCAGGGCGGCGCGGGTGGTATCGCGCAAGACCACCCAGTTGCAGTTGATCCAGGCAGGCTTTGGGGTGGCCTTGCTGCCGCAATGCATGGCGCAGATTGCCCCGCCTTCGCTGCGCTTCATTGCGCTGGCTGATGAGGGTTGCCGCAGCACGGTGGCGATGGCCTATCGGCGCGATGCAGGGGCTTTGGTTGAGCAGTTTGTGAGTCATATTCAAGGCTAAGGGCCCCAATCGCTGGCAAGCCAGCGATGCAGACACCACTGCCCCCACTGACACCCCCAAGCCACAATCCTTTATGATGCAGCCCATGATCAAAGACCCCTTCGAAAGACTCGGCCTGGACCGCGAAGTCCTGACCGTCAGCCAACTCAACGGCCGCGCCCGGGTGCTGCTGGAAGACGTGTTCCGCAATGTCTGGGTCGAAGGCGAGATTTCCAACCTCGCCCGCCCGGCCTCCGGTCATGTCTACTTCACCCTCAAGGACAGCGGCGCCCAGGTGCGCTGCGCACTGTTCCGCCAGAACGCCGCTCGGGTCCGCCAGGCCCTGCGCGACGGCCTGGCGGTCAAGGTGCGCGGCAAGGTCTCGCTGTTCGAAGGCCGTGGCGACTACCAACTGATCCTCGACACCGTCGAGCCGGCCGGCGACGGTGCCCTGCGCCTGGCCTTCGAAGCGCTGAAGGAAAAGCTCGGTGGCGAAGGCCTGTTCAGTGCTGAAAACAAGCTCGCCCTGCCCGCTCACCCGCAGCGCATCGGCATCGTCAGCTCGCCCACCGGCGCGGTGATCCGCGACATCATCAGCGTGTTCCGACGCCGTGCGCCGCAAGTTGAGCTGACCCTGATCCCCACCGCCGTGCAGGGCCGCGAAGCCATCAGCCAGATCGTCCGCGCCCTGCAATTGGCCGACAGCCGCGGCTTCGACGCACTGATCCTGGCCCGCGGCGGCGGCTCGCTGGAAGACCTCTGGTGCTTCAACGAAGAGGCCGTGGCCCGCGCCATCGCCGCCTGCAAGACCCCCATCGTCAGCGCTGTCGGGCATGAAACCGATGTCTCGATCAGTGACTTCGTCGCCGACGTCCGCGCCCCGACGCCGTCTGCCGCCGCCGAGCTGCTGGCGCCGGACAGCAGCGACCTGCAACGGCGCATCGACAGCCTCAAGCGCCGCCTGCTGCTACGCATCCAGAGCCGCCTGCTGCACGAGCGCCTGCGCCTGGACAGCCTGACCCGGCGCCTGCGTCATCCGGGCGAACGCCTGCGCCAGCAGGCCCAGCGCCTGGACGATCTGGACATGCGCCTGCGCCGCGCCTTCGCGCAGCGCCTGAACCAGCGTCGCGAGCACCTCGCGCGCCTGGACACACGCCTGGCCGCGCAACACCCCGGGCGCACCCTGGCCCTGCTCAAGCAGCGTCTGGACAGCCTCGCCGAACGCCTGCCGCGGGCCATGCGCGAGACGCTCAAGGATCGTCGCCAACGCCTGCAAGCGCAGGCCCAGACCCTGCACGTGGTCAGTCCCCTGGCGACCCTGGGCCGTGGCTACAGCATCCTGCTCGATGAGCGTGGCCAGGCCATCCGCACTGCCACCCAGACCCACAATGGCCAGCGCCTGACCGCCCGCCTGGGCGAAGGCGAACTGCAGGTGCGGGTCGAAGACAACCACCTGACTCCGGTCACGCTCTCTTTACTGGACTGAATCATGCGCCGTCTGTTTGCCCCACTGTTACTGCTATGCCTGATGTTCGCCAGCAATGCCCAGGCCAGCTACATCACCCGCCAACTGAACAAGCCGGTACCCGGCGGCGTCGCCGTGATCGATCTGGGCCCGGCCGCCACGGCACCCAGCGCCCGCTTCGATGGCAAGCCGGTGCTGGTGGTCAGGGAACAGGACACCTGGCTGGCCATCGTCGGCCTGCCGCTGACGCAAAAGCCCGGCACTGCACAGCTCACCCTGGGCAGCCGCACCCTTAGCTTCACCGTGGGCAGCAAGAAGTACCCGGAGCAGCGCATCACCCTGAAGAACAAACGCCAGGTCAATCCCGACCCGGCCGACCTCAAGCGCATCGATGCCGAGCTTGCCGAGCAGATCAAGGCCTATCGCAGCTTCAGCCCCACCCTGCCGAGCAACCTGATCCTCGACAAACCAGTCAATGGCCCGCTGTCGAGCAAGTTCGGCGTGCGCCGCTTCTTCAATGGTGAGGAGCGCAACCCGCACGCCGGCCTGGACTTCGCCGTACCCGCCGGCACGCCGATCAAGACTCCGGCCAACGGCAAGGTGATCCTGATCGGCAACTACTTCTTCAACGGCAACACGGTGTTCGTCGACCATGGCCAGGGCTTCATCAGCATGTTCTGCCACATGTCCAGGATCGACGTGAAGCCCGGCCAGCAGCTCAGCCGCGGCGCCGTGGTTGGCCGCGTCGGCGCGACCGGCCGCGCCACCGGTCCGCACATGCACTGGAACGTCAGCCTCAACGATGCGCGGGTCGATCCGGCGATCTTCATCGGTGCCTTCCAGCCCTGACGCCTGGTTTGCGCCATTCAAAAAGACCGCGCAACTGGCGCGGTCTTTTCATAAATTACCCGCCATAAAATCTCGACAATCTGCATTTTTTAAGCATTTCTCTCAATCTTTTTGCAAGGCTTGCCATCTTTAACCCCACTGGTTAGGGTTGAAGCCATGAAAACCTTTCAGACCCTCATCCTGCTTCGTCAACACCGCAGCCTCTGCCTGGTCAGTGCACGACTACCAAGCTGAATCGCGTCGCCTCGCCTTTTCATCTCGTTTTCGTTCGGCGGGCCCCTTTCAAGGCCGCACATTCAAGGATTGCCTTCATGACCATGCTCAAAGACCCTTCGAAAAAATACAGCGCCTTCGCGACCGTCAACTTGCCGGACCGCACCTGGCCTTCGAAGACCATCACCCAGGCGCCGATCTGGTGCAGCTCGGACCTGCGTGATGGCAACCAGTCGTTGATCGAACCGATGGATGCGGTGAAGAAGCTGCGCTTCTGGAAGACCTTGGTCAGCGTTGGCGTCAAGGAAATCGAAGCCTCGTTCCCGTCCGCGTCGCAAACCGATTTCGACTTCGTGCGTACCCTGATTGAAGATGGCCACATTCCGGACGACACCACCATCCAGGTGCTGACCCAGGCCCGTGAAGACCTGATCGCGCGCACCTTCGAATCCCTGCGCGGGGCGAAAAAGGCCATCGTTCACCTGTACAACGCCACCAGCCCGTCGTTCCGCCGCATTGTCTTCAACCAGGACAAGCAAGGCGTGAAAGACATCGCGGTGAACGCGGCAAAATTGTTCGTCAAATACGCCGCCCAGCAGCCGGAAACCCAGTGGACCTTCCAGTACTCGCCGGAGACGTTCAGCGCCACCGAGCTTGAGTTCGCCAAGGAAGTCTGCGACGCAGTGATCGAGGTGTGGAACCCGACCCCTGAGCACAAGATCATCCTCAACCTGCCGGCTACCGTCGAAGTCTCGACGCCGAATATCTATGCCGACCAGATCGAATGGTTCGGCCGCAACGTCAACCGCCGCGACAGCGTGATCATCAGCCTGCACACCCACAACGACCGTGGCACTGGCGTAGCCGCCACCGAGCTGGGCCTGATGGCTGGCGCCGACCGTGTCGAAGGCTGCCTGTTCGGCAACGGCGAGCGCACCGGCAACGTCGACCTGGTGACCCTGGCGTTGAACCTCTACACCCAGGGCATCGACCCTGAGCTGGATTTCTCCGACATCGACGGCGTGCGCAAGGTGGTCGAGGAGTGCAACCAGATCCCCGTGCACCCACGTCATCCGTACGTCGGTGACCTGGTGCACACCGCGTTCTCCGGCTCGCACCAGGACGCCATCCGCAAAGGCTTCACCCAGCAGAAAGAAGACGCCAAGTGGGAAGTGCCGTACCTGCCGATCGACCCGGCTGACATCGGCCGCAGCTACGAAGCTGTGATTCGCGTCAACAGCCAGTCGGGCAAGGGCGGCATCACCTACCTGCTCGAACAGGAATACGGCATCAGCCTGCCACGGCGCATGCAGATCGAGTTCAGCCAGGTGGTGCAGGGCGAAACCGACCGCCTGGGCCTGGAAATGACCGCCCAGCAGATCCACTCGCTGTTGCACCGCGAGTACCTGCAGGCCAACTCGCCATACGCCCTGGTCAGCCATCGCCTGCAGGAAGAGAACGGCCACAGCGCGGTGGAGGTGGAAGTCGCCGCAGAGGGCGAAACCACCCTGCACTGGCGCGGCAAGGGCAACGGCGCCCTCGAAGCCCTGGTGGCCGGCTTGCCGATCGCCGTGGAAATCATGGACTACAACGAGCACGCCATTGGTGCCGGCACCAACGCCAAGGCGGCGGCCTACATCGAACTGCGCGTCGCTGGTGGCCGCCCAGTGCACGGCGTGGGTATCGATGAAAACATCACCACGGCCAGCTTCAAGGCACTGTTCAGTGCCCTGAACCGCTCGCTGAGCCAACAAGCAGCCAAGGCCGCCTGAGCCACAGCCTGAGCTGTACGCTGCAACTGAAGTGCCCGCCTCCTTCCCGAGGCGGGCACTTTCGTTTGCGCCTGTGAAAATCGTCGGTCAGCTTACCGACAAGCCCCGGTATACTCCCCTCCTCGCTTTACCTTGCGCTGCGCGCACATCATGAAAGGACACTCGATGAGCAACTACCTCGAGCGGGCACTGAGCGGCCTGCGCACCATCGGCATCAACCTCGTTCGCCCCGTTCAGGACGCGCCTGTCCTGGTGTTGCTGGACCGCGTTGCACAATACGACACCACCAAGGTCACCTCCATCGCCACGGTTCTGCAGCAGTCCACCGCCTTCAACGGCATGGTTCGCGAGCAGATCGAGGGCATGGACATCTCCACCCGCTTCATGGACATCACCCAGAGCTTCACCTCGATCCGTGAAGACGCTGCCGCCATGGCCGGCTGGATGGACGACGGGCGCCTGGACAGCATGGAAAAACTCAAGCTGGCCTGGATGAACATGCGCCGCGGCTCGATCCCCAGCCGCTTCAACGACATTCGCGACAACTACCTGCAGGTGTGCAAGTCGGCCAACGACCAGATCAGCCGCGAGACGGTGATCCTCGAATCCTATATGGACTTTCGCATGGCCATGAAAGCCGCCGAGGTCGAAGCCCAGCAGGTGCTGGCCATTGCCGGCCAGGCCCTGGAACAGCGCACCGCCGAACTGAATGAGGCCAACCAGCAGGTCGCCGCCGCCGAATCGGCCGAGCCGGCCCAACGCGCGGCCCTGGAACTGCGCCGCGACGAAGCCGTGCGCGCCCTGCAGGATGAAGACAAGCGCTACCAGATCGTCAAGGACATCGCCGATGACCTCAAGGTCGGCTACAACACTGCCGAGATGGTCTTCGCCCGGATCAACCAGGTGCACGTGATCAAGGAGCGCCAGTACCAGCGCATGGTCTCGTTCTTCTCGACCAACGAAGTGGTACTCACCGGCCTGGCCGTGTCGTTCACCGCCAACAGCGGCCTGGCCGAGGCCACCCATACCCTCAACGCCACCACTGACGGTATCAGCAAGGGCCTCGAAGCCCTGGGCAGCACCGGCAACCAGCAGCTTGAAGCCGCGGTCAAGGCCAGCTACGGCTCGACCATCAAGGTCGATTCGGTGCGCGCCCTGGCCGATGCCACGCTGTCGTTCCAGACCGACATGAACAGCCTCACCGAAACCTACCGGGCAGAATCGAGCAACGCTTCGCGCGACATCGCCGCCGCGGTCGAGGATGCCAAACGTAAATTCGCCGCGCTGCTCAGCAAGGCGGCCTGATGAGTAGCATTCCACTCTCCGAACAGCTCGGAGCGATGGCGTTCGTCGACGAATTGCGCCACCAGCAGATGCAGCTCCAGGAACACCTGAACCTGCCCAAGCGCCGCGCCGAAGTCGCGGCGCGTATTCGTGACTACTACCAGAGCCACAACATCGCCTTCGACGAGGCGCTGATCGACCAGGGCGTGCGCGAGTTCTTCGCCCGTCGGCTGATGTTCGAAGCCCCGCCGCTGAGTGGGTGGCAAAGGCTGCTGAGCAAGGCATCAATGGCGCGCAGCCAGCTCTACAAGCTGTTTCTGGCGCTCATTGCCGCGGCGCTGATCACCCAGTGCACACGCATCGCCCATGACACCGGCGTGACGGTGGAAGTCCAGAACAGTGCCCGTGAGCTGCTTCGTCGTGATCAAGACCTGCGCAGCAACATCCAGCAGCAGCACGAGAAGCTTGAGCAATTGCAGCAAAAGGCTGTGGCACAGCCCGATGCCGCTGTCAGCCGCCTGCTCGAGTACGTCCGGCAAACCTTGCCGCCACTGGATCAGAGCTTTGCCAGCGATGTGCCGGATTTCATCCACAAGACCAACCGCGACAGCGTCAAGGCGCTGGTCGAGCAGCGTGAGGCGCAGCTCGAGCAGGCCCGCGACAACCTGTACGAGAGCCGGTACGCCTTAGCCACGGTCGAGGGCATCTACAAACAGCGCGATGAGCTGGCCAGCCTGTTGGCCACACCGACCTACCTGGAAGGCATCAAGCGGTTTGCCAAGCTCAAGGAGCTTGCCAGCTTGGCCGACCAGCAACTGCTGCAGGTCAAGGACGATAAAACGCTGAAAACAGCCACCCGGCAGGTCAACGAACTGGCTGAGCAGATCCTTTATACCAGCAGCTTGCTGGAGCAGTTCACCCTGCGCGAGCAACTGCTGCAGCGCTTCAAGGCGATGCCCCTGGCCGCTGGCGATCGTGCGCAACTGCAAGCGCTGTTCGCGCAAGCCAGCAACAGCCTGGACACCCAGGACACCTTCCAGGCCCAAGGTCAGCTTAAGCATCTTGAGCAGATGCTCGACTTCGCGGCCGTTGCGCTGACGATCCAGGTCGTGGACCGCACCGGGATCAAGTCCGGGGTCGAGCGTTGCTACGACGCCGCCGGTTGCAACCGCGGCGAGGCCACCGACAAAGGCAAGAGCTGGTTCCTGGTGGTCGAGGCCACCGACCCGGCTGGCATCAGCGCCAATGTCCCGGTCACCAGCTCTGAAACCGGCAAACAACGCTGGACCCGCTTGTTCGGCGTGCGCGTCAGCCAGGCCGAATACCTCAAGGTCAAGCAGGACAAGCTCGACGACGGCCATGTCGATGAGCGCATGATGGGCAGCAAGGCTGCCAATTCGCTGACCCTGCGCTTCAACCAGCGCACCACAAGCAACCCTGACATGATCCTGGACTGGTGAACACATGACGCCTAGTACCCTCACCAGCACCGTGGCACAGAACGCCCGCAGCAGCGAGGCCTTGCTGCGCAGTGCCGAACAGATGTTGTCGGCCCTGAGCGATCAGGAAGCACGCCTGGAGCAGGACATCCTCACGCGCCTGAGCAATATCGTCACGCTCAAGCTTGAACATCGCCCGGCCCTCGACCAGGACACCTTGCTGCAATTGCAGGCACGCCAGGAGGCCGAAGTGCAACTGCGCGCGGAGCTTGCCCAGGTCGAAAGCGATATTGCCGCCTCGCTGACCAGCCAGCACACCGTGCGCGAGCGTATTGAAAGCATCGAGCGCCAGGTGAAGGAGCAACTGGCGCTCGAACCTGCCTGGTGCGAGCTGGAGGAGCAACTGCTCGCCGCGCAAGAGGCCAATCGCGAAGCGATTACCGGCTACGCCGAGATCCGCCAGGAGTGCGTCGACAAGCTGCCCTCCTACAGTGCCAACCCGATCTATTACCACCTGCTCAAACGTGATTACGGCACCGACCAGTACCGCTACAACTTTCTGCACCGCTGGCTCGACAACAAGCTGGCCAAGCGCGTCAACTACCAGGGTAACCGCAGCAACGAGCTGATCCTGCGCGCCATGCAGACACGCAACGAAGAACAGCAAGGCGAGCGCCTGGCCCTGATTGCCACGCGGCAAGCCGCGGTTAACCAGCACCTGGCCCAGGCGCGAACGGCGGCGGGCATGGACCCTTTGACCTGCGAAGACACCACGCTGAACAAACATATCGCCGCTGCCAAGGCGCGGGCCAACGAGCAGCACCAGCAATTGGCCGCTTTTGCCGGCAAGCAGGACCCGCACTACCTGCGGATCCGCCAGAACATCACCGAGCGCCTGCAGGCGCAAACGATCGAACAACTGCTGGTCGAAGTGCAAAAAACCCCGGACAGCAACGATGACAAGATCGCCGCCCAGCTCAAGGAACTGTACCCGCGCCTGCAGGATGTACAGGCGCGCTTGCCGGACCTGCGCGACCAGCATGACCGCGCCCTGCGTGACTACGAACGAGCCAAGGAACTGGAGCGGGCACTGCGCACCGATTACTACCGGGACAGCGATTACAGCTATAACACCAGCTTGAGCTTCGACCGCTTGCTGGCCGACTACATGACGCGCGATCTCAGCCTGCACGCCCTGGAAACCCTGCTGCAAAGTGGCCGGCGCCTGGTGCCGCGCAGCTCGTCATCCAGCGGCTCTTCGTCGAGCAGTTGGTCGAGCTCCGGCTCCAGTAGTTCAAGTTCGAGCAGTAGCGGTTTTTCCAGCTCCAGCAGCAGCGGTGGTGGGGGCTTCAGCACCAGCGACAGCTTTTGAGTACCCAGCCAGCCACGCCCGGATTTCAGGCGTGGCTGGCGTACAGGCCATCAGCCTCTGAGATGGTCAAAAACCCCAGAAACCGATATCGCCCTGCTCGCTATAGTGCTGGTAGCCCTCAAACAGGACCGCTTTTTTGATCTGCTCCCAGCTGAAGGGATTGATGGATGCGTCGCTGGGCAACATGACAATTTTCTGCGTAGCAAACGACGTGAGAAAGACCAGGTCTGCTCGAACCACGCGATCATGTTCATCAACGACCAGGTCGACGAGATTGTTATCCGCCGCCTGTTTAAGCTTGCCGCCCGCCAGCATCTTGTGCGCATAGACCATGTTGACTTGATAAACATAGTTCGTCGCATGGGCCGGAACAGACAATGAACACTCGTCAGTGCTGGACTCGGAAAAGGCCTCGCCGTAGACGCTGGCCTCAGTGATCTCCGCACCTATTTTGATCGCCCCCAGCTTTACCCCAGCGCCGTAGGTTTTCGAGACGGCAGTCGCATAACTTTTGCTCATCCCCTGCTGGGTAGTGACTTTAAAGGTCTGTTCAACACTGAGCTTGTTGACCAGCGGCCTGAGGTACTCAAGGTAAGCAAAGATGGGTCGTGTCTGAACGTTCCAAGAAGAACCCAGGTAGCTGACACCACCTTCTACTGTCAGGCCCTCTACCCAGCATCCATAACTGGAAGCGCCTTCTGCAAACAAGTAGCGATCAATTTCATAGGCGCCTTCTTTAAAAGGCAAGTCGCGTATTGCTGGTTGCTGATTCATCGGTGAATTCCTTGTCAAAACGGGTAACGTCGGTAATGTCCAGGCACGCCTGCTGATCAGTAGCGTTTACGCGGATCGTGAAGCGCGTCCATATCAAAACTCCAGGCGCCGGCATTGACAGCCGCGGAGTACTTGTCGAGCAATATCAATTTGAACAGATCGTCTCTGGACAGAGGCTGTTCCACCTCTCGATCCAGTTCGCGGGCGCAAAGCCGATTGGTTGTCACCGAGGAAAGGAACAACAAGTCCTTTCGCCCCTCAGTCCGCGTGACGCAGGTATGATTGGAGCTGAACAGGCTGCCGATAGTGTCAGCAGCACCGAATGCGCGATGGGCATAGACCAGTGCCACCTGATAAACCAGGTAGGTCTCGCCACCCGGGACGAGTAACGATTGTTTTTGCGGCCGTGCGGGTGCCCAGGCCTGCTCGGAATTCATCCCGGTTTGAAGGTTTGAAAACGCATTGACTTGATCAATCGCCGGCGCCACGGAACAGTCTTTGGCCGTGCCCTTGAAGAACCAAAGGTGATGCCCCTGAGCAGCGGTGACTTCCATGGTCTGATTGCCAGTACCCTGTATCACCCGCGTATCAACATAAGCCAGATAGGCAAAAACCGGCCGGCTGATGGTCGGCCATTTGCGCTCCTTGAAGTTGACGTCGCCGTAGATTGACTGCCCGTCAAGCCAGCAGCCCCGGGTGAAGTTCTGATCACCGATCAAATAGCGTTCAATTTCGTATGACCCGCACTTGAGCGGGAACCCGACTGCCTCATGTACTTCTTCGTCTTGCATAACGCACCTCAGTTAAAAGTCGTTCAGCCTTTTAACCGTACGGCGCGGTCGATCATCTCGACAGCCGGACATGCTTCCCTTGAGCGTCAACACCCTCGACAAAATCACAGGCAAAAAAAAAGGTGCGCCGACCAAGCGCACCTCAAAGCCGTGTAGCACACAACGAATTCGGTTTCAGTCCAGCAGGGCCAGGGCCTCGGCGCTGCAAGCCTGGATGCGGGCCCAGTCGCGGTTGTTGATCCAGCTGCTGTCGAGCATCCAGGTACCGCCCACGCACATCACATTGGCCAGGGCCATGTACTGTTTCACATTGCCCGGATTGACCCCACCGGTGGGGCAGAAGCGCACGTCGCCGAACGGGCCGCCATAGGCCTTGATCGCCGCCACGCCGCCGCTGATCTCGGCCGGGAACAGCTTGAAGCGCCGGTAGCCGAGGGCGTAGCCCATCATGATTTCCGACGGCGTGCTGATGCCGGGCAGCAGCGGAATGTCGCTGTCGACGCCCGCTTCGAGCAAGTCCTGGGTGATGCCCGGGGTGACCACGAACTGCGCGCCGGCCGCTTGCACGGCGGCAAACATGTTGCGGTCCAGTACCGTGCCCGCCCCGATACACAGCTGCGGGCGCTGCTCACGCAGCACCTGGATGGCCTTGAGGCCGTGGGCGGAGCGCAAGGTCACTTCCAGGGTCTTGATGCCACCGGCGGCCAGAGCGTCGGCCAGGGGCAGAATGTCTTCTTCGCGGGCGATGGTGATCACCGGCAAAATGCGCGCCTGGGTGCAGATCTGATCGATCCGGGCAATCTTGTCGGCCATGGAAGCTCCCGGCTGTTTCAGTTCATGCGTGGTCATAACGGCAGATCCTTGGCTCATGGGCACCAGTAAATATCCAGAGGGTCTTGTAAGAAGGCGCGAATCGGCATTTGCGCCGAGTCGTCGCCGGCCAGCGCGGCGCGCAGGGTAGCGAGTTTGCCCGCACCTTGCACCGACAAGGCGGTAAAGCCGGCACGGGCCAGCAGTGCGCGGGTCATGCTCAAGCGCTGATGCGGCACCGCCGGCGCCCGCATCGCCAGGCAGCGACGCGGGCTGCTTGGGTCAAGGCCTTCGGCAAGGTTCGGGCTGTTGGGGAACAGCGAGGCGGTATGGCCATCGTCGCCCATGCCCAGCACCAGTACGTCGATCCCTGGCAGTTCGGCCAGGGCCTGATCGGCTTCCTGCGCAGCGGCCTCAAGACTGCCTGCGGCGCGATAGAGGCTGAGGAAACGCGCCTTGGCAGCAGGACCGGTCAACAAATGGCGCTTGAGCAGGCCGGCATTGCTGTCGGCATGCTCGACCGGCACCCAGCGCTCGTCAGCCAGGGTCACCAGCACCTTCGACCAGTCCAGCGGCTGCTTGAGCAGCGCCGCAAAGAAAGCCACCGGGCTGCGCCCACCGGACACTACCAGGGTGGCCTGGCCTTTAGCTGCAATGGCCATATTCAGGCGCCCGGCCACGTCCTTGGCCAGCCCTTCGGCCAATTGCGGCGCGGTGTTGAAATCATGTGCCGTGACGGTTGCCGGCAGTTGCAGTTCAGATATCGCCATACCAGGACCTCCCATCGCGGGTAATCAGTGCAATCGAGCTCATCGGCCCCCAGGAACCGGCGGCATAGGGCTTGGGCGCGTCGCCCGACTGTTTCCAGCCGGCGATCAGCTGATCGCACCACTTCCACGCGTATTCGATTTCATCCTTGCGCACAAACAGGTTCTGATTGCCGCGCATCACTTCCAGCAACAACCGCTCGTAGGCATCGGGGATCCGCGCGCTACGCCAGGTATCGGAGAAATTCAGCTGCAAGGGCCCGCTGCGCAGTTGCATGCCTTTGTCCAGGCCCTGCTCCTTGGTCATCACCCGCAGCGAGATACCTTCGTCCGGTTGCAGGCGGATGATCAGCTTGTTGCCAATCTGCAAACGCTGTTCCGGGGCGAAGATGTAGTGCGGGGTTTCCTTGAAGTGGATGACGATCTGCGACAGCTTCTGCGGCATGCGCTTGCCGGTGCGCAGGTAGAACGGCACCCCGGCCCAGCGCCAGTTGCGGATATCGGCACGCAGAGCGACGAAGGTTTCGGTGTCGCTCTGGGCGTTGGCGTTGTCTTCTTCCAGGTAACCGGGCACCGGCTTGCCTTCGCTGTAGCCGGCAATGTACTGGCCGCGCACCACTTGCGTGCTCAAGCCCTCGCCCTTGATCGGCGCCAGGGCCTTGAGCACCTTGACCTTCTCGTCACGGATACTGTCGGCCGAGAGATCGCTGGGCGGGTCCATGGCAATCAGGCAGAGCAGTTGCAGCAGGTGGTTCTGGATCATGTCGCGCAGTTGCCCGGCCTTGTCGAAATAGCCCCAGCGCCCTTCGATGCCGACTTTTTCGGCGACGGTGATCTCCACGTGGGAGATCGAGTTCTGGTTCCACTGGGTTTCGAACAGGCTGTTGGCAAAACGCAGGGCAATGAGGTTCTGCACCGTCTCCTTGCCCAGGTAATGGTCAATGCGGTAGACGCGGTTTTCTGGAAAGTACTGGGCCACGGCGTCGTTGACCCGCCGTGAGGATTCCAGGTCATGGCCGATGGGTTTTTCCAGCACCACCCGGGTACGGGCGCTGAGGCCAACCTTGTCGAGGTTCTCGCAGATGCCGCCATACACCGCCGCCGGGGTGGCGAAGTAGGCGATCAACTGGCTGTCGCTGCCAACCTGCTCGGCCAGGGCCTGATAGTCATCGGCCTGGAGAAAATCCACGTGCAGGTAGCTCAGGCGGGCCAGGAAGCGCTGCAACACCGGCGCCTCGATCTGCCCGGCGGGCACGAACTCCCGCAGATGCGCTTCTATCGACGCCAGGTGTTGTTCAACGCTGCCCGCCTCGCGGGCCAGGGCCAGCACGCGGGTGTCGGCGTGCAGCAAATCGGCCCGGTCGAGCTGATAAAGCGCCGGAAATAGCTTGCGCAAGGCCAGGTCGCCAAGGGCGCCAAACAGGGCAAAGGTGCAGGGTTCAACGCTGATCGAAGCCATGATGTTGGTTCTTTTATCAAGTTGACGTAGAAATACCGTTTTCAATCGCAGTTTTCAAGGAATAATGTAGTAAAAACCACAACATTTTACCCAGTGGACAGATTCAAGTGGTGTGCCACCCATGCCATCAGTACGATAGGCCACCGTGTCAAAAGCCCGCAGCTGTCACCAGCCGGGTGCCTCATCGACCCAAGGAAAACACCCATGGACCGCGTGCGAAACCTCCTGGAGCAGATCCAGGGCCGCCTCGAAGAGCTGAACAAGGCTGAGCGTAAAGTCGCCGAAGTCATCCTGCTCAACCCCCAGCAAGCCACCCGTTTCAGCATTGCCGCCCTGGCCCAGGCCGCCAAGGTCAGCGAGCCGACGGTCAATCGCTTTTGCCGCTCGTTCGGCGTCAGCGGCTACCCCGAACTGAAGCTGCAACTGGCGCAGAGCCTGGCCAGCGGCGCTGCCTACGTCAGCCGGGCAGTGGAAGCCGACGATGATCCGGCGTCCTACACCCAGAAAATCTTCGGCAGCGCCATCGCCTCGCTGGACAGTGCCTGCCAGCAACTGGATCCGCAGCTGATCAGCCGCGCCGTCGACATGCTGATCCAGGCCCGGCAGATCCACTTCTTCGGCCTCGGCGCCTCGGCCCCGGTGGCGCTGGATGCCCAGCACAAGTTCTTCCGCTTCAACCTGGCAGTGTCGGCCCACGCCGATGTGCTGATGCAACGCATGCTGGCCTCGGTGGCCCACACCGGCGAGCTGTTCGTGATCATCTCCTACACCGGGCGCACCCGCGAGCTGGTTGAAGTCGCGCGCCTGGCCCGGGAAAACGGCGCCTCGGTACTCGGCCTGACCGCCGCCGACTCGCCATTGGCCAAGGCCAGCAGCCTGAGCCTGAACATCCCGCTGCCGGAAGACACCGACATCTATATGCCGATGACCTCGCGAATCATCCAGCTGACCGTGCTCGACGTGCTGGCCACCGGCATGACCTTGCGCCGCGGCGTCGACTTCCAGCCGCACCTGCGCAAAATCAAGGAAAGCCTCAACGCCAGCCGTTACCCGATCGACGACGAACTCAACTGAGCAGGTGCGCCTGCAAACGCAGGTGTGCTTGCTCCCCTGGCGCCAGGCTCAGGCTGTCACTGCTGCCACTGGCCGCCTCGACACAGACGAAGCCCAGGGTTTCGCTGCCACTGACACCCATCAACGGCCGACTGCCGGGGTGCCAGACCACGGTATCCTCGCTGTCACCGGTATCGATGCACAGCTGGCGCTGCCAAGCCGGATCGTGCAACTGCAGGGTCGCCGCATTGGGAAACACCCGCTGGCAACCGCCGTGGACCTTCAAAGCGCCCTTCTGGCGACAGGATTGACGGTTCAAACGGTCGTAACCTTCAATGTTTTCCAGCCCAGATAGCGCTATCTCAGAAACGTCACTAATACGCCAGTAAGCCAGCAGAGCATGACTCAACTGACAAGGCTGGCTGTCCTGGTGTTCGGTACTCAGCTGCAGCTCCATGCGTTTACCCAGCCTGGCCAACAGGTCGACCTGCCAGTCGCACAGTTGCAGGCGCCATTTGAGGGTCACGCCGTGTTCATCTTCGCTGCTGTCGATCAGCTTCCAGTCGAGCAAGCGCGCCCAGCCGTGGGCCGGCCACATGTCTTCGCTGGGATGACGGCCATACCAGGGCCAGCACACCGGCACGCCGCCACGGATGGCGCCAACTTGCGGCCACTGCGCCGCACACCACAGCCACGGGCGCTCGCCCTGCGGTTGGAAGTGCAACAATTGCGCACCCTGACGGCTGAACACCGCCTGGCATTGCGGGTGATCGATGATCAGCACATCGCGCTGCTGGTAACGCTCCCACTCGAAGGTCGGCCGCGGCCTCTGCGAGGTGAAGAAACGTTGTAGCGGGTGCTCTGGCATGGCTGGGAACTCTTGTTATTCAGTGGGAACGCTATCGCTGGCAAGCCAGCTCCCACAGGATCTGCGCAACCCATGTGGGAGCTGGCTTGCCAGCGATCGACCGCACAGCGGTCGCAATATGCGTAAATTTACAACATATCACCTCAGAACGACGACTGAATCTTCAACCCGGCGACCAGCGCGTTATCCACCTCATCGACCCCGCCCGGGCTCTTGATGTACTGCAGGTTCGGCCGCACGGTCAGCCAGTTGGTGACGTGGAAGCCGTAGTACAGCTCGGCGTTGTATTCGGTCTTCTGGATCGGCACGAAACCGGCGTCGTTGTAATCCTCGATGCCGCTTTGCTGATTGAGCAGTTGCGCGCGATCCTTCACATCATCGTTGACGTGAATGCGCGCCACGCCAAAGCCGATGTCATCCTTGGGCCGGCCATCGAAGGCACCCTTGTAGACCATGCCCACCTGCTGGTAGTTGTCCACCACGTTGGTGGCCTTGTCGTGCACGGTGAAGTTGGCGAACAGGCTCAGGCCGCGGTTGGCATCGCCGTTGTGCGCGGTGACCTGCTGCTGGGCCACCACCCACCAGCCATGCTTGCTCGAATGCGACTTGAAGGCGGCGCCGGTCAGCGCCTGGGGCTGGCCATTGACATCGTCATACAGGTCATCGGCCTTGGCCGTGCTGTAGTAGTAACCCAGGCGGTACTCGCCCGGCAGGCCATTGACCTGCGGCGACCAGACCAGTTCCACCGGCAGGATCATGCCCTTGGTGCCGCTGCCGCTGAGCTTGAAGCCGTTGCCGGTCTCGAGGTTGGAGGGGTTCTGCTCATACACGCCGACCTGGGCGAAGAACTCCGGGGTTATGTTGTACTTGACCCGCATCGCCCATTGGCTGACCGGCCAGTTGTACCAGATGCCACCCACCCAGTTGCCCACTTGCGAGCCGCAGAACGCCAGGTTCTGGAAGTCGCAGGGGAAGCTGTTGAAGTCCTCGCCTTCGCCAAAGCGCCCGACCTTCACGTCCAGGGCGCCGTCGAAGTACTTCTGTTTGACCCACATCTGCGTCAGGCGCCAGGTCTGGCCGCGGCCCCAGACCTCCTGAACCGAACTGAACTGCCCGGCGCGCGGGTCGCTGATACGGTCGTTGGACAGGTTGCGACCGCTACGCTCGGTGATCGCCAGCTTGAACTCGGCATCCTGCCAACCGAAGATCTTCTCCAGGTCCAGGTGCGCGCCGAGGGCGAACTGGTCACTGTAGCGGGCAGTCTTGTCGTCGTTGTAGCCACCGTTGAGGTTGCCGGCCACCTCACCGACGTAATCGAGGGTGAAGTCGTAGCCCTTCTCCAGCAATTCGGTACGGGTACCGCCCCAATCGCCGCTCATCCATTTCGACTCCGGGGCAAAGGCGCCGGCCGCCTGCACCCCGCAACTGACGCCCAGGGCCGCCAGCAGGGTCAATGGCGCCAGCGGCTTGATACGCTTGAAGTGATCCATCCCTTGTTTCCTCGTTTTATTGTTCTCGATGGGTTTCTACGTTCTCTAACGAATTCAGCGGCCCTTGAATTGGGCGACATTATCCTTGCCCGCCTGGGCCAGTACCGGCGCAGCGACGCCCAGGCGCTCGCCAGTGGCGGCATCGAACAGCAGCACCCGCGCCGGGTCGAACTGCAGGTTCAGGGTGTCGCCCACCTGGGTCGGTACATCCGGGGCCAGGCGGCAGCAGACTTTGGTCTGGTTCAAGGTAACGAACACCAGCAGGTCCGGGCCGGTGGGTTCGGTGACTTGCACCTCGGCACGAATACTCGGCAAACCATTGGCCTGGGCCGGGGCCAGGGCGATCTGTTCCGGGCGAATGCCGAGGATCACTTCACGGTCCTCCAGGCCCGCCGTCTCGATACCCAAGGGTAGCTCGCAGCGCGCCTGGCCACTGTCGAGCAGCGCCAGCAGGCGGCCGTCCTGGCGTTGCAGGCGCAGGGGAATGAAGTTCATCGGTGGCGAACCGATGAAGCTGGCGACGAACAGGTTGGCCGGATCGTTGTAGATCTGCTGCGGGGTGCCGAACTGCTGGATCAGCCCGTCCTTCATCACCGCCACTTTGTCGCCCAGGGTCATGGCCTCGATCTGATCGTGGGTGACGTACACCGTGGTGGTCTTCAGGCGTTGATGCATCAGCTTGATTTCGGTGCGCATCTCCACCCGCAGCTTGGCGTCGAGGTTGGACAGCGGCTCGTCGAACAGGTAGATCTTCGGTCGCCGCGCCAAGGCCCGGCCCATGGCCACGCGCTGCTGCTGCCCCCCGGACAGCTGACCGGGCTTGCGCGTGAGCAGATGCTCGATCTGCAGCAGCTTGGCCACCCGTGCCACCTCTTCATCGATGGCGGCGGCGGGCATCTTGCGCATCTTCAGGCCGAAGGCGATGTTGTCGCGCACGTTCATGGTCGGGTACAGCGCGTAAGACTGAAACACCATGGCGATGTCGCGATCCTTGGGACTCATCCCGCTAATGTCGGCATCGTCCACCAGGATCGCCCCGCCACTGATCTGTTCGAGGCCGGCGATGCAGTTCATCAGGGTCGATTTACCACAACCGGACGGGCCGACCAGGATCAGGAACTCGCCGGAGTCGATCGACAGTTCGATGTTTTTCAAGGTGTCCGGCAGGCCGCTGCCGTAGCTCTTGTTGACGTTGCGCAGTTCAAGCGTTGCCATTGTGTTTACCCCTTGACCGCGCCGGCCGTGAGCCCGCGCAGGAAATACTTGCCAGCCAGCACATAGACCAACAGGGTCGGTAACCCGGCGATCATCGCCGCCGCCATGTCGACGTTGTATTCCTTGACCCCGGTGCTGGTATTGACCAGGTTGTTCAGGGCCACGGTGATCGGTTGTGCGTCGCCGCTGGCGAACACCACGCCGAAGAGAAAGTCGTTCCAGATCTGGGTGAACTGCCAGATCAGGCAGACCATGATGATCGGCACCGACATCGGCAGCAGGATGCGCCCGAAGATGGTGAAGAACCCCGCGCCATCGAGCCGCGCCGCCCGCACCAGGGCATCCGGCACGCTGCAGTAGTAGTTGCGGAAAAACAGCGTGGTAAAGGCCAGGCCATAGACGATGTGTACCAGCACCAGGCCGGTGGTGGTGCTTGCCAGGCCAAGCTTGCCGAGGGTGAACGAGGCCGGCAGCAGCACGGTCTGGAACGGCAGGAAGCAACCGAACAGCAGCAGCCCGAAGAACAGCTGCGAGCCCCTGAAGCGCCACATCGACAGCACATAGCCATTGAGCGCACCGAGCAGGGTCGAGATCAGCACCGCCGGCACGGTGATCTTCACCGAGTTCCAGAAGTAGCCACCCACCGTGTCCCAGGCCTTGATCCAGCCAATGCCGGTGATCACCTCGGGCCAGCTCAGCAGATTGCCGGTACGGATGTCTTCCGGCGACTTGAAGCTGGTCAGCAGCATCACGATCAGCGGGATCAGGTACAGCGCGCAGGCCAGGATCAGGGTCGAATAGATGGCCAGGCGGCTGAGGCTCAATGAGCGGGGAGCGAGGGACCTAGTCATGGCGCTTGTTCCTCAGTTCCGAATACAGGTAAGGCACCAGGATCGACAGGATCGCGCCGAGCATCAGGATCGCACTGGCCGAGCCCATGCCCATCTGCCCGCGGCTGAAGGTGAAGGAGTACATGAACATCGCCGGCAGGTCCGAGGCATAGCCCGGGCCGCCCGCGGTCATCGCCGCGACCAGGTCGAAGCTCTTGATCGCGATGTGCGCAAGGATCATCAACGCACTGAAAAATACCGGACGCAGGCTCGGCAGGACGATACGCAGGTAGATGCTCGGCAGGCTGGCGCCATCGACTTGCGCGGCGCGAATGATCGATTGATCGACGCCGCGCAGGCCGGCCAGGAACAGCGCCATGACAAAGCCCGAGGCCTGCCACACGGCGGCGATCACCAGGCAGTAGACGACCCGGTCGGGGTCCACCAGCCAGTCCAGGCGAAAGCCTTCCCAGCCCCAGTCGCGGAGCATCTTGTCCAGGCCCAGGCCGGGGTTGAGCAGCCATTTCCAGGCGGTGCCGGTGACGATCATCGACAGCGCCATCGGGTACAGGTAAATGGTGCGAATGAACCCTTCGCGGCGGATGCGCTGGTCGAGCAGCACCGCCAGCAGCACGCCGATCACCAGGCTGATGGCGATGAACATACCGCCGAACAGCAGCAGGTTCTTGCTCGCCACCCACCAGCGGTCGTTCTCCATCAGCCGCGCGTACTGCGCCAGGCCCACCCACTTGTAGCTGGGCATGAAGCTTGAGTTGGTGAAGGACAGGACGAAGGTCCAGAGGATGTAGCCGTAAAAGCCCACCAGGACGATCAGCATGCTAGGCGCCAGTACCAGTTTCGGTAGCCAGCGCTGCAGGGCGTCCAGGGGGGAGGCCTTGTTGATTGTGGCAACAGTGCTCATCAGGATGATCTCGTGTGGAGGCTATCGCGGGGCAAGCCCGCTCCTACAGGGATGCGTTGCTGTTGTGGGAGCGGGCTTGCCCCGCGAAGGGTCCGAAAGCCCGCCCCCGCACATCAGCCCATCACTTGGCCGACTTGATCGCCGAATTCAGCTGTTTGACCGCTGTCGCCGGGTCGGCTTTCGGGTCGTTGAAGAAGTTGGTGACAACATCGAAGATCGCCCCTTGCACCGCCAGGGAGGTCGCCATGTTGTGGGCCATGCTCGGTTGCAGGCCGTCACCTTTTTCCGCTTCCTTGAAGTCCGCCGCCGACTTCTGCGTACAGGCGTCGAACTGGCTCATGTCCATGTCCTGGCGCACCGGCAGGGAGCCCTTGTTCTGGTTGAACACGGTCTGGAACCGCGGCTCCAGGGCGACCTTGGCCAGGTCGTTCTGGGCCTTGATGTCGTTCGCGTTCTTGAGCTTGAACATCGCCAGCGAATCGATGTTGTAGGCGAAGCTGCCCTGGGTGCCGGGGAAGGCCACGCACTGGTAGTCCTTGCCCGCGACCTTGCCGGCGGCAGTCCATTCGCTCTTGGCCCAGTCGCCCATGATCTGCATGCCGGCCTTGCCGTTGATGACCTCGCCAGCGGCAATGTTCCAGTCACGTCCGGCGCGGTTAGGGTCCATGTAGGTGCCCAGGCGTTGCAGGGTCTTGAACACCTCGATCATTTTTTCGCCGGTCAGGGTGTCTTCGTCCAGTTCGACAAAGGCTTGGTGATAGCCCTGGGGCCCGAGGATGCTCAGCACCAGGTCTTCGAACACGGTGCTGTCCTGCCACGGCTGGCCACCATGGGCCAGCGGGGTGAAGCCGGCAGCCTTGAGCTTGTCGGCGGCAGCGAACAGTTCGTCGAGGGTGGTCGGCACCTTGGCACCGGCCTTGTCGAACACCTGCGGATTGATCCACAACCAGTTGACCCGGTGGATGTTCACCGGCACCGCTACATAGTGGCCGTCGTACTGCATGAGCTGCGCAACTTTCTTTGGCAGCAGGGCATCCCAGTTGTTGGCTTTGGCGACATCATCAAGCTCAGTGAGCAGGCCCAGCGCGCCCCATTCCTGGATATCCGGCCCCTTGATCTGGGCGGCGCCCGGCGGGTTGCCGGCGACCGCGCGGCTTTTCAGCACGGTCATGGCCGCGGCGCCACCGCCACCGGCGACGGCGTTGTCCTTCCAGGTGAAGCCGTCTTTCTCGACTTGTTCCTTGAGGGTTTTCACCGCCGCGGCTTCACCGCCGGAGGTCCACCAGTGGGTGACTTCGACCGTACCGTTAGCGGCAGCAACAGCACTCAAGGGCAACAAGGAGGCGAGAGAAATGACAGCGGCGAGGCGATTGATCGCATTCATCGAGAGGAACCTTTTCTTGTTGTTATGCAGGTGCAAGTCGTGGTGCTTGCGCTTGCATCAGAGTCTAACCAGCGGCACCTGTGCCGGAGGTAACGAAGGGATGCGCTAATGTCACAGGCTGGTGACATTCGCTTTCAGTCACTGCTGCGCGGCAGGCTCAGGGTCACCCGCAAGCCGCCCTCACGCAGGTTGCGCAGGCTCACTTCACCGCCATGGCTGTGCGCGATGTTGCGCGCGATACCCAGCCCCAGACCGTAACCCTGCTGCTGCCCGGCCAGGCGAAAGTGCGGCTCGAACACCTGTTCCTGACGCTGCTCAGGCACACCCGGGCCCTCGTCGTCGACCTGCAAAACGAAGTCACTGTCGCTGTCGAGGATGCGCAGGTGAGCACGCTCGCCATACTTCAGGGCGTTGTCGATCAGGTTGCCGATGCAGCGCTTGAGCGCCAGTGGCTTGCCGGGATACGGCGCCAGCGCGCGGCCTTCAAGCGTGATCTGGCCGCTGCCCAGGTACGGCTCGACCAGGCATTCGAGCACCTGGTTGAGGTCGATACGCTCGATGTTCTCGTGGATGTCGGTGTCTTTCACGCATTGCAGTGCGCCCTTGACCAACATCTCCAGCTCATCCAGGTCGCGGCCGAACTTGGCCTGCAACGGCTCGTCATCCAGCAGCTCGACCCGCAGGCGCAAACGCGTGATCGGCGTGCGCAGGTCGTGGGAGATGGCGCTGAACAACTGGCTGCGTTCGGTCAGGTAGCGGCTGATGCGCTCGCGCATGGCATTGAAGGCCCGGCCCACCTCCTCCACTTCGCTGCCACCGCCTTCCGTCACCGGCTCGACATCGGCCCCCAGTGACATTTCCCTGGCAGCCAGGGCCAGGCGCTTGAGCGGGCGGCTCTGCCAGTGCACCAGCAAACCGATGAACAACAGCAGGAACGAGCTGGTGAGCACGATGAACCACAGCTGCTGACTCGGCAGGCCCTGTTCTTCGAGGCTGGTGTAGGGCTCGGGCAGCAACGAGGCGATGTACAGCCATTCGTCTTCATCCAGGCGGATCTGGGTCACCAGCACTGGCGGGTTGATCGGCTCCAGGGTCAACGCATAGTGCGCCCAGGAGCGCGGCAGCTCATCGAGTTTCAGGCCGCTGTTGAAGATCCGCAGATCCTGCGGGCTGACGAACTGGATGGAGATTTCCAGCTGCGCGCCAAGGCGCTGGTGCAGCACGTCGCCGACGGCATCGACCACCGCTTGCTTGCGCGGCGTGGCCGCCAGCACCTGCATGCCCAGGGGTTTGTCATTGAGGGAAACGACAAAACGGGTGCCGCCCATGCTGCGCAACTGGTCGAGCACCATCGGCCGGTACGCCACCGGCAGCGAACGAAAGTAACTGACGCTGGCACTCATCGAATGGGCCAGGCTGCGCGCGCTGGCGACCAGGCCCTCCATCTGGCTGGCGCGCAGTTGCGACAGCCAGATCAGGCTCGACAGGCCCTGCGCCAGCAGCACCACCAGCAGGGTCAACAGCAGCATCCGCCCCAGCAGCGAGCGCGGCAGCGGCAGTCGCCAGCGCCCTTCAGTGCGCAGGCGCAACGTTGGCCGCCAGCAGGTAACCACTGCCGCGTACGGTACGAATCAAACGCGGCGGTTTGTCTGTGTCGCGCAGGCGTTGGCGCAGGCGGCTGACCGCCATGTCGACGATACGGTCCAGGGGCATCGGCTCGCGACCGCGGGTGGCATTGCCGATGGTGTCGCGGTCGAGGATCTGTTGCGGGTGATCGAGGAACAGTTTGAGCAAGGCAAAGTCGGCGCCGGAAAGGATCACCTCTTCACCATCGCGGTGGAACAAGCGGTGGCTGATGGTATCCAGGCGCCAGTCATCGAAGGCCAGCACATCACCGCCATTGCGCTCCTGGCCAAAACCGGCACGGCGCAACAGGGCTTTGATCCGCGCCTGCAGTTCACGCGGACTGAAGGGTTTACCCAGGTAATCATCGGCGCCCAGCTCCAGGCCGATGACCCGGTCGGCCTCGTCGGAGCTGGCAGTGAGCATGATGATCGGCACCTGCGCCAGGCGCGGATGCTGACGCACCCAGCGGCACAAGCTGAAACCGTCTTCGTCGGGCAGCATCACATCGAGGATCACCAGGTCGCAATCGCTGGCATCCAGAGCCTGGCGAAAGCCGCGCCCGTCGGCCACCGCCTGGACGCTGAAACCGGCACGGCTCAGGTAGGTTTGCAACAGCTCACGGATGTCCTGGTCGTCGTCGACCATCAGTATCGACTTGCTCACGCATCACTCCTTGTCTATCAGGGAGAGGGCCTCGCGGGGCAAGCCCGCCCCCAGATATCAGCCGGCTTGTTGCAAAGCTACGCCAGCCCCGAGTAAACCGGAGAACTCAGCGGTTACCAACCATACCGGGACATCCTTGAAGTAGCCACTCATGCAGCCCTTGTCGGCAAAGCTGGCGCTAAAGCCGCTGCGCAAGAACAGTTCGGCAAAGCGCGGAATCACGCCGCCGACGATATACACCCCGGCGCGTGCGCCGAGAGTCAGGACATCATTGCCCGCTACTCGGCCCAGGAAGCAGCAGAACTGCTCGATCACCGCCAGGGCAACAGGCTCACCGGCCAGCGCCGCATCGGTGATCGCCGCCGGGCTCTGCAGCGGTGCGGGCTGGCCGTCCAGCGCGCAGATGGCCTGGTACAAACGCAACAGGCCGCCGCCGCTGAGGACGGATTCGGCGCTGACATGACCGATTTCGTTCTCGATCTGCTGACGAATCTGCGCTTCGCGGGCATTGCCCACCGGCAGGTCGACATGCCCGCCCTCGCCGGGCAAGGCCATCCAGCGGTCCTCTCCCAGGCTCAGCAAGGTGCCGACGCCAAGACCCGTGCCCGGGCCGATCACCAGGGCCGGGCGGCCGGCATCGGGCGTGCCGTCGCAAACGGTACGGTACTCGCCCGCCTGCAGACGGGTCATGCCCAGGGCCATGGCGGTGAAGTCGTTGATCAGCAGCAAGCGCTCGACCTGCAAGGTCTTGCAGAACGCCTGACGGCTGAGGCGCCAGTGGTTGTTGGTAAAGCGGAACTCATCGCCATCGACCGGCCCGGCCACCGCCAGGCACACCGCGCCCAGCTCACCGCGGGCCAGGCCATGATCGGCCAGATAGGCGCCGATGGCCTGTTCCGGGCTGGTGTAGTCGGCCGTGGCAAAGACCTGCACCGCGTGCATGCGGTTGTCTTCCCAGAGGGCAAAGCGCGCGTTGGTGCCGCCGATATCGCCGACCAGTGCGCGCTTCACTTGAGCGTCTCCAGTGCCGAGGTGAAGGCGCTGGCGCCCTTCTCCGCCGGGCTCAGGGCGGTACGCAGGAAGCCAAACAGCTCGCGGCCGCAGCCCAGGTCATTGCCGCTCGGCGCCGCCGGCAGTTCACGATCAGCCAGTTCGGCCGCACTGAGCTTCACGGTCAAGGTGCCGGCCACACCGTCGACGCGGACGATATCACCATCGCGCAGGCGTGCCAGCGGGCCGCCATCGAAGGCTTCAGGGCAAACATGAATGGCCGCGGGGATTTTCCCCGAAGCGCCGGACATACGCCCGTCGGTTACCAGTGCCACCTTGAAGCCACGATCCTGCAGCACGCCGAGGAACGGGGTCATCTTGTGCAACTCGGGCATGCCGTTGCAGCGCGGGCCCTGAAAGCGCATCACCGCGACAAAATCGCGCTCCAGCTCGCCGGCCTGGAACGCATCGGCCAGCGCCTGCTGGTCATGGAAGACCCGCGCCGGGGCTTCGACCACCTGATGTTCGGGAGCGACGGCGGAAACTTTCATCACCCCGCGCCCGAGGTTGCCTTCCATCACCCGCAGGCCGCCTTCGGGCGAGAACGGCCGCGCGACCGGACGCAGGATTGCCTCGTCCAGGCTCGCCTTTGGGCCTTCGCGCCAGACCAGCTTGCCGCCCTCGAGGAACGGCTCCTGGGTGTAACGGCGCAGACCGTGGCCAGCGACGGTGTTGACGTCTTCGTGGAGCAAACCGGCATCGAGCAGTTCGCGAATCAGCAAGGCCATGCCGCCGGCGGCCTGGAAGTGGTTGATGTCGGCCTTGCCGTTCGGGTAGACGTGAGACAGGGTCGGCACCACCTCCGAAAGCTCGGCCATGTCCTGCCAGGTCAGCTGGATGCCCGCCGCCTGGGCAATCGCCGGCATGTGCAGGGTATGGTTGGTCGAGCCGCCGGTGGCGTGCAAGGCAACGATGGAGTTGACCAGGGCTTTCTCGTCGACGATCTCGCCCAGGGGCATGAAGTTACCGCTGGCCTTGGTCATGCGCGTGACCTGTTGGGCGGCCTCGGCGGTGAGGGCATCGCGCAGCGGCGTGTACGGGTTGACGAACGAGGCGCCCGGCAGGTGCAGGCCCATCACTTCCATCAGCAACTGGTTGGTGTTGGCGGTGCCGTAGAAGGTGCAGGTGCCGGGGCTGTGATAGGACTTCATCTCCGACTCCAGCAGCTCCTCGCGGCTGGCCTTGCCTTCGGCGTAACGCTGGCGCACATCGGCTTTCTCCTTGTTGGAGATGCCCGACGGCATTGGCCCGCCCGGGACGAACAGGGTCGGCAGATGGCCGAAGCGCAACGCGCCCATTAGCAGGCCAGGGACGATCTTGTCGCAGATACCGAGCATCAGCGCCGCGTCGAACATGTTGTGCGACAGGGCAATGGCGGTCGACATGGCGATCACTTCGCGGCTGGCGATGCCCAGCTCCATGCCTGGCTCACCCTGGGTGACCCCGTCGCACATGGCCGGCACGCCACCGGCGAACTGGCCGACCGAGCCAATCTCGCGCAGCGCCTGTTTGATCTGTTCGGGGTAATGCTCATAAGGCTGATGCGCCGAGAGCATGTCGTTGTAGGCGGAGACGATGGCGACGTTGGCCGCGTTCATCATTCGCAGGCTCTGTTTGTCCTGGCTGCCACAGCCGGCGACACCGTGAGCGAAGTTGGCGCATTGCAGCTTGGCGCGCATCGGCCCGTCGCTGGCGGCCCCGCGAATCAGTTCAAGGTAGCGTTCACGGGTGGGGCGACTGCGGGCGATCAGCCGTTGGGTGACCTCAAGAATGCGCGGATGCATGTACTGGACTCCAGGCTATCGGTGGTTGCGACCTCTGCGGCGGTTTCCCTTATCAACGATCGCGGCCTAGGCTCAAAAACAGGGGCGATGCGTTGCGGGAGGAACGGCTTGGCCGATCGCTCGTTGTAGATTGAACAAAATACTGCCAGCAAAAAGGCTTGTTTTCTATTTTTTTACGAATAATCTTGTAATTCCAACAACAAAAACAGATGCAGTGAAGCAAAACTTCAATTGCCACGGGCTTCACCCGGTCTGCCAGAGGTAGCTCCATGACCCTTCGTATCGCAATCAATGGCTTTGGCCGCATCGGCCGCAACATCCTTCGCGCACTCTATACCCAAGGCTACCGCCAGGACCTGCAGGTCGTCGCCATCAACGACCTGGGCGACAGTGCGATCAATGCCCATCTGCTCAAACACGACAGCGTCCACGGCAGCTTTGCTGCCACGGTTGAATCCGATCACGAGAGCATTACTGTCAACGGCGACCGCATTGCCGTCAGCGCCATCCGCAATCCGGCGGAGTTGCCATGGAAAGCCGAAGCCATCGATGTGGTGTTCGAATGCACCGGCTTGTTCACCGAACGCGCCAAGGCGGCCGCCCATCTTACTGCCGGGGCTGGCAAAGTCATTATCTCGGCACCAGCCAAGGGTGCTGATGCCACCGTGGTGTATGGGGTCAACCATGACATCCTGCGCCCTTCGCACCAAATCATCTCCAGTGCTTCGTGCACCACCAACTGCCTGGCGCCGCTGGCCCAGGTACTGCACCGCGAGTACGGTATCGAACAAGGCTTGATGACCACCATCCACGCCTACACCAACGACCAGAACCTGACCGATGTCTACCACAGCGACCCGTTCCGTGCCCGCTCGGCGACCCAGTCGATGATCCCGAGCAAGACCGGCGCGGCCGAAGCGGTGGGCCTGGTGCTGCCGGAGCTGGCCGGCAAGCTCACCGGCATGGCCGTGCGGGTGCCGGTGATCAACGTGTCGCTGGTCGACCTTACCGTCAACCTTGAGCGCGAGGCCACGGCCACGGCAGTCAATGAGTTGTTCAAGGAAGCCAGCCGGCATTCCAAGGTGCTGGGCTACAACAGCCTGCCGCTGGTGTCCTGTGATTTCAACCATAACCCGCTGTCGTCGATTTTCGATGCCAATCACACCCGCACCAACGGGCGCATGCTCAAGGTGCTGGCCTGGTACGACAACGAATGGGGCTTCTCCAATCGCATGCTGGATAACTGCCTGGCGCTGTGCAACGCCCGTTGACGATCGCTGTGGGAGCTGGCAAGCCAGTTCCCACAGGTCCAGTGTCGCAGGTTAAAAAACGCCAATACTTGACCAAGGCGTTGATGATAAGCATTATCATTCGCCACGCCATGGTCGGGTACCGCTGTGAGTCAGTCCCAGTTCAACGCCGTTTTCCTCGCGCAGCGCGTCAGCCTGCTGCGTACCCTGCAGCGCATGGTGGATAACCCCAGCACTGCCGAGGACCTGTTGCAGGAGACCTACCTGCGGGTGACCCGCGCCCTTGGCGAACGCCCCATCGAACACCTTGAACCCTTCGTGTTCCAGACTGCGCGCAACCTCGCCCTCGATCACTTGCGCGCACGCCGGGCGCAGTCGCGCAACCTGGTCGACGATGTACCCGAGCAGATCCTGCACAACGTCGCCGCGCCCAGCAGCAGCGCCGAAGACGCCGCCCACGCCGAACAACTGCTCAAGCGCCTGAGCGTCAGCCTCGCGCAATTGACCGAGCGCCAACAACGGATCTTCATCCTCAGCCGCCTGCATGGCGCCAGCTACCTGGAAATCGCCGAGCAGTTGAACGTCTCGGCAAGCACGGTTCAGAAGGAACTGAAACTGATCATGGCCATCTGTGTGGGGGTAGCCGACCGGCTGCAGTAAACAGCCTGTCGTCGATCGCAGCTAAACCCTTGCCATCCCCATGGATACCCCCGATCATTCGCGCAAAAGCGCCAACCCGCCAAGGACCCACCCGTGACCGACCGTCCCGCCCCTCGCCCCTCGCCACCTGGCCAAGGTGCCAGTGATCAGGCCATGGACCAGGCTCTGGACTGGCTGATTCGCCTGCAATGCGCGTCGGAACAAGATACCCAGGCCTTCGAAGCCTGGCTGGAAGCCGATCCGGCCAATGCCCGGGCCTACGTCGAGGCCGAAGCGATCTGGAACGGCGCGCCGTTGCGTCAGGTTGCCAGCCAGTTGCAACAGGGGCAGCGCCGCACGCTACGCTCACGCATCCGCCCGCACTACAAGCCCCTGGCCGCAGCCGCCGTGCTGCTGGTAGGGATTTTCACCCTTGGCAACCTGCCGCTGCGCCTGCAGGCCGACCACCTGACCGTGGTGGGTGAACGCCAGCGGCTACAGCTGGACGACGGCTCCAGGGTGTTGCTCAACACCAATTCGGCCTTTGCCAGCGACCTGCGCGACAACCGTCAGGTGGCCCGGCTGCTGCAGGGCGAGGCCTACTTCGAAGTGCCCGCCGGTACCCAACCGCCCCTGGAGCTGCAGGCCGGCCCGTTGCGGGCCAGCGTGCGCGACACCGATTTTGCCGTGCGCTACCTCAACGGCGAAGCCCAGGTGCGGGTGCAACGCGGTGACGTCGACCTGCAGGCCAGCAGCGACCAGCGCATTCGCCTGTCGGCGGGGGACAGTATCAGCGTCGGGCCCAACGGTTTCAGCCAACGCGGGCGCCTGGACGCGCAGAAGGACCTGGCCTGGGTCCAGGGCCGCCTGGTATTCGAAAATTGTCCGTTGAGCCAGGTGCTGGCCGAACTGCGCCGCTACTACCCCGGCTGGATCATCAACGGTAATGAGCACCTGGCAAACGTCGCGGTCACTGGCAACTACCGCCTCGACCAACCCCTGGAAACCCTGCGCGCCCTTGCCCACATCACCTCGGCGCAGCTGCACGAATACCCGGCACTGGTCATTCTCAACTGACGCAAAAGTTTTTTTACGCGATCCCTGAAGCTGTTACGTCTCGTTATAGCCAATGCAACTGATTCTTATTTTTGAATCAGCCAGCACCTATAACATTTGCGCGACAGGGAGCGCTTTCGATGCCCACTGGTTTCACTCGTCGGTCTTCAGCCACTTCACCTACCTCCGGCCTGCAGCGTTGCACGTTCTCCCTGCTGACCCTGGCCCTGCTCGCCAGCGGCGCCTGCAGCCTGCCGGCGCTGGCCGCGGAACCGGCCCAGGCCAGTGCCCCGCGGATGGGCGACTACCGCTTCGCCATCAGCCAGCAACCACTGGTGTCGGCGCTCAATGCCTTTACTGTGGTGACCGGCTGGCAAGTGGGCTTCTCCGCTGAACTGGCCGAAGGCGTGGCCTCCCCGGGGGCGCAGGGTTCGCTGAAGCCGGAAGCCGCGTTACAGCAACTGCTGGCCGGCACCGGCTTGAGCTACCGCACCCTCGGCAGCGGCAACGTGGTGATTGAACGCAGCGCCAGCAAGGCCATCGCCCTGCAGCAGATCACCGTCAGTGCCACCCGCAGCGCCCAGGACATCAGCCAGGTGCCGAGCACCGTCAGCGTGCAGACCCGTGAGCAGCTCGACCGGCAGAACGTCAACAGCATCAAGGACCTGGTCCGTTACGAGCCGGGTGTGTCGGTCAGCGGCACCGGGCAGCGCAGCGGCCTGAACGGTTACAACATCCGTGGTATCGACGGTGAACGGGTACTGACCCAGATCGACGGCGTGTCGATCCCCGACAGTTTCTTCTTCGGCCCCTACGCCCAGACCCAGCGCAACTACGTCGACCCTGAGATCGTCAAGCGCGTGGAGATCCTCCGTGGCCCGGCCTCGGTGCTGTACGGCAGCAACGCCATCGGCGGCGCGGTCAGCTACTTCACCCTCGACCCCGACGACATCATCAAGCCTGGCCAGGACCTCGGCGCACGCCTGAAGACCGGCTACAGCTCGGCAGATGAGAGCTGGCTGAACTCGGCCACCGTCGCCGGCCGCCAGGGGGAATTCGACGGCCTGCTGCACCTGAGCCAGCGCAACGGCCATGAAATCGAGTCTTACAGCAGCCACGGCGGCACAGGCCTGGCGCGTACCGCCGCCAACCCCGAAGACGTACGCACCACCAACATCCTCGCCAAGGCCGGCTGGAACTACGCTGACGACGCGCGCCTGGCCTTCACCTACGAAAGCTACAAGGACGACCGCGACCTGAAGCAGAAGAGCGCCGTGGGCGGGCCGTTCATTCCAGGCTTTGGCGCCATGAACTCGTACCGCGACCGCACCGGTAACGACACCGTGACCCGCGAGCGTTTCGGTATCAACCACGAATTCGCCCTGGGCAGCGTACTGGCCGACAACATGAAGTGGAGCCTGAACTACCAGATCGGCAAGACCGACCAGCGCACCGAAGAGCTCTACTTCGCATCGGGCCGCCAGGTGTTCCGTGACCGCCAGACCACCTACAAGGATCGCCAGTGGCTGTTCGACGCGCAACTGGACAAAGCCTTCAGCGTCGGCGCCACCGAGCACCTGCTGACCTACGGCACCACCCTCAAGCACCAGAAGGTCACCGGCTCGCGCAGCGGCACCGGCACCTGCCTGAACGTTGGTGGCGACTGTCAATTCATCGGCCAGGCCAGTGCCAAAGACAGCCAGGCCCTGGTCAGCGATTTCCCCGATCCGACCGTCAACACCTACAGCCTGTTCGCCCAGGACGAGATCCGCTGGAACCAGTGGACCTTCCTGCCGGGTGTGCGCTACGACTACACCGAACTCAAGCCGCACATGACCGACGAGTTCCTCCGCGGGGTTGGCGCCAGCGCCACCGACCCTGTCGATGACGACGCCAAGAAATGGCACCGGGTCTCGCCCAAGTTCGGCCTGACTTACGCCTTCAACGACAACTACACCTGGTACGGCCAGTACGCCGAAGGCTTCCGCACGCCAACCGCCAAGGCGCTGTACGGCCGCTTCGAGAACCCGGGGCTGGGCTACAGCGTGCGTGGCAACTCCAACCTCGAACCGGAAAAGAGCAAGAGCTACGAAACCGGTCTGCGCGGCAACTTCGAAGCGGGTAACTTCGATGTTGCGGTGTTCTACAACAAGTACCGCGACTTCATCAACGAAGACGCCGTGCAGGGCAGCAACCTGGGCCAGACCTTCGAAGCCAACAACATCAAGCACGCGACCATCAAGGGTGCCGAGTTCAAGGGCCGCCTGAACCTCGACGCCTTCGGTGCTCCGCACGGCGTGTACACCCAGGGCTCGCTGGCCTACGCCCACGGCCGCAACGACGACAGCGGCCAGCCACTCAACAGCGTCAACCCGCTGACCGCGGTGATGGGCCTGGGCTACGAGCAGGAACAATACGGCGCGCTGCTGAGCTGGACCCTGGTCAAGCGCAAGGACCGCGTCGACGACACCACCTTCTTTGCCCCCGACGGCACCAGCAAGCAGTTCCGCACCCCCGGCTACGGCGTGCTCGACCTGACCGGTTTCTACAAGGTTACTGACGACATCAGCGTCAACGCCGGTCTCTACAACCTGACCGACAAAAAGTACTGGCAGTGGGATGACGTGCGCGGCTACGACGGCCTCGGTGAAGCGGCAGTGACCGCCCCGGCCAACCTCGACCGCCTGACCATGCCGGGCCGCAACGTCGCCATCAACCTGGTCTGGGATATTTAAACCGCATCGCGGGGCAAGCCCGCTCCTACAGATTTTGTAGGAGCGGGCTTGCCCCGCGAAAAGCCTTTGAGGTGAGGTTTTTTTACTGTCACGCGTCTTCTCATTCGTCTAGTCATCAGGCACGCCCATTTCGCAAGGAATCACCATGACCGCCGCTACCACCGCCGAACGCGCCAGCCTGCGCTCGCAACGCTTGAACCAGCTGACCCACGCCCCGCACAGCGAACTGGACGCCCTGGTCAAATCCCACGCGCCGTTCGAAACCCGCGAGAGTTTCGCCCGCTTCGTGGTTGCCCAGTACCTGTTCCAGTCCGAGCTCAAAGCGCTGTACACCGATCCGGCACTGATCGCCATCGTCCCGGATCTGGCCGAACGCTGCCGCGCCGAACAGGCCGGCCTGGACCTGGCGGACCTGAACACCGAGATCCCGGCCGACTTCGCCGGCGCCCTGCAGAACCCAAGCCTGGGTGAAGCCATGGGCTGGATCTTCGTTTCCGAAGGTTCCAAGCTTGGCGCCGCGTTCCTGATCAAACGTGCCGTAGGCCTGGGCCTGTCGGACAGCTTCGGTGCCCGTCACCTGGGCGAACCGGCCGGTGGCCGCGCCGAAGGCTGGAAACAGTTCACCCGCATCCTCGACGGCCTGCAACTGAGCGCCGAAGAAGAAGCCAAGGCCGAGCAAGGCGCCGTGGCCGCCTTCGAGCGCTTCACCGAACTGCTCAAACACGCCTATGCAACTGCGCCTAAAGCCGAACTGGCCTGATGCGTCGTACCCGGTTACCCTCGCGGTAACCGGGCCTTGCCCGTGCACACCGACAAGCCCATGACCCGCCCAGCCGCTTCAAAACTCTCACGCCTGCTGTTTGGCCTGCTGGCTTACGTCAGCCTCGGCATCGGCCTGGTGGCGATCGTGATTCCCGGCCTGCCCACCACCGAATTCATCCTCCTTGCCGCTTGGGCCGCCACCCGCAGTTCGCCGCGCCTGAGCGCCTGGCTGGAAAACCATCGCTTGTTCGGGCCGATCCTGAGCAACTGGCGCAACGGCAAGGTGATCCAGCGCCGGGCCAAGGTCAGCGCCACGCTCAGCATGCTGCTGTGCGCCAGCCTCATGCTGGTGTTCCTCGACCATCGCTGGCCGGTATTTCTCGCCATTGCCGGCATGACCCTGGGCAACCTGTGGATCTGGTCGCGGCCAGAAGCCGCGCCCTTGAGCCTTGACGACCGTTCATCGGCACACACTCATGGCTAAGGCTATAAGGCCGATGAACTGTTATCGCTAAATGGATGTAGCGAATCGAGCCCGTACGGTGGCTCGGTCCCTGCCGGCCTGCCTTTTAGCGAGTACGTCCATGTTCGACACGCTCTCGATCCGCCTGAAAATCGTCCTGCTCTCCGGCCTCTGCCTGCTTGGCGTGGTCGCACTTGTCGTCGGTATCAACCTGTATCAATCGCACCAGAGCGATGAACTGGTCGCTGACGCCAGCACCACCATGCTCACCCGCAACGTCCAGGCCCTGCTGCAGGCCCGCGCGGGCGAGAAAGCCGAGATGCTGCGGCGCACCTTCAGCGACAGCCAGACCGTCATCACCGCCCTCGCCGACCAGGTCCAGGACCTGCAACAACTGGCCCGTGACCGCGGCCTGAGCGGCGGCGACCTGCGCGAAGCGATCAACCAGAGCCTGGCCACCAGCTTCAAGCGCAACCCCGACGTGCTCGGCATCTGGCTGGCCTTCGAGGCCGATGGCCTGGAGGGCGGCGACAGTGCTTTTGCCAACGACGCCAAGCGCCTGAGCAACGAAAGCGGGCGCTTTGCCAGTTACTGGAGCCGCGCCCAGGGCCAGGCCCTGAACACGGTGATCAGCGATGTCGACCTGAACAAGACCGAGATCAACCTCAGCGGCACGCCCTACAACGTCTGGTACACCTGCTCGCGCAACAGCGCCCGGGCGTGCCTGCTCGAACCCTACTCCGACACCGTCGGCGGCAAGCAGATGCTGATGACCAGTATCACCATGCCGCTGCTGCACAACGGCAAGGTGATCGCCGTGGCCGGCGTGGACATCTCCCTCGATGCCCTGCAATCCGCTGCCGCCAAAGCCCAGCAGGAGCTGTTCAACGGCGCCGGGCGCTTGATGATCGTCGCCCCCAGCGGCCTGCTGGCCGCCAACAGCAACGATGCCGGCAAGGTCGGCAAACCCATCGACCAGGACGGCCAGCAAGCACTGCAAAAGCTCGCCGCCAACCAGCCGCTGATCCTTGAGCAAGGCCAAACCATCCGTGCCGTCAACCCGGTGCAACCGATTACCGACAGCAAACCCTGGGGCATTCTGATCGACCTGCCCAAGCAGGTACTGCTGGCCGACGCCACCAGCCTTCAGGCTACCCTCGAGGACGCCCGCACCAGCGGCACCGTCAAGGTGCTGCTGTTCGCCACCCTCGCCGGCCTCGGCGGCCTGCTGCTGATGTGGCTGACCGCCACCGGCGTGACCCGCCCGCTGAACAGCGTGGCGAGCATGCTCGAAGACATCGCCAGCGGCGACGGCGACCTGACCCAGCGCCTGCGCTACGCGCGCAAGGACGAACTGGGCCGGCTGACCGGCGGCTTCAACCGCTTCCTCGACAAGCTGCAGCCGACCATCGCCCAGATCAAGCAGAGCATCACCCAGGCCCGAGCCACCGCCGACCAGTCCTCGGCGATTGCCCAGCGCACCAGCGAAGGCATGCAGGTGCAGTTTCGCGAGATCGACCAGGTGGCCACCGCCTCCAACGAGATGAGCGCCACCGCCCATGACGTCGCCAACAGCGCCGCCAGTGCCGCCGATGCCGCCCGAGGGGCCGACCGCTCGGCCAAGGACGGCATGGCAATCATCGAGCGCAGCACCCGCGACATTACCGTGCTTGCCGAACAGGTCAGCAAGGCCGTCGGCGAAGTGGAAACCCTGGCGCAGAACAGCGAGCAGATCGGCTCGGTGCTGGAAGTGATCCGCAGCATCGCCGAACAGACCAACCTGCTGGCCCTCAACGCCGCGATCGAAGCGGCCCGCGCCGGCGAAAGCGGCCGTGGCTTTGCCGTGGTGGCCGATGAAGTGCGCAATCTGGCACGGCGCACCCAGGACTCGGTGGAAGAGATCCGCCAGGTGATCGAACGCATCCAGAGCAACACCCGCGAGGTGGTCGCGACCATGCATTCGAGCCACGGCAAGGCCCAGGAAAACGCCGGGCAGATCCACCAGGCGGTGCAAGCGCTGGACAAAATCAGCGAGGCGGTCACGGTGATCAGCGACATGAACCTGCAGATCGCCAGTGCCGCCGAGCAGCAAAGCGCCGTGGCCGAAGAGGTCAACCGCAACGTCTCGGCGATCCGTGGCGTGACCGAAACCCTGACCGGCCAGGCCGCCGAATCGGCGCAGGTGAGCAGCCAGCTCAACACCCTGTCGTCGCAGCAGATGGCCCTGATGGATCAGTTCAGGGTTTGACCTGGCGCCGCTGATGGTCTGCAATGGCCCTTCTGCTGGAGGGCCATTGATGACCGCGCTACTCGACACCCTTGTCGCCGAACTGCAGCTGCCAACGGCACTGCGCAATACCCTGCGCTTTCACGGCAACGGCGCCCTGCCTTCGACTTTCGCCGTCACCGCGCTTGCCAGCAGCAGCGTTGCCGCCTGTGGCCTGGCAATCGCCGAACTGCTGCGGCGCCAGCTTGAGCAACAGCCTGCCGTTGAAGTTGACCGCCGCCTGAGCTCGTTCTGGTTCGCCACCAGCCTGCGCCCGCAAGGCTGGAGCACACCGCCCTTGTGGGACCCGATTGCCGGTGACTACCGCGCCGAGGACGGCTGGATTCGCCTGCATACCAACGCAGCTCATCATCGCGCCGCCGCCGAGAAGGTAGTGGGCCGTGCGGCTGACCGCGCACAAATGGCTGACCTGGTTGCGCGCTGGCGCGCAAGCGAGCTGGAAAGCGCGATAGTCACCGCTGGCGGTTGCGCCGCGCAAATGCACAGCGGGTCCGAATGGTCGGCCCATCCTCAGGGCCTGGCAGTGAATGCCGAGCCGTTGATTCACCGCCAACTGGCTCCAGCCTTTACAAGCAGACGCTGGAGCGGTAACGCCGTCCGACCTCTGGCCGGGGTCAAGGTGCTGGACCTGACCCGCATCCTCGCCGGCCCCACAGCCAGCCGCCTGCTGGCTGGCTTCGGCGCTGAGGTACTGCGGATCGACCCGCCAGGCTGGGAGGAACCGGCGGTGGTTGCCGAGGTGACCCTGGGTAAACGTTGTGCGCACCTGGACTTGCACGATGGGGATGATCGACGGGTGTTTGAACGCCTGCTCAGTGAAGCCGATATTCTCCTGCATGGTTACCGCGCCGATGCCCTCGAACGACTGGGGTATGCCAGCGAACAGCGCCGCCAGCTCAACCCCGGGCTCATCGATGTGAGCCTCAACGCCTACGGCTGGAGCGGCCCCTGGCAGCAGCGCCGGGGCTTCGACAGCCTGGTGCAGATGAGTTGCGGCATCGCTTGCGAAGGCATGCGCTGGCAACAGGCCGACCAGCCCGTGCCGCTGCCGGTGCAGGCGCTGGACCATGGCACCGGCTACCTGATGGCGGCTGCGGCGATCAAGGCGTACAGCGATCGCCTGGGCAGCGGTTGCGGGGCAACCTTGCGCCTGTCGCTGGCGCGCACGGCGAAGTTGTTGATCGATCAGGGCACCGTGGTAGCGGATGTGCCGTTGCAGGTAGAGACGGCGGCGGATCTGAACCCGCTACTGGAGCAGACGCCCTGGGGGACGGCGCGACGGCTAAAAGCGCCGCTGCGGGTTGCAGGGGCGCCGCTGGTTTGGGAGCGGGGGGCTTGTGAGCTGGGTTCTGCTGCTGCCTGTTGGTGAATGCGAGGGCCTCTCGCGGGCAAAGCCAGCCCCCACAGAGTGTGCTGCACACCGGTCTACTGTGGGAGCCGGCCTTGCCGGCGATGGGCTGCGCCGCAGCCCTGATTAAAGGCTCAACACCCCACTGTACAAGCCATAAGCCGCCAACCCCGCGCCCACCAGCACCGCAGCAAAGATCAGCTTCTCCCAAGTGGTAAACAGCGCCTGCCCCTGCTCATGCTTGGCCCTGGCGAACAGGATCACCCCCGGCGCGTACAGCAGCGCCGACAACAACAGGTACTTGAGCCCGCCGGCGTACAACAGCCAAATCGCATACACCAGGGCGATACCGGCAATCACCAAGTCCTTGCGTCGCGCCCCCGGGTGCCCTTCGTACGATTCCCCGCGCACCGCCAGCAATACCGCATAAGCCGCCGACCACAGATAGGGCACCAGGATCATCGACGACGCCAGGTAGATCAGGCTGGTGTAGGTCCCGGCAGAGAACAGCGTGATCAGCAGGAACAGCTGAATCATCACGTTGGTCAGCCACAGCGCATTGGAGGGAACGTGGTTGGCGTTTTCCCTGGCCAGAAAGCGCGGCATGGTCTGGTCGCGAGCGGTGGCAAAGAGAATCTCGGCACACAGCAAGGCCCACGACAGCAAGGCGCCGAGCAGCGACACCGCCAGGCCGATACTGATCAGCAAGGCCCCCCAGGGCCCGACAATATGTTCAAGCACCGAGGCCAGCGACGGGTTCTGCAAGGCCGCCAGTTCCGGCTGGGTCATCACCCCGAGCGACAGCACGTTGACCAGCACCAGCAGGGCCAGCACGCCAAGAAAGCCGACCACCGTGGCCTTGCCGACGTCCGAGCGCTTTGCCGCGCGCCCCGAATAGACGCTGGCACCCTCGATACCGATGAACACGAACACCGTCACCAGCATCATGTTGCGTACCTGGTCCAGCACCCCGCCGAACTTCGGGTTGCTCATGCCCCAGATATCACGAGTGAAGATCTCGGCGCGAAACGCCACGGCGGCAATGACGATGAACATCACCAGCGGCACGATCTTGGCCACGGTGGTGACCTGGTTGATGAACGCCGCCTCCTTGATTCCGCGCAGCACCAGAAAGTGCACCGCCCACAGCAGCAACGAGGCACAGGCAATGGCAATCGGCGTATTGCCCTCACCGAACACCGGAAAGTAGAAACCCAGGGTGCTGAACAGCAGCACGAAGTAGCCGACGTTGCCCAGCCAGGCGCTGATCCAGTAGCCCCAGGCCGAAGAAAAGCCCATGTAATCGCCAAAGCCGGCCTTGGCGTAGGCATACACCCCGGAGTCGAGCTCAGGTTTGCGGTTGGCCAGGGTCTGGAACACGAAGGCCAGCGCCAACATGCCCACCGCCGTAATCCCCCAGCCGATCAGTACCGCGCCGACGTCAGCACGTGCGGCCATGTTTTGCGGCAGCGAAAAAATCCCACCGCCGATCATCGAGCCGACCACCAAGGCGATCAACGCACCCAGGCGCAATTTCTGTCCAGGTTCGGACATGCAGATCCCCTTCTGTCTCGTGTTTGTAACGCCAGAGGTACACCCTGAGTTAAATACAAGCTCAGTCTTAGCGTCTATATATATTAAACCACTAAGCGCCCCCTGCTCATAACTAGTGCGTCTATGCCTGACGAACTAAACGGTGAGTTTTGGGCACAATTTCCGCCTCTTCAAGCTAATAAGAAATTTTCTCAGGGAAAATTTGCGATTCCCCCAAAACGGACTAGCTTCAATTCTCGCAGCCCCCGCAAGAGCGATTGCTCTAAAACGCCATGGAGGTGCCGGTGGACAAGGCTTGCAGCACTGTGGTCGGCGTACTCCGGGAAGCTGTTTCAGTCATTGATTTGCAATGGAATGTCCTCATGAACTGACCTGAATCAGCTAATGAATTCGCCGCTGGATTTATTCTAGCGCCATCTCTTCTCCTGGTACGGAGTTATTCAATGTCAGACGCTCCCGGAAAACTACGACTTGGTGCGCTGGTTGCACTTGTTGTCGGCTCGATGATCGGCGGCGGGATCTTTTCGCTGCCGCAAAACATGGCCGCAAGTGCCGATGTAGGCGCTGTTCTGATCGGCTGGGGCATCACTGCCATCGGCATGCTGACCCTGGCTTTCGTATTCCAGACATTGGCCAATCGCAAGCCTGACCTGGACGGCGGGGTGTACGCCTACGCCAAGGCCGGTTTCGGCGATTACATGGGCTTTTCTTCGGCCTGGGGCTACTGGATCAGTGCCTGGCTCGGCAACGTCGGCTACTTCGTATTGCTGTTCAGCACGCTTGGCTACTTCTTCCCGATCTTTGGCGAGGGCAACACCCCGGCGGCGGTCATTGGCGCCTCGGTACTGCTCTGGGCCGTGCATTTCCTGGTGCTGCGCGGCATCAAGGAAGCGGCCTTCATCAACCTGGTCACCACCGTGGCCAAGGTCGTGCCGCTGGCGCTGTTCGTGCTGATCGCGCTGTTCGCCTTCAAGCTGGACATCTTCACCGCTGACATCTGGGGTTCGATGAACCCGGACCTGGGCAGCGTGATGAACCAGGTGCGCAACATGATGCTGGTCACCGTCTGGGTGTTCATCGGCATCGAAGGCGCGAGCATCTTCTCGGCCCGGGCGGAAAAACGCTCGGACGTGGGCAAGGCCACGGTCATCGGCTTCATCACCGTGCTGCTGTTCCTGGTGCTGGTCAACGTGCTGTCGCTGGGCATCATGACTCAACCGGAACTGGCCAAGCTGCAGAACCCGTCGATGGCTGCCGTGCTTGAGCACGTGGTCGGTCACTGGGGCGCGGTCCTGATCAGCGTCGGCCTGATCATCTCGCTGCTCGGCGCGCTGCTGTCCTGGGTGCTGCTGTGCGCCGAGATCATGTTCGCCGCCGCCAAAGACCACACCATGCCGGAGTTCCTGCGCCGCGAGAACGCCAACCACGTACCGGCCAATGCCTTGTGGCTGACCAACGCCATGGTGCAGATCTTCCTGGTCATCACCCTGTTCTCGGCCAGTACCTACCTGTCACTGATCTACCTCGCCACCTCGATGATCCTGGTGCCTTACCTGTGGTCGGCAGCCTATGCCTTCCTGCTCGCCCTGCGCAGTGAAACCTACGAACAGGCCCTGGCCGAACGCAAGAAAGACTTGGTCATCGGCGCCATCGCCCTGCTCTACGCGGTCTGGCTGCTGTATGCCGGCGGCGTCAAATACCTGCTGCTCTCGGCCCTGCTCTATGCCCCTGGCGTGATCCTGTTCGCCAAGGCCAAGCGCGAGGTCGGCCAACCGATTTTTACCAACGTGGAGAAGCTGATCTTCGCCGCCGTGGTCCTTGGCGCCCTGGTGGCGGCCTACGGCCTGTACGACGGCTTCCTGACTCTGTAACCACCCGTTTTCGCAACTTGGAGGAAATGAACCATGTCCACGGATAAAGTTAAGTACGGCGTACATTCCGAAGCCGGCAAACTGCGCAAAGTGATGGTCTGCTCCCCTGGCCTGGCGCACCAGCGCCTGACCCCGAGCAACTGCGACGAACTGCTGTTCGATGACGTCATCTGGGTCAACCAGGCCAAGCGCGACCACTTCGACTTCGTCACCAAAATGCGCGAGCGCGGCATCGAAGTGCTGGAAATGCACAACCTGCTGACCGAGACCGTACAAAACCCCGAAGCGCTGAAATGGATCCTCGACCGCAAGATCACCCCGGACACCGTCGGAGTCGGCCTGACCAACGAAGTGCGCAGCTGGCTCGAAGGCCTGGAGCCACGCAAGCTCGCCGAATTCCTGATCGGCGGCGTGGCCGGTGAAGACCTGCCCGACAGCGAAGGCGCCAGCGTCATCAAGATGTACCGCGACTACCTGGGCCACTCCAGCTTCCTGCTCGACCCACTGCCCAACACCCAGTTCACCCGCGACACCACCTGCTGGATCTACGGCGGCGTGACCCTCAACCCGATGTACTGGCCGGCGCGACGTCAGGAAACCCTGCTGACCACCGCCATCTACAAGTTCCACCCCGAGTTCAGCGGTGCCGACTTTGAAGTCTGGTACGGCGACCCGGACCATGACCACGGCAAAGCCACCCTCGAAGGCGGCGACGTCATGCCGATCGGCAATGGCGTGGTCCTGATCGGCATGGGCGAGCGCACCTCGCGCCAGGCCATCGGTCAACTGGCGCAATCGCTGTTTGCCAAAGGCGCGGTCGAGAAGGTCGTGGTGGCCGGCTTGCCGAAATCCCGCGCAGCGATGCACCTGGACACCGTGTTCAGCTTCTGCGACCGCGACCTGGTCACGATCTTCCCGGAAGTGGTCAAGGAAATCGTCCCGTTCGTCATCCGTCCGGACAGCAGCAAGCCGTACGGCATGGACGTGCGCCGCGAAAACAAGTCGTTCCTCGACGTGGTCGCCGAGTCCCTCAACCTCAAGCAGCTGCGCGTAGTGGAAACCGGCGGCAACAGCTTCGCCGCCGAACGCGAGCAATGGGATGACGGCAACAACGTGGTGGCGGTAGAGCCTGGCGTGGTCATCGGCTACGACCGCAACACCTACACCAACACCCTGCTGCGCAAGGCCGGTGTCGAAGTCATCACCATCAGCGCCGGCGAACTGGGCCGCGGTCGCGGCGGCGGTCACTGCATGACCTGTCCGATCGTGCGTGACCCTATCGACTATTAAAACGACCATCCAACCGTCTGCACCCACGGGTGCAGACGGGCCGATCACCGCTTTCCGTTCACACGAACAGGAGAATCATCATGGCGTTCAACATCCACAACCGTAACCTGCTGAGCCTGGAACACCACACCCCTCGCGAATTGCGCTACCTGCTGGACCTGTCCCGCGACCTGAAACGTGCCAAGTACACCGGCACCGAGCAGCAGCACCTCAAAGGCAACAACATTGCGCTGATCTTCGAGAAAACCTCGACCCGCACCCGTTGCGCCTTTGAAGTGGCTGCCTACGACCAGGGCGCCAACGTCACCTACATCGACCCTAACTCCTCGCAGATCGGCCACAAGGAAAGCATGAAGGACACCGCCCGGGTGCTTGGGCGCATGTATGACGCCATCGAATACCGTGGCTTCAAGCAGGAAATCGTCGAAGAGCTGGCCAAGTTCGCCGGCGTCCCGGTGTTCAACGGCCTGACCGACGAATACCACCCGACCCAGATGATCGCCGACGTGCTGACCATGCGTGAACACGCCGACAAGCCGATCCACGACATTAGCTACGCCTACCTGGGCGATGCCCGCAACAACATGGGCAACTCGCTGCTGCTGGTTGGCGCCAAACTTGGCATGGACGTGCGCATCTGCGCGCCCAAAGCCCTGTGGCCGCACGACGACCTGGTCGCCCGTTGCAAGAAATACGCGGAAGAAAGCGGCGCACGCATCACCCTCACCGAAGACCCGAAAGCGGCGGTCAAGGGCGTCGATTTCATCCACACCGACGTCTGGGTATCGATGGGCGAGCCGGTTGAAGCCTGGGGCGAACGCATCCAGCAACTGCTGCCGTACCAGGTCAACGCCGAGCTGATGAAAGCCACCGGCAACCCGCGGACCAAGTTCATGCACTGCCTGCCAGCGTTCCACAACTCCGACACCAAGGTCGGCAAACAGATCGCCGAGCAGTACCCGAACCTGGCCAACGGTATCGAAGTGACCGACGACGTGTTCGAGTCGCCTGCCTGCATCGCCTTCGAGCAAGCGGAAAACCGCATGCACACCATCAAGGCGATCCTGGTCTCGACCCTGGCTGACCTGTAATCCAGCTGCCAATCTCTGTGGGAGCGGGCTTGCCCCGCGATAGCGTCACCGCGGTGCAGCAGATGCACCGCCATCGCGGGGCAAGCCCGCTCCTACAGGGTGGCATCTCCCTTTCCTAGAAGGACATCATCATGCGTATCGTTGTTGCATTGGGCGGCAACGCCCTGCTGCGCCGTGGCGAACCCATGACTGCAGACAATCAGCGCGCCAATATCCGCATCGCCGCCGAGCAGATCGCCAAGATCCATCCGGGCAACGAGCTGGTCATCGCCCACGGCAACGGCCCGCAAGTCGGTCTGCTGTCGTTGCAGGCGCAATCCTACAAGCCGGACGAAGCCTACCCATTGGACGTGCTCGGCGCTGAAACCGAAGGCATGATCGGTTACATCATTGAACAGGAGTTGGGTAACCTGCTGGACTTCGAAGTGCCGTTCGCCACCCTCCTGACCCAGGTGGAAGTGGACGCCAACGACCCGGCCTTCAAGGACCCGACCAAGTTCATCGGCCCGGTCTACAGCAAGGAAGACGCCGAGCGTCTGGCCAAGGAGAAAGGCTGGGTGGTCAAGGCCGACGGCGATAAATACCGCCGAGTGGTGGCCAGCCCCAAACCCAAGCGCATCTTCGAGATTCGCCCGATCAAATGGCTGCTGGAAAAGAGCAGCATCGTCATCTGCGCGGGCGGCGGCGGCATTCCGACCATGTATGACGCCGAGCGCAAGCTCAAGGGCATCGAAGCGGTAATCGACAAGGACCTGTGCTCGGCGCTGCTGGCCGAACAGCTCGAAGCCGACCTGCTCGTGATCGCCACCGACGTCAATGCCGCATTCATCGACTACGGCAAGCCGAGCCAGAAGGCCATTGCCCAGGCGCATCCGGACGAGCTCGAACGCCTCGGTTTCGCCGCCGGCTCCATGGGCCCGAAAGTCCAGGCCGCTTGCGACTTCGCCCGCCATACCGGCAAAGTGGCGGTCATCGGTTCGCTGGCTGACATCGAGGATATCGTCAAGGGGACCGCCGGTACCCGGGTGAGCACCTCGAAGCCTGGAATCAGCTACCGTTGAATGCAGTGGGCGGGCTTGAGGGCCCGCCATTTTCAACCTTCCGGAGGATTGCACCATGGCCCAGTTTCAACCTGGTCACGTCCATATCGAGCGCACCGCACTGAACCAGAATGATCACAGCTACGACCTGAACATCAATTACGAAGTGGCGCAGGACCCCAGGGAAGGTCGAGGCATTCAGTTCCACATGCATGGCAACATCGAAGGCAAGCCGGTGGACGAAAAATTCTTCCTGGCCAAAGATCAGGTCCTCCCCAGTTTTCTCAGCCTTACCACACGCAAGGCCCAGAGCTACCTGCCAGCGCCGAAGAAGTTCGAGAGCCTCGGGTCGCCACACAAGATCTATGACCTGATGTTCGAAGATATTCGGACCCAGCTGAATATGAAGTCTGGCGACTCGGTCAAGCCAGAACATCTGGAATAGCCTTCGGGCCTCATCGCTGGCAAGCCAGCTCCCACAGGGAAATGCATGCGCCGATCCTGTGGGAGCTGGCTTGCCAGCGATTCGACCGCAAAGCGGTCGCAAGGCATACTTGGTGCCTTCGGCAGCCTTGAACCCCTCCCCCCATGCGCATCCACGTCAGTTTCATCGACCGCGTCGGCATCACCCAGGAAGTGCTGGCCCTGCTCGGCGCCCGCAACCTCAACCTGGACGCTGTGGAGATGGTGCCGCCGAACGTCTACATCGACGCCCCGACCCTCAGCCCCCACGTGCTCGAAGAGCTGCACGACGCGCTGTTCAACGTGCACGGCGTGCAAACCGTACAAGTGGTCGACATCCTCCCCGGCCAGCGTCGCCACCTGCAGCTCGATGCCTTGCTGGCGGCCATGAGCGACCCGGTGCTGGCCCTCGACAGCGCCGGCCACGTGTTGCTGGCCAACCCGGCGTTGGTGGCACTGTGCGGGCAGGAACCGTCCGACCGTTCGGTGGCCGACCTGTTTGGCGACCCCGGTTTGCTCGACGCCTTGATCGAACAGGGCTTTCATCTGCCCTTGCGCGAAGTGACCCTCAACGGCCAGACCCTGCTGCTCGATGCCACGCCGATCACCAACGCCGGCGCCCTGCTGACCCTGTACCAGCCCAACCGCATCGGTGAACGGTTGTCGGCGCTGCACCATGATCACGCCGAAGGTTTCGATGCGCTGCTGGGTGATTCGCCGCCGATCCGCACCCTCAAGGCCCGCGCCCTGCGCGTCGCAGCCCTGGATGCGCCGCTGCTGATTCACGGCGAAACCGGAACCGGCAAAGAGCTGGTGGCGCGCGCCTGCCACGCCATCAGCAGCCGTCATAACGCGCCCTTCCTGGCGCTCAACTGCGCGGCGCTGCCGGAGAACCTGGCCGAAAGCGAGCTGTTCGGCTACGCCCCCGGCGCCTTTACCGGCGCACAACGGGGCGGCAAGCCGGGGCTGATGGAGCTGGCCAACCAGGGCACGGTGTTTCTCGACGAGATCGGCGAAATGTCGCCGTACCTGCAAGCCAAGCTGCTGCGTTTTCTCAACGATGGCAGCTTTCGCCGGGTCGGCGGCGACCGTGAAGTGAAGGTCAACGTACGGATCCTCAGCGCCACCCACCGCGACCTGGAAAAGATGGTCGCCGAAGGCACCTTTCGCGAAGACCTGTTCTACCGCCTGAACGTACTCAACCTGCAGGTGCCGCCACTGCGCGAGCGCGGCCAGGACATCCTCCTGCTGGCGCGCTACTTCATGCAACAGGCCTGCACCCAGATCCAGCGCCCGCTGTGCCGCCTGGCCCCGGCCACTTACCCTGCGCTGCTGGGTAACCGCTGGCCGGGCAACGTGCGCCAGTTGCAGAACGTGATCTTCCGTGCCGCGGCCATCAGTGAAAGCAGCCTGGTGGACATCGGCGACCTGGACATCGCCGGCACCTCGGTGGCCCGCGGGCATGACGCTGAAGTCGATAGCCTGGAACAGGCAGTGGATGACTTCGAACGCAACCTGCTGACCAAGCTCTATATCAGTTACCCCTCAACCCGCCAGTTGGCCAGCCGCCTGCAAACCTCGCACACCGCCATTGCCCATCGCCTGCGCAAATACGGCATTCCGGCAAAGCCCTGAGCACCCGTATCGAAATCACTACACCGTAACGATATCAATACATCACAGTTTCAGGGCCGCAGTGCAAGGTTCTGATCCACTTGCGCTTTTTTTCCCGCCTTCTGGTGTAGCGATTTCGCTACAGCCAACCGAAACGCTCGCCCTTACAAATACATAACTTATTGTTTTATAACGATATTTAATAGATGGCCGCAATATTGCTATGGCATTACTCATCCCTGGGCTCATTTGAGCCACGCCCACAGCCGTCCCCTGCGGCCCTTGAGGAGTTTCCATGAGCGAGTTGCGTTTTACCGAAGATCACGAATGGCTGCGTAGCGAAGCGGACGGCAGCGTCACCGTCGGGATTACCGCCTTCGCCCAGAACGCCCTGGGCGATGTGGTCTACGTGCAACTGCCGGAGCTGCAACGCTACGAGCAAGGTGCCGAAGCCTCGACCGTCGAATCGGTCAAGGCCGCCAGCGGCGTGTACATGCCCCTGACCGGCGAAGTGGTAGCGGTCAATGACCAGCTCGAAGGCAACCCCGAGCTGGTCAACGAAGACCCGCTGGGTGAAGGCTGGTTCTTCCGTTTCATCCCGGCCGACGCCGGTGCCGTCGCGCAACTGCTCGACCAGGACGCCTACGACCGCCTGATCAAAGCCAACGCTGACGCCTGAGGAACCGCCATGACCATCAACCTCGGCACTGCCAACGAATTCATCGCCCGCCACATCGGCCCACGCCAGCGCGATGAGCAGCACATGCTCGCCACCCTCGGTTTCGACTCGCTGGAGGCCATGAGCGCTGCGGTCATTCCTGACAGCATCAAGGGCACCAGCGTCCTTGAGCTGGGCGCAGGGCAAAGCGAAGCCGACGCCCTGGCCTCGCTCAAGGCCATCGCCGGCAACAACCAGTTGTTCAAGAGCTTCATCGGCCAGGGTTACTACAACTGCCACACCCCGGCACCGATCCTGCGCAACCTGCTGGAAAACCCGGCCTGGTACACCGCCTACACCCCGTACCAGCCAGAGATTTCCCAGGGCCGCCTGGAAGCGCTGCTGAATTTCCAGACCCTGATCAGCGACCTCACCGGGCTGCCGATCGCCAACGCATCCTTGCTCGACGAAGCCACCGCCGCCGCCGAAGCCATGACCTTCTGCAAGCGCCTGAGCAAGAACAAGGGCAGCCACGCCTTCTTCGCTTCCGTGCATTGCCACCCGCAGACCCTCGACGTACTGCGCACCCGTGCCGAACCACTGGGTATCGAGGTAGTGGTGGGTGATGAGCGTGAATTGAGCGATGTCAGCGCCTTCTTTGGTGCCCTGCTGCAATACCCGGCCAGCAACGGTGAAGTGTTCGATTACCGGGAGCTGGTCGAGCGCTTGCACGCAGCCAATGCCCTGGTCGCCGTGGCTGCCGACCTGCTGGCCCTGACTCTGCTGACCCCACCGGGCGAATTCGGCGCCGACGTGGCCATCGGCAGCGCCCAGCGCTTTGGTGTACCGCTGGGCTTCGGTGGCCCGCATGCGGCGTACTTCTCGACCCGCGACGCGTTCAAGCGCGACATGCCGGGCCGTCTGGTCGGCGTGTCGATCGACCGCTTCGGCAAGACCGCCCTGCGCCTGGCCATGCAGACCCGTGAGCAGCATATCCGCCGCGAGAAGGCCACCAGCAACATCTGCACCGCCCAGGTGCTGCTGGCCAACATCGCCAGCATGTACGCCGTGTACCACGGCCCGCAGGGCCTGAAGCAGATCGCCGAACGCACCCACGCACTGACCGCGATCCTCAAGGCCGGCCTGCAGCAGTTGGGCGTGAAGGTCGAAGTCGAGCACTTCTTCGACACCCTGACCCTGGCCACCGGCAGCGCCACCGCCGCCCTCCATGACCAGGCTCGTGCCCAGCGCCTGAACCTGCGCCAGATCGACGCCCAGCGCCTGGGCCTGTCGCTGGATGAAACCAGCACCCAGGCCGACGTCGAAGCGCTGTGGCAGCTGTTCGCCGATGCTAAGGCCACGCCAGACTTCGCCGCCCTCGCGGCCCGCGCTCAGGTGCAATTGCCTGCAGCCCTGCTGCGCCAGTCGGCGATTCTCGAGCACCCGGTGTTCAACCGCTACCACAGCGAAACCGAGCTGATGCGCTACCTGCGCCGCCTGGCCGACAAGGACCTGGCCCTGGACCGCACCATGATTGCGCTGGGCTCGTGCACCATGAAGCTCAACGCTGCCAGCGAAATGATTCCGGTGACCTGGGCCGAGTTCGGCAACCTGCACCCGTTCGCACCGGCCGAGCAGAGCCAGGGCTACCAGCAACTGACCAGCGAACTGGAAGCCATGCTCTGCGCCGCCACCGGCTATGACGCCGTGTCGCTGCAGCCCAACGCCGGTTCCCAGGGCGAGTACGCAGGCCTGCTGGCGATCCGCGCCTACCACCAGAGCCGTGGCGAAGCGCGCCGCGACATCTGCCTGATCCCCTCCTCAGCCCACGGCACCAACCCGGCTACCGCGCACATGGCCGGTATGCGCGTGGTGGTCACTGCCTGTGACGCCCGTGGCAACGTCGACATCGACGACCTGCGCGCCAAGGCCATCGAGCACCGCGAACACCTCGCTGCGCTGATGATCACCTACCCCTCGACCCACGGCGTGTTCGAAGAAGCCATCGGCGAGATCTGCGCGATCATCCACGACAACGGCGGCCAGGTGTACATCGACGGCGCCAACATGAACGCCATGGTCGGCCTCTGCGCACCGGGCAAGTTCGGTGGCGACGTTTCGCACCTGAACCTGCACAAGACCTTCTGCATCCCTCACGGCGGTGGCGGCCCGGGCGTCGGCCCGATCGGCGTCAAATCGCACCTGGCGCCGTTCCTGCCCGGCCATGCGCACATGGACAACAAGCAGGGCGCGGTCTGCGCCGCACCGTTCGGCAGCGCCAGTATCCTGCCGATCACCTGGATGTACATTCGTATGATGGGAGGTGCCGGGCTCAAGCGCGCTTCGCAGATGGCCATCCTCAACGCCAACTACATCGCCCGCCGCCTGGAAGAGCACTACCCTGTGTTGTACACCGGCAGCAACGGCCTGGTGGCGCACGAGTGCATCCTCGATTTGCGCCCCCTCAAGGACAGCAGCGGGATCAGCGTCGATGACGTCGCCAAGCGCCTGATCGACTTCGGCTTCCATGCCCCGACCATGTCCTTCCCGGTGGCCGGCACGCTGATGATCGAACCGACCGAAAGCGAGTCTAAAGAAGAACTGGACCGCTTCTGCGAGGCGATGATCCGCATCCGCGAAGAGATTCGCGCGGTGGAAAGCGGTAGCCTGGACAAGGACGACAACCCGCTGAAGAACGCCCCGCACACCGCCGCGGAAATCGCCGGTGAATGGAGCCACCCGTACAGCCGCGAGCAGGCGGTGTATCCGCTGGCGTCGCTGGTGGAAGGCAAGTACTGGCCACCGGTTGGCCGGGTCGACAACGTCTTCGGCGACCGCAACCTGGTCTGCGCCTGCCCGTCGATCGAGAGCTATCAGGACGTCTGAGTCCGGCCTGATGGCCTAATCGCTGACAAAGCCAGCTCCCACAGGTTCTGGAAATACCAAAGAACCCTGTGGGAGCCGGCCTTGCCGGCGATGCTTCTCCCCAACAATGAGGGTACGACCATGTCACTAAGCGTCTTCGACCTGTTCAAGATCGGCATCGGCCCCTCCAGCTCCCATACCGTTGGCCCGATGCGCGCCGCCGCGCGCTTTGCCGAAGGCCTGCGCCGCGACGACCTGCTGGCCGCCACGGCGTGCGTCAAGGTCGAGCTCTACGGCTCGCTCGGCGCCACCGGCAAGGGCCACGGCAGCGACAAGGCCGTGCTGCTTGGCCTGGAAGGCGAGCATCCGGACACGGTCGATACCGAAAGCATTCCCGCCCGCCTGCAGGCCATCCGCAGCAGCGGCCGGCTCACGCTGCTCGGCGAGCACGCCATCGATTTCGTCGAAAAACAGCACCTGGCGATGATCCGCAAACCCCTGGCCTTTCACCCCAACGGCATGATCTTCCGTGCCTTCGACGCCGCCGGTTTGCAGATTCGCAGCCGCGAATACTACTCGGTGGGCGGTGGCTTTGTAGTCGATGAGGACGCAGCCGGCGCCGATCGCATCGTCGAAGACAGCACCGTGCTGCCCTACCCGTTCAAGACCGCCAAAGAGCTGCTCGGCCATTGCACCGCACAGAACCTGTCGATCAGCCAGATCATGCTCGCCAACGAGGCGGCCTGGCGCCCGGAAAGCGAAACCCGCAGCGGCCTGCTGCACATCTGGCAAGTGATGCAGGACTGCGTGTCCGCCGGTTGCCGCAACGAAGGCATCCTGCCCGGCGGGCTCAAGGTCAAGCGCCGGGCCGCAGCGCTGTACCGCCAGCTGTGCAGCAACCCGGAGGCGAGCCTGCGCGACGCGCTGTCGGTGCTCGACTGGGTCAACCTGTATGCCCTGGCCGTCAATGAAGAAAACGCCTTTGGCGGACGCGTGGTCACCGCGCCGACCAATGGCGCCGCCGGTATCGTCCCGGCAGTGCTGCACTACTACATGCGCTTTATCCCGGGCGCCAACGACGACGGCGTGGTGCGCTTTCTGCTCACGGCCGCCGCCATCGGCATCCTCTATAAAGAGAACGCCTCGATCTCCGGTGCCGAAGTCGGTTGCCAGGGCGAGGTCGGCGTCGCCTGCTCGATGGCCGCCGGCGCCCTCTGCGAAGTCATGGGCGGCAGTGTGCAGCAGGTCGAGAACGCCGCCGAGATCGGCATGGAACACAACCTGGGCCTGACCTGCGACCCGATCGGCGGCTTGGTCCAGGTGCCCTGCATCGAACGCAACGCCATGGGCTCGGTCAAGGCGATCAATGCGGTGCGCATGGCCCTGCGCGGTGACGGGCAGCACTTCGTCTCGCTGGACAAAGTCATCCGCACCATGCGCCAGACCGGCGCCGACATGAAAAGCAAATACAAGGAGACCGCCCGCGGCGGTCTGGCCGTCAACATCATCGAATGCTGACACCCTCTCAAGCCCCAAGGAGTCATCAATGTCCACCGAAACACTGCTCAAGACCCCGCTGCACGCCCTGCACCTGGAACTGGGCGCCCGCATGGTGCCTTTCGCCGGTTACGACATGCCGGTTCAGTACCCGTTGGGGGTGATGAAAGAACACCTGCACAGCCGTGAACAGGCCGGCCTGTTCGACGTTTCGCACATGGGCCAGATCCGCCTGAGCGGCGCCGGTGCCGCCAAGGCCCTGGAGAGCCTGGTGCCGGTCGACATCATCGACCTGCCAGTGGGCATGCAGCGCTATGCCATGTTCACCAACGAACACGGCGGCATCCTCGACGACCTGATGGTTGCCAACCTGGGCAACAACGAACTGTTCCTGGTGGTCAACGCCGCCTGCAAGGAGCAGGACCTGGCGCACCTGCGCAAGCACATCGGCGACCAGTGCCAGATCCAGCCTCTGTTTGAAGAGCGCGCCCTGCTGGCCCTGCAGGGCCCGGCAGCGGTCAAGGTGCTGGAACGCCTGGCGCCAGAAGTGGCAAAAATGACCTTCATGCAGTTCCAGCCGGTACAACTGCTGGGCAGCGACTGCTTCGTCAGCCGTTCGGGCTACACCGGTGAAGACGGTTTCGAGATTTCCGTGCCGGCCGAAAACGCCGAAGCACTGGCCCGCCGCCTGCTGGCCGAAGCGGAGGTCGCCGCCATTGGCCTGGGCGCACGCGATTCGCTGCGCCTGGAAGCCGGCCTGTGCCTGTACGGCCACGACATGAACAGCCAGACCACGCCAATCGAAGCCAGCCTGCTCTGGGCCATTTCCAAGGTGCGCCGGGCCGATGGCGAACGTGCCGGTGGTTTCCCCGGTGCCGAGGCGATCTTCGCCCAGCAGCAAAGCGGCGTTGCCCGTAAACGCGTGGGCCTGCTGCCGCAGGAACGCACCCCGGTCCGTGAAGGTGCTGAAATCGTCGATGAAGCGGGCACGGTAATCGGTAGCGTCTGCAGTGGCGGCTTTGGTCCGTCATTGAATGCGCCGGTGGCCATGGGCTACCTGGATGCGGCCCATATCGCCCTGGAAACTCCGCTGTGGGCCATTGTTCGCGGCAAGCGCGTAGCGATGAAAGTCAGCAAGATGCCGTTTGTTGCCCAGCGTTACTATCGCGGCTGAATCGTTACTTGAAACTGGGTGTCATGACGCGTTCGGATTTTCGAATCCGAACGTGGTTTATAACTTTCGAAAAGCCTTGCAACACCGCTTGGAATGAGCCGGAAGCAATCGACCGAACGGCCGCTAAAAGGCACAGCCGCAGCGGTCTGCAGGGCTTGTTTTTGTCTTCAAAGTTAGCGTATTGTCTGTGCACTGTGTTTGCATGGGTCGCTATGGTTCGTGACCTGGGCAGTAGCTCTGATGTTTGCTACACCCGTTCGACGTCTCTTACTTTCCTGCAACCCAGCCCAGTACTCTTTCATTTGGAAGAAGCTGTTACTAATTCTAAGTTTCAAAGGAAATAAGACAATGTCCCAACGTCAGAGCGGTACCGTCAAGTGGTTTAACGACGAGAAAGGTTTTGGTTTCATCACTCCAGAAAGCGGTCCGGATCTGTTCGTACACTTCCGCGCTATTCAGGGCAACGGCTTCAAGAGCCTGAAAGAAGGCCAGAAAGTCACCTTCATCGCCGTGCAGGGCCAGAAAGGCATGCAGGCTGACGAAGTTATCGCGGAAGCCTGATTTCCCGATAGAAAAGCCCCTGCTGGCAACAGCAGGGGCTTTTTTGTGCGCGCTCGCTGAGTGCGGCCTGATGCGTAAACCGTGTCGCAGGGCAACGCATTGTGCGCGCAATTTCGTAGAATGGCGGTTTTGCCCAAGGAGGGCCATGTATGCCCAAGCAGTTGTTGCAGCCCCAGGGTGATTTCCCCCCGGTCGACCTGGGCCGCCGCCTGGCCGCCATGTTCTACGATTTTCTGCTGTGCACCGCGCTGCTGATCGTCACTGCCGGCGCCTACAAGATGATCCAGATGGCCATTATCGGCGAGGCGCGCATGCGCGAGCTGACCGAGGCTGGCGCGCTGGATGGCGATCCGCTGCTGTCGACCATCCTGCTGTTCGCCCTGTTCGGCTTCTTCGCCAAGTTCTGGACCCACGGCGGCCAGACCCTGGGGATGCAAGTGTGGGGTATTCGTGTACAGAACGCCGATGGCAGTGCCATCAGCCTGTGGCAGGCCCTGCTGCGTTTCGTCGTCGCCATCGCCTCCTGGCTGTGCCTGGGCCTGGGGTTTATCTGGGCCCTGTTCGACAAGCGCAAGCGCAGCTGGCACGACATCTATTCCGACACCCAGCTGGTGCGGATCCCCAAGCGCAAGAAATAGCAGGCAGAAAAAAGCCGACCCAAGGGTCGGCTTTTTCTTGTCTGCCGCGGCCTATCCAGCGCGCCGCAACAACCACAACCCCGCCACCGCACAGATTGCCGCCGGCAGCACCACCGCCAGCAACGGCGGGAAGCCGAACACCTGGCTCGAAGGCCCGAGCAAGTCCTGGGCGATGCGGAACACGAAGCCCACCAGCACCCCGGTAAATACCCGCTGGCCGAGGGTAACCGAACGCAGTGGGCCGAAGATGAAGGAGATGGCCATCAGCACCAGCGCGGCGGTGACCATCGGCTGCAGCACCTTGGTCCAGAACGCCAGCCAGTAACGGGCGTTGTTCAGGCCCTGGTCGGACAGGTAGTGGATGTAGTCCCAGAGCCCGGTAATCGACAGCGACTCTGGCGCTACGACCACGGTATTGAGCAGTTGCGGAGTGACGGATACGTCCCAGCGCTCTTCAGGGGTTTTGACCACTTCGGTGTGGTCTCCACGGAAATACGTGGTGGTGACGTCGCTGAGCAGCCAGTGATCGTCCTTGTACTGGGCGCGGCGGGCAAAGCTTGAGGTCTGCATGTGCCGCTCGTTGTCGAAACGGTAGCGGGTCACGCCGTACAGCAAGCCGTTGGGCTGCACCGAGTTGATGTGCACGAACTCGTCACCCTGACGGTGCCACATACCGCGCTTGGAGCTCTGCGCCTCACCACCGCCCTGGGCCAGGGAACGCTCGGCCTGGGCCTTGTTCTCGGTGACCGGGGCCAGGTACTCGCCAATCAGGATACCGGCCAGCATCAGCACCAGCATCGGTTTCATTACCGCCCAGACGATCCGGCCAATGGACACGCCCGCGGCGCGCATGATGGTCAGTTCGCTGCTGCTGGCCAGGCTGCCCAGGCCGATCAGGCAGCCGATCAGCGCGGCCATCGGCAGCATGTCGTAGAGGCGCCGCGGCGCGGTGAGCAAGACGAAGTTGCCAGCGTCCATCAACGTATAGGTATCGGTGACGTCACCCATTTCATCGATGAAGGCAAACAGCGAGGCCAGGCCGAGAATGATCCCGAGTACGGCCAGAATGGCCACCAGCACGCTTTTGCCGATGTAACTATCGAGCTTAACCATGGGCCACCTCCGCACGGCGAGCAGCGCGCTTGAGGCGCAGCGGCTCCCAGTACATCAGCCCCAGGCCGATCAGCAGGAACAGGCCATGGACCCACCAGATGCCCAGGCCGATCGGCAGTTTGCCTTTCTCCAGGGCGCCACGCACGGCAATCAGCATTGTCAGGTACGCCATATACAGAAGAATCGCCGGCAGCAGCTTGAGGAAACGGCCCTGGCGTGGGTTGACCCGCGACAGCGGCACTGCCAGCAGGGTCACGATGAACACCAGCAACGGCAGCGACAGACGCCATTGCAGCTCGGCGCGCTCGCGCAAGCCGTCGCTGCCGATCAGTTGCGAGGTCGGGATGGCTTCGCGCTCGGTGACTTCTTCACTGACCTCGGGCTTGGGCAACAGCACGCCGTAAGTGTCGTACTTGATTGCCCGGTAATCGGCCTGGCCAGGGTTGCCGTCATAGCGATAGCCGTTTTCCAGGATCAGGTAACGGTTGCCATCGGGGTTGACCTGCTGGTGGCCTTTTTCGGCAACCAGTACCGACGGGCCACGATCCTTGGTCTTGTCCTGGCTGAAGCGCTTCTCGGAGATGAACACGCCGGCAAGGTTGGCGCGGTCTTCCGACAGTTGTTCGGTGTAGGTCACCCGCGAACCATCGCGCAGGGTCTGGAAGCGCCCCGGCACCAGGGTGTCGAACTCGGTCAGGGCATCCTGCTGGTTGATGATCTGCGCCACCTGGGTGACGCCCTGAGGCGCCAGCCCCAGGCTCAGCCAGGCGACCAAGACGGCGACCAGCGCAGCCGGGGCCATGGTCATGCCCAGCAGGCGCTGCTGGCTCATGCCGGTGGCCGAGAGCACGGTCATCTCGCTTTCCAGGTACAACCGGCCATAGGCCAGGAGGATGCCGAGGAACAGGCCCAGGGGCAGGATCAGTTGCAGGAAGCCCGGCAGGCGATACCCCATGATCAGGAACAGTACGCTCGGATCGAGCACGCCCTGGGCAGCCTGCGCCAGGTATTTGATGAAGCGCCCACTCATGATGATGACCAGCAGCACGGCGCTGACGGCACTCAAGGTCACCAGGACCTCGCGGGACAGATAACGAAAGACGATCAAACCAGACACTCCTGGGTTGTCAGGCTCGGACAGCCGAACAAGGAATCCATAACAGCCAAGATAGTAGCCCGCTCGCCAGAGCGGACCCGGGTAAAAGTTGGCGCATTATCCTGTGATTGACCGTGCCTGTCACTTGGCGCCGCACAATGCTTCATCTCGGGGTTGTCAGGGCGGGCGAAGCAGGCTCAAACTGGGGGCTTTATCACTGGTACGCGACCACGCGGCCAGGAGCCTTGGCGCGCCGGCATACCGTGTGCGCACTGACAGATCATTCGGGGAACCTGACATGGAACTGGTTGTAAAAAGCGTAGCCGCTGCATCCTTGAAAACCGCCACGCTGGTGCTGCCCGTGGCTGAAGGCGGCAAACTCGGCGCCACCGCCAAGGCCATCGACGAGGCTACCGGCGGCGCCCTGGCCGGTGTGCTCAAGCGCGGCGACCTGACCGGCAAGGTCGGCCAGACCCTGCTGCTGCACAGCCTGCCCAACCTCAAGGCCGAGCGCGTGCTGCTGGTCGGTACCGGCAAGGATGCCGAACTGGGTGATCGCAACTGGCGCAAAGTGGTCGCCAGCGTTCTGGCGGTGCTCAAGGGCCTGAACGGCAGCGATGCGGTGCTGGCCCTGGACGACGTCGCCGTCACCGGCCGCGAGGCCTCTTATGGCAAGACCCGCCTGCTGGCCGAAACCCTGCTCGATGGCCAGTACGTTTTCGACCAGTTCAAGAGCAAGAAGGCCGACCCCCGCGCCCTGAAGAAAATCACCCTGCTCAGCGCCAAGGCTGGCGTCAGCGACGTCGAGCGCGCGGTCAAGCACGCTGTCGCCATCGCCAACGGCATGGGCTTCACCCGCGACCTGGGCAACCTGCCACCGAACGTCTGCCACCCGAGCTACCTGGCCGAACAGGCCAAGGCCCTGGGCAAGGAATTCAAAGGCCTGAAGGTCGAGGTGCTGGATGAGAAGAAAATCAAGGACCTGGGCATGGGCGCGTTCTACGCCGTGGGCCAGGGCAGCGACCAGCCACCACGGCTGATCGTGCTCAACTACCAGGGCGGCAAAAAGAGCGAGAAGCCTTTCGTGCTGGTGGGCAAGGGCATCACTTTCGACACCGGCGGCATCAGCCTCAAGCCCGGCGCCGGCATGGATGAAATGAAATTCGACATGGGCGGTGCCGCCAGCGTCTTCGGCACCCTGCGCGCCGTGCTCGAACTGCAACTGCCGATCAACCTGGTGTGCCTGCTGGCCTGCGCCGAGAACATGCCAAGCGGCGGTGCCACCCGTCCGGGCGACATCGTCACGACCATGAGCGGGCAGACCGTCGAGATTCTCAACACCGACGCCGAAGGCCGCCTGGTGCTGTGCGATACCCTGACCTACGCCGAGCGCTTCAAGCCGCAGGCGGTGATCGACATCGCCACCCTGACCGGCGCCTGCATCGTCGCCCTGGGCAGCCACACGTCCGGCCTGATGGGCAACAACGACGCGCTGGTCGGGCAACTGCTCGATGCCGGCAAGCGCGCCGACGATCGCGCCTGGCAGTTGCCGCTGTTCGATGAATACCAGGAGCAGCTCGACAGCCCGTTCGCCGACATCGCCAACATCGGCGGGCCGAAAGCCGGCACCATCACCGCCGGTTGCTTCCTCTCGCGCTTTACCAAGGCCTACGACTGGGCCCACCTGGACATCGCCGGCACCGCCTGGATCAGCGGCGGCAAGGACAAGGGCGCCACGGGCCGTCCGGTACCGCTGCTGACCCAGTACCTGCTCGACCGCGCCAACGCCTGAGATGACGCTGGCCGCCTGCGCCTTCTGGCGTAGCCGGCCGGCAGGCCGATCATGACCAAAGTCGATTTCTACATATTGCCCAGCGCCGCGCCCTCGGCGCGCCTGGATTTCGCCTGCAAGCTGTGCGAAAAGGCCTGGCGCCTCGGGCACCGGGTTTACCTGCATTGCAGCGACGCTGCCCAGCGCGATGAACTGGACGCACGCCTGTGGGCGTTCAAGGGCGAGGCCTTCGTGCCCCACAGCCCGGCTGAAGATGACCCGCAGGCCAGCGTGGCCCTTGGCCTTGGCGATGACGCCGGCAGCCATCAGGACCTGCTGATCAACCTGGACCTCAAGGTACCGCCCTTCGCTGCCGGTTTTGCCCGGATCGCCGAGATCGTGGTCGAAGAGCCGGCGATTCGTCTGGCGGCCCGAGAGAGTTTCCGTTTCTACCGCGAACAGGGCTATGCTCTGCAAGATCACCGCTTACAGCGACTCTGAAGACGATGGACAAATCCACTCCCCTGCCCCAATCCGCGCACCTGCTGGACGACCTGGAGTCGATCCGTCAGTTGCTTGGCGATGCATCCCTCGAGCCACCGCTGTTGACCGACACCGTCGAGGAGCAGATCCCGCTGCTGCTCGAAGAGGCCGAAGTGCCGCCAGCGCCCGTGCCTGAAGCCCCTGCCGACCCACAGGCCAAGCGCCAGGAAACCCTGCTGCACCTGGACGCCGAGCTGCGCGCAGCCGCGCAATTGATCATGCAAGACGTGATCAACGATTTCGCCCCGCATATCGAGAGCGAGATCAAGCGCCGGCTCGATGCCCGCCTCGAGCGCCTGCTTAACCAATAAAAAGCAGTTACAAGCTTCAAGCGACAAGCTGCAAGAGCCGTGCGGCGCTCTGAGCTTGTCGCTTGTCGCTTGAAGCTTGCCGCTTCGTTATACTCTCCGGCTTTCCTGAATAAATGCCTAAGGGTCCCGCCGCGCATGGATAAGACCTACCAGCCGCACGCTATTGAAACTTCCTGGTACAACACCTGGGAGTCCGAGAATTATTTCGCTCCGCAAGGCGCGGGCGATTCCTACACCATCATGATCCCGCCGCCGAACGTCACCGGCAGCCTGCACATGGGTCATGGCTTCAACAACGCGATCATGGACGCCCTGATCCGTTTCCGTCGCATGCAGGGCCGCAACACCCTGTGGCAGCCTGGCACCGACCACGCCGGTATCGCCACGCAGATGCTGGTCGAGCGCCAGCTTGAAGCCAAGGGCCAGAGCCGCCACGACCTGGGCCGCGAGAAGTTCCTGGAAAAGGTCTGGGAGTGGAAGGATCAGTCCGGTGGCAACATCAGCCGCCAGATTCGCCGCCTGGGCTCGTCAGTCGACTGGAGCCGCGAGCGCTTCACCATGGACGACGGCCTCTCTGAAGCCGTTAAAGAAGCTTTCGTGCGCCTGCATGAAGACGGCCTGATCTACCGCGGCAAGCGCCTGGTCAACTGGGATACCAAGCTGCACACGGCGATCTCCGACCTCGAAGTGGAAAACCACGACGAGAAGGGCCACCTGTGGAACCTGCGCTACCCGCTGGCTGATGGCGCCAAGACCGCCGACGGCAAGGACTACCTGATCGTCGCCACCACTCGTCCGGAAACCATGCTCGGCGACGCCGCCGTGGCCGTGAACCCGGAAGACGAGCGTTACAAAGCGCTGATCGGCAAGTTCGTCGAGCTGCCCCTGGTGGGTCGGCGCATCCCGATCATTGCCGACGACTACTGCGACCCTGAATTCGGCACCGGCTGCGTGAAGATCACCCCGGCCCACGACTTCAACGACTACGAAGTCGGCAAGCGCCACAACCTGCCGCTGCTGAACATCTTCGACAAGAACGCCTTCGTCCTGCCGGCCGCACAGGTGTTCAACCTCGACGGCAGCGTCAACGACAGCATCGACGCCACCCTGCCTGCCCAGTATGCCGGCCTGGACCGCTTCGTCGCGCGCAAGCAGATCGTTGCCGACTTCGACGCCGCGGGCCTGCTGGTCAGCGTCGACGACCACGCCCTGAAAGTACCGAAAGGCGATCGTTCAGGCACCGTCATCGAGCCGTGGCTGACCGACCAGTGGTACGTGTCGACCAAGCCGCTGGCGGAGCCGGCGATTGCTGCCGTTGAAGACGGCCGCATCCAGTTCGTGCCCAAGCAATACGAAAACATGTACTTCTCGTGGATGCGCGACATCCAGGACTGGTGCATCAGCCGTCAGCTGTGGTGGGGCCACCGTATTCCGGCCTGGTACGACGAGTCCGGCAAGGTCTATGTCGGGCGCAGCGAAGAAGAAGTGCGCAGCAAGCACAACCTCGGCGCAGACGTGGTCCTGAACCAGGACAACGATGTTCTCGATACCTGGTTCAGCTCGGGCCTGTGGACCTTCTCGACCCTGGGCTGGCCGCAGCAGACCGAATTCCTGAAGAAATTCCACTCCACCGACGTGCTGGTCACCGGCTTCGACATCATTTTCTTCTGGGTTGCCCGGATGATCATGCTGACCATGCACCTGGTGAAGAACGAGGACGGCACCCCGCAGGTACCGTTCAAGACCGTTTATGTTCACGGCCTGGTGCGCGATGGCCAGGGCCAGAAGATGTCCAAGTCCAAGGGCAACGTCCTTGACCCGCTGGACATCGTCGACGGCATCACCCTCGACGAACTGCTGGAAAAACGCACCAGCGGCATGATGCAGCCAAAACTTGCCGAGAAGATCGCCAAGCAGACCAAGGCCGAGTTCCCGGAGGGCATCGCCAGCTACGGCACCGACGCCCTGCGCTTCACCTTCTGCTCGCTGGCCTCCACCGGTCGCGACATCAAGTTCGACATGGGCCGCGTCGAAGGCTACCGCAACTTCTGCAACAAGATCTGGAACGCAGCCCGCTACGTGCTGGACAAGGGCGAGGACTGCGGCCAGAACGGCGAAGCCTGCGAACTGTCGCTGGCCGATCGCTGGATCATCTCGCAGTTGCAGCGCACCGAAGCCGAAGTCACCCGCCAGCTCGATCAGTTCCGCTTCGACCTCGCCGCCCAGGCGCTCTACGAGTTCATCTGGAACCAGTATTGCGACTGGTACCTGGAGCTGTCCAAGCCGGTCCTGTGGGACGAGAACGCGCCGGTCGAACGCGCCCGTGGCACTCGCCGCACCCTGGTGCGGGTACTGGAAGTGGCACTGCGCCTGGCCCATCCGTTCATGCCGTTCATCACCGAAGAAATCTGGCAGCGCCTGGCGCCGCTGGCGGGGGCCGAAGGCAAGACCATCATGCTGCAGCCATGGCCAGTGGCCAACGAAAGCCGCATCGACGCCGCTGCCGAAGGCGACATCGAGTGGCTCAAGGAGCTGATGCTCGGCGTGCGCAACATCCGTGGCGAAATGAACATCGGCCCGGGCAAGCCACTGCAACTGTTCCTGAAAAACGCCAGCGCCGAAGACCAGCGTCGCCTGCAGGAAAACGAAGCGCTGCTGAAGAAGCTGGCGAAGATCGAGTCCTTCACCGTGCTCGGCGAACAGGACGAAGCGCCACTGAGCGCCACCGCCCTGGTTGGCGATCTGCAGGTGCTGGTGCCGATGGCCGGCCTGATCGACAAGGATGCCGAACTGGCTCGCCTGAACAAGGAAATCCAGCGTCTGCAGGGTGAAGTCCAGCGCGTCGGCGGCAAGCTGTCCAATGCCGCCTTCGTCGACAAGGCACCGCCTGCGGTGATCGACAAGGAGCGCGCCAAGCTGGCTGAAGCCGAACAGGCCCTGGCCAACTTCACCGAGCAGCATGCGCGGATTGCCGCCTTGTAACACTCGCTGACCTCAGTGATGCTTTCGCGGGTCAAGCCCGCTCCTACACAACCCTGTAGGAGCGGGCTTGACCCGCGATGCTTTCCACCGGACATCAACATGACCACAGCCAACAAACCGACCCTGCACCCGCGCAACCGCCACCAGGGCCGCTACGACTTCCCCCAACTGATCAAGAGCAGCCCTGAGCTGGGCCGATTCATGATCACCAATCCCCATGGCAAGCCCAGCATCGACTTTGCCAACCCCGAGGCTGTGCGGGTCTTCAACCGCGCCTTGCTCAAGGCTCAGTACGGTATCCAGCACTGGGACATCCCGGCCGACTATCTATGCCCACCGATCCCTGGCCGGGCGGATTACGTGCATGTGCTGGCCGATTTGCTCGCGCAAGAAAACAACGGCGAAATCCCCCGGGGTGCGCACGTCCAGGCCCTGGATATCGGCGTCGGCGCCAACTGCATCTACCCGTTGCTGGGCCACAGCGATTACCGCTGGCGCTTTCTCGGCTCGGACATCGACGCCACGGCGCTGGCTGCGGCCGGCGCCATCGTCCAGGCCAACGGCCTGGGCAAGGCCATCAACCTGCGCCAGCAAGGCAACCGCAAGCACATCCTGCTGGGGCTGCTGAACAGTGACGAGCGCTTCGACCTGACCCTGTGCAACCCGCCCTTCCACGCCTCGCGCGAAGAAGCCACCCGTGGCAGCCAGCGCAAATGGCGAGCCCTGGGCAAGGCCGACCCCAAGCGCAAGCTGCCGGTGCTGAACTTTGGCGGGCAAAACAACGAACTGTGGTGCGAAGGCGGCGAGATCCGCTTTGTCAGCCAGTTGGTGACGGAGAGCGCCAGCCTTGGCCAGCAGGTGCTGTGGTTCACCAGCCTGGTGTCCAAAGCCTCCAACCTGCCCGGCATCCAGGCGGCGCTGAAAAAGGCCGGTGCGCTCGATCAGCGAGTGGTGGAGATGGGCCAGGGGCAGAAGCAGAGCCGCATGATCGCCTGGACCTTCCAGGATGCTGCAGCGCGCCAAGCCTGGCGCCAGCAGCGCTGGAGCAAAACCAAGGCATAAAAAATCTATGGTCACCCCATTTTTTGCA
>NZ_JH650780.1:0-40877 GCF_000259195.1 Pseudomonas donghuensis
AGCGGGCTTGCCCCGCGATGCTGTTGAACCCTAAGCCAGCCACGCGGCAAACTGCTCCTTGCAGTAATCGACAAACAGCTGCGCAGGCTTGGTCAGTTGCGCACGCTTGAGCCAGCCAGCCACCAGCGCCGATCCGGTGACATCTTCGGCAATCTCCACGCAGACCACCTCCTGGCCATCATAGGTGCTATGGCCATGGGGCTTGGTCACCAGCAGGGCAAAGCCAAAGCCCTGGCCCACCATGCCGCGCACCATCTCGATCGATGGCGAGCTGAAGACGATGTTGGGGCTCAGTTGCAGCTCTTCGAAAATACTCACGAAATAGGTTCGGCTGGGCTGCACGTCGAGGAGGATCATTGGCTCCAGGGCCAGGTCACGGATCGACACCTGGGCCTGCCCGGCAAAGCGATGGCCGGCCGGCACCAGCGCATAGGGGCGCTGCGGGGCGGTCAGGGCTTCGACTTCGATGGTGCTGTCCAAATCGTGCTCATAGAAGATCGCCAGGTCGAAACGCCCGCCGGTCAGGCCTTGCACCAGTTCCTGCTGTTCGCCGTCCTGCAGGCGGATCTCCACGCCCGGGAAGCGCTGGCGAAAGCCGGCGATCAGGCGCGGCAGGTAGAGCGGGGCGACGGTCTCGAAGCAGCCGATGTCGATCTGGCCACAGACCACGTCATTGTCGGCCAGGGCGTTCTGTTCGAACTCGCGGGCCATGCGCAGCAGTTCCTGGGCCTTGCGGTAGAAGCGTGCACCACTTGGGGTCAGTGAAACGCCCTGGGCGTGATGGCGGATGAACAGCTGTACGCCGAAGCTGTCTTCCAGGCCCTTGATCGCCGTGGAGATCGACGGCTGGGCGATGTACAGCTTGCGCGACGCCTCGGCGACGCTGCCGCATTCAACGGTGGTGACGAAGTACTTCAACTGACGCAAGGTATAGGACGCCACAGTGCACCTCTGGCTGATTATTTTGCTACACGATACCCCTTGATCAGCTGGGTGCTGCAGCGGATTTTACTTGCCACTGGGCATATTTTTGCGGGCCTGCCGTTGATCGCCTGGACGGCACTGCAGGCACTCAAAACACCTCGAAACTGTACGGTGCGCATACTTTTGCGCCGCTATTGCGAGGTAGTTGTCATGAGCCAGCCACGTCCCGAAAGTGATCCCCTCTGGAAGGATCCACTTAACAACCCGCAGCGCGAACATGACCCGGTCAGTGACCCCAACGTAGCAGATGACCGGCAACGGCGCGACCCGTCCCAGGACATCGAGCGCATGCCCGATGCCCCGTCGCTGGACGACCCCCTGCCCAAGCCTGATCAGCCCACCCCGCTGTCGGACGATCGCCGTTAATCGGCCGTGAGCTCCTGCACTTGCCAACGCACCGAGCTCACGCCTTTTTCCAGACTCACCCGGCTGACCAGGCGTTCAAGCTGGGTGGGCGCATCGGGGCTGCCCATCAGTTCGGCGCGCACTTCCAGCTTGGCCGGGTTGGCCAGGTCTTCACTGTGCAGCGACTGCAGGCGCAGACCGCCGTTGCCGAAGCTGTGCAGCATCAGGCTGCGCACCTGGATCTCGTCCTCGGCGCGACAGGTGATGCGCACTTCAAAGCGCTGCTCGGCCTCGTTGGCCGGCAGCACGTCCTGATGATTCAGGCGCTGGGCGATGTCGCGCAGCAGGATATTGGCGCACAGCACCACGCAACTGCCCAGCGCGGCCTCCAGCAGCAGGCCCAGGCTGCACAGCACGCCAACGGCCGCGGTGCACCAGAGCGTGGCGGCGGTGTTCAGGCCGCGCACGTTGAGGCCGTCGCGCATGATCACGCCACCGCCGAGAAAGCCGATGCCCGAGACCACATACGCGGCAACGCGCGAGGCATCGGTCGCGGCCATGCCCGGCACCGCCTGGGTCATCAGCACGAACAGGCAGGCGCCGGTGCTGACCAGCGCGTTGGTGCGCAGGCCGGTCAGGCGCTGACGCAGTTGACGCTCGGCGCCGATCAGCGCCCCGAGTACCAGCGCGACGGTGACGCGCAGCAGAAATACTTTCCAATCCATAGCAAACCTCGAATCCACGGCAATGCGCCGCTTTGGCATCGACCTCAAAGGTGATACTCGTGAACAAAGAGAATGCGCAGGGCCACGAACCTTCAACACCATTGAAGGTGCCAGGTGTGCGGGAGGGAGAATGAGGATTTGTCATCCGCAAGGGATGCGAATCGCCACTAACCGCCATGTTCGGCGTGCCAGTGGCAGAAGCAACCTGCTGAACTAGCGCGCCGTGTGGACCTGTCGCAATCGACCAGAGCTACTGTCCAATGCAGGACTCCTGTGTAGGCATGCAAAAATGCGGGCGAGAAACTAACCCTCGGGCCTGGCAGGGTCAAGGGTAAAAACATGACATTTGTTGTTTGATAGCGGTTTATCGTTCCGGATTTGCAACGCTCTGGGTCATATCGTGGTCTTTCCCTGGAGCGCTTCTATGGCTAGTGTTCGCTGAAAGGACTTTCGAGAGACCGGTGTGCAACCATTGATCAATTACTGGCGGCTGGTGCTGCATCCGGGGGCAGACACCCTGCGCTTCGCCCTGCGGACCATCGTCGCCTGCCTGTTGACCTTGTACCTGGCGTTCATCTTTGACCTGGACCAACCCAAGTGGTCGATCATGGCGGTGTTCATCGTCAGCCAGCCGCTGGGCGGCATGACCTTGCAACGCAGCTTCGCCCAGGTGCTCGGCACCACCCTCGGGGCGGCGGTGGCGGTGCTGATCATGGCGCTGTTCCCGCAGGCGCCGTTGCCGTTCATCATCACCCTGGCGCTGTGGCTGGCCCTGTGTACCGCCGGCGGTACCTTGTTGCGTTACACCAGCTCGCATGCCTTCGTGCTCAGTGGTTTTACCGCCGTGGTGGTGGCGATGCTGGCGATCCCCGAGCAGGACAACACCTTGATGCTGGCCATTACCCGGGTCACCGAAACCCTGCTGGCGGTGGCCTGTGTGTGTGCGGTCAGCCTGCTCAGTGCGCGGCCGCAGGCGGTGGCCACGGGGTACTTTGCCAAGATCGACAACCTGATCAAACTCATGGCCAGCCATGCTGCGGCGGCGATTCGCGGTGAGCAAAGCGCTGCCGAGTTCACCAAGCGGCAGATGCAGATCCTTGGTGAGATCAGCGCCCTGGAAGGCCTGCGCCGGCACCTGTACTTCGATGCGCCGCATTTGCGCGGGGCCAACGGCCTGGTGCAGCTATTGGGCAACCAGTTGGTGCTGCTCAGCTCGCGGCTGACGGTTTTGCGTAACCAGAAGCTGATGATCGCCGAGCGTTGGCAGGGCAGTTACCCGGAGTTCATCAGCCGCCTGCTGGCCGATGAGCTGGCCTTTCTCGACCAGTTGGCGCAGCAGGGCCGTGCCTTGCCGGCACCGGCCCGTGAGCATTTCAGTGCCCTGCAGCGGCGCTTCGACCAGGCCGCGCTGCAAGCCGAGCAGCTGCAAAGCGACCTGCCAACCCCATTGCGCTCGCTGGCCTGGGCCTTGCGCTGGGAGCAAGCGCGGTTGCTTGAACAGCTGGGGGAAATGCTCGAACTCAGCGATGCCATTCAGGAAGGCCGTGCCGGCGACTGCCTGTACCGCCAAGGGCGCACCAACCCTTTGCACCTGGACTGGCGCCTGGCGGCAATGAATGCCAGCCGCGCCTTTATCGCCCTGGTCGCTGCCGGGCTGATCTGGATCGAGACCGCCTGGGACGGCGCCCGCGCCGGAATGATCCTGGTAGGGATTCTGTGCTCGCTGATGGCGACCTTTCCGCGCCCGCTGATGGCCGCGCAGAACTACGCCCGTGGCCTGGGCCTGGCGCTGGTGGTGTCGGCGCTGTACCAGTTCTGGCTGATCCCGCAGGTGGTCGACTTCGAAATGCTCGCGCTGTTGCTGGTGCCGTTGCTCTATGTGGTGGCGGTAGGGTTGTCGGGGCCGATGACCGCGGGGATCGGCATGGGCCTGGGCCTGTCGAGCTTTTTGCTGTTCGGCCCGCAGAACATCGGCGCCTGGCAGAACACCGCGATGCAGTGGTTTGAATTCGCCGGTGCCTATGCCTGTGGCGCGGCGCTGTCATTGATGGTGTATGCGTGGATATTCCCGTTCAACCCGCAGTTGCGCATTGAACGGCTGTTTCGCGAAACCCGTGAACAGGTCTATGCCTTGCTCAAGGGCCCGACCTCGGATGAACGCCAGTTCGCCTTCGAAAGTCGCATGGTCGACCGCCTGACCCTGATTATCGGCCTGCTGCCGGCCACAACGGATGCGCGTTCGCGGGCGCTGTTCGAGGTCAACCTGGCGTGCATGGCCCTGGGCGTGGCCTTGCGCCAGTTGCAGGAGCAGGGCAGGGTCAACCCGTTGCTGCCGGAGGCAATGCGCACCCAGCTTGAGCAGGTGTTGCGCAATACTGGCCGGTACATTGCCGGGCGTACCGCGGTGGTGCTGCCAACCTTGCTGCAGACCCTGCAGGACCTGGGTGAGCGCCTCGACAACCTGCACGGCGAACAGCTGCAGGCGCCGGCCGAACAGCTACGCTCGCTGTTCCGGATCCGTGTGGCCTTGCTGGTGATCGCCGGTTTCTTGCGTCACTACAGCTCTTATCTTCAACCTGCAGATGAAGGAGCCCCGGCCCTTGCCCATTGATTTCGAGATTGGCGGCGTCTACCTGCCACCGATTGCCCAGGCGTTGCTGCTGGCTATACCGCTGTTGATTGCCGTGCTCTGGCTGCTGCAAAAGCTGGGGGTCATGCAGCGGGTCTGGCATCCGGCCCTGTTTGAAGGCGCGTTGTACGCCTGCCTGTGCGCGTTGATCATCCTGTACATGGGGAGCTGAACCTTGAACAAACTTGTCGCCCAGGTCTCGACCCTGGTTGTGGTGGTGCTGGCGCTGGTGCTCGGCTGGTTTGCCTGGGAGCATTACACCCGCGCGCCCTGGACCCGTGATGCACGGGTGCGCGCCGACGTGGTGACGCTGTCGGCGGATGTCGCCGGGCGTATCGTCAGCCTCAAGGTGGCGGACAACCAGCACGTCGACAAGGGCGAGCTGCTGCTGGAGATCGATCCCGAGCGTTATGCCCTGGCGGTTGAGCATGCCCGCCGCGCCATCGAGGTGGCGCGGGCCAGCGAAGGCCTGGCCCAGGCGGCGATCATCTCCAGCCAGGCCCTGCTCAAGCAGCGCCAGAGTGAGGAACAACGGCGGCGCACCTTGAAGCAGGGCTTTGCCATCTCCGGTGAAGAATGGGAAAAATCCAGTACCGACGTTGCTGTGGCCCAGGCCGAACTGATGCGTGGCCAGGCCAACCTGAGCCTGGCCAGCGCCAACGTGCAACTGGCCAGCGCCGCCCTGACCCAGGCGGAACTGGACCTGCAACGCACGCGCATCTATGCGCCGGTCAGCGGTTATGTGACCAACCTGCTGACCCGCCAGGGGGATTACGCCACCGCCGGCGGGCCGCTGCTGGCGCTGGTCGATAGCGGCTCGTTCCACATCAGTGGCTACTTCGAGGAAACCAAGCTGCCGCGCATTCATCAGGGCAGCAAGGTAGACATCGCATTGATGAGCGGCGAGCGCTTCCAGGGCTGGGTGCAGAGCATCGCTTACGCCATCACCGACCGCGAAAACGCCCCCGGTAACCGCCTGCTGGCTAATATCAACCCCAGTTACACCTGGGTGAAACTGGCCCAGCGCATCCCGGTGCGCATTGAAATCGACCCGGCTTATGCCGGCAAGGCCAACCTGCGCGCCGGTACCACGGCGACAGTGACGGTGCGCGAGTAGGGCCGAGGTGGTAGGCTTTGCGGCGTTTTTGCCAACTCACGCGAACCTGAGCGCATGATCCTCAACCTTGTTGTATTTCTCTGCACCCTGACGGCCATGGAGGGCATCGGCTATCTGGCGCATCGCTACATCATGCATGGCTGGGGCTGGTTCCTGCATCGCTCGCACCATGAACCGCATCTGGGGGCGCTGGAAACCAACGATGTCTACCTCCTGGCCTTGGCCCTGATCGCCTTTGCCCTGGTCGCGCTGGGCAGGGCCGGGCATGCGCCGCTGCAGTGGGTGGGGGCGGGGGTGGCAGCGTTCGGGGTGATCTATGTGATCGTCCATGACGGCATCGTTCACCGGCACTGGCCGTTCCGGCCACGGCCGCGCAACCGTTACCTCAAGCGCCTGTACCGCGCGCATATGCTGCATCATGCGTTGAAGGGGCGGGACAACAACGTGTCGTTCGGCTTTCTCTACGCGCCGCCGCTGCGCAGGTTGAGGCAGCAGCTGCGGGCGCGGCAGCGCGGCTGAGATTTTCGCCGGCAAGGCCGGCTCCCACAGGGGATCTGTGCACGCCGGACCTGCCAGCGATCGAGCGCAATTTCATACAAGATTCCCACAGCCCAGTAGCAGTAGGCTGGCCAGGTTCCCTCCTCAAGGCCACCTGCCATGTCCGTATCCCCTCATCAGCGCCTGGAACAACTGGGCATCATTCTCACGCCGCCCAGCCCACCGGCCGCCGCCTATCTGCCGTGGGTGCAGAGTGGCAACCTGCTGTTCATCTCCGGTCATATCGCCAAACACAATGGCGCCCCCTGGGTTGGCCAGCTCGGCCGCGAACTGGACACCGCCAGCGGGCACCTCGCCGCGCGCAGGGTCGGCCTCGACCTGCTCGCGACCTTGTTCGCCGCCACCGGCGACTTGAACCGCGTGGCCAAAGTGGTCAAGCTGCTATGCCTGGTCAACAGCTGCAGTGACTACACCCAGCAGCATCTGGTCGCCGATGGCTGCTCTGAATTGTTCGAAGAAGTCTTCGGCGAGCGCGGCAAGCATGCCCGCAGCGCTTTCGGGGCCAGCCAGATTCCGCTGGGCGCCTGTGTCGAAATAGAACTGATCGTTGAATTGACCAGTGGAGAAACCTTATGAGCCTGCACATCGAAACCCCGCTGGTGGCCTCACGCCCGTTGAGCCTGGCCAGCGGCCTGGACATCTGGCTGAAGCTCGATGCGCTGCAGCCGTCCGGCTCGTTCAAGTTGCGTGGCATCGGTGCCGCCTGTGAAGCCTATGCCAAGCAGGGCAAGCGCCGCTTCGTGTCGTCGTCGGGCGGCAATGCCGGCATCGCCGTGGCTGTTGCCGGGCGCATTCTGGGCCTGCCGGTGACGGTAGTGGTGCCAGAGACCACCACCGAGCGGGCCAAGCAACTGATTCGCCAGGAACAGGCCGAGGTGATCGTGCACGGCAAGGCCTGGCACGAGGCCAATGCCCTGGCGCTGTCGCTGATGGGCGAGGACGACGCCTATATCCATCCGTTCGATGACCCGCTGCTGTGGCAGGGCCATGCGACCATGATCGACGAAGTCGCCGCCACCGGTTTCAAGCCCGATGCCGTGGTGGTCGCAGTCGGTGGCGGCGGCTTGCTGTCCGGCGTCTGTGAAGGCTTGGCGCGCAACGGCTGGGGCCAGGTGCCGGTGTTTGCCGTCGAGACCGCCGGCGCCGCCTCGCTGGCAGCCTGCATGGCGCGCAAGCAACTGGTGGCGCTCGATAGCATCAATACCGTTGCGACCTCGCTGGCGGCCAAACAGGTGTGCCAGCGGGCGTTCGAGTGGAGCCAGCAGCGACCGGTGTACAGCCATGTGGTCAGTGATCAGGCGGCGCTGGAGGCCTGCGAGCAGTTCCTGCTGGACCAACGCATCCTGGTCGAGCCCGCCTGCGGTGCAGCCCTGGCCCTGGCATATGCGCCAACGGCAGCACTCAAGCAGCACCAGAAAGTGCTGGTGATCGTCTGTGGTGGCGTGACCGCGACCCTCGACCAGATCCGCCAATGGCGGGCGGCCTGCTAGTTGGATAGCGTCGTCCACCAGGCCCCCGGGCATCCAGGCGTGCGCCTGATCGATGCCCGCTACCAGCAATTTGCCTTTCCCCGGCATTTTCACCTGGAGTACCACATCGGCCTGATCGTCACCGGCCAGCAGCGTTACGCCGCCGGCGGCACGCGCCAGCTGGCCGGGGCAGGGGACATCCTGCTGATGGCGCCGGAGCATGTGCACGATGGCGCCAGTGCCGATGACCAAGGCTACAGTATCCGCATCCTGACCCTGGACCCTGCCTGGCTGGCCGAGGTCAGCCGTGACTTGAGCGACGGCCGCCAGGGCCTGCCCAGTCTCAATGCCTTGCAGCTGCGCCACCCGCAACTGCAGCAGCTGCTCGACGGCCTGCACCGGCAACGCGACCCGCTGGCGTTCCAGAGCCAGCTATGGGAGGCCCTGGCACTGTTGCTCGGGCTGGGTTCGACGCTCAAGGTCGGCGAACACGGCCAGGGTTTCGATCCGCTGCGTTGGCGGCAACTGCGTGATTGGCTGGAGTCGCGCCTGGACCTGCCGCCAAGCCTGGAAGAGATGGCCGCCTTCACCGGCCTCAGCCCCTGGCAACTGCTGCGCCGCTTTCGCAACCATTGCGGCCTGCCGCCGCAGCAATGGCTGACCCAGCTGCGCCTGGAGCGGGCCCTGCCCAGGGTACTGGCCGGCCAGCCGTTAAGTGCCATCGCCCTGGACCTGGGCTTCTACGACCAGGCCCATTTCAGCCGGCTGTTCCGCCGCACCTATGGCGCGCCACCCCGCGGCCTGGCGCAGGGCAAAAGCGTCGGCAGGCTGGCGCACGCTGAAGGGTAGGCTTCGCGGTCAATCGCGAGTCAAGTCGGGGCGCTGCTGCGCCGCTCCTGCCGTCAGGGGCTCATGCCCGCGGCTCACCCACCAGCCAAACCCAGCTGCGGTAAAGAACATGATCAAACTGTAAATCGCCGCCGGTATCGCCATGGTCGAGTTGTTCAGCAGGGTAGGGCTCAGCGCCAGGGCAATCGCCAAGGTGCCGTTGTGAATGCCGATCTCCATGCCGATGGCAATCGCCTGACGTTTGGGGATTTTCAGCAGGCGCGGCAACCAGTAGCCGATGCTCAGGCTCAACAGGTTGAACAACAGCGCGGCGCCACCTACCACCGGGGCATAGTCGACGACGGTCTGCCAGTCCTTGACCATCGCCAGGACAATCGTAAATACCAGAAACAGTGCGGCAATAATTTTCATCGGCCGCTCCATGCGCGTTGCAAATCCCGGCGCCAGATAGCGAATCAGCATCCCCAGGGCCACCGGCACCAGGACGATGGCAAATACCTGCAGCACCTTGGCAAACTGCAGCGGGATGGCCTGGTCGGCGGCCATGAAGTGCGCCAGCGACAGGTTGACCAGCAGCGGCATGGTCAGGATCGCGATCAGCGAGTTGACCGCCGTCAGGGTCACGTTCAAGGCCACATCACCATGGGCCAGGTGGCTGAACAGGTTGGCAGTGGTGCCGCCCGGCGAGGCCGCCAGCAGCATCAGCCCGACCGCCAGCGCAGGCGCCAGGCCAAAGCCCTTGGCGATCAGAAAGCAGATCAACGGCAGCAGCAGGATCTGGCAGGCCAGGCCAATCAGCACGGGCCTGGGGAACTTCACCACCCGGGCAAAATCGGCCAGGGTCAGGGTCAGCCCCAGACCGAGCATGATGAAGCCCAGGGCAATGGGCAGGAAGGCACTGAGCAAGGGCGATGCAGTCATGGCATAGACTCTTAAAAGGGGCGATGTACGCCAGTGTAGGAAAGGATTTCAATATCCATTACTTATCTTGCGGTTTATGCCCACCAGACAGTAGCATCGCCGCTTTTACCCCAGGACCCGATTCCCGATGCAGTTTCAGCCAGGCATTCTCGCCGCCCCCGTTCCCGCCCAGGCCCGCCACCTGTTTTTCACCTTGCACTCGCCAGCTGCGCTGCCGGGCGTGCTCGATGCGCTGCAGCAACAGGTCGATGGCAGCCGTGTGGTGGCCGGTTTCGGTGCGCCGCTGGTGCAGGCCCTGGGCCGCAGCATCGACGGCCTGCGCGAGTTTCCACGCCTGACTGCGGCGGTCGACAATCCCTGCACCCAGCACCACCTGTGGCTGTGGCTGCGCGGTGAAGACCGCGGTGACCTGTGGCTGCTCAGCCAGGACCTGGAACAACTGCTGGCCGCGGCGTTCACCCTGGCCGAGGCCACCGATGCCTTCCGCCACAAGAGCGGCCATGACCTGACCGGCTATGAAGACGGCACCGAGAACCCGGTGCAAGACGCCGCCATCGACGCCGCCATCCGCTCCAGCGACGTGCCGGGCCTGAACGGCTCGAGCTTTGCCGCCTTCCAGCTGTGGCGCCATGACCTGAATTGTTTCAAGGCATTGCCGCAAGCCGAGCAGGACGACATCATCGGCCGCCGCAAGGCCGACAACGAAGAACTCGACGATGCGCCGCAGTCGGCTCACGTCAAGCGCACCGCCCAGGAAAGCTTCGCGCCTGAGGCCTTTATCGTCCGTCGCTCGATGCCTTGGGCAGACGATCGTGGCGCGGGCCTGGCCTTCCTCGCCTTCGGCCACTCCTTCGATGCCTTCGAAGTGCAGCTGCGACGCATGAGCGGCCTGGAAGACGGCGTGGTCGACGCCCTGTACCGCTTCAGCCGGCCGCTCACCGGCGGCTACTACTGGTGCCCGCCACTGGGCGAGCATGGCCTGGACTTGAGTGCTTTGCTCACGGGTTGAACACCCCTCCTTAAGGATGAAAGCATGACAATGACTGTCGCTTGCGCTCAAACCGTTGCCATTGCCCGGGACATTACGGGCAATGTGCAGCGTCATCTGCAGATGATGCAGTTGGCCGCCGAACAGGGCGTGCAGTTTCTGTTGTTCCCGGAACTGTCGCTGACCGGCTATGAGCTCGATGCCGCGTCCGACCTGGCCCTGGGCACGGACGACCCGCTGCTCGAGCCATTGCGCACCCTGGCCCGTCAACAGGCTATGTACAGCGTGGTCGGCGCGCCGGTGCGTGTGCCCGGCAGCGGCCACGTGCTGCTGGCGGCGCTGATCTTTCGCCCCGACGGCAGTGTCGGTCTGTACAGCAAGCAGCATCTGCATCCTGGCGAGGACCTGGTGTTCAGCCCCGGCAGCGGTGGTGATCTGCTGCCAATGGGGGGCCAACGGCTGGCCCTGGCCATCTGCGCCGATGCCATGCAGCCCGGCCACCCGGTTCATGCTGCCAGGCTCGGTGCGGACATCTATGCGGCGGGGATGCTGATTTCCCACAGGGGCATCGTTGCCGAGAGCCAGCAGATGGCCGGTTATGCCGTCGAACACCAGATGATGGTGATGCTTGCCAACCATGGCGGCGAGACGGGTGGCTGGCAAGCGGCGGGGCAGAGTGCGATCTGGGCCAGGGATGGCGCACTGATCTGCAAGGCGGATGGGGCTGGGGAGTGCCTGGTGGTGGCTCGGCAGGACGGTGCCGGCGCGTGGGAAGGGACTGTGATCGGGCAGTAGATCGATTGCGGGTCAAGCCCGTTCCCACAGTAGATAGGTGTACGCCGGACCTGTGGGAGCTGGCTTGCCAGCGATGAGGCCAGTCCAGCCAGCCCATCAGGTGTTGCCTGGATTACGACCGCTGCGCGCTCGATCGCGGGCAAGTCCCGCTCCCGCAATAGCAGGCCAAGCTGAATGTAAGAAAATTTTACGGACTTTTTACGAAGGCCCGTTACGCAGAAAGAGATACTGCCCTGGCATTTCTTCGAGACGTCTGACCGTGAGCCAAGCCGCAACCTCCGCAAACGCCCATTCCCCCGTAAAAACTTCGTCACTTAGCCTGTTGATCGCCGCCGCCGGCGTGGTCTATGGCGATATCGGCACCAGCCCGTTGTACACCCTCAAGGAGGTCTTCGCCGGCCATTATGGCGTGCAGGCCAACCATGACGGGGTGCTCGGCATCCTCTCGCTGGTGTTCTGGTCGCTGATCTGGGTGGTGACCATCAAGTACGTGCTGTTCGTGCTGCGCGCCGACAACCAGGGCGAAGGCGGGATCATGGCCCTGACCGCCCTGGCGCGGCGGGCTGCTGCGCCGTACCCGCGCTTGAGCCGGGTGCTGGTGCTGCTCGGGCTGTTTGGCGCGGCCTTGTTCTACGGCGACAGCATGATCACCCCGGCGATTTCCGTGCTGTCGGCGGTGGAGGGGTTGCAACTGGCCTTTGACGGCATCGACCACTGGGTGGTGCCCCTGGCGGTGGTGGTGCTGGTGGCGCTGTTTCTGATCCAGAAGCATGGCACCGCACGCATCGGTATCATTTTTGGCCCGGTCATGGTGCTGTGGTTCAGCGTGCTGGGCGCGCTGGGGGTGTACGGCATCGTCCAGCGCCCGGAAGTGCTGCTGGCGATGAACCCGGCCTGGGCGGTGAACTTCTTTATCGTCCACCCGGGCATGGGCGTGGCGATTCTTGGCGCAGTGGTGCTGGCCCTGACCGGTGCCGAGGCGCTGTATGCCGACATGGGCCACTTTGGCCGCAAGCCGATTGCCCGCGCCTGGATCCTGCTGGTGCTGCCGGGGCTGGTACTCAACTATTTCGGCCAGGGCGCGCTGATCCTCGGCAACCCCGAGGCGGTACGCAACCCGTTCTACCTGCTGGCTCCGGACTGGGCGCTGGTGCCGATGATCGCCCTGGCCACCCTGGCGACCATCATTGCCTCCCAGGCGGTGATCTCCGGCGCCTTCTCGCTGACCCGCCAGGCGATTCAACTGGGTTACGTGCCGCGCATGTTCATCCAGCACACCTCCAGCCAGGAACAGGGGCAGATCTACATCGGTACGGTGAACTGGGCGTTGATGGTCGGCGTGGTGTTGCTGGTGATCGGCTTCGAGTCGTCCGGCGCACTGGCGGCGGCCTATGGCGTGGCGGTGACCGGCACCATGCTGATTACCACCTTGCTGTCCTCGGCGGTGGTCTTGTTGCTGTGGAAGGCGCCGCGCTGGCTGGCGGTGCCGTTGTTGCTGGGCTTCTTGCTGGTCGACAGCCTGTACTTTGCCGCCAACGCACCGAAGATCTTCCAGGGCGGCGCGTTTCCGGTGATCGCCGGTACTGCCTTGTTCATCCTCATGACCACTTGGAAGCGCGGGCGCAAGATCATCGTCGAGCGCCTGGACGAGTCGGCCTTGCCGCTGCCGCTGTTCATCAGCAGCATCGCCGCGCAACCGCCGCACCGGGTGCGGGGTACTGCCGTGTTCCTCACCGCTCGGGCCGATGCCGTGCCCCATGCGTTGCTGCATAACTTGCTGCACAACCAGGTGCTGCATGAGCGGGTGGTGCTGCTCACCGTGGTCTCCCAGGACCGCCCGCGGGTACCGGCGGCGCAGCGCTTCGAAGTGCAGGGTTTTGGCGAAGGCTTTTATCGGGTCAACCTCAACTTCGGCTTCATCGAGGAGCCCGACGTACCGGCCGCGCTGCAACTGTGCCACCTCGAAGAGCTGGACTTCAGCCCGATGGTCACCACCTACTTCCTCAGCCGCGAGACGGTGATCCCGACCAAGCGCATCGGCATGGCGCGTTGGCGTGAGGCGCTGTTTGCGTTCCTGCTCAAGAACGCCAACAGCAACCTCAAGTACTTCAACCTGCCGCTTAACCGGGTGATCGAACTGGGCACCCAGGTCGAGATGTAACCCAGGCGCTACGCCGCGGCCGGTGTGGCAACCGGGGCGGCGTTGCGCACCTGTCGTTGCAGGCGACTGGCGACGGCAAAACCGATCAGAGCCAGCAGCATCATGGCGATGAACACATAGTTGTAGCCTTGCTGGCCCGGGAAGTGGTCAAGGATTGCACCGTAGCCGACATAGGCGAACATCCCCGGCGCATAGCCGATCAGGCAACCGATGCCGAAAGCGGAACCTGTAATGTGCGGGGCGATGCCGACTTCGCCCATCGGTGCCCAGAACACCCCGCGCATGGAAAACACGATAAAGGCGAACGACAGCGTCGCGGCCATGCCGGCATAGATGAAGCCCGGGCTCTTGGGGACCAGGAGGATGATCGCCATCATCGGCAGCAGTGCCAGGAACGCCCATTTCAGGTAGCGGCTGGGGCTCTTGAAGTGTTTGTCGGCGATGAAACCGCCCGCCGGCCCGCCGAAGATCTTCAGCATGTACTGGTTGATGATGCCGTAGGCACCGACCAGCGCCAGCGGCAGGCCATAGACTTCCTTCAGGTATGGGATGAAATAGGTCAGGCCGCAGTAGACGATGTAAACCATGAACACGTTGAAGCTGACCAGCCAGATAGCCGGGACCTTGATGGCTTGCATGAGGTTGGCCAGCGGGTTCTTGGCGCTGGTCTGGGCTGGCGCCTGATTGCCTTTGAGCAAAAACCAGGTCAGCACGCCGGCGGCGATATCGATCAAGGCGTAGAACAGGATCGCCGCTTTCAGGCCATGTTCGCCGCTGCCCAGGGCAATGAACACGCCCAGCGCGGAAAACGCCACCAGCGTATCGACGACCCCCCGGCCACCTTCCAGCAGGCCGAACATGCGCCCTTGTTCCTGGTCGTTGCCCAGGCCGCGAATGGCCTTGAGCAGCGCTGGCCAGTAGATGCAGTCGGCACAGACCGCGAGCAGGCAGAACACCACCATCAGGCTGCTGAACGGCGGGAAGGTGGCCAGGTAGAGGCCCAGGGCGCCGGTGCCGATCAGGCCCAGCGGGATCAGCTTGCGGGTATCGTAACGGTCGGCCAGCATGCCGCCGACCACGAACAACCCGGTGGCGATGATGGCGTTGGCGCTGAGCAGCAAGCCGATTTGCGTATGCGAAAGCCCCATGAAGTCCTGCATGGGGACGTAGAACGCGTCCTTGAGGTTGGCCAGCTTGTAGACGGTGCCGCCACCGAGGATCAGGACCAGGAATTTGAACCATTTGGCCTTGTCGTGCGCTGTCATTTTCTTATTCTCCAGGCGTGTTTGGTTGTGGCGTTCAAGGGGTGGCGCAGCTGGCCAGGGTCAGCTCGGCGAGGGTGCGCAGCTCGGCCAGCAGGGTTTTCACGTAGCTGACCTGGTTGTTGGCCCAGCGCTGCTCACCGGCCAGCATCTGTTCGAGGGTGAAGCCGGCGGGCAGGGGCGTGTCACTCATTTCCCGGTAGGCAATGAACGGATCGGCCGGCTCGTTGTGTTGACGGAAGGCCGGGGCGATGTAGTGGTTCTCCTGTTCGAGGATGAAGGCGATCACTTGCGCCTGCCGGTCCCCGAGCATCAGCAGCTCGAACAGCATGCGCGCGCCGGGCAGCTCGTCCTCGGCGCTGCCCTGAAGCACACCGTAGTGGCCAAAACCCTGGTCTTCGGCCACCACCCGTACGCCCTTGAGGTGGCTCTGGCGAATATGCGGGGCGAGGTTGCGCAGGGCCTGCAGCGGTTGCTCGCAGGCATTGATCATGTTGCCGAAATCGAACAGGGCATTGAGGCGCGGATGGTTGGCCTGGCGCAGCAGCTGGGCAATTTCATCGCTCTTGAGCTCCTCGTGCTGCTCGAAGTCGAAGTGCAGGTCGTGGGCATCGGCTTGGTGGGCCAGGTACAGCAGGTCGCCACCGATCTGGTCCATCACCTGCGACAGCAGGCCTTCATAGCGCGAGTACACGCGAATGTTGCGGCTGCCGATGACCTTGGCCACGGCAACCACCGCATCGACGTCGGCCTTGCGCGTGCTGCTGATCTCCAGGTGCACGTCCAGTTGCAGGGCCCGGGCCTTTTCAGCAAAGGCGCACAATTGCGTCGTGTTCATTTGCGCCAGGCTGTTGTGCTCACCGTCGAGCATGTGCAGGCTCAGGCCGGCCAGTTCATGGCGATAGGCGAAGTCGAGCAGGTCGAACGGGGTGACGCGCCCGTGGGTGAGGTTGGTCAGTAGCGGGTAGGCGTGGGCAAACAGTCGCGCCTGGTCGAGGCGTTCAAGCAGGCGGGTGGCCAGCTCGCGGGTCAGCAGGGGTGCGTCAGCACCTTGCGCATTGTGGTTCAGCAACGTAGCGAAGCGTTTTTGTATTGTGTTCATTCGAGTCGTTCCTGGTGCGGGCACCGGTTTACCGGCGCGTTCTTTATCGCGCCGCCGAGGAACACTCGATAGATCCATTACCAATCAATTGATAAGGCCACTGCTCAGACCGGGTGGCCAATCGCCCTGAGGGCCTGCACCAGCGCCTCGACCTTGGCCTCGGCCTGATCCTGGGGCGTGCCGGCAAAGCCGAGCAGCAGCGCCGGTGGCAAGTAGCGCGTGAGGCAGTAGTCACTCAAGGCGTAGGTATGCACGCCATGCCCGGCCAACTGCCGGGCCAGTGCCTGGTCATCCAGCTGCGGCGGGAGCCAGGCAATCAGGTGCATGCCGGCTTCGACCGGGGCAACCTGCAAAAAGCCGCCCAGGCGCCGTTGCAGCACCTCCAGCAAGCACTGCTGGCGGGCCTGGTACAACGTCCGCATGCGGCGGATATGGCCAATGAAGTGGCCTTCACTCATGAAGTCGGCGGTCACTGCCTGCAACAGGGTCGGCGGGCTGCGGTCGAGCACCGCGCGCAAGGTGCAGAACGGTTCGACCAGTGCCGGGGGCAGAATCACGTAACCCAGGCGCAGGGAAGGGAACAGCACCTTGCTGAAGGTGCCGACGTAGATCACCCGGTCGCCTCGGTCCATGGCGTACAGCGCCGGCAATTGCCGGCCGCGGTAGCGCAGTTCGCTGTCGCAGTCGTCTTCGATGATCCAGCTGCCACTGGCCGCCGCCCAGTCAATCAGTTCCAGGCGCCGGTTGTGGCTGAGGGTCATACCCAGCGGGTGTTGCCGTGACGGGGTGGTGAACACCAGGCGCGCCTCGGGGCATTCGTCAATGGCGTGTTGCACATCGAGGCCCTGATCGTCGATGGGGACGGGCACCACCCGGCAGCCATGGGCCTGAAAGGCGATACGCGCGGCGATATGACCAGGGTCTTCCATCCATACCGGCTCGTCCGGGTTGAGCAGCAGCATCGCCAGCAGGTTGAAGGCCTGCTGCGCGCCGGAGACGATCACCACTTGCTCGGCGTTGCAGTCGATACCGCGGGCGTCGAAAACGTACTCGGCAATCGCCTGGCGCAGCGTCTGCAAGCCCTGCAGTTCGCCATAACCGAGCATGGCCTTGCTCGGTTTCTGCCCGTGGCGGTTGAGCAGACGCTTCCACAACGTCTGGGGAAAGGCCTCGAAAGCGCCATGACTGGGCAGGAACGAGGTCGGTGTATCGGCGCCGCAGTGGGCGTAGGACACCCCGCGAAAATGATCGCTGCGCAGCGACAGCATCGACTGGCTCAGCTCCGAGAGCTTGGGTGGCGCGGGAGCTTGCAGCTCGGCACCGGCGCTGCGCTGCCACTCGTCACTGACATAGGTGCCAGCGCCGGTACGCGACACCAGGAAGCCCTCGGCAATCAACTGGTCGAAGGCGTTGAGCAGGGTAATGCGCGAGAGCTGCAATTCCTGGCTCAGGGTCCGCGTCGATGGCAAGCGAATGCCGCCTTGCAGGCGACCGGTGAGGATCTGCTTGCGGATCTGCAGGTACAGCTGGCGGTAAAGCGGCGTCGCGCTGTCACGGTCCAGTTCAATACCCGAGAACAATAAACCGGCGGGGGACTTCATCAAGGGCTCGCAGGCACGGAGGAGGGCCTGGCTATGCTACGAGAAAGCCCGCCAGGCAGCCAGCCCACGGGGTTTTGTCATCAAATGAAAACAGCCTGTCGTCCGATGCGAAGCACCCGGCAAGCGTTGGGCATAGAGTCCAGTCAACAAGAATTGACGCACTGCGTCAGGATGACTGGAGTGACATGCATGGCCAAAGTCGTACGCTTCTATGAAACCGGTGGCCCCGAGGTTCTGCGCTATGAGGATGCCGAGGTCGGCGAACCGGGCCCGGGGCAAGTTCGCCTGCGCCAGGTGGCGGTGGGCCTGAACTACGCTGACACCTATTTTCGCAACGGCACCTACCCGATCGCGCTGCCCAACGGCATGGGCGTGGAAGCCTCCGGGGTGGTACAGGCGGTCGGCGAGGGCGTGACCCAGGTCGCGGTCGGCGACCGGGTGACCTATACCGGCTTTCTCAACACCCTCGGCGCCTACTGCACCGAGCGCCTGATCCCGGCGGCGGCGCTGATCAAGCTGCCGGAAACCATCGCCTTCGAAACCGCGGCGGCGATGACCATGCGCGGCCTGACCTCGGCCTACCTGATGCGCCGCCTGTACGACTTCAAGCCCGGTGACACGATTTTGCTCCACGCTGCCGCCGGTGGCGTGGGCCTGATCGTTTCCCAGTGGGCGCGCCTGCTCGGCCTGACGGTGATCGGCACCGTGTCCACCGAGGCCAAGGCCGAAGTGGCCCGCGCCCATGGTTGCAGCCACACCATCAACTACAGCCATGAAGACGTGGCCAAGCGCGTGCGCGAGCTCACCGACGGCGTTGGCGTCAACGTGGTGTTCGACAGCGTCGGCAAGAGCACCTTCATGGCCTCGCTGGACTCGCTCAAGCGCCGCGGCCTGATGGTCTGCGTCGGCACCGCCTCGGGCAGCATCACGCCGTTCGACCCGCAGATCCTGGCGATCAAAGGCTCGTTGCAGCTGACCCGTCCGGCGCTGGCCGACTACATCGCAGATCCGGCCGAGAAGGCCGACCTTGCCGGCGAGCTGTTCGAGCATGTCAGCAGCGGGCGGATCAAGATCGAGATCAACCAGCACTATGCGTTGCAGGACGCGGTCCAGGCCCACCGTGACCTGGAAGCACGCAAGACCACCGGTTCGTCGATCTTCGTCATCTGAAGAGGGCAACAGCATGCACATCGAACAACTGACCTGCGCCATCGGTGCCGAAGTCATCGGGGTCAACCTGGCAGATGCGATTCATGATGACGACCTGTTCGAGCAACTGCGTGCGCAGTTGCTCAAGCACCGGGTGCTGTTCTTGCGCGACCAGAACATCACGCGCGCCGAGCACGTGGCCTTTGCCAGTCGCTTCGGCGAGCTGGAGGACCACCCGGTGGCCGGCAGCGACCCCGAGCACCCGGGCCTGGTACAGATCTACAAGCGCCCGGACCAGCCGGCCGATCGCTACGAAAACGCCTGGCACACCGACGCCACCTGGCGCGAGGCACCGCCCATGGGCTGCGTGTTGCGCTGCCTGGAATGCCCGCCGGTAGGCGGCGACACTATGTGGGCGAATATGGTGCTGGCTTACCAGAACCTGCCAGAGGAGGTGAAGGTCAAGATCGAGGGCCTGCGTGCCCGGCACAGCATCGAGGCCAGTTTTGGCGCCGCCATGACGCTGGAAAAACGCCTGGCGCTCAAGGCGCAGTTCCCCGATGCCGAGCACCCGGTGGTGCGCACCCACCCGCAAACGGGCGAGCAGGTGCTGTTCGTCAACGCCTTCACCACCCACTTCAGCAACTACCACACGCCGCAGCGGGTGCGTTTCGGCCAGGATGCCAACCCCGGTGCCAGCGATCTGCTGCGCTACCTGATCAGCCAGGCCTACCTGCCCGAATACCAGGTGCGCTGGCGCTGGAAACCCAACAGCGTGGCGATCTGGGATAACCGCAGCACCCAGCACTACGCGGTGATGGACTACCCGCCTTGTCACCGCAAGATGGAGCGCGCCGGAATCAAGGGCGATCGCACCTTCTGAGCGCCTGCAACACCCCAGGACAATAACAAGACCGAGGACTACAGCATGCAATTCTTCGACGATTCGTTGCACCCGGAAAACATGGAAAAAGTGGTGATCACCGTGGCCCCGTACGGCCCGGAATGGATGCCCGAGGACTTTCCCGAAGACATTCCGCTGACCATGGACGAACAGGTGCAAAAGGCGGTCGATTGCTATGAGGCCGGTGCCACTGTGCTCCACCTGCACGTGCGCGAACTGGACGGCAAGGGCTCCAAGCGCCTGTCGAAATTCAACGAACTGATTGCCGGCGTGCGCGAGGCGGTGCCGCAGATGATCATCCAGGTTGGCGGCTCGATCTCGTTCGCCCCGGAAAGCGATGGCGAGGCGGCCAAGTGGCTGTCCGACGACACCCGGCACATGCTCGCGGAGCTGACGCCCAAGCCCGACCAGGTCACCGTGGCGATCAACACCACGCAGATGAACATCATGGAGTTGCTGTACCCGCAGTACCTGGAAGGCACCTCCCTGGCCCATCCGGCGATCCAGGCCGCCTACAGCGAAATGACCGTACCGGCCGGTCCCGCCTGGGTGCGCGAACACCTGCGCCGTTTGCAGGCGAGCGGTATCCAGCCGCATTTCCAGCTGACCGGCATGCACGCCCTGGAAACCCTCGAACGCATTGTGCGCAAGGGTGACTACATGGGCCCGCTGAACCTGACCTGGATCGGCATTGGCGGCGGTTTCGACGGGCCCAACCCGTTCAACTTCTTCAACTTCATTCACCGGGCGCCCAACGGCTGCACGCTGACCGCCGAATCGTTGCTGAAAAACGTCCTGCCGTTCAACACCATGGCCCTGGCCATGGGCTTGCACCCGCGTTGCGGCAACGAAGACACCATCATCGACCAGCACGGCAAGCGCTTCGGTTCGGTGCAGCAGATCCAGCAGACCGTGCGCGTGGCCCATGAACTGGGCCGCGAGATCGCCAACGGCAAGGAGGCGCGGGCCATCTACCGCATTGGCGAGCAGTACAGCAGCATCGAGCAGACCCTCAAAGCCAACGGCATGGCGCCCAACCGCCAGCCAGGCCAGAAAGGTGTGCCGCAGCGCGCCTGATTGGACAGGTCCGGCACGCTTGTGCGAGCCGGGCCGCCGATCCGCAGCGCTGTCCGTCGGGCTTTTCAGCTTTTCAATAAAAACAAGAACAAGACTCACGCCAGACAACCACAGGAGGCAGCATGGCCGCCTATCTTGCCAATGCCACAGACGATGGCGCCGACACTTCACGGGGCATTCCACGGCGTTATGCCTGGATTGTCTTCGCCTTGACCTTCGGCCTGCTGATTTCCGACTACATGTCGCGGCAGGTGCTCAACGCCGTATTCCCGCTGCTCAAGGCCGAATGGGCCCTGAGCGACAGCCAGTTGGGCCTGCTCAGCGGCATTGTCGCGCTGATGGTCGGGCTGCTGACTTTCCCCTTGTCGCTGCTGGCCGACCGCTTCGGGCGGATCCGCAGCCTGGTGCTGATGGCCGTGCTCTGGAGCCTGGCAACCCTCGGCTGCGCCCTGGCCGACAACTACCCGCAAATGTTTGCCGCACGCTTTCTGGTCGGCGTCGGAGAGGCCGCCTACGGCAGCGTCGGCATCGCCGTGGTGGTGTCGGTGTTCCCCCGTGACATGCGCGCCACCCTGGCCGGAGCCTTCATGGCCGGCGGCATGTTCGGCTCGGTGCTGGGCATGGCCCTGGGCGGCTTGATGGCCCAGCACTTCGGCTGGCGCTGGGCGTTTGCCGGCATGGCCTTGTTCGGCCTGTTGCTGGCATTGCTGTACCCGCTGATCGTCAAGGAGGCAAAGATCGCTCCCCAGCGTGTGCAGGCTGCCGCCGACAAGGTCAGCCGGCCACTGCATACCCTGTACGGCAGCCGTTCGGTGATCGCCGCCTATGTCGGCAGCGGTTTGCAGTTGTTCGTCGGCGGCACGGTGATCGTCTGGATGCCCAGCTACCTGAACCGCTACTACGCCATGAGCACCGACCAGGCCGGGGTGGTGGCCGCCATCATCGTGCTGTGCAGCGGCATCGGCATGATCCTCTGCGCCATGCTTTGCGACCGCCTGGGCCGCCAGCGTCCGGACCGCAAGATCAGCCTGGCCATCGGCTATTGCCTGGGCAGTTGCCTGTTGCTGTCGCTGGCCTTCGCGCTGCCGTCGGGCACCGCGCAACTGGTGCTGATCTGCCTGGGGATGATGGTTGCCGCCGGCACCAACGGGCCGTCCAGCGCCATGGTCGCCAACCTGACTCATTACTCGGTGCACGGCACGGCGTTCGCCACCCTGACCCTGGCCAACAACCTGCTTGGCCTGGCGACCGGGCCGCTGATCACCGGCCGGGTGTCCGACCTGATCGGCCTGCATGGCGCCTTCCAGCTGGTGCCGTTGATCAGCATCGGCGCCGCGGCGGTGTTCTTCATCGCCAAGCGGCATTACCACCATGACATGGCCCGCCTGGACAACCCGCACGCGGTTGAGCCTGGTGCGGCCCGGGAGTTGAAACCGTGAAGCACGTGCTGTCGATCGAAGTGTTCTTCGACTTTATCTGCCCCTGGTGCCTGATCGGCCAGGCTCATCTGCAACGGGCCCTTGAGCAGTTGCGGCGCGAGCAGCCGGAAGTTGAGGTGAGTCTGCACTGGCGCGGGGTGCAACTGCTGCCGCAGATGGCCAGGACCGGCCAGCCGTTCGAGGCGTTCTACCGCAAGCGCCTGGGCAGTGATGAGGCAGTACGCCTGCGCCAGGCGCAGGTGCGCGCCGCCGCCGAGGCGGCAGGGGTGGATATCGATTTTTCCCGTATCAGTCGCATGCCCAATACCGCCGACGCCCACCGCTTGCTGCAGCGCGCCGTGGCGCTGGGCTCGCCGGAACAGGCCCAAGCCCTGCTGGCCAGGCTGTTTGCCGCCTACTTTCAGCAGGGCAAGGACCTGGGCGATCCGATTACCTTGCTGCACATCGCCCGCGCCTGTGGCCTGGAGCCGGCCCAGGTTGCCGATTGCCTGCGCGGCGATGCCAGCCCGTTCATTGGCGCCAATGACCGCGCCGCCGATGGCGTGCCGTGTTTCCGTTTCAATCAGCGCCTGCGGGTGTCGGGCGCGCAGCCGGTCGCGGTGCTGCTGCAGGCCATGGGCGACGCCCTGGAAGAGGCGGCCCCGGCATGAGCCTGCGCTATCCGGTACCGGCCGACAAAGTGCCGGCGCGTGGCGGGCGGGTGCTGCTCGAATGGCAAGGCAGGAGCGTGGCGCTGTTCAACGTCGCTGACACCTTTTACGCCATCGACGACAGTTGCCCGCACCAGGGCGCCTCGCTGTGCGGCGGGCGCCTGGACGGGCGGGTGATCCAGTGCTGCGCCCATGGCCTGCGCTTTGATCTGGCCAGCGGCTACTTGCTCAACTCCAATCAACTCAAGGTTGCCAGCTACCCGGTCGAGCGCCAGGGCGAGCAACTGTTCATCGTTTTAGCGTGCAAGGAACCGGGCCAATGAGCGTGATCGCAATTACCGCCGTCAATCTTCGAGCCCGGGAACTGGCGCCGGGCTTTATCGTCAGCCTGATCGCCGCGGCGGCGGCCAGCTTTCTCAGTGAGCACTATGATGCCCCGGTGATGCTGTTTGCCTTGTTGCTGGGCATGGCCCTGAACTTTCTTGCGGCCGATGGCCGTTGCAAGGCCGGGATTGAATTTACCGCGCGCACGGTGTTGCGCCTGGGGGTGGCGCTGCTGGGCATGCGCATTACCCTGAGCCAGATCGCCAGCCTGGGCTGGAAACCGGTGGCGCTGGTGGTGATCTTGGTGGTGGTGACCATCCTGGTTTCAGTAGTGGCCGCCCGTGCCCTGGGCTTTCAGCGCTTGTTCGGCATGCTTACCGGCGGTGCCACGGCGATCTGCGGTGCATCGGCGGCCCTGGCCCTGGCCGCGGCCTTGCCCCAGCATCCGCAGAAAGAGCGCGCCACCTTGTTTACCGTGATCGGCGTGTCAGCACTGTCGACCCTGGCGATGATCGTCTACCCGATGATTGCCGGCTGGCTGCAGTTGTCGCCGCAGCAGGCCGGGGTGTTTCTCGGCGCGACCATTCATGATGTGGCGCAGGTGGTGGGCGCGGGGTACAGCATGTCTACCGAGACCGGGGATGTGGCCACCGTGGTCAAGCTGATGCGCGTGGGCATGTTGCTGCCGGTGATTGTCTGTGCGGCGATGATCACCCGCCGCGCCGGCGGCGATGCCAGTGGGCAGCGACCGCCATTGTTACCGTGGTTTGCCGTCGGTTTCGTGTTGCTGGCCTGCATCAACAGTACCGGCTGGGTGTCGGCGGCCGTGCAGGGCGGGGTCAATGACCTGTCGCGCTGGTGCCTGGTGGTGGCGATCAGTGCCCTGGGCATGAAGACTCAGCTCAAGGAGCTGGCGGCGGTGGGCCTCAAGCCGATTGCGCTGATGGTCGGGGAGACGGTGTTTCTGGTGTTGCTGGTGCTGGCGTTGATGCACTGGGGGTTGTAGACGGTTGCCCACAACCGTTCTGCATGCTCCGCGAACCTGTGGGAGCTGGCTTGCCAGCGATGGTAGTCCAGGCAGCGCCTGATGTGCCGGCTGAACTGGCCTCATCGCTGGCAAGCCAGCTCCCACAATGTATCTGTGTACGCCGAACCTGCAGGAGCGGGCTAGACCCGCGATCGAGCGCGCAGCGGTCGTAGTCCGGTCAGTGCTGACTGTGCCGGCGATCATGCTGCGCCCGCCAACTGGCCGGGGGCATGCCGAACTGGGCGATGAACCAGCGGGTAAATGAACTGGGCATCGAGTAGCCGAGCATGTCGGCAATCCGCCCCAGCGAATAGCTGGGGTTTTCCAGGTAGCGGATCACCAGGTCACGGCGCACGCCGTTGACCAGGTCGCTGAAGGTTACCCCGCATTCCTCCAGGCGCCGCTGCAAGGTGCGCACGTTCATGCCCTGGGTTTGCGCTACCTGCTCGATGGTCGCCCGGCCCATGGGCAGCAGCAGGTCGATGGTCTTGCGCATTTCCAGCTCCAGCGACAGCTTGCCACCGGCCTGCAGGGTATCCAGGTAGCGCTGCGCCAGGCGCGCCATGGCTTCGTTGGCCAACGGATTGGCCGTGTCGAGGTCGGCGGCCGGGCAGACGATGCCATTGAATTCGCTGCCAAACACCAGCGTGCAGCCAAAGATCCGTCGATGAATCGCCAGGTCCGCGGGCGCGGCATGGGTGAAGTTGGCGCTGATCGGATGCCAGTGGGCACCCAGCAGGGCGGCGCACAAGCGCAGCATTACGCCAATGGCCAGTTCCGTCGCCTGACGGCCGCGCTGGGGCAGGTCGGTGACCACCTCTTCACGAATGATCACGGTCTTGCCGGCCTCTTCGATATGGATGGCCAAGGCGTCGTTGAGCAGATGGCGGTACTGCACGATGACCTGCAGGGCATCGCGCAGGGTGCGCTGGTGGCTGAGCAGCAGGCTGATTTCGCCGAAATCCGACAACTGGCGCAATTCGGCCATGCGCAAGCCGAAGGTTTCGCAGCCGCTGACCCGCGCCGACTCCTCCAGCAGGGTCACCACGCTGGAGACCGCAATACGTTGGTTGGGATCGTCGAGCAGGGCGGCGCTCAGGCCGACGTGGGCCAACAGGGCATGAGGGTTGAGCCCCAAGTGACGGGACACCTCAAGGTAGTTGGTCAGGCTTGCAGCACGTACGAGGGCGGTCATTTTATTGTTTTCCACGCGTTCTCATCTGGCGTTCCGCTTCTGTGGCGGGTGGTTCGTTATAGCGCGGGTGTCGTCAAATGAGAAGCCGTTTTCGGCGAGTGAAATCAGCGCAACGTCCCTGATCACGGGCCGCTCGGTGGTAAGCCAGAAACCCTGTCATCAAATGAAAAGTCGCTGACGCGCAATGTAAAGCGCCTCGGGGGAGGGCTGATTACTGTGACTGTGCAAACGCTCCAGGTGACCTGCGAGCGCACTGTCTTGAGCATAGGTGCCGACGTGGAAAAACTGCATACCACCGCTACTGTCCTGATCGTCCCCGGCCTGCGCGAGCATGTCGCCGAGCATTGGCAGACCTTGCTGGCGGCGCGCCTGGCCAAGGTCCATACGGTGCCACCGCTGCAGCGCAACGGCCTGGACTGCAATGCCCGGGTCGAGGCCATCGAGCAGGCGCTGGAGCAGATCGACGGCGAGGTAGTGCTGGTAGCGCACAGCGCCGGCGTGCTGATGGTGGCCCATTGGGCGGCGCGCTATCAGCGGCCGATCAAGGGCGCACTGCTGGCGGCGCCGCCGGACCTTGAGGCGGCGTGGCCCGCCGCCTACCCAAGCGCGGACAGCTTGCGCGCCAACGGCTGGAGCCCGCTGCCGATCACGCCGCTGCCGTTCCCAAGCATCGTCGCCGCCAGTAGCAATGATCATCTGGCCAGCCTTGAGGCGGTCAGCAACATGGCGCGCGGCTGGGGCAGCCAGTTGCTCGAACTTGGCGCCGTCGGCCACCTCAACCCGGCAGCCGGCTACGGCCCCTGGCCCCAGGCCGAAACCCTGATCCAGGCCCTGGATCGCTAATCCTGCAGTAGCGCACGGACGCTTGAGCCAAGCCCGCAAACGACGGGCGGCGAAAAAAAACAATAACAATAAGTGGAGTCATCGCGATGCCAAACCCTCGCATTCACCGTGCTGTGAAACCACAGCGCTGCCTGCTGGCCTGCGCCATCGGCCTGCTGGCACTGCCCGGCGCCCAGGCCTTTGAAGTCGATACCGGCAGTGAAGACTGGGCCGTGCGCCTGGATAACACGGTCAAGTACAACTACGGCGTGCGCACCGAAAGCGCCGACAAGCGTCTGTTGGCAACCCCCAACAACAACGACGGCGACTACAACTTCCGCAAGGCCGGAACCACCGTCACCAACCGCGTGGACCTGCTCACCGAACTGGACGTGATCTACCAGGGCAACATGGGCTTTCGTGTCAGCGCCGCCAGTTGGTACGACAAGGCCTATGACAACACCGGCTCCAACTCCAACCCGTTCGTCAACGGCAACGGTGGCCAGTCGGGCATCAACCCCAGCCTCAACGGCTTGCCCGGCACCGGCGTGCCCTTGGGCAGCCCGCACCTGAGCAACTACGCCCAGCGTTACTACAGCGGCCCGTCCGGGGAAGTGCTCGATGCCTTTGTGTTCATGCGCCGTGAAGTGGGCGACTCATCCGAGATCAGCGCCAAGCTCGGCCAGCACAACCTGTTCTGGGGCGAAACCCTGCTCAACCCGGTGCATTCGCTGAGCTATGGGCAGTCGGGCCTGGACCTGGCCAAGCTGGCCGCGTCACCCGGCACCGAAGCCAAGGAACTGTTCGTGCCGCGCAATCAACTCTCGGCGGCGTTTCTGCTCAACCCCGAGCTCACCGTTGGCGCGCAGTATTTCTTCGACTGGGATGCCGCGCGGCTGCCGGAAGCCGGCACCTATTACGGTGGTTCGGACCTGGTGGGCGAGGGCGCACAGAGCTTGTTGCTCGGCCATACCGGCACCCCCGGGCTGATTCCGGTACGTGGCGCGCTGACCAGCATCCGCCGTGGCCACGACCTGACCCCGGGTAAGCGCGGCGACTGGGGCGTCATGGCCAAGTGGTCGCCCGAATGGCTCGGCGGCACCCTGGGTATCTATTACCGCAAGAGCTCGGAGATTCTGCCCCAGGCCTGGCTCGACGCCCGTGGCCTGACCGTCGCCAACGGCCCGTTCGGCAACCCGCCGGGCAGCGCCCAGGGCGCGGTGGGCAACCTCTACAACTCGCTGCAAAGCGCCACCTACCAGTTCGCCTATGCCGACAACATCGACATTTACGGCTTGAGCCTGTCCAAGGATGTCGGCGGTATCAGCGTCGGCAGCGACCTGAACATTCGCCACAACATGCCCCTGGCGAGTATTCCGGCGATCCTCAGCGCACCGGGGCCGGCCGGCCTGGGCGGCGGTTTCGGGCTCTTGCCTGCGCGCTTGCCAAGCAGCGGCGTGATTTATGAGGTGCCGTCGGACGGCGACAGCATGAGTGCCACCGGCGACACCCTGCACTGGACCCTCAACGGCCTAATGACCCTTGGCGACACGCCGTTGTTCGACTCGGCGACCCTGCTCGGCGAGCTGTTCTACAGCAACCTGCTCAAGCTCGATAGCCACAACGAGGCCTTGTACAAGGGCAAGGGCAGCTACCGCGGCATCGACCAGCCGACCCGCGACAACTGGGGCATCGCGGTCAACTTCACGCCGACCTGGTACCAGGTGTTTCCAGGCATGGACCTGAGCATGCCGCTGTCGATCAACCTCGGCCTGGACGGCGTGTCGCCGGTACAGGGCGGTGGCGCCGAGAACACCGGCAACTACGCCGTGGGCCTGAGCGCGGCGATCTACAACCAGTATTTCGTCGACCTCAAGTACGTCGACGGCTTCGGCAAGACCCAGTCCTGCAACAACGGCCAGACCGACGGCACCACCCCCAACGCCCTGGACGGCGAACAGGACTACACCTGCTACGGCGGCGGATACGCCGCGTTCTCTGGCGGCGCCGCCACCACCGAGGACCGTGGCGCGCTGTACCTGACCCTGAAAACCACCTTTTGAGTCACACAGGAAAACAACAACATGAACTACGTGCACACCCTGTTGGCCACGTGCCTGTCGCTGGCTGCCCTGAACGCGGCTGACGCCGCTGTCTCCCCCGAACAGGCCGCGCGCCTGGGCACCAGCCTGACGCCGATTGGCGCAGAAAAGGCCGCCAACGCCGACGGTTCGATCCCCGCCTACCAGGGCGGCCTGCTGACCCCGCCGGCGGCGTTCAAGAACGGCGCGAGCATGCGCCCGGACCCGTTCGCCGAGGAAAAACCGCTGCGGGTCATCGATGGCAAGAATGCCGACCAATACAAGGGACAACTGACCGCCACCACCCAGGAACTGCTCAAGCGCTTCCCAAGTTTTCGCGTCGATGTCTATCCTACCCATCGCAGCGTGGCGCTGCCGCAACCGGTGCTCGACAACACCCTGAAGAACGCCGTGGCTGCCCGCAGCCAGGAGGGCGGTAGTGCGGTCGACAACGTGCTGCCGGGTATTCCGTTCCCGATCCCGCAGAGCGGCGCCGAGGCCATGTGGAACTTCCTGTTGCGCTACCAGGGCGTGAGCATGACCGCCAAGTACGACTCGTGGAACGTCGATGCCGCCGGCAACGCGACCTTGAGCACCACCGGCCAGGCCAACATCAGCTACCCGATCTACGAAGACATGGCCAAGCCGATCGGCGCCAAGGACACCTACTACCAGATGAAACTCACCTACACCGCGCCGGCCCGGCGCGCCGGTGAGGCGATGATGCTGCGCGATGCCGCCAACCCGCTGGTGCAGCCACGCAGCGCCTGGCAGTACCTGCCGGGGCAGCGTCGGGTCAAGCTGGCACCGAACCTGGCCTACGACACGCCCAACCCGGGCACCTCGGGCTCGGGCACTTACGATGACGTGTTCGTCTTCAATGGCGCCCTGGACCGCTACGACTGGACCCTGGTCGGCAAGCAGGAAATGTACGTGCCGTACAACACCTACCGGCTGACCTACAACACCGACGTCAAGCAGCTGACCACGGCCAATCACCTGGCGCCGCAGTTCGTGCGCTGGGAAAAGCACCGGGTCTGGGTGGTGGAAGGCAAGCTCAAGGATGGCGCGCGGCATATCTATCACAAGCGCCGCTTCTACCTCGACGAGGACAGCTGGATCGCCCTTGCTTCGGACCAGTATGACGCCCGTGGCCAGCTGTACCGTGGCTCCTTCGCCTTCCTTAGCCAGAGCTACGACAAACAGACCCCGGATGCCACGCCGTTCATGATCTACGACCTGATCGGCGGCACCTACAACCTCAATGGCGTGGTCGGTGCCTACGGTGGCATCCGCTACATCGAGCCATTGTCACGGACCCAGTGGTCGCCCGAATCCCTGGCCGGGGCCGGCATTCGCTGAGCCTGATGATCACACACCGTGGAGGATCAGGGATGAATGTGTTCAAACGCTGCAGCGTGATGCTGCTGGCCTGGGCCGCGCTGCAAGGCGCGGCCCAGGCCGAGGCTTACGTCGACGTACTCGACCTGCCGGCGCTGCCCAGCGCGCTGGCAGCGTCCAGCGCCTTGCGCGATGTCACCCGCGCCGGCGCCCGCCTGGTTGCCGTGGGGCCACGGGGGCACATCCTGTATTCGGATGACCTTGGCAGCCACTGGCAGCAAGCGCAGGTGCCGGTCAGCGCCGACCTCAATGCCGTGAGTTTTCCGACCCCTGAGCTTGGCTGGGCGGTGGGCAACGACGGGGTGATCCTGCACAGCCGCGACGGTGGCTTGCGTTGGGAAAAACAGCTGGACGGGCGACAGCTCGGTGCGCAGGCGCTGGCCTATTACCAGGCACGGGCGCAGACAGGGGGCGATCAGTGGGCCGCCTGGGTGGGCGAGGGCGAGCGCCTGGTCGCGGAGGGTGCCGACAAGCCGTTGCTGGATGTCTGGTTCAGCGACCCGCTGCATGGCTATGCGGTCGGGGTGTTCAACCTGGTGTTGCACACCGCTGACGGCGGCCAGCACTGGACCCCCTGGCTTGAGCGCAGCGATAACCCGCAAGGCCTGCACCTGACCGGCCTGGCCAGTGTCGACGGTGCGCTGTACATCAGCGGCGAGCAGGGCCTGCTGCTCAAACTGAGCGCCGATGGCGAACGCTTCCAGCGTCTGCACACGCCGTATGCCGGCAGCTACTTCGGCGTCATCGGCAAGCCCGGGACGCTGCTGGCCTATGGGCTACGCGGCCATGTGCTGCGTAGCAGCGACGGCGGCGCCCGGTGGCAGCCGGTCAATACCGGCCTGAATACCAGCATCACCGCCGCCAGCCTCGACGCCAGCGGGCGCTTCTGGCTGGCGAGCCAGGCCGGTGATCTGCTGGTCAGCAGCAACGACGGCGCACGTTTCAGCGCCGTGGCGCAGAGCGAACGCGCCCCGGTGAGCGGCGTGGCCTTCGATAGCGCCGCCGACCTGGTGCTGGTCGGTGAGCGCGGCATTCGCACCCTGGCCCTCGAACAACCGCAGCAGCCATAACAAGAGAAAACCCTGATGGCCGACATCCAACAAGACACCTTGCCGGTGATCCGCAACCTCGGCGACTTCGATACGCGCTCCGGCAATCGTCTCGAACGCCTGGTGTTCAACCATCGGCTGCCGTTCATGCTGTGCATGCTGCTGGTCACCCTGGTGCTGGGCTACATGGCCCTGACGCGTCTGGAGCTACGGCCCAGCTTCGAGAAGATGATCCCGCAGAGCCATCCCTACATCCAGAACTACCTGGACAATCGCCAGTCGTTGCGCGGCCTGGGCAATTCACTGCGGGTGGTGGTGGAAAATACCCGCGGCGATATCGTCGACCCGGCCTACCTGCAGACCCTGCGCCAGATCAACGACGAACTGTTCCTCAGTCAGGGCGTCGACCGCGCCTGGATGAAATCCCTGTGGAGCCCGGCGGTGCGCTGGACCGAGGTCACTGAAGAGGGCTTTCAGGGCGGCCCGGTGATGCCCGACGCCTACCAGGGCTCGGCCGCCGACATCCAGCAACTGCGCCAGAACATCGAGCGGGCCAACATCGTCGGCAGCCTGGTGGCCCGCGACTTCAAATCAAGCATGCTCATCGTGCCGCTGCTCGACCAGGCCTCGGCGACTGGCGCCGGCATCGACTACCACGGGTTCTCGGTCAAGCTCGAGCAATTGCGCGCGCACTACGAAGCGGGTGGCGTCTATAAGCTGCACGTGATCGGTTTCGCCAAGCTGATGGGCGACCTGATCGACGGGCTGCTGCAGGTGATGCTGTTCTTCGCCCTGGCGGTGCTGACCACGCTGCTGATCATCTACCTCTACACCCGCTGCGTGCGCAGCACCTTGCTGGTGGTGCTGTGCTCGTTGACGGCGGTGGTCTGGCAGCTGGGTATCGTCGCCTGGCTGGGGTATGCCATCGACCCGTATTCGATCCTGGTGCCGTTCCTGATCTTTGCCATTGGCGTCTCCCACGCCGCGCAGAAAATGAACGGCATCATGCAGGACATCGGCCGCGGCACCCACCGGCAGATCGCCGCGCGCTATACCTTCCGGCGTTTGTTCGTCGCCGGGGTCACCGCTTTGCTGGCCGATGCGGTGGGCTTTGCCGTGCTGATGCTGATCGATATCCCGGTGATCCAGGACCTGGCGACGACCGCCAGCATCGGTGTGGCGGTGCTGATCTTCACCTCGCTGCTGTTGATGCCGGTGGCGCTGTCGTACGTCGGCGTCGGGCGCAAGGCGGCCGAACGGGCCTTGCGCATCGACGTGCGCGCGGCCGAGCACCGGGGCTTTGGCAAGCTCTGGGACCTGCTCGACCGCTTTACCGAACGCAAGTGGGCCACCGCTGCGGTGCTGGTGGCTGTGCTACTCGGCGCTGGTGGCTTCTGGCTCAGCCTGCAACTGAAAATCGGCGACCTCGACAGCGGCGCCCCGGAGCTGCACGCCGACTCGCGCTACAACCGCGACAACGCCTACATCACCGGCCACTACGCGCTGTCCAGCGACACCTTCGCGGTGATGATCAAGACCGCGCCGGAAGGCTGCCTGCGCTACCAGACCCTGGTACTCGCCGACCGCCTGGCCTGGGCACTGCAACAGCACCCGCAGGTGCAGACCACCCTGTCGCTGACCAATGCGGTACGGCAGATCACCGCCGGCACCTACGAGGGCAACCCCAAGCTGAGCAGCATTCAGCGCAACCAGGACGTGCTCAACTACGCCGCCCAGCAAGCCTCGGTGAACGCCCCGGAGCTGTTCAACAACGACTGCTCGCTGATGCCGGTGATTGCCTACCTCAAGGATCACAAGGCCGACACCCTGGATCAGGTGGTGGCGATTGCCGAGCGCTTTGCCCAGGCCAACAGCGGCGAGGATCGCCAGTTCCTGCTGGCCGCCGGCAGCGCCGGGATCGAGGCGGCGACCAATATCGTGGTGCGTGAGGCCAACCGCAGCATGCTGTTGCTGGTGTATCTGGCGGTGACGTTGTTCTGCCTGATCACCTTCCGCAGCTGGCGCGCGACGCTGGTGGCGGTGCTGCCGCTGATGCTCACTTCGGTGCTGTGCGAGGCGCTGATGGTGACCATGGGCATTGGCGTCAAGGTCGCCACCTTGCCGGTGATCGCCCTGGGCGTGGGCATTGGCGTGGATTACGCGCTGTACCTGCTCAGCGTGCAGCTGCACTACCAGCGCCAGGGCCTGTCGCTGGCCCAGGCCTACAAGAATGCCGTGGCCTTTACCGGCCGGGTGGTGGGCCTGGTCGGCATCACCCTGGCCGCCGGGGTGGTGGGCTGGGCCTGGTCGCCGATCAAGTTCCAGGCCGACATGGGCATCCTGCTGACCTTCATGTTCCTGTGGAACATGCTCGGTGCGCTGATCCTGATTCCGGCGTTGTCGCATTTTCTGTTGCCCGTCAGCAAGGCGCGGGCGCCTTCACCCAGCCCCGGCAATGTCGAGGGGCTGCACCTCAACACCCAACCAGCCGAGTGTTCATCGCATGTCTGACTACCTACCGCCGTTGCGCGACATGGATTTCCTCTTCAACGAAGTCTTCGACATCCCCGGCCAGTGGGCGCGGATACCGGCCCTGGCCGAGCAGGTCGATGCCGACACCGCGCGGGCCATCCTGGAACAGGCCGGCAAGCTCATCGCCCAGCAGGTGGCGCCGCTCAACCGCAGTGGCGACGAGCAGGGTTGCCGCTGGCAAGACGGCCGCGTGAGTACCCCGGACGGTTTTGCCCAGGCCTACCGCAACTACGCCGACGACGGCTGGGTGGGCGTGGCCGGGGCAACCGAGTATGGCGGCATGGGCATGCCCAAGGTCATCGCCGCCCAGGTCGAGGAGATGCTCAACGCCGCCAACCTGTCGTTCGCGCTGTACCCGATGCTGACCGCAGGGGCCTGCCTGTCACTGCTCAACCACGCCAGCGAGGCGCTCAAGGCACGTTACCTGCCGCCGATGTACGAAGGGCGCTGGTCGGGGTCGATGTGCCTGACCGAACCCCATGCCGGCACTGACCTGGGGCTGATCCGCAGCCGCGCCGAGCCCCAGGCGGATGGCAGTTACAAGGTCAGCGGCACGAAGATTTTCATTACCGGCGGCGAACAGGACCTGACCGAGAACATCATTCACCTGGTGCTTGCCAAGCTGCCGGATGCACCGGCCGGCGCCAAGGGCATCTCGCTGTTCCTGGTACCCAAGGTGCTGGTCGAGGAGGGCGGTGCGCTGGGCCAGGCCAACGCGGTGAGTTGCGGCTCCATCGAGCACAAGATGGGTATCAAGGCGTCGGCCACCTGCGTGATGAACTTCGACGGTGCTATCGGCTATCTGGTGGGCGAGGTCAACAAAGGCCTCAACGCCATGTTCACGATGATGAACTACGAGCGCCTGGGCGTGGGTATCCAGGGCCTGGCGTTGGGCGAGCGCTCGTACCAGAACGCCGTTGCCTATGCCCGCGAACGCCTGCAAAGCCGCGCATCTACCGGGCCGCAGGCGCCTGAACAGGCGGCCGACCCGATCATCGTGCACCCGGATGTTCGGCGCATGCTGCTGACCATGAAAGCGCTGAATGAAGGCGGGCGAGCGTTTTCCACCTATGTAGCACTGCAACTGGACCTGGCCAAGTACAGCGAAGACGCCCATGAACGCAACCGGGCCGAAGCGCGGGTGGCACTACTGACCCCGGTGGCCAAGGCATTTCTCACCGACATGGGCCTGGAGACCACCGTGCACGGCCAGCAGGTGTTCGGCGGCCACGGTTACATCCGCGAATGGGGCCAGGAACAACTGATTCGTGATTGTCGCATCACCCAGATCTACGAGGGCACCAATGGTATCCAGGCCCTGGACCTGCTCGGGCGCAAGCTGGTCGCCGACGGTGGCCGCACCTACGCGGCGCTGGCGCAGGAGATCAACGCCTTCGCCGAGGGTCTGGCGCCGTCACGTGGCGAGTTCAAGGCGCCGTTGCAACTGGCCGTGGCCAACCTCGATGACCTGACCGCCTGGGTGCTCGATCGCGCCCAGGGCAACCCGAGGGAAATTGGCGCGGCGGCGGTGGAGTACCTGCAGGTGTTCGGCTACACGCTGTATGCCTATTTATGGGCGCAGATGGCGGACGTCGCCCTGGCGCAGGACAGCGCGTTCTACCAGAGCAAGGTGGGCACTGCCCGCTTCTATTTCGCCCGCTTGCTGCCGCGCATCCGCTCGCTCAGTGCCAGCGTCAAGGCCGGCAGCCAGAGCCTGTACCTGCTTAAGGCCGAACAACTGTGAACGAGGCGCACATGACCACCACCCGCATCATCGAACCGGCCCCCGGGGCCTATGCTTATCCGTTGCTGATCAAGCGCCTGCTGCTCTCGGGGGTGCGCTATCAGCCCGGCCAGGAAATCGTCTATGCCGACAAGCTGCGCTACAGCTACAGCACCTTGCTCGAACGCATCCAGCGCCTGGCCAATGTGCTCAGCCAAGCCGGGGTCAGACCCGGCGACACCGTGGCCTTGCTCGACTGGGACAGCCACCGCGCGCTGGAGTGCTTCTTTGCCGTGCCGATGCTCGGCGCGGTGCTGCATACCGTCAACGTCCGGCTGTCACCGGAGCAGGTGCGCTACACCATGAACCATGCCGAGGATCACCTGGTGCTGGTGCATGACGACTTTCTGCCGCTGATTGCGCCGTTGCGCGATCAGTTGCCGACGGTGAAGGGCTACATTGGCCTGAGCGATGGCCCTGGCGCCGACACGGATCTGCCGCTGCTGGGTGAGTACGAAGCGCTGCTGGCCAGCGCCGAGACCTCGTTCGACTTCGCCGATTTCGACGAAAACTCCGTCGCCACGCTGTTCTACACCACCGGCACCACCGGCAACCCCAAGGGCGTGTACTTCACCCATCGGCAACTGGTGCTGCACACCCTCAATGAACTGGGCACCTTCGCCGCCAGCGGAGGCGAGGCACTGCTGCGCTCGGGTGATGTGTACATGCCCATTACACCGATGTTCCATGTGCATGCCTGGGGCGTGCCTTACGTGGCCACGGCACTGGGGATCAAACAGGTTTACCCCGGCCGCTACGAGCCCAACCAGTTGGTGCGCTTGATGCGTGAAGAGCAGGTGAGCTTCTCCCACTGCGTACCGACCCTGCTGCAGATGATGCTCGACTGCGAAGAGGGCCAGCGCACCGACCTTAGCGGCTGGAAGATGCTGCTCGGTGGCAGTGCCCTGACCCAGGGCCTGGCGGCGCGGGCCAGCGCCCGGGGCATTCGCGTGCACTGCGGTTACGGCATGTCGGAGAGCTGCCCGTTGCTCAGCGTCACCCGCCTCAGCGCTGCGGACCTGGCGCTGCCGATGCACGAGCAACTGCCGCTACGCATCAATGCCGGGGTGCCGATCCCGCTGGTGGACCTGCGCATCGTCGACGAACACGGCGAGGCGCTGGCCCATGACGGCGAAAGCCTCGGGGAAATCGTCGTCCGCGCGCCGTGGCTGACCCAGGGCTACCTGAAAGAGCCGGAGCAGGGCGCCGCGCTCTGGGCCGGCGGCTGGCTGCACACCGGTGACATGGCCTGCATCAATGAACACGGCGTGGTGCAGATTCGCGATCGGATCAAGGACGTGATCAAGACTGGCGGCGAGTGGATCAGCTCGGTGGCGCTGGAGAGCCTGATCAGCCAGCACAGCGGTGTCGAGTCGGTGGCGGTGGTGGCGGTGGCCGATGCGCAATGGGGCGAACAGCCGCTGGCCCTGGTGGTCTGCGTTGCCGGCGTCGAGCTGGACCAGCCAGCGCTGGCCCGCCACCTGCAGCCGTTTGTCGACAGTGGCCACCTGAATAAATGGGCGATCCCGCGGCTGGTGCGCTTTGTCAGTGAGATTCCGAAAACCAGCGTCGGCAAGATCAACAAGAAGCTGATTCGCGAACGCCACGGCAGCGTCTGAAAGACGGCGTTGAGGGGGAAGGCTCTGTAGGAGTTGTCAGCTCCTACAGATCAGGCTTCGGTCAGACTTCGGTCAGGTCCGAGGTTAGCGGCTGGACGGCATTGATGCAGTGCAGTTGCTGGTCAGCCAGGTCCTGGGCCAGGGCCACCATGGTCATGGTCGGGTTCCACGAACCACTGGCCGGCCACAGCGCGCCGCCGGTGACGTAGACGTTTTCCACACCATGGGGACGGTAATCCAGGCCAACGACGCCTTCGTCCTTGTCGCCAATCCACAGCGTCGAGCCTTCATGCACCAGCCCGGCCACCCGGCGCTCGGGAATGCTTGGCCGCTCGCTGGTCCAATGGCCCAGGTTCGGGTCGCCATGCCAGTATTCGACCTTGCCCTCGGGGGCAAACACCCGTTCCATCATCTGGAAGGTCCCTTGATCCATGGTGTCCCAGGTTTGCCGGTCGGTTTCGCTGGCCAGCACCTGCAGGTTGACGTTGGTGGTCGGGTCGGCCTGGCCGTTGAGGTGGAAGTGGTTTTCCGGGTTGCGGAAGTCGATCTCGCCGAGCACGGCGCAAACGAACACCAGGTAATCCTTCGACGATTCCAGTTGCGCCATGGATGCGGTGGCCACCACGTCAGGCATGTAGCGCGCGGCTTTCTGCGCGTTCTTTGCAGGCTCGCGGTCAGACAGCACCGACAGCTGCACGTGGTACTGCATGCCGTTGTCCCGGTTCTTGCCGGCCAGGTAGATCGCCGCCAGTTCCAGCTCGGCCAGCTTGGCGGCGAACGGGTAGTCCTTGCGCGGCACCCGCGCCACCACCGAGGTGATGAAGTGCGCGGTGAAGCGATCGCCGGCACGCTTGACCTGCGGGAACGAGTTCATCAGCAAGGTCGCCGGCGGCAGGGTGCCCATGGCCAGGATCAGCTTGGCATTGCCGATGTTGACCACCCCGCGCGAGGTTTGCAGCGCAGTGGCCACGCCATCCTGCTGGTGGATACGTTCGACAATGCACTCGGTAATGATGCGCAGCGGGCTGCCGCTGCCGGCGGCGGCCAGGTCGGCCTGTTTGCCAGCCAGTTCCATGATCGAGGCAGGGGTCGAAAACTTGGCGAAGTCAACGCCGCCAGCACGGTCGGCAGCGGCGGCGAGTGGCGCCGGTAGCCAGCGTGTGGCCGAGTCGATCTTGCCGATGTTGTGCTCGAGCATTTTCTGCAGCTCAAGCTGCAGGGTGCCGTAGACCGGGCGCTGCTCGGTAACATGGGCGCGCACTTGCGGGTCGAGCTGGGTGTCGATCTTGTCGGCCGGGATCACGTTGAGCAGCTTCTCGGCCGACTCGAAGCGGGCCTCGGCGGCAGCGATGGTCTGCTCGGGCCAGAAGGCCATTTCATCTTTGGTCGGCCGTGGGCACCAGGCGCTCCACATGATGCTGCGCCCGCCAAAGAACGGCACCATGCCGTGCTGCCAGCCGATGTTGCCCGGTGGCTGGCTGGCGGTGCGGGCCGAGAGGGTCCAGGGGAAGGTTTCGGAAAAGCCACCGAGGGTTTTCTGGTAGGGGATCGGCAGGTTCTGGAAGTGCTCGGGGAGGAAGAACGGCCCGCGTTCGACCATCAGGATCCGCGCCTTGGGGTTGCTGCTCAGGATCCGCTCGGCGAAGGCCAGGGAGCAGAAGCCGGTACCGATAATGATGAAGTCGAAATGCTCCTCTTCGCGGACCTGTTTCCAGGCTGACTCGGAGAGAAAGAACACATGGTCCAGCACCTTCTGTGCGTTGGGTGTTTGTGGGCCGGGGGTGGGGTAGCCATGACCGAAATTGGTCGAACTGGTGACTGCGCTCATTGTTGCCTCCAATCATTGTTGGCAGAGGGTCTATCGTCCTTGTACCGCGGTTGCAGCCCGCGAACGCGGGGATGCGCTGGTGCGCTGCTAACGCTAGCAGAGCAAAGTGGCATTTCAAGATCACTTGGTCGGGGTGGGAAGGGTCATGCAGTCCAGCCGGATGGACCGGCATCCGACTTCCGGATGGCCGAAAAGATTGATAGCATCCGGCCATAACCGCAAGGATGCAGCAACATGAAGCGATCAGCGTGGTGGATGGTGCTGGTGATGGCCAGCGGATGGGCTCAGGCCGCGACGGACCCTGACCCGTTGCTCGAAGGTGCTACCTCCACCGCCAGTGAGGTCCGTGGCGTGTTGCGGGCGCGCTCCCAGGCGTTGTTGGCCAGTGAACTGGCCGGGCGGGTGGTGGAAATACCCTATGCCGAAGGCCAGTCGTTCACCAAGGGCGATGTGCTGGTGCGCTTCGACTGCAGCGCCTACCAGGCGCAACAGAGCGCGGCCAACGCAGCGGTACGTGCCGCCCGTGAAGAGCTGCGCAACAAGCAGCAGCTGGCTGCGCTCAATTCCGTCGGGCGTTTCGAGGTCACCCTGGCCGAGGCCCGTCAGGCCCAGGCCCAGGCTGAAGCGCAGGTGTACCAGGTGCACGTTCAGCGTTGCCAGGTCAAGGCACCGTTCGATGGCCAGGTGGTGGCACGCAAGGTCCAGGCTCACGAAAGTGTCGCCAGCGGCGCGCCACTGCTGGAAATCGTCGACAATCGCTCCCTGGAAATCCACCTGTTGGTGCCCTCGCGCTGGCTGGGGCGGCTCAAGCCGGAGCAGAGGTTCAGCTTTACCCCCGACGAAACCGGCAAACCCCTGGAGGCCTCGGTCAAGCGCCTTGGCGCGCGTATTGACGAAGGCAGCCAGACCCTGTTGTTGATCGGCACACTGCCGGCCAACAGCCCGGGGCTGCTGGCGGGAATGAGCGGTACCGCGCATTTCGCCGAGCAGCCATGAACGCCCCGGCCCCGGGTGTGCTCGAGCAATTACTGGCCCATTACCTGGGCCTGGAGCGCCAGGCCCGGGCTGCTACCACCGTCGAGGCCCTGGCGTTCGCCATGGTCAACGATGGCCAGGCGCTGTTCGGCTACCGCCATGCCGTGCTGCTGATCGCCAACAAGGTCCGGGCGCTTACCGGCATTAGTGTGATCGAGCCCAATGCGCCGTTCGTGGCGTTCATCGAGCGGGCGGTCGGCTGCCTGGAGAACGCCAAGCAGCTGGCCGTGGCTGCTCCGGTGCTCGCGCAGGCGCTGGATGCGGCCAGCCGCGAGGACTGGCAGGCACTGTCGGCGGCCGAAGCGTTCTGGCTACCGCTCAAGGACCGTCAAGGCGAGGTGTTCGGTGGCCTCTGGCTGGCCCGCGACACGCCCTGGAGCGAGGCCGAACAAGCCCTGCTGGTGCAGCTGGGTGATTGCTACAGCCATGCCTGGCAAGCCTTGCAACCTGGCAAACCGTGGCGATTGCGCTGGCCGCTACGTACTCGCTGGGCGTTCGCCTGCATCGTCCTGCTGTTGCTGTTGGTGCCGGTGCGCCAGTCGGTACTGGCCCCGGCCGAGGTGGTCCCGCGCAACGCGCAGGTGGTGGCGGCGCCACTGGACGGGGTGATCGCCGAGTTCCTGGTCAAACCCAACCAGCGAGTGGCCGTCGGCCAGTTGTTGCTACGCTTTGATGCCACCAGCCTCAAGGCGCAAGCCGATGTGGCCGAGCGCACCCTTGGCGTGGCCGAGGCCGAACTCAAGGCCAATACCCAGCGGGCCTTCTCCGATGCCGAATCCGGTGCCCGGCTTGACCTGCTGGCGGCGCGGGTCGAGCAAAAACGTGCGGAACGCGACTATGCCCGCGACCTGCTGGCGCGCACCGAGGTGCGTGCCGAGCGGGCTGGCATTGCGGTATTCGCCGATGCCCAGCGCTGGACCGGCAAGCCGGTACAAACCGGCGAGCGCCTGCTGGACATCGCCGACCCGACCCAGGCCGAGTTACGAATCGAACTGCCCGTGGCCGATGCCATCAGCCTGGAGCCGGGCGCCGAGGTAGCCCTGTTTCTCGATAGCGACCCGTTACACCGCCATAGTGCACACCTGCAACGAGCCGCTTATCAGGCCCAGAGCACGCCGGCCGGGCAGTTGGCATATCGGCTGGACGCAAGCTTCAGCGATGCGCCTCCGCGTATCGGCTTGCGCGGCACGGCCAAACTCTTCGGCCAGCGCGCCCCGCTGGCCTTGTACCTGTTGCGCCGGCCGTTGGCGGCGCTGCGTCAGGCGGTGGGTGTTTGAGCCTGCCCGCCCTGCGCCAGGACCTGCAGCTCTCGGCCAGTGCGCCGGGGCTGGACGGGGCGCCGCAGTGGACCTTGGCCGACCCGTTGCGCGGGCGCTACTTCAAGCTCGGCGCACCGGCCATGCGCCTGTTGCGGCACTGGGCCCTGGGCGACCCGCGGCGGGTGCTGGCAGCCGCC
>NZ_JH650780.1:40902-73673 GCF_000259195.1 Pseudomonas donghuensis
GCCGGCGGCTGCCGTGGAAGAGCTGCTGCGCTTTCTGCGCGGGCACGACCTGGTTGCGCCCGACGATGATGAGCAGCGCGCAGGCTACGCCGCCAAGGCGGCGAGTCAGCGCCAGGGGGTATGGACCCAACTGCTGCACAAGTACCTGTTTTTCCGCATTCCGCTATGGCGCCCGGATGCCTTTCTCAATCGCACCTGGCCGTGGCTGGCGCGTTTCGGGCCCGGGCTCTTGCGTTATGGTCTGCCATTGGTGCTGGGGCTGGGGGTGTTCTTGGTGGTGCGCGATTGGGAGCGCTTTCTCGCAACGTTTCCGCATTTGCTCAGCCTCGGCGGGGTGCTGGCTTTTGCCATTGCCCTGGGTTTCGCCAAGCTGTGTCACGAGTTCGGCCATGCCTACATGGCCAAGCGCGCTGGCTGCCGGGTACCGAGCATGGGGCTGGCGTTCATGGTGCTGTTGCCGATGCTCTACACCGATGTCAGCGATGCCTGGCGCGTGCGCGATCGCCGCAGCCGACTGCTGATCGGCGCCGGCGGCGTGCTCGCCGAGCTACTGCTGGCCTGCATCGCCTTGCTGGCCTGGTCGTTGCTGCCGGACGGCGCAGGGCGCACGGCGGCGTTCATGCTCGCCAGTGCGACCTGGCTCACCACCCTGGCGATCAACCTCAACCCGTTGATGCGCTTTGACGGCTACTTCCTGCTCAGCGACCTGTGGGCGGTCGACAACCTCCAGGGCCGCGCCTACGCCCTGTGTCGCTGGCACCTGCGTGAAACCCTGTTCGGCTACCGCGAGCCGGCGCCCGAACCCTGGTCGGCGGGCATGCGTCGGCGCCTGCTGGTCTGGGGCTATGCCTCGTGGTTATGGCGGGCAGTACTGTTTTTCGGCATCGCCCTGGCGGTTTACCACCTGTTCTTCAAGGTCCTGGGTATCTTCCTGATGCTGGTGGAGCTTGCCTGGTTCATCGGCTTGCCGATCTGGCGCGAGTGGCGTCACTGGTGGCAGCAGCGCAAGCATGCCCGGCCGCAGCGGGTGCTGTGGCTGGGCCTGGGCCTGCTGGGGGTGCTGGCGCTGTTGCTGGTGCCCTGGCGCAGCGACGTCGAAGTGCCGGCGATGCTTGAGGCATCGCGCAGCAGCGCGTTGCATGCGCCAACTGCGGCGCGTATTCGCCAGGTGCGGGTCCACGACGGCCAGGTGGTGGCCAGGGATGAGCTGTTGCTGGAGCTGGAGTCTCCGGACCTGGACTCGCGCCTGCGCATCATTCGTCGCGAAATCGAGATTCTCCAGCTGCAACTGCGTCGTCAGGCCGGGCGCAGCGAAACCGCCGCCGACAGCGGCATCCTTGAGCAGCGCCTGGCCGAAGCCGTCGCCGAATACCGCGGCCTGGTGGCCCAGCGCGAACGCCTGAACCTGCGCGCGCCCCATGCAGGCATCGTGCGTGACCTGGTCGGCGACCTCGCCCCGGGCCGCTGGGTCCCAGCGCAGTTGCCGCTGGCTGCCGTGGTGGAGCAGGGCATGCGCCTGCGTGGCTACCTGGCCGAGGCCGACTTATGGCGGGTCCGGCCGGGGACGCTCGGGCACTTTGTCGCGGACGATCCGGTGCGTGCCTCGTTAAAGGTGAGCCTGGATGATGTCGACGCCACGGGCGTGGCCTATATTGATCAGGAAGCGCTGGTGTCCGAACAGCAGGGGCCAATTGCCGTGCGCCGCGATGAGCAGAAGCGGGCCCAGCCATTGCAGGCCCAATACGGCGTGCGTTTTAGCCTGGAAGAGGCGGTGCAGACAGGCATTTCGCACCCTGTTCGTGGGCTTGTGGTGCTTGAAGGCCGCGGCGAATCCCTTCTGGGAGCGGCCTGGCGACGAATGGCCGCACTCGGTGTAAGGGAAAGCGGATTTTGATAGTGTGATTGTCCGACAGTTGGAGTAATCTGCCATCAGTTTAATGTCACTCTGATCAGCAGATCATCCAGCTCCAGGCCACGGCGGTTCCACCAAACAGGGAAGTTTGCGTTCATGATGAAGTTCGCGGTGTCTCTTCGTGGGACCGAAGCTGGCGATCTGGACTTTCTGCGGCTGCTCTATGCCAGCACCCGCACCGAGGAAATGGCCCCCAGTGGCTGGTCCGCGCAGGCCATAGAAGCCTTTCTCGCCCAGCAGTTCCACGCCCAGCACCAGTACTACCAGGCACATTTCCCCGACGCCGAGTTCTCCATCATCGAACAAGACGGGCTGGCCTGCGGCCGACTCTACCTGTTCTGGGGCCAGACCACGCTCAACCTCATCGATATCGCCCTGTTGCCGCCTTACCGTGGCCAGGGGCTCGGCACCCGCTTGCTCACGGATCTGCTGCAGCGCGCCGATGACCACGGGTTGGCGGTGGAGTTGTCGGTCGAGCCCTACAACCCGGCGCAGCGGCTGTATGCCCGGTTCGGTTTTCAGGTCATCAACACGTCCGGTGTCTACCTGCGCATGCGCCGCCAAGCCCGGGCTTCTGCCAGCAGGATTGCCTCATGAGCGAACAGGTGCTTTATGCCATCCCCAGCCGCAACGAGCTGGCCGAAGCGGCCGCGGACGGCTTCGTCCTCTGGATCGGCGCGGACCAGGCGCTGCCGCTGACCTTGCTGCAGTTGCTCGACGGGACGCCGATGAGCGCCCGCTATGAATGTTTTTCCGTGGTCTTCGCCTTGCCTCCCGCAGTCAGCTTGCCCCAGGCGGTTTATCGCCTGGGCGGCCCGGCGGGCCAGGAGTGGGTGTTGCTGATGACGCCGGTAATGCCTGAGGCAGACGGGCGCCATACCCTCGAAGCGGTGATCCATCGCGAATGCCAATCGTCGCCGTAGGCGGTCTGCGGCTAGGCCCGACATTCCAACAACGCAACGTAAGGAAATGCCTGATGAGCGAACCATTTCTCGGTGAAATCAAGATGTTCGGCGGCAATTTCGCGCCTCGCGGATATGCCATCTGCGAGGCCCAGATCCTGCCGATCGCGCAGAACGCGGCCTTGTTCTCGATCCTTGGCACTGCCTTTGGCGGCAACGGCCAGAACACCTTCGGCCTACCGGACCTGCGTGGGCGCACAGCGGTCGGTACCGGGCAGGGGCCGAGCTTGTCGCAAATCGACCTGGGCGAGGTCGGCGGCGTCGAGAACGTTACCTTGACCTACAACCAGTTGCCCAGCCATAGGCATACGCAGGTGATCTCGACGGTCGGCGGGACCAGCGACGTGGGCAACGAAACGATGTACCTGGCGCGCGCAGCCGATACCGGCGGCAACGCCATGAACATCTACGGTTCGGACCTGGCCGGCGCGACCACCCTGTCCCCCAACTCGCTGAGCGCGGCTGGCGGCGGCCAGCCATTCGGTAACCGTAATCCGTACCTGGGCATCACCTACATCATCGCGCTGGAAGGTATCTTCCCGTCGCGTAACTAAATCAGCGCGGTACGGCGGCGGTCCTGCGGGGCCGTCGCCACTTTTCAGCGTTCGCTGCCTGTGAGCAGGGCGGTTGCACAGCAGGAGGTGCAGCATGAAGTTCCTCGAGCGATTCAAGCGTCAGGCGTCGCAGGCAACCCAGCCAGCCGGGCACAGCGGCCAGGCGCCGTTGCTGTTCGCCCTGGAGCCGCGGATCATGTTCGATGCCTCCGTGGCCGTGGTTGCCCAGGAGGCCGTGGCCCAGGCGGCAGCGGAACCGGCCAAGGACAGCAGCTCTGCCGAGCACAGCGCACCGCCAGCGGCGGGGACTGCCGATATCGGCAGCCAACAGACCGGGCAACGCCACGAAGTGGTGTTCGTCGATGGCCAGGTCAAGGATTCGCAACAGTTATTGGACGGCCTGCCTGCCGGCACCGAGGTGGTGGTCCTCGACCCGAGCAAGGACGGCCTGCAACAGATGGCCGACTACCTCAAGGGGCGTGACGGCCTGGACGCCATCCACCTGCTGTCCCACGGGGCATCGGGCAGCGTGCAGCTGGGCAATGTCTGGCTCGACAGCAGCAACCTGGCCGAGCACAGCGCCGCGCTGCAAAGCATCGGTTCGGCGCTCAAGGCCGATGGCGACCTGATGCTGTATGGCTGCCGCGTCGGCAAGGACAGCGCCGGCCAGGCGTTCGTCGATCAGCTGGCGGCGTTGACCGGGGCCGATATCGCGGCCTCCGTCGATGACACCGGGGCCCAGGCCCTGGGCGGCAACTGGACCCTGGAGCGCAGCAGCGGGGTGCTGCAAAGCGCCTCCCTGGGCGCCCAGTTGAGCGGCTACCAGAGCCTGCTGGCCACCAGCTTCAGCTCCGGTTCTACCGCTACCTTTCCGGCGCCGCTGTTCGGTGTGCGTACCGTGGCGGGCGATTTTGACGGTGATGGCGATGCCGACATCCTCTACCAGACCGGCGGCAACGGTACGGCCTGGCAGTATGCGCGCAGCAACGGCGACGGCACCTTCACCCTCCTGACCCAGGCCGCCTCGCCATTTGCCGGCCTGAGCCTGGGCGACACCGCGGGTAACAACTTCTTCGCCGACGATTTCGACGGCGATGGCGATATCGACTTGCTGGCCGGGATCAACGGCGGCCAGGGCAACTACTTTCGCAACGACGGTGGCAGTTTCAGCAGCCAGTCGAATACAACCTTTCCGTCGCTGAGTTTCGCCGTGCGCATGGTGGTAGGCGACTACGACAACGACGGCGACGCCGACATCCTGTACCAGACCGGCGGCAATGGCTCGGCCTGGCAGTACGCGCTCAACAATGGCGATGCCACATTCACCCTCATGGCCCAGAACGTGTCGCCGTTCGCCGGCCTGAGCTTCGCCGACCACAACAGCAACGCCTACCGGGTCGGTGATTTCGACGGTGACGGCGACCTGGACATTCTTACCGGTGTCAACGGCGCCACCGGCAACTACTATCGCAACGACGGCAGCAGTTTCAGCAGCCAGTCGAGCGCCACCTTCCCGGCACCGGTCTTTGGTGCGCGCCTGGTGGTGGGCGACTTCGACAGCGACGGCGATACCGACATCCTCTACCAGACCGGCGGCAACGGTACGGCCTGGCAGTACGCGCGCAGCAATGGCGACGGCACCTTCACCCTCATGACCCAGGCCGCTTCACCGTTTGCCGGCCTGACCCTGACCGACACCAGTGGCACCAACTACCGGGTCGCCGATTTCGACGGTGACGGTGACGTCGACCTGTATGCCGGGATCAACACCTCCACCGGCACCTACGTCATCCAGAACGACCGCCCGCCCATCGTGGTCAGCTCCACCCCGAGCGACAACGGGGTGAACGTTTCGCCCACCGCCAATATCGTCTTGACCTTCAACGAGAGCGTGGTCAAGGGCACCGGCAACCTCTATATCGTGCGGACTTCCGACAACGTCATTGTCGAGACCATCGCGGTAGGCAGTGGGCAGATCACCGGTTCCGGCACGACCTGGACCATCGACCCGTCGATCACCCTGGCGCTGGGTACCGGTTACGCCGTTCGCTTCGACAGCAAGACTTTCGCCGACCTCGATGGCGCGATTTTCAAGGGCATCAGCAACAACACCACGCTGAATTTCACCACCCTGGCCAACGCCGCACCGGTGGTCGGCAACCTCAATGGCGACTCGGTCGGCTTCAGCGAAGGCGGCAGTGCCGTGCTGATCGATCTGGGCGGCAATGCCACGCTCAGCGATGCCGACTCGGCGGACTTCAACGGTGGCAATGTCACCGTGTCGATCGTCAGCAACGGGGTGGCGGGCGAGGACGTGCTCAGTGTTCACAACCAGGGCGTGGGTGCCGGCCAGATTGGCATATCGGGCAGCAACATCACCTATGCCGGGGTGACCATCGGCACCGTTGCCGGCGGTACCGGGGGCAGCAACCTGGTCATCAGCCTCAACGCCAGCGCGACGCCCGCCATCGTCGAAGCGCTGCTGCGCAACCTGACCTACAGCAACAGCAATACCGGCGACATCGCCAGTGCCAGCCGTACCGTGCGCGTCACCGTCAACGATGGCGACGGCGGTACCAGCAGCAATGCCAACGTCACTGTCGCCATCACCGCGATCAACGATGCGCCGACACTGGTGGCAACGCCGAACAACCCGACCTTCACCGAGGACGGTGCGGCGGCGGACCTGTTCAGTGGCGTCACCGTCGGTACGCTCGAGGCCGGGCAGAATATCGACCAGTTGATCCTTACGGTCAGCAACCTGGCCGATGGCGGCAACGAACTGCTAATGGTCGACGGTACCTTCATCGTCCTGCTCCACGGCACCAGCGGCACCACCGCCAGCAATGGCATGAGCTATCTGGTGGACATTACCGGCAACACCGCCACCGTGACCCTGAGCAAGGTCGGTGGTATCAGCGCGGCGGCGACCCAGACCCTGGTCGACGGCATGGCCTACCGCAACACCAGCCACGCCGCGGACACCACCAGCCGGGTGGTGACCCTGACCAGCATCCGCGACACCGGCGGCACCAGCAATGGCGGCGTCGACACCCAGGTGCTGGCGATCGCCAGCACAGTGACGCTGGTGGCGGTCAACGATGCGCCGACGCTGTCTGGCGGGCCGTACGTAATGCCGGGCAGCGACGAGCACACGACGAGCTCCGGCGTGCTGGTATCGACCCTCCTGGCCGGTCTGACCCATGCGGACGCGGATACCGGTGCGCTGTCCGGGATTGCCCTGACTGCCAGTACCGGCAATGGCACCTGGCAGTACTCCACCGATGGCGTGACCTGGAACGCTGTCGGCGCGGTTGCAGGCAATGCCGCCTTGCTGCTGTCGAGCAGCAGCTACCTGCGCTATGTGCCGGACCAGAATAATGGCGAGAACGTCAGCCTGTCGTTCCGCGCCTGGGACCAGACCAGCGGCACGGCTTCGACCAACAGCACCCGCAATAGCGCCGACACCAGCAGCAACGGTGGCAGCCTCGCGTTCTCCAGCGGTATCGCCCAGGCCACGCTGAGCGTCACCGCACTCAACGATGCCCCGGTGCTGACCCCGGCCGCTCCTGCGCTCACGCCGTTGACCGACGGTGCGATCAACAACCCCGGGCAAACCGTGGCCAGCGTGCTTGGCGCCAGCATCAGCGATGTCGACAGCGGTGCGCTGCAAGGCATTGCCATCACCGGGCTCACCAGTGGCAACGGCACCTGGCAGTACAGCCTCGACGGCAGCACCTGGAACGCCATGGGTAGCGTGGCGGCCAACAGCGCACTGCTGTTGCGGGCCACCGACAAAGTGCGTTTCGTTCCGGACGGCGCCAACGGCACCACGGCCACCCTGACCTACAACGCCTGGGACCAGACGGGCGTGACCGCGGGGCAGCAGGGCAGCAAGGTGGACACCGCCTTGTCCGGCGGCAGCGGCGCCTTCTCGCTGGCCAGCGACACGGCCAGTGTGACCGTCACCGCCGTCAACGATGCCCCGCAGGTCACCACCAGTGGCGGCACCACAGCGTTTACCGAAGGCAACAATATCGCCTCCACGCCTGTGGTTATCGATAGCGGGCTGACCTTGGCGGATTCCGACAACCTTAGCCTGGCCAGCGCCACGGTGAGCATCACCGGCAACCTGCAGACGGCTGAAGACAGCCTGGCGTTCACCAACAACCCGGCGACCATGGGCAATATCAGCGCCAGCTACAATGCTGCCAGCGGCGTGCTGACCCTGACCTCGGCAGGTGCCTCGGCCACGCTGGCGCAATGGCAGGCGGCCCTGCGCGCGGTGACCTACAGCAACCTGTCCGATACGCCAAGCAGCGCTACCCGTACGGTCAGCTTCCAGGTCAACGACGGTAGCCTGGACAGTAGCGTGGCGACCAAGACGGTCAGCGTCACGGCGATCAATGACGCGCCGCAGGTTAGCGCCCCGGCGACGCTGTCGGTCAGCGAAGACACGGCTACCGCGGTCACCGGCATCAGCTTCAGCGATGTCGATTCAAGCATGGCCACGGTAACCCTGACGGTGGGTTCCGGCACCTTGTCGGCCATCAGCGGCGGCGGGGTGGTGGTCGGTGGTACGGGCTCGGCCCGTACCCTGACCGGCACTATCGCCAACATCAACACCTTCATTGCCGGCAGTAACCTGAGCTTCACCACTGCCAGCAACGCCACCGCCAATGTGACCCTGACGGTGAGCATCGACACCGCCAGCATCGCCACGGCCTCGACCATCACGACCTTGCAGGTCACGGCGGTCAACGACGCACCGAGTATCAGCGCGCCGGGCAGCATTGCCGTGAACGAGGACCAGCCTGGCGCCATCACCGGCATCAGCTTTACCGACGTCGACGCCGGCAGCGGCGCGGTCACGGTCGTCCTCTCGGTGCCCAGTGGCAGCCTGAACGCAACCAGCGGCAGCGGTGTTACGGTGAGCGGTTCCGGCACCGGCAGCCTGACCCTGGTGGGCGGCCTGGCCGATATCAACGCCTTCATCGCCGCGAGCCAGGTGAACTTCCTCACCGCCGCCAACTCGGTCGGCAACGTCACCCTGACGGTGGCCATCGACGACGGCGGCAACACTGGCGTCGACCCCGGCAACTCCGGTACCGGCAGCTCCGAGGCCAGCAGCACGACGCTGACCCTGGCCGTGACGGCCATCAACGATGCGCCGCTCAACGCGGTGCCTGGCACCCAGTCGTTCGCCCAGGACAGCGTGTTGGTGTTCTCGACCGGCAACGGCAACCTGATCAGCATCAGTGACGTGGATGCCGGCGGCGGTGCGCTGCAGGTAACGCTTGTGGCCACCAATGGCCTGATCACGCTCGCCACAACGACCGGCCTGAGCTTCACCAGCGGTGACGGCACGGCCGATACGACGATGGTCTTCACCGGTAGCCTGGCCAGCATCAACGCTGCGCTCAATGGCCTGAGCTTTACCCCGACACCGGGCTTCAACGGTCTGGCGTCATTGCAGATCATCAGCAACGACCAGGGCTTGAGCGGCAGCGGCGGCGCGCAGATCGACACCGACACCATCAACCTGAACGTGAACCCGCTCAATCCGTTGGTGAGCAATGTCCAGGTCAGCAACCCCAATGGCGGCTACAAGGTGGGCGACGTCATCAACGTAACCGTCACCTTCGACCAGACGGTGGTTGTCGATACCACGGGCGGGGCGCCGAGCCTGTTGCTGGAAACCGGCCTGGTCGACCGCCTGGCGTCCTATGTTTCGGGCTCCGGCAGCAATACCCTGACCTTCAGTTATGTGGTCCAGGCCGGCGACGTGAGCGCCGACCTGGATTACACCTCCACCGGCGCGCTGACGCTCAACGGCGCGACGATCAAAAGCGTGCACAGCGACGACGCGGTGCTGACCCTGCCAACCGTAGGTGGCGCCAACTCCATCGCCGGCCAGGACAGCATCGTCATCGATGGCGTAGTGCCGACGGTCGCCAGTGTCGGTGTGCCGGCCAATGGCACCTATGTCGCCGGCCAACACCTGGATTTCACCGTCAATTTCAGCGAGAACATGCTGGTCGACACCAGCGGTGGTACGCCACGTCTGGCGATCACCCTGGACACCGGCGGCACGGTCTACGCCAACTACCTGTCCGGTTCCGGTACCGGTGCCCTGGTGTTCCGCCTGACCGTCGCCAGCGGGCAACTGGACAGCAACGGCATCAGCGTGGCCGGTGCCATCGACAGCAACGGCGGTGCCTTGCGTGACAGCGTCGGCAACACTGCAGTGACCACGCTCAACGGCGTGGGCAGCACCAGCGGCGTATTGGTCGATGCCATCGTGCCGAGCGTGGCCACGGTCTCGGTGCCGGCCGCCGGCTCGTATAACAGTGGCGACGTGCTGAGTTTTACGGTCAATACCAGTGAAGCGGTGAGCGTCGATACCAGTGGGGGGACGCCACGCGTGCTGCTCGACATCGGTGGCGTGATCCGTTATGCAACCTATGTGTCAGGTTCTGGCAGCGCTGCGTTGCTGTTCCAGTACACCGTGCAAGCCGGCGACAACGACAGCAACGGTATCAGCGTGGCGACGAGCCTGGACCTGAACGGCGCGACCGTGCGCGATCCGGCGAGCAACCCGTTGGCGCTGACGCTCAACAACCTTGGCAGCACCGTGTCGGTGCTGGTCGATACCGTCGTCCCGCAAGCCACCGGCATCGTGCGCGTCGATGCCAGCCCGAGCGCTGCCGACTCGGTCCGCTACACTGTGACGTTCGACGAGAACGTCAGCGGTGTGGATGTCGCCGATTTCACCCTGGTGTTGAGCGGCAGCGCTGCCGGCAACATCGCCAGTGTTACCCAGGTCGATGGCCATACCTACACGGTACTGGTCAACGGCCTGAGCGGGGCGGGCAGCGTGCGCCTGGACCTCAATGGCAGCGGCACCGCTATCACCGATGCCGCCGGCAACGGCCTGAGCGGTGGCCTGGCTGGCGCTGTCTACAGCATTGACCGGGTCGCGCCGAGCATCACCCATGTCGAGGTGCCCAGCAACGGCAATTACGTTACCGGGCAGAACCTGGACTTCACCGTCCACCTCGACGAAACCGTCGTGGTCGATACGACCGGGGGCACACCGCGTATTGCCGTTACCCTCGATAACGGTGGTACCGTCTACGCCAACTATCTGTCCGGTTCCGGTACCGCCGCCCTGGTGTTCCGCCTGACCGTCGCCAGCGGGCAGTTGGACAGCAACGGCATCACCGTCGCCAGCACTCTCCAGCTCAACGGAGCAACCCTGCGCGATGGGCTCGGCAACAACGCCGGTACCACACTCAACGGCGTGCCCAGCACCAGCGGCGTCTTGATTGATGCCGTGGCGCCGAGCGTGGCCACGGTCTCGGTGCCGGCCGCCGGCGCGTACAACAGTGGCGACGTGCTGAGCTTCACGGTCAATACCAGTGAAGCGGTGATCGTCGATACCAGCGGGGGAACGCCACGGTTGTTGCTCAACATCGGTGGCGTGACCCGCCACGCAACCTATGTGTCAGGCTCCGGTACCGGCGCGCTGCTGTTCCAGTACACCGTGCAGGCCGGCAACAACGACGCCAACGGCATTGGCGTGGCGGGCACCCTGGACCTGAACGGCGGGGCCGTGCGCGATGGGGCGGGCAATACCTTGAACCTGTCGCTCAACAACCTTGGCAGTACCTCGTCGGTACGGGTTGACACCCTGGCACCCCAGGTTGCCGATATCGTCCGGGTCGATGTCAGCCCGATCGCCAGCAGTTCGGTCCGTTACACCGTGACCTTCGATGAAAGCGTCAGCGGCGTCGACAGCCCCGACTTCGCGCTGGTGTTCAGCGGCACGGCCAGCGGACGTATCGCCAGCGTGACGGCGCTCAACGGGTGGACCTACACCGTACTGGTCGACAGCCTCGCCGGGCTCGGCACGTTGCGCCTTGATCTCAAGGGCAGCGGCACCGCTATCGTCGACAGTGCCGGCAACGACCTCGGTGGTGGCCTGCAAGGCAGTGTCTATAGCATCGACCGGGTCGCCCCCTCGGTGACGGCGGTGCAGGTTCCGGCCAACGGCACCTATGTCGCCGGGCAGACCCTGGATTTCACCGTGCAGCTGGACGAAGCCGTGCTGGTCGATACCGCCGACGGTTTGCCGCGCCTGGCTATCAGCCTGGGCAACGGCCGGGTCGCCTATGCCGACTACCTCTCCGGTTCCGGCAGCACTGCACTGGTGTTCCGCATGACCGTCAGCAGCGGCCAGCAAGGCAACAACGGCATCAGTGTCGGGCCGCTCATCGAGCTCAACGGTGGCAGCCTGCGCGATGCGCTTGGCAATGACCTCAAGGCTGAACTCAACAACATCGGCAGTACCGATGCGGTGCTGATTGACGCGCGGGCGCCGCGGCCAAGCACGATCACCCTCGATGGCCCTTCGCCGACGGCGGAACCGACCCTGAGCTTTACCCTGACCTTCGACGAAGACGTCAGCGGCGTGGACGTCGGCGATTTCAGTGTGACCAGCACCGGCAGTGCCAGCGGTAGCCTGCAATCGCTGGTGCAAGTCGATGCCCGCACCTACCGCATCAGTGTGGCCGGTATCAGTGGCCAGGGCAGCCTTGGCCTGCGCCTGAATGCGCTGGGAAGCGGCATTCAGGACCAGGCCGGCAATGCATTGGCGGTGTCGCTGACGGGGCCGGCCTATGTCATCAATGCGCAGGACGCCGGGGATCCTGAGTACCGGGTCAAGGTCCCCGAGCCGAGCACCGTGCCTTCGAGCACCTTGGCGCAACCACAAGTACCGCTGATGCCAACGCAGCCGACGACCTCACCCTTGTTGCCGACGCCGTTGTTCCAGGTGCGCACGCTGGGCAGCGGCATCGCCCCCTTGGGTAGCGTCTTCATACACAACGGCGCCAGCGCACCGAGCTTCATCGCCCAGGTCTTTGCCAGCAGCAACACTCCTGGCGAGGGCACGGGCACGGGGTTCCTGGGTTTTGGCGGTGGCGATGGCGGGGTGTTTGGCAGTAGCAGCTTCTCGACTATTTTCACCCGGCAAACGCCGTCGGAGGAGGTGCAGATGAGCGTCTTCGATGGCAAGCAGTGGCGCGGCGGTGATGGCCGCGGTGTCTCCGGGGCACCGACCCTGGGTCAGCAATTGCATGCACTGAACGAGGCCGACCAGCGTCCCGTACGCGAGTTGGCCCTGGCCCTGGCGCAACCGACGCAGATCGGACCGCGGGCATGATGGACGGCACCAACACTTTCAAGATCGAGCCGTACCAGGGGGCGGCCCAAGGATGAAAAATAACCATAAATTGCTCGGGGTCAGCGTCTTGGCATTCGCCATCAGCGGCTGTGCGGTCACCAGCCAGCCGATAGACAGGCAGGTCAGCGAGGACCGTGCACGTGCCGATATCAGCGCGATGTTCAAGGACCAGGAACCGCTCAGGGGGGCGCTGACCTTGCATCAGGCAATGGCACGGGCGGTGAAGTACAACCTCGAGGCGCGGCTGAAAGTCATGGAAGAAGCGCTGGCCAAGCGCCAGGTTGACCTGGCGAGCTTTGACATGTTGCCGCGCATGGCACTGGAAGCCGGTTATGCCGGGCGTAACAATGTCAGTGCGTCCAGCAGCCAGAGCGTGCGGACGGGTACCCAGTCCCTGGAACCCTCGACCTCCCAGGACCGCGATCGCGAGGTGGCCGACCTGACCATGGTCTGGAACGTCCTCGACTTCGGGGTCAGCTATGTCAGCGCCAAGCAGCAGGCCGACCAGCGCCTGATTCTCCAGGAGCGCCGGCGCAAGGTCATCCATACCATCACCCAGGATGTACGCTCGGCCTATTGGCGCGCCGTGGCGGCGCAGCGTTTGCTGACCCAGATCGACAGCCTCATGGGGCGCATCGCCGAGGCGCGCAGCAATAGCCAGCACATGAGCGCGCAGCGCCTGGGCGACCCGGTACAGGTGCTCAGCTATCAGCGTGCGCTGATCGAAGCGACCCGCCAGCTGGAAGAACAGCGCCGCGCTTTGTCGCTGGCCAAGACCGAACTGGCGGCGCTGATCAACCTGCCGTTGAACACCGATTTCAGCCTGGCGCCGCAGGAGGGCTATGCGCTGCCGCAGTTCAAAGGCGATTTCGCCCAGCTTGAGCAGCAGGCCCTGGCCAGCCGGCCGGAACTGCGCGAGCAGGATTACCAGGCACGCATCAGCGCGGCGGAAACCCGCAAGGCCATGTTGCGCTTGCTGCCGGGCCTGGAGTTTTCCGCCGGCGGGCATTACGACAGCAACTCCTTCCTGGTCAACCAGAGCTGGGCGGACTACGGCGTCAAGGTCACCTGGAACCTGTTCAATGTGCTCTCGGCACCGGCTGCCATCAAGGTTGCCAAGGCCGGTGAGGACGTGGCGGCAGCCCGGCGCCAGGCGATGTCGATGGCGGTCCTGGCACAACTGTATGTGGCCAACGCCAACTTCAACGAGGCGACCCGGCAGTTCCGTACCAGCGAAGAGCTGGCAACCCTGGACGGGGAAATTGCCGAGCAGTTGCGCAACCGCTATCAGACCCAGAACATCGGTGAGCTGGAACTGATACAGGGCGAGCTCAACAACCTGCAGACCCAGCTCAAGCGAGACCTGGCCTATGCCGAACTGCGCAATGCCCATGCGCAGCTGTTCGTCAGCGCCGGGACCGATCTGCTGCCCGAGACCCTGCCGAACAACCGCCTCGATACCATTGCCGCGGCATTGCAAAGCAGCGAGTCGCGCTGGGTGCGTTGATGGCTGGGGGAGGGCCTCACCAGGTCGAACACTGGCATTCGATCTGGCCCTGCCCATGAGGCCGAGATTCGTTGGAAAAAGCTATCAAGAAGGAATACGCACCCCAGCCAATGATTGGGCAAAACGCTGTATCTCCTCCTCCGAGGGCGGCCAAGTGACCCCCAGGCCTGGCGCACAGTAGGCCTTGATCGACACCTTGGCCAGATCGGCGAGTTCACTCTCGGGGAGATGGTCTTTGGCGCAGTTCTTCCAGTCGCTACCGAACACCTCATAGAGCGCGCCCAGGGCCACGATCCGGTGTTCAGCAATACTGGCTTCGGCCGCCGTAGATCCGGATGCAACTGTCAGCCCTAGCCACTCCCTTAGACGCCTTGGCAGTATGTCCCAACCGGACTGATCGAACCGCTGGGCCTGCTGCAGCATCGCCAGGTAACGCAAGCGATTGGCAAAACGCTTGAGCGCTCGAGGTGTTCTGCGATGCTTCTGGACCAATGGCGACCATGCCACCAGGGACGCTTTGAACGCTGGTGAGTCCTGTACCCTGTACAGAGTGCGGCGCAAACGCCAAAGCGCATAGGTCAAACCCGTGGTAACCAGCAGCACGATGATCGCTACGACCGTAAAGGCGATATCGTTACGCGTATCCAACGCTTCGTTCGGCGGGAAGGGGTTGGCTGTGACGGCGCTGTCAAGATTGCTTTCAGGCAGTGCGGAGCTGCCTTGTTTGTTGTTGTCGGGTACGCTGGCAGGGGGTGTCGCAGCTGTTTTGTTTGTCGTGGTTTCGTAAGCTTGCGCCGAGGCAAGCGGGAGTTGAAAGTGCTGGCCTGAATGCCATGCATAGCCGAGTGCAACAAGACAAAAAGCCGTAGTGACTGCAATCTTCAGTCGTTTGAAAAGGGCCGTCTGTGGCGTTGAGTCGGCTGCAGTTTCCTCCAGCAGGGAGTGCGGTTTGTCGCTGGGAGTATCCGGTACTGCGATCTCCAGATTGATCAGCTTTTCCAGGTAGTCACGGGCGTATTTGCGTCGCCGCATACGTTCCAACTCGGCTTTTGCCTCAGCCGTGAGCGGCGCTTGGCTAGAGCTGTCGAGTTCGGTCATTTCCTGGGCGATCTTTTCAAAGGACAACGCCAGCGCCGCCTGTACCCGGTTGGTAGCCATGCCAAAGATGACAAAGCATTTGCCTGATGACACCAGAAAATTGACGGCTTCCATTACCTCCAGAACAGCCTCTGCGCGACAACGGTCCAGGTCATCGATCACCACCACCAAGCGCCCAGGCAAACACTGGGTGACCTCCTCGAACTCCTTGGCGAACCGTGAGCGGAAGCTGGTCAGGGCATTCGCTTCCTTGAGTCGAAACTGTTCTACCGAGTTGGACAGCAACACGGCCGGATCCGCGCCGAAGGCGGTTAGCGTCTTGCGCAAGGCAACGAACGCTGTAACCAGCCCTGCCAGTTTCGCCGCCAGTGGCCCCAGATTCAGCGATCCGAGAAACGCCAGCGTGATCCCGTCGTCCTGGGGCGCCGAGGCTTTATCGAGCAGTGTCGAAAGCGACTGCCATTGACCTGCCTCGTGAGCCGACAGGTAGGCCCCCAACCAGACCGCGGACAGTGCCAACAGGCTGGCCACGAACCAATGCCTTTTCGTGCGTAGTACCAGCAGTCGCCAGCGGAATATCCACCCGCTCGGTTCGAAAAAGGAAGGCAGCGACTGCTCGCGCACGGCACTGAGCAATGCGGCGAGCAACTGCTCATCTTTCTGGTGATGCCAGGCGTTGAACCAGACCGGGCGGCAGCCGTTGTTCTGCAAGTCTTTGCAAATCAACGTCATCAGGCTGCTCTTGCCGGTACCCCAGTCGCCGGAAACAGCAAGCGTCAGCGGCGGCTCCGTGGCCTCGTTGCGCAGAAAACGCGAAATGCCTTTGGCCAGTGGGCCGAAGCGCAGGCGGTCTTGGCAGAAGTCTTGGGTTGGCGCATCCGACGCGGCCATGGTGGCGACGCCATCCTCCACGGGGGGCGGTCGGGTCTGGAATGCACGCATCCACATCCAGGCGATCAGCAGCAGCGATGCCCAGAACCACGGCGCAGGGTAGCGGGAGTATTGAATCGGAGTGGGCACGATTGCCCAGGTTTTGCCGCCGTCCCGGGTGCGCGTGAGGGCAGGGTGCAGGCCGACGGCCCAGCCGTTGTTGGCGTCACTGAACCACATGGCCAAGCGCATGGAGCGTGCCGGCGAGTAGCTTTTTTGCGCCGCGCCGTCGACGCTTGCAACCATCTGGCCGTCCTCGCCCGCCATCCAGCCAAGGCCGTTGCCAGTGCTGTAGGTCGCGGTTGCAGTCATCTCGACATCAGGCGTGGGCTGCAAGTGCCAGGTAGCGCCGCAATCGTTGGACACCATCGTCCCGTCCTTTGCTTTGGGAGGGGCCTTCAGGCCGTCTGGAGAGAACGTAATGGTGTGCAGGTCCGCAGGCTTGTCCCTGGCAACATTTTTCCACGTCAAGCCGCCGTCTGCGGTAGACAAGGACGCTCCCTCGCCATTGCTGGTCCTGCCACGCAGTCCATCCGCTTGAAAGTGGACGCAGCGTAGCCCTGGCAGTTGGGGTTGTGGTTCCATCAAACGCCAGGAGCGCCCTAGATCCGAGCTCGACAGCAATTCCCCATCCTCGGTGGCCATCCATCCGTGGCCATTTTCGAGGAACATGATCGAGGTCACCGTGGAGTGAATGCCGGTGACGGTCGGCAGCCAGTGCTCACCCGCGTCGGTGGTTCGCAGCAGTACGCCAGCATACCCGGCCGCCCAGCCGCGTTTGCCATCGGCCAGGAATGTTATGGCGAAGAGGCTGCCAGGCAATGCGCTGGCCTTAACCTTCCAGGTTTTCCCGCAGTCTGCGCTGGTGACGATGCTGCCAAAGTCGCCAACGGCCCATGCGTGTTTGCAGTCGGTAGGCATTGGAGACACCACCAGCCCCCACGGACTATCGTTGGAGGTTTGCGAGCTGTCCTTGCTCTGGGACCTTTTTATCTGTGTTCCCGGTGGCAGGCCTTGGGGCCAGCGAGGTGAACGATTGTTAAAGTACGGCGATGGTGATGGCAGCGGTGCAGAACCTATCGGAATTGCAGATGAGCGCGTATCCGATATCCAGGCGCCGCTGTCGGGGCGCATCTCATAGACCGAACCGGAGAACGTGACGGCACCACCTTGCTTGCCATCATCGGAGATCCATGCGTATGTCAGGTTCTCGGTCAACCCGCTGACCTGGTTGCGCCAATGCCTGCCGCTATCGTCAGAGAACAGGGCGGCGCCGCTGTCGCCAACAGCCAGAAGGTATTGCCCAGTTGCGGAGGCCGCGATGGAGTTGAGTTTGCGGGCGGGTTGCCATAGCCGTAACTCACCATTCGCCTCAAGGGGGTACAGCAGCTGGTCCACCAAGCTTCGCTCGGAAACGGGAGTGGCCGGGTAAGGGTAGGGTGGTTGCCAGTGAGCCAAGACACCGGCTGCAACGGTCATTACAATCGCCAGCAGCCCCCAGCTCAGGTTGAATTTGAGTGGCGGTGATGAGGGTGTCGATTCAGGCGTGATCCTGGAGGATTGGCTGGAGAGCATGTTCGCCGTCTCGATATCAGTCCATGGTGATGTCCCAAGGTGTGGAAAAAACGGACGGCTGCGCTTCCCACCTGCCGCAGCGGGCGGCTTTATCAATATAGTCGGTGGGCGGATGCACGCTTGCTGGCGATTAAAAAATGCTGGGTATTCACACTGCGACAGCGGACGAAAGCCTGACGAGCCTGGGCTTCAGTAGTGAAATCGCGGGGCAAGCCGGCCCCTATGGTGTGACAGCGTATTTCACCGCGGCGGCCCGCGACGGCACGTTGAGGGTGCGCAACAACGACGACACATGAATGCGCACGGTAAAGGGCGAGATATCCAGCGCGCGGGCGATTTCCTTGTTGGTCTTGCCCTCGGCGATCAGGCGCAACACCTCTTGCTGACGCGCGGTCAGGGTGGTGGCCACTGCACTGGTGTCCAGCGGCAGCAACCCGGACGGAGCAAAACGCACCAGCACTTCGCCTTCGCGAATGGCCAGAATCGCCTGGCCGATCTCGTCGGGGGCGATGTTCTTGCCAATGAAACCGTCGATACCGGCGGCCATCACTTCGCTGATCAGCTCCGGGTCATCGACCATCGACACCACAATCAGGGTGGTGCGGCGCAACTGTTGACGCAAGTCGACCAACTGAGTAATGCAGGTAAGCCCCGGGAAGCGCAGGTCAAGGAGCAGGGTGTCGGGCTCCGCGCCGCGTGCAACCTGTGCCAGGACGCTGTCGAAATCCCCGGCTTGTTCGATCAGCGCATCAGGTAACAGGCGCTGGACAGTCCCCACCATCGCTTCGCGAAACAGCGGGTGGTCGTCAGCTATGATGATCCGGCATGCCATGTCGAGTGCCTCCCTGGGCCTGGCGTTCCTTACAGGCGTGTTACTTTACCACCGGGCACGGACGCTGCCCGGTGTACGTACTGGATATGACGACTGTCGCACAAGGATGTTCCCGATGAAGTTCGAGAAAAATACCGAGCTCGACCAGGCCAACCTGCGGATCATTGTCGCCGGCCTTGCCATGATCTATATCAGCGTGTTGGGTTTTCTGCCCGGGCAGCAGGTCAACATGTACCTGCCGATCATGATCTACATCGTCCTGTTCCTGTTGCTGTCGATCGTCCTGCGCCAGGTCATCGTGCGCTGGCCGGGCCACTATCCGGCCCGGCGTCTCTTCAGCATGGTCCAGGACTACACCGGCACCTGTTTCGGCCTGGTGGTGGGTGGCGAGGCCGCGCTGCCGCTGTACGCGGTGATGGTCTGGGTCAACCTGGGCAATGGCATGCGCTATGGCTCGCGGTACCTGGCGATCGCCACCGCCCTGGCGTTGTTGGCCTTGCTCTGCGTTTACCGGCTGACCCCTTACTGGCAGGCGCAACCGTTCATGGTGCTGATGCTGATGATCACCAGTACGGTCATCCCCATGTACGCGCACCTGCTGCTTGAGCGCACGCGCAAGGCCTCCGAAGAAGCGACCGCCGCCAACCTGGAAAAGTCGCGCTTTCTGGCCCAGGCCAGTCACGACCTGCGCCAACCGATTCACTCGATCGGCCTGTTCACCGCTTGCCTGCGCGAAGCGCGCCTGGGCGAGGAGGAGCGGCGCCTGGTCGACAACATCGACCGCTCGCTGCTCAACGTCGCACAACTGTTTCGCTCGATTCTCGACCTGTACACCCTCGACAACGGGCGCCTGCAACCCCGCCTGCAATGCGTACAGCTGGCTGATCTGCTCCACGATCTGGTGCGCCAGAACGTCGAAGCGGCGCGTTGGGCCGGCGTCGAACTGCGCCTGCGGGTGGCCGAGCAATGGGTGCAGATTGACCCGGCGCTGCTGGCCACCATGGTCCAGAACGTGCTGTCCAACTGCTTCAAGTACGCACCGCAGCGGCCGGTACTGATCGCTGTGCGCAAGCGTGGGAATGGGTTGGCCATTGTCGTTTATGACCAGGGCTGCGGCATTGATGCCGATGAATTGCCCAAGGTCTTCGAGGAGTTCTACCGCGTGCGCCAGTTGCGCGACAAGGACGTTGAAGGCGTGGGCCTGGGCCTGTCGATCGTCAGACGCCTGGGCCGGATGATGGACATGCAGGTGGCGATACGTTCGCGGGTCGGCCATGGTACGACGGTGAGCCTGCTGGGCTTGCGCAAGGTTGAAGCACCCCGGCAGCCGGTCACCCGAGAGCAAGCGAGCCAGGTCGGCTTGTTGACCGGCCTGAAAGTGTGCCTGGTGGAGGATGACCGCAACGTGCTGCTGGCCACCAAAGCGTTGCTTGAACGCTGGGGCTGCGAGGTGCAGGCCGAATCCAGTGGCAAGGACCTGCTCAGCGACTGCGATATCATCGTCGCCGACTATGACCTGGGCAATCAGGCCACCGGCATCGAGTGCATCGACCAGCTACGTGCGCAACGGGGCAGGGCGGTGCCGGCGCTGATCCTCACCGGGCATGAGGTGGAGAAGATCCAGGCGGCCCTGCATGACCGCCAGATCGCGATTCTGTCCAAGCCGGTGCGCCCGGCCGAGTTACGCGCGACCTTGCGCTCGTTGCGTGAACCCCGCACAGAACCGGTTTAGCTGAGGATCAATAGCGCTGCAGCGGATTTTGCGGCCGGCCACTGTTCTTGTTGTAGCAGTGGGCACTCATCCCCATGCCCATCGACGCGATCCCGACCATGACGCCGCTGGGCAGCTCGCAGTTGTAATCCCCTGAAGCGGTGCTGGCGATGAAGTAAGTGGCGCTGTTGTCGTTGCGCACGTTGGAAATCTTGGTCACCGGCTCGCCGATCGTCGTCTGGGCAGTGGTTTTCAGGCGATCTTCGTTGGGTTTCATAGTCTGGCAGCCGGCGAGGGCGACGAGCAGGGCGCTGAGCAGGGTGAGCTTGTTGAATGCAGGTTTCATGGCGCTTCTTCCTTGGTGTTGTTGTGTTGTTGCAGGCACGGCGATCCCTCGCGCCGCAAAGCAGCGGCACTGGGGAACACTGGGGTGAAGAGGAATATAGCGCCGGGAAAGAGGGGGGTCGATTAGCACAAACGGGCTAATGGCTCGTGGCCATCTTTCAGCGTTTGGCACCCAGTCGCAGGCTTTCGACGACCTCCGAGAGTTCTTCCGTTGAGGTCGATTCTGCCCCGGAGCTTTCAGCTCGAGGGAGCTGCCGGTACTCGCTAGGTGTACACCCGACGAATTGCTTGAAGGCACGGGCAAAATAAGAAGGGTCCTTGAATCCGACTTCGTAACCGATGCTGGTGATGGGCATCTGGCTGTTGTCGAGCAGGTCCCTGGCAAAGTCCATCCGTTTGCTCAGGATGTACTCCATGAACCCCAGGCCATTGACTTCCTTGAACAGGCGGCTGAAGCGAAAGGTGGTCATGCCGCAGCGCTTTGCCAGTTCTTTCTGGTCGATGCTGTCGCGCAAATGCTGGTCGATGTAGAGCAATACGTTACTGAGTGCCTGGTGCTTGTGGTGCTCAGCGGTCAGCCGGATGCTGTCCGGCAGCGACGGGCCATGTTCGATCAGTGGCTTCTTGGCATGGAAGTGAGTGCTGCGGCGCAGTTCGCAGAGTTGCTGCAGTGCGTGCAGAAAGCGGCTTTTTTCGCTGTTGCACAGGGGCAGCACGATGTACTCCCAGACACGCGAGCGCATGGCCCATACGGCAAGCTCCTCGGAGTGCTGTACGGTGAACATGGCGATCGGTATCGAGGGGGACTTGTGCTTGATCTCCAGCAGCAGGTTGAGGCCAGGCATGTCCGGGCGGTCATAATGGATGCAGACCATGTCTGGCTGGCGCTCAGCCGCAAGCTCGGACAACTCGCCGTTCTTGGCGATACGGCATTCACAGGTCGGGCGAAAATGCGCAACCAACGCCTCGGCCGATCGATCCCGGGTGCGATCGAACCACAGCAGAAATGGCAAGTTGGCCGATTCAGGTTTCATTTTCTCATTCCTTCCTTGTTTCTCGTTTTCTTAACCTCGCCGGGCAGGCAGCGCTGCAAAATAATCCTAGTAATCAATAAAAAACTCCTAACCCCTCGTTATGTCTCCTGACTAGGATGCAAACAGGCGGCACACTAAGTCACCGCCTCGGCCAATAGAACTTAGATGAGGTGAATAAAATGAATCTGCAATCGATCAAAACGTCGGTGCTGAAATTCATCAAGGACGAAGAAGGCCTGACGATTGTTGAATATGCGGTAGCGGGTGGTTTGATTACACTGGGCGCCGTGGCCGCTTTCGTCACACTGGGGGGTAACGTGAACACCGCCATTACCAGCCTGGGTTGTGCAGTCAAAGGCACCACCTGCTAGCGGCACAACACGCATCGTCGGCCCTGCCCAGAGCGCCAGCAGCTTGCTAGCCTCTGGGCCGTGGCGGCGACGAACACCTTGCCGCAGGCTGAGGGACGTGTCGCGAGGATAAAAACGCATCATATGGACTCTGCCTGGTTGGTTAACCATGATCCCGTTCGGACAAGGTGGAGTCTTCTCAGCCGTGGCGCCGCAGGCTAAAGGCCTGCGTGCCGAGCCCCCCAACAATCCAGTCTCTTGGCGCGTCAGACTTCACTGTCCTGGCCCCGCTCCTGATATTTCTTCCTCGTTGACCAGTATCGTCGTTGTGTTGCCTGTGAGCAGATCAAATCCTGATAAGAAAGCGCTTGCTTAGACCGTTTGGCGAGATTTGTTTCTCGGCGCATTGGCGCTGTTTCGGGTCTTTGCAGGGTAGCGGGAGGCGACCGAGTTTAGCCTGCAATTAGGTTGCAACGTTATGTAAGTTATTCCCTATTGATCGCGTGCGTTCGGGTTTAAGACGGCGTACTTAGTATTTTTTCTTGCGCCGCTAAATACCGCAAAAAACTCCTAGCGTTGAGCAAAAAACTCCTAACCCCTGCGTTGTGCTTCTGACTAATGTTCACCCAGGCAGTACCAGAAGTGCTGCTCTAAAAACAACACACTGAACGAGGTGAGCAAAATGAATCTGCAATCGATCAAGACGTCGGTAGTGAAGTTCATCAAAGACGAAGATGGCCTGACCATTGTCGAGTATGCGGTGGCGGGTGGGTTGATAACGCTGGGCGCTGTTGCCGCATTTGTCACCCTGGGCGGTAACGTCAGTGCAGCCATTAAAAGCCTGGGCTGCGCAGTCAAAGGCACCACTTGCTAACACCCCACCGTCCACAGAGGGTTGCAGCCATGGGCATGGAGCAATCAGTCGTTATTGCATCGTTGCTGGGGCTGCTGGGTATAGCGGTGCTGAGCGATCTTCGCCATCACCGCATTCCCAACCTCTTGGTCTTGCTGGGTTTGGGGCTGGGCTTGGCCGGCCAGGTTTACACCCTGGGTGTCATCGGGTTTGGCTATGGGGCGCTGGGTATGTTGATCGGTTTTGCCGTTTTCCTCCCGATGTATGCCTTTGGGGGGATGGCTGCCGGTGATGTCAAGCTAATGGCCATGGTCGGCGCCTTTCTTACTCCCCACGATGCCCTGTGGACCGCGCTGTTCAGCCTTATCGCCGGCGGTCTATGCGGAGTATTGATTGTCCTCGTGCGTGGTCAAGTGCAGCAGACCATGGGGCGCTACTGGCTGATGTTGAAAGCCAGGGCCTATTTCTCGCCAGCGGTTGATGAAGTGGCAGGCAAGCCCTTTCCCTATTCAGTCGCAGTCCTGCTCGGCACTTTGACCAGTGTCTTCTGGCTGCCCCTCGGCCAGTAGGTCAGGAGAACACTATGTACGCCATCAGCAACAGCAGCGTTACTCACGATGCGCGCGAAGAAGTTGTGCAGCGGCTGGCGCCACAGCCACGCACCATCCGTGAAACCGGGTTGGCGGACAACTTGCTCGGTGACCTGGTCTGCAAGCATCTGCACGATGCCGGTGTGCTGGACATGTCGCGGCTGGTGGAACGCCTGGCACTGACAGGCGCGGTGCTTGAAGAAGTACTGACCTTTCTGCGCAAAGACGGTCGTGTCGAAATACTGGGGCAATCCGGTGGTCAAACATTGCGCTACGGGTTGACTGAACGCGGTCGCAGCGCCGCCCGTGATGCATTGGCGCGCAGCGGCTATATCGGTGCGGCGCCTTTTCCGGTGAGTAGCTATCGCGCGCTGCTCAAGCTGCAGACCATTCACCACGGTCGGATCAATGCCCAAGACATGCAACACGCCTTTGGCGGGGTGGTCCTGGCGCAAAGCATGCTCGACCAACTGGGTGTGGCGCTCAATTCCGGCCGCGCCATCATGATCTACGGGCCGGCGGGCACTGGCAAAACCTATGTCAGCAGCCGCTTGATACGCCTGTTTGACGAAACCATCTGGGTACCTCATGCCATTGCAATCAACGATGCGGTGATCGAGATTTACGACCCACAGGTACACCGGCGCCTGGTTGGCGACGATGAACTGCAGAGCAATCTGCTGCTCGACGAAGGGGTCGATCGCCGGCTACTGCGCTGTGAACGCCCGATCGTCATTACCGGCGGCGAATTGAGCATGGAGCAGCTGGATGTCCGCTACGACCCTTTCACGCGCCAGTACCAGGCGCCACTGCAGCTCAAGGCCAGCAATGGCCTGTTTGTCATCGATGACATGGGGCGTCAACGCATGTCGCCGGCCGAGCTGTTCAACCGCTGGATCGTGCCGATGGAGGAGAAACGTGATTTTCTTAACCTCGGCGGTGGGCGGCACTGTGAGCTGCCGTTCGACCTGATCCTGGTGTTTTCCACCAACCTCAATCCGCTGGAGCTGGCCGACGAAGCGTTTTTGCGGCGCATTGGCTACAAGCTGCAATTCGGCTACCTGAAAGCCGAAGAATACGAACGCATCTGGCGCCAGGAAAGTGAACGCCTGGGTATGTCTCACGACCCGCAGCTACTGCATTACGTGCTTGAGGAACTCTACGGCGTTGAAAACATGCCGCTGGTGCCTTGCCATCCACGGGACCTGTTGAACATGGCCCTCGACCGCCAGCGTTACCTGGGCGGCACCGGGCCGTTATCGGCGCAGGAGCTGGAGTGGGCATGGCACAACTATTTCGTACAGCTCGACTTCCTTGGATAGGTAAGGAGATATCGCCATGAGTTCTCGTACTTTCATCTTGATTGCCTTGTCCGTGATCCTGGGGTTGGGCGCCGCATGGATGGCCAACACCTGGCTCAGTGCCCGGCTCAACGCCAGCCCCGACGATAATCAGCAGAACGTGGTGGTGGCCACCGTGGAAATCGCTTTTGGGCAAATGGTCGAGGCGCAACAGGTGACACTGGTGCGCATGCCCAAGGACACGGTACCCGACGATGCCTTCGACGCCATCGACAAGGTCGTCGGCAAGATCGCCACATTCTCCATGTTGAACGGCGATATCGTGCGCGGTGCGCGTCTGGCCGCGCACCTGGGCGGGAGCACGCTGGCCTCGCTGATCGAACCCACCAAACGTGCGATTTCGGTACGTGTGGATGATGTGGTGGGGGTGGGCGGGTTCCTCTTGCCGGGTAATCGCGTCGATGTCCTGGCGACCAAGCAGACAGGTAATACCGGTAACGCCGAGTCCCGCACCATTCTGGAGGACTTGCGGGTACTGGCAGTGGACCAGACCGCCAGTACCGACAAGACCCAGCCGGTGGTGGTACGTGCGGTCACCCTGGAAATGACGCCCGACGAAGCGGAACTGCTGGTCAAGGGCATGACGGACGGGAAGCTGCAACTGGCCCTGCGCAATCCGCTGGACAACAACAAGCTACCGGTCACCAAACCGGTGGAGCTGGCCCAGGTTGCGCCAGTGCCGCCGGTCAAGCAGATCGTCCAGCGCAAGGGCGGATCTGACGTCAGTGGTATCACGCTGATCCGCGGTATCGAAGTCAAACGCGTGAACACTCTGTAGCTGACAGGCGCAACCGTTGCAGGCATCGCCCGCCAGGTAGCGTCGCCGCTTGGCGGTGGTGGGCGACGGCACCCGGCAGATCAAGGTCGGCAGAACTCTGGAGGGCTTGATGATGAGAGCACGTATCCACCAACCACTCCGTGCGTTTCCAGGGCAACAGCGCGGAACGATTATTGTGCTGGCGGTGATCGCCATGGCCGCCATCCTGGTGATGGGGGCTTTTGCGCTGGACGGCGGGCATATGCTGGTAAACAAGGCGCGGCTGCAAAATGCTGTCGATGCCGCAGCCCTGAGCGGGGCCAAGACGCTCAGCGAGGTATACGGTGCAACCGGCTCGGCCAGCCTTACGCAAGCCGCTGCCCTGGGCACACTGACGCTTAATGCCAACGCCAGTGGCAACAAGGAACTGGCCAGCGCTGTTGGCAATAATGTTTCCGGCTTCGCCACGGTAGAGCTGTCTGCCAGTGTCTATGGGCCTTTTTCCTTTCCGGGCCCGGCCAATGCGAGCTATGTACGGGTTTCGGTGCCCAACTACCCGCTGAGCGGTTTTTTCTGGGGCATATTGAAGGCGATCGGCGATGGCGTTGCCCCGAACAAGGCCGTGGCCGCGGTGGCCACCGCCGGCCCCAGCCCTGCCAGCCCGTGTAATATCACGCCGCTGATGGTGTGTGGCGACCCGAGCAAGAACGACCCCGCTACCGGGATGTTCTGGGGGTTCAAGTTCGGTGATTTGCAAGTGTTGAAAACGGCGGCGAACAACAGTTCGGCAATCGGCCCCGGCAATTTTCAGCTGCTCGACTTCGGCTCGGGCGGCAACACCGTGAGGCAAGGCCTGGCGGGCGGAATCAATCAGTGCAATAGCGTCGGCGACAACGTCCTGACCAAGCCGGGCAACACCGTAGGGCCTGCCTCTCAAGGCCTGAATACGCGCTTCAACGAATATTCAGGTGGCCTCAGTGCTGCGGACTATCCGCCGGACCTGGTGATTGCGGTCAACGACAAGTCGTTGACGTACACCGGTACACCGGAACAGATCCAGTACAACAACCAGACCGTCACCTCCACCAATGGCAACCTCGTCACCGCCGGTGGTGAAGCCCTGTACGACTACAACGACTGGGCACGGGCCTCTGCCGCGTGTGTTGCCGGCACCGGCGGCGGCTGCCTGGGCAACGGCGCGTTCGAGCGGCGGATCCTGAAAGTGGTGATCGGCGATTGCTCCGGCAAGAACGACGGGGCGTCGTCGATTCCGGTGTTGAGCTTCGGTTGCTATTACGTGATGCAACCGGCCAATCAACAGGGCAACTCGGCGCAGATATTCGGCCAGTTCGTCAAACAGTGCGAGGGCGACAATGTGCCCGGCCCCAATCCTGTCAACGACGCAGGCCCGCAAATCATTCAGCTGTACAAAACCTATATCGATAACAGCCAGACACCGAGTACCGACTCTTAGGAGGCCTTATGGGACACCGTGGACGCAAGCCGCCGCAGGCCCAGCGTGGGCTGGCGATGGTGGAAATGGTGATTACGCTGCCACTGCTGGTACTGCTGCTGTTCACCTTCGGTGAGTTCGGCCGCATGCTGTTCCAGTACAACAGCCTGATGCAAGCCAGTCGGGATGCTGGACGTTTTGTCGCCGGCCAGGCCTGGAATGCAACCTTGGGCAAGGTCGAAGTGAGCGACACGCTTCGCGCCCAGGCCCAGAGCGTTGCGGTGTACGGTGTGCCGGCCAACCCCAATGGCTACCCGGCGGTGGTACCGGGGCTGACCACCGGAAAAGTCTCGGTGACGGTAGTGGGCACTGATCACGTCCAGGTCAGTATCAACTACACCTTCTTGCCGGTGATCGGTAGCGCACTACCTGCGTTCTATGGCCAGAGCGAACCGCTTGGCCTGACGTTGACCTCTACCGTGGTGATGAGGGCCTTATGATGAATCTCAAGCGTATGCGCGGTGTGTATGTCGTCGAGTTCGCGATTACCAGCCTGGTGTTTTTCACCTTGCTGTTCGGCGTGCTGGAAATGGGCCGACTGTATTTCACCGTCAACGCACTGAATGAAAGCGTTCGCCGCGGTGCTCGCCTGGCGGCGGTGTGCGATATCCATGACCCGGCGATTTTGCGTCGAGCCATTTTCAATGCGGCCACTAACAGTGGTACGAGCAGTCTGATCGGCAACCTGGCCACGGCCAACCTGAACCTGGTCTACCTGGACGAGGACGGTGCGGTGGTCGCAAGCCCCGGCGACCTCAGCGGCGCCAGCGGCTTTCGAGCCATTCGCTATATCCAGTTACAACTGAGCAACTTCACCTTCAAGCTGTTGATCCCCGGGTTCGGTGGGGGGTTCACCCTGCCGGTGTACAGGTCGACCGTGCCGCGTGAAAGCCTTGGTCGGCAACCCGAGGCGGGAGTCACCCCGGAGATTACGCCATGCTAAATACCAAAGAAGCTCCCGTCGCCAGCGTGACTGAAAAAACAGGCATGCGCCTATTGATCAGTGGACGTGACGTGACGGCGTTGAACCATCTGAAAGCGTTGAGCCAGGGTTTGCCCAACCTGAACGTCAACACGCGCCTGGTGAGCAACGGTCACACCGACCCGCTGTATGGGCTGGAGCAAATGCCTGACTTGTTGCTGTTGCGGGTCAGCCACTTGTGGCGCGAGGAGCTGGCGGCCCTGCTGCAGCATCCGCTCAAAGAGCGACCGCCATTGTTGGTCTGCGGCCCGCTGGATGAGCGTGAAGGCATGCGCATGGCGATGCAGGCCGGCGCCCGGGATTTCTTGCCCGAGCCAGTGGCGGCTGACGACCTGCAGGCGGCAATCAACCGCATGTTGCTGGAGGTCCATGCCGAACAGGGCACAGGCGGCAAGCTGGTGGCGGTGATGAATGCCAAGGGCGGATCGGGCGCCACCATGCTGGCCTGTAATCTGGCCCATCAGCTGAGCATCCGCGGTGGCAGAACCCTGCTGCTGGACCTGGACCTGCAGTTCGGCACGGTGGCCCACTGCCTGGATGTACTGCCGACACACAGCCACATGGAAGTGTTGAAACAGGTCGACGAGCTGGACAGCATCGCCTTGCGCGGTTTCTGCAGCCACTTCAGCCCGACCCTGCATGTCCTCAGTGGCCGTACGGGTGAACTGTGCCTGTCGCAGGATGTTCGCCTGGAACAACTGGAAAGCCTGTTGCGGCTGGCGCGCAGTACCTATGACTGGGTGGTGGTGGATTTGCCGCGGCAAATCGACCACCTCACAGGCGTCACGCTGGAGCAGGCGGACCGGATCTACATCGTGATGCAACAGAGTCTCAGCCACCTGAAAGACGGCACGCGCCTGACACGCATCCTGCGCGACGACCTGGGTGTGCAGGGCAATCGCTTGCAGGTGGTGGTCAATCGCTACAACAAAACCTCGCCGGTCAGCCTAAAGGACATTACCGAGGCCCTGCGCTGCACCGACGTGCAGAAGCTCCCCAACGACTATTCGGTGGTCAGTGAAAGCCAGAACAGCGGTGTACCGCTGGAGGTCCACGCGCCGCGTGCAGCCGTGACTTTAGCCATGCGTGAGCTGAACCAGAACCTGATCGGGGTGGTGGCCAGCGAGCGGGGGCTGTTTAAACGTACCTTTAGCCGTTTGTTCGGAGGTTAAGCCATGCTCAGCGACTTTCGTAATCGCCTGCGTCAGCATGCCGGCAAAAATGCTCCGGCAGACGAGCAGAATGTACAGGCCGACAGTGAAAACTGCGTCAGTGTACTCATGGCCTGGGAGGCCGCCATACCGGACGTGCTCTACGAAACCCGGACCAAGCTCAATCAGGTGGAGACCGACTGGCGGGAGAAGATCTACCAATTGCTGCTCAAGGTCATGGACCTGTCATTGCTCGATTCCCTGGAGCCTGCCGAAGCGACGCGGCAGATCCGCGAGATCTGTCAGCGCCTGCTCGACGAGCACTCGGCGCCGGTCAGTGCCAGCAGCCGTCAAATGATCATCAAGCAGATCACGGACGAAGTGCTTGGCCTTGGCCCCCTGGAACCGCTGTTGGCCGACCACAGCGTATCCGACATCCTGGTCAACGGGTTTGACTCGGTGTATGTCGAGCGGTTTGGCAAGTTGCAGAGAACCGATGTGCATTTTCGCGACAATCACCACCTGCTGAACATCATTGACCGTATCGTCTCCAGCCTGGGCCGGCGCATTGATGAGTCGTCACCGCTGGTGGACGCCCGGCTCAAGGACGGTTCCCGGGTCAATGCCATCATCCCGCCCCTCGCCATCGACGGGCCGAGCATGTCGATCCGGCGCTTTGCCGTGGACCTGCTCAACACGGAGAGCCTGGTGAAGATGGGCACCCTGACGCCCTCCATTGCTCTGATGCTCAAGGCAATCGTTCGTGGCCGCATGAATGTGCTGATCTCGGGCGGTACTGGCAGTGGCAAGACCACCATGCTCAACGTGCTGTCCAGCTTCATCCCGCACAACGAGCGGATCGTTACCATCGAAGACTCGGCCGAGTTGCAGTTGCAACAGCCCCATGTGGTACGCCTTGAAACCCGTCCGGCAAATATCGAGGGCAGGGGCGAGGTGAGCCAGCGCGAACTGGTGCGTAACAGCCTGCGTATGCGCCCTGACCGCATCGTGATCGGCGAGGTGCGTGGCGCCGAAGCGCTGGATATGTTGACGGCGATGAACACCGGACACGACGGTTCGCTCACCACCATCCATGCCAACACCGCGCGCGACGCTCTGGGGCGGATCGAGAACATGGTCTCGATGACCGGCGCGACCTTTCCGATCAAGGCCATGCGTCAGCAGATAGCCTCGGCCCTCAGCGTCGTCATCCAGCTGGAGCGTCAGGAGGATGGCACACGGCGCCTGGTCAGCGTCCAGGAGATCAACGGCATGGAGGGCGAGATCATCACCATGACCGAGATTTTCGCCTTCGTGCGCAACGGTATCGGTGAGCACGGTGAAGTCCTCGGCGAATTTCGCCCCACCGGCATGGTGCCGGCGTTTCGCGATGTGCTCGCCAGGCGCGGTATCGAACTGCCGCTCAGCCTGTTTCGGCCTGATTGGATGGAGGGATAAACATGAACCAAATCCCCGGCGAGTTTATTCTGGCGTTCCTCGGCATGGTGTTCACGGCCATGTTTCTGCTCAGCCAGGGCTTGGCGGTTCCGGTGTTTGGCGAGGCCAGCAAGGTGCGCAAGCGTATCCGTAGCCGCCTGAATCTGCTGGAGACCGCCAGTAACCAGGCGAACATGCAGTCGGTGCTGCGCCAGAAATACCTGCGCCGTTTGTCACCGCTGGAAGCCCGTCTGGAGCAGTTGCCGGCGATGGAGTCGCTGGCACAGATGATTGAACAGGCCGGGCATGACTACCGCGCCTACCGGGTACTGTTGCTTGGGCTGGTCCTGGCGGTGGCAACCGGGCTCGTGGTTTGGCTGTTCAGCCAACTCTGGTGGGTGGCTGTTCCTGCGGCCCTGCTGGCATTCTGGCTGCCGGTGCTGAAGATATCCCGCGACCGTGGCAAACGCTTCGCCCAGTTCGAGGAAGGCCTGCCCGATGCCCTGGATGCGATGTGCCGGGCGTTGCGTGCCGGTCATCCGTTCAACGAAACCCTGCAGTTGGTGGCCGAGGAGCATAAGGGGCCGGTCGCCCATGAGTTCGGCCTGACGTTCGCCGATATCAACTACGGCAACGATGTGCGTCGGGCCATGCTGGGTCTGCTTGAGCGCATGCCGAGCATGACCGTGATGATGCTGGTGACAACGGTGCTGATCCACCGCGAAACCGGCGGCAACCTGACGGAGGTGCTGGAACGGTTGAGCAGCCTGATTCGTGGGCGTTTTCGCTTTCAACGCAAGATCAAGACATTGTCGGCCGAAGGGCGCATGTCGGGCTGGATACTGGTCTCCGTGCCTTTTGTATTGTCCGCGGCGATTGTGCTGTCGAGCCCGACCTACCTGCCGATGCTGCTCAACGAGCCCCTGGGCCAGAAAATGGTGATCGGGGCATTTGTGGCGATGCTGATCGGGATTTTCTGGATCCGCAAAATCATCCGCATCCAGGTTTGAACATCGCCAGGTGTCGAGGAGGGGGTCATGAACTATCTGCTGAGCTTGATCAACAGTGTGGTGGGCGACGAGCAACTGGCGCGCCTGTTGTTCGCGGGGGCCATCGGCCTGAGCGTAGTGCTCGCGGTGGCAACGCTGGTGCTGCTGGTGCAGGGGTTGCAAGACCCGGTACAGCGGCGTCTTTTGCTGATTAAACGCGGTCATGGCGGGGAGAGTTACGGGCAAAGCACGCCCAGCAACCTGCAACTGTTGCTGGAGCAAGTCGGCCAGCGCTTTTCCTCGGTAGAGCAGGGCCAGCCCTCGGCGACCCGAACGCTGCTGACCCATGCCGGCTATCGCTCGCACGCAGCGGTGCAGATGTACTGGGCCATTCGCCTGTTGTCGCCATTGGCCATGGTGGGCCTTGCGGTGCTGGCATTGCCGCTGATTCCAAAACTGTCGCTGCTCGTCGGTATGGTCGTGCTGCTAGTGGCGCTGGGGGTGGGGTGGCTGGCACCGTCCATTTACGTCAACGCGCGCAAACAGGCACGGATGACCCGCTTGCTTGTCGCCTTCCCGGATGCCCTGGACCTGATGGTGGTGTGTGTCGAGTCGGGCCTGGCCTTGCCCCAGGCAATCGAGCGGGTATCCGAGGAAATGGCGGTCAGCCAACCCGATCTGGCCGTGGAACTGGCGCTGGTCAACTCCGAAGTCCGCGCCGGGATCCCCAGTACCGAAGCACTCAAGCGCCTGGCCGAACGGACTGGCCTGGAAGACATTCGCGGGCTGGTCAGCTTGCTCGCGCAGAGCATCCGCTTTGGTACCAGTGTCGGGGCTACCTTGCGTATCTACGCTGAAGAGTTTCGCGACCGGCGTACCCAGTTGGCGGAAGAGAAAGCGGCTAAGATCGGCACAAAACTGATGTTCCCGCTGATTTTCTGCCTGTGGCCGAGCTTTTTCCTGGTGGCGATCGGCCCAGCAATCATTGGCGTGTTCAAGGTCTTCGGGAAGTTGTAAGCAGAGGAGGGCAAGCCTTAACGACAAGGGGCCTCTGCCTCCAGCGGGTTTACCCGCTGGAGGC
>NZ_AJJP01000170.1 GCF_000259195.1 Pseudomonas donghuensis
AACAGCCTGATCAAGACAGTTGCTCCCACCATGGACCGGTGTACACCAGCCTGTGGGAGCTGGCCTTGCCAACGATGGGTTTCGCCCCCACTGACCTGTGGAGCACCTGAGCATGACCCTTGCAGTCCAGTTCACCAATGTCTCGCGCGCCTTCGGCGAGGTCAGGGCCGTTGACCAGGTGTCGATCGACATTCACGACGGCGAGTTCTTCTCGATGCTCGGCCCCTCGGGTTCGGGCAAGACCACCTGCCTGCGCCTGATCGCCGGTTTCGAGCAACCCAGTACCGGTTCGATCCGCATCCATGGCGCAGAGGCTGCGGGCTTGCCGCCCTACCAGCGCGACGTCAACACGGTGTTCCAGGATTACGCGCTGTTCCCGCACATGAACGTGCGCGACAACGTCGCCTATGGCCTGAAGGTCAAGGGCGTGGCCAAGGCCGAGCGCCACACCCGCGCCGAAGAAGCCCTGGCCATGGTCGCCCTGGGCGGTTACGGCCTGCGCAAGCCGGTGCAGCTTTCCGGCGGCCAGCGCCAGCGCGTGGCCCTGGCCCGGGCACTGGTCAACCGCCCGCGGGTGCTGCTGCTCGACGAGCCCTTGGGCGCGCTGGACCTGAAGTTGCGCGAGCAAATGCAGGGCGAGCTGAAAAAGCTGCAACGCCAACTGGGCATTACCTTCATCTTCGTCACCCATGACCAGACCGAGGCGCTGTCGATGTCGGACCGGGTCGCGGTGTTCAACCGCGGCCGCATCGAGCAGGTCGACACCCCGCGCAACCTGTACATGAAGCCGGCGACCACCTTCGTTGCCGAGTTCGTCGGCACCTCCAATGTGCTGCGCGGCACACTGGCACAGCAGCTCAATGGCAGCGAGCTGCCCTTCTCGATCCGCCCGGAACACATCCGCCTTGGCGACCAACCGGCCGCCAGCAACGAAATCCAGGTCAGCGGCCTGCTCCACGATATCCAGTATCAGGGCAGCGCCACCCGCTACGAGCTGCAACTGGACAACGGCCAACTGCTCTGCATCAGCCAGGCCAACAACCAATGGCAGGAACACGCCGCGCCCTGGCAGCCCGGCCAACGCCTGCAGGCACGCTGGGCCCGCGAGGCGATGACCGCGCTGCTGGAAACCGTGCCCGGCGAGGGCCGCTGAGATGAGCCAGGCCCCGGCAACAGCCGCGCCGACAGCCATGCGGCGCTTCTCCAACCTGCTCTACCGGCGGCCCAACCTGTACCTGGCGCTGCTGCTGGTGCCGCCACTGACCTGGTTCGGCGCGATATACCTTGGCTCGCTGCTGAGCCTGCTGTGGCAGGGCTTCTACACCTTCGACGACTTCACCATGGCGGTCAGCCCGGAGCTGACCCTGGCCAACTTCAGCGCGCTGTTCAACCCGTCGAACTTCGACATCATCCTGCGCACCCTGGGCATGGCCATCGCCGTATCGATCGCCAGCGCCACCCTGGCCTTCCCCATCGCCTACTACATGGCCCGATACACCAGCGGCAAGACCAAGGCGTTCTTCTACATCGCGGTAATGATGCCGATGTGGGCCAGCTATATCGTCAAGGCCTACGCCTGGACCTTGCTGCTGGCCAAAGGCGGCGTGGCCCAGTGGTTCGTCCAGCAACTGAACCTGGGGCCAGTGCTGCTGTTCATCCTCGGTATTCCCGGGGTTGGCGGCAGCACCCTGTCGACCTCGCACCTGGGGCGCTTTCTGGTGTTCGTCTACATCTGGCTGCCGTTCATGATCCTGCCGATCCAGGCCTCGCTGGAGCGATTGCCGCCCTCGCTGCTGCACGCCTCGGCGGACTTGGGCGCCAGGCCGCGGCAGACCTTCATGCAGGTGATCCTGCCGCTGTCGGTGCCGGGCATTGCCGCCGGCTCGATCTTTACCTTCTCGCTGACCCTGGGCGACTTCATCGTCCCGCAACTGGTCGGCCCGCCCGGCTACTTCATCGGCAGCATGGTCTACGCCCAGCAGGGCGCCATCGGCAACATGCCCATGGCCGCCGCCTTTACCCTGGTGCCGATCGTGCTGATCGCCATCTACCTGTCCATCGTCAAACGCCTGGGGGCCTTCGATGCACTCTGAGCGCGCCTCGATCGGCCTGCGCCTGGCGGCCTGGGGCGGGCTGGTGTTCCTGCACTTCCCGATCCTGATCATCTTCCTCTATGCCTTCAACACCGAAGACGCCGCCTTCAGCTTTCCACCCCAGGGCTTTACCCTCAAATGGTTCAGCGTGGCGTTTTCGCGCCCGGACGTGCTGGAGTCGATCAAGCTGTCGCTGCAGGTCGCCTGCCTGGCCACGCTGATCGCCCTGGTGCTCGGCACCCTGGCCTCGACGGCGCTGTACCGGCGCAGTTTTTTCGGCAAGGAAAGCATCTCGCTGATGCTGATCCTGCCCATCGCCCTGCCTGGGATCATCACCGGGATCGCCCTGCTCTCGGCGTTCAAGACCCTCGGTATCGAGCCCGGGATTTTCACCATCGTCGTCGGCCACGCCACCTTCTGCGTAGTGATCGTCTACAACAACGTCATCGCCCGCCTGCGACGTACTTCACAGAGCCTGATCGAGGCGTCGATGGACCTCGGTGCCGACGGCTGGCAGACCTTTCGCTACATCATCCTGCCCAACCTCGGCTCGGCATTACTGGCCGGCGGCATGCTGGCGTTTGCCTTGTCGTTCGATGAAATCATCGTCACCACCTTCACCGCCGGCCACGAACGCACCCTGCCGATCTGGCTGCTCAACCAGTTGAGCCGGCCGCGCGATGTGCCGGTGACCAACGTGGTGGCCATGCTGGTGATGCTGGTGACCATGCTGCCGATCCTCGGCGCCTATTACCTGACCCGCGGCGGCGAAAGCGTCGCCGGTAACGGCAAATAACTCCTGGAGGACTAGACCATGCAAACCCGACTGTTGATCAACGGCCAACTGGTTGAAGGCGAAGGCGCAAGCTGTGCGGTACTCAACCCGGCGCTGGGCAGCGTGCTGGTGGAAGTCAACGAAGCCAGCGAGGCCCAGATCGATACCGCCGTGCGCGCTGCCGACCACGCCTTCCAGAGCTGGTCGCAGACCACACCCAAGGAGCGTTCGCTGCTGCTGCTCAAACTCGCCCAGACCATCGAGGCCCACGGTGAAGAGCTGGCCCGGCTGGAATCGGACAACTGCGGCAAGCCCTACGCCGCCGCACTCCACGACGAGATCCCGGCCATCGCCGATGTGTTTCGCTTTTTTGCCGGCGCCACCCGCTGCCTCGGCGGCTCGGCCGCGGGTGAATACCTGCCGGGGCACACCTCGATGACCCGCCGCGACCCGCTGGGCGTGGTCGCCTCGATTGCGCCATGGAACTACCCGCTGATGATGGTGGCCTGGAAGATCGCCCCGGCCCTGGCCGCCGGCAACACCGTGGTGCTCAAACCGTCGGAGCAGACGCCACTGACGGCGTTGCGCCTGGCCCAACTGGCCAGCGACATATTCCCGGCCGGCGTACTGAATATCCTCTTCGGCCGTGGCCCAAGTGTCGGCACGCCGCTGGTGAACCACCCGAAAGTGCGCATGGTGTCGTTGACCGGTTCAATCCCCACCGGGGCCAACATCATCGCCAGCACCGCCGACAGCGTGAAACGCATGCACATGGAGCTGGGTGGCAAGGCACCGGTGATCATTTTCGATGATGCCGATATCGACGCCGCGGTCGACGGCATCCGCACCTTCGGTTTCTACAACGCCGGCCAGGACTGTACCGCCGCCTGCCGGATCTATGCCCAGAGCGGCATCTACGAGCCATTCGTTGAAAAGCTCGGCAAGGCCGTGGCCAGTATCAAGCATGGCCTGCAGAACGACCCGAACACCGAACTCGGCCCACTGATCAGCGCCCAGCACCGCGACCGGGTGGCGGCCATGGTCGAACGGGCGATTGCCCAGCCACATATCCGCCTGGTGACCGGTGGCAAGGCAGTGGCCGGTGACGGCTTCTTCTTTGAACCGACGGTGCTGGCCGATGCCCAGCAGGATGACGAGATCGTGCGTCGCGAAGTGTTCGGGCCTGTGGTCTCAGTGACCCGTTTCGACAACGAAGCTCAGGCCCTGGCCTGGGCCAACGATTCCGACTACGGCCTGGCGTCGTCGCTGTGGACCGCTGACGTCGGCCGCGCCCACCGCATCTCGGCGCGCCTGCAGTACGGCTGTACCTGGGTCAACACGCACTTTATGCTGGTCAGCGAAATGCCCCACGGCGGTCAGAAACTGTCCGGCTATGGAAAGGATATGTCCATGTACGGGCTGGAGGACTACACCTGCATCCGGCATGTGATGTTCAAACATTAAGGTAAGGACACCCATGGAAATCACCCGACGCGACTTCATCAACGGAGTCGCCATCGGCGTTGCAGCGGGCTTGACCCCGTTGCAACTGCTTCAGGCGGCCCCCAGCGGGCGCTACTACCCACCGGCGTTGACCGGCTTGCGCGGCAGCCATGTCGGCGCCTTCGAAGTCGCCCACCAGATGGGCTGGGAAAAACAGACCTTCGCCACCGACGCCTTGCCGATCAGCGAGGCGTACGACCTGGTGGTGGTCGGCGGCGGCATCAGCGGCCTGTCGGCAGCCTTCTTCTACCGCGAGAAGCACCCCGCAGCGAAGATCCTGATTCTCGAGAACCACGATGACTTCGGCGGCCATGCCAAGCGCAACGAGTTCAGCGCCGGCGGGCGGATGATCCTCGGTTATGGCGGCAGCGAAGCCTTCCAGTCGCCCAACCACCTGTACAGCAAAGAGGTCAACGGCCTGCTGGCAAAACTCGGGGTGGACATCAAGCGTTTCGAGAGCGCCTTTGACCGCAGCTTCTACCCGGACCTGGGCCTGTCGCGCGCGGTGTTCTTCGACCGCGAGACCTTCGGCGAAGACAAGCTGGTCAGCGGCGACCCAATGCCAATGGTCGCCGATGACATTGCCCCCGCGCAGCTAAACGCCCGCTCGATCGGCGATTTCATCAACGATTTCCCCCTGCCCGAAAGCGACCGCAAGGCCCTGATCGACCTGCACGAAGCGCCCCGGGATTACCTGGCCGGCAAATCGCTGGAGGACAAGAACGCCTACCTTGAGCGCACCAGCTACCGCGATTTCCTCCTCAAGGACGTCGGCCTGTCGGCCAAGGCAGTCAAGTACTTCCAGGGCCGCACCAACGACTTCATGGCCCTGAGCATTGATGCAGTGGCCGCCGCCGACGCCTACAACACCGGCTTCCCGGGCTTTGGCGCAATGAACCTGGAACCCATCAGCGAAGAAGCCAAGGCGGAGATGGAAGAGCCGTACATTTACCACTTCCCCGACGGCAACGCCTCGCTGGCGCGCCTGCTGGTGCGCAGCCTGGTGCCGACGGTGGCGCCGGGCAAGGACATGGAAGACATCGTCCTGGCCAACTTCGACTACAGCCAGCTCGACCGCGCCGGGCAACCGGTACGCCTGCGCCTGAACAGCACGGCGGTCAGCGTGCGCAACGTCGACGGCGGCGTAAATATCGGCTTCAGCCGTGGCGGGCAACTGGCCCAGGTGCGTGGCAAGCACTGCATCCTGGCCTGCTACAACATGATGATCCCCTACCTGCTGCGCGACCTGTCGGCCGACCAGGCCCATGCCCTGAGCCAGAACGTCAAATTCCCGCTGGTGTACACCAAGGTCATCGTGCGCAACTGGCAGGCCTTCAAGAAGCTTGGCGTGCACGAGATCTATGCCGCGACCCAGCCCTACAGCCGGATCAAGCTCGACTACCCGGTAAGCCTGGGTGGCTACGAGCACCCGCGCGACCCGGCGCAGCCTATCGGCTTGCACATGGTCTACGTGCCGACCAGCCCCGACAGCGGCATGAACAGCCGCGACCAGGCCCGCGCCGGGCGTGGGCGCCTGTACGGTACCTCATTCGAGGTGCTGGAGAGCCAGTTGCGCGAACAGTTGCAACGCATGCTGGGCCCGGGCGGCTTTGACCACAACCAGGACATCCTGGCGATCACCGTCAACCGCTGGCCCCACGGCTACGCCTGCTTTACCAACACCCTCTACGACGATCCCGAGCAGATCGAGCAATGGCAGGAACTGGCGCGCAAGCCCGTGGGCAAGGTCAGCATCGCCAATTCGGATGCGGCCTGGAGTGCTTATGCCCATGCAGCGATCGATGAGGCCTGGCGGGCGGTGGGGGAATTGGGCTGAATCCAGGAAACCTCCTTCATCCTCTAAGGCCTCGCCCTACGGACATCCCATTGCTGCAGAGTTAGCGGTATCATAATCTGATACCATGAATAATCATCAGCGCAGTACGCTGAAGTCGATCTTCAGCAAACCGTTACCCAACAATCTGGAATGGGCTCGCATCGAATCCTTGCTGGTCGGTGCGGGGGCCCGGGTAATCGAAGGTCGAGGTTCACGCGTGCGCTTCGAACTCAATGGAGTGATCGCGACCTTCCATCGCCCCCATCCGGATAAAGATGCCAAGCCTTATCAGATCCGCGATGCGCGGTTGTTTCTGGAACAGGCAGGAGTGACCCCATGAATGTCATGAATTACAAAGGCTATGCCGCCCGTATCGAATACAGCGATGAAGACCAATTGCTGATTGGCCATGTCGCGGGTATACGCGATGTAATCGGCTTTCACGCGCAATCGGTCGCGCAACTGCGTAGCGCCTTCGAAGAAGCCGTGGATGACTACCTCGATACCTGCGCTCGCGTAGGTCGTGAACCACAGAAAGCTTACTCGGGGAAATTGAGCCTGCGCCTGGAGCCGACGCTGCATGCCAGCGTCGCACAAAAGGCGGAGTTGGCTGATAAAAGCATCAACCAGTGGGTCAGTGATGTGTTGAGCCAGGCGGCGCATGCCTGAGGGGCGATCGCGGGGCACGTCGACCGGCCCCGCGATGGGTTGCTTCAATCGCGCAAATCAGACTCGTGAATCGGCTGCTCGCGACTGGTCGCGCGTTGATACTGCGCCGGCCACACCGCTTTGTTGCCCCCCAGGTCATCGTCGGCGTGCAGTGGCCAGTACGGGTCGCGCAGCAGCTCGCGGGCGAGGAAGATGATATCGGCCTGCGCCGTTCGCAAGATGGTTTCAGCCTGCATCGGGTCGGTAATCAAGCCCACCGTCCCGGTGGCAATCCCCGATTCTTCCCGGACTTTTGCCGCAAACTGTGTCTGATAGCCAGGCCCGGTGGGAATCTCGGCCTTCGCCGAGGTACCGCCGGAGGACACATCGATCAGGTCCACGCCCAACTGTCTCAAGCGCTTGGCCAGCTCGACAGTCTCATCGGGATTCCAGCCATCCTCGACCCAATCGGTGGCCGACAGGCGCACGAACACCGGCAGTTCAGCCGGCCAGACGTCACGCACCGCTTCGCTCACTTGCAGGGTCAGGCGAATGCGGTTTTCGAAACAGCTGCCGTACTGGTCACGGCGCTGGTTGCTCAATGGCGAGAGAAACTGGTGCAACAGGTAACCGTGGGCGGCATGCACTTCGACGACTTTGAAGCCCGCCACCAGGGCCCGCCGGGCGGCATCGACAAACGCCTGGATGATCTCGCCGATCTGCGCTTCGGTCAGTTCGGTCGGTGCCGTGTGCTCCGGGTCGAAGGCAATCTTCGAGGGCCCCACCGGTACCCAGCCGCCATCGCTCACCTTGACGCTGCCATGCTTGCCCAGCCAGGGCCGATGGGTGCTGGCCTTGCGCCCGGCATGGGCCAACTGGATGCCTGGCACCGCGCCCTGGGCGGTGATGAAGCGGGTGATGCGTTGCAGCGGCGGGATCTGCGCATCGTCCCATAAGCCCAGGTCCTGCGCGGTAATGCGCCCATCGGCAGTCACGGCGGTGGCTTCAGTGAAAATCAGGCCGGCGCCGCCCACCGCGCGGCTGCCCAGGTGCACCAGGTGCCAGTCGTTGGCCAGGCCGTCGACACTGGAATACTGGCACATGGGTGACACGGCAATACGGTTGGGCAGGATCAAGTGGCGCAAGGTGTACGGCTCAAGCAGCAGGCTCATGGGGCACCTCTCAAATCAAGTGGTAAGGCTCCAGATAGTTGACAGGCCGACTACTGAATCTTCCCCGCAGGTTCTTCGACCGATCATTCGAAGCCTAGACCACTTTGCCCCGTGAGTTCAGCGCGGCTCGATATGGGCGATCATCAGTTGCACGCTTTCCTGGCCGCGGAACTCGTTGACGTCGAGCTTGTAGGCCAGTTCGACCCAGCGCACGGTCGGATTGGGCCAGACTTCGCGGTCAATGCCAAAGGCGATGCCATCGAGCTTGAGCGAGCCGCATTCGCTCTTGAGCACCACCTTCAGGTGCCGCTCACCCACCACCCGCTGCTCGACCAACTGGAACACGCCATGGAACAGCGGCTCGGGGAAGTGCTGCCCCCAGGGCCCGGCATGGCGCAGGGCGCGGGCCAGTTCCAGGTGAAACTCCTCGACCGCCAGGGTGCCGTCGGACAGCAGGCGCCCGGTCAGGTCCTCTTCACGCAGTTGACGCCGGGTTTCTTCGTCGAACGCCTGGGCAAAGGCCGGGAAGTTCTCGGCCGGCAGCGACAGGCCGGCAGCCATGGCGTGGCCACCAAACTTGCTGATCAGTTGCGGGTGACGGGCGGCCACGGCATCCAGCGCATCACGAATATGAAAGCCCGGCACCGAACGCGCCGAGCCCTTGAGCATGCCCTCGCCAGCATCGGCAAAGGCAATGGTCGGGCGGTGATAACGCTCTTTGAGGCGCGAAGCGAGGATGCCGATCACGCCCTGGTGCCAATCCGGCTCGAACAGGCACAGGCCGAACGGCATCGATTCCAGCGGCAAGTCCTTGAGCTGGGCCAGGGCTTCGCGCTGCATGCCCTGCTCGATGGACTTGCGGTCCTGGTTCAGTTCGTCGAGCTGGCCGGCCATTTCCCGTGCCAGGTTGGCATCGTCACTGAGCAGGCACTCGATACCCAGGCTCATGTCGTCCAGGCGACCGGCGGCATTGAGCCGTGGGCCGAGGATAAAACCAAGGTCGGTGGAGGTGATGCGCGCGTGATCGCGCCGGGCTACTTCGAGGATTGCCTTGAGCCCCGGCCGTGCCCGCCCGGCGCGGATCCGCTCGAGGCCCTGATGGACCAGGATGCGATTGTTGGCATCCAGCGGCACCACGTCGGCCACGCTGCCCAGGGCCACCAGATCGAGCAACTCGCCGATGTTCGGTTGCGCTGCATTGTCGTAGTGGCCCAGGCTGCGCAACCGCGCGCGCAAGGCCATCAGTACATAAAAGATCACCCCGACCCCGGCCAGCGCCTTGCTGGGAAACTCGCAGCCCGGCTGGTTGGGGTTGACGATGGCATCGGCCGCCGGCAGTTCATGGCCTGGCAGGTGGTGATCGGTCACCAGCACTTTCAAGCCCGCCGCCTTGGCGGCTGCCACGCCTTCGACGCTGGAGATGCCATTGTCGACGGTGATCAGCAGTTGCGGCTGGCGCTGCAGGGCCACCTCGACGATCTCCGGGGTCAGGCCGTAGCCGTACTCGAAGCGGTTGGGCACCAGGTAGTCGACATGGGCGGCACCGAGCAGGCGCAAGCCGAGCACGCCGACGGTGCTGGCCGTGGCGCCGTCAGCGTCGAAGTCGCCGACGATGAGGATGCGCTGACGTTCGGCCAGTGCGGTCACCAGCAGGTCGACCGCCGCCTCGATGCCCTTGAGTTGCTGGTAAGGCAGCAAGCGCGCCAGGCTTTTATCCAGCTCGGCTGCCGATTGCACGCCGCGGGCGGCATACAGGCGGGTCAGCAACGGCGGCAGGTCGCCAAGGAACGGCAGCGTGGACGGCAACGGGCGGGGATCGATACGCATGGGGCGATTGAGGCTTCTCGTGAATCAGGAAAATGTGATGGCGGTGCAATCGCGGCTTCAGCCGCGCTCGCCCATCAGCCATTGAAGCTGGACTTCATGCTGGCCGCGATCGTCGGTAACGAACACCGTGCCTTCGCTGATCATCACATCCCACTTGATCGCGCGCGGCATATCCTTGGCCAGGGTTTCCAGGACTTCCTGGGGCACGGCGGCGATGTTCAGGTTTTTCAGGTTCTTGACCGCCGGCACCACCTTGGTTTCCCACACGCGCAGGCTGCCATAGGCCAGCAGGCTGGTGCGTTCGGTACGGCGCGAACACCAGGTCAGGCGATCGGCATCCGGTTGGCCAACTTCGATCCAGTGCAGGATGCGGTCGTCCAGACTCTTTTCCCACACAGCAGCTTCGTCTACATCCGACAGACCGCGGCCAAAAGCCAGTTGTTCGTTGTACCACAGGGCGTAGGCCAGCAAACGCACGGCCATGCGCTCTTCGGTTTCCGAGGGGTGACGGGCGATGGTCTGCTTGACGCTTTCGTACACGCCGCGGTCAAGGTCGGTGAGGTTCAGTTCAAACTTGTAGGTGGTGGACGGCTGGGCCATGGACGGGCTTCTTGCGGCAAGGAAAGTCGCCCAGTCTAACCGATCCGCATGTTCGTTGCGCCGCGGCAGTATCTGAGCGGCCCCAGCTATGATAAAAACGGGGGCCCTGACCCGCTGCCACGGACGCCTCATGCCTACGCCCAGCAAACCTCTCGCCGGCCTCAAAGTCATCGAACTCGGTACCCTGATCGCCGGCCCGTTCGCCTCGCGCATCTGCGCAGAATTCGGCGCCGACGTGATCAAGGTCGAGTCGCCCGATGGCGGTGACCCGCTGCGCAAATGGCGCAAGCTGTACGAAGGCACGTCGCTGTGGTGGTTCGTGCAGGCCCGCAACAAGCAGTCGCTGACCCTCAATCTCAAGCATGCCGAAGGGCTGGAGATTCTCAAGAAGCTACTGGCCGAAGCCGACATCCTGATCGAGAACTTCCGCCCCGGGGTGCTGGAAAAGCTCGGCCTGGGCTGGGACGTGCTGCACGCCCTCAACCCGAAACTGGTGATGGTGCGCCTGTCCGGCTTCGGCCAGACCGGGCCGATGAAGGACCAACCGGGTTTCGGCGCGGTTGGCGAGTCGATGGGCGGGCTGCGCTATATCACCGGCTTCGAGGACCGCCCGCCGGTACGTACCGGGATCTCCATCGGCGACTCGATTGCTGCGTTGTGGGGTGTCATCGGCGCATTGATGGCCCTGCGTCATCGCGAGGTCAACGGCGGCCAGGGCCAGGTGGTGGATGTGGCCCTGTACGAGGCGATCTTCGCCATGATGGAGAGCATGGTGCCAGAGTTCGACGTGTTCGGTTTTATTCGCGAGCGTACCGGCAACATCATGCCCGGCATCACCCCCTCCTCGATTCACACCAGTGCCGACGGCAAGCATGTGCAGATCGGCGCCAATGGCGATGCGATCTTCAAGCGCTTCATGCAGGCCATCGGCCGCAACGACCTGGCCGACGATCCGGCCCTGGCCAGCAACGACGGCCGCGACGTGCGCCGCGATGAACTGTACGGGGTGATCGACCGCTGGGCCCGGACCCTGCCGCTGGACGACCTGATGCAGGTGCTCAATGACGCGCAAGTGCCAGCCAGCCGCATCTACAGCGCCGAGGACATGTTCAGCGACCCGCAGTTTCTCGCCCGCGAGATGTTCCTCCAGGCCAAACTGCCGGACGGCAAGCCGTTCAAAATGCCGGGGATCGTCCCCAAGCTCTCGCATACTCCGGGCTCCAGTGAGTGGGTCGGCCCGCAGCTGGGAGCACACACCGATCAATTGCTTGGCGGGCTGGGTTACGACGCCGCCGCTATTGCCCGGCTACGCAGCCAAGGGGCGGTCTGAACAAGGCCTTGCCTGAATCCCGTGGCAATGGTGGAGAGCCGAACATGACCTTTCACTGGCAAACCAGCCTGCGTCGTGGCTGGCCGTTGTTGCTGGGTTTGCTGCTGAGCCTGGGCATGCCGACTTCGGCCTGGGCCAAGGAGCGCTTGTTCTGGCTATTGCGTGACCTACCGCCGCTGACCATTTTCGAAGGCACCGGCAAAGGCCAGGGGGCGATCGACCAGTTGCTGGCGCTGCTGATCGACCAGATGCCCGAATACGATCACAGCATTGTCCGGGTCAACCGCGCCCGGGGCATCCAGATGCTTCAGGAGCCCACCTTCACCTGCGACCCCACCTTGCTGTGGACGCCCGAGCGAGCGCGTTACGTGCACTTCTCGATTCCCAGCCTGGGCGTGCTGAGCAGTGGCCTGGTGGTTCGGCGCAAAGACCAGCACCTGCTCGAACCCTATCTGCAGGGCAATCAGGTCGACCTGCCGGCGTTGCTGGGCAACACTGCACTCAAGCTCGGTGTGGTAGCCCAGCGCAGCTATAGCACTGCGGTTGATGAACTGCTCAAGACTCTGCCTGACACTACCCTCAGCCGCCACTACGGTAACGATGCAGTCACCAGCCTGTTGCAGATGCAGCAGCATGACCGCCTGCAACTGGTGCTTGGCTACTGGCCAGAGGTGCGCTACTTGCTGCAACAACAAGGCTGGCCGACCGATGACTACACCTTCTTCCCGATCCAGGGCGTCGAGCAATACCAGTTGTTGCGGGTAGGCTGCTCCGACACGCCGCTAGGCCGCGAAGCCATCAGCCATATCAACAAACTGCTGCTGCCGTTGCGCAACGATACCTTGCCCGACCTCTACGCCCAGTGGCTGGCCCCGCAAATGCGCGAGCAGTACGTGCATGATAGCCTGCGTCTGTTTGGCGAGCACGACTGACCCGGGCCGAGACAAATCCCGGGCAAAAAGAAACCCCGAACGGTGGGGAGGCCGCCCGGGGCTAAACAGAAGCCCATCGGGGCTTCGCACGACAGCATCACGACATCGGAGCAAAATCCCGATCAGCTGTCCTTGTAAGATCTGATTGCGCTCATCGGTAAAGGTTCCGTCACACCCCGGCGCTGATCGGCCGCCCTTGCTGCAAGTGGCGCTGGGCCGCTATCACGCAGGGCTGCAAACGCCCCTCGACGATGAGCAAGTCGCGCTGCAAACCATCGACCAGGTCGACCAGCAGGCGCTGGTCCTGCAACTGGCTGGGTTTTACCGTACGCTGCAGCACGGTGCGGTTCGCTTCATCGCTCAGGCACAGGTCAAAATCACAACCGGTGCTCAGGCGCACCAACCTGACCCGGTAAGGTGCCAATGCTTCGCCGAGCAACAATCTGATACATTCCATCTCATTCATTGTTCACCTACCTGTCGAGAAGGGGTCTTTCACTGACCCTGCGGCAGCCGGAAAAGTTCTCACTGTGCGATTTCCTCGACCCAGCATGCCCGGCAAAAATGACAGATTGAAATCCAGCCGATTGATCGGAGCCTGCCTGTGACGGATCCTGCCTCTGGCGAACTGCGCATCATCCTTGCCGATGACCACCCGATCTTTCGCATTGGCCTGCGCGCCGTGCTCGAACAGATTCCATCGGTACGCGTGGTCGCAGAGGCCGGTAGCCCGCTGGAGCTGATGCAGCTGGTGCAGTCGCAGGATTGCGATGTGCTGGTGACCGATTTCATGATGCCCGTCGAGCAGCAGAACGATGGTCTGAAACTGCTCGAGCAGCTACGGCGGCACTCTGCGCAGTTACCCATCCTGGTGGTCACGATGCTCAACAACGCCGGCTTGTTCCGGGCAATGCTGGCCCAGGGCGTCAATGGCCTGCTGAGCAAAGCCAGCCTGGCTGACGAGTTGCCCCAGGCCATCGCACGCTTGCAACGCGGCAAGATCTACCTGGCCGACTCGGTGCAGCAGTTACTGCTGCAGGAGGGCGCGGTGCGCGAAGACCTGGCCCGTGCCCAGACGGCCTTGTCGCCGCGGGAACTGGAAGTTTCCCGCCTGCTTGCCGCCGGCCACACGGTCGGCCAGATCGCCGCCCTGCTCAACCGCAGCAAGCAGACGGTGAGCAGCCAGAAGGTCAGTGCCATGCGCAAGCTGGGCCTGGCCAATGACGCTGCGCTGTACCTCTATATGCAGGAACATGGCCTGGGCTGAAAGTGGCTCACGCCCTGCGCCGCTGCTTGGCTTCGCCCGGCTCACGCTCCAGCATCCATTGGCAGAGTTCTACCCCTGCCATCGGCCGGGCAATGAAGTAACCCTGCATGACTGGGCTGCCCAGGGCCTTGATCGCCATCAGGTCGTCAACCGTCTCGACCCCTTCGACCACCACCTTGAGGTCCATGCGCCGGGCCATGATCAGGGCACCAGCGACCACCGCCGCCTTGCGACCATCGTCGGCCATGCCACGGACGAACTCGCTGGGCAGCTTCAGTTCGCTGAACGGCAGTTCGAGCAGGCGCTGGAGGTTGGATACGCCCATGCCGAAGTCATCGATCGACAGTTGGCAGCCCTGAATGCGCAGGTGCAGCAAGCCTTCGAGCTGGTTGCTGTCGAGCTGGCAGCCATGGGTTTCAATGACCTCCAGGGTCAGGGCGCTGGCCGGCACGTCATGACGTTTGAGGGCAGCGACGACCCGCTCGGCAAAATCGTCGTGAACCAGCATCTGCGGGGCAATGTTGACCGCCACCGGCAGTGGCTGGCCACTGTGCAGCCTGACCTTGGCGCTGAAAGCCAAGGCCTGGTCGAGCACATGCCAGCTCAGCGTCTCCAGCAAACCGGCGCCCTCGACCAGCGGGAAGAACTGCCCCGGGCCGAGCAAGCCAAGGCTCGGATGCTGCCAGCGCACCAACGCCTCGACCCCGGCCAGGGTGCCGTCGAAAGCGACCTTGGGCTGGTAATGGACCACCCATTGCGCTTTGCTCTGCGCCACTTCGGCCGGCGACATGGCCAACAGTTCGGCATGGGCCGGTGCGGCGACCGCCTGGGGGGGAGCACCAGGCTCATCCAGGTAGCGGCGCAGCAACTTGTGCAGAGAAACGCTGCAGGCTGGTTTCTGCAAGCTGCCGAGAACCCGCAAGCCCAGTTGCCGAGCCAGGTCGGCAACACTATCGAGCACCCCGCGTTCGGCACTGCTGAGGATAATCAGCGCTGCAGCAAGCCCGCTGTCGGCCAGGTGGCGGATCAGCTCCAGGCCGTCCTGACCGTCCATGTGCAGGTCGCAGATGGCGATGTCGACACGTCCGCGTCGCGACAAGGTCTGCCGGGCACCCTCGACCGACTCCGCCGTCAGCACATCGAAGACGCCATTGGCGTTGAGCATCTGATGCAAGGCCATCAGTTGAAAAGGATGATCCTCAAGGATCAGAACCTTAAGTGAGCGCATGAAAATTTCCCCGCAGTAGCCGATCTGAACGACAGCACTGTGCAACTCTAGGAAAATCGACCTGAAACGCCCATAGGACATGTCCTAAAGTTCAGGCAACAATTTCCACAGCTCCTGTTCAATATCCTGACTCAACTGGCCGATCACCACCTGCAACGCTGACCACGCCGAGTGCGCCGCCTGCGTAGAACAAGCCTGGCTGGCGCTTTCAAGTTGCCGACAGGCCTGTGCCAGGGGCAGCGCATCGATCAGGCAGGCCACGCCCTTGAGACGGTGCAATGACACCCCGATTCGCTCCCAGCCCTGCGCCTCAACGGCCGCTGCCAGCAGGATCGATTCTTCGGCCAGATTTTTCCGTAATTCTTCCAGCATGCGTTGCAGCACTGCAGGTTTGGCCTGGGTCATCTTCTGCAGGGTCTGCATCTTGAAGCTGTGGCGGGGAGCCAGCTTCTCGATAACAGCCACCAGCTGGGCAAGCGCAACCGGCTTGACCAGGCATTCGTCCATACCGGCCTCAAGGCAGCGAGCACGTTCTTCCTTCATGGCGTTAGCGGTGCAGCCGACGATGGCGATGGCTGGCCGCTGGCTGCTGCGCTCCAACCGGCGAATGCCACGGGCCAGTGCATAGCCGTTCATCACCGGCATGTTGCAGTCGCTGAGCACCAGGTCGAACGCCCCGTTCTGCCAGGCCTGCAGCGCGCTCTGGCCGTTCTCCACGGCCAGCACTTCATGGCCGAGAAACTCAAGTTGCTGGCTGAGTACCAAGCGACTGGCAGACAGGTCGTCGACCACCAGGATCCGCCGCGCTGGCCCACCGGACAGGCCGGCGGCATCCTCCGTCGGCGCAGGCTCGGCGGCCAGGGCTTCCAGGGTCAGCTCGACACAGACCTCGGTGCCCTTGCCCAGCACACTGTGCAAGGTAATGCTGCCGCCCATCAACTCGACCAGTTGCCGGCAAATACTCAAGCCCAGGCCCGAGCCGCCATAGTCGGCGCCAGCATCGGCCTGTGAGAACGGCTGGAACAGTTCGCTCTGCTGTTGCGCACTGATGCCGATGCCGGTATCGCACACACACAGCCTGAGGCCAACGCCGTGCAAACTGTCGTGCCCGCTGCGGCCGACCTGCAACTCCACCAGCCCCAGGTGGGTGAACTTCAGGGCGTTACCCAGCAAGTTGGTCAATACCTGGCGCAAGCGTAGCGGGTCGAACCAGTACACCCCATCCACATCGCTTGCCAGTTGCAGGCGCAAATCCAGGCCCTGGCCCTGGGCCTGGGCGTGAAACTGCTCAACGATTGCGCTGAGAAACGGCTTGAGCGCCCGTGCCTGGGGCTCCAGTTGCAGGCTACCGGCCTCGATGCGAGCGAGATCCAGGCTGTCGCCGATCAGGGCAATCAGCTCACGGGCCGACTGATGGGCCGTTTCCAATCCTTGGGAAGGTTGCGCGCCGCGGGCAAGGGTGGTTTCCCGTTCAAGTTCGAGCAAGCCGATGATGACCGCCATGGGGGTGCGAATTTCGTGACTCATGGTGGCCAGAAACGCACTTTTGGCCTGGTTGGCCTGTTCGGCCTGCTGCCGGGCATGCACCAACGCTTCTTCCAGTTGCTTGCGCTCAGTGATGTCGATCCAGCCACCGAGCAAGCCCTGCAGCTGTCCATCGGCACGGTAGAACGGCACGGTCCACTGGTAGGCATCGGTACGCTGGCCCTGGAACTCAATATGCCGATCGACGAATACCGGCTTGGGATCCTTGAGTAGCTCCAGGTAATCGCCATGCAGCTGCTCGGCCAGTTCGACGGGAATGACCTCGATATCGGTCAGACGCTGGCCCTTGACGTCTTCCAGGCGCAACGAGAACGCCTGTTCATAGCTCTTGTTGCAGGTGATCAGCCGCCCTTCCAGGTCGCGTACATAGATGGGGTTGGGGATGCCGTCGAGCAATGCGCGCTTGAAGGCCAATTGGTCGTTGAGGGCTTCTTCAGCCTTTTGCCGCTGGCTGATCTGCGCACGCAGGCGGCTGCTCCAGACCAGCGACACCAACCCGAACAACACAGCAGCAGCCACGGTCCAGTAGATCCATGGCGCAATCCGCTGCCAGGCGGGTGCGGGCGGTGCCAGCGCACCCAGCCACTTCATGCGCACGGCGCGCAACTCGGCGACCGGGAACGCTTCCAACGCCTTGTTCAGGATGCTCTCCAGCTCCGGCGCAGTGCGCCGAACCGAGAAGCGGTCCGGCGCCCACTTGCCCTCCACCCCCCGCCCGACCTTGAGCACCGGGTCATTGCCGACCACGCTGTAGGCACCGATTTCACTATCGATGGTCGCCAACGCTTCGCCGCTGCGCACCTTTTCCCGAGCTTGCTCCAGTGAGTCCACCAACATCAGGCGAATACCGGGGTGATCCTGGCGAATGGTGTTTTCCAGCGCGTGCTGCGCTGGCAGTGCCAGGGTCTGCCCGGCCAGTTCATCCAGCGACGCCAGGCCCAGTTGCGGCTTGCGCACGATGAACACCCAGCTCTGGCCACCAATGGAATGGGTGAAGTCGAGAAACTCGCGACGTTCCGGGGTCTCGCTCAGGGTCGTGCTCATGTCAGCCTGCCCGCTCTTGAGCAGTTCCAGGCTCTGGGCAATCGACGAGGATGGCGCGTAGACAAACCGCAGCCCGGTCATCTGCGCGATGGTCGCCAGCACATCACTGTTAAGGCCAACCCAGGCCCCTTGGCGCGTGCGGAACAGGTAAGGCGGGTACTGGCTGCCGACTACGCTCACGCTCGGGTGGTTGGCGATCCATTGGCGCTCGGCCACGCTCAGTTCAACCCGGTTATGTGCCACGTCCGAGCCTAGCCCGGAGGTCCAGCGGCCGAGAATTTCGCGGCGCACCGACTCATCAATGCTGGCCAGCGCGTCGTTGAACATTGCCTGCAGCAGCCGGTCCTCGTTGCGCACGGCAAAGGCAAAGCCGATCGGCGGCAAGGCACTGGGGCCGACCACCTGCAACCCCAGGTACGGGCGCAGGGCATTGAAAGCGCGGATGATGATTTCGTTGCCGATAAACGCATCCACTTCGCCCTGATTGAGCGCTTCCAGTGCGCTACTCAGGTTGGGCGCCAGCAGCACCTGACTACCGGGATAAACCCGGTGCATAACCTGGGTGTCGGCGTAACCGTCGAGCAGGACCACCTTCATGCCCGCCAGTGAGGCCGGCGGAATCGGCGCACCGCCGCGCACCACGACCATGGAGCGGTCCGGAATGTAATCGTCGGAGAACGCCAGGCCCGGCACGCTACGCTCGAAGCCATTGGCGCTGGTCAGTACATCGATATCGCCCTGGCGCAGGGCCTCGATGGCCTGCTCGCGCTTGGCAAAGGCCAGCACCTGGGTTTTCACCCCGAGGCGTTCAGCGACCAGGCTCAGGTAGTCGGCGCTGATACCCTGGTAGCGATTGCGGTCGATGGTGATATCCACCGGCTCGTAATCGGCAAACGAGATGCCCACCCGCAACACCCGTGCCGGGCCCAGCCACTGTTGTTGGGCGGAGGTCAGCGGCATTGGACCAAGCTCGGTAAACGGCGGCACCAGGGTAAAGGGCAGGCTCTGGGCGGCCTGGGCCCATTGTCCGGTACATAGCCCCAGCAGGCAAACCCATAGCAGCCCTGCTGCGCGACGACGTCCTGTGCTCATTGATACCCCTGATCCGTTGCTGCAAACCAATGCCAGTGTAGAAACAAAAAAGCCCGTCAGAGACGGGCTTTCATGTGCCGATCAGTCGATCAGAGCGGCTTTCCGCGATTACCGTGCTGGCTGACGAAGGCCTGAACGGCTTTCAGGTCGTTGGCCAGGACCGTGCACTTCTCGTCACGGGCAAACAGGTCGCTCAGGTGTGCAGGCAATTCCAGGGCCTTGCCGACACCGGCCTTCTCCACCGCTTCCGGGAACTTGACCGGGTGCGCGGTACCCAGCACCACCATCGGCGTGTCCAGGCTGCGACGGCATTCGCGGGCGGCCTTGACGCCGATTGCGGTGTGCGGGTCGAGCACCTCGCCCGTCTGGGCGAAGACTTCGGCGATGGTTTCGCAGGTTTGCGCATCATCGACCGCCAGCGAATCGAACAGCTTGCGTGCTTCGGTCCAGCGGTCCTGTTCGACGCTGAAACCGCCGCCCTGCTTGAAGTTGTCCATCAGGCCGGCGATGGCCGCGCCGTTGCGACCGTGCAGGTCGAACAGCAGGCGCTCGAAGTTCGACGAGACCATGATGTCCATCGACGGCGACAGGGTCGCGTGCAGGGTTTCCTTGACGTACTGGTTGCCGCTCATGAAGCGGTGCAGGATGTCGTTGCGGTTGGTGGCGACGATCAGTTGGCTGATCGGCAGGCCCATGTTGCGCGCCAGGTAGCCGGCAAAGATGTCGCCGAAGTTGCCGGTCGGTACCGAGAACGCCACCGAACGAGCCGGGCCGCCCAGCTGCAGGGCTGCGTGGAAGTAGTAGACGATCTGGGCCATGATCCGCGCCCAGTTGATCGAGTTCACCGCGACCAGGCGGGTGCCCTTGAGGAAGCCCTGGTCAGCGAAGCTGGCCTTGACCATTTCCTGGCAGTCGTCGAAGTTGCCTTCGATGGCGATGTTGTGGATGTTCTCACCGAAGAGGGTGGTCATCTGCCGGCGCTGAACTTCCGACACGCGCTGGTGCGGATGGAGGATGAAAATGTCGACGTTGTCGCAACGGCGGCAGCCTTCGATAGCGGCAGAGCCGGTGTCGCCACTGGTGGCGCCGATGATCACCACGCGCTCGCCACGCTTGGCCAGCACGTGGTCGAGCAGGCGGCCGAGCAGTTGCAGGGCGAAGTCCTTGAACGCCAGGGTCGGGCCGTGGAACAGCTCCAGTACCCATTCGTTGCTGTTCAGCTGACGCAGCGGCGCGACCGCGGCGTGAGCGAACTCGCCGTAGGTTTCTTCGAGAATCTTCTTGAAATCGGCATCGGCGATGCTACCGGTGACGAACGGGCGCATCACCCGGAAAGCCAGCTCGTGGTACGGCAAGCCGGCCCAGGAAGCGATTTCTTCCTGGGTGAAGCGTGGCAGGTTTTCCGGCACGTACAGGCCGCCGTCGCTGGCGAGACCTGCCAGCAGCACGTCTTCAAAATTCAGGGCCGGTGCCTGGCCGCGAGTACTGATGTAGCGCATTTTTGCAAACCTTCGGTTTGAGCTTCAAGCTTCAAGCTTCAAGCTGCAAGTCACCGCAGTCCCGCTGTGATCTTGCAGCTTGTAGCTTGCCGCTTGCCGCTGTTGTCAATTGAGTTGTTCGACGCGGATACGCACGACGTTGCCGACCACATCCTGCAAGGCTTCCAGGGCGGTGATGGCATCGTTCATGCGCTGCTCGATCACTCGATGAGTGAGCAGGATCATGGGCACCAGGCCGTCCTGTTCCTCGGCTTCCTTCTGCATGATCGATTCGATGTTGATGCCGCGCTCGGAGAGAATGCTCGCCACCTGGGCCAGCACGCCCGGGTGATCCTTGGCCTGGATGCGCAGGTAGTAGGCGCTTTCGCAGGCTTCGATCGGCAGGATCGGGTGGGCCGACAGCGAGTCCGGCTGGAAGGCCAGGTGCGGTACGCGGTTCTCCGGGTCGGACGTCATGGCGCGAACCACATCGACCAGGTCAGCCACCACCGACGAAGCGGTAGGCTCCATGCCGGCGCCGGCACCATAGAACAGGGTGGAGCCGGCAGCGTCGCCGTTGACCATCACCGCGTTCATCACGCCATTGACGTTGGCGATCAGGCGGTCGGCCGGGATCAGCGTCGGGTGCACACGCAGTTCAATGCCGTTGGCCGTGCTGCGGGCCACGCCCAGGTGCTTGATGCGGTAGCCCAGTGCTTCGGCGTAATTCACGTCAGCGGTGGTCAGCTGGGTGATGCCTTCGGTGTAGGCCTTGTCGAACTGCAGCGGGATACCGAAGGCGATGGACGCCAGGATGGTCAGCTTGTGCGCGGCATCGATGCCTTCGACGTCGAAAGTCGGGTCGGCTTCGGCGTAACCCAGGGCCTGGGCTTCGGCCAGCACATCGGGGAACGCACGACCTTTCTCACGCATTTCAGTGAGGATGAAGTTGCCGGTGCCGTTGATGATCCCGGCCACCCAGTTGATGCGGTTGGCCGACAGACCCTCGCGGATCGCCTTGATCACCGGGATGCCGCCGGCCACGGCCGCTTCGAACGCGACGATGACGCCCTTCTCGCGTGCCTTGGCGAAGATCTCGTTGCCATGCACGGCAATCAGCGCCTTGTTGGCGGTGACCACGTGCTTGCCGTGGTCGATGGCCTTGAGCACCAGTTCGCGGGCGATGGTGTAGCCGCCGATCAGCTCGATGACAATGTCGATTTCCGGGTTCGTGGCAACCTCGAACACATCAGCGGTAATGGGGGTACCGGTAATCTGGCAATTCGGGTTTGGCGAACGCATGGCAATCTGTGCCACTTCAATACCACGCCCGGCACGGCGGGCGATCTCCTCGGCGTTACGCTGAAGTACATTGAAGGTACCGCCACCGACGGTCCCCAACCCACAGATGCCTACTTTGACCGGTTTCACTGTGAACTCCCCATGAAACGACCGGCTGGCAGCCGATCGTGAAACTGCCGCCACCCCAAGGTGACGGCTTCAGATTGAATTACTTGGCCAGGGCCAGCTTGGCCACTTGCGGTGCCGGCTGGTAGCCCGGAATCACCTGGCCGTTTTCCAGGACGATGGCCGGCGTACCGTTGACGCCGATCGACTGGCCCAGGGCGAACTGCTTGCCGACCGGGTTGGCGCACTTGGCGGCCTTGATTTCCTTGCCGTCGATCATCTTGTCCAGCGCCGCCTTGCGGTCGCTCGAGCACCAGACCGCCTGCAACTGCTCGTCACCCGGCGAACCCAGGCCCTGACGCGGGAAGGCGACGTAGCGCACTTCGATACCGCGACGGTTGAGCTCAGGCACTTCGGCGTGCAGCTTGTGGCAGTACGGGCAGGTGGTGTCGGTAAACACCGTGATGTGCGACTTGGTTTCGCCCTTGGCAGGATAAACCACCATCTCGGCCGCTGGAATGGCATTGATGGTCTTGGCGATGGCCTGTCGTTCGGTCTTCTCGGTCAGGTTGACCGGCTTGCCGTCCTGGATCTGGAACAGGTAGCCCTGCATGACGAACTGGCCGTCGCCGCTGGCGTACAGCACGCGGCCGCCTTGGAGCTTGACTTCATACAGGCCGTTCAGCGGGCTGCTGGCAACGCTGTCGACCGGCACGCCCAGTTCCAGGGACTGCAGGGTCTTGCGGATCGCCTGCTCGGCGTTGTCGGCGGCAGCGGCAAAGGTACTGACCAGCGCCAGGGCGGCGGCGGCGAAAATCTGGGTCACGCGCATGGGAACTCCTGAAGGCGGACAGGGGGCCGGAGGCAGCACGCCCGTCCTGAAAAACGGGGTGTCATTGCGGCCCTCGGTGCAAACCGCCCAAGCCTACCACAGAAGCGGCGGCGGTCGGAGGCGTGCTCGATCGGGAGCGCAAGGCAGATAGCGCCAGGTGTCGGTGATCGACATTTACCGACGAATCTTGTCCAAATGGCCCAAGGCACAGCTGCACGTACCTTGGGCGCCGGGTTGTATGTTCTGTAAGTGGATGAAGAATTTGCGCGCGTGCTCGCTCATGACCCTGACAAATTCATCTTTATCGGCGGCGACAGACACCTCGCCGTGGCAATTGACGCTCACCTGCAGACGACCATTGGCAGGGGTCAGTTTGACTTCGATTGGCTGGTCCGGAAAAAAGCAGCTGAACGATTGACCCTCACTGACCTTCAGCAGTCCTTCTGACAAATAGCTCCACAGGTCGTCGACGTAATCAAACATGCTTTGATCAATAAGACGTTTACCACTGATAGATAGAACCAAAGCCCCTTCAATTTGATCCAGGTGGCGTACCTCGCCTTGAAACTCAAAAAAGTCAACGAAACCGTCGGCGATTTTAATGTAGGTTTCAACGATGATTCTATTTTTCATGTTCACCCTTGAATGTAATCACCGACTGCAAGCATCTAGAGCGGATATTCACCAGCCGTTACAGATGAAACAGCTAAACCACCTCAACCACTGCAACGTACCGCCTGCCTTCATACACGTTTAAAGAATACCCTTTTCTTAGTAAAGAGGATGGCGCGCTCTCCACCAGAAAATAGGCTTTACCAAGGCCGGTTCTGCACTCAGGCAGGTCTGGTTTATGCAGCAGGTCCTCAAGGCAACCCAGCAGATAACCTTCGAAGTAGATCAAATCCTCCAGAGAGCCCAGCGGCTGAGAACTGAACCAGAATCGAGCATACCCCATCAGTTCGACACTATCGGTCAGGACATATTCGATGGCGATTGATGTTTTGTTGCCGATGACGTTCATCAGAGTGCGCAGCCTTTGAGGTTTCTGGCAAATTTCGGAACACCTCACCTATCTACGGCACCCTATCAATCACCGTCTGCCAGCAAAACCTCATCTGCCTCACTGGCAGTTTTCAAAAATTCAATAAAAAGAAGCACACTGCCATCTGCATCCTTCGACAGGAGCGTGACGAGTATTTTTTGATGTTCAGGATAAATTCTTGTTCGACCATAAGGATCAATATAAATACCCGTCTTTTCGCGCAACCCAGCAAAGGCATCATGGACGCGTGCGACGTCAGCATCACTTAGCTGAAGAAAAGGCTTATCGCCTCGTTTGTCTGACAAATAAGAGAAGTCCAACATCAAAAACACCTTAAAAGTGAGAGGGGTAAGAGGTTACTACTTTATCCTTCACTGGGTCATAGATTGTGACATGACCTTTCTCACCCCGTGTACCGATCACCCTACCATAATCACGCTCATAACGAATTCGCCCATCATTCTGACGAACAACTCGGGTGGGGTGGTTCATGGTTTTGTCCTCTAGCTTCTTGTATTGGCTCGGCTTTCTGTACTTGCTTTTTGCTTGTAGCTTTCTATGTTCCGCAGGCGTGAATTTACTTTTGCCTACATCATTGTGCCGCCTGACATGCCGATTCGGAACGTGCCGGGTCCTTCTAGGTCCACAGGAGAGTCCCAGTGGATCGATCCACTCAATCGGGTTCGCACTGTACTGATAGAGGTTTATACCACCGGCCAGACTGATCGGGTCCGTCTGGATAAAGCGACCGATATCCGGATCATAGAACCGAAACGTGTTGTAGTGCAGACCCGTCTCACGGTCCAGGTACTGGCCCTGGAACCTGAGGTTCTGCTCTTCGATGAAATGCGCCTCACGCACTTCCTGCAGGGTATTGCCCCAGACCTGATAACGCGCCAGCCAGACCGCTTCGCCACTGTCATCCGTCAGTTGTTCGGGTAGGCCGTTGAGGTCATTGTGGTAGTAGCGCACCTGCTGGTGCAGCCCCGTACCATCAACCCGAGCCAAGGGTTCGTGGCTGTCTTCGACATACAGGTACAGGCTGGTCTGGCTGTATCGATGCTCCTTCAGCAAGCGCAGGCCATCCCAGGCAAAGCGGGTCTGGTCGAGCAGATTGCCCTGATCGTCGTGCTCGCTCTTTTCGATACGCCGCCCCAGCGGGTCGTAGCGCATGTTCAGTACCCGTTCGCGCCCACCGTGCTGGCTGCGCACCTGGATCAGGCGGTGCTCGGCGTCGTAGCTGAAGTGCTGGATGCCACGCCGGCTGCTGCGTTTCTCGATCAGGCGGCCGAAGCCGTCGTAGCGATAGCGTTTGTCCTGGTAGGTGAGCACGCGGTTATGGCGCACCAGGCCGATGCCGGCTTGCGGCCCATCGAGCAGGTTGGCGGCGGCGTCGTAGGCGAAGGCTTCACTTTGGCCCTGGCCGGCGTCCTGGCTGGCCATGATCCGCCCGCTGGCATCGTAATGCAGCAGTTGCTGGTGCTGGCTGCCGGGCTGCTGGTTGAAACGGCTGATTAGGTTGTCAGCCGGATCGAAGTCGAAGCGTTGCTGCACGGTGGCCGGCAGTTGCGGCGGCTGGAGGTTGGGGCGGCGCAGCCGTGAACGCAAACGACCGCTGCGGTCGTACTCGCTGCGGGTGCTGATACGGCCCTGGCTGCGCAGCACTTCGCGGTGCAGGCGGTCGCGCTCGAAGTCGCTGATCACCTTGCCGTCGAGGTTGAGCTGGTGCAGATGACCGCTGCCGTAGTACAGGCGGTTGAGCCAGCGACCATCGGGCAGCTGGGTCTGGATCAGGTTGCCGAGTTCGTCGTAGTGATGCTGCAGCACTCCGCTGGCGCTGTGTTCCTCCAGCAGTTGGCCAAGGGCGTCGTAAGCGAACGCCAGCTGTTCGGTGTTGCCCGCATTGTCGGTGAAGCTGATGGCCGTCAGTTGATCGAGAGGATCGTAGCTGTACAGGGTTTCGCCATCGTCGGTGTGCTTTTTGATCAAGCGCCCGACGGCGTCCCGGTGCAATTGATGGATGATCGCTTCAGCACCGCCTCGCGGGGTGGGGAGGAACTCAACGCAACTGAGGTTATCCAGCCGGTCGTAGTGATAGCGGCTTGCGCTACCGTCCAGGTCCTGCTGTTCAGCCAGGCGATCAGCCAGGTCCCAGCTGAACCTGTAGCTCTCGCCATTTTCGTTGCTTAGCGCCTGTAGGCGGCCGTAGGCGTCATAACTGAACTGCACCCGCCGACCATGCGGGTCGATGCGCTGATGCACCTGACCACGCCGGTTATAGCGGTACTGGGTAGTGTGCCCGGCGGGGTCGGTATAGCTGCTGAGCTGGCCGTTGCGATCATGCTGATAGTGCTGGTTGCGCCCGTCCGGCAGTTGCGAACCGAGCAGGCGGCCCTTCGAGTCGTGTTGATACTCGGTGCGTTCGCCGAGGGCATCGGTGACAGCCTGCAGATGCCCGCGCCGGTCATAGCTGAAGCGGGTCGGATACCCTGAGCAATCGACCTGCTCAATCAGCAGGCCCAATTCGTTCCAGCGCAGGTGCTTGTGCTTGCCCGCCGCATCGATGATCTCCACCACCTGGCCGCGTTCGTCATGGCGGTAGCGAGTGGTGTGGCCCAGCGGGTCGGTTTCGCTGCTGCAGTTGCCGCGCTGGTCGTAACGGTAGCTCCAGCGCTTGCCGGCCTTGTCGGTCTGTACCCGGGGCAGCGACCAGTGTTCCAGCCATTGGGTCGCCTCGCTGCGACCCAGTGGGTCGATGCTTTCGCAGAGGTTGCCGGATTCATCGTACAGATACTGCCATTGCCCGCCCTGCGGGTCGGTAGCGGCCAGCAGCTGGCGTTCGTCGTTCCACTCGAAATGCCAGGTGTGGCCGAGGGCGTCGGTGTACTGGGTGATCTGGTACTGCGGGTTCCAGTGGCGGCTGCTGACCCGCTGCAGGCCGTCGGTGACCCGGGTGATGCCGGCTTCAAGGTCGTAGTCGAAGCGGTATTCGTCGCCGTCGTCGGTCCAGTGCCGGGCCACGCGCCAGTCGTCTGCAGCACGAGTCCATTCGTAGAAGAAGCGCAGGCAGGTGGGCAACTGGTGCTCGACCATGCGCCGGCCCTGGTCGTAGGCGAAGCGCCGTTGCAGCTGGCCGCTGGCGTCGCGCACTTCCGCCAGGTCGCCGTTGCTGTCATAGGCATAGCTAACCAGCAGCTCGTTCGACTCGTCGCTGTACCATCGCTCGATATGGCTGACCCGGGCTGGCCATTGGCTGCTGTAAACCAACTGCACCTGGACCACATCGAAGGTATCGCGCAGCCTGAGCAAGCGGCCGTTGGTGTCGTAGTCCAGGTAGATGCGGTTGTCGTTGCGGTCGCCCAGTTGCGCCAGGCGCAGGCGCTGCGGGTCGCCCGGGGTTGGCTGGAACAGGCGATAGAGGCCGTCGACGCTTTCGATCAGCAACTCGCCATTGTGCGCGCGCCGCACGCTCAGGCCTTCGCCGGCACTGAATACCGCATCACCCCGGGGAATGTTGCCCATGTCGACGACCCGCGCCTGTTCGTCGGTGAACAGCAGGCGCTCGCCGCCTTCAGGATGCGCTTCGATGGCGACGAAGACTTCGTAATCGACGCTCCAGCCAGCACCGAACAGGCCGTCGCGGCGCTCATCCCGGTTGTTGTAGTAGCGTTGCCAGTCCAACGGGATCAGCCCCGGCAGGCTGAAATCGAGTTCTTCCTCGCCGCTGAGAATCTTCGCCCCGGTGGGTACATGCACCGGGTTGGGTGAGCCGGCAATAGCGCTGGTGATCGCGCCGGTCACCTGGCTGGTGACGGCGCTGGCAATGCCGCCAATCGCCATGCAGCCGAACTTGCTGTAGAACTTGCCGCCACGCCCGCGCAGCAGCATCAAGGCGGTAATCGCCAGGCCGATGCCCGGGGTCTTGCCGCTGCGAATCTCGCGGACCACGATCGAGCCGCCGCCGATGCGCACGTTGTCGGAGATCAGCCCGGCATCGACGATCACCGCCTCGCAGGTGCTGCGATCGCCGCTGCGGCAGGCCGGATGGCCGTTGATGGTGACCTTGCTCGAACCTTCGGCCAGGTACTGCGGCGGCATCGGCGGGTGCTTGCTACAGAGGATCTTGTCGTCGTCGGCAGGCTCGGTGTTCGGCGCCGGGCTGGCGACGGTGGGCCGCCACATCTGCGAGAAAAAACCCTTGGCCATGTCGAGGAAGCTTTCTTCCTCCTCCGCGGCCGGCGGCTGAGCGGCATCACTGCCGGCGGGCGCCGCGGCGGCAACGATGACACCGGCGGCGCGGGCGGCCGGCTTGCCATTGGTGTGGGTGTTCTTCGAGCCGGTGAGGATGTTGGCCTGCACCGAGGGCGGGAACAAAAAGTTGCCGATGCCCTCGCATAAACTGCTCAAGCCTTTGTCGGCGCCGGTCTTGCTCATGGCCACGCCGACCACGATGCCCACCACTGCACCGAGCACGAAGCAACCCAAGCCACCGGTGGCCACGGTCAGGCCCAGTGCCGCGGTCACCGCGGCGGTGGCCAGGACGCCGATGGCGACGTTGGCGGCCACCTCCAGCACGCCGCTGACGATGTCGGCCATCATCGAGGTGTGCATCAGGGCGTCGCCCTGGCGGGCGGCCCACAAGGCGTCAGACATTACTGACCTGCAACGGCACGGCTACAGGGCACTTGAACCTGGTCATGCTTGATTTCCATATCGAGCGTTTGAGGTGTCGGAATCTGCTGGATGATCGCCCGAGCGTCAACCCCGGGGGTGATGCAAAGCGTGTAGTTCCTGCAGCCGCGCCCTGGCCACATGGGTGTAGATCTGGGTGGTCGACAGGTCGCTATGGCCCAGCAGCATTTGCACCACCCGCAGGTCGGCGCCGTGGTTGAGCAAGTGCGTGGCAAAGGCATGGCGCAGGGTGTGCGGCGACAGGCTCTTGTCGATACCGGCCACCAGCGCCTGGTGCTTGATGCGGTGCCAGAAGGTCTGGCGGGTCATTTGCTCACCGCGCTGGCTGGGAAACAACACATCGCTGGGGCGCCCACCGAGCAGCTCGTTACGCCCGTCACGCAGGTAGCGCTCGATCCACACCACCGCCTCTTCCCCCATGGGCACCAGGCGCTCCTTGCTGCCCTTGCCCATCACCCGCAGCACGCCCTGACGCAGGTTGACCTGGTCCAGGGTCAGGCTGACCAGTTCGGTGACGCGCAAGCCACAGGCGTACAGCACTTCGAGCATGGCGCGGTCGCGCTGGCCGATCGGCTCGCTCAGGTCCGGCGCCTGCAACAACGCCTCGACGTCGGCTTCCGACAGGGATTTGGGCAACGGCCGACCCAGTTGCGGCATTTCCACCTGCAGGGTCGGGTCGAGGCCGATCAGCTTTTCCCGCAGCAAGTAGCGATAAAACCCTCGCACACCGGAGAGAAAGCGTGCCGTCGAACGCGGCTTGTAGCCCTGTTCCAGGCGCCAGGCCAGGTGATCGAGGATCAGTTCGCGCCCGGCATTGGGCAACTCGACGCCCTGCTCCTTGAGCCAGCCGTTGAACAGCGCCAGGTCGCTGCGGTAGGCATCGCGGGTGTTGTCGGCCAGGCCCTTTTCCAGCCATAGGGCGTCAAGAAACTGATCGATAAGCGGATGTTCAATAGCGGGCATGACAACTCTGCGGCAGGCGACGAAAACGAAGAATTGCCGCTAGTCTTCCATAACACTGCCGGCATAGGGAGCCCGAATGAACGAACAACAGATATTGCTGGCATTTGGCGGGATAGGTCTGGCGGCGCTGTGCTGCCAATGGCTGGCCTGGCGCCTGAAGCTACCGGCAATCCTTTTCCTGCTGCTCAGCGGCATTCTCGCCGGCCCCGTGCTCGGCTGGCTCGCCCCACAGGAACTGTTCGGCCCGCTGTTGATGCCACTGGTATCACTGGCAGTGGCGCTGATCCTGTTCGAAGGCAGCCTGACCCTGCACCTGTCGCAGTGGCAAGACATCGGCAGCGTAGTGCAGCGCATGGTCACCCTCGGCGCGCTATCGACCTGGCTGGTGATCACCCTCGCGACCCACTGGCTGCTGGATTTCGACTGGCTGCTGGCGACCCTGTTCGGCACCCTGACCCTGGTCACCGGGCCGACGGTGATCGTCCCGATGCTGCGGGTGGTGCGACCGAAAGCGGCCATCGCCAACATCCTGCGCTGGGAAGGCATCGTCATCGACCCGATCGGCGCACTGCTGGCGGTAGTGGTCTACAGCTTCATCATTGCCAGCGCCGCCGGTGATGGCCTGAGCCATAGCCTGGTGACCTTTGCCGGGGTGATTGTCTGCGGTAGCGCTTTCGGTGTGGCCGGCGGCTGGCTGCTGGGCCAGGTAATGCGTCACCAGTGGTTGCCCGAGTATTTGCACAATCTGGCTTCGTTGGCGGCGGTGCTGGGGATCTTCATTGCCGCCAACCACGTGATGCATGAGTCCGGGCTGTTGGCGGTCACCCTCATGGGCATGTGGCTGGCCAATATGAAAGGGGTGGATGTCCGGCAGATCCTGCACTTCAAGGAGAACCTCAGCGTGCTGCTGATCTCCGGGCTGTTCATCCTCCTGGCCGCACGCCTGGACCTCGATGCCTTGATTGGCTTGGGCCCGGCGGTACTGGCCTTGTTACTGATCATCCAGTTCATTGCCCGCCCCTTGAACGTCGCGCTGTCGACTGCGGGCTCGCACCTGAACTGGCGTGAACGCGCCCTGCTCGCCTGGATCGCCCCGCGCGGCATTGTAGCGGCGGCGGTATCGGCGATTTTTGCCATTCGCCTGGATCAAGCCGGGCATGAAGGCGCCCTGCTGCTGGTGCCGCTGACCTTCGCGGTGATCATCGGCACCGTGGTGCTGCAGAGCGCCACCTCGCGACCATTGGCGCGCCTGCTCAAGGTCGCCGAACCCGCGCCCAGCGGCTTTCTGATCGTCGGCGCCAACCCGCCGGCCCGCGCCGTGGCCAAGGCCCTGCAGCAACTCGATTGCCGAGTGTTGCTGGCTGACTCCAGCTGGGAGAACATCCGCGCCGCACGCATGGAGGGCTTGCCGACTTACTTTGGCCACCCGGCTTCGCAACATGCCGATGCCCACCTGGACCTGGTCGGGCTGGGCCATCTACTGGGGCTGTCACCTGCAGGCGAGCTCAATACCCTGGCCTGCACCCGCTTTCGCCATGACTTTGGCGCACAGCGGCTGTTCGTCCTGGCCAGCGGCCTGGAGGCCAAGCGCAGCGACAAGCACCGGGCCAGTGATGAACATCGCGGGCAGACGCTGGGGAACCAGCCGCTGACCTACGGGCAGTTGGCCGGCTTACTGAACAAAGGTGCCGAGCTGTATAGCACCAACCTGACCGAGGCCTTTGGCTGGACCGATTATCAGGCGCTGCATGGCGAGCGGGCGAACCTGCTGTTTGCCCGCGATGGTAGTGGCTGGGTGCATGTGTTCGGGCCGGACACTGCGCTGAAACCTGGGCCTGGGTGGACGTTGGTGGCGTTGATTCAACCAGATCAAGGCTAACCTCAAGGGCCTCATCGCTGGCAAGGACAGCTCCCACAGGGGCCGGTGCAAGCCGATCCATTGTGGGAACAACTGTCTGTCATCTGGTTAACGGTGGGAGCCGGCCCTGCCGGCGATGAGGCCTGACCTGCTGACGTCAGAACCCGGGCAACACCGGCACCGGGCGCTTGTCTTCATCAATGGCGACAAAGCTGAACAGGCCGTGAATGGCCTTCTCGCGGCTGTCACAGCTCATGCTTTCGACAAACACCTCGACCTCGACCTTGAGGCTGGTGTTACCCACAGTCGCTACCCGCCCGACCAGTTCGACGATGGAACCTGCGGCAATCGGGTGTTTGAAGTCGATGCGGTCGGTCGACACGGTCACCAGCGGCAAGCGGCAGAAACGCGTGGCGGCGATGAACGACACTTCGTCCATCCAGGCCAGCGCGGTGCCGCCGAACAGGGTGTTGTGGTGGTTGGTGGTGGACGGGAATACCGCCTTGGTCACGCGGGTCACCGACAGTTCGGTGCGGCGTTCGATTTCCTGCTCTCTGGGGCTCATGGGCTTCACATAGGACGACAAAATTCAGACAACAAAAAAGCAGCCCGAAGGCTGCTTTTTTCGCATGGTGGCCGCAGCCACCGGTCAAGCTGTCCTCAGGACAGTTTTTCCTTGATGCGAGCGGCTTTACCGGACAGGTCGCGCAGGTAGTACAGCTTGGCTTTACGCACGTCACCACGACGTTTCACGGCCAGGCTGTCGATTTGCGGGCTGTAGGTCTGGAAAGTACGCTCAACGCCAACACCGTTGGAGATCTTGCGAACAGTGAAAGCACTGTTCAGACCACGGTTACGCTTGGCGATTACAACGCCTTCGAAAGCCTGCAGACGCGAACGATCGCCTTCCTTCACTTTCACCTGAACGACGATGGTGTCGCCCGGGGCAAAGGTCGGGATCTCTTTGGACATCTGCTCAGCTTCGATCTGCTGAATGATTTTGTTGGTCATGCTGTGCTCCTAAGGTAAATCGTCGGATCTACCATCGATACGTTAACTATCGTCCCGCTCTCGGAGGTACTCCTCGAGCAGCTTCTTCTCTTCTCCAGAAAGTGAGCGACTTTCCAGAAGATCGGCGCGTCGTTCATAGGTCCGCCCAAGGGACTGCTGTAAACGCCATCGCCGGATGTGTGCATGGTTGCCACTAAGCAACACGTCGGGAACACGCTGATCCGCATACACCTCAGGTCGGGTGTAATGCGGGCAATCCAGCAGACCATCGGTGAAGGAGTCTTCCTCCGCCGAGTCCGCATGCCCTAAAGCTCCAGGCAGCAGTCGTGTAACCGCATCGATCAGGACCATCGCCGGCAGCTCGCCGCCAGACAGGACATAGTCTCCAATCGACCACTCTTCATCGACATGAGCTTCAATAAAGCGCTCGTCGATGCCTTCATATCGACCGGCTATCAGAATCAACGATTCATGCTTCGCCAGGTCTTTGACCGCCGACTGGGTCAGCTTGCGGCCTTGTGGGCTCAGGTAAATCACCTTCGCCGCCTCTCCGGTTGCCTGCCTGGCACTCACCAGGGCGTCTTCCAGAGGCTTGATCTTCATCACCATGCCCGGACCACCGCCAAACGGCCGATCATCCACCGTATGGTGACGATCTGTGGTGTAGTCCCGCGGGTTCCAGCAGGTCAGTTGCAACAACCCCTGTTTCACCGCGCGGCTGGTAATGCCGTACTCACTGATGGCCGAGAACATCTCGGGGAACAGCGTGATGACGTCTACGCGCAGGCTGGCCATTGCTTAGAAGTCCGCATCCCATTCGACCCTCATTTCGCCTGCAACCAGGTCGATCTTCAACACGCATTGCTCGGTATAGGGCAACAGGCGTTCTCGATCATCCAGGCTGCCCGCGCAGGGCTTGACCACCATTACATCGTTCGCGCCGGTCTCCAACAGGTGATCAATCTTGCCGAACAGCTGTTCGTCCTGATTGATGACTTTCAGACCCACCAACTGGTACCAGTAGTACTCGTCAGCAGACAGGTTGGGCAAAAGGCTACGCGAGATACAAATCTCATAACCGCTCAGAAGACGGGCTTCATCACGATCATCGAGGCCTTTGAGCTTGGCGACCAGGTCCTTTTGAGTGGAACGGCCACTGACCAGCTCGACCTGTTTTACCTTCCCTTCGTGCCGAAGCGTCCAGTGACGGTAATCCAACAGGTTTTCAATCGGATCGGTAAAGGAAAAGACCTTCACCTCGCCGCGAACGCCGTGAACCGAAAAAATCTTGCCGACGACGATCAGGTCATCTGCATTTTCTGGCGTCGCGTTCATACTGTTCAGGCAGCAGCCTTGGCAGCTTCCTTCAGCAGCTGAGCAACGCGCTCAGACGGCTGTGCGCCAACGCTCAGCCAGTGAGCAACGCGGTCTTCTTTAACGGACAGGCGAACTTCCTGGCCACGGGCGATAGGGTTGAAGAAACCAACCTGCTCGATGTGCGAACCGGTAACCGGGTTACGCGAGTCGGTCACGGTCAGGGTGTAGAATGGGCGCTTTTTAGAGCCACCACGGGCAAGACGGATGGTTAGCATTGAACATCGTTCCTGTAGTCGGTGCTGCAAATCATAATGCACAGCGGGCACACGGGTGCCCGAAAGGCCGCATATTCTCAAGGAATACACGGACTTTTGCAAATGCCTTTTTACGCCGGGTAAAAAGGCCAGCCTGCCGATCTGCGGTTTGTGCAGCCTTTATATAAAGGCTGCGGCGTTCCCGCCGAGGCGGGGTTCCGATCGTCGGCCCGTTTCCAGGCCGCCGATCCGAATGGGGTTACAGCTTGGGCATGCCGCCGCCGGGCATCATGCCACCCAGGCCGCGCATCATCTTGGCCATGCCGCCTTTGGCAGAAAACTTCTTCATCATCTTCTGCATCTGCTTGTGCTGCTTGATCAGACGGCCGATGTCCTGCACCTGGGTGCCGGAACCGAGGGCGATACGGCGTTTGCGCGAACCGCTGATCAGGTCAGGGTCGCGGCGCTCGGCCGGGGTCATCGAGTTGATGATCGCTTCCATCTGCTTGAACTGCTTCTCGGCGGCGCCCTGGGCGCTGCCCATCTGGGCCAGGTTGACGCCGCCGATACTCGGCAGCTTGTCCATCAGGCCGCCCAGGCCACCCATGTTCTTCATTTGTTGCAGCTGGTCACGGAAGTCTTCGAGGTCGAAGCCCTTGCCCTTCTTCAGCTTCTTGGCCAGCTTGTCGGCCTTTTCCTTGTCGAGTGTCTGCTCGGCCTGCTCGATCAGGCTGAGCACGTCGCCCATGCCGAGGATGCGCGAGGCGATGCGGTCCGGGTGGAACGGTTCGAGCGCATCGCTCTTCTCGCCCATACCGATGAACTTGATCGGCTTACCGGTAATCGCACGCACCGACAGCGCGGCACCGCCACGGGCATCACCGTCGACCTTGGTGAGGATCACACCGGTCAGCGGCAGCGCATCGCCAAACGCCTTGGCGGTGTTGGCGGCGTCCTGGCCGGTCATGGCGTCGACCACGAACAGTGTCTCGATCGGCTTGACCGCGGCGTGCAGGTCCTTGATCTCGGTCATCATTTCGGCGTCGATGTGCAGACGACCGGCGGTGTCGACGATGACCACGTCGATGAACTTGAGCTTGGCTTCGCGGATCGCCGCTTCAGCGATGGCCACTGGCTTCTGGCTGATATCGGACGGGAAGAAGGTCACGCCGATGTCGCCCGCCAGGGTTTCCAGCTGCTTGATCGCCGCCGGACGGTAGACGTCGGCCGACACCACCATCACGGTCTTCTTCTTGCGCTCTTTAAGGAAGCGCGCCAGCTTACCGGCGGTGGTGGTCTTGCCCGCGCCCTGCAGACCAGCCATCAGCACCACCGCAGGCGGCGCGGCGTTGAGCGCCAGGTCTTCGTTGGCGGCGCCCATCAGGCCTTCGAGCTCGGCCTGGACGATCTTCACGAACGCCTGGCCCGGGGTCAGGCTGCGTGACACTTCGGTGCCGACCGCACGCTCCTTGACCTTGTTGACGAAATCCTTGACCACCGGCAGGGCGACGTCAGCCTCGAGCAACGCCATGCGCACTTCGCGCAGGGTGTCTTTGATGTTGTCTTCGGTCAGCTTGGCCTTGCCGGTGACATGGCGCAGCGTCTGTGACAGACGGTCGGTCAGGTTTTCAAACATGGTGATCCTTTCGGGCTCTGTAGAACCGAGGTTTATCAGCTGCCTCTGGCGTATTCGGCCGGCCTTGGGCAGGGGCAGGCCGGCGATTATAACGAAGACTTGGCCCAGCGCACACCATGCCGTCGGCTGGCAGTCTTCCTAGGCGGGCGCGATCTATGCCAAACTCAGTCCCTTTCGGGCTTGCCTAACAGGACTTATGCTCCCCTTGTCACCCAGCTTGCTACCCAATCTCATCGCCGCCTGCCTGTATGCCGCCGCGACCTTCTATCAAGGCTCACGCCTGGCCCAGGGCACCAAGGCCGACAAACGCCTGCTCGGCCTGCTTGGCGCGCTGGCGGTCATTGCCCAGGGCACCGCGCTGTTCTGGCAGTTGCTCACGCCCCTGGGCCTGAGCCTGGACTTCTTCAGCGCCGCCAGCCTGATTGCCACGGCGGTGATCGCCCTGACCCTGCTGGCCTGCCTGCGCATCCCGGTGGAGAACCTGCTGCTGTTGCTGTTCCCGCTAGGCACCGCCACGGCCCTGATCGCCCAGTTTGCGCCGTCCGGCACGGTACCGCTGATCAACGAAGAGCCGGGCATCCTCGCCCATATCCTGCTGTCGATCCTGGCCTACGGCATGTTCACCATCGCCGTGGTCCAGTCCTTGCTGCTGCTGTTGCAGGATCACCAGCTCAAGCACAAGCACCCGTCCGGGCTGATCAAGAACTTCCCGCCGCTGCAGACCATGGAAAGCCTGCTGTTCGGCTTCCTCTGGGCTGGCTGGGGCCTGCTGTCGCTGTCGCTGATTTCCGGCTGGCTGTTCCTTGACAACCTGTTCGCCCAGCACCTGGTGCACAAGACCCTGCTGGCTTGCCTGGCCTGGATCGTCTTCAGCGTGCTGCTGTGGGGCCGTACGCGCCTCGGCTGGCGTGGGCACAAGGCGATTCGCTGGACTCTGGCCGGTTTCTGCCTGCTGATGCTGGCCTATTTCGGCAGCAAGCTGGTACGCGAATTCATCCTGCATATCTGACGGGCACAGGTAAATGGACGCTCTGCCGTTAGGACCGCTACTCGGCGTATTGGCACTGGCACTGCTCTGGTCGGCGCTGTTCACTGCGGTGGACACCGCCCAGCAGCTGAACGGCGCACGGCGCAACGCCCAGAGCGGCGAACACCCGGAACTTGCCGTCCCCCCCCAGGCCCTGGTGCTGTGCTCGACCCTGGGCAAACTGCTGGTGCTGGCCCTGGCCTGCCTGATGGGCCAGCGCTACAGCGGCGAACATGGCTTCTGGCTGGCCGGCCTGGGCGCCGCAGCCGTGCTGCTGATCTTCGCCGAATACCTGCCGCGGCAACTGGCCCGGCGCAACCCCCAGGCCTTTATCGGCCTGGGCAACAGCCTGCTCAAGGCGCCGCTCAAGCTGCTGCAACCCCTGGCCTGGCTGCTCGATGGCTGCGCGCGCCTGCTGCTGCGCCCGTTTCGCGTACAAAGCCATGCCGTGGCGGTGCACGACAACGACGCTGCCGACCGCTATGACACCGATGCGCCTGACACCGAACAGCGCCTGAACCTGCCCGAAAGCCTGCTGGCGCTGGACAAGATCACCGTCAACGACATCCTGGTGCCGCGCAACGATGTTGACGGCATCAACCTCGATGAGCCGATCGAGGCGATCATCGAGCAGTTGATCATCAGCCGCCACACCCGCCTGCCGGTCTACCACAGCGACATCAACCAGGTTGAAGCGATCCTCAACACCAAGCAGATCAGCCACCTGCTGCCCAATGCCGAGCTGACCCGCGAAACGCTGCAAGCGGCCTGCTACGAACCCTACTTCGTGCCGGAAAGCACCCCGCTGCAGCTGCAATTGCTGAATTTCCACAAGCAGCAGCGGCGCCTGGGGGTGGTGGTCGACGAGTACGGTGAAGTGCTCGGTATCGTTACCCTGGAAGACATCCTCGAAGAAATCGTCGGCGAATTCGAAGACGAGCACAGCCTCGACAACCCGCACATCCACCCCCAGGCCGACGGACGCTTCGTCATCGAAGGCAACGTGTCGATCCGCGAGCTCAATCGCACCCTGGGCTGGCACTTGCCCAGCGACGGTCCAAAAACCCTCAACGGCCTGGTCACCGAAGCCCTGGAAAGCATCCCGGAAAGCGCGGTATGCCTGAAAATCGGCCGTTATCGCCTGGAAATCCTCGAAACCGAGGACAATTGTGCCAGTCGCATACTGGTCTGGACGCTCAAGCGCTAGCTATACTGAGGCTCGCTTACCCAGCCCCAGCCGTCTCGCCCGCTACCCGCACCGGCGTCACACGGCCCGTCAGCCTGGCTGCACATTGCGCGCAATAGCGGTACTGGTTCACACCCCGAACCTTGCCCGCGCCCGCCCCTATCCCAAAAAGGCGTATGTTCAGCCACGCGACCATAACAATTCGCTTCGGCGCGCGCCTTTGCCTGCCTGTTCAAACAGGTTGGGGCCATGCCCATGGAGCATTCGACTGTCAGGGATAATCGTATGACAACCAGCAGCACCTACTCCGAAACCGCCCAGGCCAGCCCCGGCAATTCGCCGGCGCGGGTCGCCACCGCCAGCTTCATCGGCACTGCCATCGAGTTCTACGACTTCTACGTGTACGCCACCGCAGCCGCGCTGGTAATCGGTCCGGTGTTCTTTCCGCAGACCTCCGGCACCGCGCAGATGCTCTCGGCATTCCTGACCTTCGGTATCGCCTTCCTCGCCCGGCCCCTGGGCTCGGCGCTGTTCGGCCACTTCGGCGACCGCATCGGGCGTAAGTCGACCCTGGTGGCCTCGCTGCTGCTGATGGGTGTCTGCACCACCCTGATCGGCGTACTGCCCGGCTACGACAGCATTGGTGCCTGGGCGCCGATCCTGCTCTGTGTATTGCGCTTCGGCCAAGGCCTGGGCCTGGGCGGCGAATGGGGCGGCGCGGCCCTGCTGGCCACCGAGAACGCGCCCAAAGGCAAGCGCGCCTGGTTCGGCATGTTCCCGCAACTGGGCCCGTCCATCGGTTTTCTGGCGGCCAACGGCCTGTTCCTGACCCTGGCCATGGTCCTGAGCGACGAGCAGTTTCGCAGCTGGGGCTGGCGCGTCCCGTTCCTGCTCAGTGCCGTCCTGGTCATCGTCGGCCTGTATGTGCGCCTGAAGCTGGAAGAAACCCCGATCTTCGCCAAGGCCGTGGCCCGTCACGAGCGGGTGAAAATGCCGGTGGTCGAGTTGTTCGCCCAATACTGGGCCCCGACCCTGCTGGGCGCTGCGGCCATGGTGGTGTGCTATGCGCTGTTCTACATCTCGACGGTGTTCTCGCTCAGCTATGGCGTCTCGACCCTGGGTTACAGCCGCGAGACCTTCCTCGGCCTGCTGTGCTTCGCGGTACTGTTCATGGCCCTGGCCACGCCACTGTCGGCCTGGCTCAGCGACCGCTACGGGCGCAAGCCGGTGCTGATTGTCGGCGGCGTGCTGGCGATTGCCTCGGGCTTTACCATGGAGCCGCTGCTGACCTCGGGATCGACCACCGGCGTGGCGCTGTTCCTGGCTATCGAGCTGTTCTTGATGGGCGTGACTTTCGCGCCGATGGGGGCGCTGCTGCCTGAGCTGTTTCCGACCCACGTGCGTTACACCGGGGCGTCGGCAGCCTATAACCTGGGCGGGATTGTCGGGGCCTCGGCGGCGCCGTTCTTTGCCCAGAAGCTGGTGGCCATGGGCGGCCTGAGCTGGGTCGGCGGGTATGTGTCGGCGGCGGCTGTATTGAGCCTGATTGCGGTGCTGTGCCTGAAAGAGACGCGGCACTCGGAGCTTTGACAAGCGGGGCTGCTGCGCAGCCCATCGCTGGCAAGGCCAGCTCCCACAGGGTTCGCGCAATGCAGATCCATGGTGGGAGCCAGCCTTGGGTTTAGAACTCTACCGTGACCGCCTGCGAAGCACGGGTCGCCTTGGCCCGGGCGGCTTCGATCGACTCGTCACGGGCCAGGCACACGCCCATGCGCCGCTGGCCGTTGACCTCAGGCTTGCCGAACAGGCGAATGGCGGTATCCGGCTCGCTCAGGGCGGCGCCCAGGTTGGCGAACGCGGTCTGCTGCGACTGGCCTTCCACCAGAATCACCGCCGAAGCCGACGGGCCGAACTGGCGGATCAGCGGGATCGGCAAGCCCAGGATTGCTCGCGCATGCAGGGCGAACTGCGACAGGTCCTGGGAAATCAGGGTCACCAGACCGGTGTCGTGCGGGCGCGGCGAGACTTCGCTGAACCACACCTGATCGCCTTTGACGAACAGTTCGACCCCGAACAGGCCACGGCCACCCAGCGCCTCGGTCACCGCCTTGGCCACCCGCTCGGACTCGGCCAGGGCCACCGGGCTCATGGCTTGCGGCTGCCAGGATTCTTGGTAATCGCCCTTTTCCTGGCGATGACCGACCGGCGCGCAGAAGGTGGTGCCGCCGACATGACGAACGGTCAACAGGGTGATTTCGTAGTCGAAATCGATAAAGCCTTCGATGATCACCCGGCCCTTGCCGGCACGCCCGCCTTCCTGGGCGTAGTCCCAGGCCTTGCGCACATCGTCAGCGCTGCGCAGCAGGCTCTGGCCCTTGCCCGACGAGCTCATTACCGGCTTGACCACGCACGGGAAACCCAGGTCTTCGACGGCCTTGGAGTACTCCTCGAAGGTATCGGCAAAATGATACGGCGAGGTCGGCAGGTCCAGCTCTTCGGCGGCCAGGCGACGGATGCCTTCGCGGTTCATGGTCAATTGCGCGGCACGTGCGGTCGGCACCACGGTGAAGCCTTCGTTTTCCAGTTCGACCAGGGTCGCGGTGGCGATGGCTTCGATTTCCGGGACGATGTAGTGCGGCTTCTCGGCTTCGATCACGGCCCGCAGGGCGGCGCCGTCGAGCATGTTGATCACGTGGCTGCGATGAGCCACCTGCATGGCCGGGGCATTGGCGTAACGGTCCACGGCAATCACTTCAACACCCAGGCGTTGCAGCTCGATCACCACTTCCTTGCCCAGCTCGCCGCAGCCACAAAGCAGTACGCGGGTCGCGGTCGGCGACAATGGGGTTCCGATACGGGTCATTTCAGGTCCTCAGAGGGAAGAACATCCTGGGCCGCCCCGTACTCGGTGCAACCCGGTGAAAAGGAGCGCCATTTTACATGAACCGTGGCCGTCGGCCTCAGCCGGTGACCACCCGCTTGCGCGCGCGCCAGGCCATGGCCAGCCAGACCACGGTAACCCCGGCGAATTTCGACGCCAGGGCGGTGCCGACCACAGCCGGGGTCAGGGCGCCGATAATGCCGAAGAAGATAAAGGTGTCGATCGGGATACTCAGCGCCGAGCTCAACCACAGGCGATCATGCAACGGCCGCTTGGTCAGGGTGAACACCAGCCAGTCGATGCATTCGGACACGGCAAAGGCTGTGGCACTGGCCAGGGCGATGGCCGGCTCCGAGGTGATATAGGACAGCACCAGGGCCGCCAGCATGGCAATCAGCGCGCCGTGGCCGAAGCGGGTCTGGACCATGTCACGGAGGATGAACACCAGCCCGCCCCAGGCGGACCAGATGACGTCCAGGTGCGGGGCACTGGAGAAGGCGTAGTTGATCAGCACTACGCTGCTGATATAGGCAATCAGAAAGAACATGGGATCGACCGCTGGGCAAGCGCTACAGGGTACTGCAGCGACTGCCGGCGGCCAAGGGGCGGATCACGCGCCGACGCTGAAGACCAGCCCGGCGGCGACTGCCCGCTCATGGCACAGCGTGAGCACCTGGCGGCGCTCGCTGTTGTCCATCCGCCCCCAGCGAGTGATTTCAGCGGCGCTGCGCTGGCAGCCGGTGCAGATATCAGCGTCGTCCAGCGCGCAGATCTGCACGCAAGGCGAGGCAACCGGACGTTCAGGGCTGCTCATCAATCCTCCTGGGGTGCCAGGTCGCTGGCATAGCGCTCGGCATTGTGCACATAGTGCGCGGCGCTGGCTTCGAGCATTTTCTTCTGCGCGTCGCTCAGTTCGCGCACCACCTTGCCCGGCGAGCCCATGACCAGCGAGCCGTCGGGAATCTCCTTGCCCTCGGGGATCAGCGCATTGGCGCCGATGATGCAGTACTTGCCGATGCGTGCACCGTTGAGGATCACCGCGTTGATGCCGATCAGGCTGTAATCATCGACCGTGCAGCCGTGGAGCATGGCGTTGTGACCGACGGTCACGCCCTTGCCCAGGGTCAGCGGCGAGCCCATGTCGGTGTGCATCACCGTGCCATCCTGGACGTTGCTGTTCTCGCCGATATCGATCAGCTCGTTGTCGCCGCGCAGCACCGCGCCGAACCAGACGTTGGCGCCCGCCTGCAGGCGGACCTTGCCGATCAGCGTGGCGGTCGGCGCAACCCAGCTGCGCGGATGGGTTTCGACCCGCAGGTCGCCCAGACGGTATTTCATGCGTGGTTCCTCACGGTGCGGCGTGGCTGGCGGGTGCACCCGCTCAAATGGGGGTGAAACGTTCAGGTGGCTGATGCAGGCTGATGTTGGCATCGTAAAGCAAGTTGACCAGCTCGACGATCATGATTGCCGACAGGCCCCAGATCTTGTACTCGCCGTAGCGGTAGCTGGGCACGTACCAGCTACGGCCCTGGTAATCGATACGGTGGGTATGGTCGCGCGGGTCCTGGCGGAAGAACTCCAGCGGTACGGTAAACACCGCGGCGATCTCGGCATCGTTGGCCTGGTACTCGACAAAATCCGGGATCAGGCCAACGAAAGGCGTGACCTTCAGGCCGTGCAGGGAGATCAGCGGGCTCAGCGGACCGATGATTTCCACCAGGCCTGGCGGCAGGCCGATCTCTTCTTCGGCTTCACGCAGGGCGGTGAAGATCAGGTCGGGGTCTTCCGGGTCACGGCGACCGCCCGGGAAGGCAACCTCGCCACCGTGGGTCGACAGCCCCTTGGCGCGCAGGGTCAACACCAGTTCCGGCTCTTCGCTGCGGGTGATGGGCAATAACACAGCGGCCTCGGGAAAACGTCGGTCCGTCTCCAGGGTACTCGGCGTATGACTGCTCACGCGGCGAAGTAGCTCGTCCAGCATTGCTCTCTCTCGATTCCAAAGCCTGTCCTGCATGATGCACCAAAGCCGCGAACCGCCCAAGCCCCGACGACGATCCGGCTTGCGGCGGCGGTGACAGTGGCGCCAAGATAGGCGCACCTAACAGGAATAAAAGCATGAAATTCTGCAGCGCGTGCGGCAATCCGGTGATTCAGCGTATTCCCGAGGGCGATACCCGCCTGCGTTTTGTCTGCGATCACTGCAAGGCCATTCATTACCAGAACCCCAATATCGTCGCCGGGGTGCTGCCGATCTGGGGCAGCCAGGTGCTGTTGTGCCGCCGCGCCATCGAACCGCGCCGTGGTTACTGGACCTTGCCGGCCGGTTTCATGGAGAACGGTGAAACCATGGACCAGGCCGCCCGCCGGGAAACCATCGAAGAAGCCTGCGCCCGGGTCGGGACCATGAGCCTGTATCAGCTGTTCGACCTGCCGCACATCAACCAGGTGCACGTGTTCTTTCGCGCCGAACTCGCCGACCTGGACTTCGCCGTCGGCGTCGAGAGCCTGGAAGTGCGGCTTTTCGACGAAAGTGAAATCCCCTGGGACGAGCTGGCTTTCCGCACCGTCAGTCGTACCCTAGAATGCTATTATCGTGACCGCATCGAGCAACGCTTCCCGATTGGCAACGAATGCCTTTCGCCCATGCTCGTCTTGTCACCCAACACCTAGCATTTTCAGGGATATCGTTTCATGCGCTGGTTGCTTGCCCTTTTCTGCCTCAGTGTGGCTTCGATGTCCCAGGCGGGTTTCACCGAAACCATCATTACCCGGCCGGTCGACAAGACCGCGCCTTCGCCACTGCAACCGCAACAGCCGAAGCCTGCGATGATCGACAAGATCCTGGTGATCAAGTCCGAACGCCGCCTGCAGCTCATCAGTGACGGCGCGCCGCTGAAGACCTACCGCATCTCCCTGGGCAAGCAGCCCAAGGGCGCCAAGGTGCAGGAAGGCGACAAGCGCACCCCCGAAGGTTTCTACTGGATCGATTGGCGCAAGCAGAGCGATCGCTACAACCTGGCCATGCATGTGTCCTACCCGAACATCAGCGACGCCGCCCGCGCCCGTCGTGAAGGCGTCCCGCCAGGCGGCATGATCATGATCCACGGCACGCCCCTGAGCGAGGAGTACCCGGAAGAGGTGTTCCACACCCTGGACTGGACCGAAGGCTGCATCGCCATGACCAACCGCGACATGCGCGAGGTGTGGAACATGGTGCCGGACGGCACCATGATCGAAATCCGGCCCTGAGCTCCGTCACCATTTGAGCCTGCGGCTCAGCCTCGAATCATCGGGCTTGAGCCACTGGGCGCTGAGCAGCACCGGGGCCAAGGTTGCGCCGGGTTCGACAGCGCCTTGCAAACGCCCGCGGCGCTGGCGCAGGTCGGCGTCCAGTTCGAACTGATGCTGCCCCTGCAACTGCAATTGCGCCAACAGGTGCATGCCGACCGAGCAATCAACCCGCACCCGGGTGGCGCCCAACGGCACTGACCATGGCGCAACCAGTGCCAGGTTGTGGCCAGCGATCTCACCCTGGCTGCCCTGGCACTGCCGACCGCTACCCTGCACTTCGATCCGGCCTGTCCACTCGCCCGTCAGGCGATAGGACAAAGGCATTGCCAACGTGCGCTGCCACGGCTCGACAGCGGCGGTCCAGTTCCACGGCCAGCCAGCCACCTTGAGCTGCCAGTCCTGCCCCTGAAACCCGAGGTTGACCTGCGCCTGCAAACGCCAGGGCTGCCAGTGCCAGGCAAGCGGCCCCACCTGCCCCAGTCGCTGAGCCTGGCCTTGCCAGAGGCTGCCGGAGACACCCTGGGCGGCCATGGGCGCGAGCAACCAGTTCGCCGGTAACCCGGCCAATACGCTCACCAAGAACACCAGGCTGAACCAGCCGATGCGCTTCATTGTTGCAACTCCAGCTCGAAGGTCATGGCGGACTCAGCCTGCTCCAGTGACCAGCGCAGCGGGCGCAGGCCTTCGCCCTGCACGGCCAGTAACCAGCGCTGCAAACCTTGCTCATCGGCTGCGCGGCCCTTGATCTGCCAGCTGTGATTTTCCGCCAGTACCTGGTTGAGGACGATGCTGTTTGCCTGGGCTGATTGTTGCAGTTGCTCGACACTGAAGCGCGCGTCGACCGGCACGCTGGCCGCCGACCGCGCCAGCGCCTGCCACTGCTGCGCGGCCTGCCAGCGGGCCATGCCCTCGCGCATCACCAGGGTCAGCAGTAACAACGCGACCGTTGCCCAGGCGGCCGGCAGTAACCAGCGGCGCTGTATCCACTCACTCATGACGCCGCTCCCAGGTCGAAGACCAGTTGCAATTGATCTTCGCCACCGACGACTTCAACCAGCACACCGACCTGCTTGGCGATGGCCTCCCAGGTCGCGGCCGCAGGCGGCTGATTGCCACGAAGGCGCAGCGTCCAGCGTTGCCCGTCGAAGCCGGTGGCGGTCATGTGCCAGGCAGGCTGCGCTTGCAGCCATTGCTGCAACGCCGCCTGCAGCTGCTCGATCTGGCGCAGGCGCAGTTGGCGATCTTCCTCGGCCTGACGCAGGCGCTTGAGGACCTGGGCGGCCTGCCGCGGTGAAGTGACCGGCCCGGTCACGGCGACCACCTGCGCCTTGTAGACCTCGCTCTGGCGCCATTGCTGGGTCAGCCACAAGCCACTCCAGAGCAGGCCCAGTAGCGCGCACGCGCCAATCAGTCGCCATTGCCCGGGGGCCATTGGAAGCCGCAGCCGCAGCTCACGTGCCGGGCGCAGGTCAAACAGGCTGGGCAAACGCTCCAGCGCGACCAGTCGGGGTGGCCAGGCACCCTCGAACTGTTCGCGTTGCAGGCCCGGCCAAGGTGCCGGCAGGTTCGGCCCGAGCAAGGTCGGCCAAGCCAGCCAGTGCTGTCGGGACTGTTCGGTTACGCCCTTGAGCAACAACAGATCAGGGCTGCGCTGCCAGCACAGGGCCGTGCCTGCCGGCGTATCCGCCATCAACTGAAACTCGGCCCAGCAACGCTCCACGACTAGCCCCCAGTCCGTACACTGGGCCAACCACTGGCCGAGCAGCGCCTGATCGACGCTGACCAGCTCCAGCTGATTGCCCTGGCGCGACACACAGCCACAACGGATGGACTCGGCGGGCTGCAGCAAACGCTCTTCAAGCAGCAGCGGCCACTCGTCACGCTTGAGCCCCGGTGGCGCCGCAAGCTGGCAATGGCTGCACTGGTTGCCCGGCAGGACCAGCGCCACGCAAGCGCCGTCAGGGCTGGGTGGCGGTCCCTCGCCGGCTTCGCGCCTGCCGTCTGCCAGGCGCAGCCAGCTCCAGGGCGCGTGCCCAAGGCCAGGCCGTAGCAGCAGCCAGTTGCTCGCGCGTGGAGATTGCCAGCGCTCAAGCCATTTCATCAGGGCGCCTCCGGCAGGGCGAAGGTACAGACATAAGGTGCTCCATCACGCTTGAACTCAAGCCGTATGCCGCGATCCGGGGCGGATCGCTCGGCAGAAGGAAAGGCCAGCCAGCGGCCCGAGTGAAAAAAGGAGAAGCTCGGCGCCGCAACCTGATCGAGCTGATCGCGCTCATGCCACTGCGGTTTCCCCACCGCATACAGGTCGGCGGAGGTTTCCAGCAGCAGGCGTTGGCCGCGTGGGTCGTAACTGAGGCGCTGGCGCTGCACGCGTGAACCGCCTTCAGCTTGCGGCCAGGCACTGCGGGCCACCCAGTGCAGTTGCAAGGCGGCGGGTTGCCAGTCCAGCCAATTGATTGCCAGAGGCAGGCGCTGCTCGTAGAGCTGACGCAACACCGTCGAGTCGAAGCGCCGCTCCAGGGCCAGGCAAAAATTCAGTACCGGCGAGGCCTGGGCAGGTTGTTGCAGGCGTTCGCGCACACCCACCCAGGCATTGACCAGCGCTGCCAGCAAGCCCCCCAGCACAGCAGTCAGGGCCAGGGCCACCAGCAGTTCGAGCAAGGTCAGGCCCTGCTGACGGCGCTTCATGGGCGCACCAGGAAGATGCGGTACTGGCCAAGGGGGTCGCGCCCGTCACGGTCGGCAAACAGGCGCAACTCGCCACGGCGCAGGTTGCGCACGCCCGTGGACGTCAGTTGCAGCTGCCAATGACAGAGGCCATCGCCCTGCTGCAATTGCCCGCCAACGCTGTTGTCCATCGGCCAGTACTGCTCGACGGCAAAACGCGCCTGCAGCTCCCGGGCACAGAACACGCCCAGGCGGTGTTGCTGCACGCTCTGCTGCACCGCCAGGCGCTGGCGCAGCACCTGGCTGGTCATGATGGCCAAGGCTGCGGCAATCCCTAAGGCCACGGTCACCTCCAGCAGGGTGAAACCTCGCTGTGCGCGCCTCACCGCGGTGCCCTGTGCAACTGGCCGGCGCCGTTCCACTGCCAACGCTGGGCCCCCTCCGGCCAATGCCAGTTCAAGGCAGCACTGCGGGCAACACCGGAGGGGGTGAACACCAGGCGTGGCTCGCGGCTGGCTGGCCAGTCGGCTTGCAAAACTGGCGGCCAGTCGCCCAAGGCAACGGGCTCGGCCTGCCAACGCTCATCGATCAGGCGGACAAATTCGGGACGGCTGCCATTCCAGCGCAGGCCACGAATCTCCCCGCCATGCAGCGCCAGCTCCGCCTGCTGGCGACTGGCACTGGCCAGGCGCTCAAGGGCCTGGTGCACCGGCGCCTTGCCGCTGTCGAGCCAGGCAATGCTCAAGGTGCTCATCAGCCCGGCAATCAGCAGCACCACAAGCATTTCCAGCAGGGTAAAACCACGCTCGGCGCGCATGCCTAGAGTTCCCAGTTACCCAGGTCGGCATCGATGCCTTCGCCGCCCTCGACACCATCGGCGCCCAGCGAGTAAATGTCGATGCGCCCGTGCTGGCCGGGGGCACGGTACTGATACGCCGTGCCCCACGGGTCTTGCGGCAGGCGGCGGATGTAACCGTCGGCGCGCCAGGCGCGTGGCAGCGGCTCTAGCGTCGGTTTGCTGACCAACGCCGACAGGCCTTGCTCGGCCGACGGGAAACGCAGGTTGTCGAGGCGGTACATGTCCAGCGCCTGCTCCAGGGTCGACAGGTCGGCCATGACCTTCTGCTTCATGGCCTTGTCCTGGCTGCCGAGCACGCTGGGGGCGACCACGGCGATCAACAGGCCGATGATGAAGATCACCACCATGATTTCCATCAGGGTGAAACCGCGCTGACGCGCGCGTGGGCTGTGCATGGTCTTGCTCCTTTTCAAAGTGTCAGTCCCTGGTTGAGCTGCATGATCGGCAACAGCACGGCGAGGACGATGAACAACACCACCGCGCCCATGACCAAAATCATCAGCGGTTCGAACAGCGCCATGGCGCTGTCCACCTGGCGGGCGAAGCCGCGCTCCTGGTTGTCGGCGACCCGTTCGAGCATGTCCGGTAGCGTGCCGCTGGCCTCGCCACTGGCGACCATGTTCAGCAGCAACGGCGGGAAGTGGCCGCTGGCATCCAGCGCCCGGTGCAGGCTGACCCCGCCCTGCACATCAGTGCTGACCCGTTGCAGGGCCAGGTGAATGCGCCGGTTGTTGACCGTGGCCGTGGCCACTTGCAGGGCTTCGAGCAACGGTACGCCGCTGCCGGCCAGAATCGCCAGGCTGCGCGACAGGCGCGCGCTCTCCAGCACCGCCAGCAGGTTGCCGATCCGTGGCAGGCGCAGCAGCAGGTCGTCGCGGCGCAAACGCCAGTGCGGGCGGCGCAACAGCCAGGCGCCGAGCAGGGCCGCCAGCGCCCCGCCGATCAGCAACCACGGGCCGAGCAGCACCAGCAGGTCGCTGATGCCGATCAGCAGCGAGGTGATCCACGGCAGGCTCTGCCCCGAGTGGGCAAACTGTTCAGTGAGCTTGGGCACCACGAAAGTCATCAGGCCAACCACCACCGCCAGCGACACGCCCATCAGCACACAGGGGTAGATCAGTGCCGTACGTGCCTTGTGCTGCTGGCGCTGGACCTGCTCCAGGTGTTCGGCCAGCCGTTCCAGCACCTGGGCCAGGCGCCCGGAGCGCTCGCCAGCTTCGACCAGCGCGCAATACAAACCGGAAAACAAGCCCCCCTGGCGCGCCAGGCTGCGGGCCAGGCTAAGGCCTTCGGCGAGCGAACCGCGCACCGCTACCAGCACGTTGCGCAAGGCCGGCTCCACCAGTTGCCGCTCCAGGGTCGCCAGGGCATCCACCAGGGGAATGCCGGCGCCGGTCAGGGTCGCCAGTTGCCGGGTCAGTTCACACAACTGGGCGCGGTTGACGCGCTGGCGTCGCGGCTGGGCGTTGCCGGTTTCGTGGCGTTGCAACTGCCGGGTGAACAGCCCCTGCTCACGCAATAACTGGCGGGCATGGCGCTCGCTGTCGGCCTGGATACTGGCCTTGTGCGCCCGCCCGCTGAGGTCCACTGCCTGGTAGCGAAAGGTCGGCATGGCTCAGCCCTGCACCGCGCGCAGCACTTCGGCGAGGCTGGTGTCGCCGCGGCGCAGGCACTCGCTGGCCATGCCGGCCAGGCTCTGCCGACGCCCGGCCAGGTGTTCGTGCATGGCCACTTCGCTGGCGCCGTCGTAGAGCAAGGCGATCAAGCCGGCGTCCAGTTCGATGAATTCATAAAGGCCGAGCCGACCACGATAGCCCGTGCCCTGGCACTGCTCGCAGCCCACGGCATGAAATGTCTCACTCAACTCGGCCAGCTCCGGCCACAGCTGCCGCTCGGCCGCCTGTAAGGGCTGCGCTCGGGCACACGGGCACAGACGCCGGACCAGACGCTGGGCCATGACCCCGCGCAGGCACGAGGCAATCAGGAACGGCTCGATGCCCATGTCGCGCAGACGCGTCACCGCGCCGACGGCGCTGTTGGTGTGCAGGGTCGAAAGTACCAGGTGGCCGGTAAGGCTGGCCTGCACGGCGATCTGCGCGGTCTCGCGGTCGCGGATCTCGCCGAGCATGATCACGTCCGGGTCCTGGCGCAGGATCGCCCGCAGGCCGGTGGCAAAGGTCAGCCCGGCGCGCGGGTTGATTGCGGTCTGGCCGATACCGGCAATGGCGTATTCGACCGGGTCCTCGACGGTGAGGATATTGCGGCTGCCGTCGTTGAGGCTGTTGAGGCTGGCGTAGAGGGTGGTGGTTTTACCCGAGCCGGTCGGCCCGGTGCTCAGGACGATGCCATTGGGCCGCGCCAGGCAAGCGCGCAAGCCCTGCTCCACGGCCTGCGGCATACCGAGGTTGGCCAGCGCCAGCAAGCTGGCCTGCTTGTCGAGCACACGCATCACCACCCGCTCGCCATGGATGCCCGGCAGGGTCGACACCCGCACGTCCACTTCACGCCCAGCCGAGCGCAGGGTGATACGGCCATCCTGGGGCTGGCGCTTCTCGGCGATGTCCAGCCGGGCCATGACCTTGATCCGCGACACCAGCATCGCCGACAGCGCTCGCGGTGGGCGCAGCACTTCGCGCAAATGACCGTCGACGCGCAGGCGCACCACCAGGCTCTGCTCGAAGGTCTCGATATGAATGTCCGATGCCTGCAAGCGCAGGGCCTGGGCGAACAGGCCATTGATCAGGCGGATTACCGGCGCTTCGTCATCGCTTTCGAGCAGGTCTTCAATGCGCGGCATTTCGCTCATCAGGCCGTCGAGGTCGACCTGCTCGCCGATGCCTTCGATCAGCGCTGCGGTGGCGCCTTCGCCGGCCTGGTACAGCTGCCCCAGCTGACTGTCGAAACTGGCGCTGTCCAGGTGGCAGACCTGATCCGGTTGGCCCTGTACGCGCAGCAGTTCCTGCAATTGATCGCTATCGGCATCACTGCGCAGCCACAAGCTCCAGCCAGTCGCCGAAGGCGCCACGGCAAGGCCGGCCTGGCGGGCCAGGCGATAGGGCAACAGTTCCATCACCAGACACCCTCGTCCAGGCGCTGGCGGCTGGCCGGGAAGGCCTGCAACAGCTTGCCGTCGTCACTGATGGCCGGCAGCTTGAGGGCGGTGTCCTGTTGCAGGTTGCGGTACTTCTCGGTGCTCAGGCTGGCCAGGCTCGGGCCGTCACGCAGGATCCGCGGGCGAATGAACACCATCAGGTTCTGTTTCACGCCCTGGTGCCCGGAGGAGCTGAACAGCCGCCCCAGCCAGGGAATATCGCCGAGCAACGGCACCTTCTGTTTGCTCGACGTGACCTCGTCACTGATCAGGCCGCCGAGGATCACCAGGCCGTTGTCCTCGACCATGACCTTGGTCTTGATCTCGCGCTTGTTGGTAATCACGTCGCTGGCTGAGGCGTTGTCGGCAATCGAGGAGACCTCCTGGACAATATCCAGGCGCACGGTGTTGTCGATGTTGATCTGTGGCTTGATGCGCAGCTTGACCCCGACCTCCTTGCGCTCAATGGTTTGGTAGGGGTTGGTGTTGTCCTGGGTCACGGAGCCGGTGACGAAGGGCACCTCCTGGCCGACCAGGATCGATGCCTCGGCGTTGTCCAGGGTCAGCAAGGTGGGGGTCGACAGCAGGTTGAAACCGCTTTTGCTTTTCAGCGCGTTGACCAGCACGGCGAAGTTGAAGCCGCCGCCGAAGTTGCCAAAGCCTGCGGTCAGGCCGTTGGTCCCGGACAGCAGCTTGCCCAGTGCGGCATTGTCCTTGGCTGCGGCGGCGCCCGCGATGGCGGCGATACTCGCGCCGCCGGTGCCGAAATTGACCGTGCCGGCGCCGAAGTGCTCATCGGCGAACAGCCACTGCACGCCCAGCTCTTCGGCGCGTGAATCCGAGACTTCGGCAATGATCGCCTCGACCACCACCTGCGCCCGGCGCACATCCAGTTGCTCGACGATGTTGCGATAGGCCGCCAGCTCACTGTCGGGGCCGACCATGACCACGGCGTTGGTACCTTCTTCGTACTCCAGGCGGATACCCGAGCTGCTCACTGGCGGCGGCGCCTTGTCATCCTTGCCACCTTCGCCCGTTCCGGCTGGCAGGCTGTCCTGGCTGAGGCTACGCAGCACCTTGACCACTTCGCTGGCGTTGGCGTGGCGCAGGTAGATCACCTGGGTGTTGGAACTGCGCAGGTTATCGCCGGGGCGATCCAGTTGCGCGAGCAAGGCCCGCACCCGCTCACGGCTGTCGGCACTGCCGCGCACCAGCAAGGCATTGCTGCGCGGATCGGCCACCACCTGGGCGCTGTCGGCGCCCTGCTCGCGGGCCAGCAACTGGCTGATCAACTTGCTGGTGTCGTTGGCGCTGGCATGTTGCAGCGGCATCACCTGCATCGGTTCGTCACTGACCTGGTCGAGCTGCAGCAACAGGCTGTCGATGCGCTCCAGGTTGCTGCGCCAGTCGGTGATCACCAACAGGTTGGCCGCCGGATACGGAGTGATCACCCCAACCCGTGGATCGATCAGCGGCTTGAGAATCCCCAGCAGTTGCTCGCTGGCGGCATTGCGCACATTGAACACCCGGGTGGCGACACCGTCGCTGCCTTGCGCCGATTTGCCCGCGCGCTCCACCGGTACCGGCTCAAGCCGTGCAGCCTGGTCGGGGACGATCTTGACGCTGCCGTTGGGCAGGTCGACGGCGGCAAAACCCTGGGCCCGCAGCTGGGCCAGGAAGATGTCGTAGATCGCTTCGCTGTCGTGACGATCGACGGTGCGCACAGTGACCTTGCCCTTGACCCGCGGATCGACGATGAAGGTGGTGCCGGTGATCTGCGAAACACTGTCGATGAACTCGCTCAGTTCGGTGTCGACGAAATTGACTTCGTACAACGGCGTCTCGTTGTCATCCAGCGCCACCGGTTCTTCAGCCCATGCCAGGTTGAGGCCCAGGCTCAGCACGCTGGCCAGGCAGAGTCTTGCGATCATCATTCATCCTTGGCGCTTGAAGCCGGTCACGGCGGGCCGTGGCGGCCAGGGCAGGCGTTCGCGCCGCCCCTGGTTGTCGAAAATCAGGCCCTGGTCGTCGATGCTCTCAAGGACGATGCCCGGGGCCAGGCGCTGGCCACGGCGCACGGTGCGCGTGGCCTGGCCGTAACGCAGCACCACCACGGTGGCGCTCAGCGGCACGGCCCTGAGGCCGCCCAGGTACTGCAGCGGTAAACGGGTCAGCGGCACGCCGCCGCTGTCGGCCTCGGCCTGCCAGTGGCCGAGCATCAGGCCCGGCAATGGCGTAGCGTCCTGTACCTGGGCCACTGCCGGCACAGGTGCCCGGCTGAGCTGCAGCACGCACTGGGCGGCGAGCCAGGCGGCCAGGGTCAGCAGTGCGCCGCTGAACAGGCGCGAGACGCTGATCACGCGTTCAACTCACGCGGATGCCAGCCGGGATGGCCCTGGACATAGCGCAGCTGCGGCAATTGCAATGCCGGCAGTTGCCAGTCGGCTGGCTGTTTCGACAGCCAGGCTTCGACCCGTTGCCACAGTGGCTCGCCGCTGCTGGAGGCGTACTGCAGGCCGAAGGTACGGCACTGTCCTTGCACTTCGCTGAAACCGGACACGCGCTTGCCGCTCGGGCTGTAGCTGAGCTGCCAGGGCTGGCCCAGCCAGCGCGGCAGGTCCTGGCTGTTGTCGAGTAACAGCGGGTCGCCAAACAGTTGCTCGGCGGCGTTTTCCAATACCTGTTCGACTTGCCGGGCGGGCGCTTCGACCACCGGCGCCGGGTAGCTGCCGGTCAGGCTGATCAGGTGTTCGCGAGTGATGGCCTGGCCGGCGGCCAGAGGGCTGTCGTAACGCAGGCCTGGCAACAGCACCGGGTAGTCGCTGTCGGCCGACAGCGCTTGATGCAGCACGCGGTCCCAACTGCCGCCACGCGTATCGCGGCGCCACAGTGCCTGCGGTGCCCGGGCCAGGGGTTGATCGAGCCAGGCGGCGTGACCGGCGCGTTGCTGCGCCAACAGCCCACGCAACTGCGCCGCACGGGCCTGGGCGGTGGGCGTCAGGCTGCTGTCGAAAGCTGGGTAAAAGTGAGCGCTGAACTGCCATTGCCCGCCAGCGCGTTGGCAGCGGACTTGAAAGGCGCCGCTGGCCCGGCTGCCGGCAAACAGCACTGGCACCCGCTTGCCACTGGCTTGCAGCACGCTGACCGGTTCGGGCCAGAAGTCCTGGCCACGGGCGCAGAGCAACAGGTCGGCGTCGCTCAAACGCTCGGCCAGCCACAAGCCCGGGCCGGTGCCGACATCGGCCAGGGCGATCACCAGTTCGGCTTGGCCGCGGGCCTGCTCGAAGGCCGGCAACAGCGATTGGTACCACTGTTTGAGCGAGGCTTTCTGGTCCTGGGCATAGGGGTCGGTGATGCCGACCACTGCAACCCGTACCCCGCCACGGCGAATGACCGTCAACGGCGTAACACCCAGCGCAGCGGACTGCTCCGGGGCAAGACCTGCGCCCAGCACAGCCTGCCCATATTGCCGATAAAGCCCGCTGCAACGCTGCGGCCAGAGCACCCGCTCATCGCTGCTGACGCGCACGTCGCTGGCCAGCAATTGGCTGCCTTCAACACCACTGCCACCCTGGGTCAGGTAGGCCAGGCCACTGCCGTTCCAGCCCTGGCCGTTCTCCAGGGTCAGGCAGTTCCCGGCCCCGGCGGTTTGGCGCAGTTGCTCCAGCACAGCCGCCAGCACCGCATAGCCACCGGTGCGCACGCCATCGGCCAGGTTGGCATCGAGCAGCGGGTTGAGTTCGGCTCGCGCCTGGCGGGCGCTGGCGCCGGTCATCCAGGGTGCCTGGCCCAGGTGGGTCACCGGCCCCAGGCGCGTGGCCGGGACCACCGGTTTGCCCGCCTGGCGGGCGTCGAGGGTGTCGGCGAAATACAGCACATCCAGCCAAGCATCGTTGCCGGTCGACGTCCCGCCCAGACCCGCACAGGCCGTGAGCAGCGGCGCCGCAGCGCCAACGCCAATCCAGTTCAACACTTCCCGTCTGTGCATGTTCAGCCTGTCCCGTCGCCTTCGCGCTTGTTGGTTGTCGGGCCGGGATATTGGGGCGCCTGGATTACAGTTTGATGGCAGTTAATCGACAGCCCAGGCAAAACCTCAGGCAAATCAGGTGGTAACGATTTATTTCTTCAACGCCTTTTAACAAAACTGCCAATCAATCATCACACTTGCTCACTAAAGTCCCGGTTTCTTTCACGCCGCATCATTGAACAAAAGGAACTGAACTGATGAGTCGAGACACCGGCGACAACCTGAACCGCAACCCAAGTGGCAACCTGCCCATGGACAGCGTTCTGGAGTCTTACCTGAGCCGCCGCAGCGTGGTACGCGGTGGCCTGGGCGCCGCGATCGCGATGATTGCCGGGACTGGCCTGACGGGCTGCTTTGACAGCAGTGATTCGGATGACGACGATCCGGTGGTCGAGCCGCCAACCCCGCCGAAACTGAAACTGGGCTTTACCTCCATCCCCGGCTCGCGCACTGACGCCTGCGTGGTCGCCGCCGGTTACACCGCCTATGTCCTGGCGCCCTGGGGCACACCGCTGAACACCAGCGCCAACCCGTGGAAAGCCGACGGCAGCAACACCGCCGCCGACCAGGCCAACTCGGTGGGCATGCACCATGACGGCATGCATTTCTTCCCCATCAACGGCAGCTCCGAAGACGGTCTGCTGGCGATCAACCACGAGTACATCGACGCCGACGCCCTGCACCCCAACGGCCCGACCAGCGACGGCAGCGGCAAGCGTCCGGTCGAGGAAGTACGCAAGGAGATCAACGCCCACGGCGCCGGGGTGATCCGCCTGAAGAAAGTCAGCGGCCGCTGGCAGGTGGTCGACAATGACCCACTGAACCGCCGCTTCACTACCGCCACGGTGATGAACATCGCCGGCCCCCTGCGCGGCAGCGACCACGTCAAGACGCGCTTCTCGAAGAGCGGCACCCAGGCCCGCGGCACCAACAACAACTGCGGCAACGGCTACACCCCGTGGGGCACCTACCTGACCTGCGAAGAGAACTGGCCGGGGATTTTCGTCAACACCAGCACCACCCTGCCGGCCGACCAGAAGCGCATCGGCGTAAGCACCAAGGCCGGTAACTACAAGTGGGAAAGCGTGGCGGGCGATCCGACCGAAGTGGATGGCGAATTCAGCCGCTTCAACGTCACCCCGAGCGGCGCCAGCGCCACCGACGACTTCCGTAACGAGGCCAGCACCTACGGCTACATTGTCGAGATCGACCCGTACAACGCCAGCACCCTGGCGGTGAAACGCACGGCGCTCGGCCGTTTCCGCCATGAAGGCTGCTGCCCGGGCCTGCCGGTAGTGGGCAAGCCGCTGGTCTGGTACATGGGCGACGACTCGAACAACGAATATTTGTACAAGTTCGTCTCCACCGCGCTGTGGGAAGCGGCCGATGCCACCCCGGCCGACCGCCTGGCCACCGGCAACAAGTACATGGACCAGGGCAAGCTGTATGTCGCCCGCTTCAATGCCGACGGCTCAGGGGTGTGGTTGCTGCTCGACGTCAACACCCCGACCAGCAGCGGCAAGACCCTGGGTTCGATCTACGGCGACCTGCCGGGCATTATCCTCAACACCCGCGGCGCTGCCGACGCGCTGGGCGCAACGCCGATGGACCGCCCGGAATGGACCACGGTCAACCCGCTCAATGGCGACGTCTACCTGACCCTGACCAACAACAGCGCGCGCACCGCCGCCAAGGTCGATGCCGCCAACCCGCGCGGGCCGAACCGCCATGGTCATATCATCCGCTGGCACGACAGCGACAATCACCTGAGTTTCACCTGGGACATCTTCGTGTTTGGTGCCAACGCCGCCGGTACCGCCGACATCAACCGCTCGGGCCTGACCGAACTCAACCAGTTCGCCAGCCCCGACGGCATGAGTTTCGATAGCCGCGGCATCCTCTGGTTCCAGACCGACAACGGCGAAAAAACCCTGACCGACTACACCAACGACCAGATGCTGGCGGTGATCCCTACCGACCTGGTGAATGCCGCTGGCAAGCAGGTCCCGGTCAACGCCCAGAACCAGGTCGACCTGCGTCGCTTCTTCGTCGGCCCCAACGGCTGCGAAGTCACCGGCATTGCCTTCACGCCGGACAACAAGTCGATCTTCGTCAACATCCAGCACCCGGACAACTGGCCGTCCACCGATGTTGCCACCACCGTTACCCCGGCCGGCACCAAGGTGCGCCCACGGGCATCGACCGTGGTGATCCAGCGTGCCGATGGCGGTGAGATCGGCGTGTAACTCCAGAGCGGGTAACCTAAGCGCAGCGCAGCGCAGCCCTTACCAAGGCTGCGCTGTACGGCTGATCACCTGCACCTGCTGGGCCGGCACCAGCGCGTGCCATTGCACGATCCCTCGTGCCCGCAGCTGAAACTCGCTGCGCATCTTCTGCCCGTCCTGTTCGAACTCCAGTTGCAAGGCAAAGTCACCGCTGTTAAGCAACAAGCCTTCGCTCAACCGCGCGAATGTTGCGTCGTCCATCGCCCCCAGTGCCTGGCGCAACGCCCCTGCATCGTGATAACCGCCAGCAGGCCGGCCAGTGATAATCCGGGTCAGCAGCGAACGCGACACCTCGCCTTCGTACAGCGCTTCAAGCAATGGCAACTGCTCCAGACTCAAGGCATTGGCGTTAAGGCGCCAGCCGCTGGTCTGAGGCAAGACGCACAACTGCGGATAGCGTTGCTGCCGGCTGGCATCGGGCTCAAGCAAAAGGTTCAGTTCACTCATGTCGACCATCATCTGGTTGGCCGCCAGGCGCGCAGGTGACTGGCGCAGGTACTGGTCGCTCTCGGCGCCGCTGAGTCGGGCTTGCCCGTCGCTGTCGATCCAGTCGGCCAGGGCATCGGTCAAGCGTTGCGCGGCCATGTCATCGCCAAGCAGGTAGCGCAATTGCCGCGCGGCACGTTCGCTCTCTTCGCCAATCAGCGCGTTGACGTTGAAGCAGCTGTGCAGGTCGCGGATGCGCAAGGCCGCCGAACCGCCGGCAAAGGCATAAGACAACGGCTGCCCGCGCAGCGCTTGCCAGAACAGCGGGCTGGCGCGCCAGGCCGGGTCTTTCAGCGCCTGCTCGGCAAAGGCCAGGCCGGCGGTTTCCATGGCCCTGGCCTGCACCCGTTGCTGCACCAGGCGCACGCTGTCGATCTGCTGACGGCCGTCCTGCACCAGCCAGGTCAGGCCGCCTGCGAGCATCGCCAGCACCACCAGCACCATCAACAGCGCCGCCCCTTGTTGCCGCTTCGCACTCATGAACTGCACATCCCGAACCAATGAGCCGTCAGTCAACACAACGGATGTTGCAGGCACATGGCAAATACATCTGCACGTCACTTTTGCGTCACAAAGCGCAGGCAGGATAAGGCCTTCTTTTTCATGAGCTTGGAGCGTTTTTCATGGGTGGTATCGGGATCTGGCAGTTGCTCATCGTTTTGGTGATCGTCTTCATGCTGTTCGGCACCAAGCGCCTCAAGGGCCTGGGTGCGGACGTCGGTGATGCGATCCAGGGTTTTCGCAAATCCATGGGCAACGGCCCGGCCACGGACGAAGCCGTAAGCCCGGTCAAACCCCAGGCGCCGCTGCAGGCCGACAGCGTGCAGCACACGGAACGCCAGCGCTGATGTTCGAAGTCGGTTTTACCGAGCTGCTGCTGGTGGGCATCGTCGCTTTACTGGTGCTCGGCCCCGAGCGCCTGCCGACGGCGGCGCGCACCCTGGGCCGCGGCTTGGGCCAGGCCAAGCGCACCATGGCCGCGATCAAGGCCCAGGTCGACCGCGAACTGGACACCCAGGCCTTGAGCCAGGAACTCGATGCCGTGGCGTTGCAGCGCCTTGAGCAGGACCTGCGCCGCGGCGTCAGCCTGCAGCCGGACCACAGCCCATCCAGCGGAAACCCCTGATGAACACAGCAAGCCAAGACCCGGGCATGCCGCTCACCGCTCACCTGCGCGAACTGCGCAGGCGCCTGGTGCGCTGCCTGCTGGCCATCGCCGTGGTATTCCTCGGCCTGTTCCCGTTTGCCCAGACCCTGTATACCCAGGTCTCGGAACCGCTGCGCCATTACCTGCCCGAAGGCGCGAGCATGATCGCCACCAGCGTCACCTCGCCGTTCCTGGCGCCGTTCAAACTGACTCTGATGGCGGCGCTGTTCGTGGCCATGCCGGTGCTGTTGCACCAGGCCTGGAGCTTCATTGCCCCGGCGATGTACCGCCAGGAACGGCGCATCGCCCTGCCGTTGCTGGTGTCGAGCATCGTGCTGTTCTACTCGGGCATGGCCTTCGCCTTCTTCGTGGTCTTCCCGATGATGTTCGGCTTCTTTGCCAGCGTCACCCCGGATGGCGTGGCGATGATGACCGACATCGGCCTGTACCTGGACTTCATCCTCACCCTGTTCCTGGCCTTCGGCCTGGCGTTCGAAATCCCGGTGGCGACTTTTATCATCGTCTGGGCCGGGGTCACCGACGTCGGCACCCTGCGCAAAAGCCGCCCCTATGTGATCGTCGGTTGTTTCGTGGTTGGCATGCTGCTGACCCCGCCGGATGTGTTCTCGCAAACCCTATTGGCGGTGCCGATGTGGATATTGTTTGAAGTCGGATTACTGGCCTGTGCTGCGGTCGAGCGCAAGGGCAACCAGGAAATCGCCTGCAACAACTGACAAGTGGTATTGACGTGGTATTAAAGTGGTATTAAATTTTTAATACCACTCGCCACCTGAAGCCACCGCCATGCCTCCGTTGACCGCCCTGCGCCCCGACGACACCCTGGCCACCCCGCTTTACCTTCAGTTGGCGCGCAATCTGGAACAGGCCATCCACGCCGGGCAGTGGAAAGCCGAACAGGCCCTGCCTTCGGAAAGAAGCCTCAGCGAAGCCCTGGACATCTCCCGGGTTACCGCGCGCAAGGCCCTGGAAGTGCTGCTCGAACAAGGCTTGATCCGCCGCATCCAGGGCTCTGGTACGTTCATCACCCCGCGCCTGGAACAACCGCTCTCACGCCTGTCGAGCTTCAGCGAAATGCTCCGCCTGAAGGGCTTTACCCCAAGCTCGCAGTGGCTGGAGCGCAGCGTCGACGCGCCGTCGGCCGATGAGCTGGTGCGCCTGGGCCTGTCGCCCAACGAACAGGTGGTACACCTCAAGCGCCTGCGCAAGGCCGATGACATCGTCATGGCCGTCGAATACAGCACCCTGCCCGCGCACTTGCTGGGCAACCCGGAAGCTATCGGCGATTCGCTGTACCAGTACCTCGACCAGATCGGCAAGCCGGTGGTGCGCGCCCTGCAACACATTCGCGCGATCAATGCCAGCGCCGAGCTGGCGGCGCGGGTCGGCATCGAGCCCGGCACCGCCATGCTGCTGATGACCCGGGTCGGCTACCTCGACGACAACACCCCCATCGAACTGACCGACACCTACTGCCGGGACGACTACTACGACTTTGTCGCCGAGCTGCGACGCTAGCGGAGCCCCCATGAGCGAACACAACATACTCACCCCGACGGGCTGGGTACGCGGACGCCTGTTGCTGCGTGACGGCCGCGTCGCCGCCATCGACGGCCAGCCGTGCGACCCGCTGAGCAACGATCTGCCCTACCTGCTGCCGGGTTTCATCGACTTGCACGTGCACGGCGGCGGTGGCAGCGACATCATGGAAGGCGCCGCGGCGTTCGCCACCATCGCCCGTACCCACGTGCGCTTCGGCACCACGTCGTTGCTGGCCACCACCATGACCGCGCCGAAGGAAGAGCTGACCCAGGTGCTCGCGGCCCTCGGTGAGTACGTTCGCCAGCCGCGCAGCGACGGCGCCCGGGTCCTCGGCGTGCATCTGGAAGGCCCGTACATCAACCCCGGCAAACTCGGCGCGCAGCCGAACTTCGCTCACCTGGGGCTGCTCGAAGAGGTCGACGCCTATATGGCCCTGGCTCCGATCAAGGTCATCACCATCGCCCCGGAAGTCGCCGGCCACCTGCCGTTGATCCGCACCTTGAGCGAACGCGGCGTGCGCCTGCAGATCGGCCACACCCTGGGCAGCTACGAAGAAGGCGTGGCGGCCCTGGAAGCCGGCGCCACCAGTTTTACCCACCTGTATAACGCCATGAGCCCGCTGCACCACCGCGAACCGGGCATCGTCGGCGCAGCCCTGGCTCACGCACGCTTTGCCGAGCTGATTCCCGACCTGCTGCATGTGCACCCCGGCGCCATCCGTGTGGCCCTGCGCTCGATCCCCTGCCTGTACTGCGTAACCGACTCCACCGCCGCCGCGGGCATGCCCGATGGCGAGTACAAGCTTGGCAGCCACACCGTGACCAAATGCCTGGGCGGCGTGCGCTTGCCCGACGGCACCCTGGCCGGCAGCACCCTGACCATGGACCAGGCCCTGCGCAACCTGGTGAAGATCGGCCTGCCCCTGGCCGAAGCCTCCCAGCGCCTGTCGCAGTTTCCCGCCGACTACCTCGGCCTGCAAGCGCGCGGGCGCCTGCAGCCCGGTAGCTGGGCCGACGCCGTGACCCTGGATCGCAACCTCAACCTGATCGGCGTAATGGTCGAAGGAGAACACCTTGAGCTCTAAGATGCTTGCCGAAGCCCTGGCCTCTGCCACCGTTGTGCAGACCCAGTTGCAGCGCTGCGACGCGCGTATTGCCAGCGTCGCCGAACAGCTGCGTAGCCTCGCGCCGCAGGTAGCCCTGACGGTCGCCCGTGGCAGCTCGGACCACGCCGCCAGTTACTTTGCCTACCTGACCATGCAGCAGCTTGGCCTGCCGGTGGCCTCGCTGCCGATGTCGGTGGTGACCCTACAGAACTCGCCCCTGCAGGTGCGCGGCCAAGTGGCCCTGGGCTTCTCCCAGTCGGGCCAGAGCCCGGACCTGGTCAACAGCCTGCGCACCCTGCGCGAACGCGGCGCCACCACCCTGGCGCTGGTTAACGCCGAGGACTCACCACTAGAGCATGCCTGCCAGTACCACCTGCCGCTGTGTGCCGGCCCCGAGTTGAGCGTTGCCGCGACCAAGAGCTTTATCGCCACCCTCAGCGCCAGCGCCCGTCTGATCGCCCACTGGCAGCAAGACCCGGCGCTGCTCGAAGCCGGCCTCGCCCTGCCCGGGCAACTGCGTGAAGCGGCAGAACAGGACTGGAGCCTGGCCATCGAGCAACTGCGCGATTGCCAGCGGCTGATGGTCATCGGCCGGGGCGCCGGGTTTGCCGTCGCCCAGGAAGCAGCGCTCAAGTTCAAGGAAACCTCGGCAATCCAGGCCGAAGCCTTCAGCAGCGCCGAGGTGCGTCACGGCCCGATGGCACTGATCGATGCCCATTACCCGTTGCTGGTATTGGCGCCTCGTGGCGTGGAGCAGGCGGGCCTGTTGCAACTGGCCGAAGACATGCGCCAGCGCGGCGCCACGGTGCTGCTGGCGGCGCCGGCGGACGTCCCCCAGCGCAACCTGACCTTGAGCAGCGCCGCCCACCCGGGCCTTGATCCGTTGCTGGCGATCCAGAGCTTCTATGTCATGGCTGCAGGCCTGGCCGAGGCACGTGGCATGGACCCGGATCAGCCCCGTCACTTGAGCAAAGTGACCCGAACTCACTGAGGCACCGAGGACCTTGCGCATGCCCGACAACAAGAACATCACCCTCCATGCCCCCCTCGAAGGCCCGCTGCTGCCACTGGACCAGGTGCCCGACCCGGTGTTCGCTGGCGGCACCCTGGGCAACGGCATCGCCATCGACCCGCTCAACGACTGCTTGCAGGCCCCCTGCGCCGGCACCGTCATCCACCTGGCGAAAACCCTGCACGCGCTGACCCTACGTGCCGACAACGGCGCCGAGATCCTTATGCACATCGGCCTTGATACCGTGCAGTTGCAGGGCCGCGGCTTCGAAGCGCTGGTGGCCAATGGCGAGCGCGTCGAACGGGCTCAGCCGCTGATTCGTTTTGACCTGGACCTGGTCGCACAACACTGCACCAGCCTGATCACCGTCATAATCCTGAGCAATAGCAGCGAATACCGATTGCTGCCGCGCACGATCCGTTCGGTGGCCCTGGGTGCGCCATTGCTGGATGTCATTCCCAACGCTGGCATCGGCGCAGTCAAAGCTGCCAGCGCAGGTGAGACAGTGCGCGGTAGCACCAAGGTAGCCCATCACGGCGGCCTGCATGCGCGCCCTGCAGCATTACTGCGCCAGACCGCCCAAGGTTTCGCCAGCCACGCCGAACTGCACTTCAACGGCCAGGTCGCCGCGCTCAACAGCCTGGTGGCGATCATGGGACTGGGGGTGGGTGAGCAGGATGAAATCGAAATCGTCTGCAGCGGTGCCGACAGTACGCCAGCCTTGCACGCCTTGTTGGCGGCAGTCGCCACAGCGACCGTCGGTGAACAGCATGCCGGCCCTGCCGTCAGCGTCCAGGCCAAACCCGTCGCCAACCTGGAGCCCGGCATTCTCAATGGTGTATGCGCATCACCTGGCCTGGCCAGCGGTCCGTTGGCGCGCCTGGATGCCATTCGCCTGCCGCACGACTCCGGCGGCCATCAACCCGGCCCGCAGCATCAAGCCCTGAACGCCGCGCTAGCCAGCGTCAAGGCCGCCATTGAAGCTGACCTGCAGCACCTGCAACAGGGCGATGCCGCGGCCATCTTCGAAGCGCACCTGGCACTGCTCGACGATCCGTCGCTGATCGACGCTGCGCGCCAGTGCATCGACCAGGGCAGCGCTGCCAGCCACGCCTGGAGCCAGGCCATCGACGCCCAGTGCGCAATCCTCAAGGCACTCGACAAGCCGCTGCTGGCCGAGCGCGCCAACGACCTGCAGGATTTGCAGCAACGGGTATTGCGCGCCCTGCTCGGCGAAACCCGCGAGCTCGAGTTGCCACCCTCGGCGATTGTCGTCGCCCATGAACTGACGCCCTCGGACCTGCTGCTGCTCGACAAGCACGCGGTAGCCGGGCTGTGCATGGTCGCCGGGGGCGCCACTTCGCACGTTGCCATCCTCGCCCGCGCCCGTGGCCTGCCGTGCCTGGTTGCCCTGGGCCCGGAGCTGCTGAACCTGCAAGCCGGCCAGGTTCTGGTGGTGGACGGCGAGCAGGCCCGACTGGAAACCGCACCGGATGCCGAACGCCTGGCCGAAGTCGCGCAGCTTCGCCAGCACCAGCAGCAACGCCGCCAACAGCAACAAGCCGCCGCCCAGGGCAGCGCCCAGACCCGTGACGGGCGCCTGATCGAAGTCGCCGCCAATGTCGCCTCGGCGGCCGAAGCTGCCCAGGCCCTGAGCCTGGGCGCTGACGGCGTCGGCCTGTTACGCACCGAGTTCCTCTTCGTCGACCGTCACACCGCCCCGGATGAACAAGAGCAGCGCGGCGCCTATCAGGCCGTGCTGGATGCCATGGGCGATCGTCCGGTAATCATCCGTACCATCGATGTCGGCGGCGACAAGCAACTGGACTACTTGCCCCTGCCCCACGAAACCAACCCAGTGCTCGGTCTGCGCGGCATTCGCCTGGGCCAAGTGCGCCCCGAACTGCTCGACCTGCAATTGCGTGCCCTGCTGCAGGTCAGCCCGCAGCGCCGCTGCCGGATCATGCTGCCGATGGTCAGCGAGGTCGATGAGCTGCTGGAAATCCGCCAGCGCCTGGACCACCTGACCAGCGAACTGGGCATCAACCAGCGCGCCGAACTTGGGGTGATGATCGAAGTTCCGGCCGCCGCCCTGCTCGCCGAGCGCCTGGCCGAACACGCCGATTTTTTCTCGATCGGCACCAACGACCTGTCCCAATACACCCTGGCCATGGACCGTGACCACGCGGGCCTGGCCGCCCGCGTCGACGCCCTGCACCCGGCGCTGCTGCGCCTGATTGACCTGACCTGCCAGGGCGCCGCCCGCCATGGCCGCTGGGTCGGGGTGTGCGGCGCCCTGGCCTCCGAGCCGCTGGCCACCGCAGTGCTGGTTGGCCTCGGGGTCAGCGAGCTGTCGGTCAGCGCCCCGCAGGTCGGCGAGATCAAGGAGCGCGTGCGCCAGCTCGACAGCAGCGAATGCCGCACCTTCAGCCAGCAGCTGCTGGGCCTGTCCAGCGCCCGCGCCGTGCGCCAGGCCTGCCGCGATTTCGCCGCACGCCCGCTACACCACCGCCACTCCCCACTCAGCACAGAACAATAACCGGAGAGCACCATGTACCAGCACTTCATCCAGGGCCTGCAACGGCTCGGCCGCGCCCTCATGTTGCCCATCGCCATCCTGCCGATTGCCGGCCTGCTACTGCGCCTGGGCGATACCGACCTGTTGAACATCGCCCTGATCCACGATGCCGGCAACGCGATCTTCGCCAACCTGGCGCTGATTTTCGCCATCGGCATCGCCGTCGGCTTTGCCCGCGACAACAACGGTACGGCGGGCCTGGCCGGAGCCATCGGTTACCTGGTACTGGTCTCGACCCTCAAGGTCATCGACCCGCACATCGACATGGGCATGCTCGCCGGGATTATCGTAGGACTGCTGGGTGGTGCGCTGTACAACCGTTTCAAGGACATCAAACTGCCCGAGTACCTGGCCTTCTTCGGTGGCCGGCGTTTCGTGCCGATTGCCACCGGCTTGTCGGCGGTGGGCCTGGGCCTGCTGTTCGGTTTGATCTGGCCGCATGTGCAGGATGGCATCAATAGCCTGGGCAAGCTGATGCTCGACAGCGGCAGCATCGGCGCGTTCTTCTTCGGCGTGCTCAACCGCCTGCTGATCGTCACTGGCCTGCACCATATCCTCAACAACCTGGTGTGGTTCGTGTTCGGCAGCTTCCAGGGCGCCAACGGCTTGGTTGTAACCGGTGACCTGACCCGCTACTTCGCCGGCGATCCGCAAGCCGGGCAGTTCATGGCCGGGATGTTCCCGATGATGATCTTCGGCCTCCCTGCCGCTTGCCTGGCCATGTACCGTCATGCCCTGCCGGGGCGGCGCAAACTGATTGGCGGCATCCTCCTGTCGATGGCCCTGACCTCGGCCCTGACCGGCGTTACCGAGCCGATCGAATTCGCCTTCATGTTCCTCGCGCCGTTGCTGTTCCTGATTCATGCCGTGCTCACCGGCCTGGCCATGGCCCTGTGCGACCTGCTCAACATCCGCCTGGGTTTTACCTTCTCCGGTGGCGCCATCGACATGGCCCTGGGCTGGGGTCGCTCGACCAACGGCTGGATGGTGCTCCCGGTAGGGCTTTTGTATGCGCTGGTGTACTACTTCGTTTTCGACTTCTGTATCCGCCACTTCAACCTGAAAACCCCGGGCCGCGAAGACCAGCCCAGCGAAGAAGCTCCAGTCCAGGACGCTAGCGCACCACGCGGCACACGCTACATCGATGCCCTCGGCGGTGCCGGCAACCTGCTGTCGGTGGACGCCTGCACCACGCGCCTGCGCCTGCTGCTCAAGGACCGTGGCCTGGCTCAGGACGGCGTGCTGAAAACCCTCGGCGCCATGGCCGTGGTGCGTCCGGGTTCAGGTGGCAGCCTGCAGGTAGTGGTCGGGCCGCTGGCCGACACCATTGCCGACGAGATCCGCAACCAGTTGCCCCATGCCCTGGCGAATGTCGTCGAGCAACCGCAGGTGAAAGCCGAGACGAGCGAAAGCATGGCTGCTGAAGACTGGCTGAGTGCATTGGGTGGCAAGGACAACTTGTTGAAAGTGGATTGCGTGGCTCTGACCCGGGTGCGGGTCGAGCTCAAGGATGCGCGCAAGGTGGTGCGCGAGCGCCTGCTGGCGTTGGGGTGCCAGGGGGTCAGTCCGCTGGCGGACGGGACCTGGCATTTGCTGCTGGGCAAGCGTGCTGCTGCCTTGAGCCAGGCGTTGCAGGGCTGAAAGCATCGCGGGGCAAGACGGTGCTAACCGGTGACGGCCCGCTGCGGCTGGGTATTCCCCGAGACCGGGATGGCAGGCCGTTATCGGCCCACCCACACAAAATCTGACAGCCCCAGCGGGAGGCGTTGCCCGCTCCAACAGGAGCGTGAGCGCTAGCATGCTGGGGGCTCCATCCTTGATGAGCCCCCGCCATGACCTCTTCATCCGCGACCCTGACAACCACCTTCGCGCTGGATCGACTGACCGAAATTGCCGAGTCGCTTTCACCGCAAGCCTTGCGCTCGATGCTCGCCCCGGTATTCGGAGACGACCTGCCAGAGACCTGCTACCAAAGATTGCACGACGCACTGCGCGACGGCGCGCTGGCCAGCCCTGACCACCAGATCGGCCCACAGGCGTTAGGCAAAGCCAGCTACGACAATGCCACCCGCATCATCCACCTACACCCCGAGGTGATCGAGAACGCGCTGCGACAACCGCAGGCCGCCTGCGAGCTGGCCACCATCCTGCTGCACGAGTTCGGCCACCACCTGGACAACGTCCTGCGCCAGGACTTCGCACCTCGCCTGGCCGATGGCCGTGCCAGCGTCGCCGAAGACGCCCAGGGCGAAGAGGGTGCCCGCTTTGCCTACCTGTTCTGCAACGTCGCGCCCCTCGAGCCGGGCAAGCTGACAGTCGCCAGCCTGTGCGCGGGTGTTCGAGATACCCACTTGCAGGTGGACCACCCTGCGCTACGACGCTTCATCCGCCTGAGCCAGGGCGAGGATGCCCAACGCGCCGATAGCCACAACGCCCGCCACGAAGGCTTTTCTGCGGGGGGCGGTGACAAGCGGCATCCCGAGCGGTCCTGGGGCCACGGGTCGATCGAGGAGGATCTCAAGTACGCAGGCTTCAACGAACAGCAACGCAAGGCGATCTATTTTGGCAACTGGTTGCGCGACTATTCGCAGTTGCTCGACCCCAAGCTGGTCCGCGCACCCGACGCGCCGAAAGACTTCCCCGCCAAGTTTTCAAGGGAGGTCCTGACACAGCTCGTCGACCTGCTGGCGCTGAAGACCTTCCCCAGCCTGCAAGGCACACCGCAGGAGCGCAGCCACTATGTGGTCACCCCGCAGATGCTTGGGGTGTATCGGCCGAGCGAACACATCGACAACCCCTACAACCCTAGCGCATCGACCTTCGACCCACGCACCATCGACCCGGATTTCGAAGCGCCGGTCGCCCACGACGACCCGCTGCTTCAGGTCGACCCGAAAACCTCCATGAAGCGCCACATCTTCACCTCGGTCGACTACATGTGCGAGCGCCTGCGCGATGCCATGGCAACGGGCCCCACCCCCAAAGGCCTGCGCGAGTTTGGCGCGGCCCTGCACGTGCTGGAGGATTACTTCGCTCACTCCAACTACGCCGAACTCAGCCTGCGCAAACAGGGGCACAAGGCGGTGTTGCCATGGACCGGGAAAACCGATTGCAGGCACGCTTGGCCCGTCGTCACGGGCATGTTCGCCGGCACCGACGTGATCGCCAGCCTGGCCGAGCCGATGGCGAAGGTGTTGTTCAAGACTTCCGGCAGTTTCGAGAGCATCACACCCGGGCAGCGCGCGGACTCGGAGCTCGCCCTGCTGATCCTGCTACGCGACCATCCCGACCCGAAGTGGCAGGCGTATCTGCAGACGTCTCTGGAAGTGCGCGACGCCCTGGCGGACATTCCCGGGTTCAATGGGCTGAGGCGGGTCTCCTGGATCAGCAGCTCGCCCATTCGCCATACGCAGGACCTGATGAAGATGGGCTACCAGGCCGTCCTCAACCTGATCGGCAACACCGTCGACGACCTGCAAACCCTGCGTAAAGACAACCCCAATACATCCGGTTCGACCAACCCGACCCATTCCCAGCTCGCCAAGGACCACGACGTCCACCCCTTGCACACCCTGGCCAGTCTGATGGCGCGCGTTGCGGTACGGAACGTGGGCCTTGCCATGTACAAGCACTGGGAAGGCGGGCGGCTCCTCGACCCGGTAAAGGTCGCACGCAGTTACTTCACCCACCCCAACGACAGCGACTGGCAGGACGAACTGGTCAGCGTATGGGCAAGCGAGCACAGCGCAGAGATAAAGCGGGCCGGCAAAGCCTCCGTGTTCGACACGCCGCATGGGCATGAGCACCCGGACATCGACACCAGCGTCTGGGAGCGCATCCGTGGGTTGTTCAGATAAGCGCCTGTAAAAACGACAAGCCCCGGCAGGAGGCTGCCGGGGCTTGTCGTTTTGTAGCAGCGAGGCGTCAAGGCCCTCAGAAGTCAGCCAGCGGCCAGACCTCGTACGCCGGGGTCTCGTAGGGGTGGCTCTGCTTCAATGCAGTGACGACCTGCCCAACCAGCCCATCGGCCACTACCAGTTCGACCTTCCACTCCTCCACCACCTCGACCTGGCCGGCCTGCCCGAGAAACGGCTGGCTGCCGTCCAGCGGGCGGAACTGGCCCTGGCCCAGCACCTGCCAGGCGCAGCAGTCATAGTCGCCGATGCGCCCGCCGCCGGCGGCGAACACTGCGGCCTTGACCACCTCCACATGGCTTGGCGGGACGAAGAAGGCGAGCTTGTACACCCTTAGTTCACCCACGCCCGAGCGTTGCGGAACATGCGCATCCACGCCGCGTCTTCGTTCCAGTCATCCGGACGCCAAGAGTTCTGCACGGCACGGAAGACCCGCTCAGGGTGCGGCATCATGATGGTGACGCGACCGTCGCGGCTGGTCAGGCCGGTGATCCCGCGCGGCGAG
>NZ_JH650781.1:0-9896 GCF_000259195.1 Pseudomonas donghuensis
CCGGATGGCCTGACCCACACAGCGATGGAACGGTTGTTTCGCAGCCTGAAAACGGAATGGATACCGACCGTGGGCTACATGAGCGCTTCGTTAGCACCGCAGGATATCGGCCGGTTTTTGATGCAGCGCTACAACTGGCAACGGCCACATCAATTTAACAGCGGGCCGGCGCCCGCTGTGGCCGAGGAAAAACTTAACGCAGTGTCCGGGATTAGTTGACCGCTACACCCGGCGCCAGCTTGTGCAATCGGTTTAGTGACACAAGGCCTGATACCCGGACGGCTATGCAGCAGAGACACCCATGCTTCGTATAGAAAGGTTCGTATACCCCCCCTATAATCCGCGACTGCGCCCACTCCTCCAGGAGCAACTTCACTATGGAAGCAACCATGCCTCAGCCTTGGTACAGCACACGTCCCGTCCCGGTCTTCATGACTGTCTTTTACTGCTTCATCGTCTTGATTCAAGCAGGCCTTTGGATGGTCAACGAAGGATTTGAACAAACCCGACAAGGGGATATTTCGATCCTGGTGCTGCTCAATGTTTGCACCGTAGCACTTCTGATGTGCGTAGGCGGGTTGATGCTACTGGGCAGGAAAAAGAGCAGCTCGTTGTGCTTTATTCTAGCCCTGGCATTAGGCGTGACTTTCTCCCTCAGCCAGATGCGCAGCGGATCTATCGTGCACCTGCTGACGCTCCCGATGTTTAAGGAGTACGCCCTGGTTTTCGGGATCTGGGTATACAGTCTGCAACTGCGTAGCGGCAGTTATTTCTATCCAGCGCGGTCTGCTAGCTAGTCCCACAACCAAACGAGCTGGCATAAGCGAAAATCCGGATTGAACTCAGGGACGCTCCCAGACGCCACCCCGCTGATGCGTTCTCCGCCGGCCAAATGGTGCACCATCGCCTCAAGCGAAAGTGTCAGAAAGGTGCGTTGGCCTGACGTTTACGGCGTGGAGTTGAATAGTTGCGATTATTTGATGGAAGTTGGGGGCGTCGAGTCAATGTAATCCAAAATGCATTTTCGTCTGGACACATTCACAAACGCCTTAAGCTCCTCCGTCTTTTCATTCTCGGACTCACGCACGGCATAGGACTTTGCTGGCTAATAGCCTAAGGCGAGCCTCCTCCCGGGCTTGATTAGGAGCTTCATCCTCATCCAGGTAGTCCACCGGAAGGTTCCACTGCCGCGAGACCATTACTGCCGCCGCGTCGAGCGCCAATGTCTCGCAATGGCTGATCTCCTCCGTCTGAAGCTGTATTCGTCCATTTACCTTTGTCCACGCGGCGGCGGTGGAGGTGCCCAAAAGACAGAAACAAGCAAGTGCAGTCGGAATTACCTTGTCGATCATAGTGATCCATCACAAAAAGACGGGAGCCTACCACTACCCTGTCCACCCATCCAGCGTGGATGGAAAGCCAGTACCACGCCATCATCGCGCATAGTGGCGTTGTACCTCCAACGAACGGCCCCAGTCCGTTACCAATCATGTGGCAGTAGTGAACATCGACCCCAGCGGCCAGCAATCTTGGGCGTGCCGCCGAATTCACCTTGGAGGCCGCGCGCGAGGTTTGCCGACCCGCCGCCGGGCGCCGGAAGGCTTGGTCAGCCGACTGCATCGAAACCATCCGCCGGCGCCTTGTGCACCGGCACGACGTCGATCTCAAGCAGGCCCTGCGCGGCACCGGCATCAAGCTGGCCAAACCGAAGCGGTCGCGAATGCGCACGAGTATCCAGAACTGCGGCGGCTGTGGCCGTTTCGTGCCATCCCCCTGCTATGACGACTGCCGCAATTGCGGCCACGACAACCGCCCTTAGTACCCCCGCGCTGCCCGCCAGCGCCTCTCCATTTCAACGAATCCAGTTGCTGGTAAAGGTTCGTTGCAGAATACTCAGCCTACTGCGCCACCTAAAGGAGATGAAATCACATGAAGGATCAACCCAGCCCTATCCCCCTTGTTATCCTTGACGTTCAGGATGCCATTGATCGCCCAATTTGGGATGGCAAAAGTAATCCTGAGTATTTGGCGGTGATCCAACGTCTTCTCGACCTTTGGCGATCAAACGGCTGGCCAGTTCTTCACGTGAAGCACGATGAACAGACGCCTACATCCAGCTATTACGTCCATGGCCCGTGGAATGGCATCAAGAAAGACGTTGCTCCGATAAGGGGAGAAACCGTCATCATCAAACAGGAGAACTGCGCCTTCATCGGCACCGAATTGGACGCCATTCTAAAAGGTATGCAGGTAAGGCGTTTGGTGCTGACGGGCGTTGTCATTCATAACAGCATGGACGCCACAGTCCGTGCGGGAAAAGCACTCGGATACAGCATCATCCTTCCCTCAGACGCCACAACAGCCGTACCCGTCGTCGCGGCGCATGGAAAGTCCTGGGACGCCACAACCGTTCATGAACTGACGTTGGCAATACTCGGTGATGAATATGCCGAAGTCATGTCATCGGACGAAGTGATCGCACAGCTCACCCTTTGAAGCTATGAAGGTACCTGGGTAATTGCACAGACTTGCCGCCGTTCAGCTCTCAAGGAGCGCTTATCCGCAACGGAAATCCGTACGATTCGAAAAGATCCCAAACGTCCTCGCGATCGAAGAGCCGCCACCCCAGTGTCGTGAACTGCATCAGGTCATCCTCGCCGGGAAAGGAGTAGTAGGCCCCGGCAGATGGATCTTGAGACGTCCCCGTCATGGGCTCATCGCGCTCCAAGCGCCTGATTGCGTTCATGATGAGACGCGCACCTGGTTGATAAAGTGAAAGGATGTGCCACAGCAAGGAGCGCTCCTTTTCGACTGCCACACGCGCAGTCTCAATGATGCGACCAACATCAATGCCGGGACTGTCGATCCAATGAAGAGTACAACCGATCTCCGGGTCCCCGTTCAGCAGCGCCCGGAAGGTCGCGAGAACACCTCGATATTGAGGCAAGAGGCCAGAGTGAAGATTGAGGACGCCGCGTGGCGGAATTGCCAACGCTTCATTCTTCAGGATTTGACCAAAGCGGATTGAGATGAACAGATCCGCTCGCGCATCCTGCAGCATTTGCAGGCCCGCAGGATCCCTCAAGCTGGGCAATACCCGCACAGGAACCGCAAAGCGTTGCTGCAGTTCTGCAAAACCGAATCGATGCCCGCTGCTGACCTGGTCGCTCGATCCGATTAACCCAGCGGTCAAGGCATTGAAGAGGTCCTGCTCGATCAATGCCAGTTGTCCGAGCATGCGTGGCACCTTCCTGCCCGATCCCACTCTCTCCGAGAGGAATATTCCCACTGTGCTCTCGTGAATTTCGGGCAACAGGAAATTGAGAGCGAGATTGCTCTCCACGTCCCGGTTCACCAGAAAAGCGATTCGCAACTTCAGACCTCCTCCGGCAGACCTACCTTGAGATGCAGCAACGGCCAAATCAACACAAGCGGATCGATCCCATTCCCATTGTTTTGCCACGACGTATGGACGGAAGGCCCGATCTGCTCGATCAATTCCGGCATCAGACCTAGCATAGTTGCTCTTTCGTCATTGCTACGTCCCCCAGCAGCTCCTGGCCGTTCTTTGCCGATCATGGTTACAAAGCGTGCTGGTGAAATCCGATGCCATCGGGTGGTCAAGAGGAGTGCAATTGCGCAGTACCCACTGATGCGGAAGCAGTTGACCTAATTCACTAGCCCGCTGCGTCGTCAGGCGTGCCGGCCTGCATCGGTCGCCGCGTGATTGCATATAGCAAGCCGGGCACCATCACCCGCGACTGCGGACATTACCTCGGAGTCCTCCTCGACAGCGAATCTAAGAAGCGCATCCGCAACTACCACCCGACCTGGGAGATGCAGTACGGCGAGATGGCCGAAGAGCTGCCGCTGAAGCAATTCGAGGTACTCACCAACGGCATGTATGACTGGGATGATGTGAAGTACATGCTCGGCGATGCGCGTCATTACGTACGACGCGTATGGGCGGCCACTCGCCAGGCTAAGTATCGGGCCTACCAAGAGCTGGACGAGTGCTTCGAAGACGCCACAGCGATGCTCACCTTTAAAGTCCGCGCGGCCTGCCCCTCCCGCGCCCGCCAGCCAACAAAAATCAGATTTGATGATCTGGTAGCGCGTAGTCAAAATTGTATGAGTGCTGCCCATCGGTGATCGTGATGACCATACTACCAGTTAGCCCGGAAAGCGCGTCAGTACCGGAATCAGGTACGACGGTGATGGACTGAACGGGTGTCCCACGATTCATCGTCGAACTGTGTTGAAGTACGAAGCTACCGCTGCGACCGTGCAAGGTTCCATGCACAGTTTCCATGGCAACGTAGCCGGCAGAACCTTGAGTGCTGCTGCGAAAAGACAACATCTCACCCTGACTGGTGGCTTCTAGGTCACCCTGAAACTGCTTGTCCAAAGACAATCGACCGAGGCCGGTTTCTTCAGCAGCGCTGCTCAAAGCTTCCGGATTAAGTGTGATGTTGAACGGCCCTATGGCGGTGTGATGCATTTCAAGTTCCTTTTGACCCGGCCCCATGCCGGTAACCCGTAATACCCCATCCTACCTGAGTGTATGGAGCTCGACACCATACGGGCCGATCACCAATACCCCACTTCAACCAATCACGCCACCCCGGCGAGGGCGGCGCCTGCACGAAAGGACCACAACATGACCCAGCAGCACCGCATCCTGGTGGGAGTCGAAGGAGTACAGCGAGCTGGTCGAGCAGTACGACCAGAAGCTGATCGAGCTGAACAACCGCCTGCCGCTGGCAGGTTGAGGGAAAACGCCATGACCCGCACTCCTAAAAGCCTTTGGCGGAACGAATCGCAGACGCTGACGCTTTGGCTACATGCGCGAAACAACAGGCTGAAAAGAAGCGAGCCGGGCGGATGCTTTAACATCCAGCCCGGCTCCCGAACGGTTAACTCGTTGATCTACTTAATTTTGCTTTGTCCAATGGTTCCGGGGCTTTTAGATTAACGAACTACCCATTCAGGACACTAGCCGAGGAAGGTACGGCACTACTTACTATTGATCTCAAAGGCTAACTTGACCTTTACTTACCGGCCTCCGCCTCTTAGCTCGAGCGTGACTTTGTGCAAAAACTTTTGAGGATATGGTAGTTATGAGGTAAATGGTCACCGTAATACGAGACCACTTCTCCAACGACCATAAACGGTGTAAATCCTTCATAGCCACCTTCTGCGCCTTTATAATTCACATAGCCACAGACTCCTTCATAGCTTTTACCGCTAGCGAAACGCCCCTTGAATTTGTAAATAGTTTCAAATTTCGCTGAGTCGGGGTCTGAAATATGTCTGAGCAGCTTCCTTTTTGCATCGGCGATTTCGGTCTTGCTTGCAATAGAGTGCTCGACGGTGGGGGGAGCGGGTGGCGCTGGGGGAGGGAGAAGCCCGCAACCTGTAAGTGCAAGAGTGAAACCAGGTATGGTTAGTTTCTTTAACATTTTCCAAAATCCTTTTTCAAGTGACTGCGACAAGAGTCAAGATTTTTTTGTTCCTGGTCAGTCGCCGAAGCGCATGGCCGACTGTATCACGATGGTATTGACGTAGAAGTCTCTTACGAGCTGCTGCCAGAGCACTGCGGAAAAGTACGAGCAATGCCCAAGCCCAGCACCTATGACCATGAAGCCCGTTGCCCTGACAGTAGCTGATCACGAGGCCCTGGCTGAACTGCCGGTGTCTGACTGGTTCGATGTGGCGTTTGCCCCAATCAACCGCCCCTCGTACCGCTGCCAGCGCCTTTCCAAGCGAAATGGATGATGTGCATATTCGTGAAATCTGTCCTCGCCAGTGGCCCATGCGTTACCCTGCCGGCGCCATCTCGACCGCTACACAACGCCCTTTCGTCCGCACCTTCTGCACCAGTCGCGCTCTGTTGACGAACACATTGATCTCGCAACTGCCTGAGTGCTGTACGTCTTCCCAGTATTCTGCGTGCACAAGTTGCCCGTTCTGTGGCCCCGTGTAAGTACCCGCTGCTTCACGTGAGACATAGCGACTGTCACGTACATACCTAAGCACTACCATATCTTCCTCCGGCGCCAACATGATCTGTCTTGGCACACCGAAGAAGTCGATCAGTTCGCCCACCGGGCGATCTTTCCAGGCACTGCTGGCCGATAATGATGCGCAGCCACTGAGCAAGGTGGCGAGCAGGGCCAACATAAGCAATCGGTTCATAAGGTCTTCTCCCTGAAGATCGCGTTACTTAGCAGACATCTGCGTGAACCCTTCATCTATCTTCTGCATGATGGCCGTCTTGGCGGCCTCGCGGTTCAATATCTGGAAGAACTGCGGCCCTGACTTGCTCATTTGCGACGCGGACATCACACCCAAGTGCTCCATCTTCTTGGCCTGGCGTTCAGTCGGCTTACAGACAAAGTCACGGCTTTGCGCCAGCCAGGCGTCAGGTTTGCTCTGCCATTGGCTGGAATACTTCGCGTTGCGAAGCTCATTGAACACGCTGCGGAAATCCGCTGCACCCATGATGCGCACGCGGTTCTTCGCACAGTCGATTTCGACATCGTAAGCGGTGAAGTTGGGTTTACCGGGCTCTTCGTAAAGTTGATAGACGCCCAATGATTTCGCGCCACCTGGGCGATTGACGATGTGATTGGGGTCACCGTCGGCGATGAACACCTGATTCTTGCCCAAGGCACCCTGGTAGTGAACGACCCAGAAGTCGCCCATCAGCACTTCGCTCGCATGGGCACCGAGGGCACTACACAGTAATGCGGCAGGCAAAAGCTGCCTTGTAAAAGCGATCATGGGGCCGGTCCTTTGCCATTTTTTTTAGGAAATAGCTTCACACACCGAACATGAGGCAAAGGGCCATCTAGCACATTCGTCCTAAGCGTACGACCTTTTCCATTTTCTCTATCAACCTTTCATGGGGCATCACCACGAACCCAACCAGTTACGACGAAGCCCAGAAGGAAGCCTGCTGGCTCAATCAGCAGCGGGACGCCCCCTTCGACCGCTGCGCTTATGTGGTGGTCGAGATCGATGGCCGCGAGCACCTTCCCCGGCGCCTGACTTGGCGCGAACGCCTCACCGGCAAGATTCAGTAACCCCTCCCCCTACAGCAACTCAAGCCTGCCAGTAGACGTGGGCATGGAGCACTACTGCCATGAACAACGACATTGCGCCTGGAGACGTCGACAAGGTCACCGAGCAACGCATGGCTGAATTACTCGGCTGCACCAAACGAGCACTTGAAGGTCGGCGCCTACGCGGCGTACTCCCCGAAGGCATCTGGATAAAGCACCACGGCCGCATCATTTATAGCAAGAAGAGGTATGACGAATGGCTCGAAAGCCAATGGATTTACCCCCAGGGATCGACATCAACCACGGATCGCTCCGCCTCCGTTTCATGTGGGAAGGTACTCGACGCACCGAAACCCTTCCCTACCCCACGACATCGAAAGGCCTCAAAGCTGCATCCCAACTTCGCGATAAGGTAATCGGACTGATCCGGCTAGGACTTCTGGATCAAGACAAATATGCGGAGCTGTTCCCCAGCTCCGCAACAGTGGTCGGAGGCATACCGTGCTTCGGGGAGTACGCCCAGATTTGGCTCGACAGTCGTGAAATCGTTCAGGGGACCCGGAACGGCTACAAAAGCGCACTAAATCTGTACTGGATGCCGCACTTGGCATTGGTTCGCATAGATTTTCTCAACACCACCATGCTGCGCAGGCTTGTAAGCTCGATCACCTGGACATCTCCGGCCGTCAAGCGCAATGCCCTGGTCAAGCTGTCGACCATCCTGAAATCAGCTGTCGCTGATGGGCTCATCAACCGGAACCCAGCCGAACCCGTGCAGTTGCCTAAGCGCTCAAAGAAAGAGATCGACCCATTCAGGCTCGACGAGGCGAATCTGATCATCGCCAGGCTTTACGACCATTCGCACTGGATCAGCAGGATCTATGCGGCTTTTTTCGAGTTTGTGTTCTTTACCGGAGTGCGTTTATCCGAGGGCCTAGCCGTGCAGTGGCAGGACATCTACAGGGAAAAGAAGGTGGTGCGGATCCGCAGGACTATTGCCCTGGGCGAAGTGGCGGAGCGAACCAAAACCGGCCAAGAGCGGGTGGTGTTGCTCAATGAGAGGGCCTTGCAAGCCATCGACTATGCAGAGAAGTACGCCGAGCGGCGCAGGCAAGGAAAGGGACGAGTAACCGAAACGCCGTTCGTGTTCCCGCCATCGAAGAATGGAGAGTTTGTGAAACAAACTTCGGACCTTCACCATCAATGGCGACCAGTCCTCAGAGAAATGGGGGTTCGGTATCGACCACCATACAACTGCCGTCACACCTATGCGACAATATGCTTAATGTCTGGCCTCAACCCCGCATTTATCGCCCAACAGCTCGGGCATAGCGTGCAGATGCTCTTATCGACTTATGCACGTTGGATCAACTCGACCTCGGATTGGCAGGAGCTTGAAAAGCTCCAGATTGGTCTCAAATTGGTCTCAGGCTGTGAAAGCGTCACATAAGTTATTGATAGGTAAGCCCTTTGATCTCCACCGCTAACATCACCATGCGATGATTTTAGCGTTTTTAGGCGGTCTCAAGTGCAATGTTTTCGGGGGTTTCAGCCTCTCAAGCACGCACCAAAACGCATACATTGGCCCAAGAATTGGCCCAAGCTCATACCCTCCTCCGGCGTCCTGTCGACCGAACACAATCCCCCTCTCCTCCTACAGCTCGTCACCCTGAGCTGGTCAGAATTACCCTACCTCGATTACTGTATATCCAAACAGTACCGGTAGACCGCACCGTGATCATCGAAGACGACAGCTTCGCGCTGGGCATGCCCACGCCTGTTCAAATGTTGCGCCAGCATGCGCGCCTGGTCGAAGCCGAGTGCGAGCAGTTGCGGCACGAGCTCGACCGGGCTCGGGAAAACATCGAGAAGCTGGTGGCCATCCACCAGGCCCAGGCCGCCGAGATCACCAAGCTGACCGCCAGGATCGAGCGCATGACCTGGGAGCTATCCGACGCTCTGGTAGAAAACACCGAACTGAAGAATCGACATATTAGGGGCTGCCCGGCCACCTGGGGTGCAATGCCGCCGAAGGGTTAGCGCTCAGTGCAGCGTGTGTGCAGGTCCGCCAAACGACCGCAGCTGGTACTCGGTGACAGCCTGGTACAGCGACTCAGCCTCCAGCCGCAGGCGCTCGACGACCTCTTCTGGTTGACCAGCATCCTGAGCCGCATAGTAGCGGCGCAGCGCATCGATGGCCTGCCGAATCAGCGGCTCACCCGCCTCGATAACTCCCGCCAGGGTCTTCTTCACGCTGCTGCTCCGGCTATTTGATCAGAGCAGTATAGGTCAACGGCTATTCGGGCCTGGCCGCAGAGCAGCCAAATCGGCGACGACCACAAATGTCACCTTCCGACCCATTGTGGACCTAGTACGCCATTCCGCGCTGCTAGGTCCGCAGCCAATAGTAGAGGTCGTACTTCGACTTCATGTGTTGAGGATGCTGGTTGTCGGAGTCGGGATCTGGAATGGCAACTCGGCGAGCCCAGAGCGGGAACCACTCGCCATCACGCACATCGCTATCGCTAGCCACTCGCACATTCTTCGACATGGTTCGCTCGCAGGCACCGAATTGGACGAAGTTCACCTGCGCCTCAATCAAGCTACATCTATTCGGGCCACCCGCCTGGTGAGGGTAGTAGAGTTGGAACACGTCATCCTCCCAGAAACAAATTGGGCAAATTCCGTATGACCCTGGGTGTTCCTCGAAGACTGCATATCCGCAGCATGGGCACGTAAACATCAATTCTCACTTATGGGTGGCTGTCTATTCTTGGTCGATTTTAGCCACATGCCGAACGGCTGCAATGGGTCGAAAGCAGCCGTCTG
>NZ_JH650781.1:9913-33854 GCF_000259195.1 Pseudomonas donghuensis
ACCGCCCAATGTCTCGGACGTAGGCTTGGCACGCCCGCAGGGCAATCAATCCTTGGTCGCCGGCATCGGTGACTGCGACAATTCGTTGAGCAGCCGCTGGGTCAAGTTCGCCTCGCGCGGCTCCATGAACCACGCCGCCGGCGCCGGTGGTGGCTGGCACCCCACAGCCACTACCCTGGGCTGGGGCGGCGAGTAGGACTGACAGCCGGAGATCAGAAGTAGCGAGACGATCGCGCAGGCGAGCCTGGGTTGCTTGAGCATTGGTCAGCTCCTGGTGGTGGGTTTTGTCGTTGGCCTGCAGCTGATCCTCAAGGGCCCGGCGCCGGGCCTGCTCTGCGCCCTGCCAGTTGATCACCGCCACAGCGGCCGCCTCTCGCTCCCGCTGATAATCCTTTGCCTGCTTCGCGCTCTTGGCCTGCCACTCGGCATCCATGGTCGAGCGTCCGTGCTCATAGGTGCCCCAGAACGCCCAGACCAACAGCGCCAGCAATAGGGCCGCGCCGATCGTGCGCGCGCTGATCACGCCAGCACCTTCAGCGCGCGGTCATACAGCGCCTTACGCTCAGCGGCGCCGTGCGGCACCCGGCCAGGCTTGCCGGTGTTGATCACGCTGCCGATGTCCTGGAAGCGGCCGGCGTCGGCCAGCTCGTTCAGGCCGTGGGTCGACCACCACCAGGCGGCGGACATCGCGGCGTGCTCCGGCTGCTCGAGCAGTTCAGGCTTCTCCTCCAACGGAAGGACCAGGCCGGCGCTGGCGGCGGCGTAGTTCGCCCGCCCGGTGAGCTGGATCAGTCCCCGCCCACGGTACCGCCAGCCGTCCCCCGGGCGGGTGTTGCCCATGCGCCCGCTGTAGACGGTGTTGGCGATCTTCTCCGGCTGCCGCGCGCAGGCGGCTGCCGACTCCGCAGTGAACCGGCTGGGCCAGGTACGCACCAACGCCTCGGCGCTGTAGTTCAGGTTCTCCACCAAGTTGCGCAGTTGGCCCGACTCATGGCCGACCTGAGCCAGGAACGCAGCCACGCGCACCGGGCTGTCGATCTTGTGGCGCGCCATGGCCCGGTTCAACGCAGGCAAAAAAATGCCCGCAACTGGGCGGGCGTTCGGGAGGATCTGCAGCATCTGCTGCTCGGTCAAAGGGGGCATGTGTTTCTCCAGGCAAAAATAAACCCGCTCGATGGCGGGTGTCAGGGTTCGGCCAGCAATCACGCAGGAGTGGTGGGCCAATCAATGACGGTCGGGTAGCCAGGCTGATCGGGTACCCGGCTCAAAGCCACCCGATATTTTTTCCAGGCATTCAGCGCGGCTGCTTCGTCTTCCGTCGCCTCTTCCACATCAACTGCGTCCTGCAGCGGAGCAATCACGTAATCCGCCGCGGCGCGGCGGCGGGCCAACTCGACCTGGGCCACTTCCAGCGGATCGACAGGAACAGGCTCAGGCGGTGTCGGTACCTCCATCACTGGCAGCGGCTCGACTGACACGTGCAGCGTGATGCTGTGTTTCAGATCGGCCGGCGTACCGTCGACAGCGACACTTACTGCCAGCACCTCATCGTCGAAGCTGATGGTCACCGCCGCATCCTTGTCCATCTGGTTGATGACATAGCCCCAGCCTTCAGGCGGGCGTGCCATGCCCAGGGTTCCGCGCACCAGGTACTGACCTGGCCCTGGGCGCTCGCAGGTGATGTCAGCTTTGCCAAGCGATGTCACATCGAGGATTTCCCCGGTGGCACCGAGGATGTTGATTGCTGCTCGGGTCATCTTCAGATCGCCTTCAGCGTGCCATCAGCGGCACGGGTGGTGTTGTTGGAGTGGTAGAGAACCGACCACGACGTTGCGAAAGACTGATCGATTGCGACGGTCTTGAACGCGACCCGGTATCCGTTGACCTCCTGCGCAAGCACCGTCCCCCATCGATGATCAGCGCCTGACCGAATATTGATCAGGTTGTAAAGGCCGTCGCCGCCGGGTGGAGAGTTAGTGGCAACGGAAGAGCTGCGGAACTCGGTGGTAGTGATGTTGTGCAGGTTGGATACCGATGGCGCCAATCCCAATAGGCCGCCCGCCCCCACTTCCATGACCTGGCCAGCAGTAGTGCCGACATTCCGGGCGGCTGCATTGCCAAAGCTACCGATGATGGAATACAGCTCGTCGAAGTTCGCCTGAGCCTTGGTAAATGCGCTGCGCGGCGTATCGCCACCAGCCCCCGTCGGCGCGGTGCCGAGGTTGATGTTTTGCTTAGCCATGATGATTCCTTAGATGGGGCGCATTGGGCGTGCAGCGAAGAGCGTTCGCCCATTGGCCAGTACTGGGTTGGCCCCGGAGAAGTTCTCGCAGTACATTTGGAGAACTCCTCTGTTCCCGGGCAAGAATCCACCGAAGTTCATCCGGTAGGGTTGAGTCGTCTGGATGATGTTGGTCTGTGAGAACAGCGCGTTCGCCAGAACGTAGTCGTCATAGTTGCCTGTCCATGCCATCTGCTGGCTCGTCGCGTAGTAGCCAGTGCCAGTGATAGGGTTGCCGGCAGTAACAAACGATGTAGCCGTTGGCTGACTGTTCAGCGAAACGATGTTCATTGTGGAAGCGAAAATCCTGTTCCCACTCGCATCCCTGACAGAGGCGCCGTACTGGTCGACGGGTGTGGTGTCTGCCATGTAGCTTGCACAGAACCACCTGATCCTCGTCGGCTGAGTCCAGATTGGTCCATGGTTTGGGTGGGCCCTATTGGCGATCCTGAATCCGGTCCAGTTCCCTGGGCTACCCGTAATCCTGAACAACCCCACCATCATGTAGTCGTCGGCATTCAAGAAAATCAGCGGCCGCTCATAGGTCGTGATGGGCGCTGGCCACGCGTAGTAGGTGTCCCCCTCGATCTGTTGATCACCGCTCCCCACCAGAAGGGAGAACTTCCCCGAGTACCTGATCGCCAGCACTTTGTTGATGGCATCAATCTGGGTGGCCTTACCATTGTTTGTAGTTCGAATGCCATAGGTGCCTGAAGCCGAAAACGGTTCCCCGCCCTGCGACAAAATCATCACCTGCCAGGTGAAGTTCTGAGGCTGCCTGAGCTGCAGCTGGCCCGTGGTCCACCAAGCGGCAGGTGAGAACGTGTAGTTCCCCCTGTCCTCAAGGGTGTCGACAACAACGAAGGAGCTGGCCTGAATCTCCGGTATTGAAATGTATTGGTCGAACGCCCCGTTACCCACCACCGTCATCATCTTCAGCGAGCGAACTGGCGTGACAGACGTGTCGAGCGTCACTGCACCGGAAGCATCCCGCGTTCGCATGCCGTATTGCACTGCCATCAAGTCATCCTCCCTACTGCCGTCCTCTCGACGCCGTTCAAGTCGTACGTGTAGATGCCGCCGTTGTTTAGCAGCGTTGAGCCATTGGCATCTTGGCCGCGAAGTACGAACGTTCCCGCGGCGAAGTTGATCTCCAACAGCGGCAACCCTTGCGAGTTGACTGCAGCCGATCGGATGCTCATCCCGGCGATAATCTCCTTGATGAACGCCGTGTTGATAATCGCGGTGTTGATGAACACCTGTCCGTCCTGGACAACGAACGGCAGGATCATCCCCCCAGACGCCTCGTCAACGATGGCGAAGCGTTGCGCGAAGGCAAGGATCTCTGACGTTTCGCCATCGCTGCCCAGTACCAGGCCGGCCATAACTTTTTTGCCATTCGAGATGGTCTGCGCCTTGAGGGTTGTCATCGCAGACACGCGGCCATCGATACCAACCACCGCCTCACTAACCTGCTGCACCGCGGCGCTGGTCGCGCCCTGCTGTACCTGCACAGCATCCAGGCGACGCCCAGTGGCCACACCATCTTCAATACGCGCCGACTGCTCGGACCACACACCGACGTAGATCTGCTCTGATCCGGCAAAGCCCTCCTCGGTCCCGGCCAGCGCCGGATTGACCTGGGCGTACACGCCGTCGAGCTTTTGCGCGCTCGCGTTGACCTTGCCGTCAATGGTTTCGACTTCACTGGACAGTGAGCTCAGACCATTGGCTGTGGCCGTCAAACCCGTTACTGGGTCTTCGACCTCTGCCTTCACAGCACTCAACTGCTCGGCCTGAGCCGTGATCTTTCCGCCATGATCTTCGATGCTCGCGGTGTTCCGCTGTACCTGGGCCGCCAAGCCGTTGGCCGACTGCACAGCCTGACCAATGTCGATCCAGTACGTTGCGTTCGGCGGGGCATTCTCTCCGCCGGGCGCCGCCGGAACAGCGACCTTGGCCTGGTACAGGCGCTGCCCCTGGCGGACGCTGTCGTCCTGCAGGTAGGCCTTCTCCGGGTCGTACTCCAATGCATCTACCAGGCCGGCAATCTCGTCCTGAAGCTCGCCGAGTCGTTCGTTCACCGACCCCGGGCCATTGCCGGAAATCAACTCGATCTCCTTGCGCAGCTCCGGGTACAGCGCGCCATTACCGATCTTGTCCTTGAAATACTCGTCATACTGGCTCTGGTCGGAGCTGGATTGGCCGTTGACGCCAACGCCCGCCGGGTACCACGGGCCGATGTTGCCGGTACGATCGATCAGCCGAGCCCAGAAGAAGAACGACACACCGGCCGCCAGACCATGCATCTCGTGCTCGGCCTGCGGGTAGGCGAAGTCGCCCAGCTTGATCGCATCGTCCCGCGAGGTGGTCTTGCTGTACCAGATCTCCGTCCGCTGGGTGTCTTCGGCGCCAGCAGGAAAGCCCCAGGCCAGCTTGATGCCGTAGACCAACGGGCTGGCCTCCAGTTTGGTGACCGCCGGCGGCGGTGTAGTCTTGCCCGCGACATCAGTAAGCACCGAACTGGTCGGCATCGACGCCACATCCATGGCGCTGACGGCGCGCACACGGGCCAGGTACTGGCCTGCATACACGCCACGCACGTCGGCCGACAGCTCGCCGGTACGCGGCAGCTTGATCCAATCCCGGGCGCCCCAGCGCCATTCCACGTCATAAGCCACTGCCCCGGGCGCCGCGTCCCACCCGATGACCATGGTGGTAACGGCCATGCCCTGCTCCACGGAGCTATGACTGGTGATCAGCACGCGTGCCGGCGCGTCTTGCACGCCAGGTGGTAGCACACTGATAGGACGGTCATCGATCACGGTGCCGTAGTCGATGGCGTCGAACTTGCTCGGCTCGTGCTGGATCAACTCCAGCTGAAACTGGTGCCACTCCGGGCGCGTGACGTTGCGCACGTAGAACTGCATCAGCTTCAGGTCGTCATAGTCCAGCGCCCAGCCGCATTCTGCCTCGGGCACCTCGCTGTAGTCGGCCATCACCGTGACCTGCCGGCCGGACACCGAACGGATCTGTCGGGCCTCGGCCTTGCCGCTGGGCAGGTTGACCTGCAGGCGCGCGCCGGTGGGCGCCTCAGCATCGCGATCCAGGGTAATGACCCGGCCAGCAACAGCAGCAATGCGCCCGCCATTGGCCCGGCCGGCCAGCATCGAATCCGCGACAGAGATCACCTTGCCCGGCTTTGGAATGTAACCGTCGAGGCCGACGCGCATTGTTCCGCCGCGCACCTGCAACTGCTCGGTCAGAAGCGCCCATTGGCCGGCGCGCTGGGCCTGGCCGCGAGAGGTGCAACCCACTGCCTCGACGGAGGTTTCACGCACGCCGTAGTCGGCCATGGCGTCCTCATCGAACACTGGCTCCTTGTCGGTATCGAAGCCCTGAGCCGGGTCGTCGAACGAGACCATGGCCAAGCTGTGCCGGTCGCGCCATTTGCTGCCGGTGTACTTGATGGCGCCGTCGCCGAGGATCTGGGCGCCGGTGTAGGTGTAAGCCGAATCCTGCGGCATGTCGGCGTTGACGACGATCTGGCTACCGTCCCAGAAGGCCAGGCCATGGAAGATCGCGGCCAAGTCCTGCAGCACTGCCCAGGCCTCGGCCTGCTTCTGCAGGTACAGGTTGCAGGTGAAGCGCGGCTCCTGGCCGCCCTTGCCGTCCGGCACCATCTGGTCGCAGTACTGGGCAATGCGGTACAGGGCCCAGCGGTTGATCATGCTGGCATCAACGCGCTCGCCAAGGCCATAGTACGGGTGCAGGGCCAGGTCGTAAAAGATCCATGCCGGATTGTTGGTGTAGGCCTCCTTGAAGGTGCCATCCCAAACCCCATTGCTGGTACCGGGGCCTGCCGTGGCATAGGTCCTGGTCGCCGGGTCATAGTTCATCGGCACACGGATGATGCGACCACGCATCAGCACCGCCACCTTGGCGATATCGCCGCCGAACTGCTGGGCGTCGTACTCGAGGCAGCCAACGGCCGTGAGCGGGTACTCCTGGTCGCTGTCGACCACCTCTGCAATGGCCTCCACCACCATGCCATCCTGCACCAGAGAGCTGTTGGCTTCAGGCGTCAGGCGCCGGGCGCGAATGGACCAGCGGCTACCGGCCGGCAACTCGATACGGTGGGAGCGCTCGTACTTGGTGATGTTCTTGCGGTCGACTTCGGAGGCCAGCACCTGCAGGTAGGGTCCGCCGTCGGTCGAGACATCAACGGCATACTCGATGCGCACGCCATTGATATTGCCGTTTGCATCTTGCGACTGCAGTTGCGGCCAGCTGAAGCGCAGGCGCACGGCATCGATCATGGAATTGGTGATCGAGTGCAGCCACGGGGTGGTGCTCCTCAGCTCCTGGCCGACATCAATCTCGTTGCTCGACTCGCTGATACCCGCCAGGCGCTCCTGGTCCAACTCGCCCGAGCGGAACTGCCACTTAACCCCGGGGTAGTTGAGGGTGCCGTCCTCGGCCATGATCGGCGTACCGGCGAGCTTGACCGAGCGCAGGCCGTTCACTGGGCCGACAATGGGGCCCCAGCTCCACAGATAGACAATCCGCGCCGTGGAGATCGACGGTACGCCATTCGAGGCGATGCTGGGTTGCTTCTGCTTCTTCTGCCCGCCCTTGCTGCCGACTACCCGTCGCCTGCTGTTGGCGGCTCGCCGCGGCTTGCGCTTCACTGCTGCGCCCATGCGCCCCTCCAGAAACAAAAAACCCGCCGAAGCGGGTCAGGAATTGCCAGCGGTCAAAGCTGGTCTTGCGGGTAGATCCCGCCAGATTCGATAGCACCACCGATCTCGCGTTCGCCGTACAGCACCGGGTAAGGGTTGCCCTGGGCAATAGTGGTCACCGCCGAACCGAAGCCATACGAAGGGTTGTTGCCGTCCTCGTTGCGGTCGAGGCTGCCGGTCTTCGCTGTCGGGGACAGCATCTGCACCACCCCACCCAGGGCCAGGGCACCACCACCGGCCAACAAGGCCAGGCCAGGGCCGGTCGTCGTGCCGCCGGAGAAGAACCCCGCCACCACCAGCACCGCACCCAGCACCACCTGAAACAGGCCGGCCTGCTTGCTGCCCTGAATGATCGGCGCGATGCGGATAACGCCGTTGTCGTCGCCCACCAGGTCGAGCTCCTGGTTGTCCAGGTTGCGCGTGTCCGAGAACACGGTGAACACCAGGCCCCGCTCCTCGCCGGTGGTGATGAACTTCTCGAAGCCCGGCACCATTTCGCACAGCGCCCCGATCGCGTCGCGCACGCTGTGCACGTCAAGGATGTACTCACGACCAAAGTTCTTGCGCAGCACCCCGTAAAGCTTGATGGTTCGCTTCATGGGCGATAGTCCTTGTGGCGCAGCACCAACCTGCAGCGGTTGGCCATCGACCATCCGTAAATGTCTCGGGAGGAAGAGCGGCCAGCCATGTGGTGGTAAATGAATGGGCCGCTGCCGCCCAGTGTCGGAGCGTCTTCGCTGATCAGCGCCGGCTCGTCGCCCAAGTAGATGGCCGCATGGTTCGGGTGGTAGCACGGCCTGCCCGGGGACGGAACCATGAACACCAGCATGTCGCCGCGCTTGGGCGTGTCGACCTGGTAGAAACCGGCGCCAGTAAAGTTATCCTCGTAGAGGCTTGCCCCGTCCGGGTCTTCCCACCACAGATCCAGGCGCTCGAAGTTCGGCAACTGCAGGCCAGCCTCGCGGGCGTACCAGTCGCGGCAGGCGCCCCAGCAATCTAGCAGGCCGTGGGCGAACTCTCGGCCCAGCAGCGGCGCCTGGTAGCCCGAAGGCTTGAACCACTCCATGTCACCGCCTGGCCAGCCCACGACACCCCAGGGCACCTCGTGCAGCTCGCAACTGACCCGGTCGGCCATGCTTGGCGTTGGCGCGGCGTCCGGGTGGCTATGAATGATCGCCAGCAGTTCGCCGCGGTCCTCGGCCCGGGACAGGTCCTCGTGGTGCAGGGTGAAGTGGTCGCGCGGCGTTCTGGCCAGGTTCCGGCAAGGCACGTACTCCCGACCCTGGTCTGTCTTGATCAGTACCCCGCAGGCCTCGGCTGGGTGCTCGCGCTCAGCATGCTCGCGGATCGCGGCCTGCAACTGTTGGTTGATGCGCATAGATTACCTCGAACTGGCAATGAGACTGGCGCCCATGGAGCCGCCAAAGCGCCGGGTATTGCCCCGGGCCTTGCAGCTTTTCCAGCGGCCGCCGCAGCGATCGAGCGCCGGGTTGTCGGTGGGCTCGTCCTTTTTGGTGAACATGGCCGACCCGGTATAGGCGCAGGCCTCCTGCCGGTACTGCCCACGGCAGGCCCAGCGGCAGAGCTTGGTGATCTGCTGGCTGGGCAGCATCTGGCCGCCCAGGTCCAGCGGACTGGAGAGCTGGAACGTCACCTGCTCGCGGTCTTCGTCGGTCTTCTGCTCGATGTACCAGAGGTTTTCCCGGGCCTGGTTCGAGGCATCAGGGTTGCCGTCGGGGAAATTGGCGGCGTCCAGGAAGTGCCGAAAGGTTTCGATCACCTTCACCTTCGCACCGGCCAGGTCCTTCAGGTGCAGGCACAGCGCCGTGACCGCGCCGCGCACGCCATCGATCTCGTTGGCCAACTGCAGTGTCGGGCTGGCCGGCCTTCCATCGCCGCGGATGTCGAAGCCCTTGGCGTCGAGCTGCTGCGGTGAGTAGGGGTTGCCCTGCCAGATGATGTCGCCTTCCTGGGCGTGGCCGTGGAAGCGCATCAAGTTGCCGCCCAGGCGCGTGGCGTCCACCTCGAACAGCCGGATCTGGTTGCCCGGCTCGAGCTTTTGGATGTCGGTGTTGAAGTTCATGGGACCTCAGAAAGAAGAAACCCCGCACAGAGCGGGGTCAGTAAGGGGTGAATACCTGCTTCATCTTGAAGCTGAGCGTGAACAGGCCGGCTCCTTTCGGGTCGAGTTTGTAGCCGTTGACCTTGTAGCGCCCCTGGGTACCACCAGGTGGAATCCAGAGAAAAGACCGGTAGCCCTCATGGCGATCGAGAAAGTCACGGACTTGCCGTAGCTCATCGCCCGGTTCAAGGCCGCCGGTCATCTGGTGGTCCCAGTCTTCGGACTTGGTGTTGATTCCGGTGCCGCCCGACTGGATGTAGCCGTCACCGAAGTCGTTCTCCCAGGTGCGTTGCTTGATCTCGCCCGAGGCACCCACCCGGGTGCAAAAGCTGAAGGTCTCTGCCATTACTTTCTCCACATAGAGCCGCCCTGGCTGAACTCCTCATTCATAACCTGGCGAATTTTCTGCGTCAGGCCTTCGCTCATGACTTCGCCTTGGCGACGCGCTGAGTCGTCGCTCATGCCTGGCTGGGCCTGGACGGTGATCGGTGCGTGAATGGTCAACCCCTGCGCTCTTCCCGCTCCGGCGCCAGCATCACCCGCATTACGCAAGTACTGGGTCAGGTCGCGGTTCTGGTTGGGATTAAGTACGCGCTCGCCGCCATCAAGCAGCCAAGTACCTTCCCGCGGGATACTGTCGATGCCGTCGTGGGCCATCCCCATCAAAGCCGTTGAGGCCACGCCTGCAACCATCGGCGCGGTAGCTGCCGCTGCCGCAGCCGCGGCGGCTGGTGCAGCGGCGGGACCAATCATCGGGATGGCGGCAGTCGAGGCGTATGCCGCGAGCTGCGCCTGGAACGATGCCGCCTGTGCATGCGCCACCAGGGCCATGCCGGCAGTGGATTGCGTTGTTTTGCCGACGATCAATTGCACGGCTTGGTACACCAGCCATTGAGCGGCCATGTCAGCCAAGGCGCCGATAGTTGCCTTGGCAAACCCGGTCACCATGTCCATCAGCGCATCCCCGGCATCCTCCGCTCCGGTGGCCACGTCGGACATGAACGTGCTGAGCTCGCTTCGGGCGCTGCCCAGTATCGAGGTTGTTGCATCGGCGGCCATGGCCGAGTAGTCCGTCGCAGCGTCCGCGAAGCTCTCCCAGGCGCTGGTGACGCCATCCATCCAGTTGTTCTTCGCCTCATCGAGCTGGTTGTAATAGTCCTGTTGCAACACCAGGCGCTCAGCTAGCGCCTCATCAAGAAGCTCGGTCTCCTTCTTGTAGTTGGCCTCTGCGTCCGGGTCTTCTGCGAGAAGCGCCTCCTTGTACTCCTTGTACATCTCGCGACGCTGCTTGTTGAAATCCTGCTCAATCGACAGCATTTCCCTGAATCGCTCGCGGTACTGCTCGCCCCGGCCGGCGCCAGCCAGATCCTGGTCTAAACCATCCTTGGCCGTACGATTGTCTTCGTCGAGATTGAACTTGAGTGCGGCGAGCTTCTTGGCGTCTTGGTCTGCCTTTAGCAGCGCCTTCTTGGCATCCAGCTCTGCGGCCAATCCCTCCAGGCGCTTGCGCTGCTGAGCATTGACGCCTTCCAGCTTCCCGGCAGAGATCTCGAAGGCGAGCTTCTCCACCTCGTTGGCGTTCTTGCGCTTGTCGGTCGAGGTATTGATCAGCTCAATCTGTCGCCGATACCCCTCTTCCATGTCCTCGAATCGGCGACCCAAGGCTTTGGAGTCCTTGTCGCCAGCCTTCGATTCCTTCAGGGCCTTGTTCGCCTTGTCGATCGCCTCCGCATAGGCAAGTGCCTTTTTCTCGTCCGGCGGTGACAGCCTCAGAGTACCTGCTGCAAGCTGTGCGCGAAGCTTCTCAACTTCGGTCAACTTGCCAGCAACTACTGACTGCTTTTCCAGGTTCTGGAGATAGTTGCCCCCCTCTTTGTCCGACGCAAGTCTCGAGCTGTTCAGTTCTTTGTTCAGCTCTTGCAGCGCCAAGCGCAGCGCTCCGACCTTTTCCTTTTGGCGGTCAAGGTTGCCCTGAGAATTGTTCTTTCCGTTGTCGACGCTCTTCTGGAATACCTCCTGCCACTGCTCAGCCTCTTTCAGCTCACTGGTGAGGCCGGCAACCTTCTCCTGCAACTGCTCGTAGGTTTGCCCGGTGAGGTTTTGCGGGATCATTTCGCGCGAGGCACGACGAATCCTTGCCGAGGCGTCTTCGAATGCATCGGCTGCCTTCCCTGCGCCAGCCTCAGCATTACTGCCAAAGGTCAGGAAAGATGCTCCAACAGCCGCAACGGTAAGCACTAAGCCCGGAAGACCGCCCATTACGCGCATCAGCCCACCCCAAGCAGCCTGCAAACCTGCAATGGCCCGGCCTGCGAACGTCGCCGTGGCCGCCCACGCGGCAGTCGCTGTGTTCGCCGCATACTGGGCTGCGGATACTTGCAGTGTAGTGACTGCCACCGCTTCACTCGCCACCGCCTGCTTGGTCAGCGCCCCAGTCACAGCAGTAGAGCTCGCGACAGTTGTGGCGGCCAGCTTTGCTTCCGCAGCGCTGAGCTGGTTGGTGATGGCTACCTCCGCCAGGCGCAGCTCAGCCATGCGGGCAACAGACTGCTGCCGGCCGGTATCGGTGATCTGCGCTTGGAGTCGCTGAGCCTCAAGCTGCTTCTCTGCAGCCAGAGAGCCCATGACTGCCTGTAGGCGAGTAATCTCGGCGGCTGCAATCTGCCGCTCGGCGGCAACCTGCGATGTTGCAGCCTGAACCGCCTGGCGGGCAGCGTTCTGGCTTGCCAATGCTTCCGCGTGGGAGGCTTCCGCACGACGCAACGATCCGTTGGCGGCGATCATCGCCGATTCTGCTTGCTCTTCCGCTGCGGCCCGACTCGCCTGCCAGGAGGAGTACAGACTGCCAAGTCCTAGTGCAACTTTGCCAATGGCTACATACAGCCCTGTTTTCAGCAGTTGCGTGTACACCTCGACTCCTGAGCTATCCCAAGACTTAGATAGAGCCAACATTCCGTCGACAACAGATTTCGTTATGCCGATCGAATCATCCAGAGTTCCGAAGAGTTTCGCTGCACTGTTCTCCATCGCCTGGAATGCACCAGCGATTGTGGTCTGAGATCGCGCGAATGCATCATCGACTGCTTGAGTCTGAGACAGAATTGCAGCGAACACCTCCTTGGAAGTGAGCTTCCCAGCCTCACCCATGGCTCGCAGAGACTCCCGAGCAACGCCCAGGCCATCGGCAATCGCCTGCGCCAAGCCAGGAGCCTGCTCAAGCACGGAGTTGAGCTCTTCACCTCGGAGTACGCCAGATGCAAACGCCTGCCCAAGCTGGATAAGGGCGCCTTGTGCGGCTTCTGCCGACACCCCGCTCGCGGACATTGCCTTACTGATGTTCTGAGTAACTTGAGCGACTTTCTCTTGTGTAGCGCCCAGCTGTCCTGATGAAGCGGCAATTCGCTGATAGAGCTCTGCGGTCGCTTCAAGTGAAGACTGAGAGTTTTGCGCGATCGCGAAAACCGATTGTGACTGCTTGGAGAACTCGTCGAACGTAGATGAAACCTGCTTGATCCGGTTCTGAACACCGACCCAAGTCTGCGAATACTCCAGCACCTGCTGGGCGCCAAGGTACGCTGCAGCGGCGCCGGCGATCGCCTTGAACGAGGATGCAACAGCCTGCGAAGCCTTATCTGCGGATCGCTCGACCTGCGACATGCTGCGCCGCGTGGATATCGCAGCTTGATCCATACCCTGCTGAAATCCGCCAATTCTGGCGATAAGGTCGAGCGTCAAGGTGCCCAGGGAGCGACTCGCCATGCTTTCCTCCAGGCAAAAAAAATCCCGCCGAAGCGGGAATGTTAGATTTTAGGGGATGCTCACCCCTCGATCCTTACATACAGATCTAGATGCTTCGCCAACATCTAAGACATAAAACTTTCCGGTTGAAAGCTTCATCGCCATGAATGGCTCAAATCCTGAGTATGCACCGAAGGAGTTTTTTGAATTTACCAGGCCGCAAGTTGTTCCATCATCAAGTATCACAACTCTTTTAAACCTTGCGCTCTCAGAGTCTTTTAAGCGATCTTCCATTGCCACCTTGAGCTCTTCGACATCTCTCTGATCAGTCTCGGAAGCATAGGAATTTGTAAAAATCCCTATCGCCAATGGCAGCAAAAAAAACACCCCTTTCATGTGAGCCCTCCTTGTGAAATAGGCGAATCTACCACGTCACGCCCATTCCGCCATGGCCCGCTCAAGCTGGGTCCCCGGCCGGACGTGGTGCGGCATGAAGTCGTAGAGCTCAGCCTTGCCGCCACCACTTCGATTGACCTGGAGCGCGATAAGCGCCGCGGCAAGCTCGGTGCGGCGCATCAGGTTAAGCGATCCATGCTTATCCCGGTATGCGACCCAGGCCAGCACCTCCGCGTAGGAAAGCGTGGCCTTGGCCTCGGCGATTGTGCTCCCGCCGACCCCGTTCAGCACCAATTCATGCCACAGCTCGTCGGCCGGGGTCAGCTCTTTGCTGGAGGGTTGTTCACCTCATTGACCGCGTTGAGCAGGACGATCCCCAGCGCCGAGTCGAGGTTGACGGCGTCATCAAACGGCAGCTCTTCGGTGCCACCCTTGCCCAGCATGATCGACGCCGCCAAATAGCGGGCGTTCTTGAAGCGCTCGGCTTCGCCGCCGGCGAACATAGCCTCCATGACGCCGAAGGCATGTCGGCGGACGTGCACGGTGAACTTGTCGGTGACGGGCTTGCCGGTCTCGTCGACGTGCTTCCACTCGACCTTCTTCGCCACCAGGGCGTCAGCAACGACGCCCCCTTTCTTCTTCAGTTGTGCGAGATCCATGTTGGCCCCTTAAGTGGTTTTCTTGATCCAGGCGGAACCGCCCGATCGTTGAATGCTGGCCGCGGTGCTGACCACGGCGTTAGCGGCGAAGTCGAACGGGAAGTCGGCGACATAGCCCTGAAACACGAACCAGGTGCGGCTTTCTGGCAGTTCAAAGTCATCACCCTCGGTGTTCACCGTGGGGGCAGCGGTCCCGTCAGACCAACCCACGGCCCACTTGATGGTGGTATCGCCATCAGCTTCGGAGAGCTGGTGTAGCCGAATGTGGCTGGCATTATTGGGATCTGCGTTAACGGTGAGGGACGCCTGGCCCGGGGTGCGCAGCCCTTTCTTATAGGTGCGCTCCTTGGAGCTGAGACAGGTGTCCTCAATCTGTTCGGCCGGTGCGCCGCCCGGGTTGAAAGCAGTGGCGCACTCAATCTCCATCACGGTAGACGGGCCGGTGCCGGTGATAGGTGGCACCAGGCCAAACACCTGCGTACCTTGGGTCAAAATCGACATGGTGGTCTCCTGTCGGGCAAAGAAAAGCCCGCACTTGGCGGGCTCGGTTGGTTCAGCGGCGGACTATCCAGTCCACGTCGAAACTTCGGTGTCGGTCTTTCGTGTTCGGGTCGCGGTCTGTAGCGCCCCAGCGGACAACGTAGGCGTGCGGCTCGATGGCGGCGCACAGGGCCTTGGTGACAGCAGCGACGGAACCGCCGGTGGCCGCGTAAACGTCCAGCTGCAGCGTGAAGCCATCGGCGTCGGGGCGGCCGGCCAGGTAGTTCTCCGGACTGCCGGTAATCAGCCCCCAAACCGCGTAGGGCTTCAGCGTGCCCTCCTCCGCTTCACCGAACGAGAACAGCCGGCAGTCGACTCCGGCGCCCAACAGCGCGGTGACACCAGGATCTGCCGAGCAGACGGCGAAAATTGGCGGCTCCATCAGGCCTCCCTCAATGCGGCGTCAATCTCCTGGGCGAAGACACTGACGAATCGGTCGGTAACGGCGCCCAGGTTCTGCGAGAAGGATGGCCGCATGAACGGCGCCGGCGGGGTGTATTGGGTGCCGAACTCGATGTACCGCCAGTGGCGGGTGTCGCCGCCAGGGTTCCCGCTCGCGTCCTTACTATGCTGGTTCGAGCCGGCCCCGCCGCGAATACCGACCTTCATCACCACCCCACCCTCGCGCCGGCTTTGCTTGCCCGATTCCTGGGTGACGATGTTCTTCCAAATCTTCTCAGCGGTTTCAGGGTCGTCGAGAGCCTTGGCCCGGGACTTCGCATCATCGCGGACGATGTTCATCGCCTGGCGGGCAGCCTTGCGCAACCCCTTGCGGCGCAGTTTCGGTGCAAGACCGAGCATCTTCCGGGTCACCGGGGCCAGTCCCAGCATGCGCGCACTGATTTCGTCAGCCATCCTTCACCCCCTTCGAAACAGCGATTGTCAGGTACTCACGGCCCGAGTTCGGATCCTCCAGCGGTATCCCTTCGATGCTGTATACCTCGCCCCGGTAGACGATGCGCATCGTGGGCAATACGCCGGCGCGGTACCGGATGACAATCCGCCCGGTAGCTTCTGACTGCTGGGCCTTTGCAGCAATCAAGTCGCGCATGGAGAGTGGCGACACCTGAGCCCATACTTTGGCGAACAGCTCCCAGGTCGGCTCGCCAAACTCTCCAGTGACAGGGTCGCGTTGCTCTACCTTGTGCTGGATCTCGATCCGATGTCGCAGCTTACCTGCTTGAATGCTCATGCCAGTGCCGGGTCGCGAAGATGATAGAGAAGCGCGGTGACCGGCCTGGGAAGCATGCCTTGTTCAAACTCCCGATCCTGGTCGTTGTCGCGCTGGCTATAGAGGTAGCCCAGCATCATCTTGGTGGCTGCCTTGACCGCATACGGGACTTTTCCTGGGATTGCCTCGCCATCAGCGTCCAGATAGGCATTAGCGGCAGACTTGAGGTACCCCTTCACCAAATCGCTGGCCTCAAGGACCTTGTCTCGAATGTCATCGTCGTCGGCGTCGTCATCCACGCGAAGTTGGGATTTTGCTTGCTCCAGAGTGATGAACATCATGATGCCAACACCCCCTTGGTCAGGTCTTTGCCATTAGTGCCGTCTTTGCCGTCCCTGCCTCGCTTGACCGAAAGGCGCCATCCCTTGCTGCCAGGCTCGCCCGGCTTGTCGCAGGTCGACTCATCGCAGTGCCACAGACTGCCGGCCCACGTCACCGTGTCGCCTGGCACGTAATCGCCAGGAGCGAACACGCCGCGATAGATCATCACGGGCAGATCAAGCTTTTTGCGCACCTCGGCACCACTGGAAAGCACCAGCGCCAGCTCGAAACCTCGCTCACCTTTCTGCTCTACTGCCGCACTGCCGATGCCATCGACGATGCATTCCCAGCCCTTCATGCCGGAGGTCCGCTCGAACGAACGCCACAGGCCACCTAGGTGCTTAGCGTAGGTCCCGCGCACGTAGGATTTCTCACCGTCTATCTCCGGCAAGATCTCAAGCTGCAGCGCATCACGACCGGGATCTCCGTCTTTCGGAAGAGCCAGGGCCTGCACCGCCTTGGCCACCTCTTCGGCAATGACCGGCCGGAGATCTTCCGGCGTGACACTGGCCCCTGGCTCTGGCGGTGGAAGCGCGCTGACAGCTTCCTTAACTGCATCCAGCAGCATCGGAGCAACATCTTCCAGCGTGACCGATACGCCATCCTTGGGCGCCGGCAGCTTGGCCACCTCTTCGGTAACAGACTGTCGGACCAAGTCGGGATCGGCATCCTTCCCGTTTTCAGGTGCGGGAACGAGCTTGGCCGCTTCTTCAGCGATCGCCTCGATATCCGGGGTAGGAATGGCCTTAATTGACTCCGCTAACTCACCTCGCAAAACGGCGTCACGATCATCCAGGTCTTTCGCGAGACCAACCCGGAACGCGGCCAGCGCTTTCTCGACAAGCCCTTTCAGGACCGGCGCCAGTGCTTTCGCCTGTGCCTCAAGCTCACGCAGATTCAAGGTTCAACTCCTTCTCGACCAGCATCGCGAACATGCGCGCCTGATCGTCCAGTTCTTCGTTGGATGGCTTGGAAGGCTCAGCAGGCTCTGTCGGTGCGGGCGCGGCCGGAGCGGCAGCAAACGGATTGCTCTGCGCATCACGACGGGCGATAGCTGCCAAGCTGTAGTTTTGCTGCTGAATCATTGGCGAATCACCGCCTTCAACACGAGGCAAGCCGGCTCGCCGGCGCGCCTCGTTGGGCTTCATCCAGCCGCCACCAACCGCTTCGTTGTTCGCTTTGTAGAGCGAGGCCGTATCCATCCGGAGAAGTCCATCCAGGTCGAATTCCGTCCCGTACTGCGATGGGAGCTCAAGGCCTTCATCCAGGCATAACTCAAGCGCCTCAATTAGCGACTGAAGACAGTCCGAGTAATACACCTGGTTGAGGACCTCGGCGTTGTTGTAGGTAGGCTGCGCCCCTACGCCGACCTTGTAACCAGGGACGTGAAACACCGAGCAGACGATCTCAGCTGACCATTTCAACTGCTCGATCAACTGCGAATCGGCCGCAGACATGGCCATGCCTTCGTACTTCAAGCCGTCGCCCAGGATGGCGACCTTGCCGGCGCTCTGGCCTGTGTATTCGCTGTCCCAGTGCGCTTTCAGGCGCTTGGCCGTATCTTCGCTGATGGCCCCAGGCGCAGTGAGCACACCACCAGGCTTCGAGCCGTTCTGGAAGAACTTAGCCGAGTTGTTCTGGATCGCGTTTCCTTGCATCGCGGCCAGGCCGCAGGCGTAAATCGGCGAGATGCCAACCAGCGGATGGAACAGGCAGTTCATGCGGTCATGGATGATCTCGCTCGCCGGCACCACCGCGCCTTCCTCTAACGTGGACAAGTTGTCCGCCTTGAGGTCATAGAAGATGCTGCCATCATCGCCAACCAATGGCGTAACACGCCGTGGGTCGAGGATGTAGAGTTTCGTTACCACCCCGCGCGCGTCGCGCAGTTTGAGCGCATAGGCGTTGCCATTCGTGAGCTTCGAAGTCACCCAGGACTCATAGAACTGGATGCGATTCTGGAAGTGGTTAGGCTTGCGCAGCACCGGAGAAAACGACGGGCTTGTCGCCTCCTCCCACACCTCATCCTTGGTGAACTGAACCAACTTGACCCGCAGCTTTGCGATATCCGAGGCAATGAGCGTGATACACGAGAACACCGTAGAGAACGCCAGGACCGTGTCCTGATCAACCTCAACGTTCTGCTGCCAGGCCCCTGCGAACGACTCTCGGATCACCCCAAGCCAGCCGCCACGATTGTCAGCGGGTCGCAAGGCCTTTTGCTCAGTCCGAGCCCCCCAATTGAACAATTTCATCGCGGCTCCACCCGTTATTCGGCCTTCATGTCGCGGCGCTTGTAGGTGCGCTTCGCGGGGGCTGGTGCGCCCTTCTGTTCCTGATCAGTTGAGGCGCCTGGATCACCTTCAAGCCGAGCATTGTTGATCGCCTGCAGCAGCCTGACATCGCGATCACGGGCCTCGAATGCATCACCAGGTAGCAACTGCTGCCCGGCGTAGCGGAATTCTTTCAGAGCAACCATTTGCATGGTGACTTCCCCCCGGAAGGGCCGGGATCTACCCCGGCCCTGATGGATCAAGACTCGTAGTTCGCCGAGTCGATATAGCCAACCGCCTGCAGGCGACGACGCTTCCAGTTGATGAAGCGCTCGGCGCGCAGCGCCACCATGTTGTTCTGCCAGAGGCTGACCAGCTCGGTAGCACCAGCTGCCGGCGCACTGTCCATCTGGAGGGATGCCTCGCGGCTCACATCGATGGTCACACCACCATCGTCAGCCAGCAGAATTTCGGAGGCCTTGGCCAGAATCAGGCGCTGACCAGCACCGGTGGCCGGACTGCCCGAGCCTGGATTGGCAGGCACGCTTTCCGACACGATTACCGGCAGGCCCATGAAGGTACCGCCGTTCATGTCGATGCCAGGGAACTCAGCCTGCCCCAGGGCGTTGGTCATCATGCCGATAGTCAGCGCCATGGTTGGAGTCATGATCCAAACCGCTCCGGCCGGGGTCATGTTGGCTGCCAGGAAGGCGGCGAACAGTCGTTTCACGTCCGCTTTCAAGGCGTCCGCAGTGGTGCCACTGGCTACGATCGGCGTCACGCCATGGGTGATCGATGCCGGGGAGACCTCGGCCACCTCGGCAATGGCAGGGTCGACGAAGGCCACGTCGAGGAACTGCGCCATCGATGCGGTGAGGTCGGCCTGTACCAGCGCTTCGGCGCTGGGGTTACTGAAGCGCACCAGCTCATCGGTCAGTACCACGATACCCGCGGCTTTGGTGGAGCGCAGGGTAGTGGTGTCGAATGCCAGGGCGGAAACCGGCTTTGGCTTGCCCTCGCCGACCCAGTTCACGCTGGAGCCGGAAGTCTGGCCCGACATTTTGATGTTGAACGGCACGCGGCGCAGGCCCTGGATCTTGCCGATGATGGTCTGCGGGCGCAGCAGTTCGATGAACTCGCTCGCCATGGTCTGGTACTCAACCAGCGGCGCCGCCCAGGCCGGGTCGGTGGTGGTGCCGGCGGCAACAGCAGCCTTCAAAACGGTCACCACTTCAGGGGTGGATTCCTCCCAGCCCTTGGCAACTTCGACCGCTTGCATCAGGTTGCCCTTCGAGCGCGCCAGCGCGATGGCATAGCGGGTGAAGGAAGTGCCCTTCGGCAGAGTGCGCTCAACGCGGATCACTGCGTTGTCGCGAACCTCGTGACCTTTCGACACGCTGTTCACGCGACCAGGCTCTACCGACTTGGCAGTGGAAGCCATGGACTTCTCCAGGCCACGCAGGCGACCCAGGTGGCCATCGATGGACTTCAGCTCGCCCTCGATGGTGTCGTACTCCTCTGACTCGGAGGCGTCAAGGGTACGGCCTTCTTCCGCGGCCTTGGCCATGATTTCTTCGAGGCGAGCGGCCTTGGCGGCTCGGGTGCTTTCGAAGGATTTGATTTGTTCTTGGATGTTCATATCGCCCTCCTCGGGCTTCGCAGATTTTGTGATGGTTGCCGAAGCGCCGGCAGGGGTGATGCGCACGACCGGGAGCGCCGTGTTGCCAGTCGCGGCGCGCTGCTCGCGGTCGATGGATTTGATGGTCTGGATACTGGCGTCGGCGTTTGCCGGCACCGTTACGGCGGAAAGCTCCAGCCACTCCCACTTGAGGAAGCGGCGGCCCCAACTGCCATCGATGTTGGCCGACTCAATCGGCGAAAAGCCAATGGATAGCCCGCGGACCAGCTTCGACTTTATGGACTGCCAGGCCTCATCGAGGCGATCCTTCAACGCGCCTGGCTCTTCGACCTTAGCCAACTCGACTGTGACCTCGATACCAGCCGCCGTCACAGTCGCCTTGGTTACATGGCCAACTGGCTGGTCATGGTTGTGTTGCCACAGGAAAGGGATCGGCAGCTTGAATTGCGCTCCCTTGGGCTCGACCACATCATCCATGCGGTCAGGTGACGGAGTGGTGGCGATGCCGGTGATCACGCGCGCGTCATCGTCCACCGCCTTGATTTCAAGGAGGCTGTAGGCTCTGTTCATTGGGTACCCCAGAATTGCAAAGGCCCGCACACGGCGGGCCTGGCGTAGCCACCAGGCTACGAGTTGAGGAAAAACATCTGGTACTTCTTCGCCGGTGGCGATGGGTTGGTGGCCATCAGGGAAACGGCGTTGAGCAATGCCATCACCGGGTCGATCTTGGCAGTGCCGCTGGCCTGCTTGGTGATCAACACCGAGTTGGCGCGCGATTCGATACGGGCGTTGCCAACACACCAGTCCATGAGCGGCTGATCTGCGTGGAAGAGCTTCCGCTCCGCCAGTCTCCGCTCAGCGATGCTGATGGCCCCCACTAGCTTCCAGCCCTGAGGGATACCGAAAATGATCTTCTCGTCGATCTTGCGTTTTAGCAGCTCTTCAAGCATGACCTTGTGAGTTTTCTCCGGGTCCATGCCGACGCCTGCCAGCAGGCCGGTGCCATCGATCATCTCAACGACATCAGCAACCGCAGCTACATCGCCGGGCAGCTCCTCGATAATGACCAGATCGCCGTCTCGCTCGAAGTCACGGTACTTGGACTCCTCGGACTTTCGACGATCTAGCGCTATCGGATGAGCCCAGGCAAGCGAGCAGGACAGCCAAAGGTCTGAGCCTGATTTGCGCCCAAGCACCGTAAGGCCCAGTAGGTCGTCGAGCCCGCCACCGTCGATGCCAACAGTCACAACTTCCGACTGGTCGAGCAGCGCTTGCAAGCTCAGCGACTCGTCTGCCTGAACCTTCCAGAAATCAGCACCGGTCCATCGATCTGATCGAAGGTTTAGGCCGATCTCGATGTTTAAGTGCTTCGCCAGGAATTTCTGTAGAGACCCATCTCCGGCGTTCTGCTTTTTGCGCAGTTCATCTTGCAGCCACTCGGCGCTAACCGAGCGCCCCAGGTTGGGGTTGGTGATGTAGAAGTTCTCCGGCTCCAGGTACGACTTATCCTGAATCATGCTCTTCGGGAACTCATAGAGAATCCCGAGTGTTTTTCGGTCCTCAATGACTCCGTCGCGAATGTCACGCCAGTACTGCAGGCGCTCCTTGAAAACACCGGCCGGAGGCTCATCACTTTGCGTCGTCAGGTAGATGACCCAACCTTCATCCCTGGAGACCTGGCCGCCCAGTGCCTCCATGAACATGGCTTCGGCACCCGGTTTCTTTCCAAATACCCAAAGCTCGTCCACCAACACCTTGCCAGACTTTTTGCCCGATACCGTGTCGGTATCCGCCGCAACAACCTTCAGGCTGTTCTTCGTCGTGCGATCTGTGATGGTGCGGATGTGATCCTGCACATGGAACATCGCTGACAGCTCTTCATCTGCACGCACCATGGCGGCTGCCGGCTTGAAGGCGTTGTCAGCAACTTCCCTGGTCGGAGCCAGGATCAGATGCTCCTCTTCTTCCCTCCAGCACAAGATCAACGCCGTCAGCATGATCCCTGCGGCGATTGTCGACTTGGTGTTCTTCTTGCTGATCAGCAGGCCGAACTCTCGGATCAGCTGCTTGCCTGTCTCCGAGTCATATCCACCAAAGATGGCTCTGACAAAGTCGAGCACCCATTCATCACAGCAGTCGGCCATCCGAGGCTTGCCCGGCAGATCAGGAACCCTCAATTCCTTGAAGATCTGTACAGCTCTCTCGGCCTCGTCGAGAAAGATTGGCGGCGGAATGATCGACTGCCTTCGAACCAACCGCCGTTCCCAGTCCGGGCATGCGGTGGTCCAGTCCATCGCTACACCTTCTTACCGTTCGTTGCCGCCAACCGAGGCGGCGCCTGGCGAGTAAATTTGCTCGCCGCTTGCTCCGCCGCCTTTTGTCGCTCGTCCTTTTTTCCGCCCTCCCCCTTGCGTGGATGTAGGAACGGCATCAGGGCCTTGGCTGCATCAACCCGAAGCTTTGGTTCCGACCCGGCGTCGTTCATAACCGCCAGTAGGAAGTCTTTCGGATCTCGATGCAGCAGCGCCGCGCCTAGGTCAAATCCAGCTGGCTCATCATCAGCATCGGGTTCGTCATGGGTCTCTTGAGGCGGACTGCTGTTAACAGCACCTTTAACAGGGTGAAGGGCATTCAACTTGTGCAGTTCATTAACCACGTCCGGATCTTTCGCCAGCCTTGAACCAGCGGCGGAGGCCGACTTTTCAGGGCATCCAGCCGCAATGGCCGCGTCTCGATTGGACGCACCTCCCCTGATAGCGTCAATGAACCGACGCTTTTTGGGTGTTAAAGCCATTAACAAAAAACTCCAGGGAGGAAAAAATCTGCGAATGAGTTGGGTGCGGTGTCCGAGCAAAAAGGATTTCTAGATCAGACCCACCCCCCACCCAAAACGCCCAAAAAAGGGCAAAAATCGGGGGTTTGACGTGCTTCAAATGGCCTAGCGACGACCTCGGACGGACTCGGCAGCGGTCTTCTCCTGATGGCACGGCACGCACAGCGCCTGAAGGTTGCTGTCATCATCCGAGCCGCCTTCAGCGACGTTGATGATGTGGTCAACCTCAAGGTCTTTGGTGACCAGGCCGCAGGCCCGGCAGGTGTACTGGTCCCGCAACAGGATGCGATCCCGAATGCGGCGCCACGGACGGCCACCGCGACCCGAACCCCATTGAGTCTCATTGACCTGGGCGACCGGGGCGGACGGCAAAATCGTCACGTTCTGCTTTAGAGTGTTGAGCCTGGCCATCAGCGACCGCCATGAACAGGCGCGCCGCTCAGGTAGACCGTGGGTATATTGTCAACATCCACGTCCTGCTCATCGGCCAGGGCCTGGATCAGTATCACCTGATTCTTTTCGATCCGCTGCAGCAGTTCGGTCTGTTTCACTTGCTCGGCCAGCATCCGCTCCAGCAAGGAGGTTGCGTGCTCGCTCATATGCCACCTTTGTCCATTTGTTGATCCATTCGCGCCGGGCGGCGCAGCCACTACACGACATCGCCTTCGACGGCCAGACTGTCACCGTCAACGGTGAAGACAACGGTAAGCCGAACCACATCGCCAGGCGCGCTGTGCAGGGTGGTGCTGGCCTGGCAGGGCAGAACCTGCCCATCCTCCGTATGGAGGGCGAATGGCGAGGCGGCATTGGTTTTGGTCAGCTGGAAGCGTCGAGCCTCATCATGAAGCGAGGTCGTTTCAACCTGGTGCGGCACCCGCTTGAGAATAAGTTTCATCATTCAGCCCTCGACCTTGCGAGTCATGAATCTGTCGGAGTAGCCGCGCAGCTTCTCCACCCCCATGAAGCCGACGGCACCGCCCGCGAAGGTGGCCATGCCCTGCGGCAGGCCCATCCATTCGAGCAGCGGCACCAAGGCCAGGGTGATGAGGCCACACAAAGCGCCCTCCAAGAACATCTGCCGGCGGGTGCCGCCGCCGTACACAACGCGCAGCGCGGCGATACCTACGGACAGGCCAGCCGCATAGAGCTGCGGTTGGGGGGCGATC
>NZ_JH650781.1:33864-54279 GCF_000259195.1 Pseudomonas donghuensis
CGCGGCGATACCTACGGACAGGCCAGCCGCATAGAGCTGCGGTTGGTGGGCGATCACCCAGGCGATCAAGGCGGCCCAGAGGCCGGGGTCTTTCTCTGGCATATGGGCCATCTCGATTCCTCCCTCACGGGGAGCTGTAAAAAGAAAGCCCGCTCGAGGCGGGCAAGGTGCAGCAGGATTAGCGGGAGTTCAGCATGCCGCCTGGTCGCAGCCCTTCGCGGATGACTTGGCGGACGGCGCAGGCCAGGCCGTCATCCGCGCCGATACGCTCGATGCTCACGATGCTCACGATGCTCTTGCGCAGCTCTTCGGCCAGCCGGGACCCTCTGATCAGGCCGGCCATAACTTCCCGGCCGTCGCCCAAAGTTTCAATCTTGATGGCGCATCCGGCTGCGAGCTTGCCGGCGTCGACTTCGGCCTGGCTGATGAACATCTGGTCGTCGATGAGGATGAAAGGCTTTCCTGGCTCGCTACCGCGCTTGACCACCTTCAACTCGCCGGCGCCGTGGGCTGTCAGCATCGCCTGCACATCGCGCAGGTTGCGGGCCAACTCACCGTAGAGTGTGACCCCGCCAAGGCGCAACGGCTCGACGGCAGGCTCGGCATCGATTCGGGCAACAACATCGCCCTTCTCCAGGTCGCCGATGACCACGTTGCCAGCCGGACCCTTAATGGTGAATGCCCCGGTCTTGAGATCGATATCGACCTGGCCCGAGGCGCTCGAAAGAGTGCCTGCCGTCAGGTGGCGTGATTTATCGGTCATGAGTGCGCTCCAGAAACGAAAAAGCCCCAGCATTTGCCAGGGCTCAGAAACGACGAAGCCCGACACAATGGCCGGGCTTTCGGGGCCACTCCTCAGCAACGCGCAGGAATGACAGGATGGGGAAATAATCGGCCATGCGGCCATTTGATGTCAAGCCTAAATGATGAAAAACTCTCGATAAATAACTTCGAGTATCTGCGATGTTTTCGTCATCTCTCCTAAGCAGCACCGCGCTACTGCTTATACTGGCAGCGACGCCAGCACAGGCGCTTGAAGTGAAAATGGACGTGAATACGTCTGGTGGCTCCTACCCTGTGATTTCCGGTCTAACAAATTTGCCCGACGGGACTGAACTGTCTCTTACGCTAGTCGTTCCAGGGCAGTACTTAGGCCAAGGCAAGGCTGTTGTTGAGAACGGCCGCTTTACTTCCGAGGCTTTTTCCAACAATGGAAGGCCGCTGCCAAGCGGAGTTGCAAATCTTGAAGTAAATAGCGTGTTGGCCTCATCAGAAAAGATTCGAGCGGTTATCGGCGAGCATGGCGAGAAGATGACAGGCCCTTATGTAACCGCTCTACCTGGAACGAGATTCAGGACAGTCCATAGGTCATTCAAACTTGCCGTCCCGTGACAACCCTGGGCTATGCCGCATCAACAAATGTCAGCCCCTCATGGTGAAGCAGGCATTCCGCAGCTTCTAATGCCTCGTTCACCATGCCATCGAGAACATCCTCAACGGCCTTCTTCCAGCGGCGGCGCGTGCGCTCTGGCCGAGCATCAGGATCCCAGCGGTTGATATCGTAGAACTGAGCTGGCAGCACGATCATGTCACTAGAGCGCTTGCCCTCCACGCCCTTCAGCTTCGGGATGGCCCAAGCAGTGACGGCGCTGGTGACGAACAGCTGCGGTGCATGGGATGCCACAAGTGGGCAAATGCGGCTGATGGATTGCACCTTGCGGCCCTTGTGGGTGCTGAACTTAGCCACCAGCACATCCCAGTGCCTGGGCTTCAGCTCACTGTGCAGGCGGGCGAACACCCAGCAGTCCGCATCCATCCTGCTGATCTCGCCTTTCTTTACTGCCCCGCTCAATGTGGCCAAGTCGTGCCCATCCTCGCTGCCGGGCTGGTACAGCTTCTGCCAGGCCTGCTTGCTGGTGTTGTCGATCGCCTCCGCTGCGAGGGCCGAAACGACCGCCCCCAGTACGCTGCTATAGATCATGTCCTTCCCCTCAATCCCCGGTGTAGTTGATGCCCCCGGCGCCCAGCCGGTTGCCTTCCTGATAAATCGCCTCCGGCCCAGTGGCCCGAGGGTGTTTCAATTCTTCGATCTGTCGTTGCGCGGCCTGAAGGCGCAGGCTCAATTGGGTGATCAGCTCTTCCACCGGCAGCGCTTCCCCCGTCGTGGCGGCCACCCAACCCGAAGCGTTGCACTGCACGCAGGCCAGGTCATGGAACACGCCCTTGATCACCGCTTTGCCACGGCACGCCGGGCACTGGGCCAGCTCCACCGCCTGCTTGCGAAAGTCCGGTCCGTGGCTCTTGATCATGCTTTTGAAACCTCGCTATTAACAATTTTCGGAATTGCCTTGCAGGCCGCGTCGTTCAAGGGCTGCACAGGGTTTTGCGAATCTTCATATTGGGCGCCTGTCAGGTTGTGAACCGCGTTGAATCCGCGCTCATCTAACCAGGCGTGCCACTTCTCCAGTGCGGCCAGGCGCTGCTCCCGAGCCTGGGTGTTGATGTAGGTCGAGGCGATCTTGCCCAGCGAGTGGTTCAGCAGCATCTCGCCGATATGGCCGTCGATGCCCAGGTCAGTCCAGGCAGTGCGGGCCACCTTGCGCAGGTCGTGGCTGGTCCACTCACCCTGGCCCAGGCGGGTAAACACGGCGCTGGCTTGGCCCTCGCTCAGTGCCCGGCCACGCCGCGACGGGAACAGGTAGATGCCCTCGTAGCCCTGGGCGGTTTGGGCAGCGCGGTATCGACTCAGCATGGCCTTGGTCTGGGCGGTCAGCGGCAACCGGTGCTCGGTGCGGGTCTTGGTGTGCTCGGCCGGAATGAACCACTCGTTGTCGGCCATCGAGATATCGGACCAGCGCGCCAGGCGGGTCTCCCCCACCCGGGTGCCGTGGCACAGCATCATCAGCGCAAGCATGGCCTCGCCGGGTTCGCTGTCGAACAGGCCGGCCAGCATGGGCACCAGCTCGACCAGATGCACGCCACGCAGCCGGGCAGGCTTGGGCATGATCCGGGCCTTGGTGAAGTCGACGAACTTCAGCGCGGCCATGGGGTTGGTATCGATCAGCCCAAGCTTATGGGCCTGGCGGAACGCGACGACCAGCAGGCCGAACAGTTGGCGCACGTAGGACAGCGAAAGCACTTCCTGCGCGGGCCACATCAACAGCTTGTCCAACTCAGGTGCCGACACGGCCCGAATCGGCAGATCGGCCAACCTGGGCTTCAGGTGGCACGCAATGGCCGACTTGGCGCCGGTCTTGCGCTTGGCCGACAGCGAACGGTCGCGGCTCATGCGGTCGCTGTACCAGTCGAGCAGCTGGCCCACGGTGGACAGGCCGCCCAAGGCAACGGCGGCATCCGGGTCACGCAGCAGGCGCTGCCGCAGCGCAGGCAGTTCGGCCAGCACCGCGGCGGCACCCAGCTCGGGATAACGGGCGATCTGGCTCCAGGCCTTGCCCTTGACCAGGTACCACGACCCGCGCTGCCGGTCCTGGCCGAATCGCAGGTACAGGCCGGGGTGACGCGGGTCGCGCAGGTCATGCACGGTAGGGTCGGCGGCCTGCCGGCGGATCTCGGCATCGGTGAACTTCACAGCGCGGGTCTTGCTCATGCCACCGCCCTCGTCTGCGGCTGCAGCAGGTAGGCGCGGATCGCTTCAATCGCATCGATGGCACCGCGGCACACGATGGCCAGATAGCCCTGTTCGAGCAGCGCTTGGATGCAGGCGTCCTGGCTCGGCGACACGGCGGCGTCGTATGGCGGCTTCGCCTTGAATTCAATGTACAGCCCGAAGTACCCGCCGCGCGCCATCGGCAGCACCAAGTCAGGGATACCGGCCTTCACGCCCTGAGCCTTGAGTTTGGCGGCGACCGCCTTCACCCGGTGCCCACCGTTCGGGACGTGGTAGATCAGCTTGGCGGCGGCCGGGTAGCGCAACGCTACTTCGCGCATCAGCGAGGCCTGCTCCAGGCCTTCGCGGTCTACCGGCTTGGCTCGGGATTTCTTCGCAGGGAACAGTGGTGGCGGATTTCGAACCGAGGGTTTTTGGCTATTCATGCGGCGATCACCCCCTCGCGGATCAGCAGGGCCTGGGTACGCATGACGCCCTCGGCGTGGTACTGGCGGGCTTTCTCGCGGCCAACGATGTTGCTGCGACCATCGCAGGCGTCGTGGCAGGCGCTGCAAGCGTGCGCGCCCTGCAGATCGTTCGGCTTCATGCCGACGCCACAGGTGCCGGCCATGCGGTAATGGGCTAGCACGGTAGTGCCGGGATCGCCGTTGCAGACGCCCGGAATGCGCACCTGGCATTCCCGGCCGCGGGCGGCTTTGGTCAACTTGGATTGCTTCATGAGCGTTCGTCCTTGTGGAGATCAACAACGAGCCAGGTGGATGGCCACAGCTTGCCGCCATGAGCTCGGGCGACCTGTTCGTCTCGGTAAATGGCAACAGGCGGTTCAGGCTTGTCAGAGAGGCCGAGCAAGTGGCTGCGGCAGTACAGTGCCCAGCGGTACTCAGTGAGGTCAGGAGGAAGCAGCATCGGATCGATCATGGCCGAGCACCCCGAGCGGAGCGCAGCGCCTCAAGCGCGGCACGGCCAACATCCAGCGAGCGCGGAGCAGCCGGTGCAGCGAGCTCGGCAACCGGCACCGGGCCCAGGCGTTCGCCCTGCCAGATCTTCCGGCACTGCGCGAGGTAGTGTTTCTCGAAGCAGGTCAGGCCAAGTTCACGCGACATCAGCGGCAGGCTGTGGAAGCCGTCGGCTGCCGTGGCGTGGTAGACCGCCGGGTGCATCCACTTCGCCGCCGCGCGCATGGCCGGGTGGCAGTTGCGCAGCCCCTGGGCGTAGGCCTTGTCGGTGCTGGGCAGGCCCAGGCCTTCCGGGGCAAAGCACCAGCTCACGAACACGCCAGGCGCCGGAACAAACGCGGACTTGCTCGCGCTCAGCACTCGCATGCCGTGGTCGATCTGCTCCAGGCGGGTGATGCCTGAGCGCATGAACTCACCGAGCCATTCCAGCTTGGCCGCATTCATGACCGCCTCGGTTGGCCAGGACTGACGCCAAGCCCCGCAGGCGCCGCGCAGTCGCAAGAATAGATCCTCGATCACTTGCTGGGTTGCTGGGTCAATCGGCATCGCCCCGGGCTCCACCGGCGACTGGTAAGTCGGGTCAGTCCGGCGATTGGCCAGCAGCTGGCGAACGTTGGTTGCGGTCATACTCGAACTCCATTCTTGGTCCAGTCGGCCCCGGTTTCTTCCTGCTCCGCCGCGCCCTTTGCCTTCTCGGTCTTGGCCCACTTGGCCAGCCGGAAGCACCAGCCGCCGTTGCTGTCAAACACCCGCGGCTTGGCAACGTAGTAACCCAGGAAGCTCTGGAGCGTTTCCTCGGTCAGCGCCTCCAGGGTCAGGCCGGCCAATTTCAGCTGGGTGGTCACCAGGTCAGCCGGTGGGTTCCACTCGGCGAACATGGCGAAGCGCTGCCAGTCGTCCTGCGATTCCGTGGCCTGGCGATCCTGCTCCTCGATCACGTCGGCCAAATCGCGCGGCTGCTGCTCTTCGGTTCCTTGATGGTTCACTGACGGATTGGGTGCAGCTGCTGCACCCCGTTCTGCGTTTTCCTGCACCCCGTTCTGCTGTGAGCTGCACCCCGTGCGGTTATCTGCACCCCGCTCTTTACGAGGTGCAGCAGATGCACCCCGCTTTAGCTGAAGGTCATAGACCACTGGGCGCCGGTCGCGGCGATCGATGTAGGCAGCTGCGATTGCCTGGTTGCCTTCGGTGATCCACCCGCCCTTCTCCAGCTCATCCAGTTTCAGGCGCACGGTGCGCTCGGACAGGCCGGTGTCTTCGGAGAGGGTCCCGGCAGACGGAAATGCACCGCGCCCGTCGCTGCCGGCGTAGTTGGCCAGGCACAGAAGAACATGGCGCGCGGCGGGGTTATCCAGGGCAACCTTTGGAATGGCCAGTGCCCAGGTCATGGCTTGAACACTCACGCCCTACCCCCGTTCTTCCCCGGCCCAAACTGACGCGACAGATTTGGCGTGCTGCCGAAAACTGACGCGCCGGGCTTGGTGTTGCTTGCATCGACTGCAGTGTGCATAATCGACCTCACGTTGTTTTGAAGAAGCCGCCCTGCCAGGCGGTTTTTTTTCGCCTGCAATTCCAGTACTGGATGGATTCGCAGGTGTTTTGGTCATCTACTGGCGCAAGGCCGAATAGCTGAAAATCAACCCCACGGTCACGCTGCTGCCCCTTTCTGGTCAGCCTTGAGCGCGCCAGCCGTGAGTCTTTCGATTTGGTACTGGCGCAACTCGGGCACCTCTGCCCACTGGCGAACCGCTTCGTAGGTAACGCCAAGGGCTTTTGCGAGCGCCGAGATGGAACCGAAATAGTGAATTGCCTGGCTTTTGGTCATGGCGACCTCCTTTGCTCGTCTTGATATTCAAGCATGCTTGTATATGCAAAACAAGCATGCTTGACAAGCAACCTTGTAGATTGCGCACATGAAGACCACAGACCGAATCACCAAACTCGTCCTAGCTCGCCGGCCCGAGTTAGGCGTACGCAACGTCAAACGGGATATCGCAACTACCTGCGGCATCAGCTATGAAGCTGTTCGCCAGTGGTTCGCCGGTGATACCGAAAACATCAAGAACGAGAACCTCGTGGCGCTTGCTGACGGGTACGACACGACCGTTGATTGGCTGTTGTCGGGAAAGGGAGAGCCGCCGCGTAAGGGAGAATCAAAGTCAGCCGGATCGAAAGAAGCCGGCACGCCTTTATCGGCCGCAGACGCAGTCCGGAAAATGCTGGAGAAGCATGGTAAGGGCCTCACTGCCGAGGCACGCCAAAGCATTGTTCGCGCTGTAGAAGAGGACCCTCAGGGCGAAAGAACTAGCGGATTTGTCATCGCGACTGCCGAACCACCAGAAGGCGATATCTCCATCCCTCAATACGACATCCGGGCAGCTATGGGTCACGGCCAAGTGCCGGCCGAGTACAGCGAGGTCATCCGAAATGTGGTGATCCGAGAGGAAGTGCTGCGCGAAAAAGGGGTGACCTACTCCGCCGCTCAGGCCCTGGCGATGATCACCGGGTGGGGGCAGAGCATGGAAGGAACGATCAACGACAAAGACCCTGTGATCGTTGACCGTGGCGTGAACGGCTATGAGGGAGAGGGGGTTTATGTGCTGACGTGGCACGGCGACCTTCTCATCAAGCGTCTGCAGCGAAAGGATGAGGATCATCTCTGGCTCATCTCCGACAACCGCAACTACGAAAAACAGTCGGCGCGGCTGGATGATGTAACGATCCACGCCAAGGTGCTGCTGGTTTGGAATGCGCGAAAAATATAGCCGTCTTTTTCTAGGTATGTAGGCGCAGCTAGCCTGTCCAAAGGGTAAGTGATGACTGACGAAGAAAAGAAGCGCCTGGATGAATTGCTGTCCAACATCATCCAGCTGATAATTGCCCAAATAGAGGCACAGATGAATCTGAGTACGTCTATTTTGCTGATGGATGACATCCCAAGCAAATCCCGCGAAGACGCACAGAAGGCGTTCAGTAGCATCCAGGAACAACTGAACCTGCTGAATGAAATTAAGAAGATAGGGCAGACAGATGTCTGATCAGAACATTGATGTTCGCCTTCTCCAGGCGCAGTATGACAGGACCGTCGGCGAGCTTGTGCGAGAGCGGAAGAGGAACGGCGGCGGGGAGCCACCAGGAGGAGACGCAGTGGACACTCGGATAATCAATCTGGAGAGAGATGTAACTGATGCGAAGATTGCTCTAGCAAAGGTTGAAACTCGTCTGGAGAACATTGAGAAAACCATGCTCACCAAAGGCCAGACAGCTGTGTATGCGCTGATCGCTGGAATCGCTGTGTTTGGCGCCGGCTGGTGGGTCGTGCAGCAATACCTAGCCCCGCTTGTGGCCAACATTGCAAAGTAAAGCCCGCAGCAGCGGGCTTTTTTGCGCCGATTAGAAAGGCGCCTCGTCCTCTTCCATCCCAACAACAGCCACATCCTCTCCCCTATCGATCACTCGATCGTCATCGGTTGGCAGATCCCATTGCAGGATCACAGACCCGTCATCACAGAAGGTCATGTCCAGGCCGCCTGTTTCCGCCAGCAACTCCATGATCGCGCCCCAGTCCTGATCTGAATCCGTATCCAGGCGGTGTATCAGCACCTTCCTTCCAAGCTGAGCCACGGGCGAGTTGATCATCGCCGACACCCTAAGCCCCAGATACTCAAGGCTCGTTAACTCATTCATTCGAACCGCATTTTCCTGCGCTGCCATTGACCACCCCGAATACTGTATATACATACAGTAAAAGAAAAATACACAAGCGTGCTTGCATTTTAAAAACAAGCATGCTTTTATAAATGCAAGTTCGCTTGCATTTGCAACGAGCCTGGCTGTTGGAGCAGCCACCGCTCTTTACACAACTCGACACCCGTCACCCTCAGCGGCACATGAGGGCAGCAGCTGCCTCATGCAGTGTGCTGGGTTCAGGTAACCAAGTGGCGCGCATGCCAATGCGGGGAAGCGCGTAGCCCAGAGAGCGATGGGCGCCTGGATCACTTTGATTTCACTGGCTGGCCTTGGCGACAGGGCCAGACGGGAAATCAACTGATAGCGGAGCAACTAAAGATGACCACGATTATCGAAGACCGCTTCGCGAGCGGTGCCCAGGTGAGCATGGAGATGGACAAGGACGCAGGCGAGCTATTCGTCTTCCACTGCCCGGCCGGTCAAGGCTGCAAGGTCAGCAAATGGCCGCTGGATAGCCATCACATGCTGATCGCGATGGCTCATTACGAAGAATGCTGCGAGCTGGAACGCGCAGCCTGAACAACCAGCGCCACGTCAGCCTGACGTTAACTGCCCGATCCCTCGAAAGAGGCTGCATCGGAATGTCGGCGGGTCATGAAAAAAGCATCTCCAGAGCAATCGGATTGTGGCGAATACCCGGACGTCGATTGCAAAAAATGGTGTGGACCGACATTCCAATGCAGCTTCGATAGGTGGCCACTGCCTTCCCAGTGAGCGAGCAACGGAGGGTCGCAATCATGAAGTAGGAAACGAGGAGCCTCGCCCAGCCATGGAGTGTTGGCGGTAACCGGCCACCAGAGTGCCGGGCGCTAGCAGGCCGAGAGAATAGCCTGCCCGGAGCGCGCTGGTTGCCACCAGCCCCGATAGCCAGACGGAAGTGCTGCACAGCGACGGTCGATGGCAACGACGCCGGATACGTAACCGGCCCGATCAACCTGGCTCCCCATCACCAGGCTGCATCGGTAGAGCTCTTCCTGGTCCTATTTAGGGTTTCGGGGCGACAGTGCAGGAAGCGCTCTACCAATGCAGCCAACACCCGAGGTTACTCATCATGGAAACGATCACCAGCGGCTCTTGGAAGGGCTTCCTCGGGCGTGGCCTGGCCCCGCGTGAACTTGAAGCACTGCTTGCGGTAGCTCAGGGCATGACAGCCAAAGAGATTGCCCGCCTGATGCAGATCACCCCGGGCACCGTGGCCAACCGAATCGAAAACGCGATGTACAAGCTCGGCGTTCACCGCCGCGCCGCCTTGGTCGCCGAGGCCATGAAGCGCCAGATCATCAGCCCGATGTGCATCCTGCTGGCCGGCCTGATCGCCATGCATGCAGTCATGGGCGACACCGACCCGATGCGCCGCGACCGCCGTGTGCCCGAGCGGCGCATTGCCCAGGTTCGAATCATCCGCAAGGCCGAATCCTTCGACCTGCACGCCTGACACCCACCCCGAGGAGCTCACCATGCACCCAGTCCTGCAGCACCGCGTCGACGGCCTGGCCGCCCTGCGCGCCCGTGCCACTCTCGCAACTGCCGACTTCTGCGCGCTGACCGGCCGGCCAGCACCAGCACAGAAGATCCGCTACCAGGTCGTGACCAAGGGCAAGGCGTACCACATTGTTGAGGTGGCCACCGGCAAGACCAAGGGCTTCTGTTTCAGTTACCGCGCGGCGATCAACTTCGTCCAGGCAATGGAGGCAGCTGCGGACCGCAAGCTGGTGCGGCGCCAATGAGCAAGCGCAAGCCGCACAGCATGCGCGCCCGCTTGGAGCGGACCTGCAGAGCGCTGGTCAGCGCCAACCACGCCGCCGTGGTGAACATCGACCCGAGCGGCCAGCAGGTGCTAATGAACTGGAAGAACTGCAAGCAGATTTGCGTACGTCAGGTCGTCGACGCCGTGTGCGACATCCCCCACCGCTGGACCATCTACCTCAGCGTCATGTGCCAGAAGCCCAGCGGCGAGCAGTACTGCAAATCGGTCGAGGTCGCACCGCAGGGCAACTACCTGGCTTCGCACCTGACTGATGTGATCGAAGCCACCTATACCGACCTGCGGGCCCAGGCCAATTCAAACCAACTGGTGGCGGCCGGATGGATCGCCATACCCACGGACATCACTCTGGATGAAGCGCAGGCCGCCAAGGTCTTCGCAGCAGTCGGTGCCTGGAGCCAGCAGTAGGCAGCATGAGCTCAGTTTCTGACTTCTGACCGAAGCACCTATAGAGCTCGCTTCAGGATTCACTTCGTTGCTGGGCTGCCAATAAGTCCGCATACGCCTTGTGGAGTTCAGCAGTTGCCATTGCTCCCAGTTCGCCCCTTTCGAAATGCTGGGAAGCTTTCGAGATAAGAGCTGCAGTATGGTCCACAAAAACTTTTGGGTCTAAGCCCTGCAGCGTTGCTGTAGTCAGCAGCATTCCGAGCGCAAGCTCCAATGCACTTTCACGATCATCAGTCATGCAACCCCCTCATGTGCTATGTCGCCATGCCGCCTGCGCGGCAAGGCGTTACGAGAAAATCAGCTGGTGCTGATCCGCCTCAAAATTCGATATGAGCGGCGAAGGTGTTGCGACCTTGTTAAACGCGATCCATGCCCTAGTGCGAGCGACGTCAAACGACTGTCTCCGCCCCGCCATTGTGTCAACCAATGTTCTTGAAACCCTGTAGCGCCCGCAGCGAGCACAGTTTCGTTCATGCCAGTCCCCTCCAGAGTCGTACGTTTCCGCTGCACCGCTGCAAATCAAACAAGTCACCTCTCGTTCCTCCTTGCGAATGACAATTCAACTGTAGTTGATCCTTCGCCTCTCCTTACATCCGGGCATCGCCCGGCGAGGTATCGGCAATGGCCGAGAAGAAGACAGGGGCAGCCAAGCACTCGGCGGACTACCGCGACAGGGAGAAGAAGGAGGCGGAACGGCTGGGCATCGAGAAGATGACGCTTGTTACCGCTGCAGGTACCAAGCGGGGCATGTCCGAAGCGATGCAGGCCCACGGCTTCAGTTAGTTGCAAGAGCTGCTGCAGGACCTGCACCTGTCGCTCCTCGCGTGTGACCGAGAAGAACAGGCGCGCCGCCTGAAACGGCCTGACGCGCCAGCTTTTGAGATATCACCGAAGCTAGCGCGACAGTTCGAGGAAGCCACCAGGGCTGAGCTAAAACGTGACCCTGGCAACGAAGTTATTACGCCCTTGTAGGCAGCCGGGTGAGAGCCTCGGCATGGGCGTTGCTGATTTCACGGATCGCGTTATCGACATGCGGATGCTCAACATATCGCAGACTGTTGTTGCCCAATAGCAGCGCAGTGGCGCGCTCGACGATGTTCCTCTCGTCCAGGCCGTCGAATTTTGCAGCTCCAATTACTGCGACAAGTGCCTGCTCCAATGCAATTTCACGATCAGTTGTCATTTCAACTCCTTTTGATCCGGCCCTATGCCGGTCACTCCTAATACCCCATCCCAAACCAAATTGCCACCATGCCGCATCCGGCCACGGAGGGCGGCACATGCCCAGGAGAAACACCATGCAACTCGACATCAACATCGAAGGGATCGTAGCCGAGTCGGTAGCCGCCGCGCTGAGCCCGGAAAAGCTGCAGCCGATCATCCAGAGCAACGTTGAAGACACGGTGAAGCGCGCTATCGAGTCCCAGTTCAGCTACCGCTCTAAATTCAAGGAAATGCTGGAAGAGAAGCTGGCAGGGGTAATGCCGACCGACGTCAAGGACATCGGCCGATTTGGCGACCTGGTGGTGAAGACGGTCTCGGGAATGCTCAGCGACATGCAGAACCAGGTGGTGAAGCAGTCCATCCAAGACCGCTTGGCTGAGATGATGAAGCCGCTGCCGCAGAGCATCACCTTGACGGAGCTGCTGAACAGCATCACAAAAGGCCTCGGCGAAAGCGACGAAAGCCGCGGCGAAGATCGCCCAACCATCATCATCGAAACCACAGAGGGTGTTTGCGCGGGCTACTGGCACCTCTACGTCGATGCCGAGGAGCGCACATCGAAATACTCGTGCGCCATTCAGATGGACTTCGACAAAGAAGGCAAGTGCTACAGCCTCAAAATCAACGATTACGATCCGTCGAAGACTCTCTTCCTCGGCTCTAAGTATGGACTCGAAGCCCTTCTGCTGAACCTCTACACCGGCGGCGTGAAAGTCCAGCACCAAGAAGTCGACATCTACGACTTCTACTACGGCAACGACGACTGACCCTCCCGCTCTGCCCGCCAGTGCCTCCCCACTTCAACGAATCACGCCACCCCGGCGAGGAACGCCTATGCCCGCAGAGAACCCGCAAGCCTTCACCAAGACCTTCAGCCAGACAGGGACGTTTCGAGCCCTCTATGCCGCGCAGGACTGGCTGCGCGAGAACGGCTACAGCTACGGCTCGTCGTGCCGTGAGATGCCGATCGGCCTGATGAAGGGAGACTACTTCATCGCCAAGTGGAAGAACCTGACCCGGGAAGAGATAGCTGAGCTCGACGGAGTGATGCAGGGCTCACTGCGCGAGGGGCCAATTGAGATTCGGCTAAAGCAAGCCCTCGAATGAAACCCATAACCCTTCTCCGCCGCCCTGGTGAAGGACGGCTGCTACCTGGAGATAACCATGAGCACATTCGCAGTCTTCGGCATGACCGCCGACGTAGCGCTGGCTGAGGCCAGGAAGACAACCAAGACGACTAGGCCAAGCGGGAAAGCTGGCTGCCCCCCCCTAGAGCTGTCCCTGTCTGAGTGGAATCTGGCCGTCGAGCAGCAGGCGGCCAAGATCATGGCCGGCGAGAAAGTGAAGCAACTGAGCCAGATGTTCGATGCGCCGCAGTACGCCCAGCAGTTCATGGAGCTGGCCCGCAAGACCGGCCGGTGCCGTGACCTCCGGATCAGGGCCAAATGCGAGATCACCGACGCCAAAGGCAAACCGGTGATCAACCCCAAAACCAAAATGCCAAGAATCGGGTGGACCGACTACGCCCCCCCGACATCGCCAAAGTCGCCTGAGCCAAGGAATCATCAATGACAAAAGCAATCGACCTGTTCTCCGGTTTCGGCGGATGGAGTACTGGCGCGCGGAAAGCGGGTGTTAAAGTGGTTTGGGCTGCCAATCATTGGCCTGAGGCCGTGAAGTGGCACGCCGCCAATCACCCCTATGCTGAGCACGTTTGCCAGGACCTGCACCAGGCCCGATGGGAGCAAGTTCCGGCACACGACTTGCTGCTGGCCTCTCCCTGCTGCCAGGGCCACTCGAAAGCCCGCGGCAAGAAATCCGGCAACCCTCAGCACGATTCATCTCGCTCGACAGCCTGGGCCGTTGTATCGGCGCTGGAGTTCCACCGACCTGAGGCTGGTGTGATCGAAAACGTTCAAGAGTTCATGGATTGGGCTCTGTACCCGGCCTGGCTTGCCGCCGTGCAAGCACTTGGCTACCAGGTCGCTCCGCATATCGTTGACTGTGCCGACTTGGGCGTGCCGCAGCATCGCGTGCGGCTGTTCCTGGTCATAACCCGCAGCAAGGCGCCGCTGATGCTCGAGCTGCACCGGCGCCAGCACGTGCCGGCCGCCAGCTTCCTCGACTTCAACGCCGGGCGCTGGTCGCTGATCGAGAAGCCAGGCCGGGCCCAGGCAACCCTTGACCGGGTGCGTAATGGCCGCGAACGCTTCGGTGAGCGATTCATCATGCCCTATTACGGAAAAGGCTCGGGCACCACCGGGCGTGACATCAACCGCCCGATCGGCACCATCACCACCCTGGACCGCTGGGCCCTGGTCGACGGCGATCGCATGCGGATGCTCAGCGCCGACGAGGCCCTGGCCGCGCAGTCTTTCCCGGCTGACACCCTGCGCCCGGACAACCACCGGCTGACCATGCATATGGCTGGCAATGCGGTACCGCCGCTGGCAGGTAAGAGAGTGATTGAGGCGCTGTTGAGAGCTGCTTAACGACGAGGGACGGTCACCTGACGTAGAAGGTGAATATTGATATCAATCTTCGTTATCCAAGGCGGCTGCTTATTCACAGCTCGCATCGCCAGATAGGTCCTCGTTCTTTCCATGTCGAGCCGCCAATCTCCTCTCAGGATCTGTTGGACTAAGAACCTCGGAACGCCGTAGTAGCCGCATGCAGGGCAATCCACTTCGACAAATACAGCCGCTGTAGATAGCGCCCTCGCCCTCTCACCGCAGATTAAGCATTCCATGCTTCACCCATTGCTTGTGCGAAAAACTCTCAATTCTAGTCGCTTCTCAGCGAGGTATCCCCATGTCCACAGAAAACCGATCCAGCAACACCGAACAGATGGTCAGCGTGCCGGCCAGCAAGCTGAAGAAGATCCATCGCGACTTGGACGCCTGTCAGAAAGTGATCTGGCTACGCGGCGGGTTCGACCCGGCCTACTGCAAGGATGCCCAGGATTCGCTCAAGGACATCGACGCCCTTCTCGCCCAGCCAGCCGCCCAGCACCAGGGCGAGCCGGTGGCGTGGTTCTTGGATGTTGAAGGCTACAAGCCGGTCCTGATCGAAAATTACCAGCGCGTTCTTTCTGAGCAGGAGCACTTTCAAGGGCGTGGCCGTACCGCAGTAATACGCCCGCTCTACACCCACGTCGATGCTGGCGAGGTTGAGCGGCTGCGCGCTGCCCTGCAGTTTTACGCCTATCGAGACCACTTCTCGGAAGACATGGGCAGCGACTGGGATAACGTCAGCGGCGAGCCCGCGAACATTCTGTGGCATGAAGATGAGGCTTGGTTCGTCGAAGACGGCTCTATTGCAAGGGCCGCCCTATGTGCCAGCACAGCGCCTGCACCAGCCTCCGACGGCTTCAGCGCCGAGCAGATGACAGCCCAGGGTGCCGATGGCTACCGAAACGGGATCAAGGCAGCCGCCGAACTGGCCGAGGCCTACCCGGACTTGGCCCAGGCAATCCGCGCCTTGCCGCTGCCGCAGTAGCTTTTGACCGAAGGAGTACATTTGTACTCCATCCCGCTTTAACCCCTCTCCCCTCTATTGAACAGCCGCGATATGGCGGCAAGGACGAAGTCATGCCTGAAGAAAAGCAACACGCGTGGCCAGACCACTATCGCTACATCGACGAGATCGGGCCTGAGGGAGTGACCATCGCCTGCCAGCGCTTCGTCGTCCTGCGCGAGTCTGAGCAGTGCTACTGGATCACCCGGGATCGCAACGCTGGATGGGCCGAAAAGTGGGTGGCTGAAGGCCGGAAGAGCCCGCACATCAAACGCGTCCTGAAAGAATCGTCCGGCCGCCGGTTCGCCTACCCGGACAAGGCGAAGGCCCTGAACTCCTACAAGGTCCGAAAGCGCCGGCAACTTGGCCATGCCGAGCTGGCACTGGAGCGTGCAAAGACCGCCTTGGAAGACCTCAAGGGCGTGGACACTATCGACGACAAGCGACTGTGCTCGGGTGGCGATTTCATCAAAGAGCTGAACTGGGAGGACTATTGATGACCCGCCTCGCCCTCTGTCTCCTGCTGCTGGCCACCGGCGCCAGCGCAACCGAGAACGTCATCGACGTGCAGCACGACAGCCAGCGCGGCGTCACCTGCTACCTGCTGAACGGGGTCGGCATCAGCTGCATCCCCGACAGCCAACTGCAGGCCGGCAACGAGCGCCAGCTCTCCCCGCGCGAACAAGACACCCCTACCCCTGCAAAGGCGCCAGTGCGCTGGAATGAAGAGAGGTATGAGCTGTGAGCGAAAAGACCCTGCGCGAAAAGATCATCACCTACATGCAGCAGCGCGAGCAAAGCGTCGGCGGCTGGTTCTGCACCTGGTGGTTCAAGTTCCACGTGTCCGACGCCAGCGGCACACCGGAGATTCGCCGGGAGCTGGAGCGGATGGAGAGGGAAGGATTGGTCGAGTCAGATCGAAGCCAAAGCAACAACACGAAGTGGCGGCTGATCAAGGCGCCCGAGGAGCTGCAGCCATGATCGTCCTATGCATTCCAGCGGCGATGTACATGGCCTGGATGATCTGGAAGGGGCCGAGGCCATGATCCCGCGCAAGGGCTTTCTCCGGCGCAAGCTTGAGGCTGCGCTGATCCGCCTGGCAATCGCCATCTTGATGGGACGAAACGTACCAGGTCCCCGGTCGTCAGCCGCCGCGACAACAACGACATGTACTACATGGCCGAGAAGCTGGAAGGCATCGCCGACCGTATCGCCCGCGGCTACCCGTAACCCCTCCCCCTACAACAACTCAAGCCTGCCGGCGTTTCGACCAAATTCCGGTCGCAATCAATGCAACACCTGGAATGAGCAAGCCCACAGCGGTGTAACCGAATGCTGGTTGCCCAGACGCACCAACTGCAGCGAAAGCGATTCCCAATGCCGTCATTGGACCACCAGCGATAGTGAACGTGTTCTTGGCTGTCTTGCTCATATCAATCCTCCTTGTTGACTTCCCATTTAACCATATGCGCCTGCCGGTAGGCGGGCAAGGATGAGCTATGTCCAATCCACATCACCACATACGCGAAGCGATCATCAACGCACTGCCTGATATTGCTGCGCACCTGCCCTTGGACTGCGATCTGTTCGTCATCGCGTGCCGACCTGGCAAGGACGATTTCGACCTGGTGCTGCCGTCGCCTGAGGCAAACCTTAACAATGCCCTGGATGCCCTCCGCCGCCAGGGCCTCACCATCGACGGCGCCAACGCTTACAAGCGGGCCGTGTGCGACCTGGTCGTCGGCGCCCTCGCCTTCGGCAAGCAGAACAACAATCCACCGCCTAAGGGCCACTGGGGTCAGGAGTTCTGGGATATCGGCCGTGCCGAGGGCGAGCGGCAGGAAGAGCTGACGAAAGCTCTGACCCAGGTGCGCGAACAGCGGGATGCCCTGCTCGGCGCGGCACAAGAGGCCCTGAGGGTAATTGATCGAATCAAACCAGCGGGCCATGGGAACGGAACCCAGGTTCGCCTCGCAGCGGCCATCGACAAAGCCACCGCCTAACCCCTCCCCACCTCTGCCGCCAGGCGCGGCGTGGAGACAATTATGCAAACCATTAGGAAAAAGCCCGGCGATGAACACGCCGAACAGGAACAGGCCGTTGCCCAGGGAATGGACAAGGTCACAGAAGAGAAGATGGCCGAACTACTGGGGATCACGCTGCGAGCGCTCCAGACCAGGCGCCAGCGGGGAAAGATCCCTGAAGGTATCTGGAACCGAAACGGCCGCAGCATCATTTACAGCAGATGGAGATATGAGGAATGGCTCGAAAGCCTGTGGGTTTGCCCCCTGGAGTTGAAATCAGAGGGGACGCGCTCCGGATCCGTTTCACTTGGAACGGTGAGCGCCGCGGGGAAACACTTGCCCATCCCCCGACAGCGCAAGGGATCAAGGCGGCCAGCCGTCTACGTGATCAAGTAGTCAACCTCATCAAACACGGCCTGCTGGATGACGAGAAGTACGCCGACCTGTTCCCCGGGTCGGACTTGGCGCTCTCGGCTCAGGCCGCGATACCGAGCTTTGGCGAGTACGCCCAGCTGTGGCTGAACAGCCGCCACATCGTTGGCGGCACTCGCAACAACTACAAGAGCAGTTTCAACCTCTACTGGATGCCGTACCTTGGCCTGCGCCGGATCGACATGATCACGCCGACTATGCTGCGCGGGATCATCGCCAACATTGAGTGGTCCTCCACCGGCGTGAAGCGTAATGCAATCATCAAGCTCTCCAGTGTGTTCAAGACAGCGGTGCTGGATGGGCTAATCGCGAAGAACCCCACCTCATCGCTCGACAAGCCAAAAGCAGTGAAGAAGGTGGTTGACCCCTACACCAGGGATGAAGCCGAGCGGATTATTGCCCACCTATATAAGACGCTGCACAAGTACTCGCAGATCTATGCGCCCTTCTTCGAGTTCGCTTTCTTCACAGGGCTGCGACCAGGTGAGGCCATGGGCCTGCAGTGGGATGACATTGACCTGGAGGCGAGAACCGCGAACATCCGGCGCATAATCGTCGATGGCCAACCGGAAGACCGGACCAAGACGAAGCATCACCGGGTCATCCTGCTCAATGAGCGCGCACTTCACGCCCTGCGCCAGGCCCAGCGCCTGGCCGATCTGCGTCGGATCGCTTCGAAGTCCGCGACTCCCACCAGCCCATTTGTGTTCCAACCGGGCAAAGGCGGGATGTGGATCAGAGAGCCAAGTGTTACAATCAAGCACTTCAAGCTCGCGCTCAAGGCGCTGGGCATCCGTGAACGTCGGCAGTACGACACGCGCCACACCTACGCAACCATGTGCCTAATGGCTGGGATGAACCCCGCGTTCATCGCGAACCAGCTCGGCCATAGCGTCGAGATGTTGCTCTCTACTTACGCAAAATGGATCAGCTCCTCCTCGGATTGGAGGGAGCTGGAGAAGCTGCCGGCTAGAGTCTGATTGGCCCAAAATTGGCCCAAATCAGGCGACGGCACCTAAACACACCTCTGGAACCCCCGCAGGATAAGCACTTGATTTCTACCGCTAACATCACCATGCAGTTCGGCGCCAAGCCCTTGTTCGAGAACGTCTCGGTCAAGTTCAACAACGGCAACCGCTACGGCCTGATCGGCGCCAACGGCTGCGGCAAGTCGACCTTCATGAAAATCCTCGGCAACGATCTGGAGCCGTCCGCCGGCCAGGTCATGCTCGAGCCGAACGTGCGCCTGGGTAAACTGCGCCAGGATCAGTTCGCCTACGAAGAATTCACCGTGATCGACACCGTGATCATGGGCCACGAAGAGTTGTGGAAGGTCAAGGCAGAGCGCGATCGCATCTATTCGCTGCCGGAAATGACCGAAGAAGACGGCATGGCCGTCGCCGAGCTGGAAACCGAGTTCGCCGAGATGGACGGCTACACCGCCGAATCCCGCGCCGGTGAGCTGCTGCTGGGCCTGGGTATCCCGCTGGAACAGCATTTCGGCCCGATGACCGAAGTCGCTCCAGGCTGGAAGCTGCGCGTGCTGCTGGCCCAGGCGCTGTTCTCGGACCCGGAAGTGTTGCTGCTCGACGAGCCAACCAACCACCTGGACATCAACACCATCCGCTGGCTGGAAAACATTCTCACGGCGCGTAACAGCACCATGATCATCATTTCCCACGACCGGCACTTCCTCAACAGCGTCTGCACGCACATGGCCGACCTGGACTACGGCGAGCTGCGCCTGTTCCCGGGCAACTACGACGAGTACATGACCGCCGCGACCCAGTCGCGCGAGCAATTGCTGTCGGACAACGCCAAGAAGAAAGCCCAGATCGCCGAGCTGCAGACCTTCGTCAGCCGCTTCTCGGCCAACGCCTCGAAAGCCAAGCAGGCCACCTCGCGCGCCAAGCAGATCGACAAGATCCAGCTGGCCGAGGTCAAGCCTTCGAGCCGGGTCAGCCCGTTCATCCGCTTCGAGCAGACCAAAAAGCTGCACCGCCAGGCCGTGACCATCGAGAAGATGTCCAAGGGTTTCGACGGCAAGACCCTGTTCGAGAACTTCAGCTTCACCGTTGAAGCGGGCGAACGTGTGGCGATCATCGGCCCCAACGGTATCGGCAAGACCACCCTGCTGCGCACCCTGGTCGGTGAACTGAGCCCGGATGCCGGTGCGGTGAAATGGACCGAAAGCGCTGAACTGGGCTACTACGCCCAGGACCACGCCCACGACTTTGAAGAAGACCTCAGCCTGTTCGACTGGATGGGCCAGTGGACCCAGGGCGAGCAAGTGATCCGCGGCACCCTGGGGCGCATGCTGTTCTCCAACGACGAGATCCTCAAGTCGGTCAAGGTGATCTCCGGTGGTGAGCAAGGCCGCATGCTGTTCGGCAAGCTGATCCTGCAAAAGCCCAACGTACTGGTGATGGACGAACCGACCAACCACCTGGACATGGAATCGATCGAGGCGCTGAACCTGGCGCTGGAAAACTACCCGGGCACGCTGATCTTCGTCAGCCACGACCGTGAGTTCGTGTCGTCGCTGGCCACCCGCATCATCGAGCTGAGCCCGAGCGGTGTGGTGGACTTCAGCGGCACCTACGATGACTACCTGCGCAGCCAGGGTGTGGTGATCTGATCCAGACCTGATCGCGGGGCAAGCCCGCTCCTACA
>NZ_JH650782.1:0-29864 GCF_000259195.1 Pseudomonas donghuensis
GGTGTCCTAGGCCACTAGACGAAGGGGACACACTACAACATTCACTCCCTGCCGCGTTTCGCTGTGTGCTTTACGCTGCAAGTGGCGCGCATTCTAGGGATGCTTTGATAAGCCGTCAACCCCTCTGTATAAATTTATTTAAATCAATGACTTCGCGAAGCTTTGCAGCCTTCTGCCAGGCCATCGCGCGCCTTACGCTTGACGTTTTTTTTCTGACGCCCTACCCGCCTTCGGCCCAGCAGCCACGGCAGGTTGAAAGCAAAAGGCCATCAACTACCCCCCAGGCAACTGCCAAACAGCTCTATCCGGCTAAAAGCTTAGCCACTACACTCAAACAGTAAATCATCCTGTATGAGGCGTTAACGGTGACACCACTTCTGATCACCCTGCTTATAGTAGCGGGGATCGCGTTATTGATCGTGATCGGCTACCTGAACAACGTGGTCGAGAACAACAAGCTCGAGCGTGCCCGGCTGAAGATCGAGCTGGCCGAACGTTTGCGCCGTTGTGGCGAAATCACCGAAACCTTTCCTGGCCAGTTGATGACCCCGGCACTCAAGTTGCTACTGACCCGCCTGGAACTCAACCTCAACCAGCGCCGACTGGCCCTGGACAAACACAGCCGCGACATCCGGGCGCGGATTGCCGAGCTTGAAGGGCTGATCGCCAAGGGTGAGGCGCTGCCGGTGAACAATCCGCCGATGCCGATTCAAACCGAAGCCCGGGCCAAGGATGTCCGCTTCCTGCTCGAAGGCATGCATAACCAGATTACCCGTGCTGCTCAGGAAGGCTTCCTGCCGACCAACGAGGCCAAGTACTGGGTCAAGGAAATCCGCCATATCCTGGTACTGCTGCACATCGAGTTCTTCAACAACCTCGGCCAGCAGGCGCTGCAGCAAAACCAGCCAGGGCATGCACGCCTGGCGTTCGAGCGCGGCGTGCAGTACTTGCGCAAGCAGCCGGACCCGGCGGTTTACCGCGAGCAGCTCGAGTACATGGAGAAGCTGTTGGCCCGCGCCAACGCTCAGGTGCTGAGCCAGCTGGAACCGGCCGCGGACGAAACCAACGCCTTGACCGAAGGCCTGAAAACCGACACCACCGAAGACTGGAAGAAGAAAGTCATCTACGACTGAGTTCTGGTTGACCCGATCGCCGGCAAGGCCGGCTCCCACAGGTCCTGTATACACCGAACCTTGTGGGAGCCGGCCTTGCCGGCGATCGAGCGCAAAGCGCTCGTCAGCAATCAGTCAAACGCAGAAAGATCCCCGCCAAGCGCTCCAGCCCCGCCTGATCCACCTCACTGAAGCGCGCCAGCTTAGGGCTGTCCAGGTCCAGCACGCCAATCAAGCGCCCGTCCTTGACCAGCGGAATCACCAGCTCACTGTTCGATGCACTGTCACAGGCAATGTGCCCGGGAAATGCGTGCACGTCTTCGACCCGCTGGGTTTCCCGGCTGGCCGCGGCCGCACCGCATACACCGCGACCGAAGGGAATACGCACACAGGCCACCTGCCCCTGAAACGGCCCGAGCACCAGTTGCTCGTTGCGATTGAGGTAGAAGCCAGCCCAGTTCAAGTCATCGACCTGGCTATAGAGGAACGCCGAAAACTGCGCGGCGTTGGCAATGAAGTCACGCTCATCGGCAAACAGGGCTTCCAGCTGGGCCGCCAGCAGGCCGTAGCCTTCGAGGCCAGCGCCGGTAGCGTTGAGGTCGATCATGGTTTTTGCTCCAACAGTTTCAGCCCGACCCAATAGCGGGCGAACTGGTAGGCGCATCTGCCGTTACGGTTGCCGCGGCCGGTCGCCCAGCGTACAGCGAGAATGTCCAGCTCCTCGTCGCGGCTCCAGACCAGCTCCGCGCGCCGGGCCAGCTGGCCGATCCAGTGTTCGACCACGTTGAGGAAGTGCTCCTGGGTGAAGGGGTAAAACGACAGCCACAGGCCGAAGCGGTCAGACAGGGCAATCTTGTCTTCCACCGCCTCGTTGGGGTGCAGCTCGCCGTCGACCATCTTCCAGTTTTCGTTGTCGCTCTGTTTCTCCGGCACCAGGTGGCGGCGGTTCGAGGTAGCGTACAGCAGCACGTTATCCGGGGCCTGCTCCAGCGAGCCATCGAGCACGCTCTTGAGCACCCGGTAATCGCCCTCCCCGGCTTCGAACGACAGGTCATCGCAGAACAGCACGAAGCGTTGCGGCAGTTTCTGCAGTTGCTCAACCACCCGCGGCAAGTCGGCCAGGTGATCACGCTCGATTTCGATCAGGCGCAGGCCGGCCTCGGCATGCTCGGCCAGCAACGCTCGCACCAGCGATGACTTGCCGGTACCGCGCGAACCCCAGAGCAGTGCATGGTTGGCAGGCATGCCATCAAGAAACTGGCGGGTGTTGCGCCCCAGTTGCTCGCGCTGCTGATCGACACCGATCAGGTCGGACAGGCGCATGTCGAGGCTGACCTCCAGCGGCAACAGGTAGCCGCTACGGCCATCACGCTGCCAGCGCGCAGCCAGGCATTGCGACCAGTCGATGTTCGCACGCACCGCCGGCAACAAGGGCTCAAGGCGGGCAAGCACGGTTTCTGCACGTTCCAGAAAAGCATTCAAACGAGAGTCCACAAGATTTCCTCAAGACAGTTGCAAGGACAAAGGCATAGCTGAATGTGTGACAGGGCGTGCCAGCAGCCGGGACTGATCGGCTATGCTTGCGCAGCGCACGGAATGTGAAACTGGCTCGGGACTCATGGATATCAAGTTCACCAATCGCCTGTCCTACAAGCAAGCCCGGCTGACGGTCCTGGTCGGCTTCATCCTGGGTACATTGCTCAGTCTCATCCAGATCGGTATCGATTATGCCAGTGAAGACGCCTCTATCAACCGCGAGATGCTGTCGCTGCTGGAAATCAGCCATAACCCGGCCTCGCGCATCGCGTACAACATCGATGCCGAGCTGGCCCAGGAGCTGACCCGCGGCTTGCTGCAATCGCCGGCGATCACCCGCGCCTGGCTGATCGACAACAACGACACCGTACTCGCCGATGTTCAGCGCCCACGCCAGGAAAGCAGCTACCGGCTGATCAGCGATTTCCTCTTCAGTGAGTCACGCCAGTTCCAGGACCGGCTGTTTCTCAGCCATATGCCCGACGAGTCCCTGGGCACGCTGTTCCTGGACGTCGACACTTTTGCCTTCGGCAGCCGCTTTCTCAAGCGTGCCGAAGTCACCTTGCTCAACGGTTTCATCCGCAGCCTGATTCTGACCGGCATTCTTCTCGGCCTGTTCTACATCATGCTGACCCAACCGCTGGTACGGGTGATCAGGGCCTTGAGCAACAGCGACTCACGCAATCCGTCGCAGTCCAAGCTGTCGTTCCCACCGGGCCATGAACTCGACGAGATCGGCGTGCTGGTCAAGGTCGCCAACCAGCAGTTCGTCAGCATGGCCACCGAGATCCAGCAACGGCGCAACGCCGAAAACCGCCTGACCGATTACCTCAACGAACTGGAGAACATCGTCTCGGCGCGCACCAATGAGCTCAAGGCCAGCAACACCCGTCTGAGCCAGTCCAATGAAGAGCTCGAAGTCGCCCGGCGCCGCGCCCTGGACATGGCTCAGGCCCGCGCGGCCTTCCTGGCCAACATGAGCCACGAAATTCGCACGCCGCTCAATGGCCTGCTGGGCATGATCGCCCTGTCCCTGGACAGCCCGCTCAATGCCGAGCAACGTCAACAGCTGTCGATCGCCCACGACTCGGGAAAAGTGCTGGTCGAGCTGCTCAACGATATTCTCGACCTGTCCAAGTTCGACGCCGGGCAGCTTGAACTCGAGCGCATCCCCTTCGACCTCGGCGCCCTGGTCGAAGACACCGCCAATCTGCTGTCGCAGAACGCAGCACCGAGTGTCGAGCTGACCTGCCTGATCGATCCGCTGTTTCCCTCGATGGTACTCGGCGACCCAACCCGGGTGCGGCAGATCGTCAGCAACCTGCTGTCCAATGCCTTGAAATTCACCCGCTTCGGCCGTGTCGATGTGCGCCTGACCAGCTACCCCGGCGGTATTCGCCTGGACGTCTGCGATACCGGCATCGGCATCCCCAGTGAAGCCCAGGTGCGGATCTTCCAGCCCTTCACCCAGGCCGGTGCCGGAATCACACGCCAGTACGGCGGTACCGGCCTGGGGCTGGCGCTCACCAACAACCTCTGCGAAGCCATGCAGGGGCGCCTGAGCATCAGCTCCGAAGCCGGTTTCGGTAGCCAGTTCAGCGCCGAACTGCCCTTGCCCAGCCACACCCCGGCAGTCCCTGCACAACCGTTGCAGGGTAGCGTTGCCGCAATCAGTAATGCCAGCAGCGGCCTGGCCGAACTGTTGCTCACCCTGCTGCCCGGCTGGGGCCTGGACTACCAGCGCTACGATCATCCGACGCAACTTGGGCAGGCACAGCCAGACCTGCTGATCACCGACGACTTGGACTGCCTGTTCAGCCTGCGCCCGCAGATCAGCGCGCCGATTCTGCTGGTGACCGCCTATGGCAACTTCCTGCCCGGTGAACAGGCCGCACACCTGGCGCCGTTGCAGCAGCAGGCGCGACCGCTGGCGCGCAATGCCCTGTATCAGACGCTGCGGCGCACCCTGCATGGCACCGACAACATCAACCAGTCCCCATTGGACGGCGCCCAGCACAGTGAACGGCGCGCGCGCATCCTGCTGGTCGAGGACAACCCGGTGAATCAATTGGTGGCCAAGGGCATGCTGGCCAAGCTCGGCTGCGAGGTCAGCGTTGCCGCCCATGGCGCCGAAGCCCTGGAACAGCTGGAACAGGCACCATTCGACCTGGTGCTGATGGACTGCAACATGCCAGTGATGGACGGCTACGAAGCCAGCCGGCGCATCCGCCAGAGCGGACGCTGGCCAGACCTGCCGATCGTCGCCCTGACCGCCAACGCCATGCCCGAGGAACGCGAACGTTGCCGGGCAGCGGGGATGAGTGATTACCTGGCCAAACCGTTTCGCCGCGAAGAACTGCTGGCGCTGATCGATCACTGGGTGCCGCTGACGGCTACCTGAGCAGCTTTTCGATCGAGCCGGTCAAGGCGTCCGGCTTGGTGCTTGGCGCATAGCGGCTGACCTTGCCGGTGGCCGGATCAATCAGGAACTTGGTGAAGTTCCACTTGATCCCTTGCAAGCCGAACAAACCGGGCGCGCGCTTTTTCAACTCGACGAACAACGGATGGGCACCGCTGCCGTTGACCTCGATCTTGCGAAACAACGGGAAGCTGACACCGAAGTTGAGCTCGCAGAACTGCGCGATCTCCCGCGCATCACCGGGCTCCTGCTTGCCGAACTGATTGCAGGGAAAGCCCAGCACCACCAGCCCCTGTTCGCGATAACGCTGCCAGAGCTGCTCCAGGCCTTTGTACTGCGGAGTAAAACCGCACTGGCTGGCGGTGTTGACCACCAGTAGCGCCTTGGCGGGGTAATCGGCCAGGGCTTTTTGCTCACCGGTGAGGGTAATGCAGGGGATCTTCAGCATTGCGTCAGCCATGACCTTTCTCCTTTTATCAGCGGGGCACCAGGTCCAGGCAGACCGAGTTGATGCAATAGCGTAGCCCGGTCGGCGGCGGGCCGTCAGGGAACACGTGCCCCAGGTGGGCGTCACACTTGGCGCAGGTCACCTCGGTGCGGATCATACCGTGGGAGGTGTCGCGAATCTCGATCATCGCGCTGTCGGCAATCGGCTCGTAAAAACTGGGCCAGCCGCATCCGGAGTCAAATTTGGCTTTCGAATCGAACAGCGCTTCGCTGCAGCAGATGCAATGGTAGACGCCGTCGGTCTTGGTGCCATTGTACTTGCCGCTGAACGGCCGCTCGGTGCCCTTCAGGCGGCACACGTTGTACTGCTCGGGGTCGAGCATGGAGCGCCATTCTTCGAGGGTTTTCTCGAGTTTTTCCATCATCAGGCCTCATCTGTCCAAAAACCCCGCGCCATGGCTTTTCCACAGGGCGGGCGGCACGTATATTATTGCGCCTCATCAGACATCAGTCTGGCACCCGCGTCACACGCATTTCAAACGTTTTCACAGCGCATTGCGCGGCGATCTTTTCTAATCGGGATCACATCATGCAGGTCAGCAAATCGAACAAGCTCGCCAATGTCTGCTACGACATTCGCGGCCCGGTGCTCAAGCACGCCAAACGCCTGGAAGAGGAAGGCCATCGCATCCTCAAGCTGAACATCGGCAACCCGGCACCCTTTGGTTTCGAGGCGCCGGACGAGATCCTCCAGGACGTGATCCGCAACCTGCCGACCGCCCAGGGCTACAGCGACTCCAAAGGCCTGTTCAGCGCGCGCAAGGCGGTCATGCAGTACTACCAGCAAAAGCAGGTAGAAGGTGTCGGCATTGAAGACATCTATCTGGGCAACGGCGTCTCCGAACTGATCGTGATGTCGATGCAGGCGCTGCTCAACAATGGCGACGAAGTGCTGATCCCGGCTCCGGACTATCCGCTGTGGACCGCCGCGGTAAGCCTGGCCGGCGGCAACCCGGTGCACTACCTGTGCGACGAGCAGGCCGACTGGTTCCCGGACCTGGACGACATCAAGGCCAAGATCACCTCCAACACCAAGGCCCTGGTGATCATCAACCCGAACAACCCGACCGGCGCGGTGTACTCGCGCGAGCTGCTGCTGGGTATGCTCGAACTGGCCCGCCAGCACAACCTGGTGGTGTTCTCCGACGAGATCTACGACAAGATCCTCTACGACGAAGCCGTGCACATCAGCACCGCTTCGCTGGCGCCGGACCTGCTTTGCCTGACCTTCAACGGCCTGTCCAAGTCCTACCGGGTGGCGGGTTTCCGTTCCGGCTGGCTGGCCATCTCCGGGCCCAAGCATCACGCCCAGAGCTACATCGAAGGCATCGACATGCTGGCCAACATGCGCCTGTGCGCCAACGTGCCGAGCCAGCACGCGATCCAGACCGCCCTCGGTGGCTACCAGAGCATCAACGACCTGGTACTGCCGCAAGGCCGCCTGCTCGAGCAGCGCAACCGTACCTGGGAGCTGCTCAACAGCATTCCCGGGGTCAGTTGCGTCAAGCCGATGGGTGCGCTGTATGCGTTCCCGCGCATTGATCCGAAGGTCTGCCCGATCCACAACGACGAGAAATTCGTCCTCGACCTGCTGCTCTCGGAGAAACTGCTGATCGTTCAGGGGACAGCCTTCAACTGGCCGTGGCCGGACCACTTCCGCGTGGTGACCCTGCCCCGGGTCGACGACCTGGAGCAGGCCATTGGCCGTATCGGAAACTTCCTGAAGACATATCAGCAGTAACCTACCGTTGATATGGAATCGTCTGCGCCATTAGCGGCGCAGACCTTACACACCGAGTTTTCAGCACTGATATCACCCGCCGCTCTGGCGTGCGGGTTGCTGGAATTCGTCTGTAATACAGGCAAGTACACAGTTTGAAATAGTCGCCCGGTTGAATCACCGCAGCGCGCACCTTATATACCCCGCATACGTGACACTTTTATCCGTCAGGAGAACGTAACAACCATGATGCGCATCTTACTGTTTGTGGCCACCAACCTCGCGGTTGTGCTGATTGCCAGCATTACCCTGAGCCTGTTTGGCTTCAACGGGTTCATGGCGGCCAACGGGGTTGACCTCAAACTCGACCAGCTGCTGATTTTCTGCGCGGTATTCGGCTTTGCCGGCTCGCTGATCTCGCTGTTCATCTCCAAGTGGATGGCGAAGATGAGCACCGGCACCCAGATCATCAGCCAACCGCGCCCCCCCCCCCCGCCACGAACAATGGCTGCTGCAGACCGTCGAGGAGCTGTCCCGCGAAGCCGGCATCAAGATGCCGGAAGTCGGTATCTTCCCGGCTTACGAGGCCAACGCCTTCGCCACCGGCTGGAACCGCAACGATGCCCTGGTAGCGGTCAGCCAGGGCCTGCTCGAGCGTTTTTCGCCCGATGAAGTGCGCGCCGTACTGGCCCACGAAATCGGCCACGTGGCCAACGGCGACATGGTCACCCTGGCCCTGGTGCAAGGCGTGGTCAACACCTTCGTGATGTTCTTTGCCCGCATCATCGGCAACTTCGTCGACAAGGTGATTTTCAAGAACGAAGAAGGCCAGGGCATTGCCTACTACATTGCAACCATCGTCGCCGAACTGGTACTGGGCATTCTGGCCAGCATCATCGTCATGTGGTTCTCGCGCAAACGCGAGTTCCGCGCCGACGAAGCCGGTGCCCGCCTGGCCGGCACCAACGCAATGATCGGCGCCCTGCAGCGCCTGCGCTCGGAACAAGGCGTGCCGGTGCACATGCCCGACACCCTCAATGCCTTCGGCATCAATGGCGGCCTCAAGCAGGGCCTGGCTGGCCTGCTGATGAGCCACCCGCCGCTGGAAGACCGTATCGAAGCCCTGCGCCGTCGCGGCTGATCGGACACCGGTAACAAAAAAGGGCGACTTCGGTCGCCCTTTTGCATTTCAGCGCTGCAGGCGGTACACCCGCTCGGACAGCTGCGGCACTGCGGCCTGAACGAACTTGGGGCTTTCGGCGAGAATGTCCCGCGCCTCCAGCTCAAGAGGCTGCCAGTCAGCAAACAACTGCTGCACCTCAGCATCGCCCACGGCAAAGGGCGGCCCCGGCAGCAGGGCCTGGTCGTAATCCATGCTGATCAACAGCCCCTGGCAACCTTGCGCCAGGCACCCGCCGAGCAGCGCCGCATAGCGCTCGCGCAACGCTGGCGGCAAGGCGATCACCGCCGCTCGGTCATACAGCGCACTGCAGTCAGCGATATCTTCAGCATTCAGGGCAAAGAAATCTCCGCACCAAAGCTCCAGATTACCGCTGCGATAGGTCGTGAACACACCTTGCTGAGCGACCTCAGGCTGTAACTGCTGCTCGCTGAAAAAGTCCTCCACGGCACGCTGGGAAAGCTCGATGCCGAGCACCCGATGGCCCCGCCCGGCCAGCCAGGCCAGGTCCAGGCTTTTGCCACACAGGGGCACCAGCACCTTGCTGCCGGACGCCAGGCCCAGGGCCGGCCAATATTGTTGCAGGTAGCTGTTGACCTGCCCCTGATGAAAGCCGATCTGGTTGTCTGCCCAGCGCTTGTGCCAGAACTCTGCCTGCATGGCATACCTCGAATTATTCGATCAGATTATGCAAAAACTTATATTGGAATTAGATCAATGATCTGCCTGAAGATAGCCCCATCTTAACCCTCAGGACGCTCCCCATGCTGCCCAGCCTGTTTATTTCTCATGGCTCGCCGATGCTCGCCCTCGAGCCAGGCGCCAGCGGCCCGGCCCTGCAGCGCCTGGCAAGGCAACTAGCGCGACCCAAGGCCATCGTGGTGGTCTCCGCGCACTGGGAGAGCCGCGAGCTGTGGATATCCAGCCATCCCCACCCCGAGACCTGGCATGACTTCGGCGGTTTTCCCGCCGCCCTGTTTGCCGTGCAATACCCCGCGCCCGGCGAGCCGGCGCTGGCCGAACGCCTCAAGCACCTGCTGTGCGATGCCGGCCTGCCGGCCCGCCTGGACCCCAAGCGACCGTTCGATCATGGCGCCTGGGTACCCTTGTCGCTGATGTACCCGGCCGCCGACATTCCCGTGGTACAGGTTTCACTACCCAGCCAGCTGGGCCCACAACTGCAGGAACGGATGGGCAAAGCGCTGTCCGGGCTGCGCGAAGAAGGCATCCTGCTGATCGGCTCAGGCAGCATTACCCACAACCTGCGCGAACTGGATTGGCAGGCCGGCCCGGACAGCGTCGAGCCCTGGGCCCTGGCATTTCGTGACTGGATGATCGACAAGCTGGCAGCCGACGACACCCCTGCCCTGCATGACTACCGCCAGCGGGCGCCGTTTGCAGTGCGCAACCATCCGAGCGATGAGCACTTGTTGCCGCTGTACTTCGCCCGGGGTGCAGGTGGGCGCTTCGGGATTGCCCACCAGGGGTTTACGCTCGGGGCGTTGGGGATGGATATCTACCGGTTCGACTGATCCTGCGCGCTTGATCGCTGGCAAGACCGGCTCCCACAGGGTAGATGCACGCTCCCACTACAGACAGTTGCTCCCACGGACAGCGCCACAGCTTGGCACAGGCAAAAAAAATCCCCGAACCAGTCGGGGATTTTTTTATCGCTCGCGGATCAGTCTTCGCGGTAACGGCGCAGCTTCAGCTGCTTGCCGGCAACACGAGTGTCCTTGAGCTTGGTCAGCAGACGCTCCAGGCCTTCTTCCGGCAGCTCGACCAGGCTGAAGCTGTCGCGCACCTGGATGCGGCCGATGGCTTCGCGGGCCAGGCCGCCTTCGTTGAGGATGGCGCCCAGCAGGTTCTTGGCGGCGATACCGTCACGCGCGCCCAGCGCGGTACGGCAGCGAGCACGACCTTCGCCCAGCGGCATCGGTGCACCACGCTCACGCTCGCCACGCTCTGGACGATCGCCAGTGCGCTCACGCGGGGTGTAGGTCGGAACCAGCGGCTGCTCTTTCTCGACGGCTTCCAGGGTCAGGGCCTGACCGTTGGTAGCCTTGCGCAGCAGGGCAGCGGCCAGGGCACGCGGGCTGCAACCGATGTCGGCAGTCAGGCGATCAAGCAGATCACCGTGGGTCGACTCAGCATCGGCAACCAACGGCGCCAGGCTGTTGGTCAGCTTCTTGATGCGGGCATCGAGAACGGCCTGAGCGTTCGGCAGGCGAACTTCGGCAACTTTCTGACCGGTCACACGCTCGATCACCTGCAGCATGCGACGCTCGCGCGGGGTAACCAGCAGCAGCGCACGGCCTTCACGACCCGCACGGCCGGTACGGCCGATACGGTGAACGTAGGACTCAGGGTCATACGGCATGTCGACGTTGAACACGTGAGTGATGCGCGGTACGTCCAGGCCACGGGCAGCGACGTCGGTGGCGACGACGATGTCCAGACGGCCGTCCTTGAGCGAGTCGATCACGCGCTCACGCTGGTTCTGGGCAATGTCACCGTTCAGCGCAGCGGCTTTGTAGCCTTTGGCTTCCAGGGCGCTGGCCAGGTCCAGGGTGGCTTGCTTGGTCCGCACGAAGGCGATCAGCGCGTCGAACTCTTCCACTTCCAGCAGGCGCAGGACAGCGGAAACCTTCTGGTCGGCGTGGACCATCAGGTGGGCTTGTTCGATGGCGGTGACGGTCTGGGTCTTGCTCTGGATCTTGACGTGCTTCGGCTCGCGCAGGTGGCGCTCGGCGATGGCACGGATCGAAGCAGGCAGGGTGGCCGAGAACAGCACGGTCTGACGGCTTTCCGGCATGGCCTTGAAGATCACTTCGAGGTCATCCATGAAGCCCAGCTTGAGCATTTCGTCGGCTTCGTCGAGCACCAGGTGGTTGACGGTCGCCAGGACCTTCTCGTCGCGACGCAGGTGGTCGCACAGACGGCCCGGGGTAGCAACGACGATTTGCGCGCCGTTACGGATAGCTTTCAGTTGTGGGCCCATCGGGGCACCACCGTACACGGCCACCACGGTTACGCCCGGCATCTGCTTGGCGTAGGTTTCGAAAGCGGTGGCTACTTGCAGCGCCAACTCACGGGTTGGCGCCAGGATCAGGGCTTGCGGCTCGCGCTTGCTCGGGTCGATGCGGTGCAGGATTGGCAGAGCGAAGGCAGCGGTTTTACCGGTACCGGTCTGCGCCTGACCGATCATGTCGTGACCAGCGAGAATAATCGGGATCGATTGCTGCTGAATGGCGGACGGCTCTTCGTAGCCGGTAGCCAGCACTGCAGCAACAATGCTCGGATGAAGTTCGAGAGCGGCGAAGCCGCCGGTTTCCTGGGTCATGGGTCTGCCTCTAAGTGCATCCGCAAAGACCCATGCTCCAAAGCTGCACATGCCTTGTAAGACCCGAAGGTCACCCTGGCAGCTTTGTCGGCGGGGATTTGCGAAAACGATTGAAGAAAAAAAGGAACGTCAAGGAGAGTCCGCGGGGCGGACGCGCAGCCGAAGCTGGCTTCGGGGAATTGCACTACCTTAAACGAGGTCCGGTGAAAGACCGGCGCGTACTATACCTGAATTCGCAATTCACGGGAGTTTTTTTTAATCAACCACGCCAGCGCCAGGCCACGCCAAGGCGGGCCCGGGAAGATAACCGCACCGGCGGCTGAATCGATTTTCCGCCAGTGACCCAGTGACGCGCCTCAGGACGCCGGGCGGATCGCGCCGATCAGCGGTTGCAACGAGTAGCCCAGTTGTGGCGCCAGCGCCTCGGCCCTGGCGGTGAGGCCGGGCAGATCGAGCTGCTGCTCAAGGTCAGCCGGCACCATGAGGATGACGTTACCCTCCTTGACCGGCAGTTCCCAGTAATGACGATGGTAGAGCCCGCGCAACAACGCAGCGCCCAACGGCTTGCCGTCATCGCTGGCCCATTGGTTGATCACCAGCCAGCCACCGGGATTCAGACGCTGCTGGCAATCCTCCAGAAAACGCCAGGCCAGGTGCGCAACACCCGGGCCATGATCGGTGTACAGGTCGACGAAAATCAAGTCAGCGGACTCGGCGGTTTCCAGCAGCTCCATCGCATCGCCAATGCGGATATAAAGGCGCGGATCATCATCCAGGCCCATGTACTCGATGGCCAGGCGCGGCACATCCGGGCGCAGTTCGATGGCTTCGACGTCTTCCAGCGGCAGGAACTTGAGGCACGCCTGGGTCAGGGTACCGGCCCCCAGGCCCAGAAACAGCGCGCTCTCGGGTTCGGGGTGGGCCAGCGCGCCAATCAGCATGGCCCGGGTGTAGTCGTACTCCAGCCAGCTCGGGTCGGCGGTGAACACACAGCTCTGCTCGATCGCCTCGCCAAATTCGAGAAAGCGATAGTCATCGACTTCCAGCACACTGATGGTGCCGTACTGATCGTGGACCTGGGCCAGCAGCCGCTCTACCCGTTCCTCTGTCATGCTGTCTCCCGGCAGGCGCCGCTGTACCAAGCAAAAACCGCCATTGTCCGTCAATGGCGCCAGTGCAACAAGGTACGTGGCACCTGTTAACATGGCAGACAGCCCTTTTCCGACCAGATCGAGCCCGTGATGAACCACCCCTGGAGTCCTGACAGCTGGCGCGCCCTGCCGATCCAGCAACAACCGAGCTACCCCGATGCCGCGCACCTGCTCAAGGTCGAGCAGACCCTGGCCAGCTACCCGCCGCTGGTCTTTGCCGGCGAGGCCCGGGAACTGCGCCGTCAGTTCGCCGAGGTCACCCAGGGCCGCGCGTTCCTGCTGCAAGGCGGCGATTGCGCCGAGAGTTTCGCCGAGTTCTCGGCAGCCAAGATTCGTGACACCTTCAAGGTGCTGCTGCAAATGGCCATTGTCATGACCTTTGCCGCCGGTTGCCCGGTGGTCAAGGTCGGGCGCATGGCCGGGCAGTTCGCCAAGCCGCGCTCGGCAGGCGATGAAACCATTGACGGCGTCACCCTGCCGGCCTACCGCGGCGACATCGTCAACGGCATCGGCTTCGATGAAAAGAGCCGGATCCCGGACCCGGAGCGCCTGCTGCAGGCCTACCACCAGTCCACTGCCAGCCTCAATCTGCTGCGCGCCTTTGCCCAGGGCGGTTTCGCCGACCTGCATCAGGTACACAAGTGGAACCTGGACTTCATCGCCAACTCGGCGCTGGCAGAAAAGTACAGCCAGCTGGCTGACCGCATCGACGAAACCCTGGCCTTCATGCGCGCCTGCGGCCTGGACAGCTCGCCGCAGTTGCGCGAAACCAGCTTCTTCACCGCCCACGAAGCGCTGCTGCTGAACTATGAAGAAGCCTTCGTCCGTCGCGACAGCCTGACCAACGACTATTACGACTGCTCGGCGCACATGCTCTGGATCGGCGACCGCACCCGCCAGCTCGATGGCGCCCATGTCGAGTTCCTGCGCGGGGTGAACAACCCGATCGGGGTCAAGGTCGGCCCGAGCATGAACAGCGAAGAGCTGATTCGCCTGATCGACGTGCTCAACCCGGACAACGACCCCGGCCGCCTCAACCTGATCGTGCGCATGGGGGCGAACAAGGTCGGCGAACATCTGCCGGCCCTGATCCGCAACGTCGAGCGCGAAGGGCGCCAGGTGCTGTGGAGCTGCGACCCGATGCACGCCAACACCATCAAGGCCAGCAGCGGTTACAAGACCCGCGATTTCGCCCAGATCCTCAGCGAGGTCAAGCAGTTCTTCCAGGTCCATCAGGCCGAAGGCAGCCATGCAGGGGGGATTCATATCGAAATGACCGGGCAGAACGTCACCGAGTGCATCGGCGGCGCCCGGCCAATCACCGAAGACGCCCTCTCCGACCGCTACCACACCCATTGCGACCCGCGGATGAACGCCGATCAGTCACTGGAGCTGGCCTTCCTGATTGCCGAAACCCTCAAGCAGGTACGTCGCTGAGGTCACTGCGTGCCAGCGCCTCGCGCAAGCGTGCGGCACTGGCACGCGGGCAGTTCAACTGCACCTCGGCCAGGCCCAGCCAGGCGGCCATGCGCTGCAGGCTTTCAGCCAGGGCCTGCATGCCCGCCTCATCCAGCCCCGCCTGTTCTTCATGCACCGCGTGTACCGCCAGGCAATCGTTAGCGCGCTCGGCACGCAGGTCGACCCGTGCGGCAATGCGTTCGTTGTGCAGGAACGGCAGCACGTAATAGCCGTACACACGTTTGTGCGCAGGCGTGTAGATCTCCAACCGGTAGCGGAAATCAAACAGACGCTCGGTGCGCTCCCGCTCCCAGACCAGCGAGTCAAAGGGCGAAAGCAAGGCGCTGCTGCTCACCTTGCGCGGCACCCGTGGCGAACCCAGGCAGTACGCCGCTTGCGTCCAGCCCTGCACCGCACAGGCCTGCAATGCGCCCTCCTCGACCAGCTCGGCCAGCCGTGCGCGGCTATCGCCGGGGGCCAGGCGAAAGTAGTCTCGCAGGTCCTTCTCGGTAGCCACCCCCAACGCACCCGCGGCATGCAGTAACAGTCCGCGTTGCGCGTCGGCCTCATTCATTGGCGGTTGCTCAAGCAATGCCGCCGGCAGCACCCGCTCGGGTAAATCGTACAGGCGCTCGAAACCGCGCCTACCGGCGACATTGACCAATCCCGCGGCAAACAGCCACTCCAGCGCGTGCTTTTCAGCGCTCCAGTCCCACCACGGGCCGGCACGCTCCTGGCGGGTCGACAGGCTGCCCGCGCCCAGAGCGCCCTGTTCGGTCACCGCCGCCAGCACCCGGGCGATGGTCGCTTGCTGCTCGCGGCCAAAGCGCGCCAGCTGTTGAAAGATGCCCTGGCCCTGACGCGCACGGTCCATGCGCCAGCGCAGCAACGGGTACAGCGAAAGCGGCAGCAGCGAGGCCTCATGACCCCAGTACTCGAAGAGTTTGCGTTGACGGTTGCGGCCCCAGGCCAGTTGATCAAGCAGCGCTTGTGGATAACTGCCAAGACGGGAAAACAGCGGAAGGTAGTGGGAGCGTACCAGGGCATTGACCGAGTCGATCTGCACCACCCCCAGGCGTTCGATCATCCGCTGCAGCTGCGCGGCCCCCATCGACGCGCTTGTCTGGCGAGTGTTGAAGCCTTGTGCCGACAGCGCCAGGCGGCGCGCCTGGGCCAGGGAAAGGGACTGTGTGGTGGGCATGCCCGGCTCCTTGTGAACAAGCCCACTTACACTAGTCGTGGCACCTCGATGATGCGACTCATTTTTTCAGTGGATCCTCCCAGAATGGCCGCTCCACCTCGCGCAGGATATCCGCCCGACTAAGACCGATATCGTCCAGTGCCGCATCGCTCAGGCGCGCCAGTTCGCGGCGCTCGCGGTGCAGTTGGCGCCAACGCATCAGCCGTTGGGCCGCGACGTGGGTGAGCTGGTAAAACCAGCTGTGCTGGGACGTTGAGTACTGCAGAACAAGCGATTTCTGACCTTTCATCGTCTTACCCTCCTGTTGGGATGACGACAGTGTCAGGTCCGGCATAAGATCAATCCAACGAATGTTTCTTATGTAATACATCTAGGAGATTGATGCCTTGTCCCAGTACCAGAGTATCGATTCCGACGTGCTGCGCACCTTCGTCGCCATTGCCGAACACGGCGGCTTCACCCGTGCCGGCGAAGTGGTCAATCGTACCCAGTCGGCGGTGAGCATGCAGATGAAGCGCCTGGAGGAGGACATCATCCAGCGCCAGCTGTTCGAGCGCGATGGCCGCCAGGTGCGCCTGACTGCCGAGGGCCAGGTGCTGCTCGGCTACGCCCGGCGCATCCTCAAGCTGCACGGCGAGGTGTTCAATACCCTGCGCATGCCGCACATGGTCGGGGTGGTGCGCATCGGTACGCCGGACGACTACGCCATGCGCTTTTTGCCGGGCATCCTGTCCAGTTTCGCCCAGGCCTACCCGTTGGTTCAGGTCGAAGTGCACTGCGAAAGCTCGCGGCAGTTGATGCAACGCCAGGATCTGGACCTGACCATCATCACCCGCGAACCGGGCAACGAAATCGGCCAGTTGCTGCGCCGCGAGCGCGCAGTGTGGGTGCAAGCCCGGGGCTTCTGCCCGCATGAGCACAACCCTCTGCCGCTGGCGATGTTCAACTGCGATTGCTATTGCCGGACCTGGGCCTGCAATGCCCTGGATGCCATCGAGAAGGAGTACCGGATCGCCTACACCAGCGCTAGCACCGCGGCGATCATGGCCGTGGTCAGTGCCGGCCTGGCGGTCACCGCGCAGTTGCAGAGCCTGATCACCAGCGACCTGCAGATCATTGGCGAAGCCGAAGGCCTGCCACCCTTGCCCACCGCCAGCATCATGCTGCTGCGCAATCGCACCACGCAGTCGGAAATGACCGACTGCCTGGCCGACTACATCATCGAAGGCTTCAGATCTTGAAGGCCAGCATCACCGCACAGAGCACCAGAAACCCACAGAACAGTGAACGCAGGACTCTTTCCGGCAGGGCGTGAGCCAGTTTCACACCCCAGCTGATGCTCAGCAGGCCACCGATAGCCAGCGGGATGCCCATGCTCCACTGCACATGCTGATGCACGCCGTAAGTCAGCAAGGTGACGGCAGTACTGGGGGCTGCCAGGGCCAGTGACAACCCCTGGGCAACCACCTGGGTGGTGCCGAACACGCTGGTCAGCACCGGGGTCGCCACCACTGCCCCACCGACCCCGAACAAGCCGCCCAGCACCCCGGCGCCGCTGCCCAGCACGCCCAGCCACGGCCAGGGCTGGCGCAGCTCGCTGGACGGCTGCGCCGTACGCATGAACATCCGCGCCAGGTTCCAGGCGGCCAGCGCCACCAAGAACAGCACAAAGCCAAAGCGCATGGCCTGGGCATCCACACCCACCGCCCAGATCGAACCGAGCCAGGCGAAAACAAAGCTGGTCGCGGCCAGCGGCAAGGCATGTTTGAGTTCGATGCGATTTCGCTGGTGATACCGCCACAGCGCCAGCAACACATTCGGTACCACCATCACCAGCGCGGTGCCTTGGGCCAGTTGCTGGTCGAGGCCGAACAACACCCCCAGCGCCGGAATCGCGATCAGCCCGCCACCGATGCCGAACAACCCGCCCACCGTGCCCAGTGCCGCGCCCAGCGCTATGTACATCGCCCACTCGATCATTGCCGTCTCTCTGAAATACCAATCGGTGCATGCTACCGAGCTGGTGCTAGCGGGGAAACGCACAGCAACGCACAATGGCTATGCTATTTACGCAAAAGCAGACTTCAGCATGAACCCCGATGCCCTGACCGAACAACTCAGCCTGTTTCTTGATGTACTGGAAACCGGCAGCTTCTCCGCCACCGCCCGGCGCCATCCGTTGACGCCTTCGGCGGTGGCGCGGCGTATCGACACCCTGGAAAACGCGGTCGGCAGCCGCCTGTTCGTGCGCAGCACCCATGCGGTACGGCCGACCCCGGCGGGTAATGCCTTTGCCGAACGCGCCCGCAGGATTGTCGAAGAGCTGCGCCTGGCCCGCGCTGAAGCGGTATCGCTGAGCAACGCCCCGGAAGGCCTGATCCGCATCGACGCCCCGGCCGCCTTTGGCCGCCGCCACCTGGCCCCGGCCATCGCCGACTTTCTGGTGGCCTATCCGGGGCTGGATGTGCAACTGCGCCTGATCGACAGCTTCGTCGACCTGCACGGCTCGCACCTGGGCGAAGTCGACCTGGTGCTGCGCGCAGGGCCCCTGGCCGATACCCGCCTGGTGGCCACACCGCTGGCCTACATGGTCCGCATTGCCTGCGCCAGCCCCGCTTACCTGGCCCAGCGCGGCATTCCCGCCAGCCCCGCTGAATTACCCGAACACCACGGCCTGGACTGGGACGGCCTGGCCCCGCCCTTCGCCTGGCGCTTCGCGGTCGAGGGGCAGATGCGCCTGTATCGCCCCACCCGCATGCGCATGAGTGCCAACAACGCCGAAACCCTGTTGTTCGGCGCCCTGGCAGGCCTGGGCATTGCCCACCTGCCCACCTGGCTGATCAGCGAATACCTGCTGCGTGGCGAATTGCTGCCGCTATTCTGTGACAACGGCCTGCCCAGCGCCGAAAGCAGCGGCATCTATGCCCTGCGCCTGGAACATGAAACGAACTCTCGCAGCCGTTTGCTGCTCGAATTCCTCAAGCACCGCTTCAGCCCGATCCCGCCGTGGGACCTGGCGCTGCAAAGCGAGCTGCGCTGGCAGTAAGTGCGCTAATGACCTGCGTGCTAAATTTAAAGGACCCAACCCATTGAAGGATGTGCATGAACGCCGACCCTAAAGCGCCTGTTCCTTGCGACGAACTGCTCCTGGACAACCAGGTGTGCTTTGCCCTGCACTCGACTTCGTTGCTGATGACCAAGGTCTACAAACCGCTGCTGCACAAACTCGGGCTGACTTATCCACAGTACCTGGCAATGCTGGTGCTGTGGGAACAGGACGGTTTGACCGTCGGAGAGATCAGCCAGCGCCTGCTGACCGATCCGGGTTCTCTGACACCGTTGCTCAAACGCCTGGAAGCCGAAGGCCTGCTCAAGCGCAGCCGCAGCCGCGAAGATGAACGGGTGGTGCTGGTGCAACTGAGCGATCAGGGCCGAGCCCTGCAAGCCCGGGCCAAAGACGTGCCCCACTGCATTCTGGCCGCCAGCGGCGAGAACCTCGAACGCCTGCAACAGCTGCAGGCCGATTTGCTGGAACTGCGCGCCAACCTGCAAAAAAACCTCTGAGCGCTATGCTGAGAAATGACCGTTGGTAGGTCAGCCGAAAATTATCTTGCGCACTAAATAATTGCGCGCTAACTTAATTCCCGTACCCACTCAGCGCCGCGGCGCAACTCACAAGCGAGGCTCATCATGCAAAAGGTCACTCCGCTGTACATTGCCCAAGCCAAATCCACCGGTGGCCGCGACGGCAGTTCGCGCTCCAGCGACGGCAAGCTGGAAGTCAAGCTGAGCACCCCCAAAGAACTGGGCGGCGCAGGTGGCGACGGCACCAACCCCGAGCAACTGTTTGCCGCCGGCTACTCGGCCTGCTTTATCGGCGCCCTGAAGTTCGTTGCCGGCCAGCAGAAAAAGGCCCTGCCAGCCGAGAGCTCGATCACTGCCAAGGTTGGTATTGGCCAGATTCCGGGTGGCTTCGGTCTGGATATCGACCTGAACATCGACCTGCCGGGGCTGGAGCAGGCTGAGGCAGAGCAACTGGTTGAAGCTGCCCACCAGGTTTGCCCGTACTCCAATGCCACCCGTGGCAACGTCGATGTACGCTTGCATGTCACTGTCTGAGCGATAAAACACCAGGCATAAAAAAACCCGGCCAAGGCCGGGTTTTTCATGGGCGCAAGAATTACTTCTTGGAACGGCCCTTGAAGCTGTTGTCGCGGGTGTCGATATCGATCCACTCGTCGATCTGGATGAAGTCAGCAACGCTGATTTCAGTGCCGTTTTTCAGCTTGGCAGGTTTCATGACCTTGCCCGAGGTGTCGCCGCGAGCAGCGTTCTCGGTGTAGACAACCTGACGGCTGATGGTGGTCGGCAGTTCTACCGATACCAGGCGGCCTTCGAAGAATACGGCTTCGCAGACGTCTTCCATGCCTTCTTCGATGTACGGCAGAACGGCCTCGATGTCTTCGGCGTTCAGTTCGTACATGGTGTAGTCGGTGGTGTCCATGAAGGTGAACGAGTCACCGCTGATGAACGACAGGGTCGCTTCTTTGCGATCCAGGATCACGTCGTCCAGCTTGTCGTCCGCACCGTAAACGGTCTCGGTCTTGTAGCCGGTCAGCAGGTTCTTCAGCTTGGTCTTCATGATCGCGCTGTTACGGCCCGACTTGGTGAATTCAGTTTTCTGAACCAGCCACGGGTCGTTGTCGATCCGCAGTACGGTACCGGGTTTCAGCTCTTTACCAGTTTTCATTGCGAGATATCCGAATTTGGATGGATTTACAAAAATCGAGGCCGCATATCATAGCCAATTTCGGTAAAACTGTACCAGCGCCGTGGCAAGGTCCGGCTGAGCGGCTTGCACCGCGCTCCAGCGGCGGGCGTGCTGGTCCAGCTCGTCCCAGTGCGCCAGCACCTGTTGCCAGGCCTGGCCCATGTCGTTGTCCATGTTCCAGGCACGCCACAATTGTACCAGCGCGGCCCCGGCGGGCGCGGACAATCCCTGGATGTACAGATCGAGAAACGCTTCGAGTTTTTCCCAGTGGGCATACTCTTCCTGCACATAGATATGCCAGAGCAGCGGCCGTGCGGCCCATTGCGCGCGGACGAACGAATCTTCGCCACGCACCGCGTTGAAATCGCAGCACCAGAGCAGCCGGTCGTAATCGTCCTGGCTGACGAAAGGCAGGATCTGCACGGTCAAGGCACCGCGCCGGGCAATGCTGCCTACGCTCAGCGCCTGCTCGCCGAGCCAGGCCTGAACGTCGCCCAGCACCCGGCCTTCGGGCACCAGCAGGTGATTGGCGCGGCAGTCGGCAGCCAGGGCATCCAGCCAGCTGGCGACGCCGGGGTTTTCGTAGGCGAACAGCGAAATCAGCCGGGCATTGCGTTCTGGCGTTACACCTAGCCCCTGCAGAAACGCCTTGCGTGCGGCCGGGTCCTGCTCAAACGCCTGGCGACGTGGCAGCAAGCTCGCCTCACGCAGCAAGCCGCCGGTCTTGGCGGTAAAGCCTGGGAAGAAAAACACCTTGCGCAAGCCATTGGCCTGGGGCGACGGCAAGCCATGGCAACCTTCGACCCAGTCTTCAGCGCTGAGGTAGTCCAGGTTCAACCACAATGGCGCACGGGGTTGTTCGAGCATGGCCTGCACATAGGCAGGCGGTAGCTGACAGGCGAAAGCGCCAATCACCACATCAGCTACCGAAGTGTCCTGCCAATCGGAAGGCCATTGGCGCACATCCACGCCCTGCTGCCATTGCTGGGCGACGTCGGCCTGGGCTTCGGGGCAGATACGCACGAACGCCTTCAGGTCATCCACCCACAGGCGCACCGCCAGGCCCTGCTCGGCCACCAGTTGCCGGGCCAGGCGCCAGGTCACGCCGATGTCGCCGTAGTTATCGACGACACAACAGAAGATGTCCCACCGCGCTTTCATCGCTGGCCCCTTGGAAAAAGCGCCGATTGTCCGGGTAAATCATCACTGACAAAAGCGTGGCACGAAAAAAATCCGTTGCACCGTGCGACAATGGCAACCCGTGTCCTGGCCAGGAGGCCATCATGCCCCGCCCTCGCGAATTGAAGATCACCCTAAAACCCCTGCAACTGATCCTGTGCATTGCGCTAGGCCTGTGGCTTGGCGCTGTGGCTATTGCCCTGAGCCTGTGGCTGGCCGGGCGCCTGCTGCCAGCGACGGTGCAGCCGATCGGCCAGGTGCTGGCGCCGCCAGCCACGGCGCCGGCGTCGCCGGAGACAGCCGACTCGCAAAAGCAGATGTTCGAGCAATACAAACAGATCCTGCGCAACCAGCAAGTACAGCAGGCCGAAGAGCAGGCGCAAGGCAGCCTGCGCAATCTGTCCAACCCCAAATGCCAGTTCTGGCTGCAACAGAACCGCACCGCGCCGACCGAAAAAAGCCGTGCCCTCGTTCTTGAATTCTGCAACTGAGCCCATGACCAAAGCCGACCTGCTGCAACGCATCATCGATACCCTGAGCTTTGATCTGGATGTCGCCCAGCGCGCCGCGCAAACCGCCTATGAAGCGGCCACCGCCGAAGAGAACATCGCCGAGAACAAGTACGACACCCTGGGCCTTGAAGCGTCGTACCTGGCCACCGGGCAAGCCCGGCGCATGGAGGAAATCCGCCAGGCGCGGGCAGCGTACCAGCAATTGTTGCTGCGCGACTATGACCCGCAACGCGGGATCCAGGTCAGCAACCTGGTGACCCTCGAGGCCGAAAACGGCACTTGCCAGCAGCTGTTTCTAGGGCCCGAAGGCGCCGGGCTGAAGATTGGCCAGGGGGCGCAACTGGTCACGGTGATCACCCCGCGCTCGCCACTGGGGCAACGTTTGATCGGCAAGGTTGAAGAGGATGAGGTGAGCCTGGTGCTCGGCGGGGTACCCCAGAATTACTCCATCCTCAAGGTTCTGTGATCAGGAAGGCTGCGCCTTCCATCGCTGGCAAGGCCAGCTCCCACAGGTTCGGCGTGCCCTGATCCAGTGTGGGGTCTGCAGGAGCCCTTACTGTGGGAGCCGGCCTTGCCGGCGATGGGCTGCACAGCAGCCCCCCTCATAAAGCACCCAACGCATCAAACCGCTGCGCCAACCCCTGCCGGGCAAACTGCTCGATGACAAAATCGACAAACGCCCGGGTCTTGCCCGGTAGCAATTTGTGCTCGGTGTAGTACAGCGAGATATTGCCGTCGTCCACATACCAGTCCGGCAACACCCGCAGCAGCCGGCCAGCCTGCAGGTACGGCACGGCGAACGGCATGCTCACCAGCGCCACGCCCAGGCCCTGCTCCGCCGCCGCACAGGCTGCCTCCGAGTCACTCATGGTCATGCGCAAACGCAAGCTCAAAGGGCTCTGCTCCCGCTCGCGGCTGGTCAACGGCCAGGAACGTACCCGCCCGGTCTGCGGAGAACGAATGAGGATGCCGTCCAGCGCGTGCAAATCGGCGGGCTGGGTAATGGGCGGATGCTGCTGCAAGTACGTCGGCGCCGCCACCAGAATCCGGTGCGCCGGGGTCAGCTTGCGCGCCACCACGCCCTGGGGCAGGTCGAAGCCACCGCCAATGGCCGCATCAAAGCCCTGGCCAATCAGGTCGACCTGACGGTTATCGAAATGCCAGTCAGGGCTGATTGCCGGATAGCGCCGCAGGAACTCGGCCAGCAGCGGCACGATGTACAGGCGGCCGAACACCGTGCCCATGCTCACCTTCAGGGTGCCGGCCGGTTGCCCTTCGGCACTGGCCAGGTTAGCCACGGCGTACTGGATGGTCTGAAAACTCGCCGCCACCTCGCCGAGAAAACGCTGCCCGGCCTCGGTCAGGGTCAAGCGCCGGGTGCTGCGCTGAAACAAGCGCACGCCCAGGCGCGCCTCCAGCCGGGCGACGTTCTTGCCCACCGCCGCCGGGGTCAGGCTCAGGCGCCGCGCCGCTTCGGCAAAGCTGCCGACTTCGGCGCTGCGGACAAAACACTCGATGCTGCTGAAGGATTCCATACCGATGATTCCATACTTCTGGTTTACACAGACTATAGCGATTACTGGCTACCGACAGGGTAATCAGCGGCCGATACTGAGCCCCATCCAAGGCATCCAGCCTTGTTCTTTCGGGAGCACAGCATGTCGACCCAATCCAGCCTCCACGGCAAAGTAGCCCTGATCCAGGGCGGTTCGCGCGGTATCGGCGCCGCCATCGTCAAACGCCTGGCCGCCGAAGGCGCCAGTGTCGCCTTCACCTATGCCAACGCCACGGCCCAGGCCGACGCCCTGCAACAGAGCATCATCGCCGCCGGCGGCAAGGCCCTGGCCATCAAGGCCGACAGTGCCGATGCCAGCGCTGTGCAGCAGGCGGTGCAAAGCACTGTTGAAGCGTTCGGTCGCCTGGATATTCTGGTCAACAATGCCGGGGTTCTGGCGGTGGGGCCGCTTGCGGACTTCAGCCTGGAGGACTTCGACCGCACCCTGGCGGTGAACGTGCGCAGCGTCTTCGTGGCCACGCAAGCGGCCGTCCGGCACATGGGCCAGGGCGGGCGGATCATCAACATCGGCAGCACCAATGCCGAACGCATGCCCTTCGCCGGTGGCGGCCCTTATGCCATGAGCAAATCGGCGTTGGTCGGCCTGACTCGCGGCCTGGCCCGTGACCTCGGGCCGCTGGGCATCACCATCAACAATGTCCAGCCGGGCCCGGTGGACACCGACATGAACCCGGCTCAAGGCGAATTCGCCGAAAGCCTGATGGGCTTGATGGCCGTGGGTCGCTACGGTCATGTCGACGAGATTGCCAGCTTCGTCGCCTACCTGGCCGGCCCCGAGGCAGCCTACATTACCGGTGCCAGCCTGAGCATCGACGGCGGCTTCGCGGCCTGAGGCGGGTCAATGGCCATCCCTGACCGCCAGGCGCTGTTCAATCAGCTGGGCAAAGGCCCTGGCGGCCGGGGTCGGGTGCATCGACCAGATCGCATACACGTGACGCACCGGCGCATCCTCGATTGCCACCGACATCACGCCGTTGAAGCTGTTGGCAATTCGCGCCGGCACCAGGCCGATGGCAAGGCCGCGTTTGGCAAACTTCTCCACCAGGCGGATATTGGTCACCTCGAACTGCACCCGATGACGCACGCCGGCGGCGGCAAAGGCCTCGTCGGTTTGCCGGCGGGCGCCGCTACCGGCCGGAAAATCCACCAGTGGCTGGGCCTGGAGATCAACCAGGGACAAGCGCGCGGCACCCGCCAAGGGATGCTCGACGGCCATGACCGCCACCAGTTCCTCTTCGGCCAGCAGGCGGTACTCGACGCCGTCCAGCCGCTCGCCCGGCCAAACCCCGATAAAGCCCACGTCCAGGCGCCGTTCGCGCACATCGGCAATGAGCAACTCGCTCTTGGCCATCAGCCAGCGGATATCCACCAACGGGTGCTGAGCATGAAAATCGGCCAGCAGATCGACCAGGTCAAGTTCGGTCAGCGAGGTGATCTCGCCGATGGACAATTGCCCGCGTACTTCGCCACAGGCCGCGGCGACATCTTCGGCAATCCGCCGGGTGGCTTCCAGCGCTGGCCGGGCACTCTGCACGAAGGCTTCGCCCGCCGGCGTCAGGCGCACGCGCCGCGAGCTACGCTCGAACAGGCTGACGCCGAGGGTTTCTTCCAGCCTGGCAATCTGGTGGCTCAAGGCCGACTGCACCACATGGCAGCGCTCGGCGGCACGGGTAAAGCTACCGGTGTCGACCACCGCCAGGGCATATTCAATCTGCTTGAGGTTCATGGATTGATCTATTTTCAAGATGGATAGAATGAAAACGATACATTGGCGTCATGCTAGCGTATTTCCGATACTGTCACTTCCCAACTGCCACTGATCGAGACGGTCCATGACCTCTTCCTGCCACACTCTGAGCCGCGGCCTGATTCTGCTGATGGCGACCGCCACGGGCCTTGCCGTCGCCAGCAACTATTACGCCCAACCCTTGCTGCACAGCATCGCCGAACACTTCGGCCTGACCACCGCCAGCGCCGGGGCCATCGTCATCGCCGCACAGCTGAGCTACGGCGCCGGCCTGTTGTTGCTGGCCCCTCTGGGCGACCTGTTCGAACAGCGCAAACTGATCGTCAGCATGATCGCCATCAGCACCCTGGGCCTGCTGATCAGCGCCTTTTCGCCCAGCCTGGCATGGCTGCTGATCGGCACCACCCTCACCGGCCTGTTCTCGGTAGTCGCTCAGGTGCTGGTGCCGATGGCCGCCGGCCTCAGTGATCCAGCGCAGCGCGGGCGAGTCGTCGGCACGCTGATGAGCGGGTTGCTGCTGGGCATCCTGCTGGCGCGCACCGCCGCCGGCTTCATGGCCGAACTGGGCAGCTGGCGCAGCATCTACCTGCTGGCTGCGGCGTTGATGGGGCTGTCGGCGATCGCCTTGTTCCGCGCCCTGCCCGAGCGTCATCAGCACGCCGGGCTCAGCTATCCAGCGCTGCTCGGCTCGGTGTTCCGCCTGTTCGTTGACGAGCCGATCCTGCGCTTGCGCTCGTTGCTGGGCCTGTTGTCGTTTAGTTTGTTTGCCCTGTTCTGGACCCCGCTGGCGTTTCTCTTGTCGGCCGAGCCCTACCATTTCTCTGACGCCGTGATCGGACTGTTCGGCCTGGCTGGTGCCGCCGGTGCCCTGTCGGCCAACTGGGCCGGGCGCCTGGCCGACCGTGGCAAAGGCCCGCTGGGCACCACGGTAGGCTTGCTGGCCTTGCTGCTCTCATGGGTGCCGCTGGCCTATGCACAGTCGTCGCTGGCGGCACTGTTGCTCGGTGTGCTGTTGCTCGACCTGGCGGTTCAACTGGTGCACGTGAGCAACCAGAATGCCGTGATTGCTCTGCGCCCGGAAGCCCGCAACCGCCTGAATGCCGGCTACATCACCTGCTACTTCATCGGCGGCGCACTCGGCTCGCTGCTCGGTACGCAACTGTTCCAGCGCTACGGCTGGGACGGTATTGTCATCGCCGGTCTGAGCATCGGCGCCCTGGCCTTGCTGGTCTGGGGCCTGGCCGAACGCCAGCGCGCCGTGCGCCTGCGTACCGCCTAACGGCGTACAAAGGCCTCATCGACCCGGGCCAGGTGCTCTTCGCGCAGGGTCCCGGCGTAGTAATGCAGCTTGACCCAGGCCAGCAGGTAGTCGTAGCGGGCCTGGGCCAGGTCGCGGCGGGTGGTTGCCAACTGCTGCTCGGCATTGAGCACATCGAGGTTGACCCGCTCCCCCCCCAGCACGCTCTGGCGGGTCGACTGTACCAACGCCTCGGCCGAGGTCAGCGCCCGCTGATAGGCGCGCAGGCGGCTGACGCCCGACTGGCAGGCGTTGTACTGGCGGCGCAACTCGATCAGGGTTGCCCGGGTGTTGCCGTCCAGTTCGTATTCGGCCTGCTCCAGGTTGCGGCTGGCCTGACGGGTGGCCGCCGACACCCCGCCACCGGCAAACAACGGCAGGCTGACTTCGATGCCGATGGTGTTGGTGTCGTAGCGCTGGTTGTAGGTGTTGCCACTGTCAGACTGCATTTGCCGCGATGTAGCGTAGGCGGTGACTTTGGGCAGGTGCCCGGCACGGTTGCGTTCCACTTCGTATTCGGCCACCTCCAGGGCCTGGCGCTGGGATGCCAGTTGCGGGTTATTGGCCAGCGCCAGCTCATGCCAGGCCTCATAGGTCGCCGGTTGCAGCGCCAGCAAGGCAAAGCCGTCGTTGATCGGCGCCAGTTCGTCGATGCGTGCCGAGGGTTCGCCGATCAATGCCCCCAGCTCACGCAAGGCGGCGTCCTGATCGTTGCGCGCCTGGATCTCCTCGGCGTCGGCCAGCTCAAAGCGGGCCTGGGCTTCGAGAATATCGGTACGGGTACCCTCGCCCTGCTGGAACAGTTGCTGGTTCTGCTGGAACTGCTGTTGATACGCCTGCTTGCTCGCCACGCTGATGCTGATCTGGTCTTGCGCAAACAGCGCCTGGGTATAGCTGGTCATTACCCGCACCAGCAACTCCTGGCTCTTGTCGCGAAACGCCTCGTCGGCGAACAGCGCCTGGGCCACGCCCTTGCGGTAGCTGGCGTAGGCTTCGTAGTCGAGCAAGGGCTGCTGGAGGATGAAGCTCGAGCCATAGCTGTTGTAGTGACGGTCTTCATCCTCGCGCCGCGAGTCGCCCAGGTAGCGGGCCTTGGAATCGTTGCGGCCCTTGTTGTAGTTGTACGACAGGTTCGGCAGCAAACCGGCGCGGCCAATGGCGCGGTTTTCCTGCCCGGCTTCGCGGGCCTTGAGCGCGCCAAGGAACACCGGGTCCTTGCGCAGCGCCTGCTCATACACCTGAAACGGCCCCATGGCCTGCGCGCCCGCCCCTGTTGTCAGGGCGAACGCCGCCAGCAGCCCGGTCATCAAGCTTTTCATGCACGGGCTTCCTTATTGTTCGGTCAACGCAGTGCCTGCCCGATCGAGCAGGGGTTTGAACAGGTAATTGAGCATCGAGCGCTCGCCGGTGCGCACGAACAGTTCGGCCGGCATTCCCGGTTTGATCACCAGGCCGTCAAGGCGCGCCAGTGCCTGTTCGCTGACCGTGCTGCGTAGCACGTAGTACGGCTGGCCGGTCTTGTCATCGAGCAACTGGTCGGCGGAAATCAGCGCCACCTCGCCCGCTACCCGCGGCGTGCTGCTCTGGTTAAAGGCCGTGAAAAGGATATCCACAGGCAGCTGTACCGCGACTTTATCCACAAGGTTGACCGGCAAGCGCCCTTCGACCTCGAGGGCAGTGCCCTGGGGCACCACCTCCAGCAGGGTTTCTCCGGCACGCACCACCGCACCTTCGGTATGCACGCCCAGGTTGACCGCGATGCCATCGGCCGGGGCGAGAATTTCGCTGTGCTGCAAGTCGAAACCGGCCGAGGTCAGTTGCTGCTCCAGGGTGACGCTTTTCAACTGCGCTTCCGCCAGTTGGCTACGCACTTCCTTCTGATACTCCTCACGACGCTGTTGCAGGTTCAGCCGCGACTCGACGATGCCCTGCTCCAACCGCGCACTGTCGCCGTTGTTCTGCGCCAGGTCGCGCTGGACCTGGGACAACTGACGCTGATACTCCAGCAAGCGGTTGCGCGGGATATAGCCCTGGCTGGCCAACGGCTTGAGGTTCTCCAGTTGTTCGCGCAGTGAATCGGCCTGGGCCTGCAGGTCGCCACGGGCGCGGCGCATGCCTGCCAACTGGGCGACCGCACCGTCGATACTGGCGGTCAGCCCGGCCTGCTCACGGGCCTGGGCGTCGCGGCGGCTGCTGAACAACTGCCGCTGGCTTTCAAGCACCAGGCTCAACTGCGGGTCGGGGTCGGCGCTGAGTTCTGCCGGAAAGACGACTTCGCCGAGGTTGTCGCGCTCGCTCTGCCAGCGTGCCAGGCTGGCCCATGCCACCCGGTACTGGGCCTGCAGCGACTGCACGTCAGCCTGGACCTGGGTCTGGTCCAAGCGAAACAGTGGCTGCCCCTGCTTAACCCGTTGGCCTTCACTGACCAGGATGCGGCTGACCACGCCGCCGGCCAGGGACTGCACCGCCTTGCGCTTGCCCGAGACCACCACCGTGCCTTGCACGGCAATGCCCTGATCAAGCGGCGCCAGGGTTGCCCAGGCGATAAAACCGCCAAAGCCGACCAGGGTCAGCAACCAGCCGAGGCGTACATAAAAGCGTGCACTGCGGCTTTTATCGACCTGGCTCATGCGCCACCTCCGGTTGCCAATGCGGCATTGGCCGGTTGGCGCTGAGCCTGCTCCTGGGCCCGGCTCAGGGCCTGCATGACGTCATGCGCCGGCCCAAATGCCTGCATCCGGCCCTCGCTGAGTACCAGCAGCTTGTCGGCCTGGGCCAGCGCGGCCGAGCGATGGGTAACCAGCACCACGGTGCGGCCCTGGGCTTTCATTTGCGCAATGGCGGTAGCCAGCGCCGCCTCGCCACTGGTGTCGAGGTTGGAATTGGGTTCGTCGAGCACGATCAGGCTCGGCCCACCGTACAAGGCACGAGCCAGGGCGATGCGCTGCTTCTGCCCGCCGGAAAGATCGCCGCCGTCTTCGCCCAGGCGGGTGTCGTAGCCTTGCGGCAAGCGCAAAATCAGCTCGTGCACACCGGCTTGACGCGCCGCCTCGACCACCTTGTGGCCGTCCAGTTCGGCAAAGCGGGCAATGTTCTCGGCAATGCTGCCGCGCAGCAGTTCGATGTTCTGTGGCAGGGAACCGATGTGCGGGCCC
>NZ_JH650782.1:29874-38885 GCF_000259195.1 Pseudomonas donghuensis
GTTCGGCAAAGCGGGCAATGTTCTCGGCAATGCTGCCGCGCAGCAGTTCGATGTTCTGTGGCAGGTAACCGATGTGCGGGCCCAGGGCCTCGCGATCCCAACGGTGCAGGTCGGCGCCGTCCAGGCGCACGGTACCGGCCAGCGTCGGCCAGACGCCGACCAGCACCTTGGCCAGGGTCGACTTGCCCGAGCCGGAGGTACCCAGTACCCCGAGCACTTCACCGGCACTCAGGTTGAAGCTGATCTGCTGCAGGGTTGCCACGCGCTTGCCTGGCGGCCCGGCACTGACCTGCTCGAAGCTCAGGCGCCCGCTTGGCGCAGGCAAGGCCATCGGTGCCGGCGGCTCGGGAAACTCGCGCAGCAGGCCGTCCAGACGCTGATAGGCCATATGCGCCCCGCTCCACTGCTTCCACACGGCAATCAACTGATCGATGGGGCTGAGCACCCGGCCCATGAGGATGGACCCGGCGATCATCATGCCCGGGGTCATCTGCCCCTCGATCACCAGCAAGGCGCCCAGCCCCAGCACCAGCGACTGCAGGCACAGGCGCAGCGACTTGCTGATCGCGGTGATCACCGCCGAGGTATCACTGGCCTGGTTCTGCAAGGTCAGAAAACGCGAATGCAAGGCGAACCAGCGCTGGCGCAACGCTGCGAGCATGCCCATGGCCTGGATGCTCTCGGCGTTTTGCAACTGACTGCTGGCCAGGTGCGTGGACTGCTGCTGGAAACCGCTGGCTTCAACCAGCGGCTTGTGGGTCAGGCGTTCGTTGAGGATTGCCAGGGCAATCAGCAACAACGCACCAGCGCAGGCCATGACACCCAGCCAGACGTTGAACAGAAAGATCACCGCCAGGTAAATCGGAAACCAGGGGGCATCGAAGAAAGCGAACAACGCGGGACCGGTGACAAATTGCCTCACCTGCGTCAGGTCATTGAGCGATTGCCCTGCCTGTCCGTCCCCCCGGCGCAAGTTACGCTCAAAGGCCGCCCGATAGACATTCAGGTTAAAGCCCTGTTCCAGTTGGTTGCCGACCCGAATAACAATGAAACTGCGGATCGCTTCCAGTGCACCAATAAACACAAAGAAGCCGACCACCATCAACGTCAACATCCACAGGGTTGTTTCGTTTTGCGAAGACAGTACCCGATCATACACTTGCAGCATATAAATCGAGGGCACCAGCATGAGTAGGTTAATCAACGCGGTAAAACAACCCACACTCAGAAGCGTGGACGTGTGATCGGCCAGTGCTGCCCACAAGGGCGCACCGGCTTTATGAGTCGGCCTGTTCATTGTCCGCCTTTCTATCCCTGAAAAATCGGCAATCGCCTACAAGGTTTTATTCTTTATTCTTACGTTCCAACAACAGTGTCTCGCCGGACGCGGAAGTCCACTTGAACATACCGGGCTTATAACGGTTGAAGTGCACCAATGCGCTGCCGCTGCCATCCAGCAAGGCCAGGGTATCGGGGGTTGGCAACCAGCCGCTGGGGCGCTTGCCTATCAGCACTTCTACGCATTGCAGATCACCGCGCAAGGTTTGCGTTACATCCAGGTACAGCTCGCAACCTGCAGCGCGATCGGCTTCGGGGTAAAGCGTCCAGTCACCGGCCAGTTGTGCGGGAGTGGGGAGTAGCAGGCTGCTTGCCATACCGACCTCGGTCATCAACATCAGGGGAACCGCGCCGAGCGCGATCATTCGCTTGAGAGCCATCATCTGCCTGTAATCCTCTCAGAAGAAGCGGCGCTTGCGCGCCGCCCTTCCAGGCTGTTGTCAGACCACGATATCCGTGGCAACCGCCTGACCTACGGTGGTCACCAGGAAATCAGACAGGCTGTTGCCGGTGATGTCGATCGACAGGCTACCGAGGTTGCTGGCCTGATCGAAGCTCAGTACCGCCTCGCCGGCATGACCGGTGAAGGCATCAACGAACTGCAGTGGCAGCTTGTTGACGGCAAAGGCCGAGATGGCCGACAGGTCGATCTTGTCCTGACCGCTGACAAAATCCATGATCCGGTCAGGATTGCTCGGGGTCGAATCGCTGCTGGCAGCGAAGATGAAGGTGTCGGAACCGGCACCACCCCAGAGTTTGTCGCCACCGCCGCCGCCGTAGATGATGTCGTTGCCGGCACCACCCTTGAGCTCGTTGGCCACGGCGTTGCCGATCAGCAGGTCGTTGCCCGAGCCGCCGATGGCATTCTCGACGATGGCACCCTTGGCAATGGAAATATTGCCAATCATGCCGCCGACATCAGAGAACGACGCGTCATTGAGGTTGATCTTCTGGTTTTGGGTAAAACCGGAGAAGTCCAGGGTGTCGTTGCCGCCGCCGTCCCACACCGAAAAGACGACTTTCGACGAGGCCGAGGTGGCCGAGTAGAAGTCGCGGTCAGCGGTGGAGTTGAAGCCGTACACGGTGTCGCCGGAGCGGGTCGCGTAGTTGGCGCCATACAGCTTCTGGATTGCCGCGATGTCATCCATCAGCGGTGCCGAGGAGTACACCTGCACGCCGCCCTTGGTGAAGTTCTGGTTGGTGTTGCTCTCGCCCCAATAGCTCATGACGCTGTAGCCACGGGTGTCCTGACCGTAGGAAGCATCGGCGTAGGTCGGGTAGCCTTCCCCGGCGTTGTAGTCGCCCGGGTGAGACAAGCCCAGCACGTGGCCGATTTCGTGGGTCAGGGTCTGACGCCCGTAGTTGCCGTTTTCCGGGTTGACGTTGGCCTGGTACTGGCTGTTGATCAGGTACCAGGATTCACCCTTGTGCGAGCCTGGCCGGTCAAATGGCAGGTAGGCAAATGCCGCACCGCCGCTGCTGCCATCGCTGTAGTTGCCGAAGGTCATGTGACCGTCGCCACCTGTCGCGGCCTCCTTGAAGGTGACCTTGGCCACGTCTGCCCAGGACTGCATGGACAGTTTGGCCTGAGCCTTCTGCTGGGCGGAAAAGGCGCTGAACGAGCCCAGTTCCTGACTGTCGAAGCCAGCAGGCGCCTTGGTCAGGAAGGTATAGGTCAGGTTGATGGTGCCGTCCTTGTTCAGGTCTTTCCAGGCAGCGCCGTCACGCAGCAACTGGGTAGCGGCCTGGTCGACCGAGAACGAAGGTTTGCCATTCACTGTCGCACTGCCGCCACGATCATATTGATGGCCGAAACTATTGATCAGGCTGTAAGCGGAACTTGCACCGTGCGGTTGCAATACAGAGCCAGCTGAAACAATAGCGCTTTCTTTGACTTTCGACATACAGACACTTCCTTGTTTACAAAAAAGCAGTTGTTGTCCGACAGGACGCTCCCGCGGCGAGATCGTCCTATCACTCGCCTGAATGAGGCGGGGAAAAACTGACACACCAGGAATTGAACTGTCCAGCTTTTTTTGACGCCAATTTTCATTAACCCAAGTTGTTTATTGTCCTACAATTTTAAAACCCTTGATTTAGCTTAGCGGCATCAATTTGCGCAAACGGCGATATATCGACTCCACTAAAAAAAAAAGCGAGCGACAGACGAAAACCGAGCAGGAGGCTTTAGTTGCGAATCCGAACTTTAATTATAAGAATGCGACATGCCGTTATAACTCGTGGGCCCAGAACCTTTACTTTTTTGTGACAACTAGAGGAGTACCCTCCGTCGCCTGACCATTGACTTGTGCCGTGCGCTGGCGCTGAGTAGGGATTGGTCAATAGCCCTTTCAACCTGGACGCCACTATGACAAGACTCACGGTTCAATCCGGCGATTTCTTGCAAGGTGAAGGCGAGTACCGCAATGGATCGCTCACACTCAAGACCGCCCGTAGCCCTTCACCCGGCGAGAAAATCGCCCTTACCCGCATTACCGACCTGGTCGTTGCCAATCAGGAGTCCAGCCGCAGCCTGAGCAGTGCCCTTGGCTGGGGTGTGGCCGGCGCCCTGGTGGCCGGCCCGGTTGGCCTGATCGCCGGCCTGTGGTTAGGCGGCAAGGAAGAGGAGGTGACCTTCCTCGCAACCTTCAAGGATGGTCGCAAGCTGATGGCCATCACCGACAAGAAAACCTGGTCGAAAATCGACGGTAATTGGCGGCGCCATTCCCAGACCGCAGCAAACGGTTGAAGCCGCGCGACGCCCGCTCGTTCATGGCAGTAGCAGCCGATTGAAAACAGGGGCGCCGCCAGCCGGTTGCCCCTGCTAAGATTGCGTCCCCGCCTGCCCGGCGCAATACCGGCAGGCTATCAATGCCTGGGCCCACGCCCCTCTACCTACTGGGCAAAAAACCCTTTCGGACTGCAGCCGATCAATAACGGCGCGTCCGCGTTCGCCGTCAAGGAGCTCCTGCATGACCCTGCCCCGCCCTCGCCTGCCCTTGCGCCTGCTCGGCCTGAGCCTGGCCCTGCCAGCCACGCACAGCCTGGCTCAGGACAGCATTACCTTGGCCCCGGTGCAGGTGTCCGAGGCCTACAGCGAGGGCTATCAGGCCCGCGAAGCGGCCGTCGGCGGCTTCCAGCCGGCACCATTGCTGGACACCCCGGCGTCGATTGCGGTGTTCAGCGAGCAACTGCTGGCTGATCGTCAGGTGCGCACACTCAGCGAAGTCCTGCAAAGCGATGCTTCGGTGGGTGAAAGCTATGCCCCGATCGGCTACTACGAAAACTTCAACGTGCGCGGTTTTGAGCTCAATGCCGCCAGCAGCTACAGGATCAACGGCCAGACCATCGCCGGCGAGCAGAACGTGGCCCTGGAGAACAAACAGCAGGTCGAGTTGCTCAAGGGCCTGTCGGGCTTGCAGAGCGGCGTGTCGGAACCCGGCGGGCTGATCAATTACGTGACCAAGCGAGCGCAAGATGTGCGTTCGGTGACAGTGTCGAGCAACGAGCAGGGTGAACGCTACATCGCCACCGACCTGGGCGGCTGGTTCGGCAGCGAGCGCCAGTTCGGCCTGCGCACCAACCTGGCCCATGAAGATATCCGCTCCTACGTCGACCATGCCGACGGCAAGCGCGACTTCGCCTCCCTGGCCTTCGACTGGCAAATCAACCCCGACGCGGTGCTGCAACTGGACGCCGAATACCAGCAGCGCGAACAGCGCTCGGTGCCGGGTTATCAGCTACTGGGCGGCAACAGCCTGCCCCACGGTATCGACCCGCATGACCGCCTGGCCTATCAGCACTGGGCCAACCCGGTGACAATCGATTCGCTGAACCTTGGCGGGCGCTTCGAGTATCGCTTCAGTGACAACTGGACGGGCAGCCTCAGCGCCTCGCGCAGCAAGGTGGTGATCGATGACTACAGTTCGTTTGCCTGGGGCTGCTATGGCGCGCCCAGTTGCGCCGAATCCAGCGTACCGAACTATTTCAGCCCGCAAGGCGACTACGACATCTATGATTTCCGCAGCCCGGACGACACACGCCGTATCGACGAAGCCCAAGCGCTGCTGAACGGGCGTTTCGAGCTGGCCGGGCTGGGCCATGAGTTGACGGTCGGCAGCAGCGCACAGCGGCGCACCCTCGATCAGCGGCCAACCTTCAACCAGTTCATCGGTAGCGGCAACATCTACCAGCCAACCCCTGCACTGGAGCCGTTCGATGGCTCGCCAGGGCACTCCGAACGGCGCCTGGACAGCCGTCAATACGGTGTTTTTGTCAGTGACCGGATCACTTTCAACGAGCAGTGGCAGACCCAACTGGGCGCTCGCGTGGTGCGCCTGGACGAAAGAGCCTTCGATGAAGCCGGCAACGATCGCCGCCATACCCGCCAGTACGAGCTGCTGCCCAACGCAGCGCTGATCTACAAACCACGTGCTGATATCTCGCTGTACACCAGCTACAGCAAAGGCCTTTCAGCAGGCAGCGCGGCGCCATGGTTTGCCCAGAACAACCAGGACATCCTCGCCCCGACCACCTCGCAGCAGATCGAGCTGGGCATCAAGCGCGACTGGCAACGCCTGAGCCTGAGCGCAGCGCTGTTCCAGCTGCGCCAGGCCTATCAGTATTCGCAACCTGATGGCGCCGGACATTTCACCTATGTGCAGCAAGGCCAGCAGAAGAACATCGGCCTGGAGCTGGGCGCCAGCGGCTGGCTGACTTCCAACTTGCAGATCAATGCCAGTGCCGCGGCGATTCGCGCGCGGGTCAAGAACAGCGGCACGGCTGACTACGAAGACCATCAGGCGCTGAACGTACCGAACTTGCGTGCTGCGGTGCAGGCTGACTACAGCCTGCCGATCCCGGGCCTGGCCCTGCTCGGCGGCGCGCGCTACAGCGCCAGCAAGTACGCCAATCAGGCCGGTACGGTGGAAGTCGGCAGCTATGCGGTGTTCGATCTGGGGAGCCGCTACAGCACCAAGGTTGGCGGCTACGACACAGTACTGCGGCTGATGGTGGATAACGTCTTCGACAAACGCTACTGGCGCGATGCCGGGGAGTACCTGGGGGATGGTTATCTGTTTCAGGGTGCGCCGCGCACCGCACGGGTTTCGGCTTCTGTGAGTTTCTGAGGGCCTCATCGCGGGTCAAGCCAGCTCCCACAATGAATCTGTGTACGCCGCCGGACCTGTGGGAGCTGGACTTGCCAGCGATCGAGCGCGAAGCGGTCGTAATCCAGGCAACACCTGATGTGCTGACTGCACGGGCCCCATCGCTGGCAAGCCAGCTCCCACCAAGCAGCGCCGTCAGAACGGCTCGCTACCCTCGCGAATTTCCACTTCCAACACCTCGCCCAACGCAACCAGCTGCGCCGCCACGTCCCTGGTGGTGATGAAGCCACTGTAGCAGTCACTGTCGGTGGACCAGTTCCACAGCACCAGGCCCTGCTTGTGCAGTTCGTCATGGGCCGTGACCATCAGCTCGGGCACCGTGGTGTCGTCGAGGAAGTCTTCATCCTCCGCGTCTTCGACACCGAAAGTGACTTCGGCATCCCGCGCCTCGGCCAGCTGTTGCACGCTCTGTACAAACGACTCGGTGTCTTTCCAGTCGACGAAGAACACCGACTCCCAGTCAGCTACATCCTTGACGATATACATCAGTTGCTGCGGATCGTCCTCGAATTCCTCGACGTCGTCTTCATCCAGCTCGACCTCGCGCAGGGCCTGGACATGCTGGCTGGCCATTGCCGCCGACGGACTGATCAGGGTCAGCAATTGTTCAGCGGCAAGGATCTGGGCCTTGGTAAAACATTCTTTGAGCATCTGAAACATCCTTTTTCATGGGCAAAACAAAAAGCCCCCGGCCTTGTTCAGGTCGGGGGCTTTTCTAGATGTGGCGGTGAAGAAGGGATTCGAACCCTTGATACAGTTTCCTGTATACACACTTTCCAGGCGTGCTCCTTCAGCCACTCGGACACTTCACCGGTTCTCGCCAAGCAGTTCAGCCTGTCGAGGCGCGCTAATGTAGTCGAAAGAGGCTCTAATGGCAAAGGTTTTTTTCAGAATATTCATGTGCTTAAGCCATTTAATCGAAAAACCACGGCACACAGGGCAAAGCCGCCATTCTCTGGCGTGCTTCGGCAGCCCGGTTTACCGCGCTCCCGTCAGGACAAGCACGTGGGCCGGGACGCTGACCGGTCAGTCAGTCACAGCGCTTTACCTCGGGCACTTGCCTGAGTAACGTCTGCCCCACTCCCCCTTAAGGAACCCTGTGATGAGTGAGCTGATTACCTACCACCTCGAAGACGGCATTGCGACCCTGACCCTGAACAACGGCAAGGTCAACGCCATCTCGCCTGACGTCATCAAGGCGTTCAATGCCGCCCTCGACCAGGCCGTGCAGGACCGCGCGGTGGTAATCATCACCGGCCAGCCAGGCATTCTCTCCGGCGGCTACGACCTGAAAGTCATGACCGCCGGCCCCAAAGAGGCCGTCAGCCTGGTGACCGCCGGCTCCACCCTGGCCCGGCGCATGCTCTCGCACCCGTTTCCGATCATCGTTGCCTGCCCGGGCCACGCGGTGGCCAAAGGCGCCTTCCTGCTGCTCTCGGCCGACTACCGCATCGGTGTCGAAGGCCCGTTCAGCATCGGCCTTAATGAAGTGCAGATCGGCATGACCATGCACCACGCCGGTATCGAACTGGCCCGGGATCGCCTGCGCCGCTCGGCGTTCCACCGGTCGGTGATCAACGCCGAGATGTTCGACCCGGCCAGCGCCGTCGACGCCGGCTTCCTCGACAAGGTAGTGCCGGTCGAACAGCTGCAGGAAGCTGCGCTGACGGCAGCCCGCCAGTTGAAGAAGATCAACATGAACGCCCACAAGCACACCAAGCTCAAGGTGCGCAAAGCACTGTTCGAGATCCTCGACGACGCGATCATCCGCGACCAGGAACACCTGGGCTGACCCCCTACCAAGGCCTGATTGCGATTATTCGCGCAATCGGGCCTGCCCCGCGCCAATGAGCGTTTGCCGATAGAAGTGCACACCCGTACACTGCGCCGCGTTTGCCTGGTGTGAGTCGTACGATGCTTTTTATTATCCGCATGTTCCTGTTGGGGCTGCATTTTCTCCTGGCCGGTGTTCTCGGTGTGCTGGTTGGCCTGTGCCGACCGTTCAACCCGGACAACAGCCGAATCTGTGCACGCCTTTATGGGCTGCCTGCCACCTGGCTGATGCGCCTTGAGATCAAGGCCGAGGTCGGCCCGCTGTTCGATCAGCCGCCGGGCTGCGTGATCATCGCCAACCACCAGTCCAACTACGACCTGTTCGTGCTGGGTCATGTGGTGCCGCGGCGCACCGTGTGCATCGGCAAGAAGAGCCTGAAGTGGATTCCCCTGTTCGGCCAGTTGTTCTGGCTGGGCGGCAACGTGCTGGTCGATCGCGGCAATGCCTACCAGGCGCGCCGGGCAATCCAGACCACCACCCGCACCCTGAGCGAAGACGACACCTCGATCTGGGTGTTCCCCGAAGGCACGCGCAATGCCGGCGAGCACCTGATCACCTTCAAGAAAGGTGCCTTTCACATGGCCGTAGAAGCCGGCGTGCCGATCGTACCCGTATGCGTCAGCCGCTATGCCTGCCGCTTGAGCCTCAACGGCTGGGGGCGCCGCCAAGGG
>NZ_JH650782.1:38895-45123 GCF_000259195.1 Pseudomonas donghuensis
GGCGCCGCAGCAAGGTGATCATCCGCTCACTGCCCCCCATCGCTACCAGTGGCCTGACCCAGCAGGATGTACCGGCGCTGGCCGAGCAATGCCGCGTGCAGATGCAGCACTGTATCGATCGCATGGAAGGCGAGCTGGCCCTGGCGTGAACAGTTGCCGAATTGTGCCAGTCAGACCAAGCTACTGGCACGGTTAACAGAAGAAGCGGACAACCATGGGTCGAGTCGTTGCAGCGGCGGTGTACAGCGCCGGCAGGAAGGTCACCAACATCAGCCTGGACGAAGGCAGCCAATGGGCGAGCAAGCCCGGGCATTTTGTCTGGATTGGCCTGGAAGAGCCCGATGCCCAGGAGCTGGCCAATCTGCAGCGCCAGTTCAACCTGCATGAGCTGGCCATCGAAGACGCACTGGAAAAACACAGCCGGCCCAAGCTGGAAACCTTCGGTGACGCCCTGTTCATCGTCACGTACTCGCCTGTGCGCCATGAAGGCAAGCTGGAGTTCATCGAGACGCATATCTTCGCCGGCAATGGCTACATCATCACTGCGCGCAACGGTCATTCGAAGTCCTACGCCCTGGTGCGCCAGCGCTGTGAGGCCCGCCCGCTGCTGCTGGAGCACGGCGAGGACTTCGTGCTCTACGCCCTGCTCGACTTCGTGACCGAAAACTACCAGCCGGTCAGCGAAGCCATTCATGGCGAGATCGAGGAACTGGAGCGCAGCGTGCTCAGCGGCTCGCTCAAGGAAGAAGACATCCAGCGCATCCACAGCCTGCGCCGCGACATCCTGCGCCTGCGCCGCTACGTGGCGCCAATGGTCGAAGTCAGCGAAGAACTGCAGCGCCTGACCTTCCCCTTTATCGACAAGAACATGCGCCCGTATTTTCGCGATGTGCAGATCCACGTCACCCGGCAGATGGAAGACCTGGCCGGGATTCGCGATATCGCCAGCCAGACCATCGAAATCGGCATGCTGCTGGAGTCCTCGCGCCAGAGCATCGTGCAGCGCAAGTTTGCCGCCTGGGCGGCGATCCTGGCGTTCCCCACCGCAGTGGCGGGGATTTACGGGATGAACTTTCAGAACATGCCGGAACTGAGCTGGCACTACGGCTACTTTGCCGTGCTGGGCGGGATCGCCGTGGGCTGCACGGCGTTGTATGCCAGCTTCAAGCGCTCCGGCTGGCTGTAACGGCAGGCCTCAGTTCGAGCTGCCCTGAGGTTTGTGCGCGACAAAACGCATCATCCATTCGGCCACCGTACTGCCGTGATGCTCATGCACCAGGCTGTCGATACCCTTGTGGTACACCTCCTGGCCGAGGCTGTCCTGGCGCAACTCAAGCAGCGCCCGCGAATAGTCGTGGATGAACTCCGGGTGGCCCTGGAAGCACAGCACCTGATCGCCGATGTGGTAGGCCGCGTTCGGGCAGAAATCGCTGGAGGCAATCACCGTGGCGTTTTCCGGCAGGCGCGTGACCTGGTCCTGATGGCTGATCAGCAAGGTCAGTTCTTCGACCTGCGGGCTGATCCACGGCGCCTTGGCGTTCATCACATAGCGGTGTGTACCCACCCCCCAGCCCTGGTGCGCGCGCTCGCTCTTGCCACCCAGCAGTAGCGCCAGCAACTGATGACCGAAACACACGCCAAGCAATTTGTCGCCACGCTGGTAGCGGTCCAGCAGGAACGCCTTGAGCTTCTGAATCCACGGATCATCACCGAACGAGTCGGCCTTGCTGCCAGTGACCAGGTAGGCATCGAACACCTGGTCTTCATCGGGATACTCGTCGTTCAACACGTTGTAGACGCGAAACTCGGCGGCGATTGGCTGGCGGGAGAACAGCTGCTCGAACATCCGTCCGTAGCCCTGATACTGCTCGACCAGCTCGGGTCGCAGGACGTCGGTTTCCAGGATGCAGATGCGTAGCGACATATAAATAGTCCTGAACGACAAAGGCGGGATTGCCCCGTAAAGCCTGCCCCGAATAAGGCGCGCAGGCAAGTATGATGCTCGGACGAACGGTCACGATCTGTGGATCCACTCACTAAAGGCACGCAAGTGTCTAGCAAGGGGAATGCTGATGGATGGCCAAAGGCCTCATAGCAAAAACTGCACATAACTGCTTAAGTACAGATTAAAGCGTTCTAAAACACGGGTGACGTTGACCCTAAGGTTAGCTGTATACCCATTAGCAACAGTTCGCGTCTTAATGGTTTCACAGCGTTAAATGATGTTCGCCAGATCGATGACAAGGAAGCCTCTGGGCACTCAGGAATAACAACAAAAAGGCGGTCAGCCATGTTCAAACAACACAAAGTACGTCAAGCCGGGCTCATCCTCTTCGCCACTACGCTGCTGTTGATCCTGCCGAACCTTTCGCGCCTGTTCGGCTGAGCGACATGCCCTCTTCCCTGGGTTTGTGCCTGGCACAAGCCGCTTGTGTGCAGGTAATCTGCCGACCCTGATGGTTGGAGAGTGCCCATGCGCCAGTGCTTTACCTTGCTCATTGCCCTGCTCTGCCTGCCCTTGCAGGCGGCACAACTGACCCTGGACCTGGGTAATGGCAGTCGCCCTTGGCAGAGCGCCGAGCTGCTCAAACACCCGCTGGTGCAGGACATCCAGATCGACAACGATGTTTCCTACAAGAAAACCATGCACTACCGCGCGGTGCCGCTGGCTGCGCTCCTGCAGGGCGTACGGGCTGATGATCACCTGCAGGCCGTAGCCCTGGATGGTTTTGCTGCCGAGATGCCGGCTGCGCCTTTGCTCAAGGACGGCCCTGCCCGAGCCTGGCTAGCCATTGAAGACCCGGCCAAGCCCTGGCCACCCCTGGCCAAAGGCAAAACCAGCGCCGGGCCTTTCTATCTGGTCTGGACCGACCCGCAAGCCGGGCGCATCAGCCCGGAGCAGTGGCCGTTCCAGGTCGCCAGCATTCGCCGTCTGGCGACGGTGGCCGAGCGGTTCCCAGCCATGCGCCCGGCACCGGGGTTGGCCGCCGATGATCCGATCAACCAAGGCTTTGCCGTGTTCCAGAAAAACTGCCTGGCGTGTCATCGCCTCAACGCTGCCGGTGACGCCCAGTTCGGCCCGGACCTGAACCTGCCGCACAACCCCACCGAATACTTCCAGTCCGACTATCTGCGGCGCTATATCCGCGACCCGCAAAGCCTGCGCCAATGGCCCCAGGCGAAAATGCCCGGGTTTACCGAAACGGTCATCAACGACAGTGAGCTGGACGCACTGCTTGCGTACCTGCGCCACATGGTCACGCGCAAACCCTGAAGCTCACTGCTGCTGGGCGTTGAGGGCCGGAGTCACCAGCACCTTGGCGTGCATCTGCTCGAAACCGCCACCCCGGCGCATGCCGCGTACCGGGCAGGCATCCAGGTAGTCCAGGCCCACGGCCAGCTTCAGGTGCCGTTCGGGCCGGGCCAATTGGTTGGTGACATCGAAGCTGTACCAGGCATCCTCAAGCCAGGCTTCGGCCCAGGCGTGGCTGGCCATCTGCTGGCTGTCGCTGTCGAATAGGTACCCGGACACGTAGCGCGCCGGCACGCCCAGGCTGCGCGCGCACGCCAGGAAGGCATGGGTATGGTCCTGGCAAACCCCGGCCCCACCGGCAAACGCCTGAGCCGCGCTGGTGTCGACGGCGGTGCTGCCCGGCCGGTAGGCCATGCGCTGGTTCAGGGCGTTCATCAGCTCGATCAACGCCGAGCGGTCACGCCGCTTGCGGCATTGCTGGCTGGCGAAGGCGCGCAACGCATCATCCGCTTCGGTGAGGCGGGTGAAGCGCAGGAACGGCAGCGGTGATTGCAGCTCGTGCTCGGTTTCACGACTTTCATCGATGTCGACCAGGCCGCGGGCGCCGATGACCAGGTCCGCATGCGGCTCCTCCAGGCTCAGCACATGCAGGATGTTGCCGAACGGGTCCAGTTGCGCCCGCACCGGCCGCGGCAGGTCCAGCTGCCAGCTGAGCACCTGCTGGCGTTCGCTGTCGTGCGGGGTCAAGCGCAGGTACTGGATGCTCGAGCGCACCAGCTCTTCGTAGTGGTAGGCGGTTTCGTGGCTAATGGTCAGTCTCATACAGCCTCCAGGTAGGCACTGTGAATGGCATTGCCCAGTTCACGCACCAGCGGAATGTAATGGGTCAACCAGGGGTGCAGGCCCTCGGCAAGGATTTCATCGATCGAGGTGTAGCGCAGGCGTGCGTCCACCTCGGCGGCCAGGCGCTGGGCCGGGCGGCCGTTGCCACCGGGCAGGCTGGCGAGGATCTGGTCGATCTCTTCGGTGCAGGCTCGCAGCGAGCGCGGTACATCGGCGCGCAACAGCAGCAGCTCGGCGACATGGCGGGCAGCCGGGGCGTCACGGTAGATTTCGGTGTAGGCCTCGAATGACGACAGCGCGCGCAGCAAGGCGCTCCATTGGTAATAGCCGCGCGCCGAGCTGTCGCTGACCGCCTCGGCCTCGTCGCCGAGCATCTCGTAGCGGGCATCGAGCAGGCGCAGGGTGTTGTCGGCGCGCTCGATGAAGGTGCCCAGGCGAATGAAGCGAAAGGCGTCGTTGCGCATGATGGTGCCGTAGGTAGCACCACGGAACAGGTGCGAGCGCTCCTTGATCCACTCGCAGAAACGGCTCATGCCGTAGCGCCCCAGGCCCTGCTCGGCGATGCCACGAATCTCCAGCCAGGTGGCGTTGATGTTTTCCCACATGTCGGCGGTGATCCGCCCACGAACCGCATGGGCACTGGCCCGCGCCGCGCCGAGGCAACTGTAGATGCTTGCCGGGTTTTCCGGGTCCAGGGCAAAGAAGTGCAGCAGGCGCTCGGCATGCAACTGGCCGTGGCGCTCCAGGTAATCGTCGAGAGTACCGGTGATCAACAGCGGCATGGCCATTTCATCCAGGCCGTCACCGCGGCCATCCTGCGGCATCAGCGACAGCGAATAACTGACATCAAGCATCCGCGCGAGGTTTTCCGCGCGCTCCAGGTAACGTGACATCCAGTACAAATCGGAGGCAGTTCTACTCAACATGGCTTAATCCTCGACCACCCAGGTGTCCTTGGTACCGCCGCCCTGGGACGAATTGACCACCAGTGAGCCTTCACGCAGGGCAACCCGGGTCAGGCCGCCAGGCACCACCCGGGTCTCGCGCCCGGACAGCACGAAAGGCCGCAAGTCGATATGCCGCGGGGCAATGCCGTTGTCGACAAAGGTCGGGCAAGTCGACAGCGACAGCGTTGGCTGGGCGATGTAGGCCGCCGGCCGGGCCTTGATCCGTGCGGCAAACGCCTCGATCTCGGCGCGGGTCGCTGCCGGCCCGACCAGCATGCCGTAGCCACCGGAGCCCTGGGTTTCCTTGACCACCAGCTCCGGCAAATGCGCAAGCACGTGGGAAAGCTCTTCAGGCTTGCGGCACTGCCAGGTCGGCACGTTCTTCAGGATCGGCTCCTCATCGAGGTAAAAACGGATCATGTCGGTGACATAGGGGTAGATCGACTTGTCGTCGGCAACGCCGGTGCCAATCGCATTGGCCAGCACCACGTTGCCGCAGCGATAGGCGGCCAGCAGCCCGGGCACGCCGAGCATCGAATCGGGATTGAACGCCAGGGGGTCGAGGAAGGCATCGTCCAGGCGCCGGTAGATCACATCCACCGCCTTGGGGCCGTCGGTGGTACGCATGAACACCCGCTCGTCACGCACGAACAGGTCGGCGCCCTCGACCAGTTCGACGCCCATCTCGCGGGCGAGGAAGGCGTGTTCGAAGAACGCACTATTGAAACGCCCGGGCGTCAGCACCACCACGCTGGGGTTATCCAGCGGGCTTGAGCTCTTGAGGGTATCGAGCAACAGGTTAGGGTAATGATCGATGGGGGCGATGCGCTGGGCGGCGAACAGCTCGGGAAACAGGCGCATCATCATCTTGCGGTCTTCAAGCATGTAGCTGACGCCGCTGGGAGTGCGCAGGTTGTCTTCGAGCACGTAGTAGCTGCCGTCGCTGTCGCGCACCAGGTCGACCCCGCAAATGTGCGAATAGAGGTCGCGGTGCAGGTCCAGGCCTTGCATCGCCAGCTGGTACTGGTCGTTGGCCAGGACCTGCTCGGCCGGGATGATCCCGGCGCGAATGATGCGCTGGTCTTGGTACAGGTCAGCCAGAAACAGGTTCAGCGCCTTGACCCGCTGAATGCAGCCCCGCTCCACCACCCGCCACTCACTGGCGGGGATACTGCGCGGAATCGG
>NZ_JH650782.1:45133-53646 GCF_000259195.1 Pseudomonas donghuensis
TGGCGGGAATACTGCGCGGAATCGTATCGAAGGGGATCAGCCGCTCGGTGCCCTGCTCGTCGCCATAGAGGGTGAAGGTGATGCCGGCGCGGTGGAACAGCAGGTCGGCTTCACGTCGACGCTGGGCCAGCAGCTCCGGCGGGGTTTCGGCCAGCCAGCGGGCGAACGCCCGGTAATGCGGACGGACCAGACCGTCAGCGGCGTACATTTCGTCATAAAAGGTGCGGATCATGCCGAACTCCTTGTCACCCGTGCACCCGAGCCATCGCAAGCCCCGTGCCAGCGGCATAATTCCTTGTTTTTCAATAGCTTGTACTTTGACAAAAGGACGATCGCACCAGATCTGTGCAAGCGTTCCGGTTGCGTTGGCAGCAACGCTTCATTGCGAAGCGCTGATCAGCCCGTACCGGGCGGCAACAGCCGCCCTCGCCGGGCCCTGGATTCAAGCCAGTTGACGCTCCTGCTTGACTCCCCAGCCTTCAATCTCACCGCCCAATGGCGCGATGACCGCTTCGAAATCCTGTTCGAATTCGCCGATACCGCCATAGGTTGCAAACATCACCTTGCTCAGCTCCAGGTGCCAGGCGCCATCATCGCGCTCATGTACCTGGGCACTGAGTGATTCGCCGCGAAACTTTCCTGCCGCTCGCCGCGCCCGTGCCTCGTCCGGAAATACCGCATAAAACTCGATGGGATGAATCTGGGCGAAGTTGAACCCCCCTTCTTTCATCCGACGCAAGACCGTGCTGCTGATGTCCTCGTATTGGCTGCTCATGAATCGTCCTCCTCATTACCGATGGATAGACTTTCAGTGCAAAACGCACCTGCCCGCCACACAAGACGTGCGGGGGCAATTCGAGCTGTTGCGTGACGTGGATCGGCAAGCCCGGACAATCAGAAACAATCGCCCGACCTTGTCTGCAGCGTAGCGCCTGATTGCCGGGCGTGCCAGCCAACGGGCTCAGGGTGCTTCAGTGATGGCAGTGATCTCCACGCCGTTCTGCTCTTTGAGCCATTTGGCGGTCGGCGAGGGTTCGCGGTCCTGGAAATCATTGAGGTCCAGTTCGCCCAGGACCGGAAACAGATGGGTACGAATCAGCCGCGCAGCCTCTTCGATGCTCGGCTCAAGCTCTGCGGTGAAAGGCAGCGAGGTACGTTCGCCCTTCTGATCAACAAAAGTAATGACCCAGTCTTTCATTGGACGCTCCTCTGTACCGATGTTCAGGGTGAATCTGGCCTACCTACCGTTGACCTCGCCGCGGGGTGGTTGTTCAGTCGACTTGCAGCTCAAAGCGATGGCCGCCCGGCAGCGCACGTATGCTTTGCAGCGTGCGCAGAAACTCGTCCCTGGAGGGCTCGAACTGCAGCGGCGGCTCGGAGTGTTCATCGGTCACTCCCAGTACCACGGTGGGCTGGTAGCCGGAGCTCAAGGCGCCAGCGACCATCCTGAACGTTTCAGTGGCTGCCGGCTTCAAACTGTCGGGCTCATAGACGCGAAAGCGTGCACCGCCGAACCGGCCCTTGGCGGCACCGATCCGCACGCTTGAGGGCCCGAACTTATCGACACTGATATGCATCGGAAACGGGTTGGCAATCAGTCGATCCAGCAGCATCGGCACCATCTCGACGGCCTTGTCGCTGTCACTGCTCATGCTCAGGCGGTGCAACAGGTTCGGGTTGTCTGCGGGGTTGAGGCCCAGGGTGATGGCATGGCGCGGTGTGCCATCGTCGGCAATGAAGCCGAAGGGCACACAGAAGCCGTTGTCCTGGGGGATTTCGTATTGCTTGCGGGTGCGGAACGCGGCCAGCACAGCGCGCGCCCTGGGCTCCAGCCGGGCCAGCGCCGCGGTGTCTGTCGCGGTATTGGCGCCACTGTAGAATTTGAATCGGTAGATGCGTTGATCGCGCCACAGGTAGGCAGTCAGATTGCCTTCATACCAGTTTGCAGAGGCGTCCGGCACACCCAGCTCGATAAAGCGCTCATGCTCGTACTCTACATCGGTCGGCCATTGCGCCTGCTCCTCGAAGAAGGCATCACGCTCGACCTGCAGCTTCGCCACCGACCGCCCCTCGCCAGTAAATTGCTTGATCATGTCGTCAAGCACTACCAGTTGCGAATTCACATAGCCTATGCGCTGGAGCTTTTCACGCAAGTCGTAGTACTGATCACTCAGTGCCCTGTAGCGCGTTTCATCGTCACGGCTCGCAGAGATGGCGGCATCCAGCGCCTCCATCTGTGCCTTCACCACCCGCTCCTGCGCCGGGCCACGGGTGAGGCTCTGCACATAGCGGATCTGTTCGTAGAGTGCACGGGTGGTCAACGGGCTGACCTCGATGTCGACCAGAAAGGGCAGCTCGCCAGTCAACCCTTCGCCGTAGGCAATCTGCTTGTCCCCAGGGGTGATCGTGGGGTCGGGGAGCTCGAAATTGTAGTACTGCCAGTAGCCACTGGAGGTGTGCCAGGCAATGTCCTTGGGCACATCGAACTGCACCCGGCCCATGCATTCGGTACGCCAGCCGGGGGGCGTCTGGTAATCCGCCGGTGCAACATCGGCCAGCGCCCACAGTGAATGGCACAGGCAGGCAAACAACACGAACACGCGCACGTAAAAATCCTTTTTTGATGGGCGCCGTTGCAGCCCCCGCTTCCTCAAGCGCGCGATTTGAGCACCCATGGCCCAGAAAGCCAAGACCCCGGCAAGCCGGGGTCCTGTTTACAGCGCTAGCAACGACGTTATTCCGGGGTGCCGTGCACTACACCAGCGGTGTTGTCCAGCAAGCTCTTGGTCGCCGTCTGGATGAACGACTCGAGCTTGTGGGTCAGGTCCTTCTGGTCCGGGGCTTCGATCAGCTCGGCCTTGAAGTTGGCACCGAGCTCATAGCGGTACATGCGTGGCGACATGTCCTTGGACTCGATCAGGATGCGATCACCCTTGATCAGGCCAACGATCTGCTCGCTTCCCGACGGCTTGATCATGCCAATGCCCGGATCACCGGCCGGCAGGTTAAGCAGGTCACGGCCCCAGCACTGGTGACGGGTTTCGCCGCCCAGGCGGCCCATGATGGTCGGCACGATGTCGATCTGGGTACCCACGGTGTGGTTGAGCGCACCGAACTTCTCCTGGATGCCCGGGGCGATCAGCAGCAGCGGCACGTTGAAGCGCCCCAGGTCCATCTCGGTGACCTGCTGGTGGTTGCCGAAGCCATGGTCGCCGACGATGACAAACAGGGTTTGCTTGAAGTAAGGCTCCTTGCGCGCCTTCTCGAAGAACTGGCCCAAGGCCCAGTCGGAGTAGCGCATGGCGGTCAGGTGCTCGTCCAGGCGGCCCTGGCCTGTGACCTTCTCGACCGGCAAATCCTTGGGCAGTGCATACGGCGTGTGGTTGGACAGGGTCTGCAGCAGCGCGTAGATCGGCTTCTTGCCATCGTGCTTGGCCAGCTCTTCGTTACCGCGGTCGAACATGTCCTGGTCGGACACGCCCCAGGTCGGGTCGGAGAACACCGGATTGACGAAGTCGTTACGGCCGATGAAGGTGGTCATGCCCTGGTTGCCGAAGAACCCGGACTGGTTGTCCCAGGCAAAGTCGCCGTTGTAGACGTAGACGTCGTCGTAGTCACGGGCACTGAGCAGCGCCGGCAGGCCCGACAGCTTGTGGCCGCCTTCCGGGGTCTGCATCAGGTACTCGAAGCCCGGCAGGTTCGGGTAGCAGGCCATGGTGGCGAACATGCCCTGGTGGGTGTGGGTGCCGTTGGAGAAGAAGCGGTCGAACAGCACGCCCTCTTTCGCCAGTTTGTCGAAGTACGGGGTGATGTTGTTCGGGCTGCCCAGGGCGCCTACCGAATGACCGGCGAAGCTCTCCATGAGGATCACCACGACGTTCTTGATCGGCAGGGTGTTGTCCGCTGGCGGGGTGAAATCACGGCGCACCGCGGCGCTGTCGGCATCGACCAGCTTGTCGTTGGCGGTCAGCAGCATGTCACGCACGGCCTGGGTAGCCAGGCCCTGCTCGATGGTCGACTTCCAGATGTTGGCGCGGTCCTCGCCGAAACGGCTCTTGGCCGCATCGATCAGGGTCAGGGTGCCGTTCAGGCCCAACTGGTTGACGAAGTTCGAGTCGGTGGTGAAAGCGTCGCCCCAACGCATTGGCGGGCCCTGGCGCAGGGTGCCGCGAGCAGCGATGACCGCCACCAGCAGGACCATGAAGAACACCACGCCGCGCACATACCAAGGTGCTACGCTACGCTTGCCAGCGACCTGGCTTTCATACACGCCATCGGGCCGGGTAAGGCGGTCGATGCCCTTGAACAGCAGGCTCAGCAGCCAGGTGCCAAAGGCCCAGGCCAGCAGGTAGCGCACTACCGGGAAGCCGTACCAGAGCATGCTCAGCACGGTTTTCGGGTCTTCCTTGACGTACTGGAACACCAGGCCGTTGAGGCGCTGGTGGAACTCGCGATAGAAATCCATCTCCATCAGGCCGAGGAACATGACGATGCTCGAGGCGATGGTCAGCCAGGCACGGAACAGGCCGCGTGCGGCCATGGCCCGGGCACTGAGGATGGCCAGCAGCAGCGGGATGCTCAGGTACACCACGACCCGCAGGTCGAAACGCAGACCGTTGAAGAAGCCCTCGGCTACAGTCGACATCGGCGTGTCGCCGATCATGTCATTGTTATAGGCCAGCAGGGCCAGGCGGACCAGACTGAGCATCAGCATGATCACCAGACCGCACAGCAGGGTGTAGGCCAGGTGCGATTTCAGCGTCGGTTGCAACGGGCGCGACGCAGCCCGCTGTTGACTCAAGGCGTCCGTGGTAGCCATGAATTGGAAGATCCCTAGGGTTCAGGTTCGAGGAAGGCGGTAAAACGAATCGGCAAATGTGCCCTAAACGCGAGCACGTTGCACGGCCATTCGGCGATTGGATAATTGCGCGAGCAAATTGTCGGCAATCGATTGTGAAAATTTCGTAATAGAATCAGTGTTATCCGCATCGAGATCATTACGCCATGTTTTATCGCTACCTCCCAAGCCCGCTTGGCCCGCTGCTACTGGCAGGCGATGAACAGGGCCTGCGCATGCTGCACATGGATGCCGCCCAGCCCTGGGAACTGGCCGAAGACTGGCAGCCGGCCACTCGCCAGCTGGACGATGTGGCACGCCAGCTCGACGAGTACTTTGCCCATAAGCGCGAACATTTCGAAGTGCGCCTGGCGGCCCACGGCACGCCATTCCAGCGCCAGGTGTGGCAGGCCCTGCAGCGCATTCCCTATGGCACCACCTGCAGCTACGGCGAGCTTGCCCAGGCCATTGGCAAGCCGAAATCGGTGCGGGCAGTGGGCACCGCCAATGGCGCCAACCCGATCGCGATCATTGTGCCCTGCCATCGGGTGATCGGCAGCAATGGCACCCTCACCGGGTTTGCCGGGGGGATCGAGCGCAAGCAGATCTTGCTGGAACTGGAGGGGACCTGGTTGATCTGAAAATTATCGCGGGGCAGGAGCCGGCTTGCCCCGCGATAGCGGACTATAGCCGCACATTGCCCCGCGGCCCGGCGATCGCCCAGATGATCAGGCCCAGCACAGGCAACAGCAGAATCAGCAGCACCCAGAGAATCTTGACGCCGCCACTGACACCGCTCTTGATCACATTGATGATCGCCCAGATGTCCAGGGCCAGAATGATCAGCCCAACCACGCTATTGAAGGTAGACCCCATGGTATTGCTCCCATGATCACGCCTGCCCTCAGGATAGCTGGCTATCAGCCCGATAGAGGCGAATCGTTCGCCGCAGCCCAGCAGCGCTGGTTACACTCGGTTCATTGAATTGCAGCCAGAGGTCCCTATGCCACCCGCCCACAGCCACAGCAGCCCTGCCCCCGCGCCACTATGGAGCGCCTGGATACAACAGGCACAAAGCAGCCCGTGGCTCAGCGCAGGCTTGGGTTTGAGCCTGCTGGCGGTGCTCGGCCTGCTGGTCGCCAGTGCCTGGAACGCTGTGCAAGGCGAGCACCAGCAAAACCTGCACATGGCCATGCTCGGTGGCCTTGCCGGCTTTGCCGCTACCGCCCTGGGTGCGGTCATGGCCGTGGTGCTGCGCGAGATCAGCGCGCGAACGCAGGATGTCATGCTCGGCTTTGCCGCCGGCATGATGCTCGCTGCCAGCTCGTTCTCGCTGATTCTGCCCGGCCTCGACGCGGCCCGTGGGATCACCGGCAATGGCCCTTACGCGGCATTGACGGTGGTCGTCGGCATGGGCCTGGGCGTGCTGCTGATGCTCGGTCTCGACCGTTTTACCCCGCACGAACACGAGAGCACCGGCCCCTGCGGCCCACAGGCCGAGCGGATCAACCGGGTGTGGCTGTTCGTGCTGGCGATCACCCTGCACAACCTGCCCGAGGGCATGGCCATCGGCGTCAGTTTTGCCAACGGCGACCTCAATGTCGGCCTGCCGCTGACCAGCGCCATCGCCATCCAGGACATTCCCGAAGGCCTGGCCGTGGCCCTGGCGCTGCGCGCAACCGGCCTTTCGACCTTCAAGGCGGCATTGGTGGCGATCGGCTCGGGCCTGATGGAACCCTTGGGTGCCGTGATCGGTCTGGGCATCTCCAGCGGTTTTGCTATCGCCTACCCGGTGAGCATGGGCCTGGCGGCCGGGGCGATGATCTTCGTGGTGTCCCACGAAGTGATCCCGGAAACCCACCGCAACGGCCACCAGACCTCGGCAACCCTGGGCCTGATGGGCGGCTTTGCGGTGATGATGTTCCTCGATACCGCCCTCGGTTAAACGTGCACGGCAACCCGTAACGCTTCCAGAGCCGGCGCTGCGGCAATGCCGACCTCGGCGCACAGTTCCAGCACCCGTGGCAGCTCGTCGTTGCCGACCAGCACCATCTGCAGCTCGTCATCGAGCAACTGGCTGAAGTTCATCAGCACGTAGCCGCCTGCTTCCTTGTTCATCGCGCCCATCTGCACCTGGATGCGGTTGAGCGCGGTCAGCGGCTCGACCTTGGCCAACTGCTTGGGCTTGAGGTTGAACGGCACGCTCTTGTCGAAGGAGTCGACGATCTGGGCAAACAGGTCCTGGTAGGTATCGGCCTGGAACAGCACGGTATCGGGCAGGCTGCCGACCACAATCCATTCACCCAGCGGGATCGGGAAGCTGTCGTCGTAGTTGATGTCCGGGTTGGCGGCGAGGAACGCCTGCGGGTCGGCATAGGCCTGGGCGGCTTCGTCGGCGATGCGCGCGATGTCTTCCTCGCGCATGCAGCCAGCGCTGATTTTGCCGATGAGTTCGACCAGTTGGGATTTCATGTGGGGGCCCTGCGACGGTAAAAAAGTCGCCAAGGATAGCCGCAAAAGGCCCCGGGGGGTTAGCCGAGCAGCTTGAGCAACTGCTCGCTGGTCTCAGGGGCACCCATGGTTTGCGCCGCGCCCAGGGCATCGCTGCCACGGGCGTCACGGTGGCGCGGGTTAGCGCCCTTGCCCAGCAGGTAATCGACGATGACCGTGCGGTTGAACATCGCCGCCATCATCAGCGCCGTACGCCCATCGGCAGACGTCCCATCGACCTCGGCGCCTTTATCCACCAGCAACTGGACCATCTCCAGGTGGCCCTTGAAAGCGGCGCCGGCGATGGGCAATTGGCCCTTGTCATTGGCAATCTGCGGGTCGGCACCGTGCTCGAGCAGCACTGTAACGGCCTGCAGATGCCCGTGATAGCTGGCAAGCATCAGCAAGGTATCGCCATTGCCATTGCGCAGGTTCACCGGCAGGCCATTTTCCAGCAAGCGCCCGAGCATCACCGCGTCGCCCTTGCGCGCCCGGTCGAACACTTCTTCGGCGAACGCTGCCGCCTCGTCATCGTTCATCGGCGTGGGGCTACGTTGGTCAGACATGGGGAACCTCCTGGCTATCGGAAAGGCCCAAGTCTTTGTCAGCGAGCACGCCGGGTCAACGGTGGATAACTCATGGCCATGACAGAAGAAATCTATTGGCCAGGGCAGCACTGCAAAATGCACTGTGCAAAATGCACGACCGTGCAGAGTGCACGATAGCGCTCTTCGACATAAATTATAACTTATTGATTTATAACGATTTTATCTCAAAGAAAAGCTGGCACAGTCACTGCACCAGTCACTCCATGTCTGCCACTAACAGTCAGGAGCTGATATGGACCTCATCCAGGAAAAATTCGCCTCGGTATTCTCCGCCTACGACGTCACCACTCAGGCGCGCCCCGACGGTGGAATTCTGCTGACCCTGCGGGCAGCGGACGGCACCCAGACCCAGCGCTCGATTTCTTATGCCCAACTGCACAGCGCCGAACAGCTGTCGTGGGCGATCAGTGCGATTCGCCGCGACCTGGCCGGGCAGGCCAGTGAGTTGCCAGTGATTTCAAATTTGCAGAGCCAGCAGCGGTTTGCCTTGCCGACTTATCGGTAAGCATGGAGATCGCATCGCGGGGCAAGCCCGCTCCTACAAGTCTGTGTAGGAGCGGGCTTGCCCCGCGATGCGA
>NZ_JH650783.1:0-5028 GCF_000259195.1 Pseudomonas donghuensis
ACACGGTGGGAGCGGGCTTGCCCCGCGATTGCATTCGCCCCACGACAACAAAACCTTATACAATGTAGGTTTTGTACCTGTACGTCTTGAGGAACCTTAGTGAGCACTTTGCCACCCTGCCCCAAATGCAACTCCGAATACACCTACGAAGACGGCGCCCAGCTGGTCTGCCCCGAGTGCGCCCACGAGTGGTCGGCTGCCGGTGATGCCGAAGCAGCCAGCGATGAGGCGGTAAAAAAGGATGCAGTGGGCAACGTCCTGCAGGACGGCGACACCATCACCGTGATCAAGGACCTCAAGGTCAAGGGCACCTCGCTGGTGGTCAAGGTCGGCACCAAGGTCAAGAACATCCGCCTGTGCGATGGCGACCACGACATCGACTGCAAGATCGATGGCATCGGCCCGATGAAGCTGAAATCTGAATTCGTCCGCAAGGTCTGATTCTGGTGGGTTCGGGGCCGCCCTGCGGCCTCGACAGCCCACAACCTGGAAAAAACCGCCAATAGGCACTTGCTATTTTGATAATAAGAATTATTCTCATTGAACGCTTTCAAGGAGAATAGCCATGACTTATCTGATAGACGCCTGGCTTGACCGCCCCCATCCATACTTGCGCATCCTGCACCGGGAAACCGGCGAGGTCTGTGCCGTGCTTGAAGAAGAAGCACTGGACGAACTGCGCGACCAGGGTGACCTGGATCTCAATGGTTTGAATTCGAGTGAGCCGGGTGTGCTCAAGGAACTGGTGAGGAACCTGTTCCTGTTCTGCTATGCGCGGGCGTTGCGCCCGGGTGGCGGGACCGATTGGAACTGAAACCGCATCGCCGGCAAGGCTGAACTGGCCTAATGATTTTGGACACCTTCGTCGGGCGCTATTATGGCGCCCAATTGGAGGCAAAATCAGTGCGAAAATCTTACTCGAACGAATTCAAAATCAAAGCTGCCGAGATGGTGCTGGACGATGGTGAGTCAGTCCCTGATGTCTGCGAGAGCCTTGGTCTAGGGCGGACCGCGCTTCGTCGCTGGGTCGAGCAACTGCGCCAGGAACGAGAAGGCCAAACACCGGTCGGCGCCAAGGCCATCACTCCAGAGCAGCAGCGAATCCAGGAGCTGGAAGCGCTAGTCCGGCAAAAGGACCGGGATATCGAAATCCTAAAAAAGGCCAGTGCTCTCCTGCTTCGGGACTCCAAGGATCGTTCTCGCTGATCAACGAACTGAGTGAGCAATTTGGTGTTTTCGACTGCTGTCGCGTCCTTGGAGTTCGGCGCAGCAGTTTCTACGCATGGCGAAAACGCCAAGGGCGAAAGGATCCGGTCAGAGAGGATCTGCGTTCAACGATGGTCAGCCTTTTCAAGGTCTCTCGTAGCTCTGCTGGGTCGCGAACGCTGGTTCGGGAATTGCGTCGTGCTGGCCATAAAGCCGGGCGATACAAGGTACGTATGCTGATGAAGGAAGCCGGTCTGCAATGCAAGCAACGCAGGCCGCATCGTTACCGATCATCGGGCACAGAAGCATTGATTGCGAGTAACCAGCTCAAGCGAAACTTCAACGTCTCGACGGTCAACCAGGTGTGGTGCGGCGATGTCACCTACATCCAGGTAGGCAAGCGTTGGCTGTACTTGGCGGCTGTGATCGACTTGTATGCTCGCCGAGTGGTGGGCTGGGCTTTCTCAATGATCGCCGATGCCCGGCTTGCCTGCGAGGCGCTACGAATGGCGGCCGAATCTAGAGGTAGACCGGCTGGAGTGATGTTCCACTCGGATCAGGGTTGTCAGTACACCAGCCATAAATTCAGGGCTGCTCTTGAGGAGTACGGTCTGGAACAGAGCATGAGTCACCGAGGCCAGTGCTGGGATAACGCCGTCATGGAGCGCTTCTTCGGTGCATTGAAGTCTGAGTGGATGCCAGCAGAGGGTTACGACACCGAAGCGCAAGCACAGTTAGACATCCAGGCTTATCTGATGCGTTACAACCTTAAGCGTCTCCACAGCTACAACGGCTATGAAACCCCGGTAGCCATGGAGAAAAAGCTCAAGGTTGCGGCATGAACCTAAACCGGTGTCCAAAATCTGTTGACCAGTTCAAGCCGGCTCCCACAATGGACCGGTGTGAAGCGAATCCTGTGGGAGCTGGCTTGCCAGCGATGAGGGTCGAAAGGCCCTCTGACGTTCTTAAAGAACGTCTTACAGAACGTCCAGCAGCTCGACGTCGAACACCAGCACGCTGTGCGGCGGGATGCTGCCAACGCCCTGAGCGCCGTAAGCCAGCTCGCTCGGCACGTACAGGCGCCATTTGCTGCCGGCATTCATCAGTTGCAGGGCTTCGGTCCAGCCGGCAATCACGCCGCTGACCGGGAATTCTGCTGGCTGGCCGCGCTCGTAGGAGCTGTCGAACACGGTGCCGTCGATCAGGGTGCCGTGGTAGTGGGTACGCACGCTGTCGTCGCGGCTTGGCTTGGCGCCTTCACCTGCGGTCAGTACTTCGAACTGCAGGCCCGAAGCCAGGGTGGTGATGCCGTCACGCTTGGCGTTTTCAGCCAGGAAGGCCTTGCCTTCGCCAGCGGCAGCTTCGGCCTTGGCAGCAGCTTCGGCTTGCATGATTTCGCGGATGACCTTGAAGCTGGCCGACAGGTCGGCTTCGCTGACGCGGCTGTCCTGGCCGTTGAAGGCGTCGGTCAGGCCGGCCAGGATGGCGTCCAGGCTTACGCCTGGTGGCGGGTTGTCACGCAGTTGGCCACCCAGCTGACGGCCGATGCCGTAGCTGACGCGAGTTTCGTCGGTAGACAGGTTGAGTTCGGACATTTGCTTGCTCCGCTGCAGGGCGCATGACAGCCGCGCCCTTTATGAAAAGGGCGAGCAGCCTAGCACACTGCGCTGGCGCAGATCAGCTACCAGGCCGAACGTCGTGGCATCGGTATTTTCAGGTCGCCATCGCCGGCATCGCCACCGCCGCACATCTCATCATCCATCGACCAGTGCACCAGGTGCACTGGCACCGCTGGCAAACCGCTGAGCAGGCGTTGCGCATCGACTACCGAATGCACTTTCAGGCGCTGCCCATGGGTGTCCGAGAGCGGATGGGCGTGGCCTTTTACCCGTGCCTCGATAATGAAATCACCGCCCTCGATGGCGATCAGGTTGAGCTCTTCGACATGACCGGCTCTGGCCTCGGTGTTCAGTTGGTGAAGGTTCATTGCGATACCTCGTTACCGGAACTTCGAGTGACCGTTCATTTTCTGTACAGCCGCGCACAAAGCACAAGGCAAAACCGCAACCGCCCGTCCGTTTTGCAACGCACGGGCGGTTGTTGACTGGGCAAAACGCCTGATCAGTGCTTGGTGACCTTGTCCAGGTAACCCATGGCAAAGGCCGAGACCACGAAGGTCATGTGGATGATCACGTACCACATCAGGTACTGGGGCTCGATGTTGCGCGCGTCCATGAACACCCGCAGCAGGTGGATCGAGGAAATCGCCACGATCGAGGCGGCGACCTTCATCTTCAGCGAAGACGAGTCCATCTTGCCCAGCCAGCTGAGTTTTTCCTTGTCCTCGTCGATGTCCAGTTGCGAGACGAAGTTCTCGTAACCGGAAATCATCACCATCACCAGCAAACCACCGACCAGGGCCATGTCGATCAGCGACAGCAGCACCAGGATCAGGTCGGCTTCGGCCAGGGCGAAAACGTTGGGCAGGACGTGGAAGATCTCTTGGAAGAACTTCAGTGCCAGCGCCAACAGGCCCAACGACAGACCAAAATAGATCGGCGCGAGCAGCCAGCGCGAGGCATACATCGCATTTTCGATAATACGTTCCATTGAAAACTCGTCAGGTTGGCAAAAAAGCGAGCGCGAGTATAACAGCCACCCATGACAGAAAAAGCCCGTGGCACGCTGCCACAGGCGTGGCGCCTGCGACTCAGGTTTCCGGATGGAACTGGAAGTCGCCGACGTGATGGACGCGCTCGCCGTTGATCCGGCGCAGCTGGGCTTGCAGGTGCACACACCAGATCTGCGGATCATCGGCCAGCTGATAACCGTGCAAGGTCAGGCTGTCGACAATGGCATTGAGCACCGACTCGGCCACGAACGGCCCGTGAAACGGCCCTTGGGCCTTGATCGCAGAGGGCTGCTCGCCAGCCATGCCGGCGGCAAACAGCAAGGTCCACATGCCATTGTCACCGGCCAGTGGGCGGATACTGCATTCAATGCGGGTCACCAGGCCCAGGCATTGACGGGTGAGGCTGAGGCTGCGCGGCATGGCGAAGGTCCTCGGTAAACCCTTGTTCAGCCCTCAGGTGAAGGCTGTCTCGTTCCTGTACCTACGACTGTCCCTGATCTGAAGAATAGAAGAATTCCACCCAGGCGTGGAAAAACCGGCGCCGAATGGTCACACCCCATTTAGCGCCGTTTTTTTGACTCGTACCACTCAGTTCAAGAAGCTTTTACCTGCGCCAGGGCCTGCTCGGCATGTTCCTTCTCTGCCTCCTTGAGGTCCTCTTCACTGATCATCTCGGCGATGACCCGCAGGCGCTCCACCACCCGGGCGTTGACGCTGCCTTCAGGGAACTGGCCCTCTTCATCCGGTTCACCGGCAGGCTCACCGACCAGCAGGCTCAGGGCCTCGTCGGCCTGGCTTACCGCATAGACGTGGAACATACCGGCGCGCACCGCCTGCAGCACCCGCTCATCGAGCATCAGCGTGGCAACGTTGGCACGCGGGATGATCGCGCCCTGTTCACCGGTCAGGCCACGTGCTTCGCACAGGCGGAAGAAGCCTTCGATTTTCTCGTTGACCCCACCCACCGCTTGCACTTCACCGAACTGGTTGATCGAACCGGTAATGGCGAAGCACTGCTTGAGCGGCGTCTTCGACAACGCCGAGATCAGCGTGCAGGCCTCGCCCAGGGAGGCGCTGTCACCGTCGACGTAACCATAGGACTGCTCAAGGGCGATACTCGCCGAGATCGCCAGGGGGAATTCCTGGGCATAACGGCTGCCCAGGTAGCCGGGAAGGATCATCACCCCCTT
>NZ_JH650783.1:5038-49952 GCF_000259195.1 Pseudomonas donghuensis
CACCCCCTTGGAGTGGATCGGCTGACCAAGGTTGACCTCGCGCTCGATGTCGACGATGCCGCTGCCACCCGGGTAGACCGTGGCGGAAATCCGCGCCGGGATACCGAATGCCGAATCGCCGACTTCGAGTACGGTCAGGCCGTTGCACTTGCCCACCGCGGCACCGTCGGTGTCGATCAGGATGATGCCGGCCAGCATGTCGTCGAGAATCCGCGCCGACACGCGGCCAGTGCGGGTGGCCTTGGCCTTGAGGGCACGTTCGATGTGCCCGGCGTCGGTCATTTCGTCGTTGGCCAGGTGGCGGATGAAGTCCGCCTCGCTGACCAGTTGGAACAGGTCGCCGATGCGCGCCGACAAACGCCCCTGGTGCTCGGCCAGGCGCGCGCTGTAGGTGGCCAGGCGCGCCACCGCATCAGCGCTCAGCGGCGCCATGCCCTCTTCGCTGGTGCGGGTCTTGAGCAACTGGGCGAACTGCTCCAGGCTCTCGTCGACCATGGGGATGTCTTCGTCGAAATCGACCAGTACCCGGAACATTTCCTGGAAGTCCGGATCGTGATCCTGCAGGGCGTAGTACAGCTGCCGCGCGCCGATGATCACCACTTTGATATTCAGCGGGATCATCTGCGGATTGAGGGTCACGGTAGCCAGGCGGCCGTACTCGCCCAAGGGCGATTCCATCTTCAGCTTGCGCGACTGCAGGGCGCGCTTGAGCGCGTCCCAGACAAACGGCTCGCCGAGCATCTTCTCGGCCTCAAGAATCAGGAAACCGCCGTTGGCCCGGTGCAAGGCCCCGGGGCGCAGTTGCCGGTACGTGGTGTACAGCGCCCCCTGGTCGGTGCTGTATTCGATACGGCCAAACAGGTTGTCGTAGGTCGGGTGCGGCTCGAACACCACCGGCGCGCCGCCGCTGGCGTGATGGCCGACCACCAGGCTTGGCGAGTACTGCTCTTCGAGCAGCTTGCGCGCCTGGGCATCGGTCTTGCTGTCATCGACCAATTGCTCGACCACGGTGCGCAGCAGGTACACCTGCATGGCCTGCAGATAAGCGCAAACGGCGGCGTTTTCTGCGTACTTTTCAGACAGCGGCGCCAGCAATGGCTGCAAGGCCAGGGTGATGGTTTCTTCGTTGAGGTGGCGTAGCTGGTTGCTCGACTCGCGCTTCCATTGCGGCAGGCTCGCCAGCTCTTCGTTGAGGCGCTCCTCCAGGGCGGCGATGTCGTCGTGGAAACGCTCACGCTCGGCTTCCGGCAACTGGGCGAATTCGGCTTCGTCCAGCGCCTTGCCGTCGGCCATCGGGGTGAAGGCGACGTTGCTGCTGTCGCGGTACAGGGCTACGTCCTTTTCCAGTGAGGCGCGCTCGATCACATCCAGGGCGCGGTCGTAGCGCTGGTTGAAGGCGCGATCGATGGCGCTCTTCTTCTGCTGGTAGGACGGGTGCTCGAAGACCGCCGGGAAAGTCGCCAGCAGGTTGTCGATCAGGCCACCGATGTCGCTGATGAACGCCCCGGCGCTGCCTGGCGGCAACTCCAGGGCGCGCGGCTCGCGTGGCTCGTCGAAGTTGTTGACATAAACCCAGTCCGAGGGCGTATGCAGGCGTTTGCCTTCCGCCTTCAGGTAGCGTTTGACGAACGAGAAACGGCCAGTGCCGGGCTCGCCCATGACAAATACGTTGTAACCAGGGCGCGGCATGGCGACGCCGAACTGCAAGGCTTCGACCGCACGCTCCTGGCCAAGCACACCGCGAAAAGGCTCCAGATCATTGGTGGTGGAAAAAGCGAACTGTTCAGCGGAAAACGGCCGGGTCAGGGCTTCGGGCGCAAGACGCAGGCTCGCAGCGACAGGATCGGGCATCGGGCTTCCTTACTTCGGCGGGGCAGATGTCAGCATTCTGGCGCCGTGCGCGTACGCCTTGCAAGGCTCATCGCTGCGAATTGTCGTAGGGGCGAAAAGCCGATCTACGTCAACATTTTCAGGCAATCTTTCGCAATAAATCACGCAACCCTTAGATCGTGCCTAAACTCCAAACTGCGCGGCTGGGTAAATAACCGACCCGCCCTGGCAACTGGTCCTACAGATATGCCAGACAACCCTGACCTTTGGTATGTACTTCTAGAAAGAGAACAATGCTATGAAACGGATTCTTCTGGGTACTCTGTTCACTGCGGTTTCCCTCAATGCCATGGCCCAGGCGCCTGGCGGACCGGACTGCGGCTGGGGCAACATGCTGTTCGAGGGCCAACGCGGGACACCGGCCCACTTCCTGGCCTCCACCACCAACGGCACGTCCGGCAACGCCACTTTCGGCATGACCTCGGGCACCAACGGCTGCTCGACCAACTCTGCGCTGACCTATGGCGGTAAATCATGGTTCGCCATGAACGGTATGATGAACGAACTCTCCGAGGACATGGCCAAGGGTCAAGGTGAAGCACTGACCACCTATGCCGTGGTGCTGGGCGTTGCCCCGGAAGATCGCGCGCACTTCGCCGCGGTTACCCATCAACACTTCCAGGACATCTTCAAGACCGCCGATGTCACGGCTGAAGACGTGCACAGCAACACCCTCGCGGTGCTGAAAAGCGACCCGCGCCTGGCCAAATACGCCACCCAGGCTTAAGCTCGGCCCACCCGCCCCGTCACCGGGGCGGGTTGTTGTCCGCCTCTATCGGCATCATTCAGACTTAGTTGCCCGACATGCTCAAACGCCTTGCCTACCTGGCGCTCTGTGCCTGCGCCCCGCTGCATGCTGCCCCTACATTCGATGACGCACGCCTGAAGCAACTGGCGGCCGAGCGCTACTGGATCGCCCTCGGTCACTACGAGACGGCCAAGCTTGGCGGTTGGCGCAGCTACGTCGACGACCAGCGCTTCTTTCTCGCCGCAGACGGCGCCCATCACCCGGACCAGGAGCTGCGCGCCACCGTCCAGGCGCTGTATGCCCCGGCGAGCCTCGGCAACAAACACGCCCAGTGCGTGTTCCCGGCGCGTACCCGCTGGTTGCGCGAGCAGTTGCAACTCAGCGACCTGCCAACCCCGGACTGCCAGGAATACACTCAGTGGTTCAAGGACGTCTCACCGCACAGCGCGGTGATGATCTTTCCGGCCGCCTACCTGAACAGCCCGTCGTCGATGTTCGGCCACACCCTGTTGCGGATCGACCAGGCCGACGTGCAGAGCAACGCAACCGCCCTGCTCAGCTATGCGATCAACTTCGGCGCCTATATCGAGGGCAGCGACAACAGCATCCTCTATGCCTGGAAGGGCCTGATGGGCGGCTACCCGGGCCTGTTCGCCCTGGTGCCCTACCAGGAAAAGCTCTCCGAGTACCGCAGCCTGGAAAACCGCGACCTGTGGGAATACCGGCTGAACCTGACCCCGGAAGAAACCGGGCGCATGGTCGAGCATGTCTGGGAACTCAAGCAGATCCAGTTCGACTATTTCTTCTTCGACGAAAACTGCTCCTATCGCTTGCTCGAACTGCTGCAAGTGGCACGCCCGAGCCTGGACCTGACCTCGCAGTTCCCGTTGACCGCGATTCCCACCGACACGGTCAAGGCCGTCAAGCAGTCCGGCCTGGTCGAACGCATCGACTACCGGCCGTCACGCGAACGTGAGCTGCTGGAGCGGGCCAAACCGCTGGATGCCGGCGAGCAACAGCAGGTGCTGGCGGTCAGTGCCGACACCGCCCAACTGCAAAGCCCCGAATTCACCGCCCTGCCGCGCGAGCGCCAGGCCCTGGTACAGGACGCCGCCTATCGCCTGGAGCGTTACCGGGCCAACGGCCAGGAGCGCGACCCGGCACGCAGCAAACGCAGCTTCGAGCTGCTGCGGGCGATTAACCGCAACCCGCCGCCGGAGCTTGAAATCGAACGCCCGGGACTGCCTGAAGACGGCCATCAGTCGCGCACCTGGCAGTTGGGCCTGGGTAGCCGCGATGATCGCGCCTATGCCGAGTATGGCCTGCGCATGGCCTATCACGACCTCAACGACAACGCCTACGGCTTTCCCCTCGGCGCGCAGATCGAGATCCTTCAGCTCAAGCTGCGCCAGTACGAAGGCAACGACTGGCAGGTGCAACGCCTGGACCTGGCCACCATCCGCTCGCTGACCCCGCGCAATGCCTTGCTGCAACCCTGGTCGTGGCAGGTCGCCGGGGGGCTGGAGCGGGTGCTGGGCAAGCATGGCGATGAGGTGCTGGTCAGCCACGTCAACGGCGGCGCCGGCGGTACCTGGCAGTTGGCCGATGACCTGCTTGGTTTTGCCCTGGGCACGGTGCGGGTCGAGCACAACAATGACTTTTCCGGTTTCATCGCCCCGGCAGCGGGGTTCAACACCGGGCTGCTGTGGCGCAATCCGCTGGGCAACCTGAGTGTCGAGGCCAAGGCCGACTACTTCACCAACGGCGAGGTGCGGCGTAGCCTGAGCTTGAACCAGCAGTGGGAATTGTCCCGCGATCTGGGCCTGCGGCTCAGTGCCAGCCGCGACTTCAGCAAGTTGGCGTCGGCGCAGAACGAGGTGATGCTGGAATTGAAGTGGTACCAGTATTAGCAAGGCTGCGCCTTGCATCGCTGGCAAAGCCAGCACCCACAGGTCAGGTGTACACGGTCCAGTGTGGGGGCCGGCCTTGCCGGCGATGGGCTGCGCAGCAGCGCCAATGCCCTGATCACATCCTTTTGACACGCCAGCGACAATTCCCCACCTAGACTTTCCCTGGCAAGCGGAGAGTTTGAACATGCGGCGGTATTGGCTGGTCATGGTGGTAATGGGCGTGCTCACAGGTTGCCAGACAACCCACGAGCAACTGATCAATCAGGGTTATCCACCGGCCTACGCCGATGGTTTCCAGGACGGTTGCAGCAGCGGTCGCCAGGCCGCCGGGGTGATGGCCGGGGATTTTCGCAAGGACGTGCCGCGCTACCTGCACAACCGTCAGTACGAGTCCGGCTGGGACGATGGCTTTCGCCAGTGCCACGCCATGCAGGAGAACCAGGACCTGCAGGAATACCGCGCCCGACACTGGGATGACCGCGATGAGCAGTGGCAGGAAGAAAAGGATCGGGATGCCGCGCGCGCCTATCGACGCAAGTAGGTCGCAATCGGACATCCGATGCAACCACCGGGCTGTCAGCATGGTCTCCCATGAAAGGAGGCCCTCATGAGCCGAGCATTCGTCAACGAAGACCAGGCCGCCGCCCAGGCCAGCCAGCCGGTGGAACGCCGGATCAGCGAGCAGCCCAACCATGTTACCGCCTGCGGCCTGACCCTGCTGCAACAACGGCTCGCCGAGCTGAACAGCTTGCGCAGCGAACTCCTGAGCCAGGGCGATCAGGCTGACCAGCAGCGCCTGGCCGAAATCGAACGCGACCTGCGCTACTTCAGCGCCCGGGTGCAAAGCGCCCAGGTCGTCGCCCCCGCCACTTCCCATGAAAAGGTGCAGATCGGCAGCCGGGTACTGTTTGTCGATGAGCAGGGCCAGCAGCATCAGGTGCAACTGGTCGGTGAAGACCAGGCCTATGCCGCCAGCGGCCTGATCAACTGGGGTTCACCTCTGGGCCGGGCGTTGCTGGGAGCCGCGCCCGGTGATGAGGTGCTGTGGCGACGACCGGCAGGGGATCTGCGAATCGAGATCGTCGCCATCGAGCCGGAAGCTTAAACCACGCCCTGGGCCAGCATGGCATCGGCAACCTTGACGAAGCCGGCGATGTTGGCGCCCTTCACGTAGTTGATCCGGCCGTTCTCTTCGCCGTAGTGCACGCAGGCATGGTGGATCGATTGCATGATGTTGTGCAGCTTGCTGTCCACTTCACCGGCGGTCCACAACAGGCGCATGGCGTTCTGCGACATCTCCAGGCCACTGACGGCCACGCCACCGGCGTTGGAGGCCTTGCCCGGAGCGAAGAGGATGCCGGCTTCGATGAAGATATCCACAGCCTCGAGGGTGGTCGGCATGTTGGCGCCCTCGGCCACGCAGATGCAGCCGTTGCGCAGCAGGGTGCGGGCGTCTTCGGCGTCCAGTTCGTTCTGGGTCGCGCATGGCAGGGCGATGTCGCAGGCCAGGGTCCAGGGGCGCTGGCCCTTGCGGAACTCCAGGCCAAAACGTTCGGCCAGCTCGCTGATCCGGCCACGCTTGACGTTTTTCAGCTCCATCAGCGCATCCCACTGCTCATCGCTCATGCCGGCTTCGCAGTACAGCGTGCCTTCGGAGTCGGACAACGAGATCACCTTGCCGCCCAGGTCCATGACCTTGCGCGCGGCATACTGGGCAACGTTGCCGGAGCCGGAAATGGCCACCCGGCGACCGTCGATGCGCAGGTCCTGGCGCTTGAGCATCTCTTCGGCGAAGTACACGCAGCCGTAGCCGGTGGCTTCCGGGCGAATCAGGCTGCCGCCGTAGGTCATGCCCTTGCCGGTCAGCACCGAGGTGAACTGGTTGGCCAGGCGCTTGTACTGGCCGAACAGGAAACCGATCTCGCGGGCGCCGACGCCGATATCACCGGCCGGCACGTCGAGGTCGGCGCCAATGTGGCGGTACAGCTCGCTCATGAACGCCTGGCAGAAGCGCATGACCTCGGCATCGCTCTTGCCCTTCGGATCGAAGTCCGAGCCGCCCTTGCCGCCGCCCATGGGCAGCGAGGTCAGGGAGTTCTTGAACACCTGCTCGAAAGCCAGGAACTTCAGCACGCCGAGGTTCACCGAGGGGTGGAAACGCAGGCCGCCCTTGTACGGGCCGATGGCACTGCTCATCTGGATGCGGTAGCCGCGGTTGACCTGGACCTTGCCCTGGTCATCGACCCACGACACGCGGAACAGGACCGCCCGCTCCGGCTCGACCATACGCTCGAGGATACCGGCCTGCAGGTAATGAGGATTGGCTTCGAGGAACGGCCAGAGGCTGCGCAGCACCTCTTCGACGGCCTGATGGAACTCAGGCTGGGCCGGGTCGCGTTGCTTGAGGCGAGCGAGGAAATCTTCGACAGATTCGATCATGTAGACATTCACCAGATGGAGTGGGCTTATTGGTTTTTTCCCCGACTGTACCAAGAAGCCACCGCACCGCAACAGGGCGAAATGTCGTTTTTATGAAATTAAATGGTGCATTTGTATAAGTGTATACACTTCATCTTTCAGCGCTAAATCTGTGGGAGCTGGCTTGCCAGCGATGAATTCGACACAAATCCAGGCAAAAAAAACGGGACCCGAAGGCCCCGTTCCAGTGCACAGCCCTGAGGGTTATGCCAGTTTTTTGTGCCGTACCCGGTGCGGCTGAGCAGCGGCTTCGCCCAGGCGCTTCTTGCGATCGGCTTCGTACTCGGTGTAGTTGCCTTCGAAGAACACCGCCTGCGAATCGTCTTCGTAAGCGAGGATGTGGGTGGCCACACGGTCCAGGAACCAGCGATCGTGAGAGATCACGATGGCGGCGCCCGGGAAGTCCAGCAGGGCTTCCTCCAGCGAACGCAAGGTTTCGACGTCGAGGTCGTTGGACGGTTCGTCGAGCAGCAGGACGTTGGCGCCCTCTTTCAGGGTCAGGGCCAGGTGCAGACGACCGCGCTCACCACCGGAGAGATCCTTGACGAACTTCTGCTGATCGCCGCCCTTGAAGTTGAAACGGCCCACGTAGGTGCGCGACGGAATCTCGTAGGTGCCGATGCGCAGTTGGTCGGAGCCGTCGGAGATCTGCTGGAACACAGTCTTGTTGCCGTCGAGGTCTTCGCGGCTCTGGTCAACGCAAGCCAGTTGCACGGTTTCACCGATCTCGATGCTGCCCGAGTCCGGCTGTTCCTTGCCCATCAGCATGCGGAACAGGGTCGATTTACCGGCACCGTTGCCACCGATCACGCCGACGATGGCGCCTTTTGGCATGGAGAACGACAGGTTGTCGATCAGCACGCGATCGCCATAGCCCTTGGTGACGTTCTTGAACTCGATGACCTTGTCACCCAGGCGTGGACCGGCCGGGATGTAGATCTCGTTGGTCTCGCTGCGCTTCTGGAACTCCTGCGACTGCATTTCTTCGAAGCGTTGCAGACGGGCCTTGGATTTGGACTGACGGGCCTTGGCGCCTTTGCGCACCCACTCCAGTTCTTCCTTCATGGCCTTTTCGTGGGCCGACTGCTGCTTGGATTCCTGGGCCAGACGATCGGACTTGGCTTCCAGCCAGCCCGAATAGTTGCCTTCGTACGGAATACCGGCGCCGCGGTCGAGTTCGAGGATCCAGCCGGCGACGTTGTCGAGGAAGTAACGGTCGTGGGTAATGGCAACCACGGTACCCGGGAAGTCGTGGAGGAAATGCTCCAGCCAGGCGACGGAATCGGCATCCAGGTGGTTGGTCGGTTCGTCGAGCAGGAGCATGTCAGGGGCCGACAGCAGCAGACGGCACAGGGCCACACGGCGCTTCTCACCACCGGACAGGTGCTCGACCTTGGCTTCCCAGGCCGGCAGGCGCAGGGCGTCGGCGGCCACTTCCAGCTGACGCTCGAGGTTGTGGCCATCGCTGGCCTGGAGGATGGCTTCAAGCTTGGCCTGTTCGGCAGCCAGCTTGTCGAAGTCGGCATCCGGCTCGGCGTAGGCGGCGTAGACTTCGTCCAGGCGGGCCTGGGCGTCCTTGATCACACTGACCGCTTCCTCGACCACTTCACGCACGGTCTTGGCCGGGTCCAGCTGGGGCTCCTGCGGCAGGTAGCCGATGTTCAGTTCGGGCATCGGACGGGCTTCGCCGTCGAACTCGGTGTCTACACCCGCCATGATTTTCAGCAGGGTGGATTTACCCGAGCCGTTGAGGCCGAGCACGCCGATCTTGGCGCCGGGGAAAAACGACAGGGAGATGTTCTTCAGGATTTCCCGCTTCGGCGGGACAACCTTGCCCAGCCGATGCATGGTATAGACGTATTGAGCCATGGATAAACCTAGCGTCAGAGACGAAAAAATAAGGACGATACAGATGAAGGAAGCCGTAGCCCCCAGGAAAGGGCCAAAGCTACCGTAATGCGCCGGGTTGGGCAAACCGCCGACGAACAGGGCTGGCACTTTGCCACGTTTGCGGGCATGCTAGCCGCCCTTCGGGCGTCCGGCTTATAGTGCGCAACCGGAGCCGTCGCCAGGAACGCGGCACTTGCCAACCAGCAGCTCTAAACCTGCCATCCAGCCATACCGCAGGATCAACGTTTGACCAATCTCTCTCAGCCGTCATCCCTGCGCAAGCCGGCCACTGCGTCAGGCTCGCCGCTGCGCGGTTCATTGAAAGGCGCGCTGGCCCTGTTGGTGCTGTTGCTGCTCGGCCTGCTGCTGTGGCAGTTGATTGCCCAGTTCCGTCATACCCAGGCTGACCAGTATCAGCAAAGCTTGAACGACAGTGCCGAGCTCGCCGATCACATGAGCCTGAACATGGCGCTCAAGGCCCAGGTGGCGCTCAATCAGTTCCAGCAATACCGCGTGTCGCCTGGCCCGGAACACCTGCCAAAAGTCATCGCCCAGTTGCGCCAGCAACAGCCGAACCTGCTCAGTGTCGCCTGGATCGGCGCCGACGGCAGTCTACAGGCCGACAGCCTGAACGCCAGCCCCGATTACCAGGTGCTGGACGAGCTGCTGCGGCTGAACCAGGGGCGCGACTACTATTACAGCAACAGCGCCGATAACCAGCAGGTCTACCTGTTGCTGCGCCAGCCGGGCGAAGCGCCCAGCGGCTACTGGTTCCTGCGCCTGGCGCCGAGCTACTACAGCGACCTGACCACCCACCTGGACCGGCCCAACCACCCCTTGTGGTTGCTGGAAAACAGCCGTACCGGCGACATCATCAACCGCCATCAACCGACTCCCGGCAGCGATGAGCCGCTGCAAAGCGTGATGCTGGCGTTTCTCGACAACAGCACCTGGCAGTTGCGCGGCCTGTTCGATGCAGGCCTTGCCCGCCAGCAACTGTTGCCGGCACTGATCGGCAAATGCGTACTGGGGCTGTTCTGCGCACTGATACCGCTGCTGGCCTTGATCAACATGCGCCGCCGGCATCGCCTGCTGCAGGAAAGCCGTCGGCGCTACCACGACATTTTCGAAGGTACCGGGGTCGCGCTGTGCGTGCTCGACCTCTCCGGCCTGCCCGGTCAGCTCGAGCGGTATCGCCTGCGCAGCCGCCCGGCCCTGGAACAGCGCCTGGCGTTCGACCAGCCTTTGCGCCGGGTGCTGCTGCAAGAACTGAAAGTCACCGAAGTCAATCAGGTGGCCCTGCAACTGCTCGGCGTCAATTGCTGTGACAGTGCCTGGCAGCGCCTGGTCGAAGGTTCGCAGACCGACAGCGACGGTATCGGCGTCCAGCTGCTCGGGGCGATCCTCGACAACCAGCAACAGCTGGAGCTGGAGGTACGCCTGCCGACGGCGGATGGCGAGGACCTGCACCTGTGGCTGATGGTGCGCTTCCCGCAGCAGCGCCGTGATTATCAGGCGGTGATCCTCAGCATCAGCGATATCACCAGCCGCAAGCAGGTCGAGCTGTCGTTGCTCGAACGCGAAAGCTTCTGGTCGGACGTGGTGCGCACCGTGCCTGACCAGCTGTACGTGCAGGATGTGCAAAGCCAGCTGATGATCTTCAGCAACCGCAACCTCGGCCAGACCCTGGGCTACAGCCGCGCGGAGCTGGCGAAGATGGGCGATCATTTTTGGGAGTTGCTGCTGCACCCGGACGATGCCCAGCTGTACCGGCAATTGCGCCAGCAACAACGCCACTCGGGTTATGTCGAGCAACTGCATTGCCAGCTGCGTTTGCGCCACCACGACCAGTGCTGGCGCCGCTTCGACATTCGCGAACAGGCCCTGACCCGCAACAGCGCAGGTTGCGTGACGCGGATCATCGGCGTCGGCAAGGACGTTACCGAGCAGATCGAGGCCAGCGAATCCCTGCGCGACAGCGAACAACGCTACCGCATGCTCGCTGAAAGCATCAGCGACGTGATCTTCTCCACCGACAGCCAACTGCAACTGAACTACGTCAGCCCGTCGATCCAGGCGGTCCTGGGCTTTGAAGTGGAGTGGATCATCGAAAACGGCTGGCATTCGACCATCGCCAACCCGGCCCAGCTCACCGGCATCTACAGCCTGGTCGAGCGGGTCAACAAGGCCCTCGGCGACCCCGAACAGCTGGAGCAGTTGCGCACCCAATTGCCGACCCAGCTGTTTCTGTTCGACTGCCTGCGCGCCGATGGCCGCAAGATCCCGATCGAGCTGCGCCTGGTGCTGGTCTGGGATGACCAGGAGCGCTTCGAAGGCATCCTTGGCGTCGGCCGCGACATCAGCCAGCAACGCCGCGCCGAGAAAGACCTGCGCATGGCCGCCACGGTATTCGAGCACTCGACCTCGGCGATCCTCATCACCGACCCGGCCGGTTACATCGTCCAGGCCAACGAAGCCTTCAGCCGCGTCAGTGGCTACGCCGTAGCCGATGTACTGGACCAGTTGCCGAGCCTGCTGACCGTCGATGAGCATCAGGATGCCCACCTGCGCTACGTGCTCAAGCAGCTGCACCAGCGCGGCACCTGGGAAGGCGAAGTGTGGCTCAAGCGCCGCAACGGTGAACACTACCCGGCCTGGGTCGGCATCACCGCGGTGCTCGACGATGAAGGCGACCTGGCCAGCTACGTGTGCTTCTTTACCGACATCAGCGAGCGCAAGGCCAGTGAACAGCGCATCCACCGCCTGGCCTACTACGATGCCCTGACCCACCTGCCCAACCGCACCCTGTTCCAGGACCGCCTGCATACGGCCCTGCAGCAAGCCGATCGGCACAAGGCCTGGGTGGTGCTGATGTTCCTCGACCTCGACCGCTTCAAGCCGATCAACGACTCCCTCGGCCATGCCGCGGGCGATCGCATGCTCAAGGACATGGCCGAGCGCCTGCTCGACTGCGTCGATGACGACGACACCGTGGCGCGCATGGGTGGCGATGAATTCACCTTGCTGCTGCAACCGCGCGCCACCCGGGAAATGGCCTTGAACCGCGCCATTCACGTGGCCGAACAGATTCTCGGCAGCCTGGTGCGACCGTTCGTGCTGGAGAACCGCGAGTTCTTCGTCACCGCCAGTATCGGCATCGCCCTCAGCCCGCAGGATGGCAGCGAGCTCAGCCAGCTGATGAAGAACGCCGACACCGCCATGTACCACGCCAAGGAGCGCGGCAAGAACAATTTCCAGTTCTACCAGGCCGACATGAACGCCAGTGCCCTGGAGCGCCTGGAGCTGGAAAGCGACCTGCGCCACGCCCTGGAGCAGAACGAGTTCATCCTTTATTACCAACCGCAGTTCAGCGGCGACGGCAAGCGCCTGACCGGCGCCGAGGCGCTGCTGCGCTGGCGCCATCCGCGGCGCGGGCTGGTGCCGCCAGGGGACTTCATCCCGGTGATCGAGGAGCTCGGCCTGGTGGTCGATGTCGGCGATTGGGTACTCAAGGAGGCCAGCCGCCAGCTCAAGGCCTGGCACCAGGCCAAGGTGCGGGTGCCGAAGGTCTCGGTGAACATCTCGGCGCGCCAGTTCTCCGACGGCCAGTTGGGCGAGCGCATCGCCACCATCCTCAAGGAAACCGGCCTGCCGCCGGCGTGCCTGGAGCTGGAACTGACCGAAAGTATCCTGATGCGCGAGGTCAACGAGGCCATGGTGATCCTCGACAGCCTGAAGAACCTCGGCCTGAGCATCGCGGTCGACGACTTCGGCACCGGCTATTCGTCGCTCAACTACCTCAAGCAGTTCCCCATCGACGTGCTGAAGATCGACCGCACCTTCGTTGACGGCCTGCCCGAGGGTGAACAGGATGCGCAGATTGCCCGGGCGATCATCGCCATGGCCCACAGCCTGAACCTGGCGGTGATCGCCGAGGGCGTGGAAACCCACGAGCAGTTGGAGTTCCTCCGTGAGCACGGCTGTGACGAGGTGCAGGGTTACCTGTTCGGGCGGCCGATGCCGGCGCATCAGTTCGAGGCGCAATTCAGCAACGAAACCTTGTTCATGTTCGAGTAGGCAGGAAGCTGCAAGCCTTAAGCTACAAGCGGCAAGTTAGAAGCGTTACGCGTTCGGCCTTTGACTTGCCGCTTGAAGCTTGCAGCTTGTCGCTCATGAGCCCCATTTGTCTGCGACATGATGCCCTTTCATATGCCAGACAAAAGCTGATGAGGTAGAATGCCCGCCTATTTCAGCACGATCCTTGAGGACCGCCATGTTCAGCCGTGATTTGACCATTGCCAAGTACGACGCCGATCTCTTTGCCGCCATGGAGCAAGAAGCTCAGCGCCAGGAAGAACATATCGAGCTGATCGCCTCGGAAAACTACACAAGCCCCGCTGTCATGGAAGCCCAAGGCTCGGTGCTGACCAACAAGTACGCCGAAGGCTATCCGGGCAAGCGCTACTACGGCGGTTGCGAATACGTCGACGTGGTCGAGCAACTGGCCATCGACCGTGCCAAGGAACTGTTCGGCGCCGATTACGCCAACGTCCAGCCGCACGCCGGTTCGCAAGCCAACAGCGCCGTCTACCTGGCCCTGCTGTCGGCCGGTGACACCATCCTGGGCATGAGCCTGGCCCACGGTGGTCACCTGACCCACGGCGCCAACGTCAGCTCCTCGGGCAAACTGTACAACGCCATCCAGTACGGCATCGACGCCAACGGCCTGATCGACTACGACGAAGTCGAGCGCCTGGCGCTCGAGCACAAGCCGAAGATGATCGTTGCCGGCTTCTCGGCCTACTCGCAGATCCTCGACTTCCCACGCTTCCGCGAAATCGCCGACAAGGTCGGTGCCTACCTGTTCGTCGACATGGCCCACGTTGCCGGCCTGGTCGCTGCAGGCGTGTACCCGAACCCGGTGCCATTCGCCGACGTGGTCACCACCACTACCCACAAGACCCTGCGCGGTCCACGTGGTGGCCTGATCCTCGCCCGCGCCAACGCCGAGATCGAGAAGAAGCTGAACTCCGCGGTATTCCCGGGCGCTCAGGGCGGCCCACTGGAGCACGTGATCGCCGCCAAGGCCATCTGCTTCAAGGAAGCACTGCAGCCTGAGTTCAAGGCCTACCAGCAACAAGTGGTGAAAAACGCCCAGGCCATGGCCGGCGTGTTCATCGAGCGCGGTTTCGACGTGGTTTCCGGCGGTACCCAGAACCACCTGTTCCTGCTGTCGCTGATCAAGCAGGAAATCTCCGGTAAAGACGCCGACGCCGCCCTGGGTCGCGCCTTCATCACCGTCAACAAGAACTCGGTTCCAAACGACCCACGTTCGCCGTTCGTCACCTCCGGCCTGCGCTTCGGCACCCCGGCCGTGACCACTCGTGGCTTCAAAGAGGCCGAGTGTAAAGAACTGGCTGGCTGGATCTGCGACATCCTCGCCGACCTGAACAACGAAGCGGTGATCGACGCCGTTCGCGAGAAGGTCAAGGCCATCTGCGCCAAGCTGCCGGTATACGGCAAGTAAGCACAGCGTCATGATGTGAAAAAGCCCGGCTCAAGAGCCGGGCTTTTTTGTACCTGTAGGAGCGGGCTTGCCCCGCGATGCAATAGTGATCGCACCATCGCATCGCGGGGCAAGCCCGCTCCTACAGAGTCAAAGCCTCAAACCCTTCGCGAATCTTCGCCTCCGGCAAATCGTCGGCAATGAACACCATCACACTCTCGCGCACTTCCCCCTCTGCCCACTCAGTATCCCAGTCAAAGCCATAAAGCTTGAGCACGCCCTGGAACACCAGGCGCCGCTCCTCTGCGGCAATGTTCAGCACGCCCTTGTAGCGCAGCAGCTGCTTGCCGTGTTCCTCCAGCAACTGGTTCATGAAGTCGCTGAGGCGATCAATGTCCAGCGGCGTATCGGTGCGCAGCACCAGGCTGGAGATCCGATCCGGCGTCGCCGTCTGCACGACCGGGCGCAGGCTCAAACCGCCACCCAGGTCGGCATTGAGGTTGAAGCCGCGCACATCGAGCAATTCGGCCAGGTCGATCTTGCCATGCTCCACCACCCGAATCGGCGCACGACGGTTGATCCGCCCCAGGCGCTCGCTCAGGGCCTGGAAGCTGGCGCCATCGACCAGGTCGGTCTTGCTCACCAGCAGGCGGTCGGCAAAGCCGATCTGCGCCTGGGCAATGGTCTGGGTCAGGTGCAACTCAGCGTGCGCCGCATCCACCAGGGTGATGATGCCGTCGAGGAGGTAGCGCTCGCGCAGTTCTTCGTCGATGAAGAAGGTTTGCGCCACCGGCGCCGGGTCGGCCAGGCCCGTGCACTCGATTACCAGGCGGTCAAAGGCGATCTCGCCGCTGTCCAGGCGCTCGAGCAGCAGGTACAGCGCTTTGGTCAGGTCGGTGTGGATGCTGCAGCACACGCAACCGTTGGCCAGGGTCATGACCTGCACCGGTTCATCGCCCAGCAACTGCGAATCGATGCCGGCATCGCTGAATTCGTTTTCGATGACGGCGATCTTCAGGCCATGCTCGGCCTTGAGCAGGTGACGCAGCAAGGTGGTCTTGCCGGCGCCGAGAAAGCCACTGAGTACGGTGACGGGAATGGGAGATAACAAACCGAATACTCCTGAACGCTGAAAATGACTGTGGGAGCCCGGCGCGAACCAGGCTCCCACAGCTTTGTCACTTGCCTTGCATGCCGCTTTTCAACAGCACTTGGGCCCACCCTTGCCGCCGTAACGAGCCTCCTGGCGTTCGCGGAAGAACTCCTCGTAGGTCATCACCGGCTTGTCCGGGTGCTTGGTCTGCATATGCTCGACGTAGTTGTCGTAGTCGGGCATGCCGACCATCAGGCGGGCTGCCTGCCCCAGGTACTTACCCAGTCGACCGAGATCGTTGAACATCACTGCATTCCTCTTCGGTTACGCATCCGGCAGGGCCTGGAACGGGGACTCTTTGTCAGTCCGCTCTTTTTTGCCCAGGGCAGCGATGCCGACCTTGAGGGCGAAGAACAGAATGCTGAAGACCACGAACAGGAACAGGCCGGTCAGGGCCGCGTTGGTGTAGGCGTTGAAAATCACGTGCTGCATCTGGCCGATGTCCTTGGCCGGGGCCAGCACCTGCCCGGCGTCGAGCGCCGCGCTGTACTTGTTGGCCAGGGCCAGGAAGCCGACTGCCGGGTTCGGGTCGAACAGCTTGATGAAGCCGGCAGTGGTGGTGCAGATCAGCAGCCATACCGCAGGCACCAGGGTGACCCACATGTAGCGTTGGCGCTTCATCTTGATCAGCACCACGGTGCCGAGCATCAGGGCGATGCCGGCGAGCATCTGGTTGGAGATGCCGAACAGCGGCCACAAGGTGTTGATGCCGCCCAGCGGATCGATCACGCCCTGGTACAGCAGGTAACCCCACAGCGCCACGCAACCGGCGGTGGCGAGCAGGTTGGCGCCCCACGATTCGGTGCGTTTGAGTGCAGGTACGAAGCTGCCCAGCAGGTCCTGAAGCATGAAGCGCCCGGCACGGGTACCGGCGTCCACAGCGGTGAGGATGAACAGCGCCTCGAACAGGATCGCGAAGTGGTACCAGAAGGCCATGGTGTTTTCACCCGGCAGCACCTGGTGGAGGATCTGCGCGATCCCCACCGCCAGGGTCGGCGCACCGCCGGCACGAGCCAGGATGGTGTGCTCGCCGATGTCCTTGGCCACCGCTTCGAGGGCGTCCGGGGAAATGGCAAAGCCCCAGCTGCTGACGGTCTGCGCCACCGACACGACGTCGGCGCCAACCACTGCGGCCGGGCTGTTCATGGCGAAGTACACGCCTGGCTCGATCACCGAGGCGGCAACCATGGCCATGATCGCCACGAACGACTCCATGAGCATGCCACCGTAGCCGATGTAACGGGCGTTGACTTCGTTATCCAGCAGTTTCGGCGTGGTCCCCGAAGAAATCAGCGCGTGGAAGCCCGATACCGCGCCGCAGGCGATGGTGATGAACAGGAACGGGAACAGGGTGCCTTTCCAGACCGGGCCGGTACCGTCGGTGAACTGGGTCAGCGCCGGCATTTTAAGCTCGGGAGCGATGATCAGGATACCGATGGCCAGGCCGACGATGGTGCCGATCTTGAGAAAGGTCGACAGGTAGTCACGCGGTGCCAGCACCAGCCACACCGGCAGTACCGCGGCAACGAAACCGTAGCCCACCAGCATCCAGGTGATCTGCACGCCGGTGAAGGTGAACGCCGGGCCCCAGACCGGGTCGGCGGCAACCTGGCCCCCCAGCCAGATCGACAGCAACAGCAGCACCACGCCAATCAGCGAAATCTCACCGATATGGCCCGGGCGGATGTAGCGCATGTAGATGCCCATGAACATCGCGATCGGGATGGTCGCCATCACCGTGAACATGCCCCATGGGCTCTCGGCCAGGGCCTTGACCACGATCAGCGCCAGCACCGCAAGGATGATGATCATGATCAGGAAGCAGCCGAACAGGGCAATGGTGCCCGGAATCCGGCCCATCTCTTCACGGACCATGTCGCCCAGCGAGCGGCCGTTGCGGCGGGTGGAGAGGAACAGGATCATGAAGTCCTGTACCGCACCGGCCAGCACCACCCCGGCAATCAGCCAGAGCGTGCCCGGCAGGTACCCCATCTGCGCCGCCAGCACCGGACCGACCAAGGGACCGGCACCGGCAATCGCGGCGAAGTGGTGACCGAAAAGAATGTGTTTGTTGGTCGGCACGTAGTCCAGACCGTCGTTGTTAAGCACCGCCGGAGTGGCCCGACGTGGGTCCAGCTGCATCACCTTGGTGGCGATGAACAGGCTGTAGTAGCGATAGGCGACCAGGTAGATGGCCACCGAAGCGACGACAATCCACAAGGCGTTGATGGCCTCGCCACGACGCAGGGCGACCACACCCAGCGCACAGGCTCCTATGACTGCCAGCGCCAACCACGGAATGTGGCGTAGCAGGCTATTATTGTTGTTCATGGTTTGCTTCCAGCTAGTGGATAAAAGACAGCCTTTCGAGTCTAGCGATACTGGCAGGAAAGGCCAGCCCCCACGTTGGTCTAGAGCCCTCCAGCGTGGGTTGGACAAACCTCGTTATGCGCCCTTGCGCGGGCCTTGGCAAGTGCTGAGCTATAGTCAGGAAGAACCCCGGAGTGCCTGAACATGAGCGACCCCCAAGAACGTCGACGTTTCCAGCGAGTAGCCTTCGATAGCCCCACCGAACTGCGTCAGGGCGATCGGTACTGGCCGGTCGAGCTGATTGACCTGTCCCTCAAGGGCTTGCTGATCAAGTGCCCAGAACCTTGGGACCCCGACCTGACCCAGGACTTCGAGGCCCTTGTCCACCTGGGGGAGCAAGTAACGCTATGGATGCAGGTGGAACTGCGCCATGAGGAAGGCAATCGACTGGGTTTTGTTTGCCTGCGTACTGATATCGATTCATCGTGCCATTTGCGGCGTTTGGTCGAACTCAACCTGGCCGACAACCCCGAAATGATGCGTGAACTGCGGGAATTGATCGAAGATTAGAATCTGTTAGCACCCTAACCACCAGCCTACCCCTTGCTTTTCTGTCCATCTGGACAGCTTTTTCAGCCTCCCTGTCATTTCTCACGCAGCCTTGCGAGGGCTGCGCGCAGCTGTTGGAACGATCTCTGCATCCAGCCCTGAAGCCAAACCATAGGTAGGACTGTTCCTACGCAAATCTAAAAATTGTATACAATTGTTCTGGCATTCATGTGTAGGACTTGTCTACAGTAGCGCCACAACAATAAAACTGAGAACTTGCCCCATGAATACGTCCTCCCCTAGCACGTCTTCAGCCCAGCGTCCCGAAGACGAGAACCTGGGCCTTGGCGCCAACCTGGCTTATGGCCTGCAGCATGTTCTGACCATGTACGGCGGTATCGTCGCCGTGCCTCTGATCCTCGGCCAGGCAGCCGGCCTGGGCCCCGCCGATATCGGCCTGCTGATCGCCGCGTCGCTGTTTGCCGGTGGCCTGGCAACCCTGCTGCAAACTCTCGGCCTGCCGTGGTTCGGTTGCCAGTTGCCGCTGGTGCAAGGGGTGTCGTTCGCCGGTGTGGCGACCATGGGCGCGATCCTCAGCAGTGAAGGCGGTGGCGGCTTGCCCGGGGTATTGGGCGCGGTCATGGCGGCGTCGCTGATCGGTTTTCTGATTACCCCGGTGTTCTCGCGGATCACCAAGTACTTCCCGCCGCTGGTCACCGGTATCGTCATCACCACCATCGGCCTGACCCTGATGCCGGTGGCCGCACGCTGGGTGATGGGAGGCAACAGCAAGGCGCCGGATTTCGGCAGCATGGCCAACATCGGCCTGGCTGGCCTGACCTTTGTCATCGTCCTGGTCCTGAGCAAGCTGGGTAGCGCGACCATCTCGCGGCTGTCGATCCTGCTGGCGATGGTCATCGGCACCCTGATCGCCTGGTCGCTGGGCATGGCTGACTTCAGCAAAGTTCTCGACGGCCCGCTGGTGGCGTTGCCGACGCCGTTCCACTTCGGCATGCCGACCTTCCACATCGCCGCCATCCTGTCGATGTGCATCGTGATCATGGTGACCCTGGTGGAAACCTCGGCGGACATCCTCGCCGTCGGTGAAATCATCGACACCAAGGTCGATTCCAAACGCCTGGGCAATGGCCTGCGCGCCGACATGGCCTCGAGCATCCTGGCGCCGATCTTCGGCTCCTTCACCCAGAGCGCATTCGCCCAGAACGTCGGCCTGGTGGCCGTGACCGGGGTCAAGAGCCGCTACGTGGTGGCCACTGGCGGGGTGATCCTGGTGGTGCTCGGCCTGCTGCCGATCATGGGCCGGGTGATTGCCGCGGTGCCGACCTCGGTACTGGGTGGCGCCGGCATCGTGCTGTTCGGCACCGTTGCCGCCAGCGGCATCCGCACTTTGTCCAAGGTCAGCTACAAGAACAACGTCAACCTGATCATCGTTGCCGCCTCCCTGGGCTTCGGCATGATCCCGATTGCCGCGCCGAACTTCTACGCGCAGTTCCCCAACTGGTTCGAGACCATCTTCCACTCCGGCATCAGCTCGGCTGCGATCATGGCGATCGTGCTCAACCTGGTGTTCAACCACTTCACCGCCGGCAACTCCGACCAGCAGTCGGTATTCGCCGCCGCCTACGAACGCACCCTCCACTACTCGGACATTTCCGCCCTGCGCGATGGTGACTACTTCGAAGACGGCAAGCTGTTCAACGCCGAAGGCAAGGAGGTACCGGTGATGAGCGAGGGCGAGCATGGAGAGCCGCCGGCGCGACGAGAGGCGATTTCGGAGCACTGATTGGGTTGCGCTTGATTCAACAGGGCCGGTGCTTATGCACCGGCCTTTTCTATTGCGCCGTTATTGATGCGCCGATGACAGCTGCTGGGTAATGAATCCCTCGGCGGTCAGCGCACGGATAACCCCACGCAAAAGGTAGCTGTGGGAAAAGCCCAAGGTGTATTGGCGGGCATTGGGCTTGATCGGGACCAGCATGCCGCGCTCAACCAGTTTCTTGATCTGATACGTACGTTGAGGGCCATTCAGTCCCGGCATCGCGGCTGCCAGGTCACTCGATCTGGCAATTGCGCTGTCACTATCGAGCAGCAACCGGAGCACTCCGTACTCAAGCTCGGTAAGCAACGCCCGCTCACGGGCATGGGCCAGTGCTGGAGACAGGATGGCCTGTTTCAAATAACGGTAATCCAATAATCGATCAAGCTTCCTGAGTTCGTCCAGAATGCCCCGCAGAACATACTCGCACCACCGCTCCTGCCCTTCAGCCGTACCGGCATCCGCTTGGGCAAGCATTTCGTAATAGCGTTCGCGGTCATTGCAAAACACCGCGGTCGGGTTGAGCAAACGCCCACCTGCAGCGACGTTGAATCCATATTTGATCAACATCACATAGGTCAATAACCGCACCACGCGGCCATTGCCATTGCTGAACGGGTGAATCCAACCGAATCGATGATGAGCGATGGCAACCTTCATCAGATCGTACTTTTGGGGATCCCTGCGATTGATGAAAGCAACCAGTTCCTCCATGTAACCTTGGACCTGCACCGGATCGGGCGGGAGATGGCTCGACTGGGCGATACGCACCTGTCCAGCGCGGAAACTGCCAGGGGTTCGATCCCCTTCCCTGTCGAGGTCGTCGACGGTAATGGCATGCAACTCTCGCAGCAGATGCAAACCGACGTCATCCGCCTCATTGAAATGGTCCTCGACAAAAGTCATGGCTTTTTCGATATTGGATATTTCGCGAAGCTGGTCCGATGCGGAGTCAGTCCCCTCCACTTTGCTTTCGACATAGTCCGCAAGTGTCGTGTGGTTACCTTCGATACGTGCCGAACCCAAGCTCTCTAGAAGGTGGAAAATGCTCTTGAGCTGGAAGAACAGACTGGAAGGTGTGGTGCCAGCAAGCCGATAGCGACGTAAGTGCTCAAACTCCGTCAAGACATCCACCAATGGCGAGTCGAAGGAAGGGTTAAGCAGTGCCAGTTCGTGGTGCTTGAAAGTCGGCATGTCGAATTATCTCAAGAGCACTTCTTCAGTAAGTCAAAAAATAGCACATGAAAGCCCTGTAAATACTGGGTTTTATAAGAAAGCGCTTAAGCAATTATGTCAAAACACGGCGAGTAGCCAAGTCAAACGCTTGGTTACTGCAAGTCAAATGGCAAGCTGAACTCAGCCTGCAGCCAAATCCCCCGGGCCGCTGGCAAAGTAGCCATTCAGTTGCTGCAAATCCTGCGGTTCCAGCACCCCAGCCAGATAACGCAGCTGCAACCAGGCGCGCAGGTAATCGTAGCGCGCCTGCGCCAGGTCGCGGCGGGCGCTGTACAACTGCTGTTCGGCATCGAGCACGTCGAGGTTGACCCGCTCGCCACCGGCCACGCTTTTGCGCGTGGCCGTGATCAAGCCGCTGGCTGACTTGACCGCCAACTCATAGGCGCGGATCTTCGCCGTGCTGCTGGCACAGAGGTTGAACTGCTTGCGCAACTGATTGAGCGTGTCGGCAATCTGCCCATCCAGGCTGAAGCGCGCACTGTCGCGCTCGGCAGCCGCCTGGCGGGTGGCCGCCGACACGCCGCCGCCGGCGAACAACGGCAGGCTGACCTGGATGCCGATGCTGTCGGTGTCATAGCGCTGGTCGTAGCTGCTTTCGGAGCTGGAGCTGGATTTGCCGGTGCTGGCATAGGCACTCAGGGTCGGCAGGTGGCCGGCGCGCTGACGCTCGACGGCGTAGTCGGCGGCAACCAGGGCGTGACGCTGGGACGCCAGTTCGGCGTTGTGGGCCACGGCAAGATCCCGCCAGCTTTCGAAGCGCAGTGGCTGCAAGGGTTGAACGCGGAAATCACCATTCAACGGCGCCAGGTCGGCAACCTCCAGCGGCTCGCCGATGATCGCCTGCAGCGTACGCAGGGCAGCATCGAGGTTGTCGCTGGCTTCTATTTCCTGGGCCTGGGCCAGCTCATAGCGCGCCTGGGTTTCCAGCAGGTCGGTACGGGTACCCTCGCCGCCCTTGAGCAAGCGCCGATTCAGTTGCAATTGCTCGGCATAGGCACGGCGCTGGGCCTGGGCCAGGGCGATCTGCTCGTTGGCGAACAGCGCCTCACTGTAGGCGGCGAACACCCGCACCGCCAGCTCCTGGCTGCGGCTGCGAAAACGCTCGTCCGCCAGCAACGCCTTGGCCACACCCTGGCGGTACTCGGCCCAGGCGCCGTAGTCGAACAGCGGCTGTTGCACGGTCAGTGTCGAGGAGTAGCTGCGGTAGTCACGCTGGCTGGTGACGTTGCCGCGGGCGTTGGTCTGGGTCACTTCGGAATCGTTGCGGGCATTGTTGTAGCGGTAGGACAGGTTCGGCAGCAACGCTGCCCGGCCGATGGCGCGGCTCTCAAGGCCGGCATCGCGCTCGGCGATGGCGGCATGGAAGGCCGGATCGTTGCGCAGGGCCAGGGCATAGGCATCACCAAGGTCCACCGCAGCGGCCGACAGACTGGTGCCCAGCAACAGCAGGCATGACCACACTCGCATCGACATCATTCCTCCGCCAGGGCGACATGCACCCGGTCGGTCAGCGGCTTGAACAAGTAGTTGAGCATCGAGCGCTCGCCAGTACGCACGAAAGCTTCCACCGGCATGCCCGGGCGGATGTCCTGGCCGGCCAGTTGCTGCAAACCGGCGTCACTGACCTTGGCGCGTACCTGGTAGTAGGGCTGCTGGGTTTTCTCATCGACCAGGCGGTCGGCCGAGACCAGGGTCAGCTCACCCTCGACCCGTGGCGTTTTGCTCTGGTTGAAGGCGACGAACATGATCTCCACCGGCAACCCCGGGTGCAGGCGGTCGACCAACTCCACCGGCGCACGGGCATCGATCAGCAACGGCGCATCGCCGGGAACGATCTCCATCAGTTGCTGGCCACGGGCAATCACCCCGCCATTGGTGAACACGCTCAGGCCCACCACCGTGCCGCTGGCCGGGGCGCGCAGCTGGGTGTTGGCCAGTTCGAAGGCGGCGCTGCGCAGGCGGTTGCCGAGGTCTTCGGCGCTGGACTGCATCTCGCTCAACTGCTGGCCGACTTCACGTTGGTACTCTTGCTGACGCTGGGCCATGCGCAGTTTCAGCTCCAGAACCTGGCGGCGGGTGCGGCCGATATTGCCCAGGTCCTCCGAAATCGCGCCGTTGATCTGCGCGTACAGGCGTTCGCTGTCGAGCAGGCGGTTGCGTGCAATGTAACCGTCACGGGCCAGTTCACGCAGCCCCTGCAGTTGTTCATCAAGCGCAGCACGTTGTTCCTGCTTGTGGCTCATCGAGCCCTGCACACCGGCCAGCATGGCCTCGGCGCCGGCGATGTTCTCGCGCAGGCCGGCCAGCTCCATGTCCAGCGACTGGCGCCGGCTGTTACGCAACTGGCGCTGCAGTTCCAGGGCGGTGGCCACCCAGGGCTCGGCCGCCAGGGCCTGCAGCTCGGTCGGGAAGGTGATCGATGCCAGCCCGTCACGCTCGGCTTGCAGGCGCGCTTCACTGGCCCGGGCGTTAACGTACTGAACCCTTAACGAATCATGCTGGGCCTGAGCCTGGGTGGCGTCCATCTGCACCAGCACCTGCCCGGCACTGACACGGTCGCCGTCGCGCACCAGCAGACGTTCGATGGTGCCGCCCGTGGGATGCTGCACAGCCTGGCGACTGCCGGCGACCACCACGTTGCCCGAAACCGGCACGCCCTTGTCCAGCGGTGCCAAGGCGGCCCAGAGGATGAAACCGCCAAAACCACCGATCACCAGCCAGCGGCCCAAACGGCTGTGGCGGCGGGCATCGAGGGTCAGCAGGTTGTCGGGAATGGCATGCGCGTGAAGCGACTGAGGGACGGTCATGATCAGGATCTCGGGGTGCCGTAGCTCATGCTGACGCTGGCCGCGCTGCGTAGCGCCGGGGTGGGGGTGGGAATGCCGGCCGGCTTATGGCTGCGCTGCAGGTCCTGCAGTACCCGTGCGCTCGGACCGAAGGCCTGCATCTGGCCGTTCTGTAGCACCAGCAACTTATCCACAGCCGCCAGCAGGCTGGACTTGTGGGTAATCAGGATCAGCGTGCGCTGCTGCGCCTTGATCTGCTTGATAGCCTCAAGCAAAGCGCGCTCGCCAACATCATCCAGGTTGGAATTGGGTTCATCGAGCACGATCAGCGCCGGCAGGCCGTACAACGCCCGGGCCAGGCCGATGCGCTGGCGCTGGCCACCGGACAGCCCCGCCCCGCCTTCACCCAACTGGGTGTCATAAGCATTGGGCAGTTTCAGGATCAGCTCGTGCACACCGGCCCGTTGTGCGGCGGCCACCACCTGTTGCGAGTCGACCGCACCCAAGCGGGCGATGTTCTCGGCAATGCTCCCGGCGAACAGCTGCACGTCTTGCGGCAAGTAACCGATGTGGGTGCCGAGCAGGCCCTTGTCCCAGTGCTGCAGCTCGGCGCCATCCAGGCGCACCTTGCCGGCAGCCGGCAAGGCAGCGCCAACCAGCAAACGCGCCAGCGTCGACTTTCCCGAGCCGGACGCGCCAATAATCCCCAGGCTGTCGCCGGCCGCCAGCTCGAAACCGAGATTGACCAGGCACGGCTTGCGCGTGCCCGGCTGCATCGCACTGAGCTGCTCCACCAGCAAGCACCCGCTCGGTGCCGGCAACGGCATGCCGGCCGCGCGCGGCGGTTGCTCGCTGAGCAAACTGTACAACCGCTCATAGGCCTGGCGTGCCGACCCCCACTGGCGCCACACGGCAATCAGCTGGTCGATCGGCGCCAGCACCCGGGCCATGAGAATGGAGCCGGCGATCATCATCCCCGGGGTAATCAGTTGCTCGATCGCCAGCCATGCGCCCAGGCCCAGTACCAGCGATTGCAGGGCCAGGCGCAGGCCCTTGGACACTGCGGTGATCGCTGCCGTGCGTTCGCTGCCGAGGTTCTGGCGCAGGAGAAAACCGTGGTGCAACCTGGCCCAGCGCTGACGCACCGCCACCAGCATGCCCATCGCCTCCATGACTTCGGCATTACGCAGGTTGGCGCCAGCCTGCTGTCCGGCCTGCTGCGACAGCTGCCCGGCTTCGGCGAATGGCGCCTGGGTCAGGCGCTCGTTGATCCAGGCGAGGATCGTCAACAACACGGCGCCAACCAGCGCCATCAACCCCAGCCAGGGGCTGAACAGGAACATCACCAGCAGGTACACCGGGAACCATGGCGCATCGAAAAAGGCGAACAGCGCCTGGCCGGTGGCGAACTGGCGCAAGGTGGTCAGGTCGCTGAGCACCTGGGTCGCCGCCCCCTTGTGGCCGGCCAGGCTGGCCTGATAGGCGGCCTCGAACACGCGCGGGTTGAGGCGCATGTCCATCTGCGTGCCGAGACGGATCACCACCAGGCTGCGCACCCATTCCAGCAGGCCCATGAAGGCGAACAGGCCCAGCACCATCAGGCTGAGCATCAGCAGGGTCATCTCGTTGCCCGAAGACAGCACCCGGTCGTAGACCTGCAGCATGTACAGCGCTGGCGCCAGCATCAGCAGGTTGATCACCGCAGTGAACAGGCCGATGTTGGCAAAGCCGGCGCGGCAGGCCTTGAGCGCCTGCAATACTTCGTTCGCAGGGCGGGAGCGGGTTGCTTTCATGAAGGACCTCAACAGGGCGAGCCCGCGGGCGGTTGACCTCGCCGGCGCAGGCTCGCAGAATTCGCACCACCGCCGCCTGGGCCCGGCAAAGACGCAGGCGGCGGGGTAAGCCAGCAGCGAATGGAGGAGTGATCTTCCATTCGCTTTTTTTTGCCTGGGGTCAGGCGGCCAGGGCAAAGTCCTCGGCCAGGGCTTGAACGCCCACCACATCAGCCGAAGCGACATTCAGCGGGCCACCGGCCAGGGCAGCGCTGATGGCGTCGAAGGTGTCGTCGGTGGATACGCCGTAACCGGCCAGCAGGTTGTCCAGCACGCCTTCCAGGGCCGAGGTGTTGCCCTGCATCAGGCCGTAGATCACGCTCTGCACTTCGTTGCCGGCGCGACCGGCGCCCAGCGCCGCCTCCAGGTCCAGGCCATTGAACGTGACCACTTCTTCGGCCAGGGTGAAGTTGCTGCCATTGCCGCCACCGAGCTTGTAACCCAGCGAAACGCTGTCCACTTCGCCCCACAGGTAGTGGTTCATGTTGCTGCTGGCCGGTTGGCCCGGGTTGAACACATAGTGCAGGCCGTTGGTGGTATCGCTGCTGGCTACGAAGGCGTAGTCGGAACCATTGGCACCGTGGGTCGCATACTGCTCGCCGTTGAAGCCGCCTTTGTTGAAACCGCCGGTGTTGCTGTAGCCATGACCTGCGGTGGCGAAACCGGCCGCCCAGGTGGCCAGGTAATCGTCAACGGTGTAGGAGGCGTACGCTGCATCGTAAGAAACGGAAAGGCTCATGTCTCATCCTCTAAATAGTTGAGGGTTGTGGTTCGAAGGCGTGTTCCATGCCTTCGGTGTTGCCCGGTATGGGCAATTCGGTCAGAACTTGTACTCGAGCATCCCGGTCAGGGTCCGGCCACGGGCCAGGGACAGGTTGTTGCTGTCGCCCATGGCCACGAAGTACGCCTGGTCGGTGAGGTTTTCCAGGCTCAGGGCCAGGTTCAGCTGCGGCGTCATCCAGTAGCTGCCGTACAGGTCGTAGACCTTGTACTGCGGCCACAGGGCCTGATCGAGGTAGGAGTAGTTGTGGGTGTCCAGGTTGGTGCCGTTGCCTTTGCTGTAACGCAGGCGGGCACCGACATCGAGCTGGTTGTCGAGAAAACGCAAACCGACGGTGAGCGAACCGCGATCAGCCGGCATGTAGGTGGCGTTACCCATGATGTCGCCGCAGCGGCTGTAGTTGTTGAGCTCTGCATTGTCGAACGCCTCGCTCACCGGCACCCGCCGCATGATGATGCGATTACCGACCTTGAGCGGGCGCAGCACCGTGCCTACGCGCTTGAGATCCTTGGCTCCCCCCAGGTAGAACTGCGGCGAGCAGAACTCGTTGCTGCCGATCATGTGGGTGTAGCTGAGCTTGCTGTAGAACCGCCCGGCGTCGTAATCCACGGCGTATTCCACGCCACGGAACTGGGTCTGCTGCTGGTTGTTCTGGTACGCCATGCGTCCGGTCGAGGTGCCTGCTGCGGTCAGGCCCGGCACATCGACGTTGATATCGAGGAACGAGAAGTTGTCGATCCGGGTGTCGAAGTAAGCGACCTTCATGCCCAGCCGATCGCCTTCACGGAACAACGACTCCTTGAAGATGTTCACCCCCAGCTCCCAGTCGTGGGAGCGTTCGGCTTGCAGGAACGGGTTGGGGTAGACCATCTCGGCGCCACCGCCGCCGTGGGGACGGCCGGACATGAACACTTCGGTGACCGAGGGTGGCCGCCAGCCACGGCCCCAACGGGTGTACAGCTGCAGCCAGTCGACACCCGGCTTGACGGCAATGCCGAAGGTCGGCGAGAAGCGCCCTTCTTCCTGTGCCTCGTCAAACAGCAGGTGCGTCGCCGGCTTGCCCAGGTCGGCCTCAAACGGTCCGTCCGGGTACATCCACACGGTCATGCCGGTTTCACCCGTGAGCCGGTAGCGGTCATAGCGCAGGCCGGCATCCAGGGTCAGCCAGTTGCCGTGTTCGTACTGCATTTGCCCGAACAGGCTGGCCATGACGCGCTTGCCGCCCGGCGTCGACCCCTGAACGTAGGGGTAGGCTTCTTCGTTGCTGGCCGGCACGCGATCGGTGCGCGGCTTGAATTTGTCCTGGAACAGCTCGGTGCCGTAGTCGAACGTCAGCTGGTCGCTCGCCCCAAAGTAGAAGCGCGAGGTGTTCTGCAACTGCAGGCCCCAGGTATCGGTCTGGAAGCGATCGCTGTAGGCCGCATAGTAGTTTCCGCTTTGCGGGCTGGCATTGTTGCCGGCATTCCAGCGATCCTGGCGGGTGCTGACGAAATAGAGCTTGGCCCTAAAATCGATCAGGTCGCTGTCGGGGCTGAAGCTGTAGTCGAGGGCGACGTTCTTGGCATTGATATCGTTGCTGCCGGAGCGCTGGTAGAAGTACTGGTCCTCGGTGTCGTTGAGCCAGGTCCAGGCATCCTTGCTGTCGGTGTCGGTCTCCATGTAGCTCAACTGCACGCGCTGATCCTGGGGCAGGTTCAGGCCCAGTTTGATCATCTGCGAACGGGTGACGCTGCCCATGTCTTCGACTTCACCCTTGAGCCAGTCGTCCCAGGCGGCGGGAAACTGGTTCTTCAGGCGAATCTCGGTGCCGAGGTTGTCTTCATTGTTGCTGCCCGCCCGGTAGTTGCCGAAATGGCGCTCACTGACGCCGAGCAAGACATCGCCGACTTCATTGCCGAACGCGAACAGCGCACTGCCATTGAAGTACGTGCCGTTACCCAGTTCACCGATACCGTGACCGGCGCGCAGGCGGCCGCCGTATTCCTTGCCGGCACCGAGAAACTCGCTGGCCTGCACGGTGTTGAAACTGGCAATACCACCGATGACCCCGGCGCCGCCCATGCCTGAGCGCGAACCTTTTTCGATCTCGACACTGCTGATGAACTCCGGGTCAACGAACATCACCCCGTTGCGCTGCTGGTGACCGTTGACGTTGAAGTTCTGGCGCATGCCGTCGATGTTCATGTTGACCCGGCCGTAGTCCTGCACGCCGCGGATATTCACCGACAGGCCCGGGTCGCGCTGGTTGACGGCGGTGTAGACGCCGGCGGTTTCTTCGAGCATGTCGGCGGCATGGCGCGGCGGGCGCTTGTCGATCTGCTCGCGGGTGATGACGCTGACCGAACGGGGAGTCTGATAAACCCAATCGGCATCGCTGTTCGAGTCGACATGCGTGGCGCCCAGCTCCAGCGCCTGGCCGTCGTCGCTCACCCGCTCCAGGCCGACCCGGTCGGAGCCGCTGAAGCGATAGCGCACGGGCGAGCCGCGCAACAACAGGCCAAGCCCTTCCTGTGCCGAATGCTCGCCGCGCAAGCCTTCACTGCGCAGGCCTGCCAGCTTGCGGCTGTCGAAGAACACCTGCACCCCGGCCTGTTCGGCGAAGGCCAGCACAGCACTGTCCAGGGCCTGGGCGGGAATGTCGAAGTGGATCAGCGCGGTGCGCTGGCTGGGTGTCGCGGGCTCGGCCGCCTGGACGCTGCCAATCCCCATCGGCAAGGTCCAGGCGCCCAGCATCAGGCTGCTGGCAAGGGCTACCCGACCGAGCGGCCGGGTGCGTCGTTGGTGTGGATTGCTCACGTCTGTTGCTCGCTGTGTTGGCGTTTTCTAGTAATGAAAATCAATCTCAACAAACAGACGTGCAACGTGGGGAAAGTCAGTAAAGAAATTTCAAAAGAAATTTAACCCGTGAACATCAGACGCCGCAGGTGAGCGCCGATTGCCCTTGTTTACGGTCCTTGCCGCTGTTTTCGATGATCGATGCCGTCACCGCAACCTCATCGCCGCTGGCCGACATGTCACCGTCTTCGGCCACCCGGTAGCCCAGTTTGCGAAACAGCATACGTACCTGATCGGGCGGCGCATCAAAATAGATCCCGTGCCATTCATAGCCGATGAATACCGCCGTGACCTTGATGCCATGGAAGGGCAGGTCGACCGGGTAGCTCACCTCCTCTTCCTGCGCCTCGGCAGGCAGGGCCTGACGCTTGGCAATCGCCTTGTCGAAGTAAGGCTCAAGCGGTGCACCGAACTCGCAGGTGGCGGGGTCGAACTGCACCAGGTTGTCGTCGGCCGCCAGCACCTGAGTGCTGCACAATCCGAGCAGCAAGGCGCCGGAGAGGGATGAAGCAATACACGCGAGAAAACCACTGGCCATATCCCTGCCTTCAGATCATCGTGAAAACGCCAGTTTCGTGGAAAAAACCGCTGCCGACAATCGCCCGCCAAGGCACTCAATAGATCAGGGTCAGCCCCGGCAGATCCAGCCGACTGACCTTGAGTTCATCGGTCAGCAGGCCCAGCGCGGCGTCCAGGTTATCCAGACGAAACATGCCGCTGACTTCACGCCGTGCCAGGGCCTGATCGGTGATCAGCAGGTGCCCGCTACGATAGCGATTGAGTTGCGCGGCCACCTCAGCCAGCGGTTCGCGCTCGAACACCAGCACGCCGCGCTGCCAGGCGGTGGCACGACGCACGTCCTGCTCAGGCCACAGGCGAATACCGTGGGTCGTGTCGTAGCGCAGGCTCTGACCTTCCTTGAGCAACTGCTCGCCGCTGCCCGTTTGCGCGGCGTCCTGCAAGGTAACCGCAACACTGTGCTCGAGCATGCCGACCCAGGTGCCGCCATCAGGCTCGGGGCCCACCACGAAACGCGTGCCCAGGGCACGGCTGCTGCCCCCTGCCCGCTCGACCACGAAAGGCCGTTGTTCGGTGCCGGAGACCGGCGCAACAGTAAACACCGCTTCACCGGCCAACAGGCGCACACGACGTTCGCTGTCGCTGTAGGCCAGCTCGATGCCACTGTGACTGTCCAGGTCGACCTGGCTGCCATCGGGCAAACTCACCCGGCGCACTTCACCTTTGGCCGTTGCGTAATCGGCGTGCAATGCCAAGGAAACGCTGGGCAACTGATCCACAGCGACAACCGCCAGCACCCATGCAGCCGTAGCGCTCAATGCCCAGCGCAAGCGTGAACGGCGTCGGCGCCCGGCCAGTGGACGGGCCACGGCAAGCGACGCCCTTGGCGCACCCTGGTCAAGCGAGCCAAGACGGCCAAGGTCGGCCCAGGTCGCCTGGGCAAACGCCAGCGCCTGGGCATGGCGCGGATCACTGGCCAACCAGCGCGCCAGCGCCTGCTCCTGCTCGGTTCTCAACGGGCCGGCGCTGAGCAGCACCGCCCACTCGGCGGCCTGCTCGCGAATGGCTTGCTCTGGCGAGTTCTGGCTGGTCACACGGTTCTCTCGAGTTCTGGTTATGTGAGTGCTGACGTCTGAAGGCGCATTTCCCAGTAAACCGTTCGTCATCCTGGTTCCTGCAGACACTGCATCACATAGGCCAAGGCCTTGGCCAGATGCTTCTGCACCGAGCTGTCGGAAATGTCCAGCGCGCGCGCCACCTCGGCGTGGGTCATGCCTTCCAGGCGGTTGAGGCGGAACACGTCCTGGGTACGCGGCGGCAAGTCGGCCAGCGCCCTGCGCAGGCGGCGCATGTGCTGTTCAGTGGCGGCATGTTCATCCAGGCCCGGGCGGTCTTCGACGATGGTTTCCAGTGCCTCGTGAGGCACCGAATCGGTCTTGCGCCGTTGCTGCTGACGAACATGATCGATCATCAGATTGTGCGCAGTGCGATAGAGATAGGCCGGGGTGTTGTCGATCCGTTCATGGCCCTGTTGCTCGGCCAGGCGCAGAAAGCTCTCCTGCACCAGGTCGGCAGCCAGTTGCGGATCACGCACCTTGCGCGTCAACACCCCCTGCAAGGTTTTCGCGTGCTTGAGGAACAGCCGCTTCAAGTCGGACTCCGCCACGCGAACTCCCTGTGGATGGCCGGAAGAAGGCGGTATGCTACTCGTTAGTGAGAATCACTTGCAACTTCACCCCGACACGCCTTGCACGCGCCGGGGTGCGCAGGTCACTCGAACAGCGCGTCCAGTGCCTGCTCAAGCCGGGTCACGGCAATCACCTGCAATCCGGGCGGCGCTTCCTTCGGTGCGTTGCCCTTGGGCACGATGGCACGCTTGAAGCCATGCTTGGCCGCTTCCTTCAGACGCTCCTGGCCACTGGGTACCGGGCGTACTTCGCCGGACAGGCCGACCTCGCCAAACACCAGCAGGCCGTTGTCCAGCGGGCGGTTGCGCAGGCTGGACATGATCGCCGCCATCAGCGCCAGGTCGGAGGCTGTCTCCAGCACCTTGACCCCGCCGACCACGTTGAGGAATACGTCCTGATCGTGGGTAGGGATGCCGCCATGGCGATGCAGCACCGCCAGAAGCATCGCCAGGCGGTTCTGGTCCAGGCCGAGGGTAACCCGCCGCGGGTTGGACAGGTGGCTGTCATCGACCAGCGCCTGTACCTCCACCAGCATCGGCCGGGTGCCTTCCCAAGTGGCCATGACCACACTGCCCGGCACCTCTTCCTGGGCACGCGTGAGAAAGATCGCCGACGGGTTGGAAACTTCCTTCAAGCCACGGTCGGTCATGCCGAATACACCCAGCTCGTTGACCGCGCCAAAACGGTTCTTCACCGCGCGTAACAGGCGCAGGCGGCCGTCGGACTCGCCCTCGAAATACAGCACGGTATCGACCATGTGCTCGAGCACCCGCGGCCCGGCCAGCGCGCCTTCCTTGGTCACGTGACCGACCAGGAAGATCGCCGTGCCGCTCTGCTTGGCATAGCGCACCAGCAACGCCGCACTCTCGCGCACCTGGGAAACGCCGCCGGGAGCCGACTGCAACTGTTCGGTGAAGATGGTCTGGATCGAGTCGATGACCATCACCTTGGGCTTCTCGACCCGCGCCGTGGCGATAATGGTTTCGATGCAGGTTTCGGTCATCACCCGCAGTTTGTCCTGGGGCAGGCCCAGGCGCCGGGCACGCATCGCCACCTGTTGTTGCGACTCTTCGCCGGTGACATACAGCGCCGACATGCGCGTGGCGATGGCGCACAGGGTCTGCAGGAGGATGGTCGACTTGCCGATCCCCGGGTCGCCGCCGATCAGCACCACCGAGCCATCGACCAGGCCGCCGCCGAGCACCCGGTCCAGTTCGGCGCTGGCGGTGGTGAAGCGCGGGATTTCTTCGACGCTGACTTCGGCCAGGGTCTTGATCTGCGCCTGTTGCCCAGCCCAGCCGGTGCGCCCGCTGGGGGCCGCGGCGGCGCCGCTTTCCAGCACGGTCTCGACCAGGGTGTTCCAGGCGCCGCATTCAGCGCATTGCCCGGCCCATTTCGGGAAGGTGGCGCCGCACTCGGTGCAGCCGTACATGCGCTTGGCCTTGGCCATGGGACGGTCCTCTGGAAAAAGGCACCATCATAGCCGACCTCGACAGCCTGGGCGGGCACAGAAAACCACAAAACTATTCGGTATAACCGCAGTCTGTTGCAGCAGCGCGGAGCATGAAGCGCATAGCTGATTTACACTGCGTTTACCAATCTCATCTGTTACAAGGAATAAACCATGGGCGTGCTCAGTGAATTCAAGGCCTTCGCGGTCAAAGGGAATGTCGTCGATATGGCCGTCGGTATCATTATCGGTGCCGCCTTTGGCAAAATCGTTTCATCTTTCGTAGGTGATGTGATCATGCCACCGATCGGTCTGCTGATCGGCGGCGTCGATTTCAGTGACCTGGCGGTAACCCTCAAAGCCGCCGAAGGCGACATACCGGCCGTGGTAATGGCCTATGGCAAATTCATTCAGACCATCCTCGACTTCATCATCGTCGCCTTCGCGATCTTCATGGGCATCAAGGTCATCAACCGCCTGAAACGCGAAGAAGCCGCCGCACCCACCCTGCCGCCGGTACCCAGCAAAGAAGAAGAGCTGCTCACCGAGATCCGCGACCTGCTCAAGGCGCAGAATCGGCAACCCTGAGTGCAGGGATAAAAAAACGGCGCCTGCGGGCGCCGTTTTGCTTGCGGCTTACCAGTAGGTCTCGACGGCTACCTGGCCGGGGCGGCGGCTGAGGCTGAGGTTCATGTCACGTTGTTTGAGCACTTTGCGGGTGTCATCGACCATCTGCGGGTTGCCGCAGAGCATCACCCGCGAATGTTCCGGGGTCAGCGCCAGGCCTGCTGCGCGTTCCAGATCGCCATTCTCGATCAGGGTGGTGATGCGCAGGTTCAGGGCGCCGGGATGCTGTTCACGGGTAACGATCGGGATGAACTGCAGCTTGCCGGCAAATTCCGCCAGGTAGTCGCGTTGCTCAAGGCCCGCGATCAGCTCCAGGTACGCCAGCTCCCGGGCTTCGCGCACCGAGTAGACCAGCTTGATCGATTCGAAGCGCTCCCACACCTCGAAGTCCTGGAGGATCGACAGGAACGGCGCAATACCGGTGCCGGTTGCCAGCAGCCACAGGTCGCGGCCGTCGACAAAGCGGTCGAGGGTCAGGTAACCAAAGGCCTGGCGATCGATCAGCAGGCTGTCGCCTTCGCCCAGTCGGCTCAGTTCACTGGTGAACTCACCGCCCGGCACCACGATGGAAAAGAAATCCAAGTGCTCGTCGAACGGCGAGGACACCATCGAATAAGCGCGCCAGACCACGCTGCCGTCAGCCTTGGTCACCCCTAGGCGGGCGAACTGGCCGGCACGAAAACGAAAGCCCTGGTCGCGGCTGGTACGCAGGCTGAACAGGCTGGGGGTCAGTGGCTGGACGTCGAGCAGCGTCTGGCGGGTGAACTTTTCAGCACTGGCAGTCATGACTCGCTCCAAAGAAAAGATGGCCCAGTGTCGCGCAAACGCTGCGGGATAAACACCGTTGGTTTGTAGTGGCATCGACCAGTGGCGTGGTCAGCACCAGTGATAGCCAATTGATTTCAAACCGATATCAAACAACTACGCCACTGTGTGCTAAAGAACATCCCTGTAGAAATGTTCACATTTCTATAGCCAAAAAACCCAACAAAATCGTGGGACATTTCCTACACTACTTTCCACCTTTATTCAGTTGTTGGATCCATCAACGAGAGACTGGCCCCATGCCGCACTGGAAAGAACAGCAGCTAGAGCAGTTGCTGGGTGAAACCGACGAACAACGGATGTTTGAGCTCGCGGTTTCCCTGGCCCAGCAATTGGGCATGGAGTACCTGGCCTTCGGCATGCGCGTGCAGATCGCGACTCTGGCGCCTCAACTAAGAACCTTCAACAATTATCCCGACGCCTGGAACGAACACTACCAACGCTGCAACTACCTGGACATCGACCCAATCGTCGCCCACGGCCATCGTTCGCTAATGCCGATCCTGTGGTGCGATGACCTGTTCCGAGAGACGCCTCAATTCTGGGAAGACGCCCAATCCCACGGTCTGCGCCATGGCTGGAGCCAGTCGGCACACGATATGCGTCACAACGAAAGCATGCTCAGCGTCGCCCGCAGCCAACAAGCAATTAGCCTCGAAGAGCTCTACGACAAGGCCGGCCAGACGATCTGGCTGTGCAACCTGCTGCATACGCTGATGATTGACCGGCAGCCGGGGCACGAAACACCGGCCTGCAATTTATCCGCGCGGGAGACCGAAGTACTGAAATGGTCTGCCGCCGGCAAGACCGCCGCCGATATCGCCTGCATCCTTTCGCTGTCGCAGAGCACGGTGAACTTTCACATCCGCAGCATCATCAGCAAAACCAACGCGAGCAACAAAGCCGGCGCGATCGCCATTGCGGCGATGCGTGGCCTGATCTGAGCCAACAGCCCCGTCCCCCTGCAAAGCACGGTAGAATCACGGCCCTGTAGAGCGCGCCACGCGCGCACATCAATGCCCCAGAGCCTTACACCATGCCCCTGCTGACCAGCCCTTTCGCCGAACTCGACCTGCTTCGCCAGCCCGAGCAAGCCAACGACCCCCTGCAAGCCTTCGATGCTGCCGACGAGTATTTGCTGGAGCACCTGGCCGAGCAGTCACCGACGGCGAGTACCCGGGTGCTGGTGCTCAATGACAGCTTCGGTGCCCTGGCCACCAGCCTGGCCCCCCATGTAGCGGTGTTCAGCAGCGGTGATTCGCACCTGGCGCATCTGGCCCTGGAAAAGAACCTGGTGCGTAACGGCCTGGCCTTCGATGCAGTACCGTTCGTGGCGGCCAGCAAGCCGTGGCAGGGGCCGTTCGACCGGGTACTGGTACGTGTGCCCAAGACCCTGGCGTTGCTCGAGGAGCAACTGATCCGCTTGCAGGGCCAACTGACGCCCGGCGCGCAAGTGGTTGCCGGCGCCATGATCAAACACCTGCCCCGCGCGGCGGGTGATCTGCTGGAGAAGTATATCGGCCCGGTGCAGGCATCGCTGGCGAAGAAAAAGGCCCGGCTGCTGATTGCCACCTTCGAGCCAAAGCCGGCGTTCACCTCCCCTTACCCGACCCGCTATCAACTCGACGCGCCACACCTTGAGCTGCTCAACCACGCCAACGTGTTCTGCCGCGAAGGCCTGGATATCGGTACCCGGGCGTTCCTGCCGCACCTGCCCAAAGACCTCGGCGATGCACGGGTCGCGGACCTGGGCTGCGGCAACGGCGTGCTGGCGATCGCCAGCGCCCTGGCCAACCCGCAGGCGCAGTACACCCTGGTCGATGAATCGTACATGGCGGTGCAATCGGCACTGGAGAACTGGCAGGTGGCGCTGGGCCAGCGTGAAGTCACTGTACGCGCTGACGACGGCCTGGCCGGGCAGCCGGCACAGTCGCTGGATGTGGTGCTGTGCAATCCGCCGTTCCACCAGCAGCAGGTGGTCGGCGACTTCCTCGCCTGGCGGATGTTCCAGCAGGCTCGTGAGGCATTGGTGGTCGGCGGCGCACTGTACATCGTCGGCAACCGTCACCTGGGGTATCACAGCAAGCTGGCGCGCTTGTTCCGCGGGGTCGAGCAGGTGGCGGCGACGCCGAAGTTCGTGGTGCTCAAGGCGCGTAAATAAACCAGCACCGCGTCACCTGCATCGCTGGCAAGCCAGCTCCCACCATAGACCGGTGTCCACTGGCCCTCTGGGAGCTGGCTTGCCAGCGATGAGGCCCTAAAAAAAACCCTCCGCAGCTGACGCTGCGAAGGGCTGTAAATCCGCCGCAAGGCGGGATGGGAAATATCGTTTCAGTGCGTGCTCAGTCCGGCCGCACTCATGAACAGGCGCATCAGCCAGGCCACCAGGGCCAGGCTCAGCACACTGCCCACCCAGATCAGCGCCAACCAGCCCAGGCGCTGCCAGAGCGGTTTCTTCTCTTCGTCAATCGTGCCTTTGCCAGTCATTGCCATGCTCCCCTAGTGGTAGCCATCTTCGTGGGTCACCTTGCCGCGGAACACGTAGTAGCTCCAGAAGGTGTAACCGAGGATGAACGGGATGATGAACAAGGTCCCGACCAGCATGAAGCCCTGGCTCTGCGGTGGCGCAGCAGCATCCCAGATCGAGATCGACGGCGGGATGATGTTCGGCCACAGGCTGATGCCCAGGCCGCTATAACCAAGGAAGATCAGCACCAGGGTCAGCAGGAACGGGGTGTAGTGAGCATTACGCGCCACCGCCCGGAGCAAACCGTAGAGGGTCACCAGCACCAGGATTGGCACCGGCAGGAACCAGAACAGGTTCGGCAGGCTGAACCAGCGCTCGGCAATGTCCGGATGGGCCAGCGGCGTCCAGATGCTGACGATACCGGTCACCGCCAGCAGCACCAGGGCCAGCGGGCGCGCCAGGTCATGCATCTGCAGCTGCAGTTTGCCTTCGGTCTTCATGATCAGCCAGGTGCAGCCGAGCAAGGCGTAGGCGACGATCAGGCCCAGGCCGCAGAACAGGCTGAACGGGGTCAACCAGTCGAGGCTGCCGCCAGCGTAGTTGCGATCGACCACCTCGAAGCCTTCGATGAAGGCGCCCAGCGCCACGCCCTGGAAGAAGGTCGCCGCCAGCGAGCCGCCGATGAACGCCTTGTCCCACAGGTGGCGCTTGGCCGCAGTGGCCTTGAAGCGGAACTCGAAGGCCACGCCGCGAAAGATCAGCCCGACCAGCATCAGCATCAACGGCAGGTACAACGCCGAGAGCACCACTGCGTAGGCCAGCGGGAAGGCGCCGAACAGCGCCGCACCACCGAGCACCAGCCAGGTTTCGTTACCGTCCCAGACCGGCGCCACGGTGTTCATCATCACATCGCGGTCCTGCTCGCCCTTGACGAAGGGAAAGAGAATGCCGATGCCCAGGTCGAAGCCGTCCATGACCACGTACATCATGATGCCGAAGATGATGATGATGGCCCAGATAAGCGGAAGATCAATGCCCATGATTCAGTTCCCCTTGTTCAGGCTGGCGGGCTCGCCATTGTCATGGTCGTCATCGGCGGCGGACAGCGGCCGGGCGGGGGTGCGTTGCTGGCCAGGGCCACCGGGATTGGTCTCGTCGCCTTCACCGGTTTTCGGCCCTTTGCGCACCAGGCGCATCATGTAGCCCAGGCCAGTGCCGAACAGCGCGAAGTAGACCACCACGAACATCACCAGGGTCAGGCCGAGCTGGCCGTAGCTGTGGTTCGAAGCGCCATCGGCGGTACGCATCAGGCCGTAGACCACCCAGGGCTGGCGACCGATCTCGGTGGTGAACCAGCCGGCGAGGATCGCGATCAGGCCGGACGGCCCCATCCACAGGGTCAGGTACAGGAACGGCCGCGAGCTGCAGAGCTTGTCGCTTTTGCGCAGCCACAAGCTCCAGAGGCCGACGAAGATCATCAGCATACCGAGGCCGACCATGACCCGGAACGACCAGAACACGATGGTCGAGTTAGGCCGGTCTTCTTTCGGGAATTCCTTCATCGCCGGCACTTGCTTGTCCAGGCTGTGGGTCAGAATCAGGCTGCCCAGCGCCGGGATTTCCAGCTTGAAGCGGGTGGTCTCGGCCTGCATGTCGGGGATGCCGAAGAGGATCAACGGGGTCGGTTCGCCCGGCACGTTTTCCCAGTGGCCTTCGATCGCAGCAATCTTCACCGGCTGGTGCTTGAGGGTGTTGAGGCCGTGGAAGTCGCCGATCACTGCCTGTACCGGGGCCACGATCAGGGCCATCCACATGGCCATCGACAGCATCTTGCGGATCGCCGGGTTATCGCGGCCGCGCAACAGGTGCCAGGCTGCCGAAGCGCCGACGAAGAACGCCGTAGCCACAAAGGCGGCCGTCGCCATGTGCGCCAGTCGGTAGGGGAACGACGGGTTGAAGATCACTGCGAACCAGTCCACCGGAACGACCACGCCGTTGACGATTTCGTAGCCCTGCGGGGTCTGCATCCAGCTGTTGGAAGCAAGGATCCAGAAGGTCGAGATCAAGGTGCCGATGGCCACCATGACCGTGGCGAAGAAGTGCAGGCCACGGCCGACACGGTTCCAGCCAAAGAGCATGACGCCAAGGAAACCGGCCTCGAGGAAGAAGGCCGTGAGTACTTCATACGTGAGCAGCGGGCCGGTGACGGAGCCGGCGAAGTCGGAGAACTTGCTCCAGTTGGTGCCGAACTGGTAAGCCATGACCAGGCCGGAGACCACCCCCATGCCGAAGTTGACGGCAAAGATTTTCGACCAGAAATGGTAAAGGTCACGGTAGACGCTGTTGTTGGTTTTCAGCCACAACCCTTCGAGAACAGCCAGGTAGCTCGCCAGGCCAATGGTGATGGCCGGGAACAGGATGTGAAAGGACACGGTAAACGCGAACTGAATTCGGGCGAGATCTAGAGCCTCTAATCCGAACATAGTGCTTCCTCTGTCAGGTAATCCGGCGTCAGGCGATGGCCTTGGCGCCAACTGCCCCCACGGTAGTTGAGTGCGGCAAGTTGGAATTGTTCTGTAAACATCACATCGCAGGGAATTCGGCCGTCTGGCCCTACCGTTGCAAATGAAACAATTGATCCAGATCAACGGTTGCCTGAAAGGATAGTCCTGAACGGCCTGCGCGCTTGTGTGGTTGATTGCCGCGTGACCGGTTGTCTCACCCCCTTTACCGCGCCCTAAAACAGTGCGCTACCCGCACGCAAGCCGAACTCCTCGCAACCTACTGTTACAAAGTGATGATAATCTGCACCGCCGATCCCTTCGCCGAGGCTCTGTTTCGCCGATGTCAGACCCTGTTCTGCTACTGCGTCATCACCGTCCCTTCCTGGCCTTCTGGCTGGCCCGGGTGTTTACCGCCAGTGGTTTCCAGATGCTCACCGTGGCGATCGGCTGGCACCTTTACCAGTTGACCGGCAATGTCCTCGACCTGGGCCTGGTGGGACTGGTGGAGTTCGCCCCGCGGGTGCTGTTCATGCTGCACACCGGGCACGTTGCCGACCGTTATGACCGGCGCCGGGTCGCGGCCTTGTGCCAGAGCGCCCAGGCCATGATCGCCCTGGTGCTGGTGGTTGCCAGCAGCACCAACAGTGTCAGCCGCGAACTGATCTTCCTGTTGGCGTTTTTGCTCGGCAGCGCACGCTCGTTCGAAATGCCGGCAACTCAGGCGCTGCTGCCGAACGTGGTGCCTTCCGAGCTGTTCCCGCGTGCAGTGGCCGCTTCTGCCTCGGCGATGCAGGCAGCAACGATCGTGGCGCCGGCGGTAGGCGGCTTTCTGTATGCCTTCGGCAGCGTCTGGGTGTATGGGCCGACGGTGGCGCTGTACCTGATCGCCTGTGTACTGACCCTGGGCCTGGTCTCCCGTCAGCAACCGGGCAACCAGGGCCGCGCCAGCCTCGAATCGTTGATGGCCGGGATTCGCTTTATCCGCAGCCGCCCGGACATTCTCGGCGCCATCTCCCTGGACCTGTTCGCCGTGCTGCTGGGCGGCGCCACCGCACTGCTGCCGGTGTTTGCCAAGGACATCCTGCTCACCGGCCCATGGGGCCTGGGCCTGCTGCGCTCGGCGCCGGCGGTGGGCGCCTTGCTGATGTCGCTATGGCTGGCGCGCTTCCCGGTGGAGCGCAAGGTCGGGCGGGTGATGTTCACTGCCGTCGGCGTGTTTGGCGTGGCGACCATCGCCTTTGGCCTGTCCACTTCGTTCTGGTTTTCCCTGGCCGTGCTGGCGGTGCTGGGTGCCGCCGACATGATCAGCATGGTGATTCGCGGCGCCTTCGTGCAACTGGAGACCCCGGACGAGATGCGGGGCCGGGTGAGTGCGGTGAACGGGCTGTTCATCGGTGCGTCGAACCAGCTCGGTGAGTTCGAGTCGGGGGTGACGGCGCACTGGTTCGGCACGGTGCCGGCGGTGGTGCTGGGCGGGGTCGGGACGCTGCTGGTGACCGGGGTGTGGATCAAGCTGTTCCCGACCTTGGCTGGGCGCGATCATATGCAGAACAGGCCCGAGGATTGACCTCAGGGGCCTCATCGCTGGCAAGCCAGCTCCCACAAGTCCGGTGCATGCAAAACCTGTGGGAGCTGGCTTGGCAGCGATAGGGCCAGCACTGTCACACCCGCAACAGGCCTGCCACCCGCTTGCGCAGCGCCCGCCCCGCCACCTGTTCAACCAGCACCAAGGCAAACTCCAGCGCCGCCGCCGAGCCCTGCGCGGTGATGCAATTACCATCCACCACCACCGGCTGATCGACAAAACTGCACCCGGACAAGCCCTGGCTGACACCTGGATCACAGGTCATGCGCCGCTGACGCAACACGCCATAGGCCTGCAGCGCCAAGGGCCCTTCGCCGATCGCGGCAAAAAACTTCCCGGCCTTGGCCTGATCCTTCACCTGCTGCGCCAGCGGCTGGTGGGCAGTCATGTGCTGTGCGCCTTTTTCGCCCCCGGGCAAGACCATCAGGTCAAACGGCTGGGCCAGCAGGTCGACCAGCATGCCGTCGGCGGTCAAACGCGTGCCACGGGCACAGGTGAGCATCCGCCGGCCTTCAATGCTGGCCACCACTACTTCCAGTTCGGCGCGGCGCAGCACGTCGATCAGGGTCACGCTTTGCAAGTCATCCACGCCTTCGGCGACGACGATCAGGGCTCTGTGGGTCATCAACTGCTCTCCGCCGGGGTATCTAACAAGCGTAGTCGCTCACAGCGCCAGGGTCAGTTGACACTCATACCCCTTGCGCGCGCGGTAGCCATCACCACTGTCGACCCAGCCGGTGGCCCGGTACAAGGCCAGGGCGGCGTGGTTGCCCGGGTCCACCGATAGCTGCAGGCAGCGCACCGCGGGCCACAGGTCGCGCACCAGGCCCGGCAATGCCTGCATGCAGAATCGCCCCAGACCACGCCCCTGCAGGCGTCGATCCACCTGCAAGGCATTGACCGTCGCGGCATCGACCCTGGCCCAGGGCGCCAGGAACGCCCCGCGCTGGAGCAACAGGAAGGCACGCGGCACGGCCTCCACCAGCAGCGCCACGCCGCGCAGGTCAGGGCTGTCGGTACTGTGCAGGATGTACAGCGCGCCGGCCATATCACCGGCATAGCGCTGTTGCTCGGGCTGCACCTGGATGTCGATCAGCCGATCGCGCTGGGCCGGGGTGAGGTCGCGGTAGTCGATCAGTTGCACAGCGTGGTCTCGTGAGGGGGGAACGGCGCAGAACCTGCAGATATCTGCAGTGTATCGCGACATTAATTACCGCTGCCCGAGCATGCTGGTATGATGCGCGGCTTTTTTCCGACCCAGGGAAAAACCACAGTCTCCCGGTACAGTCTGTGCTTTGCTAACTGGGTCGATACATTCACGGCGCCGGGAGCGCCACGGGGAGCAGGCATGCTGGAAAGGCTGTTTCAACTAAAAGCACACGACACCAATGTCCGCACCGAGATTCTCGCGGGCGTGACCACCTTCCTGGCCATGGCCTACATTCTGTTCGTCAACCCGAGCATCCTCGGCGAGACCGGCATGGACAAGGGCGCGCTGTTCGTCGCGACCTGCTTGGCCGCGGCCATCGGCTCGACCACCATGGGCCTGATCGCCAACTACCCGATCGCCCTGGCACCGGGCATGGGCCTGAACGCCTTCTTCACCTACACCGTGGTCCTGCACATGGGCCACACCTGGCAGGTGGCCCTGGGCGCGGTGTTCATCTCGGCCGTGTGTTTCTTCCTGCTGTCGATCTTTCGCATCCGTGAATGGATCGTCAACAGCATCCCGTTGCCGCTGCGCTCGGCGATTGCCGCCGGTATCGGCCTGTTCCTGGCGCTGATCGCCCTGCACAACGCCGGCATCGTCGTCGATAACCAGGCGACCCTGGTGGGCCTGGGCGATCTGAAGAAGCCAGCGCCGATCCTCGCCACCCTGGGCTTCTTCCTGATCGTTGCGCTGGAGGCCATGAAAGTCCGTGGCGCGGTGCTGATCGGTATCCTGGCGGTAACCGTGGCCTCGATCGGCCTGGGCTTCACCCCGTTCAACGGCGTGGTGTCGATGCCGCCGTCGCTGGCGCCGACCTTCCTGGAACTGGACATCAAGGGCGCACTGGACGTCGGCCTGATCAGCGTGATCTTCGCCTTCCTGTTCGTCGACCTGTTCGACAACTCCGGTACCCTGATCGGCGTCGCCAAGCGCGCCGGCCTGATGCGCAAGGACGGCCACATGCCGAAAATGGGCCGTGCGCTGATCGCCGACAGTACCGCCGCCATGGCCGGCTCCCTGCTGGGCACCTCGACCACCACCAGCTACATCGAATCCGCTGCCGGCGTGAGTGCCGGTGGCCGTACCGGCCTGACCGCCATCGTCGTGGCCATTCTGTTCCTGCTGGCGTTGTTCTTCGCACCGCTGGCCGGTAGCGTGCCGGCCTTCGCCACCGCCCCTGCGCTGTTGTTCGTCGCCGTGTTGATGGCTTCGGGCCTGGCTGAAATAAACTGGGACGACATTACCGAAGCCGCGCCGGTGGTGGTTACCGCCCTGGCCATGCCGCTGACCTACTCGATCGCCAACGGCATTGCCTTCGGTTTCATTGCCTGGACCGCGATCAAGCTGCTCTCTGGCCGTGCCCGTGACCTCAACGCGGCGCTGGTGATCCTCTCGATCCTGTTCGTCATCAAGCTGGGCTGGTTCAACGCATGAGTGCTGTCTTCGATCCTTCGACCTACACCCAACAGCTCGACGCCAAGGTCGCGCGCCTGCGCGAGCTGCTGGCGCCGTTCGCGGCTCCCGAACCTGCGGTGTTCGACTCGCCGCGCGAGCACTATCGCCTGCGCGCCGAGTTTCGCCTGTGGCGCGAAAACGAGCAGCGCTTCTACGCAATGTTCGCCCCGGGCGAGAAGTACACGCCGATCCTGATCGAAGACTTCCCGATTGCCAGCCAGCAGATCAACGACCTGATGCCACGGCTCAAGGCCGCCTGGCAGGCCAGTTCGGCGCTGAGCTTCAAGCTGTTCCAGGTGGAGTTCCTCACCACCCTGGCAGGCGATGCAATGATCACCCTGTGCTACCACCGCCCGCTGGACGAGCACTGGGAAGCCGCCGCGCAACAACTGGCCAGCGACCTGGGCGTGAGCATCATCGGTCGCTCCAAGGGCAAGCGCGTAGTGATCGGTCGCGATTACGCCGTCGAAGAGTTGCAGATTGCCGGGCGCACCTTCCGCTACCGCCAGCCTGAAGGCGCCTTCACCCAGCCCAACGGCGCGGTCAACCAGAAGATGCTCAACTGGGCGTATGAGGCCCTGGGCGAGCGCGAGGACGACCTGCTTGAGCTGTACTGCGGCAACGGCAACTTCACCCTGCCGCTGGCCACCCGGGTACGCAAGGTACTGGCCACCGAGATCAGCAAGACCTCGGTGAATGCCGCCCTGCACAACCTCGACGACAACGCTGTGGATAACGTGCGCCTGGTGCGTTTGTCGGCTGAAGAGCTGACCGAAGCACTGAACGAGGTCCGGCCATTCCGCCGCCTGGAAGGCATCGACCTCAAGAGCTACCAGTTCGCCA
>NZ_JH650783.1:50032-52473 GCF_000259195.1 Pseudomonas donghuensis
CTCCTGCAACCCGGAAACCCTGGCGGCGAATATCGCCCAGTTGCACGACACCCATCGCATCGAGCGTTGCGCGTTGTTCGACCAGTTTCCGTATACCCACCACATGGAGAGTGGGGTGTTGCTGGTTCGGCGTTGAAGCTATCGCGGGTCAAGCCCGCTCCCACAGGTTTTGTGGGAGCGGGCTTGACCCGCGATCAGGGCCCTTCAGCCATGCCCCGAACACATCAACAACGGCACCAGCTGATCCTCATCGGTCAACGCCCCATGGTGCCCCCGCCACTGGCTGGGGGGCTTCTCCACCTCGCTGCGAATGATCCCGCCGGCCCCGCTCGGGATCACGATCAAATCGCCAATCCGCGCTTCCGCCTGGCTGAGCAACACATCGCCGAACAGCCCCTTGGCAATTGCCTGGGCCTTGCTCAATACCCGGTATTGATCCCCGAGACGATTCTGCCAACGTTCGTGCACACGATCCTGCTGGTGCTCGTGGGTATACAGATAACGCGCACGAATATCCCCGGCCATCGCCCGCACGCCTTCCTGGAGCACGGGGTCCAGGTCAAAATCATGCACCTGTTCGCTGTCCAGCGCTTGCATGCCGTGATCGGCAATCACCATCATCCGGGCCTGTTCGGGCAAGCGTCGGGCGATGGCCTGGGCCAACTGATCGGCAATCGCCAGTTGCTTGAGCCAACCCTCGGAGCCTGGGCCGAACAAGTGCCCGGCAAAGTCCAGGTCGCCGAAATAGGCAAAACAGAACGCCGGCCCCGGCACCGCCAGGGCGGCGTTGATCAATTGCGGATAAGCGTCATAGGCCGGTGCCGGGAGGATCGTGCCGGCCTTGTAGATCGCCCGGCTGAAGTCGGAGTTGGCATAGCGCCCGAGCATCACCGTGCTGATGGCGACGCCCTGCGCGGCGGCCTGGCTCCAGGCATCGACGGGCACGATAAAAGCCTCCGGCGGCGGCGCGACGCTGGCCTGCGCCTCGACCTGCAAGGGCGACGTGGTCCAGGTCAGCGGCGACAGTTCGGTCTGTTCATCCAGGGCAAACCCGCAGCCAACGATGCCGTGGGCGCCGCTGCCCAGCCCTGAGGTCACCGAGGCCAGGCTGGTCGCAGTGGTGGCCGGAAACCCGACCTTGAAGTGGCTGTCCGGCTGCATCAATGAGGCAAGAAACGGTGCATGCCGGGCATGCGCCTGCAGCAGGTTCCAGCCCAGGCCATCGATCAGTAGCAGGCAGGTGCTGCGCGAATGATCGAGGCGAAAGGCATTGCGAAAACCATGGCCACCCAAGGCGGCGAAGATCGACTGGGTCAGGTTGGCCAGGCCTGGCCAGGTCTCACCCAGCGACTGCAGCTCGTTGATCGGCGTTGCCATGTCTCCCTCCGTGGTCAGGTGCAAAGCAACATGTGTAGCACAGGCTGTGCGATCAGCGCACAGAAAACACATCTGCGGGCCTACGGCCAATTGACCAAATTAACCATTCGGTACATTTTCTAACTGACGCGCTCCCTCTTCATTACCAAGAACAACAACGGAGTTTTCAGCATGGCTTTGGCCTCCTCTTCCGGCATCCTCGCCGGCCTTATCGGCGCCGGCATCCAGGCCTCGCGCACCCCGGCGCTGCACGAGCACGAAGGCGCCGCGCAAGGCCTGCACTACCTGTACCGGCTGATCGACCTGGATCAGCTCAAGCTCGACAGCAGCGCCCTCGAAGAGCTACTGACTGCGGCCCAGTACATGGGCTTCACCGGCCTTAACATCACCTTCCCGTGCAAGCAGGCGATCTTGCCACTGCTCAATGAACTGTCGCCGCAAGCCCGGGGCATCGGCGCGGTGAACACCGTAGTGTTCAAGGATGGCAAACGCATCGGCCACAACACCGATTGCCTGGGTTTTGCCGAAGGTTTTCGTCGCGGCCTGGCCGATGCGCCGCGCCGCCAGGTAGTGCAGATGGGCGCAGGTGGCGCCGGGGCTGCGGTGGCCCATGCGCTGTTGGAAGAAGGCGTCGAGCAGCTAACGGTGTTCGATGTCGAACTGGCCCGCGCCCAGGCCCTTGTGGATAACGTGAACCAGCACTTTGCAGGCAGCCGCGCCAGGGTCGGCCATGATCTGCAGAGCGCCATGGCCAGCGCCGACGGCCTGGTCAACACCACGCCCATGGGCATGGCCAAGCTGCCGGGCATGCCGGTGCCCAAGGCGCTGTTGCGGGCTGAACTATGGGTGGCGGAGATCGTTTATTTCCCGCTGGAAACCGAGCTGCTGCGCGAAGCCCGGGCCCTGGGTTGCCGCACCTTGAGCGGGGCGAACATGGCGGTGTTCCAGGCGGTGAAAGCGTTTGAACTGTTCAGCGGGGTGAAGCCGGATGCGGCGCGGATGATCGAACACTTCAACAGCCTGGGTGACTGAAAAGCATCGCCGGCAACGCCGGCTTGTGTCTT
>NZ_JH650784.1:0-3182 GCF_000259195.1 Pseudomonas donghuensis
AGGTGTCCGGAATCATTAGACCACTACAGACCTTGGCTTGCCCGGTCACGCCTTGTGTTGCGTCATCGGGACGCCGCAGGAGAAGGACATGCAGCAGCGCTACATGCTGACGACCTGGGACTTGTTCTTGATGAAGGGGGCCGACGCCGCGGCGCGGAGGCAGTGATCAAGATCATGGATGGCGAGCGGGAGGTGGACTTGCTCACCATCAGCGGAAAGCGCCAGAATCCGAACGGCCACAGCCGTAGTTATACCGGAAAGCCTGGCCGATGAAGGCATCTTCAGGCCGTTGATGTTAGGCCTTTCTCAGAGACCACCCGATTACGTCCTTGCGTCTTGGCTTGGTATAGCAACTGGTCTGCTTTTTCCAAGGTTGTCGATATAGACTCTCCCATTTTCCAAATAGCGACGCCTAGCGATATCGTGATATGACCGACTGTGTCGAGATCTGCGGCTTCGATCGTTGCTCGCAGCCTCTCGGCAACATCTGCCGCAGCAGAGATTGAGCTATTCGGCAATAGCAAAAGGAATTCCTCGCCACCTACGCGGCAGAGCATGTCATCTGGACGCGATGCTTGTCTCATCAAACGAGCCACGGCGCGTAGTGTTTCATCACCAGCGCCATGGCCGTAAGTATCATTGACTCGTTTAAAATGGTCGATGTCCACCGAAACAGCCGCAAAGGTTTTAAGAGTTTCCTGCCATAGGGCTAGTGTTTCTTCCATTGCCCGGCGATTCGCTAACCCGGTCAACGGGTCGCTTTGTGCTTGGTGATTAAGTCTCCCAATTTTTTCTTGCAGTAGGTTAGCTCCTAGGAGCAGCGCGCGGCGGATCTGCCAGCTTTCAAAATAGTCGGCTGGTATGGCATGTATGCGCTCGTAGCTTTCCGGTGCATCCAGGCGCTTGGCACTTTCCGCCAAGCGGGAAAGCGGTACAGAAATTTTCAATCCTAACCACCAGATCATCAGCAATCCAAACAGACCGAGTGGTGCAACCCCTTTGGCAACTTTGATAGTCGTAGCTTCGAGACTCGCTTGTATGATTGAAAGCGGCTGCTGCGAGATCACCCCCCAACGACTACTGGGGATACTGGTATAGCCGGCGAGCATCTCAGTTCCACTTTCGTCTACCGCCTGCATCGAGCCGTGATTTTGTTTTAGCGCTGCATCGACAATAGGCTCAGTTAACAGGACTGCTCCGATTCGCTTAGGGTCAGGGTGGTACAGAACTCGCCGCTGGCTATCGACCAGGTAAACATGAGCTCCGTCTTCGCGGACGTTTAGGTCCATCAGCGATTGAATGGTGTTTTTTTGCTCGAGTCGGATGCTCCCGCCGACAAGACCAAGATATTCGCCACTGCGGCTGAAAACTGGGTGGGAAACGAACACTACCAGATTACCGGCAAGGGAATGGAATGCGTCGCTGATCATCGGTTCCCGTCTCGATAGGGGCAAACGACTTTGAAGAACTTGTCCGTCTAACTGCAAGTTGTCCGGTGCGGACGCAATAATTCTCCCTTCGGCATTGGATACAAGTACTGAGTTGAAGCTGTTGTCCTGCCTTAAAAGGCGATGCGCCTCATTTTTTAAGGTAGGTTGGTCTGCAAAGGAGTCGCTGATAGAAGTGGATGCGTAGCGTAGACGATCCAGATCGGAACTCAATACCTCCTCCACACTTGTGGCGATCCGGGAGGCATAGGCTTCGTTGGACTGAAGGGCGTTTTCAACAAGCTCCGCTTTCTGAGTGTTGAACATCACCCAGAAGGTATTGGCAAGGGTAGCGAAAGCAGAGATGAACGCAAACGCAAGCAGGAGAGTGCGGAGATTGAGTTTTGGTCGTGGCCGTGTGGGCATTTGGCGTATCCGGATGCTAAAGGCATGCGATTTGGTGAAGCGGCGTCGCCATGAGGCTAAACACGCTTTCCTTGCGCCTTGTGGCGTATCCGGTAAGGCCTTCTGCATCAAAACGCGGATGGTTTCGAGTCGATCATCTCATATTTGTTCGTGAGCCACCATTTTGATATCGCTGAGGGCGGATACGATCTCATGGTGGAAGGCTTGACTGATGCGTTGCTTCTCGATCTGCTAGGCCTACTCTATGACCTTGGCGCGTTCATGCGCGCGCTTGGCCTCCAGCGCAACGGCCCAATGCTCCAGCGCCTCGGCGAATCGCCGCTTCTCATGCTCGGGCATCTCCGCCCCCGTCCTTTCGACTACGACTGAAATGAAATCAGCTTCAACTCGGACGGATGGATCAACGCTACGGAAATCGCCAAGCCTTTCGGAAAGCGTCCGGGCGACAGGCTCAAGCAGGATGAGACCAACAAGTATCTAAAGATACTGGGCGAAGTTCTTAATTGTGATCCTTAGTTACTTTTAGAAACCCGTCGTGGCAGATATCACAGGGGCACTTGACTGCACCCGAAGCTGGGCGTCCGGTTCGCACAATGGTTGGATATCTGATTCGCTGTTTGGTGCGCCATGCAGATTGATTCGATCCTGCATGTCGATCTGGAGGCCAAACAGCCGTTTGAGAACGCCTGCAGGTTTTTTTGACCAGAGAAAAGATCTTGCAACCCTTCAAGACAAAGGTCTTGCGGCTTGGCGCTGGCAAAAGCCTGTGTTAGGCGTGTTGAATACCGACGGGAGTAACTGCAACTGATGCTTGATGTAGCCTAAATACCTTGAGCTGAGTTGCCCCGCCCATATGGGCTTTTGGTGCTTCCTGCGGATGGTGGCAGATTCCTGCCACCAACAAGGAGGGATCACATGCGAATTCTGATTGGGGCGGTGGCGGTGGCGCTGCTGGCGGGGTGTGTGTCTACTGCTGACCTGGAGCAGAACAAGCCGAGCATCACTGCCAGCACTGCGAAAGATCCGAAGCGGTACGCGCTTTGCGTTTTCCCTAAATGGCAGGCGTCTCGCACAGACGCTTCGATGGCAGAAACAGAGGATGGCTATCGGCTGTGGGTAGCGGGTAACAACATGGCCGACGAATTACTCGATATCAGGAAAACCGCTTCGGGCAGCTCAGTCACCCTTCGTCAGCGAATGGCGTGGTCTGCAATGCCAGGCCGCAGCGGAATAGAGGCGGCCGTTCGATCCTGCCTCTAAAAAGATTTTGTATAGCCGCCTTCGGGCGGCTTTTTATTGCCCGGAGAAAAGTATGGCGGGGGCTGCCGC
>NZ_JH650784.1:3192-8100 GCF_000259195.1 Pseudomonas donghuensis
ATAGCCGCCTTCGGGCGGCTTTTTATTGCCCGGAGAAAAGTATGGCGGCGACTGCAGCGCACTATGAATCCATGACCACTATCAAGCTGTCCGGCTCGTTGGCGAGAAAATTTGGCCGCCTGCACCGCCGCTTGCTTGACTCTGGTCGATCCTGGGAGGTCTTCAAAGCCTTGAAGATTACGCTTGAAGGGTTCGAAGAGGAGATTCGAAGGCCCGACGGTTTGGGGATGAGGTTTGCGATTTTTCGGAATGGGAAAAACACCGGGACCAAGGGCTTTGACCTGGCTGGCACCAGAGAGATCCGGATTGTTCCAGTTGTTGGGGGTAGTAAGCGCGGCGGCATTCTCCAAACAATCGCCGACACGATGACCATTGCCGAATACCGGCAAGCCTGGCCGGCTGCCGCACGGCGCCACTGAGCGAAAGGCCTTGTATGACCGCGCGCTGAAGGTGATGGCGTGATCAGCTGGCGCACGATAGGTGCAGCGGCATCGCTGGCGCTGGTGCTCTGGGCGTTCTGGGGCACCTACGAGCACGGCCGCTCGACCATGGATGCCGAATGGAAGGCGCGATGGGCCGTCCGTGACGCCGGTGACAAGCAGGCCTGGGCGCAGGAAGAGTCCAGGGCCCGCAGTGAAGAGCAACGCCGCGCAGCGGCACAGGAGGAGGCGAGAGCAAATGCCCGGAAACAAGAACACATTGCAGCTGCTGGCGCTGATGGTGCCGATGATGCTGGCCAACGGCTGCACGACGATGCTGCCCGCTATGCCGCCGCCGCGGGCAAGTGCACCGCAGATTCCGCCGCTGCCGCCCGAGGCCAGGCAGCCACCCGCGCCGCCATGGTGCTCTCCGACCTGCTCACACGGGCTGATGCTCGAGCGGGAGAGCTGGCGAAAGCGTATGACCGAGCCCGAATAGCAGGGTTCGCGTGCGAGGCGACCTATACTGCACTAATTAAATAGCTGGAGCAGCAGCGTGAAGAAAACCCTGGCGGGAGTGATTGAGGCTGGCGAGCCGCTGATTCAGCAGGCTATCGATGCACAGCGGCGCTACCAAGCAGCCCAGGACGTCGGCCAGCCATCAGAGGAGGTCGAACGCCTGCGGCAGGAGGCCGAGTCGCTCTACCAAGCTGTCACTGAGGTCGCTGGGTGGCCCCACTCGTTCCCTCAACTAGGCTCGTCTCATGTTTTGGCCAAATGCTGTAGCGGAAGCCTTATATGTAGCCGGATTCTCACACAGATGGTCTTGTAGTAGTTATTCAAAGGTAGGAAATCAGGATAGTGAGTGAGGAGCTTGCATTGCCGATACCCACTTTTTTCGCGGTCTGGTAATAGGCTGCGGTGAAGCTATATGTAGCGCTGCTCCCTGAAGGCGGCGGCAGGCCATTGTCGACCGCGAATCGTACCGGCTGTCCATCTCTGCTAATCTGGATTCCTAGGCCAGTTACACTGCCGGGGTCTAATTTCATGATGCCATTGGCCTGATCCAGCCATCCAGGTCCTGGAGTCATTGCATAGGTGACTTTGTTTATCGTACCGGTACAGTTTTTCAGACCAATGTTAAAGTCTACTGGCTTGCTGACATATCCAATGTTAGAGCGCTCTGAAACTTGGTATTCACCCATGGGGACGTCTGTTGTGGAAAGTTCACAACTGCCCATCTGAACCACGAGGTCGTTTGCGAAATTTGCCGTATAAATTTTCAATGTCCACGCTTGGTAGTAAGCAAAATCGCCGGCAGGAATAGTTATTAATTTGTTCAGTGGGGCGATTTTGAAAATCCTTAGACGATATGGAGGGTCCACTGTGAATGCCTCGCCAGGCCTGCCGTATGCAGGGTGGAATTCATCCTGGCCGCCCATTGACTCCAGTACATAACCAAGGCCGCTATTACCAAACGGCATAACGCTATTTTTAGGGGGCGTGCCGTATATACTCTTAATACCATGCGCGTCTGTGGGACTATAACGAAAGTTCACTTTTGATCCATTAGACGCTTGCTTGCTTGGCGTTAATTCCAATTTTTATCTTCATCGTTCATTGCTGATTCATGCTGGCTGAAGGGAATATTTGAAGTTACCTTCTGCTCCCCCCATTCGGAATCAGACGATTCTCATTGTCGCCACAGGCTCTAGGCCTTGGACGGCATGTCTCCCCAGATTGGCGAGCAACCACCCAGCTGCGCCGTCTACGCCGGTTCGACTCCGCCCTCGGCCTCCATTAATGAAAACCCCGCAGATTAACGTCTGCGGGGTTATTCTTTGTGGGTCGAATAGGCCGAACATTTCCGCCAACCGCAAGGAAGTCCTACTACAGGGCTTTCACAGGAATGCAGATATCGCAGCTGAACTCACCCGTTTCAGGGTTAAATGCCGTCGCTGCATAAAACATCTCAAAGCATGGCCGGTCGTCGCATTGCAGGCCGTTGGACGGCATCCATTCGCGCATCAGCCGCGTCCAGGCGTCAGCTATGTTCTCTACTCGCCCCTTGAAGCTCGACACCGCATAGCGGCCGCCCGGTAGGGTTTGAGTGTCTGCCTGACCGCTGGCAACAAAATCTGCTGGCACTTCAACGCAAGCGTCATAGCGGCACTTGTTGGCTGGCGTGATAGATGGATCGTCATAACCTATGCCGTAGCAAGCTTCCTCGCTGAAGCCATTCGAGTGCATCCATGGCGCCATTGTACTGCGCCAGAATTCGCCGATCGCAGGGCCGTACGGGCCGATCAAACGTTGGTAGGCGACTCGCGTTTTGGGTAAGTCGATGATGCGTACATGCATGGTGGTCTCCTTCGTCGATAGATAAGAGACGTCAGAGTCACCGAACGCGGTTTCGCGTGCCTGATCGGTATTGCCGAAGACCTGATCAGGATTGCTCTCCTGCTTGCCAGGGCGCTGGCCGATGGCGGCCGCCAGCGCTGCCAGTCGCTGTGGCGTATTGGCACGCCAGTCTGATGGCGTGCATCCAAACTTGAGTTTGAAGGCCCGCGCGAATGCTTCACCCGAGTTGAAGCCGGTGGCCAGGGCGGTTTCAAGTACTGTTTCATGGCTGCCGCAGGACAGACGGAGTGCCGCTTTCTCGAGCCGTCTTCGCCGGACGTAGCTGCCCAGTGTCTCGCCCATCCAGGCGGCGAAGATCCGATGAAAATGAAAGCGCGAGAAGTTGGCGACGTCGGCTAATTCCGCGCCCTCCAACGGATGCTCCAGGTGAGCATCGATGTAGTTGAGTACACGGTTCATGCGCCGCGTGTACTCAGCACGTGATGCGTGAGCGGTAGGTTCGGTCGTCATGGTGCAGACACAATACTCTCAGATATCAAAAAGCAGAGGCTCAATATTTCGAGCACAGGCGCTTACGATGGGTGAGTGCCAGGTCCCGAATAGGGCCATTCCAAGCGATAGGTGAGAGTAGCAATACGGCGATAAGGAATGCCACCTGAGACAGGTAGAACGGCTCCAGCCACTGTTGCTTCAATGCTACGTAAAAACTGTTGTGGGTTATGTCGAGCAAAATAATCGCTGCCGTCAGCACGATTCCGGCTCTTGGCTTGATGAAAAGCAGCAGTGCTGCAAGTGGGTCCAGAAACGTAAGCGCCCCCCAGAACACCCGACTAGCCAAGTAAGCGCTAGGCCCGTATCCATAGTCCCAGAGCAATCCATGTGCAACGTCTGCACGAATATGATTAGCGGTTGCGATGAGAAGACAGCAGGCAAACAAAACTCTGACGGCGAATGACAATCTTGGCATAGCGGTATCTACATCCGTGTTCTACACCCTGCATGATATCGGGATTGACCAACAACGCTAGCCGTTGCAAACAGGGAAGGTGTGAGCGCTTATGCTGAAACGCGAGCGCGGTGTATTCCTCACGCGTAGGGGAACAGTGGCGTGGAATGAGGTAGTGTTCTGCTGCGCATGAACAGCCCGCCGAAGCGGGCTGATGCCGAGCGCAGTAAAAGGGGAGAGCTCTCGGCCAGTTCAGTGTAGCTTGGTGTGCTCATTTGAATCGCCGCCATCGCTGAATAACCCAATCTCCACCAAGGCGGCCTCAATGACCGCCAAGGCTTCGGCGATGCTTTGAAGGGGCTTTTCAGGATAGCCCTGGCTTGACGGGGTAACCCCTTTCATGGAGGTGGCCAAGGCAAGCTGCGCATCAGCCAGCCGGGAGAGTAGGGCAAGAGTGAGTTTGTCGGTGACCATGGGCTGATCCTCCAAAGGTCACGACAGGATAGCAGGCAACAAAAAGCCCGCCGAAGCGGGCTGATGCGCGGGCCAGGACAAGCATCCAATCCGGCGAATTCGCGCTGTTCATGGCTGCAGGACCGCTTTGCCTTCAGGGGCTGAGTGTTGGAATCGGCATTGATGGCGACTCAGACATCTCCACCAGCAGTTGCCCAAATGCGTTGGCCGCAGGCGTCTTTCCCGTGGCGCTCCATATCAGTCTGAAATCAGCATCCACCAGCGCTGGCAAGCCATGTTGCCCGTCAATCACCACCATACCGGGCTCTAGATCGCCCAGCGGTAGCGCGGTGACGGCAAGCCCCGCCAATACCGCCGCCCGCAGCCCTTGCTGGCTAGGAGAGGTAAAGGCGACCCGCCACTCGACGGAGGAACGCTCCAGTGCCTCTACGGCCACCTGGCGGTGCACGCAGGGTGCTGGGGCAAACGCCAGCGGCAATGGGGTATCGCCGGCAAAGTCGAAACTGTGCGCCGCAGCCCAGACAAACCGGGTTTCGCGCAGCACGGTACCGCCGGCCTGACTGTCCGGCAATGCCATGACCACGGCCAGATCGAGCCCATCGCTATCAACCAGCGCGCGCAGATCGAGGTAGGTGCCAACGGTTACATCCAGACGTACTGCGGGAAATTGCCTGGCGAACCGAGCCAGTAACGGCGGGGGGGGGGCGC
>NZ_JH650784.1:8110-50145 GCF_000259195.1 Pseudomonas donghuensis
GGCCGTCGCCGATAAAGTTCTCGGGTACACCGAAACGCACCGCCCCGGATATCGATGACGCTTCGAAACGTCGGGAAAGGGCGTCCTGCGCTCTGAGGACTTGTTCGGCATGGCGCAGAAAGTCTTCGCCATCTTCTGTCAGTGTCAAACGTCGGGTGGTGCGTACCAGCAGTCTGGTACCGGCCTGTTCTTCCAAACGCCGGATCTGATGACTGATCGCTGACTGGCTCACGTGCTGCCGCTCTGCGGCACGGGTGAAACTGCCGGTTTCCTTGATCGCGACAAAAGCACGCAATAACGCTGGGTCGAAGTCCATTAAGTTAACTCATGACGGGTGCTCATGAAACTTACGAAATTAAATCATTTCTGTCATTTTTTAATTACTTCCAGAATGCGGGCGGTCACCTGGACGTTTGCCCGGTGACGCTGGCGAGGCTATTGCGTCTGCCCCCTGACAGCGTTCAGAGCAGTCTTGCCAGGCCCCATCAACTTGATCTGGAAGATCACAATGCAGTTCTCTTCTTCGCAAAAAGATGTGTTCGCCATAGCCGCCGTTTGCTTGGCCTCGCTGATGTTCGGCCTGGAAATCTCAAGCGTGCCGGCCATCCTGCCCACGCTTGAATCGGTTCTGCGCAGCGATTTCAAAGAGATGCAGTGGATCATGAATGCCTACACCATCGCTTGCACCACGGTGCTGATGGCCACCGGCACGCTGGCGGATCGGTATGGGCGCAAGCGTGTGTTCGTCATTAGCCTGGTGCTTTTCGGCATTACCTCACTGGGCTGTGGATGGGCGCAAAGCGCCAGCGTGTTGATCGTCAACCGATTCCTGCAAGGTATGTCCGGCGGGGCCATGCTGATCTGTCAGGTGGCAGTGCTGTCTCACCGATTCCAGTCAGGCGCTGCACGCGGCAAAGCTTTTAGTGCTTGGGGGATCGTGTTCGGTATCGGTTTGGGGTTCGGTCCGATTATCGGCGCAATGATCGTGGCGTTGTCGAATTGGCAATGGGTGTTCCTGGTACATGCGCCAATCGCCGTGCTCGCGCTGCTGCTGGTGATCGCCGGTGTCGATGAATCACGCGATCCGCAGCGTCGCAAGTTGGATGTTTTGGGCATTACTTCGCTGTCGCTGGCAGTGTTAGGCCTGTCCTGGTTCATCACTCAGGGAGCGGCGCCAGGTTTTTCCAGCGCTTTGGCCATCGCCAGTCTGGCCAGTCTGGTTGTGGCAATGGTCAGCTTCATCGTCTTTGTCGTCGCGCAACGACGCAACGCCGATCCCATGTTCGATTTCTCTGTATTGCGCATCCGCCGCTTCTCGGGCGCCTTGTTAGGCTCGGCCGGCATGAACTTCAGCTTCTGGCCATTCATGATTTACCTGCCTCTGTACTTTCAAAATGGCCTAGGCTACGCCAGTGTCGGCACCGGCCTGGCACTGCTGGCCTACACGTTGCCGACGTTGGTTGTCCCCCCGTTAGGCGAACGACTGGCGCTGCGCTATCGGCCGGAGGTCGTGATCCCGGCGGGCTTGTTCACCATAGGCCTGGGGTTCCTGCTGATGAATTGGGGCAGCAGCGTCACGGATGCCAGCTGGCTGACGATGCTTCCAGGCTGCCTGATCGCCGGGATTGGACTCGGGTTGACCAATACGCCTGTTACCAATACCACCACCGGATCGGTGCCCAGTGAGCGTGCTGGCATGGCATCGGGCATTGATATCAGCGCTCGTATGATCAGCCTTGCAATTAATATCGCACTGATGGGATTCATCTTGGTGGAAGGCATCCTGTCTTCCCTGCGCGACCAGTTATCTGGCGCACCCGATGATGTGCAACTGAGGTTGCTGGCGGAGGAAATTTCAGCCGGCAACACTGCCGAGTTGGCGCAGGCTGGCCAAGGGACTGCGATTGCGGTCGATGTCGCCAATGCAGCGTTGGCGCATGGGTTTGGCTGGGTGATGCTGTATGGCGGTATTGCTGCATGGGTGCTAGTGGCGGCGAGCTACTGGGTCTTTCGTTCGAGCAAAGCCGTTAAGCCTTAGTTGTGACTGTAATCCGAAGGTCTTCGGTCTATCGACCTGGTATTTCGTTCGCGGTCAGTGCCGCTCTCTTGCACGCGATCACGAGCATCACGGTTGATGTGATCCCTGGCGTGAGAAAGAAGCAATAAATTTGCGGGATGAACGCCTTGAAGGAGGCGGCGATTGTTAGACCCCATAGGGTGGTAACAATTACCCCAACGACGAGCAGTGGCTTGTTTTTCAGTGCGGGTGTGCTCGAGATTGCAATGCTGAAGATTTTCCAGCCTGACCAGATTCCGAACATCGAGATTGCAGAAGCGATGAGCGTGAAAGGAATGGTGCGCGAAGGGACCTCGGGAACGAAAGGGGGATGGATGAAAATAGCCACCAGGGTCACCGAGAAAAGCACGGTGATCGGTAGCAGGCCGAAGAGTGCTCCGATGATTAAGCCAATACGGAGTTTGATGATGCTATCCATGCTTACCCTTACGAACTGAACCGGCGGCGAGGAATCACCCTGCAAGCGGTGGCGGCGGGTGAAATCGTAGGTTTGAGAATATACTGAGGCAGACGCAGATCAGGGCTCTCCAAGGGTAATTGCGCTTAGGTTTGCCGCAACCCATGAGGGGGGTCAATCAACCAGGGAGCGAGGCCATGTCGAATTTCGAGAAGGGCGATCTAGTGGTTTTGAACAGTGGTGGCCCTGTCATGACTGTCAGGTATGTTGATAATGACATAAGCGAAGGTTACAGCGTGCAAGTGACCTGTGATTGGTTTGATAAAGCAGAGCAGCATCACACGGCTACATTTAACGCTGAGATGATTGCAAAAGGGGACGGTCGGCTTAAAGGCTCAACCCTTTGAGGCAAGCGGGATAGGGATGATCACCATGCACGATCGGCGCAGCCGTGTCGATGGCGCTGGTGGCCGGGGCGCTCTGGCGTAGCTACCAGCACGGCCGGTGTCGTAGATATCAAGGGATAGATTTTCCGATCTTGGCGACAGCATGGACAATGGCGCGGCGCATCAATTCACACTCGTCATCGCTATCGATATCCGCGCCCTCAGACCAGTCGTCCGGGTTCTTTCCAAAAAGATCTTTGGGCATTGCGCATAGAAACGCGCAATCGATATGAAGACCAAGCTTCACCGCCAGGCGCAGCGCGTCGCCATCATTTACCAGTGGATTCCAGAGCGCTCTACTTTCGTCAACGAGCATTAGAAAGCCCTCTTCACAGACCCTCGGGTGCCCAGGATCGCCTTGCCACAAGTCCGTCCATTCGATGAGTTCATACCCAGCAGCCTTAGCCGCCAGCTCCAGCAATTCCCGGTCCATCATGATGTGTACCCATTATCCAGTGCCCGGCTGAGCCGTGCTGTCAAGTGCTGATTCCTTCAGATCCTCGCATGATACGAAAAATTCTACCGTTATTGTTCGGTAGGCGTGTTGGCGATGCGCCCCGAGAGGGGCGCATCGATGTGTTCGGATTTGCTCCAAGGGCCACAGGGGCAGTGCGACAAAGGACGCGAGCCTAACGGGCGGCCATCAATTCGGCAGCTGTAGTTCGGCAAGCGTATTCGATGCGGGCTGGTTGGTAAAAACCCATTGATTTTGATTGTCCAAGATCAGAATCTCTTCACCGTTCGTCGTGATGCTGTCATTTGTTGTTGAGCTCTGTACGTCGAGCCCATTGAAGTATTGAGTGAGCCTGTTAAAAATCTGTACTGAACCCATGCCTGCAGCATTCCCTCCCCACGTGAATCCTACTGCTCGGATAGTATTTCCGTTGAGTGGGAAGTGGTCGGTGAGCACGGGATCTAACGAAGCATCCACCCTGGCCTGGGTATAAGGAGGGCCATAATTCACAGAAAAATGGGCGCAACGCTTTGCTATGGCACCATTCTGGCCGTTCTGGTAGATGACGATAAGTGCGACGCAAGGGTCGCAGCCACGCGTTCTGATATTGTCCGTTCCATCACATTCAAGCAACTCACCCACGTTTACAGTTACAGGCATGGGGTTTCTCCGAGAAGGTTGCGAAGCTACAAACTGTAGCTTGCTTGTGAAAACATGCCAGCGTAGAGGGCTTACCGCTCTTGGCCGGCGCCAACAGGGTGGCGCCTGCTGGGTCCGCAAAGGTCCAGGGGAAGGCATGGGAAGGCCTAATCCGCAGACTTCACGGCTTTCATCATTACGCTGGCTGCCGACTATTGCGCCACCTGTAGCGACAATGAAGGTTACGGTGTATAAATTTGCCCTTCACTCGGAAAGCAGGAAAGGGAAACAGTGCTATTCAATAACGGCATCGCCAGTAAATCCCAACTATGGGATACGGTTTTCGGGTCCGCCGAATGTGTTAATAATTATTATTTTTACATGTATGAATACATTGACGAGTGCGCTTTCATGCAAGACGCAGAGGCTATGTTTGAGGGTTGGCCCCCAGCTGGCGAGTTGCTTAAAGCGGTTTACAAAGAACTAGAAGAACATGGGTGTTCAGGGGGTGGAAAATTTGAAATCATGTGGCTGCCGTCCTTCGTTGGAGCAAACACAAGCAACCATTACGGTCACTATCTTTTACATTACAAGCAGGATCAGGACGGCGTCTCGTGGCTAGTGTCCCCTTGCATTCTTCCGTTTCATCGGTTGTTTCAATGGGATGACACAGAGACTCGCCGACCTCGAACCAAAGATAAACTCACGGAATAAGCAAGGCCGCCCTGGCTCTGCTTGCCCAGAACGTAGGCCCTGTATACGAAACACTGGCAGACAGGTCAGCCAATGTCTTGCACCCACCGCTTATATCCGCGCCAATGCCTGGGCCAGGTCGGCGCGCAGGTCTTCGACATCTTCGACACCCACTGACAAACGCACCAGCGCATCACCGATGCCCAGTTGCGCGCGGGTTGGTGCGGGGATGCTGGCGTGGGTCATGATCGCCGGGTGTTCGATCAGGCTTTCCACCCCGCCCAGGCTCTCGGCCAAGGCGAATATCTGTACCGCTTCGAGGAAGCGTTTGGCGCCGTCCAGGTCGCTGTTCAGGTCAACGGAAATCATCCCGCCGAACCCGCGCATCTGCCGCTGTGCCAGTGAGTGCTGCGGGTGCGACGCCAGGCCCGGATAATAAACCCGCGCAACCTGCGGCTGACGTGCAAGCCATTGCGCCAGCTCCAGCGCATTGCTGCAGTGGCGCTCCATGCGCAGTGCCAGGGTCTTTACGCCGCGCAGGGTGAGGAAAGCGTCGAACGGCCCGGCGATAGCACCCACCGCGTTCTGCAGAAAGCCCAGGCGTTCGGCCAGCTCGAGGTTCTGCCCGACCACCGCGATGCCGCCGATCACGTCGGAGTGGCCGTTCAGATACTTGGTCGTCGAGTGCAGCACGATATCGAAGCCCAGCTCCAGCGGACGCTGAATCCACGGGCTGGCAAAGGTGTTGTCAGCCACACAGATGATCCCTCGCTCGCGACAGGTGCGCGCGACGGCGGCGAGGTCAGTGAGGCGTAGCAAGGGATTGCTCGGTGTCTCGACCCAGACCATCCGCGTGTCGTCCTGCAGCGCCGCTTCGAATGCCGCCAGGTCAGTCAGGTCGACGAAGCTGAAGCGATGCCCGGCGCTGCGCCGGCGCACCCGTTCGAACAGCCGGAAAGTACCGCCGTACAAGTCATTGCCAGAGACGATGTGGGAGCCTGTGTCGAGCAGTTCGAGCACAGTGGCGATCGCCGCCAGCCCGGAGGCGAAGGCGAAGGCCTGGGTTCCGGCCTCAAGGTCCGCCACGCAACGCTCCAGCGCCCAGCGCGTGGGGTTGTGCGAGCGCCCGTAGTCAAGGCCCTTGTGCACACCGGGGCTTTGCTGCGCATAGGTGGAGTTGGCGTAAATCGGCGGCATCAGTGCTCCGGTCGAAGGGTCCGGCGCCTGTCCAGCATGGATCACTCGGGTGGCGAAGGCGCGTGGCGCGCCGGTTTCATCGTGCTGACTCATGGTAGGGACCTGCGTAAGTGATTGAGCATGTCGACGCGGGTAATCACGCCGTGGAAGCCCGAAGCGTCTTCGATGATCGCCACCAGCCCACGGTCGAGCTCAGCCTGCAGCTCGGCCAGGCTGGCGCTGGGCGGCAGGGTTTCCAGTTTGTCGGTCATCGCGCTGGCCACGGTCAGATGAAAGTGCGAAGCGTCCTGGTGCACGCCGAGCAGAATATCGGACTCGTCGATCACGCCGACCAGGCGCTGTCCATTCACCAGTACCGGCAGTTGCGACACATCAGCCAGGCGCATGCGCTGAAAGGCGGTGAGCAGCGTGTCGTCCGGGCCCACGCTGATCACCCGGCCATCCTCGAAACGCCGCGCAATCAGGTCGCGCAGATCGCCATAACGCTTGCGCGCAAGCAAGCCCTGATCGGTCATCCACTGGTCGTTGTAGACCTTCGACAGGTAGCGGGTGCCGGTGTCGCAGACGAAGCTGACGACCCGCTTGGGCTCGGTTTGCTCGCGGCAGTAGCGCAGTGCCGCCGCCAGCAATGTGCCGGTCGAAGAGCCGCCGAGAATGCCTTCGGCGCGCAGCAGTTGGCGGGCGTGATCGAAGCTCTCCTCGTCGCTGATGGAGTAGGCCTGGTGCACACTGGAAAGGTCGGCAATAGACGGAATGAAGTCTTCGCCGATGCCTTCCACAGCCCAGGAACCGGGCGTACCGAGGGTGCCGCTGCGGCTGTATTCGGCGACCACCGACCCGATCGGATCAGCCAGCACCATGGCCAGGTTCGGCTGCAGGCGGCGAAAGAAGCGGGTCAGCCCGGTAAGCGTGCCGGCCGAGCCGACGCCGACGACGATGGCATCCAGATCATGCTGGGTCTGCGCCCAGATCTCCGGAGCGGTGCTGCACTCGTGGGCCAACGGGTTGGCCGGGTTGTTGAACTGATCGGCGAAGAAGGCGTCGGGAATCTCCTGCGCCAGCCGCGCAGCAACATCCTGGTAGTAGTCGGGATGGCCCTTGCCGACGTCAGAGCGGGTGATGTGCACCTCGGCGCCCATCGCCTTGAGGTGCAGGACTTTCTCGGTGGACATCTTGTCCGGCACCACCAACACCACCCGGTAACCCTTGGCGCGGCCGACCAGGGCCAGGCCCAGGCCGGTGTTGCCGGCGGTGGCCTCGACGATGGTGCCGCCGGGTCGCAGGCGGCCATCGCGCTCGGCGGTGTCGATCATCGCCAGGCCGATGCGATCCTTGATCGAACCTCCGGGGTTTTGCGATTCGAGCTTGAGGAACAGTGTGCAGGGGCCGGTATCGAAGCGGCTGACGCGCACCAGCGGCGTATTGCCGATCAGTTCGAGCACGGCAGGGCGGGAGTCGTTCGGCATGTCGTCACCTCGCTGCGGGAATTCGCACTGGATGGACGGTAACCTGCGCTGAAGCGTTGCGTGTCAGTCGCAGCGAAAGCCTCGCTTGGAACATAGGCCTGGATTGCACCCTCCGCAACCGTCCGCAGCCAGCCGGTAGCGATGCCGAGATGGCTGATGCTGGCCGGAAGTAGACAGTTGCGATCGTCGCTGATCGGGTTGATCCGCAGCGAAGCCCGAACCCCACCGCTCGCTGATTGGCGTCAGTGCCTGGGCGGGCTGGCCCCCGCCGTGGCCGAGGACAACCTGACACGGCGTCCGGGATCGGTTGACCACTATGTTTCGCGAGGTTCGCGCGCGGTGCTTTTTTCAATCCAGCCGTGTTCTCGGTACCACGCTATGGTCTCTGTGATGGTCCGCTCAACTCCCCGAAACGTCAGGCCGAGCTCTTCCTCACTCTTGCGATGGTCAAAACAGGTACGGTGCTCCTCCCGAATCAATAGGCGCAATGTCGCCATGCTCAGCAAAATGGGTTTGCCGGTAAGGCGCGCATAGAGCTCCTGCACGGTCGCCAGGAGGTATAACGCGGGCAGCGGGAGTTGCCGAACAGGCGTCTTAACGCCTGCGACTCGTCCAAGAATGGGTACCAGCTGGCGCATGGTCATGTTCCGACCTGCCGCGAGATAGCGCTCGCCTCTGCGCCCTTTATCCGCCGCGACTATATGCGCTAATGCCACATCACGGGCATCGACCACGGAGAAGGTACCCGGGATCAATCCGGGCAGTTTTCTGTTCACAACATCCTTGATCAATTGCCCCGAGGAGGTCGGACCTATGTCGCCAGGCCCCCACATCCAGCCTGGCAGGATCATGCAGGCATGCATCTCGGGATGTGCTTGCAAAAACGCCAGGACAACCCGATCAGCAAGTATTTTGCTGCGGTAGTAGTCATCCGCGTCGGCCTCGGCCCGCAGGCACGTCTCATCGATGGGGCTGCCAGGTGCGCCGTCGAGCACGGCAATTGAAGACGTATGGATGAACCGCCGTATGCCCGCACGATAAGCCTGGTGGATCAGCTCGTGCGTGCCCGTGACGTTGATCTTTTCGAGTGTTTTCCAGTGGCTGCCGCCCTTGTAGTTATCGCGAAAGAACGCTGCTGTATGAAACACCGTATCGCAGCCTTGCAGCGACGGCGCGAATGCCGTGACGTCGGCCATATCCCCAACGACCAACTCGACAGAGGGCAGATCGGCGAACTGCAGTTGACCTTTGGCTCTTGAGCGGACCAGGGCTTTAACCGCATAGCCACGTGCAACCAACTCGCGAACCAGGTTATTGCCCAACAAACCGGTGGCGCCGGTAACGAATGCGCTGCGCATGGTTCAACCCTCGCCCTGTTGTGCAAACGGCATCAACACCGCCGTGTCAAAAAAAACCTCCTCGCGGATGGCCAGTCGATCCTTGAAGGTGAAGTGCGCCGCGTAGTGCACGCAGATGGCTCGGCCATGGGCTGGGATTACCCGGTCTGGCAGTACCAATGGGGCCGAGAAGGTGCCGGTCAGTATGGCCGTCAGCGCCAGGCGATCCTCAGTGACAACGAATGGGGTCAAGATCACGTGGGCATCAGCAAATGCGTCGATAAGCGCGATTTCACGTCTGCGCATGGACTCCCGGCCTTTTTGTATCCCCATGGCATCAAGGTAAACGAAGTCTTCGTGAACCAGCGCAAGCATCGCTTCTACATCACGGCGATTGAATGCATTAGCGGCTCGATCTGCGTATTCGGTAGGGCCTGTAGTCATTTGTTCCATGCCAATTGTTCGGAGGGCTTGCAGATATACCCTCAAGGCATCCACCGAAAAACAGCGACTGCTGCATAATGGCTTTGCATTTATGCAAAACAGGGAAGAGATGGCATATGGCGATGCACGCAAATTGGGATGATCTTCGTCTGTTACTGGCCGTTTCGCGGCGTGGCAGCTTTCTTCAAGCAGGCCAGTTGCTGGGGCTCGCGGCGTCTACCGTGTCACGCCGATTAACTCAACTTGAAGCCGCCCTGGGCGAACCACTGGTCGAAAGGGGCGTTGAAGGCTGTTGGTTGACCTCCAGAGGACAATCGCTGGTGGAAGTTGCCTTGGCCGCGGAAGCAGGCTTGAGGGGAAAGACTGTCACTGTGCCCGGGTCGAGTTCGGCGTTATCCGGGCGGGTACTGGTGAGCGCCGGAGAAGGGTTCTCTTCTTGCATTATGGAGGCGGTAGCGCGCTTCACGTCCTTGCACCCGAGTTGCTCCGTGGAGTTGCAGGTCACAGCCGATTTCCACAAGATCGTGCGCGGCGCGGCTGACATTGCCGTACGCACCGCTCATTTGGGCGAGCCGTCGCTGATTTATCGCTCAGTAGGCAAACTCGCGTACGGTGTCTTTGCCGATGCAAGCTATCTGAAGCGATTTCCACACGTGACGCCGGCCATCGCCGACAGTATTGCCTTGCTTGCGCCGCTGGATATGTTGCCGCAGATGCGTGCAGCGAAGGCGGCGAGCCTGGACCGCGCGCAGGTCAGCGTAAGTTCCTTCGCTGCGCAGCTCGAAGCGGTGAGGCGAGGCATTGGCGTGGCCGTGCTGCCTCGGATGTTGGCAAACGGCTTGATCGAGTTGTTCCCCGAGCTGCACATCCCCGACATGGATGTGTACATGGTGACGCGGCCGCAGGCCCTGAAGCAGACCCATATCAAAACTTTTTATGCCATCCTGGAACAGGTGATGGTACAAACCCTTGGCGTTAAAAACGGGGATGTTAACGCTGTGCCTCTCACTATTAAGGATTGATCTTGTGCCGACTGCAGTGATTGTCAAGAGAACAGTATTGTTTGGTGACTGTGATCCCGAGGGGATTGTCTATACCCCGAGGTTTTCGTATTTCGTTATTGAGGCCGTCCATGAGGCACTTGCAGTCTGGCTGTCCGGTCCTGGATTAAGAACCCTGCTGGGTTTTGATCTGCTGCCTCCGGCAAGGGCATTTTCGCTAGAGTTTCTTCATCCGGTCACGTGGGATGATGAACTTTCCATGAAGGTAAGTGTTGCCCGTGTCGGGCGTCACTCGTTCACATTTCTTGTCGAAGGTCGTTTAGCCTCAGAGGTTGTGGCCTTTACCGCCAGCCTCACACAGGTTTGCATCTCACCGGTTACCCGAGCCGTTATTGAAGTTCCTGAGCCGCTGAGGGCGCTACTCCAGGCTTGAGCGCCGCGGGTGACTTGCTTTTTCGTGCCAACGTCTATGCAGCAGACAATGGAAAGTAATAAGGACATTACGTGCTACGTAAACTCATGTTGATCCTGGCCATTTCGCAGTTGAGCGGCTGCGCCTGGTTTGTTGCAAACTCTTACGGGCCTGCTTCCTGCTTTGAAGGCACAGAGCTTGAGTTCAAGGAAATGATGCCGTTGATTGGGCCGTTCATCATTCTCGACTTACCCTTCACCGTGGTGGCAGACACGTTATCCCTTCCGGCGTGCCTGTAATCGATCAATGCTGGATGCCCAGGCCGTTGACGCTGCCGGGCTCCAGTTTCTGGCGTACCAGTCTTTAGGAATCGTCTGATAGGTGACGGGCCTGGGCCACGCCAGAATCGGCGAATGAAATTCGACATTAGCGTTCGCCACACTCGTTGCCGGCTGCTGCCCGGCATCGGCATCCTCCTGGCCTTGCTGTTCAGCACAACGGCACGCGCCGACATCACCTTCGACGGTTTCACGCGCTTTATCTTCGAGGGCAAGCAGAAGCAATTGCCGGTGATTATCGTCAACCAGGGCAACCAACCGGCGCTGGTCCAGGTCAAGCTCGACTGGGGTGACAAGCAGGGCACCGGTGAATTGCCCATGGCTGTTTCCAAGCCATTGCTGCTGATTCCCGCCAACAGCAAGGCATCGACCGACATCCTTTACCAGGGGGTGGGCCTGCCGGATGACAGGGAGTCCTTCCTGTTGTTGAAAGTGCTGCAGATTCCGAAAAAAACCGTCGATAGCAACGCCATGGCGATTGCCTTGCAGCACAACCTCAAGCTGTTCTACCGGCCGCCATTGCCAGGCTCAGTCAGTGCCGGCGTTGAACAACTGCACTGGTCGCCGGCTGCTGCAGGCCGTTATCGGGCCCGCAACGACTCGCCCTATTACCTGACGCTGACCGAGGTCGCTTTGCTTGATCAATCAGGCGTCGCCTGCGGCCAGGCCATCGATCATCTGATGATCGCGCCGTTTTCGTCCTATTCATTGAACGTGAAAGGCTGTGACAGGCCTGTCAGCCAAGTGGCTTATGCATTTATCAGCGACGCCGGGCTAAGCCATGCGCGGCGCAGCAACTTGTGACCCTGGTTACCTCAGAAGGCATTGTCATGTTTACCAAGAAGCTGTTCTTTGTCGGTTTTCTGTTCTTCCTGAGCATCCCCCACAGCTACGCATTGAAATGCCAGCAGACCAGTTCGGGGCTGATCAATGACACCACAACCATTACCGATACCACCGCCATTCCCAATTCATTGCCCGCCGGCACGGTCCTCTGGCGGCAACCGACGCAACGCATCAATGTCCAGTGCTGGGTGGACATTCAGGGTAGCCCCGGCGAGAACATTTACTTCTACATGAACCCGAACCGGGTGGACCTGGGCAAGGACATCGAAATCGGTGTCACCTATGAAGGCAAGGACTATCTCTATTCTTCGCTTACCGGCGGCAAGCTCAATATCGGATGGTGGGTGAACGGCTGTCCGGCCAACGACAACTGCGGCTGGCAAAAAGAAAGCAAGGCCATGACTTACTCGCTGTTTTTCGTGAAGAAGTCGCCTGCCGGTGATAACAAGGAGGGGCCGATTACCTCACTGAGTGACTACCGGGCGTTCCAGTTCGACGGCGTTGGCGGGGTGCGCCCAGGGGTGAGTTACAACGTCACCGTCAAGGGCCTGAACAAGTTCCGCTACCTGCCGTGTGAATCGTCGATCAACATCCAGCCAAGCGTGATCGATTTCGGTGCGATCCGCACCTCTGGCGCCAAAGTCGGCGCGACGATCAAGGACGTACCGTTCACCATCACCGAACAGCGCACCTGCAATGCCGCCTATGGGCTGGGCGGTTACCTGGAGCCGCTGACAGGTACACTGTCCAGCAGCCAGGACACCCTGATCCCGACCGATAACAAATCGGTGGGGATCAGCCTGATCAACGAAGATGACCAGCGCGCCTTGCTGTTCAAGAAAGAATTCGTGTTGACGCCAAAAACCACGTCGACCACCAACTCGCACAACTTCCTCGCGCGCCTGAAGTGGATGACCGCGACGCCGAGCTTTGGCGAGTTCAACGCCGGTGCGACCCTGGATATTTTCTACAAGTAAGTTGCCGCCCTGTTGTAGACTCGGCGCCTTGCCAGCTTGCAATGGCAAGAATGTGCCGGTCATCGACCTGACGGTGACCACGTGCTCAGTTGCGAGCACCGAGGCGAGATCAGTCGTTACCCTGTATGGATATCCCTATGTTCAAGATGAACGCACTGGTGCCGGAACTGATCGTCACCGACCTGCAGCGCAGCCTGGGGTTTTATTGCGCCACGGGCGGTTTTTCCGTGGAGTACCAGCGCACGGAGGACAACTTTGCATTCCTCTCGCTTGGCCACAGCCAGATCATGCTCGAACAGGACTGGCACAGCGAGTCGCCATGGCGCGTCGGCCCGCTGCAGGCGCCGTTCGGGCGTGGCCTGAACCTGCAGATCCTGTGTGAAAATGCCAATGCGCTGGCCGGTGCGTTCGAGGCCGCAGGCTATCCCTTGCGCCGCGGGGTGGAAGACCACTGGTACCGCAGCGAAGCAAAGCAAGTAGGCCAGCGCAACTTCCTCATCCAGGACCCGGATGGTTACTTGCTGCGCTTCTTTGAAGACCTCGGCGTCCGTCCCTGCTCGTAAGGAAACCTGCAGATGAACACCCCCATCACACGCTGTGCGGTACCGGGCAATGCGCAGATCCATGTGCAATTGGCCGGTGCCGATTTCGTCGATGCGCACCGAGCGCCGGTGATCAACGCCGAACGCTCGGCGCTCGGCCATTTTCTGTTGCTGATGAGCAGCATGCCCCGCTGGATCGACAACCTGATGGTGCTGCGCAATCGCGCGGTGCAGCTGTTTGGCCTGAAAGACCTGGGGCGCTTGTCGAGAATCGACCTTCAGCGCGACGAGGCGTCTTACCAGGTCAATGAACGGGTCGGTATTTTCACCCTGATCAGCAATAGCCCGGATGAAGTACTGTTGGTCGACCGCGACAAGCACCTGGACGTGTATATCTCGCTGCTGCGCTTACCCTTGGGCGCCGACAACCGTCGCGAGATTGTGGTGTCCACGGTGGTGCACACCCACAATCGTCTCGGGCGTTTGTACATGCTGCCGGTCGCGCCATTTCACCGATTCATCGCGCCGAATGCGCTCAAGCGCCTGATCAACGTCAGATAAAGGCCTGGGCTCATACGAAGCCCTGGCCGTAAAATCCGCGCGGCAAACGCTGGCGGCCGGGCAGGGCGCTCAGGCGCTCGATCCAGGCGCTGCGCCAGTCGTTGCCGGTGGGGTGAGTGTTGGCCCTGCGCGCGCGCCGCGCGGCATTGCGCTGGTCCTTGCGTGCGGCCTTGAATGCCTCGGTGTTGCGGCAGCTGCGGCATTTGACCCGATTGAGCTCGCTGGTGGCGATCAGGTTTTTACCGTGGCGACCGCAAGCCAGGTGGCCGGCGGTCCTGTAGTGGGTGACCATGGGATACTCCTCGCCACCGTTGATGGCAAGCCTGTTAAAGACTTCGACTCTCAGGCATGGGCTCGGTTCGCCGCTAGGGCTGGGCCGAGGTCTGCCGTTGTACGCTGAACTGCTTGCCAAACCACTCCTGAAGCATGGCTTTCTCGGCATACAGGCGGTCGGTGTCGGCGCGCCGCCCCGGGCGTTGCAGGTAAAACTTGTCCGTCAGGTGCGCATCAGCCTGGCTTACGGTCTGGCCTTGTTGCGACAAGGCATAGTGCAGGTCGATACTGGGCCAGGTAACGTCACGCATGATCCGTACCGAGTAAGCATTGGCCCGCCACGGTTCGTACTGGCCGGCCAGGTCGATATTGCGGATGTCGATGCGCAGGCGTTGACCGGCGGGCAGGTAGCGCTGGCCGAGCTTGACCAGGTAAGCGCTCAGTTCCTTCATCACATAGGCGTCGGCACCGCGATGGTAGCCGTTGCTGTCGAGGCTGGCGTCGCGAAAGTGCTCGGGTTTGTCGAAGGTGACTTCGACGTTGGGGCTGGCCGGCGTTTGCGCCAGGCTGTTGAATGCCAGCAGGCTGAGCGTGGCCAGGGTCAGGGCAGGGCGCATGATTCACCTCCGGGTGCAGCCTTGCGCAGTTCGCTGCACAGGCTTCATTGTACGCCTGTGATGATTGAAAGCAGAGGAGTCGGCAGTGCGCAGGATCGAACGATTTACAGCCAACCGGCATGGGCGGGACATTGCCGTGGGGGACATCCACGGGCATTTTTCGCGCCTGCAGGAGCGGCTGACGGCGATAGGCTTCGATCCGGCGGTAGATCGCCTGTTCAGCGTTGGCGACCTGGTCGACCGTGGCCCGGAGTGCCCGCAGGCGCTGGATTGGCTGGACAAACCCTGGTTCCATGCCGTGCAAGGCAACCATGAAGCCCTGGCGGTCACCCATGTCGACGGCGGTATGCTCGACTATGGCCAGTACCGCGCCGCTGGCGGCGGCTGGTTCCTGGCCCTGAGCGCCGATGAACAGGCGCGGTTTGCCCAGCGCTTTCGGCGCCTGCCGCTGGCGCTGGAGGTAGAAACCGCGGACGGTCTGATCGGCCTGTTGCATGCCGATTGTCCGTTTCGCCACTGGGCGCAGTTGCGTGAGCTGCTGGCCAGTACGCCACCGAGCGAGGTCCAGGAGGTTTGCCAATGGTCGCGCCAGCGCTTGTACAGCGGCGATGCTACGCCCGTCGAGGGGCTGCGAGCGTTGATCGTCGGGCATACCCCGCAGCGCGAGGTGCGGGTGCTGGGCAACATCTGGCATATCGACACCGGCGGCTGGGCCAGCGGCCAGTTCAGCCTGCTCGACCTGGGCAGCCTGAGCCTGCTCAACGCCAGGCCAGGTGAGTGAGCACCCCCAGCGCCAACAGTATCAGCACCGCGCCCGAAACCCGTTCAAGCCATGGCAGCAGTCGCGCAAAGCGCCGGCGCACGTGCAGATTGCCGATGGCTGCGGCCACCAGCATGTCCCACAGCAACACCGCACTGAACATCCACACTGCGTACGTCAGTTTCCAGCCTGCGCTGGTCTGGCTACCACTGACCATGCTGGCCAGGCTGACATAGAACAGGGCGTTCTTCGGGTTGAGGATTGCAGACAGAAAGCCCATCAACAGGCCCTGAAGCCAGGGACTGTTCAAGGCATTGGCCCGAACGCTGACCTGGGTCAGCGAACTTGCGCCGGCATGGCGAATGAACAGCACACCGATGTACAGCAGGTAGGCGCAGCCGGCCAGCTGGAGGGAGACGAACAGCGCGCTGTCCGGGTGCAGCGCCGAGACCCCGCTGAAGGCGGCAACAATGAACACGCCGTTGGCCAGGGCGATACCCAGGCAGGCGCCGGTCGCCTTGAGCCAGCCGGCGCTCATCGACGTACGGGCAACCAGGAAAAAATCAGGGCCAGGCGACAGCAGGGCAAGAAAATGCGCTGCCGCCACGATCAGAAACTGCTCCATGAATGACGGACTTCTTCAGCGATAGGGGGGCTGATTGTCGGTGCCGTGCAAGGAGCCTGTATTGAACAAAATTGCGGGTTCAGCCGCGGTACAGCCCAGGCGTTACGCCGGTGTGGGCCTTGAACACGCGCTGGAAGTGGCTCTGGTCGGCAAAGCCCAGGCGATAGGCGATGTCAGCCATGTCCTGGCCCTTGCGCAACCACTGGCGCGCGCGGTTGATGCGCTGGTTCAACTGCCAGGCATGAGGGGTAAGGCCGGTCGCGGCACGGAACGCGCGGATCAGTTGATAACGGCCCATGCCGGCGCTGTCCGCCAGCTCGCCCAGCGACAGGCTGCCGGCGTCGTCCTGTGCAAGCCGTTGGAGCAACGTTTCAAGGTTGCGCTCAAGGCGTTGCGGTGGCTGCGACAAGGTCTGGGTTGGCGGGTTGTGGTGATCGCCAATGAACGCGATCAAGGCGGCTTCTTTCTCATGGGTACTGGCCGCAGAGAACAACAGATCGTTGAGCCGGGTAAAACGGGCGTAGGTCGACCGGTTGCGCGTGACGTGCGCCGGCGTTCCCTCTGCCTGCGCCAGCAGTGCCGATTCCAGGCGCAAGGTCTGCAGCCAGGCGGCGTCCAGATGGATCATCTGGTAACTCCAGCTCAGCCCGGGTTCGGGGTTGCAGGCATGCACGCAGTGCGCCGGAACAAACACCAGGGTGCCAGGGTGAAGGCGTGTTTGCGCTTTGCTCGCACCGCTGAACACACTGCAGCCCTGATCGACCGCACCCATGGAGAACGTTGGATGGCTGTGCGCCTTGTAGCAGGCACGGCTGTCGCAGGCGCGGCGGCTTTCGACATAGGGCAAGGCCGGGTCGCGCCAGAACGCTGTACGGGCGGCGTCAGTTGGCTGAGGCATGTGCAGGGGCCGATGAAAACGTGGCCAGAAGTCTATCACTGCATGGCCCGCCAAGGGCTGCACAGTTTTGTCGCCCAGCTGTACCTTGACGCGGGTACAGCGCCGAGGGGAACCTTGGGTTTTTCGCCACCGGAGCGCCTCCATGGACCTGACCACCCTGGCCCTGTTCATCCCGGCCTGCTTTGCCCTGAACATGGCCCCCGGGCCGAACAACCTGTTGTCGCTGAACAATGCCAGCCGGTATGGCCTGCGAACGGCCTGTGTGGCGGGGATTGGCCGGTTGTTCGCCTTTGCCGGGATGATCGTGCTGGCGGCCATGGGCCTGGCAGCGGTGCTGCACACCAGCGAATACCTGTTCCTGGTGATCAAGGTGCTGGGGGCCGCCTACCTGTTCTACATCGCCTGGCAGCTGTGGCGGGCGCCAGTGGCCGAGGCTGCCGTGCTCAGTGAGCGTCGCCGCGGTACGCTGCGCCTGGCGCGCCAGGAGTTCTGGGTGGCGGCCGGCAACCCCAAGGCGATTCTGATCTTCACCGCTTTTTTGCCGCAGTTCATCAGCGTCGGCAGCCCGTTGCCGGTGGCCGAGCAGTTCGTCTGGCTGGGCGGGATGTTCCTGTTGCTGGAATGGCTGGCCATTGCCATTTACGGCTGGCTGGGCGCCTACCTGCAGCGCTGGTTCAACCAGCCCGGCCCGCGGCGGCTGTTCAATCGGGTCAGTGCCACGCTGCTCGGCTGCGCCGGGGTCGGCTTGCTGGCAGCACGGCGGGCTTAGTAGCTCAGGCGTATCCCGAGGTTGGCGCCGACGCGCTCCTGTTGGTGGGCATCGAGGTTGCTGGCGTAGTCGATACCGGCATGCACGCTGAAGTTCCGGTTGATCTGCGCGACCAGGCCGGTACCGATGTCCATCGAGGTGTAGCGGTAGTCGGTCTTGATCTGGTCAAGGTCATCGAAGGTCAGGGTGTCGCGACCACCGTCACCGTGCCAGATATTGACCTGCAGGTAGGGCAGCAACGGCACTGCGCCTGATTTGAAGTTGCCTTCCAGGCGTACGCCGAGGCGCCCGGTCAACTCGGTCTGGGCGTCATAGCTGACGTGGCTGACGCTGTCGTTGGCGCTGTCCAGCGAGACCTTCGTGGCGATGATCTGCGCCTGGGGCTCCACCGTCCATTGCGACGACAGGGCAATGGGGTAACCGGTTTCCAGCGATGCGCTCCAGGCGTGGCCGTTGAGGTCGAGCTTGTCGCCACGATCGGATTTCGCCCGGCCGTCGAGGTCCGAGTACTGCAGCACGGCATCGACATACCACTGCTGCGCGCCGATCAGGGTCCAGTAGGCGCCGACGCTGTCGCTGTCGAGTTTCAGGTCGCCGACCTGGCTGTCCTCGACGCCCAGGGCGAAGCCCTTTACATCGCCGTTCACGCGGCTGTGACCGACATACAGGCCAACATGCTGGCGCAGGCCGTCATCGTTGAGCCAGGCCCACAGGTCCTGGCCGACCTTGAAGCCGTACAGGCTGCCGTCCAGGCTGGGGCTGACAGTGCCCGACCAGCTTTGATGGAAACTGTTGCTGTAGGCTTGTCCCCAACTGGCCGATACCGCGCCGCTTTCGCTCAGCAGGCTCTGGTCGCCCTGGCGTTGATGAAAGGTGCCCAGCGCCGAGCGCGCAATCAACGCCGCAGCCCGTGGCGCGGCGGCGTAAACGGCAACTTCCGGCCGGTACAGGGGGATACTCACGCCGGCCACCGGTGGCGGCAAGTCAGGCTGGCCAGGGGCAGGGCCCGGGGTGGGGGGCGGTATCGCGACCACAGGATCAACCGGGTCCGGCGTCTCAGGCTGCGGCCCAGGCAGTGGTACCGGGGCAATCACGGTGGAGCGCAAGTACCAGCTATTGACGCTATCAGCAGTCACCCCGCCTTTGAACAGACGATAGTCAAAAGCGCCGGCCGACAAGGTCTGGGTCTGGACGAAGGCCGTGTTGCTGCTGGTCGCTCCGTTGATTGCTTCAACCACCTGGATGCCGTTCTGGCGGGTCACCGCACCGGCACCGGCGAAGTTGCTGATCTGCAGGTTGGTGCTGCCGGAGATCGTGCCCCGGCTGACTACCAGGCGATCGGACGCTGCACCGTCGCCGGCCAGTACGCTGTTGAGCTTCAGGGTACCGCCGTTGCCTACGTAGCTGCCGTTGATGGTCAGCCGCCCTTGGGCGTCGCCGCCACTGCTCAGGTCGACAAGCCCGCTGTTGTTGACAGTCAGCGGCTGGCCGGCGGTGAAGGGGCTGATCGTCCCGGAGCGCGAGACCAGCGAGCTGCTGGGGTCGATGTTCAGGCGGGTGGGCGCGGTAACGGCGCTGGCATCGCCCAGGGTCAGGTTATTGTCCAGCTTGAACACACTGGCGTTAATCAGGTTGACGCTTTCCCAGTTGATATAGCGATCACCACCCACCGGCTGGCTGTTATCGAAGGTCAGGCTGTCGACGCCGGCACCGCCGTTGACGGTGATGTTCAGCACCGGGCTGGCGAGGTCTTTGAGCACTGCCACGTCATCGTCACCGCCCATGTCGACAGTGCCGCGAATAACGCCGCCCTGCCATTTGAGCGAGTCATTGCCGAAACTGGCCAGCAGGTTGCCTTGCAGCGTACCGCCGGTAATCACGAAAACATCGGTTCCGCCACTGGTGCTGATATTGCCGCCGATAGTACCGGCATTGAGGAAGATCTGGTCGTTGCCAAAGCCGGTGACCAGGTTGCCAACGATGGTGCCGCCGGACATGCTGAAAATGTTGTTGTCCAGCTTCATGTCGACCCGGCCGATGCTGCCACCGGAGAAGAACGCCACGTCACCGTCTTCGAAGGCACCGATGATCCGTCCCGCCGACATGTTGAATGTATCGCGGGCATCGCCCTGGGCCAGGGACTGCAGTGTGCCGCCGGTCATCAGGAAGTCATCGATAAACGGCGTCTGTAGCACGGCGCCGAGGGTGTCGCCGGGCCCGACCACCACGTTCTGGGCAATGGCAGTGAAAGGCAGGGCGCTGAGTACCACGATAAGCGAGGTGCGCATCAGGCGGGCTCCATTTCCATACAGGGCATTGACCACTGCGGCTCCAGCTTTCCTGCGAGCACTGGAGGGTCGTGCCCTGATGTATAGAGCAATCAGAAATATCGACAACTGACAAAAATGCTAGGTGGCCACTTGCTTCCACTGCCCGGAGGCCGGCCAAAGCCTGCGCTGCTTATAGTGAAAGGGTCTGATTCAATTGAGGAATATGACCTAGGCTTGGAGCTGGATCGGGCAACAGGAACCGCTGTCCGCCACCTGCCAAGGAGACGTACCGATGCTCTCGACCCTGGAGTTGCGCAACATCATAGAAAGCAGTTTTTTACCCACCCGCTGCCAGTGCACCCTGGCGGCCGACCGTTCGCTGACCGTACGGGTGCTCGACCGCAGCTGCGAGCGGGTCGACCTGCTGGTCACCGGCATCAGCACCGAGCAACTGACCAGCAGCCGGGCGATTTCCAACCTGATCGTCGGCCTGCGCAATGATCTGGAGGATCAGCGCAACCTGCGCTCGCAGCGGCGCCGCGACAGCCTTTAATCGCGGTAGAACACCTGCACCAGGTGATAGCCGAATTTACTCTTGATCGGGCCGTGCACGGTGCGCAGCGGCTTTTTGAAAATCACCTGGTCGATGGCGCCGACCATCTGCCCCGGGCGCACTTCACCCAGGTCGCCGCCGCGTTTGCCTGACGGGCAGGTGGAGTATTTCTTGGCCAGCACATCGAACGCCTCGCCCTTGGCGATGCGCTGCTTGAGCTGTTCGGCTTCTTCGGCGGTCTTGACCAGAATATGCCGGGCCTGTGCTTTCATCTCAACGTACCTTCGTAAAGCGCTAAAACCGCGCATTATGCCTGATTGCGCAACTCCGGGCGGTCGCGAAATTGCTCGAGGGCCTCGGGGTTGGCCAGGGCGTCGGTATTTTTCACCGGCTCCCCGTGCACCACGTTGCGAATCGCAAGCTCGACGATCTTGCCGCTGATGGTGCGCGGGATATCCGTCACCGCGGCGATCACCGCCGGCACATGCCGAGGCGTGGTGTTGCTGCGGATCACCTGGCGGATTCGCGCCTGCAAGGCGTCGTCCAGCTGCAGGCCGTCGCGCAGGCGCACGAACAGCACCACCCGCACATCATGCTGCCAGCGCTGGCCGATGGCGACGCTTTCGACCACCTCATGCACCTTCTCGACCTGGCGGTAGATTTCCGCCGTGCCGATACGCACGCCGCCGGGGTTGAGCACCGCGTCCGAGCGACCGTGGATCAGCATGCCGCCCTCGGCCCGTTCCTCGGCGTAATCACCCTGGGCCCAGACCCCGGGGAACTGGCTGAAGTAGGCCGCCTGGAAGCGCTCGCCCTGCGGGTCATTCCAGAAGCCCAGGGGCATGGCCGGAAAGTGCCGGGTGCAGACCAGCTCGCCTTTTTCACCGATCAGCGCATGGCCATCGTCATCCCAGACCTCAACGGCCATGCCCAGGCCCTTGCACTGGATCTCGCCGCGGCGCACCGGCAGCAGCGGGTTGCCGATGACGAAGCAGGAGACGATATCGGTACCGCCCGACATCGATGCCAGGCACAGGTCGCGCTTGAATTCGCGGTAGACGTAGTCGAAGCTTTCCGGCGACAACGGCGAGCCGGTCGACAGCAGCAATTTCAGCGAGTCCAGTGAATGGCTCAGGCGCGGGCGCAGGTCGGCTTGCTCCAGGGCTGCCAGGTACTTGGCGCTGGTGCCGAATGCGCTGATGCGCTCGCTGTCGATCAGGTCGAGCAGGCGTTCGGGGCCCGGATGAAAAGGCGAGCCGTCGTAGAGCACCAGGGTGGCCCCCACGGCCAGGCCGCTGGCCAGCCAGTTCCACATCATCCAGCCGCAGGTGGTGTAGTAGAACAGTACGTCGTCCGAGCCCAGGTCATTGTGCAGGCCGTGCTCCTTGAGGTGCTGCAGCAATACGCCGCCGGCGCCGTGGACGATGCACTTGGGCACGCCGGTGGTGCCGCTGGAATAGAGGATGTACAGCGGGTGATTGAACGCCAGCGGGGTGAACTGCGGTTCGCCGCCGGGTTGGTAGAAATCGTCCCAGAGGCTGACCCGGGCCTGGCAGATGAATTCGTCGCTGGCGGTGTGCGTGCGGGTGTAAGGCACCACCAGCAGGTGTTGCAGGCTTGGCAGTTGTGCCAGTACCTGGTTGATCTTGTCGACCTGGTCGATCTGTTTGCCGGCGTACGGGTAACCGGCACAGACGATCAACAGCTTTGGCTCGATCTGGCCGAAGCGGTCGATGATGCCGTGGGTGCCGAACTCCGGCGAAGAACACGACCAGATAGCGCCGAGGCTGGTGCAGGCCAGCATCGCCACCAGGGTTTGCCAGGTGTTGGGCATGCAGGCGGCAACCCGGTCGCCGACGCCGATGCCGGCGGCCTGGAAGCTGCGCTGCAGGCCGGCCACCTGTTCGGCCAGTTCGCCATGGCTGATAACCCGTCGCTCGCCGTCTTCGCGCACCACGATCAACGCCGGATGGTTGTCGCGGCGCCGTAGCAGGTGTTCGGCGAAGTTCAGGGTGGCGCCAGCGAACCAGCGCGCATCGGGCATCTGCGGGCCTTCGTCGAGCACCTGAGTGGCCGGCTGCTGCCAGCGCACCTGGAAATAGTCGGCAAGGGTTTGCCAGAACGCGGCACGCTGTTCGATGCTCCAGCGGTGCAGCGCGGCGTAATTGCGCAGCGCCAGGCCAAACTGCTGATTGACCTGCCGGCGAAAGGCATCCATCCGACTGGCCTGAATACGCGCCTTGCTCGGGCGCCAGAGCACTTCGTTCATGGGCGTTCCTTTTTGCGGTTGGCCAGGGCTGCTGCGCACCCCATCGCCGGCATTGCCAGCGATCAGCAGTGCTTTATTCCACTGTAGCTTTTTTCACTTTGTTCGAAGCCGACCAGACGCGGTAACGCACTTCAACGCCTTCCGGCACATACACCACCACCGGCAGCTTGCTGTTGTAACGCAGCAGGAAGCCATCGCCGACCACGGGCACGAAAGCCTGTTTTTTCTTGCCGTCAGGGCAGGCCATCAGGGTCGAGGCCGGGCCCGAGACTTTTTCCAGGCGGTAGTAGTTGTAGCCCCAGCCTTGCAGGGTCTGTTCTTCCAGGTTACCGCCCAGGTGCTGACGGTTGCAGTCGACTTCCAGTTGCTTGCCAGCCAGCACTTCGAGTTTGTAGGCCGACTCGTCAGCCTGCTTTGGCAGTTGGATCACCTGGCGGGTAAAGCCTTTTTCGGCCTCGGGGTAGGGCGCAACATCCTTGAGGCTGGCGGCCTGTAGCGAAGTAGCGGCAGCCAGGGTCAGGGTGAACAACGCGGTGAGGGAGAGTGGGCGCATAAGGCCTCCTTGCAGGTAAAAAAGACGATGCGGCAGCCAGGTGTTGAGGCTGCCCGTCACTGGGCCAGCCAGCCGCCATCGATGTTCCAGGCAGCGCCACGAACCTGACTGCCAGCCTCGCTACAGAGGAACAATACCAGCTCACCCAGGTGTTCGGGAGTGACGAAGGCCAACGACGGCTGCTTCTCGGCCAGCAGATCATGCTGGGCCCGCTGCGGATCAACACCGTTGGCGGCGCGGTCATCGATCTGTTTCTGCACCAGCGGGGTGAGTACCCAGCCCGGGCAGATGGCGTTGCAGGTGACATTGCTGGTGGCGGTTTCCAGCCCCACCACCTTGGTCAGGCCCACCACCCCGTGTTTGGCGGCGACATAGGCGGCCTTGCCGGTGGAGCCGACCTGGCCGTGCACCGACGCGATGTTGACGATCCGCCCCCAGTTGCGCGCGCGCATGCCCGGCAGCACCAGGCGGGTACCATGGAACACGGCCGAGAGGTTGACGGCGATGATCGAATCCCAGCGCTCCACCGGGAAGTCTTCAACCGCCGCCACATGCTGGATGCCGGCATTGTTGACGAGAATATCGACGCCGCCGAACTCGCGCTCGGCATAGGCGAACAGCGCTTCGAGCTGGTTAACGTCGCCAAGGTCCGCCGGGTGATGACCGACCCGGGTACCGAAGCGGGCCACTTCGGCGATGGCCGCGCTGGCATCGCCAAAGCCGTTGAGGATCAGGTTGGCGCCGGCCTTGGCCAATGCCTGGGCAATGCCCAGGCCGATGCCGCTGGTCGATCCGGTGACTACTGCTGTCTTGCCGTTGAGACGCATAGGGTGCTCCTTAGACGATACCGGTGGCATAGAACGTAGCAATCACCACGAACACCGCCAGGGTCTTGATCAGGGTAATGCCGAAAATATCCTTGTAGGCTTCGCGGTGGGTCAGGCCGGTGACGGCCAGTAGGGTGATCACCGCACCGTTGTGCGGCAGGGTGTCCATGCCGCCGCTGGCCATGGCCGCGACCCGGTGCAGCACTTCAAGGGGAATGTTGGCGGCATTGGCGGCGGCGATGAAACTGTCGGACATCGCCGCCAGGGCAATGCTCATGCCGCCGGAGGCGGAACCCGTGATACCGGCCAGCAGGGTGACGGTAATCGCCTCGTTAACCAGTGGGTTGGGGATAGCGCGCAGGGCGTCGGCGAGCACGAGAAAACCCGGCAGTGAAGCGATGACGGCACCGAAGCCGTATTCCGAGGCGGTGTTCATCGCTGCCAGCAAGGCGCCGCTGACCGCGCTTCTGCTGCCTTCGGCCAGACGGCTTCTGATCGCGCCAAAGCCTGTCACCAGCACCAGCAGGATACCCAGCAGCAAGGCCGCCTCCACCGCCCAGATCGCCGTGAGCTTGGCGATGTCGGTCTGCACCGGCGTGCTCATGCCCGCCAGGCTCAAGGTATGGGTCTTGCCGTACCAGGCCGGAATCCAGTGGGTGAACAGCAGGTTCATCACCCCCACCAACAGCAGCGGCGACAGCGCCAGCAATGGGTTGGGCAGCTTCAGGTCGGCGGCGGTTTCCGGCTCGTTGCGTAGCGCCGAACCATAGCCTTCACCGGTGCGCTGGGCCTTGTTGCGCTGGCGCTGCAGGTACAGCATGCCGGTGCAGAACACGAACAGGGTGCCGATCAGGCCCAGCCAGGGCGCGGCCCAGGCGGTGGTGTTGAAGAAGGTGCTGGGGATGATGTTCTGGATCTGCGGGGTGCCGGGCAGGGCGTCCATGGTGAAGGAAAACGCGCCCAGGGCGATGGTCGCCGGGATCAGGCGTTTGGGAATGTTGCTCTGGCGGAACATTTCGGCAGCAAACGGGTACACCGCAAACACCACCACGAACAGCGACACGCCGCCGTAGGTGAGCAGCGCGCAGACCAGCACGATCACCAGCATGGCCTGGCGGGTGCCGAGCAGGCGGATCGCGGCGGCGACGATCGAGCGCGAGAAGCCCGACAGCTCGATCAGCTTGCCGAACACGGCGCCCAGCAGGAACACCGGAAAGTACAGTTTGATAAAGCCGACCATCTTTTCCATGAACACCCCGGTAAAGGCCGGGGCGACCGCCGCAGGGTCGGTCAACAGCACCGCGCCAAGGGCGGCAATGGGGGCGAAGAGGATAACGCTATAACCACGGTAGGCAGCCAGCATCAGCAGCGCCAGGGCTGCCAGGGCGATGATCACACTCATCGAGTGTCTCCTTGGGTGCATCTTGTTTTTGTTGGTGCGAAGGAGATAGCGGGAATCGTGCCATGTTTATAAGTTATTGAATTTAAACGTATAAATTTAATTTCTGAATGGGTTTCAATAAGTATGTCTCTGTATAGAGACAGGTCTTGTGGGAGCCGGCCTTGCCGGCGATGGGCTGCAAAGCAGCCCAAAACCTGGCAAGGCTACGCCTTGCATCGCCGGCAAGGCCGGCTCCCATGGGGAGAGGTGTTCGTCTCAATATGGAGACACAATTCTGTTTAATGAGATTTTATGCCCAGCGCCAGCAACTTCTTGTACAACGTCGAGCGCCCCAACCCCAGCTGCCGCGCGGCCTCCGGCACATTCCCGGCACAGCGCGCCAGGGTGTTCTCCAGCAGCTGGCGCTCAAAATCGGCACAGGCCTGCTTGTAGCTCAGCTGTGGCAACTGGACCTGCAGCGGCGCCAGGTCGCCCAACGCCGCCTGTACATCACCCACGCTCAAGCGCGGCTGATCCGCCAGCAAGGTCGCCCGCTCCAGCACATTGCGCAGCTCGCGGATATTGCCCGGCCAGGCATGCCGGGCCAGCAGTGCCTGGGCCGGGTCCTCCAGTTCGTGCTGGCTGCCCAGTTCTTCAAGAATCGCCTCGCTCAAGGCCGGCAGGTCGTCCAGCCGCTCACGCAACGGCGGCACCTGGATCGGCAGCACATTGAGCCGGTAGTACAGGTCGGCACGAAACTCGCCACGGGCCATCGCCGCCTGCAGGTCGGTGGACGTCGCGGCAATGATCCGCACATCGCTGTGGATCATCTGGTTGGAACCGACCGGCTCGTACTCCTTCTCCTGCAACACGCGCAGCAGTTTGCTCTGCAGTGGCAAGGGCATGTCGCCGATCTCGTCGAGAAACAGCGTGCCGCCCTCGGCAATCTGCAACTTGCCCGGGCGGCCCTTGCGCTCGGCGCCGGTAAAGGCGCCCGGGGCGGTGCCGAAAAATTCGGCTTCAAGCAGGGTCTCGGGGATTGCCGCGCTGTTGATGCTGACAAACGCTTTGTGCGCCCGCGCCGAGGCCGCGTGGATGGCATGGGCCAGCAGCTCTTTGCCGGTGCCGGTTTCACCCAGTAGCAACACCGGCGAATCACTGCTGGCGCCACGCCGGGCGCGGCGCTTGACCTCAAGGCTGGCGGCGCTGGTGCCGATGAACTGGGCAAAGCTGTACTTGGCCTGGCGGGCGCGCAGCAACGAGCGGGTCGAGGCCAGCTCCTGCTGCATGCTGGCGTAGCGCTTGAGCAGCGGCGAAAGGCTGCGCAATTCGTCGAACAGGGCAAAACCGATGGCACCGATCAGCTTGCCGCTGCTGTCGTGCACCGGCAGGCGCATCACCACCAGCGGCTCTTTCGGGGTGTCGAGCATGTCCAGCAGGATCGGCCGACCGTTGCTCACCACCTCGCGCATCAAGCTGCCGGGGATGACACTCTCGCACGGTTGGCCGATCGCACTGCTGGCGTCGTCCAGGCCAAAGCGCCGGGCATAGCGCTCGTTCATCCAGACGATGCGCGCATCACGGTCGACGATGATCGTGCCTTCGCTGGACTGCTCGATGATTTCGAACAGCGAACGAATCGCCAACAGGCGCACCTGCTGGTAGTCCTTGAGGCTGTCACTGTCCTGCATGCGCCGCTCCGCCGGGGGTAAAGGCTGCGATTATGCCCGTGGATCGAAGGCTTCGCGCAAGGCATCGCCAATGAACACCAGCAGCGACAGGATCAGCGCCAGGGCAAAAAACGCGGTAAAGCCCAGCCAGGGGGCCTGCAGGTGCTGTTTGCCCTGGGTGACCAGCTCGCCCAGCGAAGCGCTGCCGGCGGGCATGCCGAAGCCGAGAAAATCCAGGGCGGTGAGGGTGGTGATGGCACCGGTGAGAATGAACGGCAGGTAGGTCAGGGTGGCATTCATGGCGTTGGGCAAAATGTGCCGCAGGATCACCCAGCGGTCGGGCAGGCCCAGGGCGCGGGCGGCCAGCACGTACTCGAGGTTGCGCCCACGGAGGAACTCGGCGCGCACCACATCCACCAGCGCCAGCCAGGAAAACAGCGCCATGATCCCCAGCAACCACCAGAAGTTCGGCTCGACAAAACCGCTGAGGATGATCAGCAGGTACAACACCGGCAGGCCCGACCAGACCTCCAGCAGGCGCTGGCCGATCAGGTCGACCCAACCGCCGTGATAGCCCTGCAAGGCGCCGGCGGCGATGCCGATCAGCGTGCTGATGGCGGTCAGCGCCAGGGCAAACAGAATCGACACCCGGGTGCCATACAGTACTCGCGCCAGCACATCCCGGGCCTGGTCGTCGGTACCCAGCCAATTGACCGTGGACGGCGGGCTGGGCGTGGGTACCAGCAAATCGTAGTTCGGCGTATCGGCGCTAAAGGGCACCGGTGCAAACAGCATCCAGCCGTTCTGGCCCTCGATCAGTTGGCGTACGTACTGGCTGCGGTAATCCGCCTGGAACGGCAACTGACCGCCAAACTGTTGCTCGGTATAGCGTTTGAACGCCGGGAAATACAGCTGCCCCTGATAACCCAGCAGCAACGGCTTGTCGTTGGCCACCAGCTCGGCCCCCAGGCTCACCAGCAATAGCAGGCCGAACAGCCACAACGAAATCCAGCCGCGACGGTTGCGCCGAAAACGCTGCAGGCGCCTGAGTGAAACCGGCGACAGGCGAAGCATCAGCGTGCCCTCGTGGCAAAATCGATACGCGGGTCGACCAGGGTGTAGCACAGGTCACCGATCAGCCGTACCAGCAGGCCAAACAGGGTGAAGATGAACAGTGAACCGAACACCACCGGATAATCCCGCGACACCGCCGCCTCGTAGCTCATGCGCCCCAGGCCATCGAGGGAGAAGATCACCTCGATCAGCAGGGAGCCGGCAAAGAACACGCTGATCAGTGCCTGGGGGATGCCGGCCACCACCAGCAGGATGGCATTGCGAAACACGTGCCCGTACAGCACTCGCTGCTCGCTCAGGCCCTTGGCCCGTGCGGTGATCACGTATTGGCGGGTGATCTCGTTGAGAAAGGCGTTCTTGGTCAGCAGGGTCAGGGTGGCAAAGCCGCCGATCACCAGCGCGCCGACCGGCAGCACCAGGTGCCAGAAGTAGTCGGCGAGCTTGCCCAGCAGGCTGAGCTGGTCGAAGTCTTCCGAGACCAGCCCGCGCACCGGAAACCAGTTCAGCGAAGTGCCGCCAGCGAACAGCACGATCAGCAGCAGGGCGAACAGGAACGAGGGCAGGGCGTAGCCGATGACGATCAGGCTGCTGCTCCAGGCATCGAAGGCGCTGCCGTGGCGCACCGCTTTGCGAATCCCCAAGGGGATCGACACCAGGTAGGTGATCAGGGTGGCCCAGAAGCCCAGCGACAAGGTCACCGGCATCTTCTCCAGAATCAGATCGGTGACCTTGGCACCGCGAAAGAAGCTGGCGCCGAAGTCCAGCCGGGCGTATTGCGTGAGCATCAGCCATAAGCGCTCGGGCGCCGACTTGTCGAAGCCGTACTGGCGCTTGATGTCTTCCAGCAGTTTGGGGTCCAGGCCGCGGCTGGCGCGCGAGCTGGTGTGCAGGGTTTCGGCGCTGGCCCCGGGCGCACCGCCGCCGATCCCCTGCAGGCGTGCAACCGCCTGCTCGACCGGGCCGCCCGGCGCGGCCTGGACGATGACGAAATTGACCAGCAGGATGATCAACAAGGTCGGGATGATCAGCAGCAGACGGCGCAGGATGTAGCCGATCACGGCGGGCTCCCCAGGCGCTCGGCCATCTGTGCGTTGGTCAGCGGCGTCGGGCTGACTTCCCACCAGCTGTCCAGGCCTTCGTCGTAGCTCGGCTGCACCTCGGGCAGGCCGAAGCGGTTCCACCAGACGGTGGATGAGCCAGGTGGGTAATAGTTGGGAATCCAGTAGTAGTTCCAGCTCAGCACCCGGTCCAGGGCATGGGCATGACGCAGCATGTCAGCCTTGCTCGCCGCCTTGACCAGGCCGTCGAGCAGACGGTCCACGGCCGGGTCCTGCAAGACCATGTAGTTGTTCGAGCCAGGGTCGCTGGCCGCCGCCGAGCCAAAATAGTTGTACAGCTCAAGCCCGGGCGACGGTGATACCGGATAGCCGCTGACGATCAGGTCATAGTCGCGGGCCATCAGGCGGTTGACGTACTGCGAGGCGTCGATACGGCGGATTTCCAGGGTGATGCCGATCTGCGCCAGGTTGCGCTTCCACGGCAGCAGCAGGCGTTCGAAACCGGCCTGACCATTGAGGAAGGTGAACGTCAGCGGTTCACCCTGGGCGTTGACCAGTTGATCGCCCTGGGGTTTCCAGCCAGCCGCCTCGAGCAGTGCCAGCGCTTGCAGTTGCTTGTCGCGAATCAGCCCCGAGCCGTCGGTGCGCGGCGCTTCGAACACCTGGTTGAAGACCTCGTCGGGCACCTGCCCGCGCAACGGTTCGAGCAACTTGAGCTCCTGCACATCGGGCACGCTGCGCGCCGCCAGGTCACTGTTGGCGAAAAAGCTCTGCTGGCGAATGTACAGGTTGCGCATCATCTGCCGGTTGCTCCACTCGAAGTCCCACAGCAGGGCCAGCGCCTGACGCACCCGACGGTCCTTGAACACCGGCCGCTGCAGGTTGAAGACAAAACCCTGGGCGGTCTGCGGTGCATCCTTGGCCAGGTGTGCGCGCTGCAGGCGGCCATCGTCCAGCGCCGGGCTGGCGTAGCCGAGGGTATAGGCGGTGGCGGAGAACTCGCGGTTGTAATCGAAACCGCCGCCGCGCAGCACCTGACGCGCCACCTCGGTGTCGCCGAAGTACTCGATGCGTAACTGGTCGAAGTTGTAGCGGCCACGGTTGACCGGCAGGTCGCGGGCCCACCAGCTTTTGTCGCGCTCGAAGGTGATGCTGCGGCCGTTGTCGACCCGGCCGACCTTGTACGGGCCGCTGCCCAGCGGTGCTTCGAAGCCTGCGCCATTGGCAAAGTCGCGGTCTTTCCACCAGTGTTCGGGCAGTACCGGCAAGGTCGCCAGGTCCAGGGCCAGGGTACGGTTCTGGTTGCTTTTGAAGTGGAAGATGATCTGCCGCGGGTTTTCTACCTTGACCCCATCAACGTCGGCGAACTGGGTACGGTACCTGAGATTGCCCGCACGCATGAACAGCTCGAAGGTGTAGCGCACATCCTCGGCGCGGATCGGCTGGCCATCGGCAAAGCGCGCTCGTGGGTCAAGATAGAAGCGCAGCCAGTACCCGTCGGGATCGCGCTCAAGCTTTTGCGCCACCAGCCCATACACCGTGTAGGGCTCGTCCTGCGAGCGCACGGCCAGCGGCGAGTACAGCCAACCATCTACCTCGGCAACGCCGATGCCCTTGTCGATATAGGGAATGAGGTGGTCGAACTGGCCGATCTCGATGGCCGAGCGGCGCAGGCTGCCGCCTTTGGGCGCGTCGGGGTTGGCGTAGCTGAAGTGCTGGAAGCCAGCCGGGTAGCGTGGCGCTTCATCATAGACGGTCAAGGCGTGACCAGGGGCTGACGTGGCAGCGCACGACCAGGCAAGGGCCAGGCCGAAGATCAACAACAGCAAGGGGAAGGGAGCAATTCGCAAGCGCCTGACCACCTGAACCACGACTGTGGCTGAAGCTTAGCAGGTCACCTGGGCAAACAAACCGGCCCTGGGGGGCCGGTTTGTACAGCAGCGATCAGTCCTGACGGCTGGTCACTTCCAGCAGGTGATAACCGAACTGGGTCTTCACCGGGCCTTGCACGGTGTTGACCGGTGCGCTGAACACCACGGTATCGAACTCCTTGACCATCTGGCCCGGGCCGAACGAGCCCAGGTCACCGCCCTGGCGGCTGGACGGGCAGGTGGAGTTGGCCTTGGCGATCTCGGCGAAATCGGCGCCGGCTTCGATCTGGGCTTTCAGTTCATTGCACTTGTCTTCGGTGGCAACCAGGATGTGACGGGCAGTGGCTTTGGCCATGGGAGTGGCTCCTTGGGGTAAAACCCCAAGCCTAACGCAAATGCGGTGTCGCCGCACCACCGACGGCCTGGAGTGGGAGCGGATGAATCCGCTCCTACCGTTGTGGGCGGCTCACAAGCGCTCGGCCGCCTCACGCAGCAAGCGTTCGGTCGAATCCCAGCCCAGGCAACCATCGGTAATCGACACACCGTACTTGAGCGGTTGCGCGCCCAGCGCCTGGCAGCCATCGAACAAGTGGCTCTCAAGCATCATGCCGACCAGCGAGGTGTCGCCCTGCAGGCGCTGCTCGAGCACTTCGTTGAACACCGCCGGTTGGCGCAATGGGTCCTTGCCGCTGTTGGCATGGCTGCAATCGACCATGATCCGCGGCGCCACACCGGCCTTGGCCAGGCCCTGACGGGCCAGGGCGAGGCTTTGGCGGTCGTAGTTCGGGCCCTTGTTGCCGCCGCGCAGCACCAGGTGGGTGTCAGGGTTGCCCAGGGTTTCGACAATCGCCGGGTAGCCTTGCACGTCCATGCCGAAATGCCGATGGCTGTGCGCGGCGCTGCGGATCGCATCGCAGGCAATGCCAACGCCGCCGTCGGTGCCGTTCTTGAAGCCGACCGGCAGGCCCAGGCCGCTGACCATCTCGCGGTGAATCTGCGATTCGGTGGTGCGTGCGCCAATCGCCGCCCAGCTCAGCAGGTCATCGAAGTAACCGGCGGCCATGGGTTGCAGCAGCTCGGTGGCAACCGGCAGGCCGCGCTCGAGCATGGCCAGCATCAGGCCGCGGGACAAGGCGATGCCGCCGTGCATGTCGTCGCTGCCATCGAGGTGCGGATCGTAGGCCAGGCCTTTCCAGCCGACGGTGGTGCGCGGCTTTTCGACGTAGGCGCGCATTACCAGGAGCATCTGGTCGCTTACGTCGATGGCCAGGCGCGCCAAGCGCTGGGCGTATTCGCGGGCCGAACGGGGGTCATGGAGCGAGCAGGGGCCAACGATCACCAGCAGGCGTTGATCTTCGCCATCGAGAATGGCACGTACGGCCTGGCGATGGGCTTCGACCTGGGCGGTGAGGGCAGGGGTAAGCGGCATTTGCTGCTTGAGCAGCAGCGGGCTCGGCAGGCGTTGGCTGACGGCGCTGTTGGCAGCAGTGGGTTCGGACAGTGGCAGAGCGAGGTTGGACGATTGCATGTTCTGGTTCCCTGGGCGGATGGCGGGGTCTGGCCCGCGCTGTCGGCCCTATCGAGGTGTTCGACAGATGGCCGGATTGGCGTCATGTGTGTGCGTGCCACCAACAAGTGACCGATCGGAGGCGGCAGGCTGGCCCGAACGGGATTGGCTAAATCGCCAGGCGCTAAAGCTTGGGTAAGGGTGGTAGGTGACGTAGTTCATGTACTGTTCCTCAATGTGATTCGCTAGTTGCCGGGGGCCTGAAACGCAAAACCCCCGGTCGGGGAGCCGACCGGGGGTTGAGTATTCTCGTGTTCGGCGGCCCCTTGAGTGTGGGCGCCGGTGTGGGTATCAGCGGCGCCTGTGGCTAAACCAATACCCAAAATAAAATCGAGCCGGTGAGGCCGTCGCGCACTCGACAGCCGCCACAGGGCGCGACAAGCGACCGGTGCTGCAAGCGTGAGTGAGGGGTGTGTGCGACATGTGACTCTCCAGTTGATGTTCCCGAGCTTACTTCAGGCGTTACCGTGGTTTCAATGGCTAATTTGCATGAATGCGATATGCCAGGGCTATCGCCGCAGGTAGGCGGTGAAGTCGATGTCGCCGGCACTGAGGATCGCCTGCACGCGGTTGTGCACATTGAGCTTGCGCAGAATCGCCGACACGTGAGCCTTGACCGTGGTTTCGGCGATGTCGAGGTTGTAGGCGATCTGCTTGTTCGACTCGCCCTTGGTCATGCGTTCGAGCACCAGCAATTGCTTGCGGGTCAGGGCCTGCAGCAGTTCCGGGGCAAAGCCCTGGTGTTCGCCCTGGCTGCGCCGGTGGCTGCTCTTCTGGGTGCGGATGATGTCTGGCGGCAGGTAGACGTTGCCGTTGAGGATCTGCTCGATGGCCTCGGTCATCTGCGAGCGCGGCGAGGATTTGGTGATAAAGCCGACGGCGCCGTAAGTGATGGCCTGCAGTACCACCTGTTTGTCCTGTTCGGCCGAAACGATCACCACCGGGATGGTCGGTGCCTCGTTGCGCAGGTTGATCAGCCCGCCCAGGCCGTGCATGCCGGGCATGTTCAGGTCGAGCAGGATCAGGTCGAGGTCATCGTGATCGCCGGTGATCGCCAGGGCACTGTCGAGGTCGGCGGTTTCCATCACCTCGCTGCCGGGAAAGCCATCGCTGATGACATTGTGGATGGCCTCGCGAAACAACGGGTGGTCGTCGGCGATCAGAATCTTGTACATGGCTTTGCACCTTATTGTTGTGGTTGTGCTGCACCCCTTCATTACAGGCCAGGTGCAACGCTTTGGGAATGCGACCATCGACAAGTAAAACAGTACCAAAGTAGTAGTCGAGCGCCCAGGCGTGCGTTCTAGCATGGGATAAAACTGCAGGAGCACCACGCCATGGCCATTTTGCTGGTCGACGATCACCCCATGCTGCGCCTGGGGCTGGCCGCTACGCTGCAACAGGGCCTGGACGGCATGCCGATCATCGAAGCGGCCAGTGGTGAAGAGGCCCTGCACAAGGTTGGCGAGCAGTTGCCGGGGCTGGTGCTGATGGACTTCGGCCTGCCCGGCATCAGCGGCCTGGAAACCACCCGGCGCCTGCGCCAGCGCTGGCCGCAGCTGCGCGTGCTGTTTTTCAGCGAGCATAGTGATCTTGGCCTGGTACGTCAGGCCATGGCGGCGGGCGCCTGTGGCTTTCTGTCCAAGGCGGCGGGGCCTGCGGTGTTGCTTGAAGCGGTACGCCGGGTGCTGTCCGGGCATGCCTACATCGAGCAGGCGCTGGCCACCGACCTGGCCTGCCAGGGGGGCAGTACGCGCCTGCAAGGCTTGAGCCTGCGCGAAACCGAAATTTTCCTGATGCTGGCCAAGGGCATGCCGACCCGGCTGATCGCCGAGCAGTTGTGCATCAGCGCCAAGACCGTATCCAACTGCCTGACCCTGCTCAAAAGCAAATTGCAGGTCGCCTCACACGCCGAAATGGTGCACCTGGCGATTGAGGCGGGCCTGCTGCGTATCGCCGCTTAGTCCCAGGTTTTCGGGCAACCCTGGCAACCTTCCATGTTGCTGTCCTGAAAGTTGGCGTAATGCTGGCGGCTGCCGCGCAGGTCGGCCTGCTCCAGATTGCTTTCGCCGAACTTGGCTTCTTGCAGGTTGGCATCGGCAAGGTTGGCGCCCTTGAGGTCGGCCTTGCTCAACCAGGTCATTTCCAGGTCGGCGGCCTGCAGCTTGCTGCGGTGCAGTTTGGCCCCGGAGAGGCGGGCGAATTCCAGGTAGGCGGCGCTCAAGTCGGCGTTCTCGAAGTTGGCGCCCTGGGCGAACATGCCCCAGGCCTGTACCGCAACCAGCTTGGCGTCGCGCAGGTCGGCCAGGCGCAGGTTGCTTTGCTGCAGGCTCGCGCGGGTGAGGTTGGCGCCTTGCAATTGGGCTTTTTCCAGGTTGGCCAGGTCCAGGCGCGCATGGCGCAGGTTCGCCCCGCGCAGGTCGGCACCGGCCAGGTTCATCTTGCGCAGGTCCTGGTTGCTGAGGTCGGCATTGCGCAGGTTGGCATTGGGGCATTGGCTTTCCTGGGCGATGGTGCAGCCGTTGATGGTCAAGGGCGTGTCGTCGTCGGCGAGGGCAGGGGTGCAGGCCAGGGTGAGCAGTAGCGGGAGGTATTTCATGGGGATCTCCTGGGGCTGGGCGATAGCAATCGCTGGCAAGCCAGCTCCCACAGGGTTTGGTATGCACCGATCCACTGTGGGAGCCGGCCTTGCCGGCGAGAGGGCGTCAAATCAGCGCTGGGCCGTCTTGGTGTCCCAGGCGGGGATCTTGAACACCCAGAACGAGCCACCCTGGGCCACCGGCTTGGTCAGCTCGGCCATGTCGCCGCCCCACAACGGCACCGCGCCGCCGTAGCCGACGGTCACGCCGATGTATTGCTCACCGTCCTGTTCCCAGGTGATCGGCGGCGAGACGATGCCGCTGCCGGTCTGGAATTTCCACAGCTCCTCCCCGGTCTTGGCATTGAAGGCCTTGAAGTAGCCGTCACCGGTACCGGTGAACACCAGGTTGCCCTTGGTCGCCAGTACCCCGGCCCACAGCGGCAGGCGTTCCTTGTGCTCCCAGACCATCTTGCCGGTGGTCGGGTCCATGGCGCGCAGCGAGCCGACGTGGTCCTCGTACATGCGCTTGATGCGAAAACCCATGCCCAGGTAGGCCGAGCCCTTCTTGTAGTTGACCTCCTCGGTCCAGTATTCCTCTTTCCACTGGTTCGACGGCACATAGAACAGGCCGGTGTCCTGGCTGTAGGCCATGGGGTTCCAGTTCTTGCCTCCGAGGAACGGCGGCGACACTTCCACCGGCTTGCCCTTGGTCTGCCCTGGCTCGGGCTTGGCCGGGCGCTGGCCGGGGTTTTCTACCGGGCGGCCGGTCTTGAGGTCGATATGGCTGGCCCAGGTGATGTTGTCGGCGAACGGGAAGGCGTTCTTCAGCTTGCCGTTGGTGCGGTCGACCACGTAGAAGAAGCCGTTGCGGTCGGCATGGGCGGTGGCCTTGTACTGCTTGCCGTCCTTGTCCTTGTAGTCGAACAGCACCAGTTCATTGTTGCCGGAGAAGTCCCAGGCGTCATTGGGCGTGTGCTGGTAGAACCATTTGACCTCGCCGGTGCTCGGGTCGACGCCGACCTGGCCGGAGGTGTAAAGGCTGTCGTAGTCGTGCGGGTTGCCGTCTTTGGACGTGCGCGCCCAGGTGTTCCAGGGGCCCGGGTTGCCGGCGCCGACAATGATGGTGTTGGTCTCGGCATCGAAGCTTGCGCTCTGCCACGGGGCGCCGCCGCCATGGCTCCAGGCCTCGACCTTGCCGGACTCGGTGCTCGGGTCGTTCGGCCAGGACGGTGCCTTGACGTCGCCGGTGGGGGTGCTGTCCTTGCCGTTCAGGCGGCCCATGTGGCCTTCGACGAAGGGACGCATCCACACCTCGTCGCCGGTTTCCGGGTCGCGGGCGTACAACTGGCCGACCACGCCGAACTCGTCGCCGGAGCTGCCGTGAATCAGCAGCACCTTGCCGCTCTTCTGGTCCTTGATCAGGGTCGGGGCGCCGGTCATGGTGTAGCCGGCGCTGTGGTCGCCGAACTTCTTCTTCCACACCACCTTGCCGGTGTCCTTGTTCAGGGCAATGACCTGGGCGTCGAGGGTGCCGAAGTAGATCTTGTCGCCATAGATGGCGGCACCGCGGTTGACCACGTCGCAGCACGGGCGAATGTTGTCCGGCAGGCGATGATTGTAGGTCCACAGGCGCTTGCCGGTCTTGGCATCGAGGGCAAATACCCGCGAGTAGGAGCCGGTGACGTAGATCACCCCGTCATTGACGATGGCCTGGGACTCCTGGCCGCGTTGTTTCTCGTCGCCAAAGGAGTACGACCAGGCCGGGGTCAGCTTGAACACGTTCTGGTCGTTGACCTGGGCCAGCGGGCTCCAGCGCTGGGCATTGGTGCCCATGCCGTACTGCAGCACGTTGCTGGTGCTCTTGTGGTCGTCGGCGATGTCTTCCCAGCTCACCGGTTTCGCCAGGGCATGCGGGGTCAGGGCCAGGCTGCCCAGCAGGAGGACGGTGTGCACGGCGGCAGACAGCGGAGAAAGCGCGGCGGGTAACGATCTTATTGTCATGGTTGGAGTTCCCAATGAAGGTTTTGGCCTGCATAGACTGGAACGCCAAGGGCGCGATCGATACGGAAAAACTCCCGGTCTTAGCGGGAAAACTTCCCAATCCGGGCATGATTTGGCACTGCCCCACAAGCGCTACTACCAAGGGAGGAGGCTGCGACCACCAAAGCAGCATGGGGCCCTTGCCAGGGCCTTCCTAAGATGCCGGCACAACCTTTCAGCCGAGAGGTTCTTGCGTGCAAACAGCAGTCGAGGGCAGAACAATGAAAACAGCAAAACACGCCTGGTTGAGCCTGATCGTCGGTGTCGGCCTGATGAGCAGCGCCGGGGCTTTCGCCCATGGCAACGTCACGCCGACCGCGGTCAATACCGGTAACCTGGAAAAGCTCGGTGATCAGTGGCGCGCAGAAAACCCTTACCGCAACAGCAAGGACCATGACGAGGCGGTGTCGATCGGCGCTTCGGCCTATAACCAGAACTGCGCCGCCTGCCACGGCCTGGAGGCCAAGTCCGGTGGCATCGCCCCGGATTTGCGCTTGCTTGACGAAGGCGCTGCCGGTGATGAGTGGTTCGTCGAGCGGGTGCGCAACGGCGCGGTACGCGATGGCCGGGTGTACATGCCGAAGATGGCCGACTACCTGAGCCAGGAAGCACTATGGGCGGTGCGCAGCTACCTCGACAGCGTGCATGTCGAAGAGTGACTGCAGGAGCGGGCTTGTCCCGCGATGCGATATCACTGTTGAATCGCTATCGCGGGACAAGCCCGCTCCTACAGTAGGTCGTGATTACAGGGTGTAGTGCTTCAACTCCCGCGCAATCAGCATGCGCTGAATCTCGCTGGAGCCTTCGTAGATCTGGGTAATGCGCGCATCGCGGTAATAGCGCTCGACCGGATAATCCTCCAGATACCCATAGCCACCGTGTACCTGAATCGCCTTGGAACACACCCGCTCGGCCATCTCCGAAGCGAACAGCTTGGCCTGTGAAGCCTCGCTCAGGCACGGCTTGCCGGCGCTGCGCAGGCGCGCGGCGTGGAGGATCAACAGCCGCGCGGCGTTGATCTGCACCTGCATGTCGGCCAGCAGGTTGGCGATGCTCTGGTGCTCGTTGATCGGCTTGCCGAACTGGATGCGATCGCGTGAGTACAGCAGCGCCGCCTCGAACGCCGCGCGGGCAATGCCCAGGGCCTGGGCGGCAATGCCGATACGGCCGCCTTCGAGGTTGGACAGGGCAATGGCCAGGCCCTTGCCGCGTTCGCCGAGCATATTGGCGGCGGGGATGCGGCAGTTGTTCAGGGTTACCGCGCAGGTGTCGGAGGCGCGGATGCCCATCTTGTGTTCGCTGCGATCGACCACGAAGCCTTCGTTATCGGTGGGCACCAGAAACGCTGAGATGCCTTTTTTGCCCAGCTCCGGGTCGGTCACCGCGAAGACGATGGCAAGCCCGGCGCGGCGGGCATTGCTGACGAACTGCTTGGCGCCATTGATCACCCAGTGATCGCCCTGCAGTTCGGCGCGGGTGCGCAGGTTGTGGGCCTCGGAGCCGGCCTGCGGTTCGGTCAGGCAGAAGCAGCCGATCACTTGCCCGCTGGCCAGGCGTTCGAGCCAGGTCTGTTGCTGCTCGGCGCTGCCGTAGGCGAGCAGGGGGCCGCAGCCCACCGAGTTGTGGATGCTCATCAGTGCGCCGGTGGCGCCATCGCCGGCGGCGATCTCCTCGACCGCCAGGGCGTAGGCGACATAGTCGGTGTAGCTGCCGCCCCATTGCTCGGGCACGACCATGCCGAGCAGGCCCAGCTCGCCCATCTTCTGCACCACGCCATCATCGATCCAGCCGGCCTTTTCCCAGGCCTGGGCATGGGGGGCGATCTCGCCGCGGGCGAAATCCCGAGCCATGTCGCGGATCATGATCTGTTCTTCAGTCAGTTCCAGGTCTTGCATCTGCGTACTCCAGGCCTCACAGGCCTTCGAAGAATTGATCCACGCGCTGGCGGTTGAGGCCGGCGAGGGTGGTGGGGTTCCAGCGTGGCTGCTTGTCCTTGTCGATGATCAGTGCGCGCACGCCTTCGATCAGGTCGCCATGCTCGAACCACTGGCGGTCCAGGTGCAGTTCCATGGCGAAGCAGTCTTCCAGGCCCAGGTGGCGGCCACGGCGCAGCATCTCCAGGGTCACGGCCATGGCCAAAGGCGAGCGGCTTTCCAGCAGGTCGGCGGTTTTCACCGCCCATTCGTGGCTGTCGGCCACGGTGACTGCCCGCAATTGCTCTACGATACTGCCGACATCGGCCAGGGCGAAGAAGTGATCGATGGCCGGGCGCAACCTGGCCAATGGCGCGTCTTCGAGCACCTGGGTGCCAAGCTTGGCCAGCACGCTTTGCAGGTCCTTGAGCGGGTGTTCGCCAAAGCGCAGGGTGTCGAGGCGTTCATCGAGGCTGGCCAGCTTGCTGCTGTCCAGGTACCAGTCGGCCAGGCCGCAGTACAGCGCATCGGCCGCCTGCACCTGTACGCCGCTGACCCCCAGGTAGGTGCCCAGCTCGCCAGGAATGCGCGAAAGAAAATAACTGCCGCCGACATCCGGGAAGTAGCCGATGGCGGTTTCCGGCATGGCCAGGCGGCTGCGCTCGGTGACCACGCGCAGATCGGCACCCTGGGCCAGGCCCATGCCGCCGCCGAGGGTGAAGCCGTCCATCAAGGCGAGGATCGGCTTGTGGTAATGGTGGATGCACAGGTCGAGGGCGTATTCCTCGACGAAGAAATCCCGGTGCAGGCTGTCGCCGGCCTTGTAGCTGTCGTACAGCGAACGGATGTCGCCGCCGGCGCAGAAACCTTTCGGGCCTTCGCCGCGCAGCACCACGGCCTGCACCTGCGGGTCACTGGCCCAGGCATCCAAGTGGCGTTGCAGGCTGCGCACCATGTCCAGGGTCAGGGCGTTGAGGCCGGCGGGGCGGTTGAGGGTCAAGTGACCGATATGGTTGCGAACCTCGGCCAGTACATGGGCGTCGGTTGGCGCTTGAGCGTGCGCGGTCATCGCTGTCTCCCTGCTTTGTTATTGATTTTCCACGTGTTTTAACACGGTCTGGATAGGCGCTAGAGGATCGAAGGATCCTATCAGTGCAAAATTGCCCAATACAATCCGTAAATCTGCAGGCTGAGTCTGCATTTTTGCATGGCCGATTGCGCCTAACGCACCGGGTCTTGCCACTTTAGCCTTGTGGCACCGGTGGGCAAGGGCTTAGGTCAGAGGAGTAGTTCCGCCTGCGGGGAGCCAGGCCCGCGCCGCCAAAGCAGCACCCGGCCGGTGCCAAGGCAGCGTATGGCTGCCTGGCGAGGGTTTCGATAATCGCCTCCGACATTCGTCCCCCCGTTTGCGGAGAGCGCCATGCACAACAATAACAATGCCAATCGCCGTTTCCTGCCCTTGCTGACCAGCCTTGTCGCCTTGAGTCTGAGCCCCTTGGCCGATGCCGAAATCATGCTCTACGACAAGGAGCAGACGACCTTTTCCACCGACGGCTATATCAACGCCTTCTACGTCAATAGCGACGTCGATCGGGCGGGGGAGCAGTACGACCGTCGACAGTCGCGGGTGAAAATGGGCTTTTTGCCCAACTACCTGGGCTTCAACATGACCCGCCAGGTGGATGACCTCAAGCTCGGTGGCCGCGCCTCGTTCTGGGTGACCATCAATGACAGCGAAACCAACGGCACCGACACCGCCATCGACGTGCGCCAGTTCTACGGCACCGTGGCCAACCCCGAGTGGGGCGAGGTGCTGATCGGCAAGGACTTCGGCCTGTTCGCCCGCTCCAACATCCTCCTCGATGAGCTGCTCGCAGGTTATGGCCAAGTCAGTGACACCCTGGGCCTGGTCGATGGCGGCGGCGTGTCGTTCGGCAACATCGGCAGCGGTTACCCGTACCCGTTCCCGACCTCGCAGATCACTTACCGCACACCGGTGATGGAAGGCCTGCGCATTGCCGTGGGGATCATGGACCCGGTCGATACCAACGACGACAGCGCGGTGGGCAAGGCCTACCAGGAAAACCCGCGTACCGAGAGCGAGATCACCTACCAGTTCGACCTGGGCGGGGTGCAGCTCTACAGCTGGCTCAACGGCACCTACCAGACCTCGGACAACACCGACAGCCGGGTTGATTCGGTCACCTCCAAAGGCCTGGGCTATGGCGTGCAGGCCAAGGTGGGTGGCTTTTCCCTGACCGGCTCGGGTTTTACCGCCAAGGGCATCAACCCGTTTTTCACCAACAACGCCGGTGAGGCCACGTTGCGTGAAGTCGACAGCAAGGGTTATTTGCTGCAGGGCTCGTACAAGGTCGGCAAGAACCGCGTGGCGCTGTCCTACGGCAAGACCAAGGATGACGGCAACGGCGCAGTGAACACCGGCGCCGATTATGAAACCCGCGGTATCGCGCTGTTTCATGACATCAACGACAACCTCAAGCTGGTGGCCGAGTACAACCAGTTCGAGATCGACGGGCATGAGGGCGATGCGCAGAACGAGGATACCGATACCTTTGCCGTGGGGGCGGTGCTGACCTGGTAAACACAAGACCTGGGAGCACTGCCAATCCTGTGGGAGC
>NZ_AJJP01000184.1 GCF_000259195.1 Pseudomonas donghuensis
CGTACGCAGGTAGGGGTTTTGTCTTTCTGACATTTTCCTCTGTGCGCTCCTACTGCCGCTCCCGCAACTCAGTTTTCTATGCAATCCCCACCTGCATGGCTATCATGCCCTCCTCATTGTGAGTCGAGATTGGCATGCTGAAGTTGTTGAAGCTCCTCAAGGATGGCCGGTTCCATTCCGGGCAAGACCTGGGCGCAGCCTTGGGCGTCAGTCGCGCCGCTGTCTGGAAGCAATTGCAGCTTCTTGAGGCTGAGTTGAACCTGCCCATTCATAAAGTCCGTGGCCGCGGCTATCAGTTGGCCACGCCGTTGTCGTTGCTGGAAGAGTCGGCAATAGCCGAGCTTTTCCAAGGCGAACAGTGGCCAGTGTTGATATTCGAATCCATCGACTCGACCAACGCCCAGGCCCTGCGCTCGATCAGCGAAGGCCAGGCTGCGCCGTTCCTGGTGCTGGCTGAGCGTCAGGCGGCCGGGCGTGGCCGGCGTGGCCGGCAGTGGGTCAGCCCATTCGCGGAAAACCTCTATTACAGCCTGGTGCTACGTATTGAAGGCGGCATGCGCCAGCTGGAAGGTTTGAGCCTTGTGGTTGGCCTGGCGGTAATGCGTACGCTGCAGGCCTTTGGTGTTGCCGGTGCGGGACTGAAATGGCCGAATGATGTTCTGGTAAACAATCAGAAAATCGCTGGCATCCTCCTGGAACTGGTCGGAGATCCCGCGGATGTCTGTCACGTAGTGCTGGGGATTGGTATCAACGTCAACATGCAGGTCAACGAGCAGATCGATCAGCTATGGACGTCTGTGCGTCGTGAGACAGGGGTGGCAGTCGATCGTAATAAACTGGTGGCTGCGCTCAGTCAGAACCTGCAGCAGGATCTGCAGCGCCATCGGCAATCCGGTTTCGCCGCGTTCCAGGCCGAATGGGAACAATCCCATCTGTGGCAGGGGGCTGCGGTGTCCTTGATTGCCGGCGTCAACCGGATTGACGGAATTGTTCTAGGCATTGACCGGCAAGGGGCGCTGCGCCTCGAGGTTGATGGTGTTGAGAAGAGCTTTAGCGGTGGTGAGCTCAGTTTGAGGTTGCGTGATGATTCTTGAGCTCGATTGTGGCAACAGCTTTATCAAGTGGCGGGTAATCCATGCTGCACAGGGTGCTGTGGTTGCCGGCGGCATAGTGGACTCCGATCAGGCCCTGGTAGCGGCTGTCATGGCGCTCCCTGAGGCGCCCAAGCGTTGCCGCCTGGTCAGTGTCAGAAGTGAAGAGGAGACCGCCGGTCTTTCGGCGCTGCTCGCTCAGCACTTTGGCCTGAATGTTGTGGTGGCGCAGCCGGCCAAAGAGGTCTGTGGTGTGCGTAATGGCTACGAAGACTACCAGCGCCTTGGTCTGGATCGCTGGCTAGCGCTTCTGGGGGGCTATCACCTGGCGGGCGGCGCTTGCCTGGTCATGGATTTTGGTACGGCGGCCAAGGCCGACTTCGTATCTGCCGACGGCGAGCATCTGGGTGGCTTCATTTGCCCGGGCATGCCGTTGATGCGCAGTCAGCTGCGTACCCACACTCGGCGCATCCGCTATGACGATGCTTCGGCTGAACGGGCATTGTCGAGCCTGGCGCCTGGGCGTTCTACTGTCGAGGCGGTGGAGCGTGGTTGCGTGCATATGCTGCAGGGCTTTGTTCGCTCGCAGCTCGAATACGCTCAGGGACTGTGGGGTGATGATTTCACTGTGCTGCTAACTGGGGGCGATGCGCTCCTGGTGCAGGAGGCCGCGCCACAGGCCCGGGTGGTGCCGGACCTGGTGTTCGTTGGTCTGGCCATGGCTTGTCCCCTGGATTGAGGTGCCTATGCGTTGGTTGTTTCTGTTGTTGGTGGTGCTCAACGTCTTTTATTACGTCTGGCACCAGCAGGAAGCGCCGTTGAAGGCCAAGGAAGTGGCTCCGTTGTCGCTCTACAAGGGAAATCAGCAGGGAATTCGCCTGCTGAGCGAGTCCACCAGTGGTAAGACCGCCCCGGAGCGCGGCCAGGAGTGCCTCTACGTGGGCGGGGTGGCAGCTCAGGAGCAGCTCAAGGCATTGCGTCAGCGTCTGTTGAGCCTGGATATTGCTGCTGTTCCGGTTACTGGTCGCCTCGGTGACAGTACGGGGTTGTGGCTGCAGGTCGCGCCCCAGAGCCAGCGTTTGCTGGACCAAGCCCTGCTCACGACTCTTTCCCATGATTTCAAAGACTTAAAACATAAAATAATGTTGTGCGAGGGTATTGCAACTGGCGAATAGCTTGATAGAATGGCGCCCGCTTCACAGGGAACACCACTCAGGTGGTAGAGCTGGAGGCGGTGTCAAAGCAGCTAAGTTTCAGATTTGATTGAAAAAATTTGAAAAAACGCTTGACACTGGATCGGCATCTACATAGAATGCCGGCCAAATCTGGAGGGATTCCCGAGCGGTCAAAGGGGACGGACTGTAAATCCGTTGCGAGAGCTTCGAAGGTTCGAATCCTTCTCCCTCCACCAGTTTTAGCGAGAGCCGCAAGCTCCGCGGGTATAGTTTAGTGGTAGAACCTCAGCCTTCCAAGCTGATGATGCGGGTTCGATTCCCGCTACCCGCTCCAGGTTTGCTGTTGTTGCACAGTGTTACGCTCTTGTAGCTCAGTTGGTAGAGCACACCCTTGGTAAGGGTGAGGTCAGCGGTTCAAATCCGCTCAAGAGCTCCATATAACAAGGCAGATATGAAAATATCTGCCTTTGTTTTAATGGTCTGTTTGATCTGCTTATTACTTCTACCGGGGGACAGTCTCGATGGCTAAGGAAAAGTTCGAACGTAACAAGCCGCACGTAAACGTTGGCACCATTGGTCACGTTGACCATGGCAAGACTACGTTGACTGCCGCGCTGACTCGCGTTTGCTCCGAAGTTTTCGGTTCGGCCAAGGTCGACTTCGACAAGATCGATAGCGCCCCGGAAGAGAAGGCTCGTGGTATTACCATTAATACCGCGCACGTTGAGTATGATTCGAACATTCGTCACTATGCTCACGTTGACTGCCCTGGTCACGCTGACTATGTGAAGAACATGATTACCGGTGCCGCCCAGATGGATGGCGCGATCCTGGTTTGCTCGGCCGCTGATGGTCCGATGCCGCAAACCCGTGAGCATATCCTGCTGTCCCGCCAGGTTGGCGTTCCCTACATCGTGGTCTTCCTGAACAAGGCTGACCTGGTAGACGATGCCGAGCTGCTGGAACTGGTCGAGATGGAAGTTCGCGACCTGCTGAGCACCTATGACTTCCCTGGCGACGACACTCCGATCATCATTGGTTCGGCGCGTATGGCCCTGGAAGGCAAAGACGACAACGAAATGGGTACCACCGCTGTCAAAAAGCTGGTTGAGACTCTGGATAGCTACATCCCAGAGCCTGAGCGCGCTATCGATAAGCCGTTCCTGATGCCGATCGAAGACGTATTCTCGATCTCGGGTCGTGGCACCGTTGTTACCGGTCGTATCGAGCGTGGTGTTGTTAACGTTCAGGATCCGCTGGAAATCGTCGGTCTGCGTGATACTCAAACCACTACCTGTACTGGTGTTGAGATGTTCCGCAAGCTGCTCGATCAGGGTCGTGCTGGCGAGAACTGTGGCGTGCTGCTGCGTGGCACCAAGCGTGACGACGTCGAGCGTGGTCAGGTCCTGGTCAAGCCGGGTTCGGTCAAGCCGCACACCAAGTTCACTGCAGAAGTTTACGTTCTGAGCAAGGAAGAAGGCGGTCGTCACACTCCGTTCTTCAAAGGCTACCGTCCGCAGTTCTACTTCCGTACGACTGACGTTACCGGTAACTGCGAATTGCCAGAAGGCGTCGAAATGGTAATGCCGGGCGATAACGTTCAAATGACCGTTACCCTGATCAAAACCATTGCGATGGAAGATGGCCTGCGTTTCGCCATTCGTGAAGGCGGTCGTACCGTCGGCGCTGGTGTCGTAGCTAAAGTTATCGAATAAGTAGTTGATTTCTCTCGATCAGGCCGGCATAATGGTCGGCCTGATAAGCTTTTAGGTCAGTAGCTCAATTGGCAGAGCGACGGTCTCCAAAACCGTAGGTTGGGGGTTCGATTCCCTCCTGACCTGCCAGATTCACCTCGTGTGTCTGGCTTTCTTTTCACAGGATTTTCCTAGATGACTCCCAAGGCTGAAGCCCAAGACTCTCGTTTTGATCTGCTCAAGTGGCTGGCTGTTGTCGCTTTGGTAGTCGTTGGTGTTGTGGGTAATCACTATTACTCCGCCTCGCCGGTTCTGTACCGCGTACTCGCACTTCTTGTCTTTGCTGCTGTAGCTGGCTTCGTTGCCCTGCAGACCGCCAAAGGCAAGTCGTTCTTTGCGCTGGCAAAGGAAGCTCGCACCGAGATTCGTAAAGTCGTATGGCCAACCCGCCAAGAAACCACGCAGACCACACTCATCGTAGTGGCGGTTGTCCTGGTGATGGCGTTGCTGCTGTGGGGTCTCGACTCCCTGCTCGGTTGGTTGATTTCCTTGATTGTTGGCTAAGGGTGTCCCGTGGCTAAGCGTTGGTACGTTGTGCATGCTTACTCGGGTTACGAGAAGCATGTCATGCGCTCGCTGATCGAGCGCGTAAAGCTGGCTGGCATGGAAGATGGCTTCGGCGAAATTCTGGTCCCCACTGAAGAAGTGGTTGAGATGCGCAATGGCCAGAAGCGCAAAAGCGAGCGTAAGTTCTTCCCAGGTTATGTGCTGGTCCAGATGGACATGAACGAAGGGACTTGGCACTTGGTCAAGGATACCCCTCGCGTCATGGGCTTCATCGGTGGTACTGCAGACAAGCCTGCGCCAATCACCGACAAAGAAGCTGAGGCCATTCTGCGTCGCGTTGCCGATGGCAGCGACAAGCCGAAGCCGAAGACGCTGTTCGAGCCGGGCGAAGTGGTCCGCGTTATCGACGGTCCGTTTGCTGATTTCAACGGTACCGTTGAAGAAGTTAACTACGAGAAGAGCCGGATCCAAGTGGCCGTGCTTATTTTCGGTCGCTCTACCCCGGTAGAGCTCGAGTTCAGCCAGGTCGAGAAGGTCTAGCCGAACAAAGCATCCCATACCCCGCAGCCCTATGTGCTGCGGGGTTTTGTCGTCACTGGGATAAAACGCAAGTCATCCGGGGAGCCTTCTGGCGTTCGTACCCGATATTGGAGTAGCTCATGGCTAAGAAGATTCAGGCTTACATCAAGCTGCAAGTAAAGGCCGGCCAGGCCAACCCAAGCCCACCCGTTGGTCCAGCACTGGGTCAACACGGTGTGAACATCATGGAATTCTGCAAGGCCTTCAACGCCCGTACTCAGGGTCAAGAAGCCGGCCTGCCGACTCCTGTGATCATCACTGTTTACAGTGACCGCAGCTTCACCTTCGAAACCAAAAGCACCCCTGCTTCGGTTCTGCTGAAGAAAGCAGCTGGCCTGACCAGCGGTTCTGCACGTCCGAACACCGTTAAAGTCGGTACTGTGACCCGTGCTCAGCTGGAAGAGATCGCAAAAACCAAAAATGCTGATCTGACCGCTGCTGACATGGATGCGGCCGTGCGTACCATCGCCGGTTCCGCTCGCAGCATGGGCCTCAACGTGGAGGGTGTGTAATGGCTAAGCTGACCAAGCGCCAAAAAGCCATTGCTTCGAAAATCGAAGCAGGCAAAGTCTACAACTTCGAAGAAGCAGCAGTACTGCTGGCCGAACTGTCCACCGTGAAGTTCAGCGAATCCTTCGACGTTGCTGTCAACCTCGGTGTTGACCCACGTAAATCCGACCAGGTCGTTCGTAGCGCTACCGTGCTGCCACACGGCACTGGCAAGACCGTACGTGTAGCTGTCTTCACCCAGGGTCCTGCTGCTGAAGCCGCTCTGGCTGCTGGCGCTGACCGCGTTGGTATGGACGATCTGGCTGCCGAAATGAAAGGCGGCGACCTGAACTATGACGTCGTTATTGCTTCCCCGGACGCAATGCGTGTTGTAGGTCAGCTGGGTCAGGTTCTGGGTCCTCGCGGCCTGATGCCTAACCCGAAAGTCGGTACCGTAACTCCAGACGTAGCCACCGCGGTTAAGAACGCCAAGGCTGGTCAGGTTCGTTATCGCACCGACAAAAACGGCATCATCCACACCTCCGTTGGCAAAGTCGGCTTTGAAGCTGGCAAGCTGAAGGAAAACGTTGAAGCCCTGATCGCTGATCTGAAGCGTATCAAGCCAGCTTCCTCGAAAGGTATCTACGTCAAGCGCGTTACCCTGAGCACCACCATGGGCCCAGGTCTGGTCATCGACCAGAGCTCGCTGAGCGCGTAAGACAAAGCCCGGTGCGAGCGATCGCGCCAGGTTGAAAAAATTGGGGTCCCTGCCTGGCGGGGGCTATCCAAGACCGTAGGCGGCGCAAGCCTTAAACCTCAAGCCTACGCAGATGGTGCTCCCGGTTCCTTACCGAATCAGACACCAAAACGACATCCGGCTTCGGCCAGATGAAACGGTAACAAGCAGGAGTTAAACCCGTGGCAATTAAACTCGAAGACAAGAAGGCCATCGTCGCTGAAGTCAACGAGGCTGCCAAAGTCGCTCTGTCCGCTGTCGTGGCTGATGCCCGTGGTGTGACTGTAGGCGCAATGACCGGACTCCGTAAAGAGGCTCGTGAAGCTGGCGTATACGTACGTGTCGTACGTAACACCCTGCTCAAGCGCGCTGTTGCTGACACTGAATTCAGTGTCCTCAACGACGCCTTCACCGGCCCGACCCTGATCGCTTTCTCCAACGAACACCCGGGCGCTGCTGCTCGTCTGTTCAAAGAGTTCGCCAAGGGTCAGGACAAGTTCGAGATCAAGGCAGCTGCGTTTGATGGCAAGTTCCTTGCCGCTAACCAGATCGACGTGTTGGCTACCCTGCCGACCCGCGACGAGGCCATTGCGAAGCTGATGAGCGTGATCCAAGGCGCTACCAGCAAGCTGGCTCGTACCCTGGCAGCCGTTCGCGACCAGAAAGAAGCTGCTGCTGCCTAAGGCACCGCAAGCCCTTTCAAAATCATATGTTTAATTTGATGGCTGCGTAAGCTGTCACCCCAATACAGGATTCAAGTCATGTCTCTGACTAACGAACAAATCATCGAAGCAATCGGCCAGAAAACCGTTCTGGAAGTTGTTGAGCTGATCAAAGCAATGGAAGAAACCTTCGGTGTTACCGCTGCTGTTGCCGCTGCTGGCCCAGCTGCTGCCGCTGCCGTTGTTGAAGAACAAACCGAATTCAACGTTGTTCTGGTTGAAGCCGGCGAGAAGAAAGTCAACGTGATCAAGGCCGTTCGTGAACTGACCGGTCTGGGCCTGAAAGAAGCCAAAGAGAAAGTTGACGGCGCTCCTCAGGTTGTCGCTGAAGGCGTTTCGAAAGAAGCCGCTGAAGACGCCAAGAAGAAGCTGGAAGAAGCAGGCGCTAAAGTCGAACTCAAGTAATTTCGACTTTGCGACTCCAGCCCGAGCGCTAAGCAAACGGCTGATGGCTGGTGGCTCTTGCCACCGGCCTTTTTCCGTTATTGGCAGCTGACCAGGTCGGCGCCGATAACGAGCTGCAACCGCCAATGATGGTGGCGCAAACCAAGGGGTTTGCACGATTTTCTGGCTGCTCCCGTCGGGAGAAGCCAAACAAGCAGGTGACCAAGCTGGGGAACGCTGATGGCTTACTCATACACTGAGAAAAAACGTATCCGCAAGGACTTTAGCAAGTTGCCGGACGTCATGGATGTGCCTTACCTCCTGGCCATCCAGCTGGATTCGTATCGTGAATTCTTGCAAGCGGGAGCGACCAAAGATCAGTTCCGCGACGTGGGCCTGCATGCGGCCTTCAAATCGGTTTTCCCGATCATCAGCTACTCCGGCAATGCTGCCCTGGAGTACGTTGGCTATCGTCTGGGCGAACCGGCTTTTGATGTCAAAGAATGCGTACTGCGTGGCGTGACCTACGCGGTTCCGCTGCGGGTAAAAGTCCGCCTGATCATTTTCGACAAAGAATCGTCGAACAAAGCGATCAAGGACATCAAAGAGCAAGAAGTCTACATGGGTGAAATCCCCCTGATGACTGAAAACGGTACCTTCGTAATCAACGGTACCGAGCGTGTTATCGTTTCCCAGCTGCACCGTTCGCCGGGCGTGTTCTTCGATCACGACCGCGGCAAGACGCACAGCTCTGGCAAACTGCTGTACTCGGCGCGGATCATTCCTTACCGCGGCTCGTGGCTGGACTTCGAATTCGATCCGAAAGACTGTGTATTCGTCCGTATCGACCGTCGTCGCAAGCTGCCTGCATCGGTTCTGCTGCGCGCCCTGGGCTACAGCACTGAAGAAGTGCTGGACGCTTTCTACACCACCAACGTCTTCCACGTGTCGGGCGAGAAGCTCAGCCTGGAGCTGGTGCCTCAGCGCCTGCGTGGTGAAGTTGCGGTCATGGACATCCACGACGAAACCGGCAAGGTCATCGTCGAGCAAGGTCGTCGTATCACCGCTCGCCACATCAACCAGCTGGAAAAAGCTGGCGTCAAGCAGTTGGACGTGCCGCTGGAATACGTCCTGGGCCGCACTACCGCCAAGGCGATCGTGCACCCGGCTACCGGCGAGATCCTGGCTGAGTGCAACACCGAGCTGAGCACCGACGTCCTGGTGAAAATCGCCAAGGCCCAGGTTGTTCGCATCGAGACCCTGTACACCAACGACATCGACTGCGGTCCGTTCATCTCGGATACCCTGAAGATCGACTCCACCAGCAACCAATTGGAAGCGCTGGTCGAGATCTATCGCATGATGCGTCCTGGCGAGCCGCCAACCAAGGATGCCGCCGAGACCCTGTTCAACAACCTGTTCTTCAGCGCCGAGCGTTACGACCTGTCGGCCGTTGGCCGCATGAAGTTCAACCGTCGTATCGGTCGCACCGAGATCGAAGGTTCGGGCGTGCTGAGCAAGGAAGATATCGTCGAGGTCCTCAAGACCCTGGTCGACATCCGTAACGGCAAAGGCATCGTCGACGACATCGACCACCTGGGTAACCGTCGCGTCCGTTGTGTTGGCGAGATGGCCGAAAACCAGTTCCGCGTTGGCTTGGTGCGTGTAGAGCGCGCGGTCAAAGAGCGTCTGTCGATGGCTGAAAGCGAAGGCCTGATGCCTCAGGACCTGATCAACGCCAAGCCGGTTGCGGCGGCGGTGAAAGAGTTCTTCGGCTCCAGCCAGCTCTCGCAGTTCATGGACCAGAACAACCCGCTGTCCGAGATCACCCACAAGCGTCGTGTCTCCGCACTCGGCCCTGGTGGTCTGACCCGTGAGCGCGCAGGCTTCGAAGTCCGTGACGTACACCCGACCCACTACGGCCGTGTGTGCCCGATCGAGACCCCTGAAGGTCCGAACATCGGTCTGATCAACTCCCTGGCTGCGTACGCTCGCACCAACCAGTACGGCTTCCTGGAAAGCCCGTACCGCGTGGTGAAAGAGGGCGTGGTTACCGACGACATCGTGTTCCTGTCGGCGATCGAAGAAGCTGATCACGTCATCGCCCAGGCTTCGGCCACGATGAACGAGAAGAAGCACCTGATCGACGAGCTGGTAGCTGTTCGTCACTTGAACGAATTCACCGTCAAGGCGCCGGAAGACGTCACCCTGATGGACGTTTCGCCCAAGCAGGTAGTTTCGGTCGCAGCGTCGCTGATTCCGTTCCTCGAGCACGACGACGCCAACCGTGCGTTGATGGGTTCGAACATGCAGCGTCAGGCTGTACCAACCCTGCGTGCCGACAAGCCGCTGGTCGGTACCGGCATGGAGCGCAACGTTGCCCGTGACTCCGGCGTTTGCGTCGTAGCTCGTCGTGGTGGCGTGATCGACTCCGTCGATGCCAGCCGTATCGTGGTTCGTGTTGCCGATGACGAAGTTGAAACCGGTGAAGCCGGTGTCGACATCTACAACCTGACCAAATACACCCGTTCGAACCAGAACACCTGCATCAACCAGCGTCCGCTGGTGAACAAGGGTGACGCGGTTCAGCGTGGCGACATCATGGCCGACGGCCCGTCCACCGACATGGGTGAGCTGGCACTGGGTCAGAACATGCGCATCGCGTTCATGGCATGGAACGGCTTCAACTTCGAAGACTCCATCTGCCTGTCCGAGCGTGTGGTTCAGGAAGACCGCTTCACCACGATCCACATCCAGGAACTGACCTGTGTGGCCCGTGACACCAAGCTTGGCCCAGAGGAAATCACCGCGGATATCCCGAACGTCGGTGAAGCTGCGCTGAACAAGCTGGACGAAGCCGGTATCGTTTATGTGGGTGCTGAAGTTGGCGCCGGCGACATCCTGGTCGGCAAGGTCACGCCAAAAGGCGAAACCCAGCTGACGCCGGAAGAAAAACTGCTGCGTGCGATCTTCGGTGAGAAGGCCAGCGACGTTAAAGACACCTCCCTGCGCGTGCCTACCGGCACCAAAGGTACCGTCATCGACGTACAGGTCTTCACCCGTGATGGCGTCGAGCGCGATAGCCGTGCGCTGTCCATCGAGAAGATGCAGCTGGACGAGATCCGCAAGGACCTCAACGAAGAGTTCCGCATCGTCGAAGGCGCAACCTTCGAGCGTCTGCGTTCGGCTCTGAACGGTCAGGTTGTCGACGGTGGTGCAGGCCTGAAAAAAGGCACTGTGATCACCAACGAAGTCCTCGACGGTCTGGAGCACGGCCAGTGGTTCAAACTGCGCATGGCCGAAGACGCGCTGAACGAGCAGCTCGAGAAGGCCCAGGCCTACATCGTTGATCGTCGCCGTCTGCTGGACGACAAGTTCGAAGACAAGAAACGCAAGCTGCAGCAGGGCGATGACCTGGCACCGGGCGTACTGAAGATCGTCAAGGTCTACCTGGCAATCCGTCGTCGCATCCAGCCGGGCGACAAGATGGCCGGTCGTCACGGTAACAAAGGTGTGGTCTCGGTGATCATGCCGGTCGAAGACATGCCGCACGACGCCAACGGCACTCCGGTCGACGTAGTACTCAACCCACTGGGTGTACCATCGCGTATGAACGTTGGTCAGATCCTCGAAACCCACCTGGGCCTGGCGGCCAAGGGTCTGGGCGAGAAGATCAACCGCATGCTCGAAGAGCAGCGCAAGGTCATCGAGCTGCGCAAGTTCCTCACCGAGATCTACAACGAAATCGGTGGTCGTCAGGAGCAACTGGAGACCTTCTCCGACCAGGAAATCCTGGACCTGGCGAACAACCTCAAAGGCGGTGTGCCAATGGCCACTCCAGTCTTCGACGGTGCCAAGGAAAGCGAGATCAAGGCCATGCTGAAACTGGCAGATATGCCAGAAAGCGGTCAGATGCAGCTGTTCGACGGTCGTACTGGTAACAAGTTCGAGCGTCATGTGACCGTTGGTTACATGTACATGCTCAAGCTGAACCACTTGGTGGACGACAAGATGCACGCGCGTTCCACTGGTTCTTACAGCCTGGTTACCCAGCAGCCGCTGGGTGGTAAGGCGCAGTTCGGTGGTCAGCGTTTCGGGGAGATGGAAGTGTGGGCGCTGGAAGCATACGGCGCGGCATACACCCTGCAAGAAATGCTCACAGTGAAGTCGGACGATGTGAACGGTCGGACCAAGATGTACAAAAACATCGTGGACGGCGATCACCGTATGGAGCCGGGCATGCCCGAGTCCTTCAACGTGTTGATCAAAGAGATCCGTTCGCTCGGTATCGATATCGATCTGGAAACCGAATAACACGTGACGCGAATCGGGAGCGTGGCTGAAAAGCCCGCTCCCTGCTCCGCCAGGAGGAAAGGCCTTGAAAGACCTACTGAATTTGCTGAAAAACCAGGGTCAAGTCGAAGAGTTCGACGCCATCCGTATCGGATTGGCCTCGCCTGAGATGATCCGTTCGTGGTCGTTCGGTGAAGTTAAAAAGCCGGAAACCATCAACTACCGTACGTTCAAACCTGAGCGTGACGGCCTGTTCTGCGCCAAGATTTTTGGCCCAGTCAAGGACTACGAGTGCCTGTGCGGTAAGTACAAGCGCCTGAAACACCGCGGTGTGATCTGCGAGAAGTGCGGCGTTGAAGTCGCCCTGGCCAAGGTGCGTCGTGAGCGCATGGCGCACATCGAACTGGCTTCGCCGGTTGCCCACATCTGGTTCCTGAAGTCGCTGCCGTCCCGTATCGGCTTGCTGATGGACATGACCCTGCGTGATATCGAACGCGTTCTCTACTTCGAGAGCTATGTCGTTATCGACCCGGGCATGACCACCCTGGAAAAAGGCCAGCTGCTCAACGACGAGCAGTACTTCGAAGCGCTGGAAGAGTTCGGCGATGACTTCGACGCCCGCATGGGTGCCGAGGCTGTCCGCGAGCTGCTGCACGCTATCGACCTGGAGCACGAGATTGGTCGCCTGCGCGAAGAGATTCCGCAGACCAACTCGGAAACCAAGATCAAGAAGCTGTCCAAGCGTCTGAAACTGATGGAAGCCTTCCAGGGCTCGGGCAACCTGCCTGAGTGGATGGTCCTGACCGTTCTGCCGGTTCTGCCGCCAGACCTGCGTCCATTGGTTCCGCTGGATGGCGGTCGCTTCGCGACTTCCGACCTGAACGACCTGTATCGTCGGGTGATCAACCGTAACAACCGTCTGAAGCGCCTGCTCGACCTGTCCGCGCCGGACATCATCGTGCGCAACGAAAAGCGCATGCTGCAGGAAGCGGTCGACGCCTTGCTGGATAACGGCCGTCGCGGTCGTGCCATCACCGGTTCGAACAAGCGTCCTCTGAAATCCCTGGCCGACATGATCAAGGGTAAGCAAGGTCGTTTCCGTCAGAACTTGCTCGGTAAGCGTGTTGACTACTCCGGCCGTTCGGTAATTACCGTAGGTCCGACCCTGCGTCTGCACCAGTGCGGTCTGCCGAAGAAGATGGCTCTCGAGCTGTTCAAGCCGTTCATTTTCGGCAAGCTGGAAATGCGTGGTCTGGCGACCACCATCAAGGCCGCCAAGAAGATGGTCGAGCGCGAGCTGCCAGAGGTTTGGGACGTTCTCGCCGAAGTGATTCGCGAACACCCCGTACTGCTCAACCGTGCACCGACCCTTCACCGTCTGGGTATCCAGGCCTTTGAACCGGTACTGATCGAAGGTAAGGCTATCCAGCTGCACCCGCTGGTCTGTGCTGCGTACAACGCCGACTTCGACGGTGACCAGATGGCCGTTCACGTGCCGCTGACGCTGGAAGCCCAGCTTGAAGCACGCGCGCTGATGATGTCGACCAACAACATTCTGTCGCCAGCCAACGGTGAGCCAATCATCGTTCCGTCGCAGGACGTTGTACTGGGTCTGTACTACATGACCCGTGAAGCCATCAACGCCAAGGGCGAAGGTCGCGTATTCGCCGACCTGCAGGAAGTCGACCGCGTATTCCGCGCCGGCGAAGCTGCCCTGCACGCCAAGATCAAGGTTCGTATCAACGAAACCGTTAACGATCGTGATGGCGGCAGCGTCAAGAACACCCGTATCGTCGACACCACTGTCGGCCGTGCGCTGCTGTTCCAGGTTGTACCACCAGGTCTGTCGTACGACGTGGTCAACCAGCCAATGAAGAAAAAGGCGATCTCCAAGCTGATCAACCAGTGCTACCGCGTGGTTGGTCTGAAAGAGACCGTGATCTTCGCTGACCAGCTGATGTACACCGGTTTTGCCTACTCGACCATCTCCGGCGTTTCCATCGGTGTTAACGACTTCGTTATCCCGGATGAAAAAGCCCGCATCATCGGTACCGCTACCGACGAAGTGAAAGAGATCGAGAGCCAGTACGCCTCCGGCCTGGTAACCCAGGGCGAGAAGTACAACAAAGTCATCGACTTGTGGTCCAAGGCGAACGACGAAGTCTCCAAGGCGATGATGGCCAACCTCTCGAAAGAGAAAGTCATCGACCGCAATGGCGACGAAGTCGAGCAAGAGTCCTTCAACTCGATGTACATGATGGCTGACTCCGGTGCCCGGGGTTCGGCAGCTCAGATTCGTCAGCTGGCCGGTATGCGTGGTCTGATGGCCAAACCGGACGGCTCGATCATCGAGACGCCGATCACCGCGAACTTCCGTGAAGGTCTGAGCGTACTCCAGTACTTCATCTCGACTCACGGTGCTCGTAAGGGTCTGGCGGATACCGCGTTGAAAACCGCGAACTCCGGTTACCTGACTCGTCGTCTGGTAGACGTAGCCCAGGATCTGGTGGTTACCGAGATCGACTGCGGCACCGAGCAAGGCCTGCTGATGACGCCGCACATTGAAGGCGGCGACGTTGTAGAGCCTCTGGGTGAGCGTGTACTGGGTCGTGTTATCGCCCGTGACGTGTTCAAGCCAGGCACCGACGACGTTATCGTTCCGGCCGGTACCCTGGTCGACGAGAAGTGGGTCGAGTTCATCGAGCTGAACAGCATCGACGAAGTGATCGTGCGTTCGCCAATCAGCTGCGAAACCCGCTACGGCATCTGCGCCAAGTGCTACGGTCGCGACCTGGCTCGCGGTCACCAGGTGAACATCGGTGAAGCAGTCGGCGTTATCGCTGCCCAGTCGATCGGTGAGCCGGGTACCCAGCTGACCATGCGTACGTTCCACATCGGTGGTGCTGCAAGCCGGACCTCGGCTGCCGACAGCGTCCAGGTGAAGAACGGCGGTATGGTTCGCCTGCACAACCTGAAACAGGTTGAGCGTGCCGACGGTAACCTGGTTGCCGTATCGCGTTCCGGTGAGTTGGCGATTGCCGACGAATTCGGTCGTGAGCGTGAGCGCTACAAGCTGCCTTACGGTGCAGTGATTTCGGTGAAGGAAGGCGACAAGGTCGACGCTGGCGCAATCGTCGCCAAGTGGGACCCGCACACCCACCCGATCGTTACCGAAATGAAAGGTACCGTGACCTTCGTGGGCATGGAAGAAGGCATCACCATCAAGCGTCAGACTGACGAATTGACTGGTTTGACCAACATTGAAGTTCTGGACGTCAAAGACCGTCCGGCTGCAGGTAAGGAAATCCGTCCTGCAATCAAGATGGTCGACGCCAACGGCAAGGATCTGCTGCTGCCAGGTACCGACGTACCGGCTCAGTACTTCCTGCCGGCCAACGCCCTGGTTGGTGTGGCTGACGGTGCCCAGATCGGCGTCGGTGACGTTATCGCGCGTATCCCGCAAGAAACGTCGAAGACCCGTGACATCACCGGTGGTCTGCCACGGGTTGCCGACTTGTTCGAAGCCCGTCGTCCGAAAGAAGCCTCGATTCTGGCTGAAGTCAGCGGCACCATCGCCTTCGGTAAAGAGACCAAGGGCAAGCGCCGTCTGGTCATCACCCCGAACGACGGTAGCGATCCGTACGAAGAGCTGATTCCGAAGTGGCGTCACCTGAACGTCTTCGAAGGCGAACAAGTGAACCGCGGCGAAGTTATCTCCGACGGTCCGAGCGATCCGCACGACATCCTGCGTCTGCTGGGTGTCAGCGCGCTGGCCAAGTACATCGTCAACGAGATTCAGGACGTTTACCGTCTGCAAGGCGTTAAGATCAACGACAAGCACATCGAAACCATCCTGCGTCAGATGCTGCGCAAGGTCGAGATTGCCGAGTCGGGTGACTCCAGCTTCATCAAGGGCGACCAGATGGAGCTGACCCAGGTACTGGTAGAGAACGAGCGCCTTGGCGCGGAAGACAAGTTTGTCTCCAAGTTCACTCGCGTACTGCTGGGTATCACCAAGGCCTCGCTGTCCACCGAATCGTTCATCTCGGCGGCTTCCTTCCAGGAAACCACCCGCGTACTGACCGAAGCGGCGGTAACCGGCAAGCGCGATTACCTGCGCGGCCTGAAAGAAAACGTGGTCGTGGGTCGTCTGATCCCGGCCGGTACCGGTCTGGCCTACCACAGCGAGCGCAAGCGTCGCCGTGATGCCGACAAGCCGCTGCGCGTAAGTGCCAGTGAGGTGGAAGCCGCACTGACCGAAGCGCTGAATTCCAGCGGTAACTGAAAGTAGGATAGGGCCCCGGCAAACCTGTTTTGGCCATCGGCGACATAATTTGTTGCCGATGATCGGAAGGGGAGGGCCGGGGCCTTGTCTTGACTGGGGGCAAGATCCTCTTTAGACTCTTGTACCCCTAAATTTGGTGGGACTCCGTCCTGCCAATTTTTGCTTTTCTTGCAAGACAATAGCGTCGCAAGACAACAGTGGAGCTAGTAGATGGCAACTATCAACCAGCTGGTACGTCAGCCGCGTAAGCGTATCGTCGAGAAATCCGACGTTCCTGCGCTGCAGAACTGCCCGCAACGTCGTGGCGTGTGCACCCGTGTGTACACCACCACGCCGAAAAAACCTAACTCGGCACTGCGTAAAGTTTGCCGTGTGCGTCTGACCAACGGTTTCGAGGTTTCCTCGTACATCGGTGGTGAAGGCCACAACCTGCAAGAGCACAGCGTCGTCCTGATCCGTGGCGGCCGTGTAAAAGACTTGCCAGGTGTTCGTTACCACACCGTTCGCGGCTCCCTGGATACCTCCGGCGTCAAAGGTCGTAACCAAGGTCGTTCGAAGTACGGTACCAAGCGTCCGAAGTAATCGGCCGTTTGCAGCAGTTTGCAGTTATTCATTTTATTGAGTCGATAAGAGTAAGGTCGGGCACGCACCCTTAGGGGGCACTGTCCCGGGCTAACCTGAAGACCGTTTGAGGGCTTATCAATGCCAAGACGTCGTGTAGCAGCCAAGCGTGAGATTCTGGACGATCCAAAATACGGAAGCCAGATCCTCGCCAAGTTCATGAACCACGTGATGGAAAGCGGCAAGAAGGCCGTTGCCGAGCGTATCGTTTACGGTGCGCTGGACAAGGTCAAAGAACGCAAGAACAGCGATCCCCTGGAAATCTTCGAGAAAGCTCTCGACGCCATCGCTCCGCTGGTCGAAGTTAAGTCGCGCCGTGTTGGCGGTGCCACTTACCAGGTTCCTGTTGAAGTTCGTCCATCCCGTCGTAACGCCCTGGCAATGCGCTGGTTGGTAGACTACGCCCGCAAGCGTGGCGAGAAGTCCATGGCTCTGCGCCTGGCCGGCGAGCTGCTGGATGCTGCTGAAGGCAAAGGTGCTGCAGTCAAGAAGCGTGAAGACGTACACCGTATGGCCGAAGCCAACAAAGCGTTCTCGCACTACCGCTTCTAATTCTGGCATCACTATTTTTGCGAGGGCTCTATGGCTCGTACTACACCAATCAACCGCTACCGTAACATCGGTATTTGCGCGCACGTTGACGCGGGCAAAACTACCACTACCGAGCGGATCCTGTTCTACACAGGCCTGAGCCACAAGATGGGCGAGGTGCATGACGGCGCCGCGACCACCGACTGGATGGTGCAGGAGCAGGAGCGGGGTATTACCATTACCTCCGCTGCTGTCACCACCTTCTGGCAGGGTTCCCGTGGCCAGTACGACAACTACCGCGTAAACGTCATCGATACCCCCGGCCACGTTGACTTCACCATTGAAGTAGAACGTTCGCTGCGCGTACTCGACGGCGCGGTCGTTGTTTTCTGCGGCACCTCCGGCGTTGAGCCACAGTCCGAAACCGTATGGCGTCAAGCCAACAAGTACGGCGTTCCACGTGTTGTTTACGTGAACAAGATGGACCGTGCCGGTGCCAACTTCCTGCGCGTCGTAGGTCAGATCAAGAACCGTCTGGGTCACACCCCGGTTCCTGTTCAGCTGGCTATCGGTTCGGAAGATAACTTCCAGGGTCAGGTCGACCTGATCAAGATGAAGGCTATCTACTGGAACGAAGACGACAAAGGCACTACCTACCGTGAGGAAGAGATTCCTGCGGACATGCTCGAGCTGGCCGAAGAATGGCGCGCGAACATGGTAGAAGCTGCTGCCGAAGCCAACGAAGAGCTGATGAACAAGTACCTTGAAGAAGGTGAGCTGTCGGTCGAAGAAATCAAAGCCGGTCTGCGTGCGCGCACCCTGGCCAGCGAGATCGTTCCGGCTGTCTGCGGTTCTTCGTTCAAGAACAAGGGCGTTCCCCTGGTTCTCGACGCCGTCATCGACTTCCTGCCTGCTCCGACCGAAATCCCGGCGATCAAGGGTATCCACCCTGATCTGATCGAGAAGCCGAAAGACGAGCTGGTTGACGCCGACTACGACGAGCGTCATGCAGACGACAACGAGCCGTTCTCGGCTCTGGCGTTCAAGATTGCCACCGACCCGTTCGTGGGTACTCTGACCTTCGTCCGCGTTTACTCGGGTATGCTGCAGTCCGGCGACTCCGTGATCAACTCGGTCAAGGGCAAGAAAGAACGCGTTGGTCGTATGGTGCAGATGCACGCCAACCAGCGTGAAGAAATCAAAGAAGTACTGGCAGGCGACATCGCTGCTCTGATCGGCATGAAGGACGTCACCACTGGTGACACCCTGTGCAACGCCGACAAGCCGATCATCCTCGAGCGTATGGACTTCCCGGAGCCTGTGATTTCGGTAGCTGTTGAGCCGAAGACCAAGCAAGACCAGGAGAAGATGGGTATCGCACTGGGCAAACTGGCTCAGGAAGACCCGTCGTTCCGCGTCAAAACCGACGAAGAAACCGGCCAGACCATCATCTCCGGTATGGGTGAGCTTCACCTGGACATCCTCGTTGACCGCATGAAGCGCGAGTTCAACGTCGAAGCCAACATTGGTAAGCCACAGGTTTCGTACCGCGAGCAGATCACCAAGGACAACGTCGAGATCGAAGGTAAGTTCGTTCGTCAGTCCGGTGGTCGCGGTCAGTTCGGTCACTGCTGGATTCGCTTCTCGCAGCCATCAGTGGACGCCCAGGGCAACATCACCGAAGGCCTGGAATTCACCAACGAGGTTGTAGGTGGTGTGGTTCCTAAGGAATACATCCCGGCGATCCAGAAGGGTATCGAAGAGCAGATGAAGAACGGCATCGTTGCCGGCTATCCGCTGATCGGCCTGAAGGCAACCGTGTTTGATGGTTCCTACCACGACGTCGACTCCAACGAGATGGCGTTCAAGGTGGCGGCCTCCATGGCGACCAAGCAACTCGCAGCCAAAGGCGGCGGTAAAGTGCTTGAGCCGATCATGAAGGTAGAAGTTGTGACCCCTGAGGACTACATGGGTGACGTGATGGGTGACCTGAACCGTCGTCGTGGTCTGATCCAGGGTATGGAAGATTCGGTGTCCGGCAAGGTTGTCCGTGCTGAAGTTCCGCTCGGAGAAATGTTCGGTTATGCGACCGACGTTCGTTCCATGTCTCAGGGTCGCGCGAGCTACTCCATGGAATTCTCCAAATACGCCGAAGCTCCGTCGAATATCGTCGAAGCACTCGTTAAAAAACAAGGCTAATCCAGCCCTTTAGGCAAGAGGTTCACTGTCGTGGCTAAAGAAAAATTTGATCGTTCCCTTCCGCACGTCAACGTTGGCACCATCGGTCACGTTGACCACGGTAAAACCACTCTGACCGCAGCTCTGACTCGCGTCTGCTCCGAAGTTTTCGGTTCGGCCGTCGTCGAATTCGACAAGATCGACAGCGCTCCAGAAGAGAAAGCTCGCGGTATCACCATCAACACCGCGCACGTCGAGTACAACTCGAACATTCGTCACTACGCTCACGTTGACTGCCCAGGTCACGCTGACTACGTGAAGAACATGATCACCGGTGCTGCCCAGATGGACGGCGCGATCCTGGTTTGCTCGGCCGCCGATGGTCCGATGCCACAAACCCGTGAGCACATCCTGCTGTCCCGTCAGGTTGGCGTTCCGTACATCGTGGTCTTCCTGAACAAGGCTGACCTGGTAGACGACGCTGAGCTGCTGGAACTGGTCGAGATGGAAGTTCGCGACCTGCTGTCCACCTACGACTTCCCAGGCGACGACACTCCGATCATCATCGGTTCGGCTCGTATGGCCCTGGAAGGCAAAGACGACAACGAAATGGGCACCACCGCTGTCAAGAAGCTGGTTGAGACTCTGGACAGCTACATCCCAGAGCCTGAGCGCGCTATCGACAAGCCGTTCCTGATGCCAATCGAAGACGTATTCTCGATCTCGGGTCGTGGTACCGTTGTTACCGGTCGTATCGAGCGTGGTATCGTCCGCGTTCAAGACGCTCTGGAAATCGTTGGTCTGCGTGACACCACCACCACCACCTGCACCGGTGTTGAGATGTTCCGCAAGCTGCTGGACGAAGGTCGTGCTGGCGAGAACTGCGGCGTGCTGCTGCGCGGCACCAAGCGTGACGACGTTGAGCGTGGCCAGGTTCTGGTCAAGCCAGGTTCGGTCAAACCGCACACCAAGTTCACCGCAGAAGTTTACGTTCTGAGCAAAGAAGAAGGCGGCCGTCACACTCCGTTCTTCAAAGGCTACCGTCCACAGTTCTACTTCCGTACTACTGACGTGACTGGTAACTGCGAGCTGCCAGAAGGCGTTGAAATGGTAATGCCAGGTGACAACATTCAAATGACAGTTACCCTGATCAAAACCATCGCGATGGAAGACGGTCTGCGTTTCGCTATCCGTGAAGGCGGTCGTACCGTCGGCGCCGGCGTCGTAGCCAAAATCATCGAGTAATCGTTGATCGCTTAAAAAGGCCCCCGCTCAGCGGGGGCTTTTTTATTGGGTTGACACTCGGTGGGGCCCTCTATAGAATCACGCCTCCTTTTAACGGGCGTAGTGCGCCCGGTGGGAATAGCAGCCTGGAGTCTGAAATCCAATGCAAAATCAGCAAATCCGTATCAGGTTGAAGGCTTTTGACCATCGCCTGATCGACCAATCCACCCAGGAAATCGTGGAAACCGCGAAACGTACTGGCGCTCAAGTGCGTGGTCCAATTCCACTGCCTACCCGTAAAGAGCGGTTCACCGTTCTGGTCTCCCCGCACGTCAACAAAGACGCGCGTGACCAGTACGAGATCCGTACTCATAAGCGCGTTCTGGACATCGTCCAGCCAACGGATAAAACCGTTGATGCTCTTATGAAGCTTGATCTTGCGGCCGGTGTGGAAGTGCAGATCAGCCTCGGCTAAGACTCGGTCTTAGTCGTGTAACGCTCTGAAATGGGCGGCCATAGCGGGTGAAAGCCCCGTACACTCATGAGGTTTACAACATGACTATTGGTGTAGTCGGTCGTAAATGCGGTATGACCCGTATTTTCACCGAAGAAGGTGTCTCCATTCCGGTCACGGTCATTGAGATCGAGCCGAATCGCGTCACCCAGTTCAAAACTGAAGAAACCGATGGCTATCGTGCAGTGCAAGTCACTGTCGGTGAGCGTCGCGCTTCGCGCGTGACTGCTGCTCAAGCAGGTCACTTCGCTAAAGCGAACGTTGCCGCGGGTCGCGGTGTCTGGGAATTCCGCCTTGAAGAAGGTGAGTTCCAGGCCGGTGATTCGATCAACGCTGAAATCTTCGCTGCAGGTCAGCTGGTAGACGTTACCGGCCAGTCCAAGGGTAAAGGCTTTGCCGGTACCATCAAGCGTTGGAATTTCCGCGGTCAAGATAACACCCACGGTAACTCCGTCTCCCACCGCGTCCCGGGCTCTATCGGCCAGTGCCAGACTCCTGGTCGTGTATTCAAGGGCAAGAAAATGTCCGGTCACATGGGCGCCGAGCGCGTGACCGTTCAGTCCCTCGAAGTAGTGCGCGTCGACGCTGAACGCAATCTGTTGCTGGTCAAGGGTGCCGTTCCAGGCGCAACTGGCAGCGATCTGGTTGTGCGTCCGGCTGCCAAGGCTCGCGGTTAAGGGGAAGCTGACATGCAACTAAATGTAAATGACGCTCAAGCGATCGAAGTTTCCGAACTGACTTTCGGCGGCGAATTCAACGAGACGCTGGTACACCAAGCAGTCGTGGCCTATATGGCCGGCGGCCGTCAAGGCACCAAGCAGCAGAAAACCCGTTCCGACGTTGCTGGTGGCGGTAAGCGCCCATGGCGTCAGAAAGGCACTGGCCGTGCTCGTGCCGGTACTATCCGTAGCCCAATCTGGCGTGGCGGTGGTACCACTTTCGCAGCTCGTCCTCAGGATCACTCGCAGAAGCTCAACAAGAAGATGTACCGCGCAGCAATGCGTTCCATCCTCGCTGAGCTGGTGCGTACCGACCGTCTGGTCGTGGTTCAGGACTTCGCTGTTGAAGCACCGAAAACCAAAGACCTGCTGAACAAGCTGAACGGCATGGGTCTGAGCGACGTACTGATCGTTTCGGACGCTGTTGATCAGAACCTGTACCTGGCTGCTCGTAACCTGCCGCACGTCGACGTACGTGACGTCCAGGGTTCCGATCCGGTCAGTCTGATCGCATACGACAAAGTGTTGATCACTGTGTCGGCCGTGAAGAAATTCGAGGAGCTGCTGGGATGAACCAGGAACGCGTATTTAAAGTCCTCCTTGGCCCGCATGTTTCCGAGAAGGCTACCGTTCTGGCTGAGAAAAAAGGCCAGTTCGTATTCAAGGTTGCTACTGACGCAACCAAGCTGGAAATCAAGAAAGCTGTCGAAGGCCTGTTCGGCGTAAAAGTCGAAAACGTGTCGACTGTAAACGTTCTGGGTAAAACCAAGCGTACCGCACGTGGTCTGGGCAAGCGCAATGACTGGAAGAAAGCGATCGTTTCGCTTCAGCCAGGCCAAGATCTCGATTTCAGCAGCAGTGCTGAGTAAGGAAGGGGTGCATCATGGCAATCGTTAAATGCAAACCGACTTCCCCTGGCCGCCGTTTCGTGGTCAAGGTGGTCAACAAGGAGCTGCATAAAGGCGCTCCTCACGCACCGCTGCTCGAGAAGAAATCGAAGTCTGGTGGTCGTAACAACAATGGCCGCATCACTACTCGTCACGTAGGTGGTGGTCATAAGCAGCATTACCGTATGGTCGATTTCCGTCGCAACGACAAAGATGGCATCGTCGCCACTGTCGAGCGTATCGAATACGATCCAAACCGTACTGCTCACATCGCACTGCTGTGCTACGCAGACGGCGAGCGCCGCTACATCATCGCCCCTAAAGGCGTTGTTGCTGGCGACCAGCTGATCGCAGGCGCTCTGGCTCCAATCAAGCCAGGCAACTCCCTGCAACTGCGCAACATCCCAGTGGGTAGCACCATTCACGGCATCGAACTGAAGCCGGGCAAAGGTGCACAGATCGCTCGTTCCGCTGGTGCTTCGGCTCAGCTGATCGCTCGCGAAGGTGTCTATGTGACCCTGCGTCTGCGCTCTGGTGAAATGCGTAAAGTCCTGGCTGAATGCCGTGCGACCCTGGGTGAAGTCTCGAACTCCGAGCACAGCCTGCGTTCGCTGGGTAAAGCTGGTGCCAAACGCTGGCGTGGCGTTCGCCCAACCGTTCGTGGTGTTGCCATGAACCCGGTTGACCACCCACATGGTGGTGGTGAAGGTCGTACCTCCGGTGGTCGTCATCCGGTATCGCCATGGGGCTTCCCGACTAAGGGCGCGAAGACTCGTGGTAATAAGCGTACCGACAACATGATCGTCCGTCGTCGCAAGTAAATAGAGGGATACGACAGTGCCACGTTCTCTGAAAAAAGGTCCTTTTATCGATCTTCACCTACTGAAGAAGATCGAAGTGGCGGCGGAAAAGAACGATCGCAAACCAGTTAAGACCTGGTCGCGCCGTTCCATGATCCTGCCACAAATGGTCGGTCTGACCATCGCGGTACACAACGGTCGCCAACACGTCCCCGTTCTCGTGAACGAAGACATGGTCGGCCATAAACTGGGCGAGTTTGCCGGTACCCGCACTTATCGTGGGCACGTGGCTGACAAGAAAGCCAAGCGTTAAGGGGTAAGGAAATGGAAGTAGCCGCTAAGTTGTCGGGCGCTCGAATCTCCGCCCAGAAAGCCCGCTTGGTCGCCGACCAGATCCGCGGGAAGAAGGTGGGCGAAGCGCTCAACCTGTTGGCTTTCAGCAGCAAGAAAGCTGCTGAAATCATGAAGAAAGTCCTCGAGTCGGCCGTAGCCAACGCCGAGCATAACGAAGGCGCAGACGTTGATGACCTGAAGGTCTCCACCGTTTTCGTCAACGAAGGGCGTTCGCTGAAGCGCATCATGCCGCGTGCCAAAGGCCGCGCTGATCGCATCGTCAAGCGGTCTTGCCATATCACTGTCAAGGTTGCGGACAAGTAACGGAGTCGATCAGATGGGTCAGAAAGTACATCCCACTGGCATTCGCCTGGGAATCGTCAAGGAGCACACCTCCGTCTGGTACGCAGACGGTCGGACTTATGCGGACTATTTGCTCGCAGATCTGAATGTGCGTGAGTACCTCCAAGACAAACTAAAAAGCGCGTCCGTTAGCCGTATCGATATCCATCGTCCGGCCCAAACTGCACGCATCACCATCCACACCGCTCGTCCAGGTATCGTTATCGGGAAGAAAGGTGAAGATGTTGAGAAACTGCGTCAGGACCTGACCAAGCAAATGGGTGTGCCTGTGCACATCAACATCGAAGAGATCCGCAAGCCGGAACTCGACGGTATGCTGGTAGCTCAGAGCGTAGCTCAGCAGCTGGAGCGTCGTGTGATGTTCCGTCGCGCCATGAAGCGCGCCGTACAGAACGCCATGCGCATTGGTGCCAAAGGCATCAAGATCCAAGTGAGCGGTCGTCTCGGCGGTGCTGAAATCGCACGTACTGAATGGTATCGCGAAGGTCGTGTGCCACTGCACACCCTGCGTGCCGATATCGACTATGCCACCTACGAAGCTCACACCACTTACGGTGTGATCGGTGTGAAGGTTTGGATTTTCAAAGGCGAAGTAATTGGTGGTCGCCAAGAAGAACTGAAACCACAAGCACCAGCGCCTCGTAAAAAAGCTGCTAAGTAAGGGGTACGCCAAATGTTGCAACCAAAGCGTACAAAATTCCGCAAGCAGATGACTGGCCACAACCGTGGTCTGGCACTGCGCGGTAGCAAAGTCAGCTTCGGCGAATTTGCTCTGAAAGCTGTTGCTCGCGGTCGTCTCACCGCCCGCCAGATTGAGTCGGCACGTCGTGCTCTGACCCGTCACGTAAAACGTGGCGGTAAAATCTGGATCCGTGTGTTCCCGGACAAGCCGATCTCCAAGAAGCCTCTCGAAGTGCGGATGGGTAAAGGTAAAGGTTCCGTGGAATACTGGGTTGCCCAGATCCAGCCAGGCAAAGTCCTGTACGAGATCGAGGGTGTTTCTGAAGAGCTGGCGCGTGAGGCTTTCGCCCTGGCGGCTGCAAAGCTGCCTCTCGCCACCTCCTTTGTTAAGCGGACGGTGATGTGATGAAAGCGAATGAACTTCGTGAAAAATCAGCACAGCAGCTGAACGAGCAACTGCTCGGCTTGCTGCGCGACCAGTTCAATCTGCGTATGCAGAAAGCAACTGGCCAGTTGGGGCAGTCGCACCTGCTCTCGCAAGTTAAGCGTGACATCGCTCGCGTGAAAACTGTGCTCAACCAGCAGGCAGGTAAGTGATCATGGCTGAAGCTGAAAAAACCGTCCGTACGCTGACTGGCCGTGTCGTCAGCGACAAGATGGACAAAACCATCACCGTACTGATCGAGCGTCGCGTAAAGCACCCGATCTACGGTAAATACGTTAAGCGTTCGACTAAGCTGCACGCGCACGACGAAACCAACCAGTGCCATATCGGCGACAAGGTCTCCATTCGCGAGACCCGTCCGCTGGCCAAGACCAAGTCCTGGGCACTGGTTGAAGTTCTCGAACGCGCTGTTGAAGTCTAAGGGCTAAGGGTCGGAGAAATTTTATGATTCAGACTCAATCCATGCTCGATGTGGCCGATAACAGCGGCGCTCGTCGCGTCATGTGCATCAAGGTTCTCGGCGGTTCGCACCGCCGTTACGCCGGCATCGGTGACATCATCAAGGTAACCGTCAAGGAAGCAATTCCTCGCGGTAAAGTGAAGAAAGGCCAAGTGATGACTGCTGTTGTAGTCCGCACTCGCCACGGTGTCCGTCGTGCTGACGGCTCCATCATCCGCTTTGATGGCAATGCTGCTGTTCTGCTGAACAACAAGCAAGAGCCGATCGGCACCCGTATCTTTGGGCCAGTGACCCGTGAACTTCGTACTGAGAAGTTCATGAAGATCGTCTCGCTCGCCCCAGAAGTGCTGTAAGGAGATCCGACATGCAAAAGATTCGTCGTGACGACGAGATCATCGTGATCGCCGGCAAAGACAAAGGTAAGCGCGGTAAGGTGCTCAAGGTTCTCGCTGACGACCGTCTGGTCGTTGGTGGGATCAACCTGGTGAAGCGTCATACCAAGCCTAACCCGATGTCGGGCGTACAGGGCGGTATCGTCGAGAAAGAAGCGCCACTGCACGCTTCCAACGTCGCCATTTTCAACGGCGAAACCAACAAGGCTGACCGCGTTGGTTTCAAAGTAGAAGACGGCAAAAAAATTCGTGTCTTCAAGTCGACCCAAAAAGCGGTTGATGCTTGAACACTGCTAGGTAGAAGACCATGGCACGACTGAAAGAGATTTACCGGAACGAGATTGCTCCCAAGCTTAAGGAAGAACTTAAGCTGGCGAACGTGATGGAAGTTCCGCGCGTTACCAAGATCACCCTGAACATGGGTCTGGGCGAAGCTGTCGGCGACAAAAAAGTCATCGAGCACGCTGTTGCTGACCTGGAGAAGATCACCGGTCAGAAAGCCGTTGTGACTTTCGCTCGGAAATCCATCGCGGGCTTCAAAGTCCGTGAGGGCTGGCCGATCGGCGTTAAAGTTACTCTGCGCCGTGATCGTATGTACGAGTTCCTGGACCGCCTGCTGGCGATCTCCCTGCCTCGGGTTCGCGACTTCCGCGGCCTGAATGCCAAGTCCTTCGATGGTCGTGGTAACTACAGCATGGGCGTGAAAGAGCAGATCATCTTCCCGGAAATCGACTACGACAAGATCGATGCTCTGCGCGGTCTGGACATTACCCTGACCACCACTGCCAAGAACGATGACGAAGGCCGCGCTCTGATGCGTGCTTTCAAATTCCCGTTCCGCAACTGATTGGAGTAGGAAAATGGCCAAGAAGAGCATGAAAAACCGTGAGCTGAAGCGTCAGCTCACTGTTGCCAAGTACGCCAAGAAGCGTGCCGAGCTGAAAGCGACCATCGTTAACCTGGAAGCAACTCCAGAAGAGCGTTTTGCCGCTGTCGTAGCTCTGCAGAAGCAACCACGTGACGCCAGCGCCTCGCGCCTGCGTAACCGTTGCCGCATCACCGGTCGTCCACACGGCGTTTACCGCAAGTTCGGCCTCGGCCGTAACAAGCTGCGTGAAGCAGCAATGCGCGGTGACGTTCCAGGTCTGGTTAAAGCCAGCTGGTAAGACGTACCGGCAGCGTCCAGGTGGCGGGGGAGCAATCTTCCGACCACCGGTGACCTTGCAACGAAACAAGCCCCTTCTGGGGCTTGTTTCGTTTCTGGGAACTGTCTAGAATGACCGGCTCTCCTGAGCCCGGGTTTTTATGCCCGGCGATTTCAGGGGTCTGTAGTAGCCGAGAGGCTAATTTTTCTTGTATCAGGAGCGTCTAGCCCATGAGTATGCAGGACCCGTTAGCGGACATGCTAACTCGCATCCGTAATGCCCAGATGGCTGAAAAGTCCGTCGTAAGCATGCCTTCGTCGACTCTGAAGGTTGCGGTAGCCAAAGTTCTGAAAGATGAAGGTTACATCGCTGGCTATCAAGTCAGCAGCGAAGTAAAACCATCGCTTTCCATCGAGCTGAAATACTTCGAAGGCCGTCCGGTCATCGAGGAAGTCAAGCGCGTAAGTCGTCCAGGCCTGCGTCAGTACAAGTCCGTCGAAGAACTGCCGAAAGTACGTGGCGGTCTGGGCGTGTCTATCGTCTCCACCAACAAAGGTGTGATGACTGATCGTGCTGCGCGCGCTGCCGGTGTCGGCGGCGAAGTTCTCTGCACAGTGTTCTAAGGGGGGATAAGCATGTCTCGCGTCGCTAAGAACCCCGTTAAGCTGCCAGCCGGTGTCGAAGTCAAATTCGTCGGCCAACAGCTTTCGGTGAAGGGTGCCAAGGGCACTCTCGAACTGAACGTTCACTCGTCGGTTGAAATTGTTGAAGAAGCTGGTGAGCTGCGTTTCGCTGCTCGCAATGGCGATCAACAAACTCGCGCTATGGCCGGTACTACCCGCGCCCTGGTGAACAACATGGTCCAGGGCGTAAGCCAAGGCTTCGAGCGCAAGCTCCAGCTGGTCGGTGTTGGTTACAAAGCACAAGCCAAAGGCACCGTGCTGAACCTGGCACTCGGCTTCTCGCATCCAGTGGATTACGAACTGCCGGCCGGTATCACCGCAGAGACCCCAAGCCAGACCGATATCCTGATCAAGGGTATCGACAAGCAGCTGGTAGGTCAGGTGGCCGCTGAAATCCGCGACTTCCGTCCACCAGAGCCGTACAAAGGCAAGGGTGTGCGTTACGCGGACGAAGTCGTCCGTCGTAAAGAAGCCAAGAAGAAGTAGGGCCTAGCAAATGACCGACAAAAAAGTTACTCGACTGCGTCGCGCTCGCAAAGCACGCCTGAAAATGCACGAACTCGAAGTCGTGCGTCTCTGCGTGTTCCGCTCCTCGCAGCACATCTACGCCCAGGTCATTTCGGCCGACGGCAGCAAGGTTCTGGCCAGTGCCTCGACCTTGGACAAAGAACTGCGTGATGGTGCCACCGGCAACATCGACGCGGCCACTAAGGTTGGCAAGCTGGTAGCTGAGCGCGCGAAAGCCGCCGGTGTATCTCAAGTTGCCTTTGACCGTTCCGGCTTCAAGTACCATGGCCGCGTCAAAGCGCTGGCTGATGCTGCTCGTGAAGGCGGGCTGGAGTTCTAAGTTATGGCAAATAACGATCAAAAGCGCGACGAAGGCTACATCGAGAAGCTGGTTCAAGTTAACCGCGTTGCTAAAACCGTCAAAGGCGGCCGTATCTTCACTTTCACCGCGTTGACCGTGGTAGGTGATGGTAAAGGTCGTGTTGGCTTCGGCCGTGGCAAGTCGCGCGAAGTACCTGCTGCGATCCAGAAAGCCATGGAAGCTGCTCGTCGCAACATGATTCAGGTAGACCTGAACGGCACTACTCTGCAGTACGCCACCAAGTCCGCCCATGGCGCGTCGAAGGTGTACATGCAGCCTGCCTCGGAAGGTACCGGTATCATCGCCGGTGGCGCAATGCGTGCCGTCCTGGAAGTTGCTGGCGTTCAGAACGTCCTGGCCAAGTGCTACGGCTCGACCAACCCAGTGAACGTGGTTCATGCCACTTTCAAGGGTCTGAAAGCTATGCAATCTCCTGAGTCCATTGCTGCCAAGCGCGGCAAGAGCGTTGAGGAGATCCGCTGATCATGGCTACCGTTAAAGTAACGCTGATCAAAAGCACCGCCGGCCGTCTCCCTAACCACAAACTGTGTGTTAAGGGTCTGGGTCTGCGCCGCATCGGTCACACTGTAGAAGTCCTGGATACTCCCGAGAATCGCGGGATGATCAACAAGGCTTACTACATGCTGCGCGTCGAGGGTTAATCGATGAAACTCAATGATCTGAGTCCAGCGCCGGGTTCCCGTCGCGAGAAGCATCGTCCGGGCCGTGGTATCGGTAGCGGTTTGGGTAAGACTGGTGGCCGTGGCCACAAAGGTCAAACCTCCCGTTCCGGTGGCACCATTGCTCCAGGCTTTGAAGGCGGTCAACAGCCGCTGCACCGTCGTCTGCCGAAGTTCGGCTTCGTTTCCCTGAAAGCCATGGACCGCGCAGAAGTGCGTCTGTCCGAGCTGGCCAAAGTGGAAGGCGACGTTGTCACCGTGCAATCCCTGAAGGATGCCAACGTGATTAACCAAAACGTACAGCGTGTGAAAATCATGCTGTCCGGCGAAGTTACTCGCGCGGTCACCATCAAGGGTATCGCAGCCACCAAAGGTGCGCGTGCGGCTATCGAAGCAGCTGGCGGCAAGTTCGAGGAATAAATGGCTAAGCAAGGTGCTCTCTCTTCGCTCGGCAAAGGCGGGATGTCTGAACTCTGGGCTCGTCTGCGTTTTCTGTTCCTGGCGATCATCGTCTACCGGATAGGCGCACACATCCCAGTTCCAGGTATCAACCCGGACCGGCTGGCGGAACTGTTTCGACAGAATGAGGGGACCATTCTTAGCTTGTTCAACATGTTTTCCGGCGGCGCGCTGGAACGGATGAGCATCTTTGCACTGGGGATCATGCCGTACATTTCGGCATCGATCATCATGCAACTGATGACCGCCGTCAGCCCGCAGCTGGAGCAGTTGAAGAAGGAAGGTGAAGCTGGCCGTCGCAAGATCAGCCAGTACACCCGCTACGGCACCGTTATCCTGGCGCTGGTCCAGGCCATTGGCATGTCCATTGGCCTGGCCGGTCAGGGCGTGGCGTTTTCTGCTGACTTTGGCTTCCATTTCGTTGCGGTGTCCACGTTCGTGGCCGGCGCGATGTTCATGATGTGGCTGGGCGAGCAGATCACCGAGCGCGGTGTAGGCAACGGTATCTCGATGTTGATTTTCGCAGGTATCGTCGCCGGTCTTCCGAGAGCAATCGGGCAGTCTTTCGAGTCTGCACGCACAGGCGATATCAACATTTTCGCCCTGGTCGCAATCGGTTTGCTGGCAGTAGCGATTATCGGTTTCGTGGTGTTCATTGAGCGTGGTCAGCGTCGTATCGCCGTTCACTACGCCAAGCGTCAGCAGGGCCGCAAGGTCTTCGCTGCGCAGACCAGCCACTTGCCGTTGAAAGTGAACATGGCGGGGGTAATCCCTGCCATTTTCGCGAGCAGCATCTTGCTGTTCCCGGCTTCGCTGGGTGCCTGGTTCGGTCAGTCCGAAGGTATGGGCTGGTTGCAGGACATCTCGCAGTCGATCGCTCCTGGTCAGCCGTTGAATATTCTGCTGTTTAGTGCAGGGATTATTTTCTTCTGCTTCTTCTATACGGCGTTGATGTTCAATCCGAAAGACGTAGCGGAAAACCTGAAGAAGTCCGGTGCCTTTATTCCGGGTATCCGTCCGGGCGAGCAGTCGGCGCGCTACATTGATGGCGTTCTGACCCGCTTGACCATGTTCGGTGCTCTTTATATGACGGCCGTGTGTCTGCTTCCCCAGTTCCTGGTGGTCGCGGCAAACGTTCCGTTCTACCTTGGCGGGACCTCGTTGCTGATTGTGGTAGTGGTTGTGATGGACTTCATGTCCCAAGTACAATCGCACCTCGTTTCGCACCAGTACGAATCCCTGATGAAGAAAGCCAACCTGAAAGGCTACGGTGGCAGCGGTCTGCTGCGCTGATTGACCCTTAAGGTTCGAGGAGTTGGTGATGAAAGTTCGTGCATCGGTGAAAAAGCTGTGCCGTAACTGCAAAATTATTCGCCGCGAAGGTGTCGTTCGAGTAATTTGCAGTGCGGAACCACGTCACAAGCAGCGCCAAGGCTGAGTGTGATCTGAGCTTCAAACCCAGCAGCTAGTGCGCTGCTGGGTTGATTATTTGTTTCTACAGCGATATTATCTCGCGCCCTATTTCTTGGCTTCCGGGGCGTAGGTAGCTGTCAATTGGAGTCCCACTGAATGGCCCGTATTGCAGGCGTCAACATTCCAGATAACAAGCACACTGTTATCTCGCTGACCTACATCTATGGTGTTGGTCGCACTACTGCACAGAAAATCTGTGCAGAGACTGGGGTCAACCCAGCCGCTAAGATCAAGGATCTGAGCGACGAGCAGGTTGAATCGCTGCGTACTGAAGTCGCGAAGTACATCACCGAAGGTGATCTGCGCCGTGACATCAACATGAAAATCAAGCGGTTGATGGACCTGGGTTGCTACCGCGGCCTGCGTCATCGTCGGGGTCTGCCAGTACGCGGTCAGCGTACCAAGACCAACGCGCGTACCCGTAAGGGCCCGCGTAAGCCGATCCGCAAGTAATCGCACCAGCGAATCGACAGGAATTTAGAAATGGCAAAACCTGCTGCTCGTCCTCGTAAAAAAGTCAAAAAGACAGTGGTTGATGGCATCGCCCACATCCATGCGTCTTTTAACAACACCATCGTGACCATCACCGATCGTCAAGGTAACGCTCTGTCTTGGGCTACCTCCGGCGGTTCGGGTTTCCGCGGTTCCCGCAAGTCCACCCCGTTCGCTGCTCAGGTAGCTGCTGAACGTGCTGGTCAAGCTGCGCTGGAATATGGTCTGAAGAACCTCGACGTCAACGTCAAGGGTCCAGGTCCAGGTCGTGAGTCCGCTGTTCGTGCTCTGAACGGCTGTGGCTATAAGATCGCCAGCATCACCGACGTGACGCCAATCCCGCATAACGGGTGCCGTCCGCCGAAGAAGCGCCGCGTGTAATCAGGAGACAGATAAATGGCACGTTACATTGGTCCAAAATGCAAACTGTCTCGTCGTGAAGGCACTGATCTGTTCCTGAAGAGCGGCGTTCGCGCTCTGGAATCGAAGTGCAACATCGAAGCAGCCCCAGGTATCCACGGTCAGCGCCGCGGTCGTCAGTCCGACTACGGCACCCAGCTGCGTGAGAAACAAAAAGTTCGTCGTATCTACGGCGTTCTCGAGCGTCAATTCAGCGGTTACTACAAGCAAGCGGCCTCCAAGAAGGGCGCTACTGGTGAGAACCTGCTGCAACTGCTCGAGTGCCGTCTGGATAACGTCGTTTATCGTATGGGCTTTGGCGCTACTCGTGCCGAATCCCGTCAGCTGGTTTCGCACAAAGCGATCAGCGTAAACGGCAAGACTGTAAACGTTCCGTCCTACCAAGTTCGTCCGGGTGACGTGGTCGCGGTTCGCGAGAAGTCGCTGAACCAGCTGCGCATTGTTCAAGCCCTTGAACTGTGCGCCCAGCGTGGCCGCGTTGAGTGGGTAGATGTGGATGCTGCTAAGAAGTCGGGCGTTTTCAAGAACGTTCCTGCTCGCAGCGACCTGTCCGCCGACATCAACGAAAGCCTGATTGTCGAGCTCTACTCCAAGTAAGGGCTAGAAAATAGGTGCATCCATGCAGATTTCGGTAAATGAGTTCCTGACGCCCCGCCACATCGATGTGCAGGTCGTCAGTCCAACCCGCGCTAAAATCACGCTCGAGCCTCTCGAGCGTGGCTTTGGCCATACCCTGGGCAACGCGCTGCGCCGCATCCTGTTGTCCTCCATGCCTGGCTGTGCAGTAGTCGAGGCCGAGATTGACGGTGTACTCCATGAGTACTCGGCAATCGAAGGTGTACAGGAAGACGTCATTGAAATCCTGTTGAACCTGAAAGGCCTGGCTATCAAACTGCACGGTCGTGACGAAGTTACGCTGACCTTGTCGAAGAAGGGTTCGGGGGTGGTTACCGCTGCCGATATTCAGCTGGATCATGATGTCGAGATCGTTAACCCCGATCACGTAATCGCTAACCTGGCGTCCAACGGCGCCTTGAACATGAAGCTCACCGTAGCTCGTGGTCGTGGTTATGAGCCGGCCGATTCGCGTCAGAGCGATGAAGACGAAAGCCGCAGCATTGGTCGCTTGCAGCTCGACTCTTCGTTCAGCCCGGTTCGCCGTATCGCCTACGTGGTGGAAAACGCCCGTGTCGAGCAGCGCACCAACCTGGACAAGCTGGTAATTGATCTGGAAACCAACGGTACCCTGGATCCTGAAGAGGCCATCCGTCGTGCTGCAACCATCCTGCAACAGCAGCTGGCTGCGTTCGTCGACCTCAAAGGTGACAGTGAACCAGTGGTAGTCGAACAGGAAGACGAGATCGATCCGATCCTGCTTCGTCCGGTTGACGATCTGGAATTGACCGTACGTTCGGCCAACTGCCTTAAGGCGGAGAACATTTACTACATCGGCGACCTGATTCAGCGTACCGAAGTAGAACTGTTGAAGACTCCGAACCTGGGCAAGAAATCCTTGACTGAAATCAAGGACGTTCTGGCCTCCCGTGGTCTGTCCCTCGGCATGCGCCTCGACAACTGGCCGCCTGCAAGTCTTAAGAAGGACGACAAGGCGACTGCCTGATCGTCGTAATCACCGAACGTAGTGTTTGGTAAGGAATGAACCCATGCGTCATCGTAAAAGTGGACGTCACCTGAGCCGTACCAGCTCTCACCGTAAGGCCATGTTCCAAAACATGGCGGTGTCGCTGTTCGAGCACGAGCTGATCAAAACTACTCTGCCAAAAGCCAAGGAACTGCGCCGCGTTGCCGAGCCGCTGATCACCCTGGCCAAGGAAGACAGCGTTGCTAACCGTCGTCTGGCTTTCGACCGTACCCGTTCGAAAGAAATCGTCGGTAAGCTGTTCAACGATCTGGGCAAGCGCTATGCCACCCGTCAGGGCGGCTACCTGCGTATCCTCAAGTGCGGCTTCCGCGCTGGCGATAACGCACCTATGGCGTACGTCGAGCTGGTTGATCGTCCTGTCGGTGGCTCGGTAGAAGCTGCTGAGTAAGGCGAACAGTCTGTAACAAGAAACCGGGCCGAGTGCCCGGTTTTTTGTGTCCATATGTATTGTAATAATCTATTGATGTGAGTCAGTTAATGAATTTGTTGCTGTCATAGTTGTGGTCAATACTCATCCCACGCCGATTAGCCGGCCGTTCAAGACCGATAGGGAGAGAGAGCATGAGCCAGAACAAAATACTGACCACCGCCAGCGGCGCGCCGGTGGCCGACAACCAGAATTCGCGTTCGGCAGGCCCGCGTGGCCCGTTGTTGCTGGACGACTTCCACCTGATCGAAAAGCTCGCGCACTTCAACCGCGAGAACATCCCTGAGCGGCGCGTACACGCCAAAGGCTCGGGTGCCTATGGCACCTTCACCGTCACCCGCGATATCACCCAGTACAGCTGCGCCAAGCTGTTCAGCAACGTCGGCAAGCAGACCGAGACCTTCTTGCGTTTCTCCACGGTCGGTGGCGAGCGTGGTTCGGCCGATACCGAGCGTGACCCACGTGGTTTCGCCCTGAAGTTCTACACCGAGGAAGGCAACTGGGACATCGTTGGCAACAACACTCCGGTGTTTTTCATCCGTGATCCGCTGAAGTTTCCCGACTTTATCCACACCCAGAAGCGCCTGCCGCAAAGCAACCTGAAGAGCGCGCAGATGATGTGGGACTTCTGGTCGCATTCGCCCGAAGCATTGCACCAGGTCACCATCCTGTTCTCCGACCGCGGGATTCCGGACGGCTACCGGCACATGCACGGTTTCGGCAGTCACACCTATAGCCTGATCAATGCCCAGGGCCAGCGTACCTGGGTCAAATGGCACTTCAAGACCAAGCAGGGCATCAAGAACCTGGCACCTGCCGAGGCCGCGCGCCTGGCCGGCACCGACCCGGACTACGCCCAGCGCGACCTGTTCGAAGCCATTGAGCGCGGCGATTTCCCGAAATGGGCCGTGTGCATCCAGGTGATGAGCGAAGAAGAAGCGGCCAGCCGCGACGAGAACCCGTTTGACGTGACCAAGACCTGGTCGCAGAAGGACTACCCGCTGATCGAGATTGGCGAGCTGGAACTCAACCGCAACCCACTGAACTACTTTGCCGAAGTCGAGCAGGCCGCGTTCGGCCCGAGCAACATGGTGCCGGGTGTTGGCCTGTCGCCAGACCGCATGCTCCAGGGGCGCGTATTCGCCTACGCAGATGCGCATCGCTACCGTGTCGGTACCAACCACCAGCAACTGCCGGTCAACGCCCCGCGCAGCCCGGTGAACAGCTACCAGCGTGATGGTTCGATGGCGTTTGGCAGCAACGGCGGTGCGGCACCGAACTACGAGCCGAACAGCTACGCCAATGCGCCGAAGCAGGCGCCTCAGTACGCTGAGCCGCCACTGGCCCTGAACGGTGTCGCCGATCGTTACGATCACCGCGAAGACACCGACTACTACAGTCACGCCGGCGCGTTGTTCCGCCTGATGAATCCCGAGCAGAAGGCCCTGCTGATCAGCAACATCGCCGGCGCCATGGCCGGGGTGTCTGAAGACGTGGTTCAGCGTCAGTTGCAACACTTCTTCAAGGCCGATCCGGCCTATGGCGAAGGGATTGCCAAGGCGTTGGGCCTGAATCTCGCCTAAGTCGAAGTGATAAGAAGAACCGCCCTCAATTGGGCGGTTTTTCAATGAATATCACTACCGTTTACCCACTTTTTTGCACTTTTATGCCCGATTCTCAGTGACCTTCCGGTCATCCTGGTTCAAACTATACCTTTCACACAGGGAGAGGCAGGGCGATGCAAGGTCACCCGGACGTAATCGATTATCTCAACACGTTGCTGACGGGCGAACTGGCGGCACGTGACCAATATTTCATCCACTCGCGGATGTACGAAGATTGGGGCCTGAGCAAGCTCTACGAGCGCATCAACCACGAAATGGAAGAAGAAGCGCAACACGCCGACGCCCTGATCCGTCGTATCCTCATGCTGGAAGGCACCCCGCGCATGCGTCCTGACGACCTGGACGTCGGCAGCACTGTGCCGGACATGATCGCCGCCGACCTGCGCCTGGAATACAAGGTGCGCGCTGCGCTGTGCAAAGGCATCGAACTGTGCGAACTGCACAAGGACTACATCAGCCGCGACATCCTGCGCGTGCAACTGGCCGATACCGAAGAAGATCACACCTACTGGCTGGAAAAGCAGCAGGGCCTGATCAAGTCGATCGGCCTGGAAAACTACCTGCAATCGCAGATGTAATTTTCCCGAACAAAAAAAGCCCCGCCAGTGCGGGGCTTTTTCTTTTGCTAGCGCGCCTACATCAGGCGCGGTCACGTTCCAGCAGCGGCTTGAGGTAGTAGCCGGTGTATGACTGCTTCATCTCGGCCACGTCTTCCGGCGTACCAAAGCCGATGATCTGCCCGCCCTTGGAGCCACCCTCGGGGCCAAGGTCGACGATCCAGTCGGCGGTCTTGATCACGTCCAGGTTGTGCTCGATCACCACCACAGTGTTGCCATGATCGCGCAGACGGTGCAGTACATCGAGCAACTGCTGGATGTCGGCGAAGTGCAGGCCGGTGGTCGGCTCGTCGAGGATGTACAGGGTCTTGCCGGTATCGCGCTTGGACAGCTCGCGTGACAGCTTGACCCGCTGCGCCTCGCCACCGGACAGGGTGGTCGCCGACTGCCCGAGCTTGATATACGACAGGCCGACATCCATCAGCGTCTGCAGCTTGCGCGCCAGCGCCGGTACCGCGTCGAAGAACTCGCGCGCTTCCTCGATGGTCATTTCCAGGACCTCGTGGATGTTCTTGCCCTTGTACTTGATTTCCAGGGTTTCGCGGTTGTAGCGCTTGCTTTTGCACACATCGCAAGGCACGTAGATGTCTGGCAGGAAGTGCATTTCGACCTTGATCAGGCCATCACCCTGGCATGCCTCGCAGCGCCCGCCCTTGACGTTGAACGAGAAACGCCCCGGGCCGTAACCACGCGAGCGCGATTCCGGTACGCCTGAGAACAGTTCGCGGATCGGCGTGAACAAACCGGTGTAGGTCGCCGGGTTCGAGCGCGGGGTACGGCCGATCGGGCTCTGGTCGATGTCGACCACCTTGTCCAGGTGCTGCAGGCCGTCGCAGCTGTCGTGCGGCGCCGCTTCCAGGGTGCTGGCACCGTTGAGCGCGGTGGCGCTGAGCGGGAACAGGGTGTTGTTGATCAACGTCGACTTGCCCGAACCGGACACGCCAGTCACGCAAGTCAGCAGGCCGATCGGAATTTCCAGGTCGACGTTCTGCAGGTTGTTGCCGCGCGCGCCTTTGAGCTTGAGCGAGAGCTTCTTGTTACGCGCAGTACGCTTGGCCGGTACGGCAATCTTGACCCGCCCCGACAGGTATTTGCCGGTCAGCGAATCAGGATGGGCCATCACCTCGGCGGGGGTACCTTCGGCGACGATCTGGCCGCCATGCACGCCAGCACCCGGGCCGATGTCCACCACGTAGTCGGCCAGTCGAATGGCGTCCTCGTCGTGCTCGACCACGATCACCGTGTTGCCGATGTCGCGCAGGTGATTGAGGGTGCCGAGCAGGCGGTCGTTGTCGCGCTGGTGCAGGCCGATGGATGGCTCGTCGAGGATGTACATCACCCCCACCAACCCGGCGCCGATCTGGCTGGCCAGGCGGATACGCTGGGCTTCACCGCCCGAGAGGGTGTCGGCGCTGCGGTCGAGGGTCAGGTAGTCGAGGCCGACGTTGACCAGGAACTGCAGGCGCTCGCAGATTTCCTTGAGAATCTTGTCGGCAATTTCGCCACGTCGGCCGGTCAGCTTCAGGCCGCCGAAATAGCCGCTGGCATCGCCGATCGGCAGGCAGGTGACGGCCGGCAGCGTCTTCTCGCCGACCCACACGTGCCGTGCTTCACGACGCAGACGGGTGCCGCGGCAATCCGGACAGGGTTGAGTGCTGAGGAACTTGGCCAGCTCCTCACGCACGGTTGCCGATTCGGTCTCGCGGTAGCGGCGCTCCAGGTTCGGTACGATGCCTTCGAACGGGTGCGAGCGCTTGACGATGTCGCCTCGGTCATTGAGGTACTTGAAGTCGACGTTCTGTTTACCGCTGCCGTGGAGGATGACCTTCTGCTGCTCCGCCGGCAGTTCGCCGAAGGGGATTTCGAGGCTGAAGTCATAATGCGCGGCCAGCGAGCCGAGCATCTGGAAGTAATAGACGTTGCGCCGGTCCCAGCCGCGAATCGCGCCTTCGGCCAGGGTCAGCTCGCCATTGACCAGGCGCTTGGTGTCAAAGAACTGCTTGACCCCCAGGCCGTCGCAGGTCGGGCAGGCACCGGCCGGGTTGTTGAAGGAGAACAGCTTGGGCTCCAACTCGCTGATCGCATGGCCGCAGATCGGGCAGGCGAAGCGGGCGGAGAAGATCATCTCTTCGAACGGCTCGTCATCCATTGATGCGACCAAGGCAATGCCGTCGGCCAGCTTCAGCGCGGTTTCGAAGGATTCGGCCAGGCGCTGCTGCAGGTCCTCGCGAACCTTGAAACGGTCGACCACCACTTCGATGGTGTGCTTTTTCTGCTTGTCCAGCTTCGGCAGCTCATCGAGTTCGAACAGCTTGCCGTTGACCCGTGCACGGACAAAGCCCTGGGCACGCAGTTCTTCGAAGACCGCCAGGTGTTCACCCTTGCGTTCGCGAATCACCGGCGCCAGCAGCATCAGTTTGCTGCCTTCGGGTTGGGCCAGCACCAGGTCGACCATCTGGCTGACGGTCTGCGCTTCCAGCGGGATGTCGTGGTCCGGGCAGCGCGGGGTGCCGACGCGGGCGTAGAGCAGGCGCAGGTAGTCGTAGATCTCGGTGATGGTGCCGACGGTCGAACGCGGGTTGTGCGAGGTCGACTTCTGCTCGATGGAAATTGCCGGTGACAACCCTTCGATGGTGTCGACATCGGGTTTTTCCATCATCGACAGGAACTGCCGGGCATAGGCCGACAGGGATTCGACGTAGCGGCGCTGGCCTTCGGCGTACAGGGTATCGAAGGCCAGGGACGACTTGCCGGAACCGGACAGGCCGGTGATGACGATCAACTTGTCCCGGGGCAGGGTCAGGTCGATGTTCTTCAGGTTGTGGGTTCGTGCCCCACGAATCAGGATCTTGTCCACTGCGGCCTCGCTCGGCGGGCATAAACGGTTGAGTATACGGCTCCATGCCATTACGCGGCAAAGCGTCGCGTATATGCCGTTAAGCGATGGGGCTGGTAGAATCGCCGCCGGTTCACACGAGGTTTATCCATGCACGATCCCCACAGCGAACGCATGAGTGGCAGCGAGACCCGCGCCGCAGGCGGCCTGGCCCTGGTGTTCGCCTTCCGTATGCTGGGCATGTTCATGGTCCTGCCAGTACTGGCGACCTATGGCATGGACCTGGCCGGGGCCACCCCGGCACTGATCGGCCTGGCTATTGGTGCCTACGGCCTGACCCAGGCTTTCCTGCAGATTCCGTTCGGGGTGATCTCCGATCGCATCGGTCGGCGCCCGGTGATCTACCTGGGCCTGGTGATCTTTGCCCTGGGCAGCGTGCTGGCAGCCCAGGCCGACTCGATCTGGGGGGTGATCGCCGGACGTATCCTGCAAGGCGCCGGGGCGATTTCTGCCGCGGTCATGGCCTTGCTCTCTGACTTGACCCGCGAACAGCACCGGACCAAGGCCATGGCCATGATTGGCATGAGCATCGGCCTGTCGTTCGCCGTGGCCATGGTCGTCGGCCCGCTGCTGACCCGCGCCTTCGGTCTGTCGGGGCTGTTCCTGGCCACTGCGGCCATGGCCCTGGTCGGTATCGGCCTGATTGCCTTCGTGGTGCCGGCGTCACACGGTGCGTTGCAGCATCGTGAGTCGGGGGTGGCCAAGCAGGCCCTGGGGCCGACCTTGCGTCACCCGGACCTGCTGCGCCTGGATGTAGGCATCTTCGTCCTGCACGCGATCCTGATGGCCAGCTTCGTCGCCTTGCCCCTGGCCTTTGTCGAACGTGGCGGGCTACCGAAGGAAGAGCACTGGTGGGTGTACCTGACCGCCTTGCTGATTTCATTCTTTGCAATGATCCCGTTCATCATCTACGGCGAAAAAAAGCGCAAGATGAAACGTGTCCTGCTGGGCGCGGTCAGTGTGTTGATGCTCACCGAGCTGTTCTTCTGGCTGTCAGCAGACAACTTGCGCGAACTGGTGATCGGCACCGTGATATTCTTTACTGCCTTCAACCTGCTGGAGGCATCCTTGCCTTCACTGGTAAGCAAGGTGTCGCCCGCCGGCGGCAAGGGGACGGCCATGGGGGTGTATTCCACCAGCCAGTTCCTTGGTGCCGCGCTGGGAGGAATTCTCGGTGGCTGGTTGTTCCAGCACGGTGGCCTGAGCACGGTGTTCCTAGGCTGCGCAGCGTTGTGTGCCCTGTGGTGGGTCGTGGCGCTGAGCATGCGTGAACCGCCGTACGTGACCAGCCTGCGCATGCCGTTATCGGCCGAGGCGGTACGGGAAGCGGGGCTGACCGAGCGGCTGATGGCCGTACCGGGTGTGACCGACGCAGTGGTGGTGGCCGATGAAGCCGCCATCTATATCAAACTTGATACACAAATTTTGGATCGCACGACCCTGGAACGCCTGGTAAACCCGGCTTCCTCCGCGTGCGAAGCCTAGGAGAACGTTATGGCCCGTGGGGTTAACAAAGTCATTCTGGTCGGTACCTGCGGCCAGGATCCCGAAGTCCGCTACCTGCCCAACGGTAACGCCGTGACCAACCTGAGCCTGGCGACCAGCGAACAGTGGACCGACAAGCAGACCGGCCAGAAGGTCGAGCGTACCGAATGGCACCGCGTTTCGATGTTCGGCAAGGTTGCCGAGATCGCCGGTGAATACCTGCGCAAAGGCTCGCAGGTCTACATCGAGGGCAAGCTGCAGACCCGTGAGTGGGAAAAGGACGGCATCAAGCGTTACACCACCGAAATCATCGTCGACATGCAGGGCACCATGCAGCTGCTCGGCGGCCGTCCACAGAACCAGGACGGCGCCCCGCAAGGCGGCAACAACTACAACCAGGCGCCACGCCAGCAGGCTCCGCGTCCACAGCAGTCCGCGCCACAACAGCGCCCGGCACCTCAGCAGGCCGCACCGCAGCCGGCTCCGGACTTCGACAGCTTCGATGACGACATTCCGTTCTAAGTCGCGCTGGGTGACCAGAGACAATCGGTAAAATGTCTAGCCAAAGCCCCCGTTTAACGGGGGCTTTGGCGTTTTAGGGGGATAGTTTCAGTTGACCCAATTCTGCTAGCGCCATTCGGTGCTCGGCCATCAACAGCATGGCGGCCTGCTTGAAGCTTGGTTCTTCCCGTTCCAGGCGACTTGCCTGAGGCGATCTGGCCAATTGCTCAACGCAGTCGTTCGGCATGATCTAAGCTCCACAAAGGATGGCGTTTCGAGCAGGGGTTTCAATGCGAAGCACACCTGAAAACAGTCTGAAGCACGCGTTGAAAATCTGTAGAGACAGCTTTGTTTCTGTTGGCTTCTTCAGCTTTTTCATTAACGCGTTAATGCTCGTCCCTACCTTCTATATGCTTCAGGTATATGGGCGAGTGATGTCGAGCGGAAGCCTGACGACCCTGGCAATGCTAACCCTGATCATGACCGGGCTGCTGATCACGCTTGCCTCCCTGGAATGGATCCGTTCGCGGATCATGGTTCGGGTCAGTACCCGGCTGGATGTGTTGTTGAGTCGCCAGGTCTATAAGGCCAGTTTCAAACGGGCTCTGGAAAGTGGCGGCATGGATGCCTCGGCGCAGTCGCTCAACGACTTGACGGGCTTGAGGCAGTTTCTCTCCGGTAACGGGTTGTTCGCCTTTTTCGACGCGCCCTGGCTGCCGATCTATATCGCGGTGATGTTCGCGTTTCACCCCTGGTTTGGCTGGGTAGCGACCGGCAGTGCTCTGTTGTTGTTATTGCTCGCATTTATCAATGAGAAGCTGACCGGGCCGGTACTGGCCCAGGCCAACAAGGAGCATATCGGCGCGACGCTCTACACCACGAAGAACCTGCGCAACGCCGAAGTCATCGAGTCCATGGGCATGCTTGAAACCCTGATGGATCGCTGGGGGCGCCGGCAAAGGAACGTGCTGCTGCTGCAGTCCCTGGCGAGTGATAGAGCAGCGATTGTCAGTACGATTTCCCGGTCTTTCCGGCTTCTGGTGCAATCACTGGTGCTGGGGCTGGGGGCCTACCTGGCGGTGGATCATCAGGTGGGCGCAGGTATGGTGTTTGCCGGGGCCGTACTGCTGGGGCGGGCACTGGCCCCCATCGATCTGATCATCGGTAGCTGGAAGGGCTTTATTGCCGCTCGCTCGCAGTACAGTCGTCTGAACGAGATCCTCGACAAACAACAAGCGCAAGCCGAGCGTCTGTCTTTACCTGCGCCCCAGGGGCACGTGCAGGTCGAGAATCTGATAGTCGCGGCACCTGGCTCGAAAACGCCGATCATCAAGAACATCAGCTTCAGCGTACCTGCCGGTTGCGTGGTGGGAATCATCGGTCCAAGTGCCTCGGGCAAGTCGACCCTGGCCAGAGCTCTGATGGGGGTGTGGGCGCCGCAGCATGGGGTGGTCCGGCTGGATGGCGCGGACATCAGCACCTGGGACAAGCATGAGCTTGGCCCGCATATCGGTTACTTGCCCCAGGATATTGAACTGTTCGAAGGCAGCGTTGGCGAGAACATTGCCCGTTTTGCCGAGGTCGATTCGGCGAAAGTCATTCAAGCTGCCAGGACGGCGGGCGTTCACGAGATGATTTTGCTGCTGCCCGATGGCTACGACACCATCATCGGCAGCGAGGGCGTCATGCTCTCGGGAGGGCAGCGCCAGCGCATCGGACTGGCTCGCGCCCTGTATGGCAACCCGCGACTGATTATTCTCGACGAGCCCAATTCCAACCTTGACGAAGTCGGTGATCGGGCCCTGGCCGCAGCCATCCAGCAGCTCAAGCAGACCGGCGCGACGCTGTTTGTAATTACTCACCGAACCAACATCGTCTCGCAACTTGACCGGCTCATGGTGATGAGAGCTGGGGTTATCACGCTCTATGGGCCACGCGACCATGTGCTGGCCGAACTCAATGCGCAGCAACCGCAGGTACCAAAGCACGCCATGCCAGCACCAGTAGGCGCCAGCATGGCCCCGGTCGAGACTAGCAAGGGCAATGGCAATGAACCCTACGATGCCCAGCCGTCAAATTGAAAGCTTCGCTGACCTGCCCATAGCCGATCGTAAAATCCGCCGCCTGGGCCTTGGCATTGTAGGGGTGACTTTCGGCCTGTTCGGCACCTGGGCGGCGATCGCGCCCCTCGACGGCGCTGCTTACGCGCCGGGGGTGGTCACCGTGCAGGCTTATCGCAAAACGGTCCAGCACCTTGAGGGGGGCATTGTCAAAGAGGTGCTGGCCCATGACGGTGACATCGTCCAGCGTGATGACCCGCTGATCATTCTCGATGATGCCCAGTTGCGCTTCGAGTACGAGATAGCCCGAAGCCAGCTGCTCGCGGCCAGAGCCATGGAGGCCAGGCTCATCGCCGAGCGCGACACGCTACCGGAGATCGGTTTTGGCAAGATCGCCGATCTCGCCAGCCTGCGGGGAGAGGAAGCGCGTCAGGGCGAGACTCAGGTGTTCAACGCTCGGCAGGGCTCGCGGCTGGGCCAGATAGCGGTGTTGCGCGAGCGTATTGGCCAGTTGAATCAACAGATCAAGGGACTGGAGTCGATGATCGGTGCCAAGGTTAGTCTGGAGAAATCCTACAGCAGTGAAATCAATGAATTGACCGACCTGCTGCAGCAGGGGTTCGTTGACAAACAACGTCTGCTCGAGCAGGAGCGCAAGCTGGGGATGCTCAGGTCGGAGGTGGCTGATCACCGTTCCACTATTAACAGGACGCGTCTGCAGATCAACGAAACGCAGCTGCAGATTCTGCAGGTCGACAAAGATTTCAGTGCCGACGTTGTCAAGCAGCTGGCCGAGGTCCAGACCCGGATATACGACCTGCAAGAGAAAACCTCGGCCCTGGAAGACCGGCTCAGCCATATCGTCATCCGCGCACCCGACGCGGGCATGGTGATTGGCATGACAGTGCACACCATTGGTGGTGTGGTGCGGCCGGCAACGCCGTTGCTGGACATCGTTCCATCGGTTTCCGAGCTGGTCATAGAGGCCCAGGTGGCACCGGTGGATATTGATCGCATCGCCATCGGCAAGCGTGCCGATATCCGTTTCGGTGCGTTCAAGAGTTCGACGACGCCGGTGATCGAAGGCGAGGTCAGCAGCGTATCGGCTGACCGGCTGACCAATGAAAAGACCGGGGCTGCCTATTACCTGGCGCGGGTCCGGGTAACCGAGGAGGGCGCGCGCACCCTGGGTGAGCGCAAGTTATTGCCGGGGATGCCGGCGGACGTGTTGATCATCACCGGACAACGCACGCTGTTGCAGTACTTGATGCAGCCGGCCCGCGATGTCATGTCTCAATCGATGATCGAGGAATGACCGTGGGCATGTCGTCAGTGCTTTTTGGGGGGGTGTTCATGCTTGCAGCGGGTGCCGCCCTGGGGCAAACCGCTGCACCAGCATCGACCGGGGTCAGTGCCTCTACGTTCTCTACCGACCTCATGCAGTTGTATCGCGAGGCGCGACTGGAGGACCCGCGGGTATTGGCCTCTTTTGCGCAAGCGCAGGCGGGCAAGGAGCATCAACGCGAGGCCATGGGGGCGCTGTTGCCGCAATTATCGCTCAATGCCGGGTCGAACCGAATTCACCAGGAAAACGACCTGATACAGCAGAGTTACGATAGCGAAAGCTACAGCCTGGTGCTGCGTCAGTACCTCTACAACAAGGCCGCCTGGGAGAACTACCAAAAATTCAAAAGCTTGGCCAGGCAGTCCGAGTCGCAAGCACTGGATGCCCAGGCCGAGGCCACTGTGGAATTGGCGCGGCGTTACTTCACCGCGTTGGCGGCCGAGGATGAGCTGGAGTTGGTGAGGGCGGAACGTCGAACCACGCAAAAGAGTCTGGACCGAGTCAATGCGTTGTACGAAAAGCAGCTGGCGTTGGTGACGGACCAGCTCGACCTCAAGGCTCGGGTGGATTTGCTCGCGGCGCAGGAATTGGATGCCCGCAACCAGGCCAGTATCAGTCGCGAGGCACTGGCGGAGATCGTCGGCCGGCCAGTCAAGGAGAAGCTCAACCGGATACGCGATGACGCGCAGCTACGGGTTTCGGCGCAGAGTATGGAGGACTGGGTCCGCGAGGGTATAGCGCAAAACCCGACGCTCAAGGCCAGCGAGAGTGGTGTCGAAGCCGCGGGTGCCGCGTTGCGCAGTGGCAAGGGCGGGCACTATCCGACCGTGAGCCTGAACCTGAGCGCACAAGAAACCAACGAGGGCTACAACAACTCCCAGACGCCGCGTACCGACAGCTATGTTGCTGGCATCGGCGTTCAGGTGCCGCTGTACAGCGGCGGCTCGACCTCGGCGCGGGTCCGTGGGCTCTACCAGGATCAGCTGACCGCCGAGCAGGAGCTGGAAGCGATCCGGCGCCAGGTGGTCAAGGAGATCACCAGCGCTTACCTGACTGCCAATTCGAACGGCGAAAAAATCCACGCAAATCGTCTGGCCCTGGCCTCGGCAAAGCTTTCCAGGGTGGCAGCAGAGAAAGCGTTGACCTACGGGATGGTCAATGCCGTCGATGTTCTGGCCAGTGTACGCAACGAGTTCCGCGCTCGGCGTGACCTGCTCAAGACGCAGTACGAATTCCTCAGTAATGTGTTCACCCTCAATCGCTGGGCGGGAAAACCGCCAGCCGAAAGTGTCGACAGTGTCAATGGCTGGTTGAGTCCCGGCAGCCCCGCCCAGGCAACGGACGTTGAATCCGAGTATTAGCCGAAAGCATGCCTGGTCATTGAAAGCGGATGATCGCCAACCGATTGCCATGATCTACAGCCCTAGCGCCGGAAAACGTCATGTTCATCAGCGGGCAGGTCATGGCTGCGACGACTAAATGCGCGCGCCTTTATCCATTCACCCCTGCGGGCTGTCAGGTCAGGTTCATGGAACTCGCAGAAACGGGATGAGTCGAAAAATTGACGACCGCATTATTGGCGCATGTAATTACACACCATTCGTCTGTTAATTGACGATCTTGCTCGGTGTCAGACTGTGCTTACAGGCCGCCTGTAGCGAGCCTAAGACCTTGATTTCCGAGGGCTAGGGCCACTCCTTGAAAGCATCGATCGGGCCCCCCGCATGAGGCTTGAGTCTGCTGCGGGTGGGTGGCGGCGCGTTGGGCTGACCTAGACTCAGTTGAGGGGCTCTAGGGAGCACAGCATCGTGCGTAAGCTATTGATAGTTATTTCTATTTGTGTTGTCTCGATGACGCTTTCCGGCTTTGGGACGCGTCCGCAACCCTTGTCGATGCCACGGCTAGACGTGGCCCCAGGGCCGTTGGCCCTGCTAGGTCAACGGGTGCAGGTCATAGATCGTTTTTCATGGGAGGCAGGAACATCATGCCTAACCACAGAAAGTCGATACGTGTGATGCTGGTCGATTGTCGTCCCCTGGTTCTCATGGGGCTTCATGACTTGATCAATGCCAGGAAGCCGCGGATGGAAGTGAGCGGCGAGGCCACCACCTATACCAATGCGCTGGATCTTGCCGATCAGTTGCATCCCAATGTCATTCTTTTCAGTTTCTTTCTGGACGTGCTGAACCCGCTGGAGGTGGTCGCGGGACTCGCTCGCAACGCTGAAATGAAAGTGCTGGTGCTCAAGGGCCTGTACGAAGCCGTCCCCGTTGTCCAGGCGATAGAGGCGGGCGCACGCGGTATCGTGCTGGCGGAAGACCCGACGGAGTCGATCATCCAGGCCATCATCAAGGTTCACCATTACAACAGTGGGCTGGACAGAGCCTGGGTCGGTGGGCTTTCCGGCTATGCCGCGACCGTGCATACACCTTTGAAATATAACCTGGAGCGGGCGAAACAGGCGCGTCTGACGCTGCGCGAGAGGGAACTGATTCGCGCCATCGTGGGCGATCCGTCCGCCAAATACGTGAGTATTGCCGGGCGCCTGGGGATCAGTGAGCACACCGTGCACAACCACCTCAGCAACATCTATCAAAAGCTGAATCTGATCAATCGCATCGACTTGCTGATGTACGCGCTGAAGCACGGGCTCAACAACAACGAAGAACCGCCCGAGTCCATCCGGGTGGAGCGGGATTGATTTTCACGTCGAAACAAGACTGCTTGAGCACGCTTTGGGTGCGCCTGGGCCATCACCGGGGCAGGGGCCCCAGGTTGAGGGTGCTGACGTTGTCGAAGTTTCAAAAAGTAATGCGAGGGGGGTTGCCACGCCACCCTCGCATCCTTTCACACGTGCGCTGCCTCAGGCGCCGCCAAACACAATGTCGCTATTGAGCAGATCGACCCCGACCAAGGTGATGGTCGTTGTCTGTCCGCCCGCCTCGGCAACCGTCACGATGCTGTCTGCACCGCTGTTGTCGATCGATTGGACAACGGCGTTCTGGTCGCCGTTGAGCACCAGCGTGTCGCGCAGGCTTAGGCTCGCATCGAAGCCGGTGACCTGGTACAGGTTCTCATCGGCGGACAAATCGATGTTGAAGGCATCCCGCTCACCGCCCGTACCCACCAACCGGTAGTCGAAGAGGACGTCGGTCGGGTCGTTGGCGAACAGGTTGGCGTCGAACGCACTGGTCGCCGTGTCCCCGTCCTTGTCCGTCAGCGTCGCATTGAACGCCAGCTTGATATCGCTGGCCAGGTTCTCGCTCTGCTGAATGAACTGGATCACTGGGATCTTGATCTCGCCCCTGGCCATCGTCAGCTGCACCGCATCGATCAGCGCCGTGCCCTGCTTCTCAATGAGGAAGGATACCTGCCCGCCAGCCTCCGGCGTCAGGGTGTTGACCTCGATGAGGTTCGAGAACGTGCCATCCTCGTAGTAGATCCTGTAGTACAGGTCTTCTGTTGCCGTAGTGTATCCCCCCACGGAGTTGTCGATGAACACCTTCATGGCTGTCAGCAGGCTCTCCGGGTTGACGACGAAACTTTCATCGGCGTTGCTGATGGCCGCCAGGTTGTCCCCTTGGAAAAGGTTGTTGGCGACGCCGATGCCGGATGTGCTGACGTTCATGGACGCGGGGTCGATGTACGCGGGCAAGGGGTCGGTCTGTAGCACCGTTTCGAGGGGGTCGGGTTTCCCCAGCCCAATGCCGGTCAGGATGTCCGCCGTTGACGCAAGCGCCTTGGCGGAAAAGAACACAATCTCCTCGGAGGGCGAAGGGATAGTCAGGTCAGCCGGCTCTGGAATCAACAAGGTGCGTACGGGGTCCGGGCCGCCGGCAGCGAGCGCGCCGTCGGCACTGCTGAGCATGATCGTCGAGCCGAAGCCTTGCACCAGATCCAGTGCATAGCTGCCATTGGCAAAGGCGGTCA
>NZ_AJJP01000185.1 GCF_000259195.1 Pseudomonas donghuensis
TTGCAAAAAATGGGGTGACCATAGATTTTCATGCTTGCTCGCAAGGCCAGAGGTGGGCCAGGCGGCCCTGTAAGTAGTCCATGAACAGCCGCACCTTGACCGTCATGGCAAAGCGGTCGGCCACGCACAGGTAGACGTCCATCGGCTCGGTCTGGGCATAGGCCCTGGCCGATTGCGAATATTCGAACAACGCCACCAGCTGGCCGCGCTCGAGCAAGGGCCGGGCGACAAACTCGGCCAGGCGGGCAATGCCGCCATCCTGCACGGCCATCTGGGTCAGCACGTCGATGTCATCGCTGATCAGCACCTTGTCGAACTCGGCATCGAAGCGCAGCCCTTCGCGGACAAAACCCCAGCGCAGAAAACGACCGTCCACCGGGTAGCGGAACACCAGGCAGCGATGCTCCTTGAGTTGCTCTGGCGATTGCGGCCAACCGGCTGCCGCCAGGTAACCCGGCGACGCACAGCAAATGAACGGCACCCGGGCGATGTGCCGGGCCAGCAGGCCATCTTCAAGTTGCGGCTGGATTCGCAGGCTGACATCGACACCTTCCTGAGCGTGGTTGACGCGCCGATCATTCGTAACCAACTCAATTGAAAGCTGCGGATAGCGCGCGCTGAACGCCGGAATCAACGGTGCCAGTACGTGACGGCCGAACGCCGAGGACGAAGCGATGCACAAGCGCCCTTTGGGCTCGCAATCCGGGGTTGTGACCGCCTGCTGCGCCTGCTCGAGGTCGCGCTCAATGTGTTTGACCTTGTCGTAGTACAGGCTGCCACTGGGGGTCAGGGCCATGCTACGGGTAGTACGCGCGAGCAGGCGCACCTGCAGGTGGGCTTCCAGGCGGGCGATATTCTGGCTCACGGCGGCGGCACTCAGGCCCAGGCTACGAGCGCCACCGGCAATGCTGCCGGCTTCGACAACCTTGATGAAACTCTTGATCGAACCAAGCAGGTTCATGACAGGCTTCCGGGCATTCGTAAGATCTTCTTTATAAAGACCTAAGTCCGAGGCGTCTACCCCGGCCACAGGCAGCCTTGTTAGGCTGCGCCCTCATCCACTGCCAACGGAGTCCGCATGACGACCCAGACCAGCGTCCGCAGCCGACGCAAGCTCGGCGTTCGCGCCACCCCTTACGTGTTCGCCTTCTACATGTCGGCGATCATGGCCCTGCTGATGTGCTTTGTGATTACCGCCGCCAACGCCGGCATCGACGAGCAGTACCTGGGCAACGTGCTCAGGGCCTACCAACTGGCCATGCCGGTGGCCTTCGCCTGCGTACTGGTGGTGCGCCCGATCGTGCTCAAGCTGGTGGCCTGGACCGTGCACGCCAGCCACTGAGGCAGCTCAGGGCTGGGAAGCGATGGCCTTCTCGATCGCCGCCTTGAACGCCGGATCATCCGGCTTGGTTCGGCTGGAGAAGTTAGCCACCACCTTGCCCTGGCGGTCGATCACGTACTTGTAGAAATTCCACTTCGGCGCGCTGCTCTGCGCAGCCAGCGCCTTGAACAGTGGCGTGGCATCACTGCCGCGCACCGGCTGGGCCTGGGTCATGGTGAACGTCACGCCGTAGTTGGCGTAACAGACCTTGGCGGTCTTCTCGGCGTCGGCGTCTTCCTGCTTGAAGTCGTTGGACGGCACCCCGAGCATTTCCAGACCCTGCCCGTGGTATTGCTGATAGATGCTCTCCAGCCCTTTGAACTGCGGGGCGAAGCCGCAATAGCTGGCAGTATTGACCACCACCAGCGGTTTGCCGGCAAAGCGCTCACAGAGGTTGATCTGCTCCTTGCCGCGCAGCTCCGGCAGCGTGCTGTCTAGCAGCGCCGGGCACTCGCCGGCCAGGGCATTGGCAGCGGCGGCCAGGGTCAACAGTGGAACCAACATCCAGCGTGTGCGCATCTTTTTTCTCCTTGAAACGGACCTGGAGAAATCAGAGTACTCCTAGCACACGCCCATGCCCAACTGCATCAACGCCAGACCGCCTTCATGCCAGCCCCACCAGGCCAGCGCCAGCACCAGCACGGCGGCGAGGCCGAGCACGGTGCGAATGGCCATAGGGCTCATGCCGCTTGCGCCTGCAAGCGCGCGACCGGGCGCTCGCGTACCGGCCAGTTGAGCGCTGCGGCGAGCAGGCTGAGAAGGATGGAAATCTGCCAGACAAGGTCATAGTTACCGGTCTGGTCATACACCACCCCACCCAGCCAGCCACCGAGAAACGCGCCCAACTGGTGAAAGAGGAAAACGATCCCACCCAGCATCGACAGGTTACGCACACCGAACAGGGTGGCCACGGTGCCATTGGTCAAGGGCACGGTCGACAGCCACAGCAGGCCCATGGCGATACCGAACAGATAGGCACTGAACGGGGTGATCGGTGCCCACAGGAACAGCACGATGACCACCGCGCGCAACAGGTACAGGGCGGTCAGCAGGCGCGGCTTGGACATCCTCCCGCCCAGCCAGCCGGCGGTGTAGGTGCCGACGATATTGAACAGCCCAACCAGCGCCAGCACGGTGGTGCCGATGGTGGCCGGCAGGTGCTGGTCGACCAGGTAGGCCGGCAGGTGCACGCCAATGAACACCACCTGGAAACCGCAGACGAAAAAGCCCAGGGCCAGCAGCCAGAAGCCTGAATGCGAGCAAGCTTCGCGCAGGGCCTGGCCGAGGGTCTGCTCATGGCCATCGCTGGGCAACGGTCGATCGCGCAACAACCCTACCAACGGCACGATAAAGGCCACCAGCAAACCCAGCACCAGCAAGGCCGCCGACCAGCCCAGCCAGCCGATCAGGCCCAGTGTGCCGGGCAACATGGCGAACTGGCCAAAGGAGCCGGCGGCACTGGCGATACCCATGGCCATGCTGCGCTTCTGCGCCGGTACGGCACGGCCGACCACGCCGAGGATCACCGAGAACGAAGTGCCCGACAGGCCGATACCGATCAACAGGCCGGCACTGAGCGACAGGGTCAGGGCCGAGTCGGACATACCCATCAGCACCAGGCCGACGGCATAGAGAATACCGCCGACCATCACTACCTTGGCCGCCCCCAGGCGATCGGCCAGGGCGCCGGCAAACGGCTGGGCCAGGCCCCAGATCAGGTTCTGCAAGGCAATGGCGAAGGCGAACACGCCACGGCCCCAGCCAAAGTCAGCACTCATCGGCGCCAGGAACAGGCCAAAGCCGTGCCTCACGCCCAGCGACAGCGCCAGGATCAGCGCCGCGCCAAGGAGAATCCACCCACTGGTTCGCCATACCGATGTCATTTTTGTTGTCTCCAGTGCCGCAAGGTTATGCGGGTATATACCCGCTTTTAATCGTAAAAAGCTCAGGCCAGCAACTCCAGCAGGCGCACCAGTTCGTCGCGCTGGCCCTCGCCAAGGGTGTTGATCAAATCGCTTTGTGCCTGCTCCCAGGCCGGTTCCGCTGCCTGTAGGCGGGCCCTGCCCTGCTCGGTCAACAGGACGATACGATTGCGCAGGTCCTGCCCTTCGGCCAACGCCACCAGGCCGTCGGCCTCCAGCACCCGCAGGTTGCGCCCCAGGGTGCTGCGGTCCAGGCCCATGGCCTCGGCCAGGGTGGAAATACTCGGTTGGTCCAGGCGCCGCAAATGGCGTAGCAGGGAAAACTGCGCAACATTGATCCCGAAGCCGTCGAGGGCCTCGTCATAGTGTCGGCTCACCCCGCGGGCGGCGCGACGCAGGTGGGTGCAGATGCATTCGCTGGTCAACATAATGCGTGTATATACCCGCACCTGGGCAACTGCAAGCCTTTATTCGCCGCTCACAGCACCAGGGCGATCAATACCGCCAGCTCCAGCAGCTCCAGCATGGCCCCGGCGGTATCACCGGTAGTACCGCCCAGACGACGGACCATCAACCGGCGCAGCCAGGCGAAGACCGCTGCGGCAACCAGCACAGCCCACAGCCCTTTGAGCCCTGCCAGCAGTCCACAGGCCAGCGCGCTGAGCAGCAAAACGAGCGTGCCCGACCGACGCGGCAGGTGATCCGCCAAGGCCTGGCCCAGCCCGCCGCTGCGCACATACGGCGTGCTGAGGAACAAGCCCAGCAACGCCGCACGGCCAATCAACGGCGCGAGCAACAGCAGCAGCCCCTCGCCGCGCTCGATCAGCGCCAGCAAGGCACAGAACTTGAGCAGCAGCACCAGCACCAGGGTAACCACGGCAATCGGCCCGCTGCGTGGGTCTTTCATGATCAGCAGGGTGCGCTCGCGGTCGCCGAAACCGCCCAGCCAGGCATCGGCGCTGTCAGCCAGGCCATCCAGGTGCAAGGCACCGCTGAGCAGCACCCAGGCACTGAGCAGCAAAGCACCATGAAGCAGCAACGGGCTGCCAGCCAGCAGCGCGTTCAGCCCCCAGAGCAGCGCCCCGAACAACAGCCCCACCAATGGGTAGAACAGCAGCGAGCGGCCCATCTGCTCCGGCGCCGGCATGCCCGGCAAGCGCACCGGCAAGCTGCTGAGAAACTGCAGGGCGATCCAGAACGCCAGCATCTCAGTGCACTTCCCGCAGGCTGCCGTCGGCCAGCAGCTCAAGGCGAAACAAGGCGCCATGGGCCACTTCGACCTGCAGTAATTGTTCTCGGGGCAGGCCACGGGCGCGGGCCAGCAACAGGCGCATCACGCCGCCATGAGTGACCAGTAGCAAGTGCTTGCCGGCATGCCCCTGGTGCAAGGCGCTGATGGCCTGCAATACCCGTGCGGAGAAATCCGCCACGGGCTCGCCGCCTGGCGGTGTGAAAGCATAAGGGTCAGCCCAGAATTGCCCGAGTTCGGCTTCGTGGGTGAGCATCAGGTCTGCCGCACTGCGCCCTTCCCACTCGCCGAAATGCAGCTCCTGCAGCCCCGGCGCCAGTTGCAGCGGCAGGTCCAGCTGGGTGCCCAACGCTTCGGCAAAGCGTGCGCAGCGTTGCAATGGCGAACTGACCAGCGCATCCCAGGGCCCCGCAGCCTTCACCGCCGCCTGCATCTGCGCCCAGCCCGTGTCGGTCAGAGCATCGTCGAGGCTGCCGCGCAGGCCGCCGCCCCGTTCGGTTTCGCCGTGGCGCAGCAGGTCGATGATCATGCCGGACGGTCCGCAACCGCGGCTTCGGCGAAGGTCGCCATCTGCCCGTGCAGGTCGCAAGCCAGGCGCAGTAGCGGCACCGCCAACGCCGCACCACTGCCCTCGCCCAGGCGCAAGCCCAGCTCCAGCAGCGGCTCGGCGTCGAGCGCGGCAAGCACCCGGCGATGCCCGGGCTCGGCGCCGCGATGGCCGAACAGCAGCCAGTCACGACACTGCGGGTTGATGCGCGTGGCTACCAGGGCGGCGACGGTGCAGATAAAGCCATCCACCAGCACCGCGACACCGGCCTGGGCGCACCCCAGGTAGGCACCGACCAGCGCGGCGATCTCGAAGCCGCCAAAACACAACAGCCGTTGCAGCGGGTCGTCGCCAAGGTCCGCGTGCTGTTTCAGGGCACGCTCGATGACCTCGGCCTTGTGCCGTACACCGGCGGCATCCAGGCCGGTGCCCGGGCCGCTGAGCTCGGTAGCCGGGCAACCGAGCAAGGCACAGGCCAAGGCGCTGGCGGCAGTGGTGTTGCCGATGCCCATCTCCCCGCCGATAAACAGCCGGGCACCGCTGGCAGCGGCGCGCAAGGCACTCTCGCGCCCGCCCTGCAGGGCCAGCAGGCCCTGTTCGTGAGTCATCGCCGGCACCTGGGCGAAGTTGGCCGTACCGGGGCCGACGCGCAGGTGGCGCACACCCGGCAGTTCCAGCGCCAGGTCGATGGTGCCCAGGTCGATCACTTCCAGTTGAGCATTCAACTGCCGCGCCAGCACACTGATAGCGGCGCCGCCGCTGACGAAGTTGTGCAGCATCTGCCCGGTCACCGCCTGCGGATAGGCGGAGATGCCTTCGGCGACCACGCCGTGATCGCCGGCGAAGATGGCGATCCAGACCTGCTCGACGCTCGGTTTGAGCTGGCCCTGCAGGCCGGCCAGTTGCACCGCCAGTTGCTCCAGGCGGCCCAGCGAACCGGCCGGCTTGGTCAGTTGCTGTTGACGCGCCAGGGCCTGTTCGCGAACAGCCTGGTCAACAGGACGGCAGGCTTCAAGCCACCAGGTTTGACTCATAGTGCAGGTCCTTTGAGGGTAAGTGGCAGGCCGGCGACGGTCAGCACCACGCGCTGGCAGCGCTCGGCAATGGCCTGATGCAGCCAGCCGGCTTCATCGACATAACGGCGGGTCAATTCGCCCATGGGCACCACGCCCAGGCCGGTTTCGTTGCTGACCAGGATGATTTCGCCCGGCAGGCCCGCCAGGCAGTCGAGCAGCGCCGAGCGTTCAGCCGCCAGGCGCTCGGGGTTGTCGAGCATCAGCAGGTTGGTCAGCCACAGGGTCAGGCAGTCGACCAGCAGGCAACGTTCGGCACCAGCAGTGGCGCAGAGCACCCGAGCCAGTTCCAGCGGTTCTTCGATCAATGCCCACTCGGCCGGACGCCGCTCGCGGTGCAACTGCACCCGCGCATTCATCTCGCCATCGAGCGGTTCGCTGGTGGCGATGTAGGTGACCGCCAAGCCGCTTTGGCTGGCCAACTGTTCGGCCAGGCGGCTCTTGCCCGAACGGGCGCCGCCAAGAATCAGGTTGAGCATGTCAGTTCAGTCCGCAGAGTTGGCGCAGGCGCGCGGTGTCCAGATGCTGCTCGACCAGGTCGGCCAGGCGCTCGATGTCGCGTTCGCGCAGGGCGTGATAGTCGATTTGCTCTACCTCCTGCAGCCCAGCCCAGCGCAACAGCGCGGCGCAGCTATGCGGCGCCTCGAACAGGCCATGCAGGTAGGTGGCGAAGATCTGCCCGTCGGCACTGAGGGCGCCGTCGGCGCGGCCATCGTCCAGTTGCACCGCCGGGCGCTGCAGGGCCGGCCCCTGGGTTACGCCAGCATGAATCTCGTAGCCGCTGATGGCTGCCTGTTCCAGTTGCAGGGTGCCAGCGACATTGCGCAACTGCTTCTCGGCTTCCAGCACGGTGACAAAGTCCAGCAGCCCCAGGCCATCGCTGGCACCGGCAGGCCCTTCCAGGCCCAATGGGTCTTCCACACGCTGGCCGAGCATCTGCAGCCCGCCGCAAATGCCCAGCACCTTGCCGCCATAACGCAGGTGGCGGCTGATCGCCTCGTCCCAGCCGCGCTCGCGCAACTGTGCCAGATCGCCGCGTACGCTCTTGGAGCCAGGCAGGATGATCAGGTCGGCCGGCGGAATCGGCTGGCCGGGGCCGATGAACTGCAAATCGACCTGCGGGTGCAGGCGCAGCGGGTCGAAATCGGTGTGGTTGCTGATACGCGGCAGCACCGGCACGATGACCTTGAGCTGACGCCCGGCCTTGATGCCCTGGCGCTGGTCGATGCCGTCTTCGGCTTCCAGGTGCAGGTCCAGCACATAGGGCAGCACGCCCAGCACCGGTTTGCCGGTACGTGCTTCGAGCCAGTCCAGGCCCGGCTGGAGCAAAGCGATATCACCGCGAAAACGGTTGATGACAAAGCCCTGGACCCGTGCCTGTTCGCTCGGCGAGAGCAATTCCAGGGTGCCGACCAGATGGGCGAAGACCCCGCCGCGGTTGATGTCGGCAATCAGAATCACCGGGCAGTCCACCGCCTCGGCGAAGCCCATGTTGGCGATGTCGCCGGCACGCAGGTTAATCTCGGCCGGCGAGCCGGCACCTTCGACCATCACCAGCGGATAGGCCGCGCTCAGGCGCTGGTGCGAGGCCAGTACCGCCTGCATGGCGATGGCCTTGTAGTCGTGATAGGCCACGGCATTCATGCTGGTGACCGCGCGGCCATGGACGATCACCTGGGCACCGGTGTCGCTGTTGGGCTTGAGCAGCACCGGGTTCATGTCGGTGTGCGGCGCCAGGCCGGCCGCCTGGGCCTGGACCGCCTGGGCCCGGCCGATCTCGCCACCTTCGGCGGTCACGGCGCTGTTAAGCGCCATGTTCTGCGGTTTGAACGGCACCACCGCAACGCCCTGGCGCAGCAGCCAGCGGCACAGCGCGGTCACCAGGGTGCTTTTGCCGGCATCGGAGGTGGTGCCCTGCACCATCAGGGTGGTCATGGTTGTTCCTTGCGGTATTCGCTGAAGGCCAGGGCCAGGCGCTGGAAGTCCTGCTCGCTGGCCGGCAGGCCGAAGCGCAGGCTGGGCGGCTGGGTGAACAGGCGCAGGAGGATGCCGCGCCGGGCCATGAATTCATGCAGTTGCGCCGCCTGATCGGTGACCAGGTACTGGAACAGGTCGCAGCTGCCGTGGGGGGCAAAACCTGCCGCGCTGAGTACCCCGGCCAAACGCTGGCTGGCAGCGGCGCAGCGAACAATCTGCTGTTGATGCGCGACGCTATCGAGCAGGCAGGCCTGGCCGAGGACCCGGGTCGGGCCGCTGATGGTCCAGGGCCCGAGCTGTTCGGCGAGCAGCTGCAACAGATGACGTTCAGCCAGGACAAAGCCCAGGCGTACACCGGCCAAGCCAAAGAACTTGCCGAACGAGCGCAGCACAATCAGCCCGGAGCGCTCGGCATGCGCGGCGATGCTGTGTTGCGGGGTGTTGTCCATGAAGGCTTCATCGACCAGCAGCCAGCCGCCCCGGCGAGCCAGGCGCGCGTGCCATTCCAACAGTTGCTCGGCAGATATCAACCGAGCGCTGGGGTTGTTGGGGTTGACCACCACCAGCACGTCGAGGCTGTCGAGGTAGTAATCGACCTGATCTTCAGGCAATTCGCGCACCCGGTGCCCGGCGCGGCGCCAGCCTTCGGCGTGTTCGGCGTAGCATGGCGACAGGACGCCGACCGTGCCGGGGCGGCGCAGACGCGGCAAGGCCTGGATCGCCGCCTGGGAACCGGCCACCGGCAGCAGTTGCTCGACCTGGTAATACTCGCAGGCCGCCCGCTCCAGGCCGTCGTCGGTCTCGGGCAGGCGCGCCCAGGCGCGCAGCGGGATCTCGGGGATTGGATAAGGCCAGGGAGCAATGCCGCTGGACAGGTCCAGCCAGTCTTCGCGGGCAATGCCGTACTGCTGCACTGCGCGTTGCAGGCGACCACCGTGTTCAAGCATAGAATTCAGCCCCCAGGCACACCAACAGCAACCACAACCACACGCCCTGGCAGACCAGGCGCCAGCCGCGCTCGATGGCCTCGGCATCGGCCTGCGGGCCTTCGCCCAGTTGCGGGCGCTGGTGCAGCTCGCCGTGGTACACCGCCGGGCCGCCCAGCTCGACACCCAGCGCCCCGGCGCCGGCAGCCATCACCGGGCCGGCGTTGGGGCTGTCCCACAACGGCGCCTGGCGCCGCCAGCAGCTCAGGGCCAGGCGGGTCTTGCCCAGCAGCGCGTAGGTCAGGGCCACCAGCCGCGCGGGAATATAGTTGAGCAAGTCGTCGATTTTCGCGGCGGCCCAGCCGAAGCGTTCGAAGCGTTCATTACGATAGCCCCACATCGCGTCGAGGGTGTTGCTCAGGCGATAGAGCACCACCCCCGGTACGCCAGCAACGACGAACCAGAACAGCGCGGCAAACACCGCATCGCTGCCGTTCTCCAGCACCGATTCGGTGGCGGCGCGGGCCACGGCGGTTTCATCCAGCTCGCGGGTTTCGCGGCTGACCAGATAACCTACGCGCTGCCGGGCTTTTTCCAGGTCGCCCTGGCGCAAGGCTTCGGCCACCGGCGTCACGTGCTCGCCGAGGCTGCGCAGGCCCAGGGCGCAGTACAACGCCAGCACTTCGACCAGCCAGCCAATGTACGGCAGCCAGGACAGCAGCATGGCCACGAAGGTCAGCGGCACCACCGCCAGGAACCAGGCGCTGACACCATGGCTGCGCCAACCACGGCCACCGGCATTCAAGCGTTGCTCCAGACGCCCGGCCAGGCGCCCGAAGGCCACCAGTGGATGCCGGCGCTTGGGCTCGCCCAGCAGCGCATCCAGCGCCACCCCGGCCACCGTCAGCAACGCCACACTCATCAAGACTCTCCCCAGTGATTTTCAAACAGCATGTCGTGCAGCGGTCGCGCCGTGGTCCAGCCTTCGAGCACCAGCATCGGCGCCGGGTAAAACGCCTGCACCGGGCCCAGGCAAAGGATCGCCAGCGGCTTGGCGCCGGCCGGCATGCCCAGCAACTCGGCCAGGGCCTGGGGCTCGAACAGCGACACCCAGCCCATGCCCAAGCCTTCGGCGCGGGCGGCCAGCCAGAGGTTCTGGATCGCACAGGACAGCGACGCCAGGTCCATCTCCGGCAAGGTCCGGCGGCCGAAGATATGCGCTTCGCGTTCATCCATCAGCGCGGCGACCAGCAGTTCGGCGCAGTCGTTGATCCCTTCGACCTTGAGTTTCATGAAGTCGTCGGAGCGCTCGCCCAGGGCTTGCGCGGTACGCAACCGCTCCTCTTCCACCAGGGCCTGGATACGCTGACGCAGTTCCCGTTGAGTGATGCGGATAAACCGCCAGGGCTGCATCAAGCCGACGCTGGGCGCCTGGTGCGCAGCCTCAAGCAAACGGGCGAGCAGTTCAGGGGCGACTTCGCCGCCGCTGAAATGGCGCATGTCACGGCGCTCGCCGATCGCGCGATAGACCGCCGCGCGTTCGGCTTCGGTAAAAGCATGTTCGTTCATGGACACAACAGCGCCGCCGACGCCTGGGGGTTGGAAGCAAAGTAGAAATGCACGTAGGACGCCGTCAGCCGCCCGTGGCGATAGACCGCCTCGGCACCGCGGCCACCGTTGGGGCTCTGGCCACGGGCAATCGGTTCAAGTTCGGTGCTGGTCAGCGAGTGATGGTAGGTGTGCCCGCGCAAGGTGCCTTCGGGCAGTTCCACCGCCTGCAGAGCCAGGGCGGCCAGGCGCTTCTGCATCACCGCCTCGCCGGCCAGCAGGCCGAGCAGTTCGGCACGCTCGCCGCCGACATCGGTAAGGGCCTCGAGCAGGTAAAGCATGCCGCCGCATTCGGCCAACAATGGCTTGCCGGCGTGATGGTGGGCGCGAATGGCTTCGAGCATCGGTGTGTTGCTCGCCAGAGCCTGGTGATGCAGCTCCGGGTAACCACCGGGCAGGTACAAACTGTCAGCATCCGGCAGGTTGGCATCATGCAGCGGCGAGAAGAACGCCAGCTGCGCCCCCATGGCCCGCAGCAGGTCGAGGTTGGCGCCATAGGTGAAGGCAAAGGCTTCGTCGCGGGCAACCGCGATGCGCACACCCTGCAACAAGGGCTCGATCGCCCGCTCGGTCGGCGCGGCGAACCTCACCGCCGGCGGCAAGGCCGCATCGCAACTGGCACCCAGGGCGGCGGCAGCCGCATCCAGGCGGGCATCGAGGTCGTTCAGCTCACTGGCCTGCACCAGGCCCAGGTGGCGGCTGGGCAGCTCGATGCCGGTTTCCCGTGACAGACCGCCATACCAGCGCAAGCCTTCGGTCAGGCTGCCTTCGAGCAACTGGGCATGGCGCAGGGTACCGACGCGGTTGGCCAGTACCCCGGCAAACGGCAGGTCCGGCTGATAGCGCGCCAGGCCCAGGGCCAGGGCGCCGAACGTCTGGGCCATGGCCGTGCCATCGATCACCGCCAGCACCGGCACGCCAAAATGACGGGCCAGGTCAGCGCTCGATGGCGTGCCATCGAACAACCCCATGACCCCTTCGATCAGGATCAGGTCGGCCTCAGCCGCCGCTTCCCACAACAACCGGCGGCTTTCCTGCTCGCCGACCATCCACAGGTCAAGCTGATACACCGGCGCACCGCTGGCGCGCTCAAGGATCATAGGGTCGAGAAAATCCGGGCCGCACTTGAACACCCGGACCTTGCGCCCCTGGTTGCGATGCAGGCGCGCCAGCGCGGCGGTCACTGTGGTCTTGCCCTGGCCGGAGGCCGGTGCGGCAATCAATACCGCCGGGCAATGGCGCGCGTCACTCATAGTTCGACGCCCTTCTGGGCGCGAATACCGGCCTGGAAAGCGTGCTTGATCATGCCCATTTCGGTGACGGTGTCGGCCAGTTCGATCATTTCATCCTTGGCCGCACGACCGGTGACGATCACGTGCTGCATCGGCGGGCGCGCCTGCAGGTCGCTGAGGACCTGGTCCAGATCGAGGTAACCGTGCTTGAGGGCGATGTTCAGTTCATCGAGCACCACGAAGGCGATCGACGGGTCCTGGAGCATCTGCCGCGACACCGCCCAAGCGGCTTCGGCGGCGGCGATATCACGCTGGCGGTCCTGGGTTTCCCAGGTAAAGCCCTCGCCCATCACGTGGTAGCGCACCTGCTCGGGAAAACGGCGGAAAAACAGCTCCTCACCGGTGCTGTTGCGGCCTTTGATGAACTGCACCACACCGCACTGCATACCGTGGCCCATGGCCCGGGCAAGCATGCCGAAGGCCGAACTGCTCTTGCCCTTGCCGTTGCCGGTGAGCACCAGCAGCAGGCCGCATTCGTTGGGCGAATTGGCGATGCGCTCGTCGATGACGGCCTTCTTGCGCTGCATACGGGCCAGGTGGCGCTCGTCGCGCTCGGTGGATTCAGTCATGAGGTTCTCCGCAAACCACTGTCGGCCGGCCCGCAACGAGCCTGGCAGCCTGTGGCTGCTCAAGGATCGCGAAGGAAACGGCGTGACAGATGAATGGATATGGCAGACGGAAAACGCGCAGGGCTGCGGCACAGGCCGGAGGAACCGCGCATCACCCTCCGTGATGCCGTTGGCTGTTACAGGCCGGTCTCCGGGCTTGTGAGCGGGGCCATGAACACCCGGGACCGCGCGCCTTCCCGGGTTGAACACCCAGTGGCCCTGCGCGGCCTTGACTCACCTACCGTTGCGGGGGCAGCGCCGGATTCGCGCGCCTTGCACGCCCACCGGCTTCCCTGTTTCACCCTGCCAGGCCATAGCCCACAGAGCACCTGAAACAAGTCGCGAAGGTTAGAGGGTTGCACCCGGAGCGTCAATGAAAGGCGCTGAACTGGCCTGGATCAATGGCGCCTTTGTCATCTTGTGTAACACTGACTTCAGTGATATCAAATAGCCATAACTTCGGCTGTACTCGATCACAACTATAAGGGAGAGCAGCATGCAAGGCCTGATCATCAATAACGCGCGCCTGGAGTTCCTGCGCCCCGCCCTGGAACGTTGGGTTGATTGCATCGACCGCTTCAACCAGACCCTCGGCGATGGCGAGGCGCCCTACTGGCACGGCGCCCAGGCCAACCTCGGCCTGCTCTCGGCCGCCGCCTGGCAAGCCGAGCTGGTGACCCTGCAACAGCACCAGAGCAAGAAACAGCGCGAGGACGGTGATCGTGAAGGCCGCTGCGACCTGTACATCGCCAACCACGAAGAAGCCGCCTACCTGCAAGGCAGCCAGCGCTGGCCAAAGATTGCCAAGCTCGATTTGAACAACGCCCTGGCCGAGACCGTTTACGCCGCCCGGCAGATCGCTGCGCCCAGCCAGCTCAAGGTTGCCGCGCTGTTCGCCAGCCCCTGGAAAGCCGGCCAGCACGCCAGCCCCGAAGAGCTGCAGGACCTGGTCGACGACCTGCAAAAGCACAACGCCTGCGCCATCGCCTGGTACTTCCCCTACGCTTACCGCAAGCTGCACAACGAAGCCGGCCAGTATTACCCCGGCATCGCCCTGCTGCTCAAGCAGGCCTGAAGCGGGGAACCTCCCACGCCTGGCCCGCCTCTACTGGCAATAGCGGCCAATGTTGCGAGAGAAACGACATGGGTATCAAGCCGATTGCACTGCTGCTGGCAGTGACCGCGGGGTTAAGCGGCTGCGGCGAGCACGCGCGCCTGGATGTCAGCGACGGGGTTGGCCCGTCGCCGCAGTTGCCTGAACCCAACAAGACCCTGATCCCCACCGTCAACATCGCCCCTGCCATAGGCTGGCCCCCGGGCATGACGCCCAAGGCCGCCCCCGGCACCCAGGTAGTGGCCTTCGCCGAAGGCCTGGACCACCCGCGCTGGCTCTATGCCCTGCCCAATGGCGATATCCTGGTTGCCGAAACCAATGCCCCACCCAAGCCCGATAACGGCATAGGCATTCGTGGCTGGGTGGTGGGCAAGATCATGGACCGGGCGGGCGCCGGCGTCCCCAGTGCCAACCGTATCAGCCTGCTGCGCGACAGCGACCATGACGGCGTGGCGGAAACCCGCACGACCTTTATCGAGCACCTCAATTCGCCCTTCGGCATGGCCCTGGTTGGCAATGACTTTTACGTCGCCGACACCGATCGCCTGCTGCGCTTTCACTACCAACCCGGCGCCACCTCGATCCACGGCCCCGGCACGCCGGTGGCTGACCTGCCGGGCGGTACGCTGAACCATCACTGGACCAAGAACGTGATCGCCAGCCGGGATGGCAAGAAGCTCTACGTCACTGTCGGCTCCAACAGCAATGTCGGCGAGAACGGCATGGACCAGGAAAAAGGCCGTGCGGCGATCTGGGAAATCGACCCGGCCAGCGGCCAGCAGCGCATCTTCGCCTCTGGCCTGCGCAACCCCAACGGCCTGGCGTGGGAACCACACACCGGCCAGCTGTGGACCGCGGTCAACGAGCGCGACGAGATCGGCAGCGACCTGGTGCCCGACTACATCACTTCAGTCAAGGATGGCGGCTTCTATGGCTGGCCTTACAGCTATTTCGGTCAGCACGTCGATCAGCGGGTCAACCCTTCCGACCCGAACCTGGTGGCCAGCGCCATCGCCCCGGACTATGCCGTTGGGCCGCATACGGCTTCGCTGGGCCTGACCTTTGCCGAGCCCGGCGTGCTGCCGCCGCCGTTCGAGCAAGGCGCATTCATCGGCCAGCATGGCTCATGGAACCGCAAGCCGCACAGTGGCTAAAAAATGATCTTCGTGCCCTTCAGCACCGCTGGCAGGCCCGCAGGCAAACCGATTGACCTGCTGAGCGGGTTTCTCAATGACGAGGGCAAGGCCATGGGCCGGCCGGTGGGGGTGATCAATGACCAGCGTGGTGGCGTGCTGGTGGCTGATGATGTGGGCAACAAGATCTGGCGGGTGAGCAAGGCCAAGTGATCCGGAGGCCGCTATGCGGCCCATCGCCGGCAAGGCCGGCTCCCACACAGATCGCATGCACTATTACCCTGCGCCCTCTCAGCGCTTGCGGCACAAGGTCAAGCCATCGCCAATCGGCAGCATCGACAGGTCCACCCGCGGGTCATCCTTGAGCTTGTGGTTCAGTGCCTGGATGGCCCGGGTGTCTTCGCTGTCCGGCTTTTTCTCAAGCACCCGTCCGCTCCACAAGGTGTTGTCGAACAGCACCAGCCCGCCAGTACGCAGCAAGCGCAGGGACTCTTCCAGGTACTGCGGGTAATTGGCCTTATCGGCATCGATGAAGATCAGGTCATAGCGTTCTGACGGCAGTGTCGCCAGGGTTTGCAAGGCGGGTGCCAGGCGTAGTTCAATGCGCTCAGCGACTCCGGCCTCCTGCCAGTAGCGCCAGGCCACGGCGTTATAGCTGCCTTCAAGGTCGCAACAGAGCAACTGCCCATGCGCCATGGCCTGGGCCATGCACAAGGCGCTGTAGCCGGTGAACGTGCCCACCTCGATGATCCGCTGGGCGCCGATCAGGCGCACCAGCAGCGCCAGCAACTGGCCCTGCTCCGGCGCCACCTGCCAGCGCGCTTCAGGCAAGGCCTGGGTTTCGGCACGCAAGCGGGCGAGCAAGGGCGATTCGCGCAGCGATACGCTTTGCAGGTAGTGGTAGAGCGGGTCGTCGAGGTAGAGCGTCTGAGCGGTCATCGTCTACCTCGCGAAAGTCAGGGGTTACGCGCCAGGTGTGCCGGCTGCAGGACGCGCTTGGCGTTCAGGTAGGTTTTTTGCCAGTAACTGTTGGACAGGTAGTCCAGGCGCACCGTTCCACCGGTGGCCGGGGCATGGACGAAGCGCCCCTCGCCGACATAGATACCGGCATGGCTGACTTGCGATCCACCATTGGTGGCGAAGAACACCAGGTCACCGGATTGCAGCTCGTTGCGCTCGATGCTCGGCGCACGGATGCCGATCATTTCGCGGGTCGAACGGGGTAGCGAGATACCGGCGGCATCGCGATACACATAGCCAATCAGGCCACTGCAATCGAAACCCGAATCCGGGGTATTGCCGCCCCAGCGGTAAGGCGTGCCGACCAGGCCCAGGGCGCGGAACAGCACGTCTTCGGCAACCGGGGAGAAGTACACTTGCGGCGCCATCACCGCAGGCTCGACCACTTTACGCGGGGCCGGGGCATGGCTTGAGCAGGCACCAAGCAGTGCCGCGAGGGAAAGTACCGCGAAGCGCGCCATCATCGCCATGGTCAGAACATCCTGTCTGAAGCCGCTCCGGCCAGAGCCGAAAAGAGTTGAGAGTTTAGATTAGACGCTTTCTGTAAACACGCACGGCGACGAGCTTTTCAGCTGCGTCGCCGTGGTCGAACCTGTCGAAGGATCAGTTGCGCGAAATGGTGGTCGCGGCCGGAGCCATGGCCAGTGCACGCTTGGCTTCGATGAAGGTCTTGCTCCAGTAGCGATCACCGAGCTTGTCGATGCGCACACCACCGCTGCGGCGGCTGCTGGAGTGGATGAACTGGTCGTCACCGAGGTAAATCCCGGCGTGGCTGACGCGCCCGCGACCATTGGTGCTGAAGAACAGCAGGTCGCCTGGCTTGAGGTTGTTGCGAGCAACCAGCGGGGCCTTGACGTTGATCATTTCGCGGGTGGAGCGCGGCAGGTTGAGGCCGGCTTCTTCGCGGAACAGGTAGCCGATGAAGCCGCTGCAATCAAAGCCGGTGTTCTCGGAGGTACCACCGAAACGGTAGCGGGTACCGATCAGCGACATGCCGCGCTCGAGAATGTTGTCGGCCAGGGCTGGCAGCTGGTAAGGCTTGCTGCTGGCGAAATCTTGCAGCTCTGCTTCGGTGGCCAGCTCTTCCTCGAGCGTCGCCTGGACGGAGGACTTGGTCGAAACCTGAGCGGAAACCGGTTGCTGCTGAACCTGCTGCTGCGATACGGGACCGGTGGTCGCGCAGCCAAAAAGCAGGGTCACGAGTGCGAGGGGCACGAGGAGTGCGAAGCGATTTAGCATGGGCACGACCGTGTCTGGAATTTAAAGAAGCCGAGACTATGCCTTCTATCGCATCGATTTGCAAATTCAATCGAAAAAAATGTGACTTTTATGTGCCGAGGCTCTAGCCCCTGCCTTACCAGCCCAACGTTTCTTTCAAAAACGGGATGGTGAGCTTGCGCTGAGCCTGCAACGAGGCCTGATCGAGGCGCTCGAGCAGGTCGAACAATGCACTCATGCTGCGGGTACCACGGGTGAGAATGAAGTGCCCGACCTCGTCGGTCAGGTGCAGGCCACGGCGCGAAGCGCGTAATTGCAGGGCGCGCAGCTTGTCTTCATCCGACAGCGCACGCATCTGGAAGATCAGTGCCAGGGTCAGGCGCGACTTCAGGTCAGCCAGTTTGATCGGCAGTTCGCGGGGCGAGCTGGAGGCGGCCAGCAGCAGGCGCCGGCCACTGTCGCGCAGGCGGTTGAAGAGGTGGAACATGGCCTCCTCCCACTCCGGCTTGCCGGCAATCACGTGCAGGTCGTCGAGGCAAACCAGTTCGTACTGCTCGAGGTTGTCGAGCAGTTCGACGCCGCGGTCGAGCAATTGCGCCAGGGGCAGGTAGACCGCCGGCTCCCCCAGTTGCTCGAAGCGCAGGCAGGCAGCCTGCAGCAGGTGGGTACGGCCTACACCTTGCTTGCCCCACAGGTAGATCAGGCTTTCGGTCCAGCCGGCGTCGGCTTCGCAGAGTCGCTCGACGTAGCCCAAAGCGGCGGCGTTGGCACCCGGATAGTAGTTGATGAAGGTGGCGTCATCACGCAGACGCACACCCAGGGGCAACTGGATCGGTTTCATGCTGGCTGGGCAGTTCCGGGGAACCGCAAGGGGCCTTTTGTGAAAAGTCTGCAAAGTTTATACCCGTGGCGCCGGTCGCACAATCGGCGCAGACCACAAGTAAAATCAAAGGCTTGCATAAGCGTACAAGCGCCAATACAAGCCAGGTGCTATCAAGCTAGAGATCCGGGTCGATTTCGCCGGCGTAAATATCCGACTCTTTATACAGGTCATGCACATGGCGCAGCAGCACCATGATCACCGCCGCCACCGGCAGGGCCAGCAGCACCCCGGTAAAGCCGAACATTTCGCCACCGGCGAGAATCGCGAAAATCACCGCCACCGGGTGCAAGCCGATACGGTCACCCACCAGCAGCGGCGTCAGCACCATGCCTTCGAGCGCCTGGCCGACCATGAACACGGCAGCGATACCAAGCAATGGATAGGGGGCGCCACCGAACTGGAACAGCCCGGCGATCATCGCCGCGCTGATACCGATGATGAAGCCCATGTACGGCACGATCGCCGCCAGGCCCGCCAGCAGACCGATCAACAGGCCAAGCTCCAGGCCCACCAGCATCAACCCCGAGGCATAGATGATCCCCAGGGCCAGCATCACCAACAGCTGGCCACGGACGAAGGCGCCGAGCACCTCGTGACATTCACCGGCAAGCGCCACCGCCCGCTCCTCGCGCTGACGCGGCAGCAGGCTGCGGATCTTGGCCATCATCAGGTCCCAATCGCGCAACAGGTAGAAGCTCACCACCGGAATCAGCACCAGGTTGGCCAGCCAACCGATCAGGGCCAGGCCCGAAGCCGTGGCCTGGGACAGGATGATCCCGACGATGTCGGTGGTCTGGCCCATGTGCTCGCTGATGGCGGCCTTGATCTTGTCGAACTTCCAGAAACCGTCGGCCAGGCCCAGGCGCGCCTGCACCCAGGGCAAGGCCACATGCTGCAGCCAGTCGAGCATCTGCGGCGCCAGCTCGTACAGGCGCACCAGTTGCTTGGCCAGCATCGGCACCAGCACCAGTAGCAACACGGTCAACAGCAGGGTGAACAGGGCAAAGACCACCACCACGCCCCAGGTGCGCGACAGGCCGGCGCGCTCCAGGCGATCGACCAGCGGGTCGGCCAGGTAGGCCAGCAGGATGCCGACCAGAAACGGCGAAAGAATCGGGTGCAGCCAATAGAGCAAGGCCGCGCACAGCAGCGCCCCGCCTACCCATACCCAGCGGCGTGTATCAGTCATGAACGGCTCCCGGCCAGGTCAGGGTTTACCAACGGAAACGCAACCCGTTGAAGGCTTGCGCAGCCGCAGCCTGGGTTGCCCCGGGGTGGGCCGGATCGACGGCGGCAGGTGTCGCTGGCGCTTCGGGCGGCAGTTCCTGCAATTTGGCCAGGCCCAGTTGCGCGCGCAGCTGATCGCTGTTGCCAGTGACCTGGTAGGTCAGGGTATCGCCCTGCACGGCCTTCAGGCGTGCACCGTAGGGCTCGAGCACCCGCCCCAGTTCGGCATAGCGCTCCAGGGTCATGCCCTGGACCTGCACCTGCATCTCGCTGCTGGCGCCTGGACGGGCCACAAAACGCGGAGCCAGGCGGCTACTGACCGCAAGCATCACCGCATCGGCCAGGGCAGCCTGATCAGCGCCTTCGGCAGTGCCCTGCTCGCGTTGCTCCCCCAACCACAGGCGCCATTTACCCTGCCATTTGCCATCGGCTTCGCTGGCGTGCACCGCCAGCAAGGCATCGGCGCCATAACGCTCGGAAGCCTCACGCAGCGGCGCCGGGTCTGTGCCTTCAAGGTTCTTGCCGGTGGCCACCAGTTGTTCCTGCAAATCGGCCAGTGGCAAGCGCAGCGGCAAGCCGCGATGCTGGGCGGCACGACGCAGCGGTTCGGCACTGCCCTGGCCGTCGCCAACCAGGCTCGAGCCTTCGGCGCTGTCGTTCAACCACCAACCGAGGATCGATGGCCGGTTGTTCCCCCACAGGGCCAAGCCAGCCTGGCGCAAGGCGCGCTCGGTACTGCCCGGGTCGAAGTCGACCAGCACGGTTTCCGGCGGACCGGCCTCGAAACCGAACTGACTGATGATTTGTTGCGGATCTTTACGCAGTGCCGCCAGGCCCGGGCTTTGCGCCGCCTTGGCATCGCCGGTCAGGCGCAACACCAGGGTCTCGAGGGCTTTTTCGGTGGCCTGGGTACGGGCCTCGGCGCCCTGACCGCTGACCGGTTCGCGGACCTGGTACAGGCCGGAGAGGGTTTCGGCCTGAGCCGAGAGGCCGAACAGGGCCAGACAGCTGGCGGCCAGGTAATTACGCAAACGCATGAAGGATTCCTGTCCTGAAAATAAAGAAGCGTGGGCTCAACAAACGGATGCAGCTCAGACCGCAGCCCCCGGCAAATCATTCAACCGCGAGCACTAAATTGTGCCCATCGCCTTTGCTATACCTTATACAGCCTGCGCCGTGGCAACCAGTCGCGCACTGTTAAAGCGTATTTTTAGCCAGATAATAGCTCTGCCCGTCGGCCTGAGGATGGCCGCTACCGGGCAACCCTGATAAAATCGCGCGCCTTCGCAGACCGGCGACGGTCGGGCAGCCGGATTTCCCTCCGCCTTGCCTGGCAGGTCACGGTCGATTCCCCCGAATCCCTCCCCCTAAAGGCCTGGATCATGAGCAAGCAACCCTCCCTGAGCTACAAGGACGCCGGTGTAGACATCGACGCCGGTGAAGCATTGGTCGAACGCATCAAAGGCGTTGCCAAGCGCACGGCGCGCCCGGAAGTCATGGGCGGCCTGGGCGGTTTTGGCGCCCTCTGCGAAATCCCGGCCGGCTACAAGCAGCCGGTTCTGGTCTCCGGTACCGACGGCGTCGGCACCAAGCTGCGTCTGGCGCTGAACCTGAACAAGCACGACAGCATCGGCCAGGACCTGGTCGCGATGTGCGTCAACGACCTGGTGGTCTGTGGTGCCGAGCCGCTGTTCTTCCTCGACTACTACGCCACCGGCAAATTGAATGTCGACGTTGCCGCCACCGTGGTTACCGGTATCGGCGCTGGCTGCGAACTGGCTGGCTGCTCCCTGGTCGGCGGTGAAACCGCTGAAATGCCAGGCATGTACGAAGGCGAAGACTACGACCTGGCCGGTTTCTGCGTCGGCGTGGTGGAAAAAGCCGAAATCATCGACGGCTCCAAGGTTGCCACCGGCGACGCCCTGATCGCCCTGCCATCGTCCGGCCCGCACTCCAACGGCTACTCGCTGATCCGCAAGATCATCGAAGTCTCCGGCGCCGATATCGAAACCGTACAGCTCGACGGCAAACCGCTGACCGAACTGCTGATGGCCCCGACCCGCATCTACGTCAAGCCGCTGCTCAAGCTGATCAAGGACACCGGTGCGGTCAAGGCCATGGCCCACATCACTGGTGGCGGTCTGCTCGACAACATTCCGCGGGTGCTGCCAAAAGGCGCCCAGGCCGTGGTTGACGTGGCCAGCTGGGAACGCCCGGCGGTATTCAACTGGCTGCAGCAGCAAGGCAACGTCGACGAGCACGAAATGCACCGCGTGCTGAACTGCGGCGTCGGCATGGTCATCTGCGTTGCCCAGGACCAGGTCGACAACGCCCTGAACGTCCTGCGTGAAGCCGGCGAGCAGCCATGGGTGATCGGCCAGATCGGCGTAGCCGCCGAAGGCGCTGCCCAGGTCGAGCTGAAGAACGTCAAGGCGCACTGATGCCGAGCACGACCTGTGATGTCGTGGTGCTGTTGTCCGGCACCGGCAGCAACCTGCAAGCGTTGATCGACAACACCCGCACCGGCGACAGCCCGGTGCGGATCTGCGCGGTCATCTCCAACCGCGCCGACGCCTATGGCCTGCAGCGCGCCAAAGACGCCGGCATCGCCACCGCCGTGCTCGACCACAAGGCCTTTGACGGCCGCGAGGCGTTCGACACGGCGCTGGTCGAGCTGATCGATGGCTACCAGCCGCAGCTGGTGGTACTGGCCGGCTTCATGCGCATCCTCAGTGCCGGTTTCGTCCGTCACTACCAGGGCCGCCTGCTGAACATCCACCCTTCCCTGCTGCCCAAATACAAAGGCCTGCACACCCATCAACGGGCGCTCGAGGCCGGCGATGCCGAGCATGGCTGCAGCGTGCACTTCGTCACCGAGGAACTCGATGGCGGGCCGCTGGTCGTACAGGCAGTAATACCGGTAGAGTTGGATGACACGCCAGAACGTCTGGCACAGCGGGTTCACAGCCAGGAACACCTGATCTATCCGCTGGCGGTGCGCTGGTTTGCCGAGGGCCGTTTGCGCCTGGGCGAACACGGTGCTCTACTGGATGGCCAGCCTCTGGCGGCCAGCGGCCACTTGATTCGACCCTAGGAGAAATTATGCGTCGTGCCCTGCTCTTCGCTCTCGCCGTGCTCGCCTTGCCGCTGCAGGCAGCCGATCTGAAGCCGTTCTCGGCCAGCTACACCGCCGACTGGAAGCAGCTGCCCATGAGCGGCACTGCCGAGCGCAGCCTGGAAAAGAACGCCAACGGTACCTGGAACCTCAATTTCAAGGCGTCGATGATGATCGCCAGCCTGACTGAGCAAAGTACCCTGCGCCTGGACAAGGACACCCTGCTGCCTCAGACCTACCACTTCGAACGTGGCGGCCTGGGCAAGGCCAAGAAGGTCGATCTGGATTTCGACTGGAACAGCAAGAAGATCACCGGCACTGACCGCGGCGACGCGATCAACCTGCCGCTCAACCGCGGCGTGCTGGACAAGTCCACCTATCAACTGGCCCTGCAGCACGACGTGGCAGCGGGCAAGAAGAGCGTGAGCTACCAGGTGGTCGATGGCGACGAGATCGATACCTACGACTTCCGTGTCCTGGGTACGGAAAAGGTCACCACCAAGACCGGCCAGGTCGAAGCCATCAAGGTCGAGCGCGTGCGCGACCCGAGCCAGAGCAAGCGCATCACCGAACTGTGGTTCGCCAAGGACTGGGACTACCTGCTGGTACAACTGCGTCAGGTCGAAACGGACGGCAAGGAGTACGTGATCGTGCTGCAGGACGGTACGGTCGATGGCAAGGCGGTCAAGGGCAACTGATAGCCCTGATTGCTGGTAGCAACCGAAACCCCGCCTGGTGCGGGGTTTTTTATTGCCCTTGGCCAGTCAGCCCCAAGAGCCCGCGCCTACGTGAAAGATGTTTCATGCGCCAGTCATTTACTTAGCCTGCTAACAAATTCTATAAAAGAGTCCTGCGACACGGTGCCGCAGTTAACTGAAAGTGGAGTTTGCAGATGACTGTCAAAGTAACTGAGCGCGACGAAAGCAAAATGTCTCACGAAGGCCTGGCTGCAGGCGTGCGCATCTGGGATGTGCATCAGCAGGGCGAGCTGGTCGGCATGTTCCACAACGAGCACGAGGCCCACAGCTACCGCATCGAGCTGGAATACCTCGAGACCAGACGGCAACAGCAATAACCCCATGCAAAAAAACAAACCCCGCCGAAGCGGGGTTTGTCGTTATTACCACATCAGATCGTCAGGGATCACGTAGGCCGCGTACGGATCGTCGGCATCCGGCTCTTCAACCTGGGTGTTGAGCAGGACGATACGCTGTGGGTCGCGCTCCTGGATCTTCAGCGCCGCCTCACGGGGGATCACTTCATAACCGCCAGCATGGGCAACGATGGCCAGTGAGCCGCTGCTCAGCTTGCTGCGCATCAGCGCGTTGACCGACAGGCGCTTGACCTTCTTGTCGTCGACGAAGTTGTAGTAGTCCTCGGTGGTCAGCTTGGGCAGGCGCGAGACCTCGATCAATTGCTTGACCTGGGCGGCGCGGGCCTTCTGCTCGGCCTTCTCCTGCTGCTGGCGGTTGAGCTCCTGGTCGCGCTTGGCTTTCTCGGCCATGGCTTCCTTGGCCAGCCGCTGCTGGGTATCGTCGACTTCGACCTGGCCTTTGTGCTCCAGGCGCTTTTGTTTCTTCTGTTCTTTACTGACCTGCTTGACCTGTTTCTGGTTGACCAGACCGGCCTTGAGCAATTGGTCGCGAAGGGAAAGGCTCATCGTTCACTCACTTATGCAACAGCTCAGCCGCAGCTGGGCAGGTTCTTTTCCTGACGTTTGGCTTCGCCCCAGAGCGCGTCCATGTCTTCGAGGGTGCAATCTTCGATCGGACGGCCTATGTCGCGCAATGCCTGTTCGATAAAACGGAAACGTCGTTCAAACTTTTTGTTGGCCCCGCGCAGGGCGTTTTCCGGGTCGACCTTAAGGTGCCGGGCCAGATTCACTGCTGCGAACAACAGGTCACCGAGCTCATCGGCGAGGGCCACGCTGTCGTCGTCGGCCATGGCCTGGAGCACTTCATCGAGCTCTTCACGGACCTTGTCGAGCACCGGCAAGGCATCCGGCCAGTCGAAACCGACCTGGGCCGCGCGCTTTTGCAGTTTGGCCGCCCGCGACAACGCCGGCAAGGCTGCCGGCACATCATCGAGCAACGACAACTGCTCGGGCTCGCCCTTCTCGGCGCGCTCCTGGGCCTTGATTTCTTCCCAGCGCTGCTTGACCTGGGTGTCGTCGAGCTTGGGCGTGTCGAGCGCGGCGTAGAGCTCACCGTTAGGGAACACGTGCGGGTGACGGCGGATCAGCTTGCGGGTAATGCTGTCGACCACGCCGTCGAATTCGAAGCGGCCCTCTTCCCGTGCCAGCTGGCTGTAGTAGACCACCTGGAACAACAGGTCGCCGAGTTCTCCCTGCAGGTGCTCGAAGTCGCTGCGTTCGATGGCGTCGGCCACTTCGTAGGCTTCTTCGAGGGTGTAGGGGACGATGGTCGCGTAAGTCTGCTTGAGATCCCAGGGGCAGCCGTGCTGCGGGTCGCGCAGGCGGGCCATGAGGTGGAGCAGGTCGTCTAGGGTATACATCTTGGGTTCCTTATCGCGGGTCAAGCCCGCTCCCACAGAGGATGCTGTGGGAGCGGGCTTGACCCGCGATAGCAGTCTTACGGCGTACGGTTACGCCGCGTCTCGATGATGTTCGGCAGCTGCGAGATCCGCCCCAGCAAGCGCCCGAGGGCATCCAGGCCAGGGATCTCGATGGTCAGCGACATCAATGCGGTGTTGTCTTCCTTGTTCGAGCGGGTGTTGACCGCCAGCACGTTGATCCGCTCGTTGAGCAGGACCTGGGAAACGTCACGCAACAAGCCCGGACGATCGTAGGCACGGATGATGATATCCACCGGATAGGTCTGCACCGGCACCGGCCCCCAGCTGACCTGAATGATCCGCTCCGGCTCGCGTCCGGCCAGTTGCAGCACCGAGGCGCAATCCTGGCGGTGGATGGTGACGCCGCGGCCCTGGGTGATGTAGCCGACGATCGCATCGCCCGGCAACGGCTGGCAGCAACCGGCCATCTGCGTCAGCAGGTTGCCGACACCCTGGATCTGGATGTCGCCACGCTTGCCCGGCTTATAGCCGGTGGCCTTGCGTGGCACCAGCTCGACATGGTCGCTGCGCTCCGGCTCCACCAGTTGCTGGGCGGCGTTGACCAGGTGCGCCAGGCGCAAGTCACCGGCGCCCAGCGAGGCAAACATGTCCTCGGCGGTGCGCAGGTTGGCTTTTTCCGCCAGGCGCTCGAAGTCGACCTGCGGCAGGCCCAGGCGGTTGAGTTCGCGCTCGAGCAGGGTCTTGCCGGCGGCGACGTTCTGGTCGCGGGCCTGCAACTTGAACCAGTGGACGATCTTCGCCCGCGCCCGCGAGGTGGTGACATAGCCCAGGTTCGAGTTCAGCCAGTCGCGGCTGGGGTTACCGTGCTTGCTGGTGATGATCTCGACCTGCTCACCGGTCTGCAAGCTGTAGTTGAGCGGCACGATACGGCCGTTGATCTTCGCCCCGCGGCAGTTATGGCCGATCTCGGTGTGCACCCGGTAGGCGAAGTCCAGCGGCGTGGCGCCCTTGGGCAGGTCGATGGCGTGGCCATCCGGGGTGAACACGTAGACCCGGTCCGGCTCGATATCGACGCGCAACTGTTCGGCCAGGCCGCCGATGTCCCCCAGTTCTTCGTGCCATTCCAGCACCTGACGCAACCAGGAGATTTTCTCCTCGTAGTGGTTGGAGCTGGATTTGACGTCGGTGCCCTTGTAACGCCAGTGCGCGCAGACGCCGAGCTCGGCCTCTTCGTGCATGGCATGGGTACGGATCTGCACCTCGAGCACCTTGCCCTCAGGGCCGATCACCGCCGTGTGCAACGAGCGGTAGCCGTTCTCCTTGGGGTTGGCGATGTAGTCGTCGAACTCTTTGGGGATGTGCCGCCAGAGGGTGTGGACGATGCCCAGCGCGGTGTAGCAGTCGCGCATTTCCGGGACCAGCACGCGCACCGCGCGCACGTCGTAGATCTGGCTGAATTCCAGGCCCTTGCGCTGCATTTTGCGCCAGATCGAATAGATATGCTTGGCCCGGCCGCTGATATCGGCATTGACGCCGGTGGCCAGCAGCTCGTTCTGCAGTTGGCTCATCACGTCGCTGATAAAGCGCTCGCGGTCCAGCCGGCGTTCATGCAAAAGCTTGGCAATCTGCTTGTACTGGTCGGGTTCGAGGTAGCGGAAGGACAGGTCTTCCAGCTCCCACTTGATATGACCGATACCCAGGCGATGGGCCAGCGGCGCATAGATATCGAACACTTCGCGGGCGACGCGGTTGCGCTTCTCGTCGTCGGCGCCCTTGACCGCGCGGATCGCGCAGGTACGTTCGGCCAGCTTGATCAATGCCACACGGACATCGTCGACCATGGCCACGAGCATCTTGCGCAAGTTCTCGACCTGCGCCTGGGAGCCCAGCACCAGCGACTGGCGCGGGCTGAGGCTGGCACTGATGGCGGCCATGCGCAGCACACCGTCGATCAGTTTGGAGACCACCGGGCCAAAGCGCTGGCCGACTTCAGCCAGGGTTACCTTGCCTTCGCGCACGGCGCGGTAGATGACCGCGGCAACCAGCGAGTCCTGGTCGAGCTTGAGGTCGGCGAGGATTTCGGCGATTTCCAGGCCGGCCTGAAAACTCGACGTACCATCGGCCCAGGAATGCTTGGCCGGGTTGCCCTTCTTCTCGACGTCCTGGGCGAACTCGCAGGCGGCCTTGAGGGCCTCCCGGTCCAGCGCCAGGTCGACGCTCACCACATGATCCAGCCATGCTTCGAGATTGATACTGCCGTCGGTATTGACCGGCTGGTGCACTCTCACCTGTACCATCTTTGTTTAACTTTTCCTACAGCGCATTCGCGATGCGCTTGAAATCACTGGTGCTGCCCCTGCCGGACCCAAGGTGCAGCGCCGAACGCGTCAGCCTGGCTAACCCGCTTCGAATAACGCCATGGCTTCGACATGCGCCGTCTGAGGAAACATGTCGAGAATCCCGGCACATTTTAACCGGTAACCCTGCCTGACCAGTTCGACGGTGTCGCGGGCCAGGGTCGCCGGGTTGCACGATACATAAACAAGACGTTTCGCCCCAAGGTCTGCGATTTTTCGCACCACCTCATAAGCGCCGTCGCGCGGTGGGTCCAAGAGTACCGCAGAAAAGCCTCCTGCGGCCCAGCCCGACGCCACCAAAGGCTGCGATAAATCGGCCTGAAAAAACTGCGTGTTATGCAAATTGTTGCTACGAGCATTGGCTGCCGCCCGCTCGACCATTGCCTGTACCCCTTCCACCGCCACCACTTCCCGCGCCTGCCGGGCCAGCGGCAGAGCGAAGTTGCCCAGCCCACAGAACAGGTCAAGCACGCGTTCATCCGCCTGCGGCGCCAACCAGGCCAGGGCCTGCTCGATCATCGCGGTGTTGACCTGGGCGTTGACCTGGACGAAATCGCCGGGCCGGTAGGCAAGCTCAAGGTTCCAGGGTTCAAGGTAAAAACCAAGACTCTGACCGGCATCCACTGGCGAAGGTTCACCTTCGCCTTGCAACCACAGTTGTACACCCGCCTCGACGCAGAACGCCTGCAGGCGCGCCAAGTCACCCTCGCCCAATGGCCCGGTATGACGCAACAGCAGCGCCAGCGCGGTACCGCTGAACAGCTCGACGTGGCCAACCACCTGCGGCTTGCTCAGGCTACGCAACAGCGTCGGCAGGTGGCGCATGATCGACTGCAAGGGTTGTACCAGCACCGGGCAATCGTCGATGGCGACGATGTCCTGACTGGCTTCGGCGCGAAAACCCACTTCGAGATTTTTCGCCTTGTTGTCCCAACGCACGGCAACCCGCGCCCGACGCCGGTAGCCGAACTCCGGCCCGGTCAGCGGCGCTGCCCAGTGCTCGGGTTGCACGCCCGCGACCCGCTGCAACTGCTCGGCCAGCAGGCGCTGCTTGAGCGCCAGTTGATCGGCATGGGGCAGATGCTGCAGGTTGCAGCCACCACAGCGGTCGAAGTACTTGCACGGGGCCTCGCGGCGCGCCGGGCTGGCAATGAACACCCGCTCCAGACGGGCCTCGACCACCTTGCCGTGGGTATTGAGCACCCGCGCTTCGACCTCTTCCTCGGCCAGGGCGCCACTGACGAACCAGGTGCGGCCGTCGAGAAAGGCAATACCGCGGCCATCACCGGCCAGGCGCTCGATGCTCAGGCGCTGTTTTTTACCGGTAGGGATCTGTGGCGCGCGGGTGCCACCGGCCGGCTGAAAGCGCAGGCCGCTGTTACGTTTGTTCTTGGACATCAGTTCACTGAATCGAAAATGCCGGTCGACAGATAACGGTCGCCACGGTCGCAAATGATCGCCACCATCACGGCGTTTTCCAGCTCGCGGGACAAGCGCAGCATGGCTGCCACTGCACCACCGGAGGACACGCCACAGAAAATGCCCTCTTCTCGGGCCAGCCTGCGGGTGGTTTCTTCGGCTTCGCTCTGGGTCATGTCGACCACGCGGTCAACGCGCTCGGACTGGTAGATTTTCGGCAGGTATTCCTGCGGCCAGCGACGGATGCCTGGGATGGCCGAGCCCTCCATCGGTTGCAGACCGATGATCTGCACCGCCGGGTTCTGCTCCTTGAGGTAGCGCGAGCAGCCCATGATGGTGCCGGTGGTACCCATGGAGCTGATGAAGTGGGTAATGGTGCCCTGGGTCTGGCGCCAGATTTCCGGGCCGGTGCTCACATAGTGAGCTTCAGGGTTGTCGACATTGCCAAACTGGTCGAGCACCAGGCCACGGCCTTCCGCCTGCAGACGGTCGGCAAGATCACGGGCGCCTTCCATGCCCTCTTCCTTGCTGACCAGGATCAGCTCGGCGCCATAGGCCGTCATCGCCGCCTTGCGCTCGGCGCTGGAATTGTCGGGCATGATCAGGATCATCTTGTAACCCTTGATCGCCGCCGCCATGGCCAGCGCGATGCCGGTGTTGCCCGAGGTCGCTTCGATCAGGGTATCGCCCGGCTTGATCTGCCCACGCAGCTCGGCGCGGGTGATCATCGACAACGCCGGCCGGTCCTTGACCGAGCCTGCCGGGTTGTTGCCTTCGAGCTTGAGCAGGAGGGTATTGCTGGTGTCGCCGGCAATGCGCTGCAGGCGGACCAGAGGCGTGTTGCCGACGCAATCGGCGATGGTTGGGTACTGCAAGGTCATGGCGTATTCGCAATCCAGACTGCGGGGGCGCCTATCATACCGGCAAACGGGATTTGCCCATATCACGCAATGTGTTGGGGTTATAGCTGCAAGCTATAAGCAAGAGTTTATGGCCCTATCACTGGCAAGCCAGCTCCCACAGTGGATTTGCATGCACCTAGTACCTGTGGGAGCCGGACTTGCCGGCGATGGGCCGCGAAGCGGCCCCGGGATCACACCGCCGGCAGTTGCATGTTCAGCCGCAGGCCCTGGCCAGTGTTTTGCGCCCACAATCGCCCGCCCTGGCGGACGATGGCATTGCGGGCAATGCTCAGGCCCAGCCCGAAGCCGCCATCGCCGGGCCGCGAACCGTCCAGGCGGGTAAAGGGCGCGAAAATGCGCTCAAGCTCGCTTTGCGCCACCCCACCGCCCTGGTCTTGCAGCCAGATCAACCAGTGATCGCCCTGACGCCGCCCGTCCAGGCGGATAACGCTCCCGGCGGGGGAATGCCGAATGGCGTTGCGCAAGATGTTCTCCAGCGCCTGGGCCAGGCTGTTGAGGTTACCCTGCACCCAGCACGAGGCCTCCAGCGCACAATGCAGTTGCGCGGCGGGCCAGCCACTTTCATAGCAGGCATCTTCGGCCAGCATGTCCCACAAGGCCTGGACCTGGATGGGCTCCTTGCTCAGCGGCGCACGCTCGGTGTCCAGCCAGGCCAGTTGCAGCGTATCTTCGACCAGCCGCTGCATGCAGTCGATCTCCCGCCCCAGGCGCTCGCGCAGGTGCTGCGCATCGGCTTCGCTGTCACAGGCCACGCGCAAACGGCTCAACGGTGTGCGCAACTCATGGGAGAGGTCACGCAACAGTTGTTGCTGCAGGGCGACCGTGCCCTGCAGGCGCTCGGCCATGTCATCGAAAGCGCGGCCCAGTTCACCCAGCTCGTCCTGCCGGCTGGTGGTGCTGCTGGCCACCCGTGCCGAGAGCTGGTCGGCACGCCAGGCATTGGCCTGCTCACGCAACTGGATCAGCGGCACAATCAGCATGCGGTAGAGGCCAACGCACAGCAGCAAGGTGAACAGCCCGGGGATGATGCCGTTGGTGACTACCCGCCACAGCACCCGGTACTGCCCCGGCGCCAGACGTTGCGGCAGTTCCATGACCAGGGTGCCCAGGTGCGGCTGCTCGGTAAACGGCAGGCGCATCCATGGCATGCCGATCGACCGCGGGCTCACCGGCCAGTCGATACCGCGCAGAAAGGTCAGGCGCCGGTTTTCAACCTCGTTGAGCGGCGTGCTGCTCAGGGACTGCAGGTCCGGGCCGATCACCCCGACCCAGCCGGACTCCTTGTCGCGGACTGCCGCCAGCCAGGCGTCGATACCGGCCTGCCCTCCACGCGCCCAGGCCTGCTCGGCTTCACTGGCATAGCCTTGCAACGTGCCTTTGGCCTGGTCCGAGAGGAACGCGTTCTGGGTTTCCATATGCCGGCCCCAGGTCCAGCTCAGGCCGATCATCAGCAGGCAGAAGCCGACCAGCAAGATCGCCAGTTTCCAGAACAATGAATGACGGTTGGGCACTTCAGTGCACCTCTGCGCCACTGAGCACATACCCCTTGCCCCATACCGTCCGCACTTCGCGCTCGAGATAACCGATGGCCTTGAGCTTGCGGCGAATCTGGCTGACATGCATGTCCAGGCTGCGATCATGGCGGGCATAGCCGCGCTGCAACACGTGCTGGTAAAGGAAGGCTTTGCTCAGTACCTCCTCATCGCTGCGGTGCAGGGTATCGAGCAGGCGGTATTCGCTGAGGGTCAGCCCCGCCCATTGCTTGCCGTAACAGACATCACTGGTCGTTTCATCGAAGTGCAATTTCCCGGCCTGTACCTGTGCCGGTTGGTGATGGCGTCGCTCCAGCGCCACGCGGCGCAGGATCGCCTCGATACGTACCTGCAGCTCGACCATGCTGAAGGGTTTGGGCAGGTAATCATCGGCACCGCGCTGGAAGCCGGTGATGCGGTCAGCTTCGGCCCCCAGGGCGGACATCAGAATCACCGGTGTCGAACTGTTCTGCCGCAGCTGCGCCAGCACATCCAGGCCGTTGAGGCCGGGTAGCAGGATGTCCATCAACACCACGTCAAAGCTGCCGCGCTGGGCAACCTGCAGGCCATCGCTGCCATTCTGGCACCAGGTGACCTTGAAGCCGCCGCGCTGCAGCTCCTCACGCAGGTAGGCGCCAAGGACCGGATCGTCCTCGATGGCAAGGATGTTGGACGCGGAAGTAGATACAGGAGTCATTGGCCGATGCTAGCAATTCTCAATCACGCGATTATTGGGTATTCACTGCGCACAGGCAACCAAGGCTCGGGCAAAGCCTGGCTTATCGCTTGGAATAGACAAAAGCAGATACAAATGAGTGCATTACGCGAGTAGGCGCGGTACTTTTCCGACTTGGTCTGTCAGCAGGAGCTGGCGGGGACTTACAGCGCTTACCGCGCACAGGAGAGTGGCGTGCTGAATAGATTGGGGATCAGAAGCCGCGTGCTGTTGCTCGCCTTGTTGCCGGCCAGCCTGATGGCACTGGTGCTGGGCGGCTATTTCACCTGGTTGCAGCAGAACGAGCTGCAAACCCAACTGCTGCAACGCGGCAAGATGATTGCCGAACAACTGGCACCGCTGGTGGCGCCGGCGCTGGTACGTCACGACCCGGCGCAGCTGGAGCGCATCGCCGCCCAGGCCCTGGAGCAGTCCGATGTACGGGCCGTGGCCTTCCTCGGCCCTGATCGCAACGCCCTGGCCCACGCCGGCCCGAGCATGCTCAACCAGGCGCCCACCGGTGGCGGCACGCAACTGCTGCAACGCACCGGCAATGACGCCACCCGTTATCTGCTGCCGGTGTTCGGCCGTCACCGCGACTTGGCCGGCGAGCTGATTCCTGGCGAAGCCGATCGCCTGCTGGGTTGGGTGGAAATCGAGCTGTCCCACGACGGCACCCTGTTGCGTGGCTACCGCAGCCTGTTCACCAGCCTGCTGCTGATTCTACTGGGCCTGGCCGCCACCGCGCTGCTGGCCTTGCGCATGAGCCGCACCATCAACGGCCCGATCGGCCAGATCAAATATGCCGTCACCCAGCTCAAGGACGGCAACCTGGAAGAACGCCTGCCGCAAATGGGCAGCTACGAGCTGGACGAACTGGCGGCGGGCATCAACCGCATGGCCGAAACCCTGCACAACGCCCATGAAGAACTGCAGCACAGCATCGATCAGGCTACCGAAGACGTTCGCCAGAACCTGGAAACCATCGAGATCCAGAACATCGAGCTGGACATGGCGCGCAAGGAGGCCCTGGAGGCCAGCCGGATCAAGTCCGAGTTCCTGGCCAACATGAGCCACGAAATCCGTACGCCGCTCAACGGCATCCTCGGCTTTACCCACTTGCTGCAAAAAAGCGAACTGACCCCGCGCCAGCTCGACTACCTGGGCACCATCGAAAAGTCCGCCGGCAGCCTCTTGGGCATCATCAACGAGATCCTCGACTTCTCCAAGATCGAGGCCGGCAAGCTGGTGCTCGACAGCATTCCGTTCAACCTGCGCGACCTGATCCAGGACACCCTGACCATCCTCGCCCCGGCCGCCCACGCCAAACAGCTGGAGCTGGTCAGCCTGGTGTATCGCGATACGCCGCTGTCGCTGGTCGGTGACCCGCTACGGCTCAAGCAGATCCTCACCAACCTGGTCAGCAACGCCATCAAGTTCACCCGTGAAGGCACCATCGTCGCCCGGGCCATGCTCGAGGACGAGCGCGAAGACAGCGTGCAGTTGCGCATCAGCGTTCAGGACACCGGTATCGGCCTGTCCAACCAGGACGTGCGAGCGCTGTTCCAGGCCTTTAGCCAGGCTGACAACTCGTTGTCGCGCCAGCCCGGCGGCACCGGCCTGGGCCTGGTGATTTCCAAGCGCCTGATCGAACAGATGGGCGGCGAGATCGGCGTCGACAGCACGCCAGGCGAAGGCTCGCAGTTCTGGATCAGCCTGAGCCTGCCCAAGGCCCGTGACGATGCCGAAGACCTGCCCATGCAACCGCTGGTGGGCCGCCGGGTGGCGATTGTCGACAGCCACGAACTGGCACGCCAGGCCCTGGAGCATCAACTGGAAGACTGCGGCCTGAGCGTCAGCCTGTTCGCTACCGTCGAACAATTGCTGCACGCGGTCGAGGCCGCCACCCTTGCCGGGCAACCCTTCGAGCTGGCGGTGCTCGGGGTCAACCTCGACAGCCTTTCGCCGGAACGCCTCGGCCAGCACATCCAGCAACTGGAGCACCTTGCCTGCCAGGCCCTGGTGCTGTGCCCGACGACCGAGCAGGCGCTCTACCATCCGTACCTGCCCAACCCCCACAGCCAGTTGCAGGCCAAGCCTGCGTGTACACGTAAATTGCGCCGGGCCCTGATGGAGATGGTCCAACCGCGGCGCCCGGGCAGCGAAAGCAAGCCGGTGTCCGACCAGCCGTTGCCGAAAGTGCTGTGCGTCGACGACAACCCGGCCAACCTGCTGCTGGTGCAAACCCTGCTGGAAGACCTCGGTGCCGAAGTGCTGGCGGTCGACAGCGGCTATGCGGCGGTTCAGGCCGTGCAGGACGAGCGTTTCGACCTGGTGCTGATGGATGTGCAGATGCCCGGCATGGACGGGCGCGAATGCACCGAGCAGATCCGCCAGTGGGAAAGCAGCCAGAGCGGCGCACCCTTGCCGATCGTCGCCCTGACCGCCCACGCCATGGCCAACGAAAAACGCGCACTGCTGCACAGTGGCATGGATGACTACCTGACCAAGCCGATCAGCGAACGCCAACTGGCCCAGGTGGTGCTCAAATGGACCGGCCTGACCCTCGGCGCACCGCGCCCGGAACGACTGCTGGAGCGCATCCCCGACAGCAGCGAATTGAAGGTCCTCGACCCCGAGGAGGGCCTGCGCCTGGCGGCGGGCAAACCGGACTTGGCCGCCGACATGCTGGCGATGCTGCTGGCGTCGCTGGAGTCCGACCGCGAAGCGATTCGCACCGCCCGCGAGGCAGCCGACCGCAATGGCATGATCGAGCGCGTGCACCGGCTCAATGGCGCCTCGCGCTACTGCGGCGTGCCACAACTGCGCGCGGCCTGCCAACGCAGTGAAACCTTGCTCAAGCAAGATGACCCACAAGCCCCGCAAGCCCTCGACGAACTGGACCGGGCCATTACCCGGCTCACGGCCCAGGCGCGCATGAGCGCCTGAACCCTGGCTGACCTGGGGCAAGGCTTGATCCTTGCCCCTTGGTTAAACTTTCAGGCAAAGCCTTCAGGAGGATCCCATGCGCGTACTGTTTTTCAGCAGCCAGACCTACGACCAGGACAGCTTCACCAGTGCCGCCCCCGCTCCGGGGCTGGAGCTGCACTTTCAGCCCGCACGCCTTAGCGAAGACACCGCACCGCTGGCCGCCGGCCATGAAGTGGTCTGCGCCTTCATCAACGATGACCTCGGCGCTGCCGTACTGCAACGCCTGGCGGCCGCCGGCACGCGCTTGATCGCCCTGCGTTCGGCCGGCTACAACCATGTCGACCTGGCCGCCGCCAAACGCCTGGGCCTGGCCGTGGTGCGAGTACCGGCCTACTCGCCCCACGCCGTGGCCGAACATGCCGTGGCACTGATCCTGGCACTCAACCGGCGCCTGCACCGGGCCTACAACCGCACCCGCGAGGGCGACTTCAGCCTGCACGGCCTGACCGGCTTCGACCTGCATGGCAAGACCGTCGGTGTGGTCGGCACCGGGCAGATCGGCGCGGCCTTTGCGCGAATCATGGCCGGCTTCGGTTGCCAACTGCTGGCGTACGACCCCTACCCCAACCCCGAACTGCTGGCCCTCGGCGCACGCTACCTGAGCCTGCCAGAGCTGCTGCGCCAGGCGCAGGTGATCAGCCTGCATTGCCCGCTGACCGACGCCACCCGCCACCTGATCAACGCCCAGAGCCTGGCTGACCTTAAGCCTGGCGCCATGCTGATCAACACTGGCCGTGGCGCACTGGTGGACACCCCGGCATTGATCGAGGCGCTGAAAAGCGGCCAGCTCGGCTACCTGGGCCTGGATGTCTATGAAGAGGAAGCCCAGCTGTTCTTCGAGGACCGCTCCGACCTGCCGTTGCAGGACGACGTGCTGGCGCGGCTGCTGACCTTCCCCAATGTCATCGTCACCGCCCACCAGGCCTTCCTCACCCGCGAGGCACTGGCCGCCATTGCCGCCACCACCCTGGACAACATAACCCGCTGGGCGGCAGGCAATCCGCAGAACTTGGTCGAGGGTTGATGCTAGGATACGCGGCAGATTTGGAGGACCCATGGTCGAACACGATTTCCGCTACACCCTGTTTAACCCGCAACACACCCTGATCGAGTGCCGCGCCCTGGTGCCAGGCCGCTATCAAGTGACCGGCAACGGCGGCTCGATCCAGAAGAACGACGTTCTGCTGGTGACCCTCAAGGGCAGCAAGGACTTGTCCATGCGCCTGACCGTGGAGTCCGTGCGTCACCTGATCAACCCCACCGGCCAATGGGTCGCGGTGGCCAGCGGCCCGGTATTCGGCGAACTGGCGATCCACACCTGGGAGGTCAACTGCGACAGCTGCCAGGCGAACCTGAGCTTCGAATTCGCGGTCGATGCCAAACTGGGCAAAAAGGCCCAACAACCGGCCGCCAGCGCGCGCATTGCCGAACTGGGCTGGGTCAGCCGTGGCGACAAGCACCTGTGCCCGAAATGCAAGGAGACGGCCCAGTGAAAACGCTGTTGCTCTCAGCCCTGATCGGCACGGCCCTGCTGGGTTGCGCCGCCGAGCCGATGAAGCTGGAACAGGAACGCAGCTACCTGCTGGAGTGGATTGGCGAACGTCCGCTGATGGACTACAGCCACCTGACCCTGACCCTGGCCGCCGACGGCCGCGCCTATGGCAACGCCGGCTGCAACCACTGGTTCGCGCCGTATCAGCTGGAGGGCGAGAAGTTGACCTTCGGCAAGGTCGGCAGCACCCGCAAGCTCTGCGCGCCGGCACTGATGGAGCAGGAAAAACGCTTCCTCCAGGCGCTGGAGACCGTGCAACGCTGGGACATCTCGCCGATCGAGCAGGTGCGTTTCTGGCCGGCCGAGGGCAAGCCGCTGCGTTTCTGGCCTGAGGAAGGCTGACTTAAGCGGCAAGCCACAAGCTTCAAGCAGCAAGTAAAAGCAGACTGTGCGCGGTCTTGCTCTATCTTGCAGCTTGTCGCTTGTAGCTTGAATCTGCTGTCAAGCGCCCTTGAGCGCCTCGATCTTCTGCTTCAACCCCTCAAGCGTCTGCTCGCCCATCAACTGTTCGCGCACCTTGCCCTTGTCATCGATGATGTAGGTCACCGGCAAGGCTTCGCTAGGCGGCAGCTCGTAACGCTCGGCCGGGTCGCTGGCGAGTACCGTGAAGCCGATGCCCAGCGCCTCGCTGGCTTTCTTCAGGTCTTCACCCTGCAGGCCGTCGAAGTTCACCCCGAGCACCTGCACGCCCTGCCCCTGCCATTGCTTGGCCGCTGCGTTGAGTTCGGGAATTTCCGTACGGCATGGGCCACACCATTCCGCCCAGTAGTTGAGCACCAGCCAGTGCCCTTCAATCTGCTCGGCCTTCACCGCCTGGCCGTGCTGGTCCAGGCCGTAATCCGCACCGCAACCACCGAGCAACAGGCTCGCGGTGATGGCCAGTGCTGCTGCCAAACGCCTTGTCATGGGTCAATCCTTCTCGAAGATTCAAACAAAATGCGAAGTCGCTACGGTTAGAATAGCCGCCACACCCTGCTGGATGCGACCCGAACATGACTGACCTGACCCTCTATCACAATCCGCGCTGCTCCAAATCCCGTGGCGCCCTCGAGCTGCTCGAAGCCCGCGGCCTGGCCCCGACCGTGGTGCGCTACCTGGAAACCCCGCCGACTGCCGTCGAGCTCAAGGCCCTGCTCGGTAAGCTGAACATCAGTGCACGCCAGTTGCTGCGCAGCGGTGAAGACGAATACAAAACGCTCAACCTGGCCGACGCCAGCCTCAGCGAGGCGCAGTTGATCGACGCCATGGCCCAGCACCCCAAGCTGATCGAGCGGCCCATCCTGATTGCCGGCGATAAAGCCGTGATCGGCCGGCCACCGGAGAAGGTGCTGGAGATCCTGCCGTGAGCGCCCCGTACATCCTGATTCTGTTCTACAGTCGCCACGGCTCGACCAGCGAGATGGCCCGGCAGATTGCCCGCGGCGTCGAAATGGCCGGCCTGGAAGCGCGCATCCGCACGGTACCGGCGATTTCCACCGAGTGCGAAGCCGTCGCCCCGGACATCCCGGAAACCGGCGCCCTGTATGCCACCCTGGATGACCTGCGCCATTGCTCGGGCCTGGCCCTGGGCAGCCCGACGCGCTTTGGCAACATGGCTGCGCCGCTCAAGTACTTCATCGACGGTACCAGCAGCCTGTGGCTGAGCGGCGGCCTGGTGGGCAAGCCGGCGGCGGCGTTCACCTCCACCGCCAGCCTGCACGGCGGCCAGGAGTCGACCCTGCTGTCGATGCTGCTGCCACTGATGCACCACGGCATGCTGATCATGGGCCTGCCCTACAGCGAGTCGGCGCTGCTGGAAACCCGCGGCGGCGGCACGCCTTACGGCGCCAGCCACCATGCCGGTGCCGACGGCAAGCGTGACCTGGATGCCGACGAAATCGCCCTGTGCCGCGCCCTTGGTCAACGCCTGGCGAGCACCGCCAAACTGCTGGAGAACGGCCGTGGCTAAAAAGCCCAAGGTGCTGCCCCCGATCGAATGGCTGACACCGCGCCTGCGCCTGACCCGGGCGTTGAGCCTGGCGAGCTTTTTCGGCCTAATCGCCTTGCTGACCCTGAACAACCTGCTGTTCGCCGACCTGCACGGCGCACGGGTCGGGGTGATCCTGGCAATCGAACTGGTGCCGCTGGCCCTGCTGCTGCCGGGCATGCTGCTGGGCAACGCCCGTGCGCATGCCTGGACCTGCTTTGTGGTCAACCTGTACTTCATCAAAGGTGTACTGGCCGCATTCGACCCGGCCCGGGCGCTGTTTGGCTGGCTGGAAGTGGCGATCAGCCTGGCGCTGTTCGTCAGTGCCCTGCTGTATGTGCGCTGGCGCTTTCAGTATGAGCGGCGGCTGGCGGGGGAAGGTTCGAACTAAGAGTTGAATTCATCGCTGGCAAGCCAGCTCCCACAGGGTTTTGTGGGAGCTGGCTTGCCAGCGATGATGGCACCACCGATCTCAGTGATTGACGGTATGCGCCAGCATCACCGACAGCTGACACAGCGGCCGCCCACTCTCGGCATGCCACTGATTGAAGGCATCCTGCACCAGGGCCAGATCGCGCTGGCTGGTCGGCGGCTTGTCGATGATGTCCTGGGCGATCAACGCCGCAGCCATGTCATTGGTAGGGATGAACGTGTCCTTGCCGCACATGCGCAAAAAACGCGGCGCCGACAGCCCGCCCAACTGGTTGCCATGCTTGGCCAGGTACTTCCACAGGCCGACGATATCGGTCACCGGCCAATCGGCAATGAACCCACCGAAACTGCCGAATTCCTTCTCGACATCGAGGATCATCTGCGCATTGCGCGGCACGCTCTTGAGCTTGCCCAAATGGCGGATGATCCGCGTGTCCTGCATCAGCCGCTCCAGGTGCTCGGCGCCCATCAGCACGACCTTTTGCGGGTCGAACGCGAAGAACACCTGCTCGAAGGCCGGCCATTTGGCGTCCACCAGGCTGTGCTTCAAACCGGCGCGAAACACCCGCAGGGCCAGGGTCGACAGGTAACGGTCGGCGCCGATCGCGCGCAACTGCTCGGGGCTTTTCGCCTGGGGCAGGTGCGCTTCGAGGGCCGCGGCCGAGCCGAAGCGGTTCAGACAGTACTCATGCAGCCATTGGTAATCGCGCATGGCGGTCAGATGTTCAACACGTCGACAAACCGCGGGGTGGCGGTCTCGTCGATCTTCAGGCTGGTGAAGTCGAACAGATTGCGGTCCGCCAGTTGCGACGGCACCACGTTCTGCAGGCCACGGAAGATATTCTCGGTACGCCCCGGGGTCTTGCGCTCCCACTCCACCAGCATGTCCTTGACCACCTGGCGCTGCAGGTTTTCCTGCGAGCCGCAGAGGTTGCACGGGATGATCGGGAATTCCTTCATGTCCGAGTAGGCCTGGATGTCCTTCTCGCTGCAGTAGGCCAGCGGGCGGATCACCACGTTACGCCCGTCATCGGCACGCAGCTTGGGCGGCATGGCCTTGAGGGTGCCGTTGAAGAACATGTTGAGGAAGAAGGTTTCGACGATGTCGTCGCGGTGATGCCCCAGGGCCATCTTGGTCGCGCCGATCTCGTCGGCAAAGGTGTACAGGGTGCCGCGACGCAGGCGCGAGCACAGCGAGCAGGTGGTCTTGCCTTCCGGGATCAGCTCCTTGACCACCGAGTAGGTGTCCTTCTCGACGATGTGGTACTCGACGCCGAGGGTTTCCAGGTAAGCCGGCAACACGTGCTCGGGGAAGCCCGGCTGCTTCTGGTCCATGTTCACCGCGACGATGTCGAACTTGATCGGCGCCACTTTCTGCAGGTGCAGCAGAACATCGAGCATGGTGTAGCTGTCTTTGCCGCCGGACAGGCAGACCATGACCTTGTCACCGTCTTCGATCATGTTGAAGTCGGTGATGGCTTCGCCAGCGAGACGACGCAGGCGTTTTTGCAGTTTGTTCTGGTTGACCGAAAGGGTGCCCATAGCGCTTGGAATCCGCGAGGTGTGACAAAAGCCGAACATTTTACCCTTAAACCAACAGCGGGCGTAGGCCAATCCGATAAAGACTGCATCGTGATTAAGCAGCGCCCTGACAGCGCGATTTGCTCTAAAAAGCCGGCTTTATGCAGCGAACGCCTTTCTATACTGCGACATAAGGCCACACAAAGGTGACCTCCAACCTCTGGCCCAGACTTGGGGCCGCAGCGCTCCGCTGGGGGGCGATGGCAACAGCGATAGGAGTGACCGGCATGATCCATCACGTTGTTGGGCTATTTACCCATCCCGATCAGGAATGGAAAGAAATTCGCGGTGAAGAAGAAAGCATCAGTCACATGTACCTGACCCACACGCTGATCCTCGCCGCGATCCCGGCGATTTCGGCGTTTATCGGCACCACCCAGGTCGGCTGGGTCATCGGCGATCGCGCTCCGGTCATGCTCACCCAGGAAAGCGCGCTGTGGATGACCATCATGTCCTACCTGGCCATGCTGGGCGGCGTGGCGGTCATGGGCGCATTCATCCACTGGATGGCCCGCACCTACGACGCCAACCCCAGCCTGGCGCGCTGCATCGCTTTTGCCACCTACACCGCAACGCCGCTGTTCATCGGTGGCCTGGCGGCGCTGTACCCGCACCTGTGGCTGGGTATGATCGTTGGCACCGCAGCGGTGTGCTACACGGTGTACCTGCTGTATGTCGGCTTGCCGACCTTCATGAACATTCCATCCGACGAGGGCTTCCTGTTCTCGAGTTCGGTACTGGCAGTAGGGCTGGTGGTGCTGGTCGCTATCATGGCCTTCACCGTAATTGTCTGGGGACTGGGCGTGGGGCCCGTCTATACCAACTGACGCAAACTATTAGAACAGCAACATAGGTGCACCAACCCTCAGGCCGCCGCAAGGCGGCCTGATACTGTGCGCTGACAGGTGGCTCGGCAGCGTCGCTGCGGTTGCGGCATAATCGTCGGCCAGGAGTGTTCCCCGATATGCCCGAACTGCTCAAATCCCGCGTCGAAACCTGTTACCAGCAAGCCGAAACCTTTTTCAAACGCCCCTTCCCGCGCCCCGAAGTCAGCTTCAAGCTGCGCGGACAAAAGGCTGGCGTCGCCCACCTGCACGAGAACCTGCTGCGCTTCAACCTGCAGCTGTACCGCGAAAACAGCGAAGATTTCCTCAAGCAGACGGTGCCCCACGAGGTCGCCCACCTGGTGGCGCACCAGCTGTTTGGCGACCGCATCCAGCCCCATGGCGAGGAATGGCAGCTGATCATGCGCGGCGTCTATGAACTGCCGCCCCACCGCTGCCATAACTACGCCGTCAAGCGCCGCACGGTGACCCGCTATATCTACCGCTGCCCGTGCGCTGGCAGCGACTTCCCGTTCTCGGCGCAACGCCATAGCCTGGTGCGCCAGGGGCGGCGCTATCTGTGCCGGCGCTGTCGCAATACCCTGGTGTATAGCGGCGAGACCCGGGTGGAATAAAGCATCGCAGGGCACGCCCGCTCCCACCCAATCTGTGGAAGCCCCCGCAGACACAAAAAAGCCCATCCGAAGATGGGCTTTTTGCGTTACACCGCCTGCATCTTAGCGAGCAGGACCTTCAGCCACGCCCAGGTCATCCATCGGGCGGGTATCGGTCAGCGGCGAGCCACCGGAAGCCAGTTCGGCCTGCAGCTTGTCTTCGTCCAGCTCATTGACCCACTTGGCCACGACCACGGTGGCCACGGCATTGCCGATCAGGTTGGTCAGGGCACGGGCTTCGGACATGAAGCGGTCGATGCCGAGGATCAGCGCCAGACCGGCAACCGGCAGGTGGCCAACGGCCGACAGGGTCGCGGCAAGCACAATGAAACCACTGCCGGTAACGCCCGCAGCACCCTTGGAAGCGACCAGCAGCACCAGCAGCAGGGTGATCTGGTGGGTGATGTCCATGGTGGTGTCGGTCGCCTGGGCGATGAACACGGCGGCCATGGTCAGGTAGATCGAGGTACCGTCGAGGTTGAACGAGTAGCCGGTCGGGATCACCAGGCCAACCACGGATTTCTTCGCCCCCAGACGCTCCATCTTGGTCAGCATGCGTGGCAGCGCCGATTCCGAAGACGAAGTACCCAGCACGATCATCAGCTCTTCACGGATGTAGCGGATCAGCTTGAGGATGCTGAAGCCGTGAGCGCGGGCGATACTGCCGAGCACCACCAGGATGAACAGCACGCAGGTGACATAGAAGCAGATCATCAGCTGGCCCAGTTGCACCAGCGAACCGACGCCGTACTGGCCGATGGTGAAGGCCATGGCACCGAAGGCACCGACCGGCGCCAGCTTCATGATCATGTTGATGATGTTGAACATGACATGGGCGAAGCGGTCGATCAGGTCCAGCAATGGCTTGCCGTAGGCACCCAGGCGATGCAGGGCGAAGCCAAAGATCACCGAGAACATCAGCACTTGCAGGATGTCGCCGTTGGCGAAGGCGCCGACCACGGTGTTGGGGATGATGTTGAGCAGGAAGCCCACGGTGGTCTGCTGCGCGCCGGCGGCGGCATAGGCGGCCACACTGCTGGCGTTCAGGGTGCTGACATCGATGTGCATGCCGGCGCCAGGCTTGACCACGTTGACCACGACCAGACCGATGATCAGGGCAATGGTCGAGACGATTTCGAAGTACAGCAGCGCGTAGCCACCGGTCTTGCCGACCGATTTCATGTTCTGCATGCCAGCGATGCCGCTGACCACGGTGCAGAAGATGATCGGGGCGATGACCATTTTGATCAGTTTGACGAACCCGTCACCCAGTGGCTTCAGGGCTACGCCGGTTTCAGGGTAGTAGTGGCCCAGCAGGATACCGATGGTGATCGCTACTAACACCTGGATATACAGCGATTTGTACAGTGGCTGACGCGTCGTCATGGCTAATTCCTCAAGGGTACCGGCTCATCCTTGCCAGGATGCGGGGTACCTAAAGCGCGAACCCTCCTGCACTGGAGGGATTTGTTGTGTCGAGCTGCCTGGCAGAACTCTGATGAGTCCATAGCAAGCCCGATGCCAAAATGCGCTTTAACGGTGCAAGCCCCGGTTTTACGGGGCTGTCATGCACAAAGAGGTTGCAGGTTGACGGGGTGGGGTTGGCGGATTTCCGCACGCTGCAGAAAAGATTCCAACAATGATGGCGATAATCCGCCTAGGGGTTGCGCTCCAGTTCAAAGCGAATCCGAAAGGCAGCACCGCCCAGCGGCGAGTCATCGAGGGTCAGGGTCGCGTCGTAGCTTTCAATGATGTCCTTGACCACCGCCAAGCCGATGCCCTGCCCCGGGTTCTGCCGGTCCAGGCGCTCGCCACGCTGGAGAATCCGCTCACGCTGGTTGGCGGGCACGCCGGGGCCGTCGTCCTCGATACACAGTACAACCTGCGCCTGGTTGGCCAGCAGGCTGATGCGAACCTGGCTCAGACACAGGCGGTAGGCGTTTTCCAGCAAGTTGCCGAGCAGTTCCAGCAAGGCCCCCTGCTCCATCGGTACCCTTGCGTTCGCTGGCAGATCCACGCTGATGTGCACGTGCTTGTCGCGGTAGACCTTGGCCAGGGTGCTGCACAGGCTGTCAAGCAACGGCCGCAGTTGCACCTGGTGGCGCACCAGGCCGCTCTTGCGCAGGCTGGCGCGTTGCAGTTGGTAGTCGATCTGCTGGCTCATGCGTTCGATCTGGCTTTGCAGCACCCGTGCCTGCTCACGGTCTTCGCGGCGCTGGGCCATGCTTTCGCTGACGCCCTGAAGCACGGAGAGCGGTGTTTTCAGGCTGTGGGCCAGATCCCCCAGGGAATCACGGTAGCGGCGGCGCTGCTCGCGCTCGCTGCGCAACAGGCGGTTGAGCGAGTCGGTCAGGCGCAGCAGTTCACGTGGATGCTCGCTGCTCAAGCCTTCGCGGGCGCCGGACTCGACATCATCCAGCTCGCGGCTCATCTGCCGCAGCGAACGCAGCCCCCAGGTCAGGCCGGCCCAGAGCAGCGCCAGCAGCGCCAGCAACGCCGCGCCGAAGCCCAGGTAGAGCTTTTCGCGCAGGCCGTCGAGGGTGTGCTGGTATTCACGTACCGGCTGCAGGGCGACGATACTGAAGGCGGCGGTCTTGCCACCGAGCAGCTTGACCTCGACGTCATAGACGAAAAACTCCTCGCCGTCGTCCTGACGAATCCGTGCGAACTCGTTGCCACGCCCGTCGTAGCGCGGGGTGTAGTTGATGTTCTCGTCCGCGGTGGCCCGCGAACGCCACACCAGGTTGCCCTGGCGGTCATAGATGTAACCGAGCAGGCGGCTGTCGGGCAGGTTGAATTTTTCGTCGGGCAACAACACCGGCATCTGCAGGTTGCCGTCTTCAATGCGTGCGGCAGAGATCAACGTGGTGACGTCCGACGCCAGGCGCTGCTCGATCGACTCCTGCAAGGCCAGGCTGAAGGCCTTTTGCAACGCCGGCAGCAAGCCGAGCATGAACAGCAGCGCCAGCACCGCGGCCGCCAGCATCAGACGCAGGCGTAGCGAACGGATCATCGGCAACGCTCGGTGAACAGGTAGCCCAGACCACGCACGGTATCGATCGGCTTGAAGCCGTTGCTGCCCTCAAGCTTGCGCCGCAAACGGCCGACCAGCACCTCGATGACGTTCGGATCGCGCTCGTCATCGTCCGGATACAGCTGCTCCATCAAGCGGTCCTTGGCCACCACCTGCTGGTGATGACGCATCAGGTATTCGAGGATGCGGTATTCATAGGCGGTCAGCGCCAGGGGCTGTTCGTCGAGGGTTGCCTGCTTGCGATTGAGGTCGAGTACCAGGGGGCCTGCGGCGATGGTCGACTGGGTAAAGCCGCTGGAGCGGCGCAGCAAGGCGTTGAGGCGGGCTTCGAGCTCTTCGAACTGGAAGGGCTTGACCACATAATCGTCGGCGCCGGCGGCCAGGCCTTCGACCTTGTCCTGCCAGTTGCCGCGAGCGGTGAGGATCAGGATCGGGAAGCTCTTGCCCTGGGACCGCAACTGGCGGATCAGGTCGAGCCCGCTCATGCCCGGCAGGCCCAGGTCGATCACCGCCAGGTCATGGTTGAACTGCTCGGCCTGGTACAGGGCCTCCTCGGCATTGGCCACCGCTTCGACCACATGCCCGCTTTCCGTCAAGCGGCTGTACAAGTGATGACGCAGAAGTGCTTCATCCTCGACCACCAGCAGTTTCATACGCTCCTCCAGACCCGTGCCGGCCTTCATTGGCCAGTCAATTTGTAGACCGAATGCAGAATAACAGCGAACCGGCCGTGCGCATGCAGGCCGGTTCGGACATCGCCAGGCGACTTAGAACGCGTAGTTGGCCGACAGGTAGGTCTGGGCGCTGCTGTTCAGGCGCAGGCTGCCGACTTTCGGGCCGTCATGCTCGGACAGTTCGGTGCTGGCATTGCTGCGCAGGTAACGGTAGCCCAGTTCCACCGAAGCATTGTCGGTGACTTGCTGCAGCAGGCCGGCTTGCAGGCCGATGGCGTAGCCGGTGTCGGTGTCGCGGCTGTAGCCGGAGGACTCCATGCTCATCTTGGTCAGGCCGGCGCTGGCGCCACCGAACAGCTTGGTGGTGCTGCCCAGCGGGTAGAACAGGTCGTAGCTGCCCAGCAGGTTTTCCTGACGCACTTTCAGGCCGCTGTGGTCGTTGGAGACGTTGTCGTAGGTGAGGTAGTAGCGGCCCTGGTCGTTCATCTGGCCGACGCGGATGCCGTAGGTGCTGTCCTTGCTGATGATGCCGTCGGTGTTCAGGTGATCCGTGTTGCGGCTCAGCAGGCCGGATTTTTTGATCTTGTCGCTGGTCTGACCATAAGTGACGCCAGCGAAGGTGGTGTCAGCGGCCTGGGCGGCGGCGCTGGCGCCAAGGAAAGCAACGGTGAGCAGCAGGGTGTTGAGCTTTTTCATCGTGTGGTACTCCAGGTGATGCACTGTGTTGGTGTGGAAGCTAGAGTAAGCAAGCCGTCCTGAACCGCCGCTGAACCCTGGCTGAACCTCGGCTGAACAGCTGCACCGATTGCAAAAAACCGACTGCACGAGCCGCCCGAAGAAAAAAAAGGAGTACCGACCATGCGTTGTCTGCTCGCTCTGGCCCTGATCGGCGCCGCCAGCCTGGCCCAGGCTGCAGTGCAAACCCGTGAGATTCCCTACCAGGACGCCGACGGCAAGCGCCTGGTCGGCTATTACGCCTACGACGACGCCGCCAAGGGCAAGCGCCCGGGCGTGGTCGTGGTGCATGAACTGTGGGGGCTCAACGACTATGCCAAGCGCCGCGCCCGCGACCTCGCTGGCCTCGGTTACAGCGCCCTGGCCATCGACATGTATGGCGACGGCAAGAACAGCGAGCACCCGGCCGAAGCCAAGGCATTCATGGCCGCAGCGCTGAAAAACCCGAACACTGCAGCCCAGCGCTTTGATGCCGGGGTTGAACTGCTGAAGATCCAGCCACAGACCGATACCAAGCGGATCGCCGCCATTGGCTACTGCTTTGGCGGCAAGGTGGTGCTCGATGCCGCGCGCCGCGGTGAGCCACTGGCCGGGGTGGCCAGCTTCCACGGTGCGCTGGTCACCAATGCGCCAGCGACGCCGGGCAGCGTCAAGGCCAAGGTGCTGGTAGAGCATGGCGCCAGCGACAGCATGGTGACGCCGGAGCAGGTGGAAAAATTCAAGGAAGAAATGGACGCGGCCGGGGCGAGCTATGAGTTCGTCAGTATTCCCGGGGCCAAGCATGGCTTTACCAACCCCGATGCCGACCGCCTGAGCCACGGCGGGCATGGTGGGCCTGATATTGGCTACAACAAGTCGGCGGATGAGAGCTCCTGGGCGGATTTGCAGGCGTTCTTCAAAAAGATCTTCACTAAAGGTTAACCCCTGTAGGAGCGGGCTTGCCCCGCGA
>NZ_JH650785.1:0-9859 GCF_000259195.1 Pseudomonas donghuensis
AGGGCATAGCCCTGCCAATCCCTGCTTGACGTATACGTCAACCTGCAATTAGCTTAGCTCCATGCCCTTTTACCGAGCCAAGCAATGAGCAGCCAGACCTACAGCATTTCCGACCTGTCCCGCGAGCTGGACATTACCACCCGGGCGATCCGCTTCTATGAAGAACAGGGCCTGCTCAGCCCGGAACGCCGAGGCCTGGAACGGGTCTACTCGGCCCGCGACAAGGTCAGCCTGAAGCTGATTCTGCGCGGCAAGCGCATTGGCTTTTCCCTGGCCGAATGCCGTGAGCTGATCGAGCTCTATGACCCTTCCAGCGGCAACCTGAAGCAGTTGCACAGCATGCTGGCGAAGATCGCCGAACGCCGTGCCCAACTCGAACAGCAACTGCTCGACATCCAGCAGATGCAACTGGAGCTGGATACAGCCGAGGAACGCTGCGAGCAAGCCCTGGCCGCGACCCTGAACAACCAGAAAAACAGCCATTGAGCCCTGAGGAACCCTGCCCATGTCATTGCCTGAAAAAGTCCGCCTGGTCGAAGTCGGCCCGCGCGACGGCCTGCAGAACGAAGCCCAGCCCATCAGCGTGGCCGACAAGGTCCGGCTGGTCGATGACCTGAGCGCCGCCGGCCTGTCTTACATCGAGGTGGGTAGCTTCGTTTCGCCCAAGTGGGTGCCGCAGATGGCCGGTTCCGCCGAGGTGTTCGCCAATATCCAGCAACACAGTGGCGTGACCTACGCAGCCCTGGCGCCGAACCTGCGCGGTTTCGAAGATGCGCTGGCAGCCGGGGTCAAGGAGGTGGCCGTGTTCGCGGCGGCGTCCGAGGCGTTTTCCCAGCGCAACATCAACTGCTCGATCAGCGACAGCCTGCAGCGCTTCGCGCCGATCATGGCAGCGGCGCGTCAACACGGGGTGCGGGTGCGCGGTTATGTGTCCTGCGTGCTGGGTTGCCCCTATGAAGGCACGATCAGCGCCGAGCAGGTCGCCCCGGTGGCCCGCGAGCTGCACGACATGGGCTGCTATGAAGTGTCGCTGGGCGACACCATCGGCACCGGTACCCCCGGGGCCACCCGGCGCCTGTTCGAAGTGGTCGGCGCCCAGGTGCCACGCGAGCAACTGGCCGGGCACTTTCATGACACCTATGGCCAGGCCCTGGCCAACGTCTATGCCAGCCTGCTCGAAGGCATCAGCGTGTTCGACAGCTCTGTTGCGGGCCTCGGCGGCTGCCCCTATGCCAAAGGCGCCAGCGGTAACGTTGCCAGCGAAGACGTGCTGTACATGCTCCAGGGCCTGGGCATCGACACCGGTATCGACCTGGAGCGCTTGATTGCCGCGGGCTTGCGTATCAGTGCGGTACTCGGCCGTACCACCGGTTCGCGGGTGGCACGCGCGCGGAACGCACGCTGAACACAGGCGGTAACAGCCCAATCACCCCCTGGGTGTTACCGCGCCCGCACTTTTCAGGGAAATTCCGGGTAACACGGAAACAAATCGACAGAATTTCCCGGGACCGTTTTTTGATAAAACCTTCAAACCATTGATTTTATTGGGTTTTAAAAAGTTGGCACGGCACCTGCTATATCTCAGGTACAAGAACAATAAAAAGTGCGACATACCCAATAAAAATAAGACGAAACGACTCTGACATAACAAGAACAACACGACAGAGGCGCAGCTAACAGATTTTTTTGGAGAGGATGTGCTTTCCAGGGGCTTGCCCCGCAACCGGACACAAAACAATAAAACTACCCCAAGGTAGCGCAGGTCACGGTTGGATCAGCAATGATGAAGGTAGATCAGCGCTCAAAAAAATACGTTTGCTCTTGATCCCGGATGGGGATCGCCAGTGATGCAGAGGCAACGGTCACCAAAAACAACAATAGGCCGCCCTCCAATAACAAAAATGAGAGCACGCAACAATCTTTGAGGGGAGCTTAGGCTCCCCTCAGTGCTTCCCGCCCTCGCCGTTTTCGTCCTCGTCCTTCTCAAAGCGATTGACCACCAACGGCATCACCCCCAATACCAGCAAGGCCAGCACGGTGCTGATCACCGCCGTAGCTTCACGCCCCATGCCCGCTGCCACGCCGATCGCCGCTGTCATCCACAGGCCCGCCGCGGTGGTCAGGCCTTTGACATTGCTGACGTCCTGGTCGTGCCCCTTGAGAATGGTCCCGGCGCCAAGAAAACCGATCCCGGCGACGATCCCCTGCACCACCCGGCTCAATGCCGCATCGTCGGCCCCGGCCATGCGCGGCACCAGTACGAACAGCGCCGCGCCGAGGGCCACCAGCATATGGGTGCGTACCCCGGCGGCCTTGCCCTTGAGCTCGCGCTCAAAGCCGAGAATGGCACCCAGCAGCGCGGCCATGACCAGGCGCACTGTCACCTGGGTAAGCTGCTTGGCATCGGTGATGTCGGCAAACTCCGCCACCAGGGTAATCCAGACTTGATGCCACCAGGCGTCCATGGGCTTTGTCCGTGCAGGAGGGATTATTCGATGGACAACGGCCGCACCTGCAAGTGCGCCACTGACCGCTGATCGGTTGCCGCCAGCATCCCGTGCGCTCGCGCGGTCCCAAACATAGGACCCCAGCAACGAGGAAGCGGCCATGCCTATTGAAATTGACCAGACCAACCAGCGCTGCACCCTGATCGGCGATCACAACGCACGCATCGAGGGCGAAGCCACGCAGGTGCGGATCGTCACCGACGAAGCCCTGCGCATGTCGGTTGCCGAGCTCAACGGCGAACGCGTACCGATCACTGAACAAGAAGCCGACGCCCTGACTGTAGCGGGTGCGGTGGATGGTCGCAGGCACCTCAAGAGCACCGAGGAGGGCTCGATAATCTGAGGCCTGCAGGCTTTTTACGGAAAATCTGATACGGTTTTTATCGAAATAGCTGAGCCTGTTATGCAAACAGATGGGGCGCCATAGTGCTCTGGCCTGATCGAGGCCTGATGAGCGACGAACCATGAGCGATAGAATTCCCGTCCAGATCGTTGAAATTGCTGAGCCTTCCACTTTCAAGAAGAAGCCTGCCAGCAGCGACAGACAGATCCACACCCGTAGTTTCACCGGCTTGTTTCGTAACCTGCGCCTGGCGGGTGCGGGTTTTCTGTTTTTGCTGTTCTTCGGCACCGTCTGGTTGAACTGGGACGGTCGTCAGGCCGTGCTTTGGGACTTGGCCGACAGCAAGTTCCACATTTTCGGCGCCACTTTCTGGCCACAGGATTTCATCCTGCTCTCGGCCTTGCTGATCATCTGCGCCTTCGGCCTGTTTGCCATCACCGTGTTCGCCGGCCGAGTCTGGTGTGGCTATACCTGCCCACAGAGTTCCTGGACCTGGATCTTCATGTGGTGCGAAAAGGTCACCGAAGGTGAACGCAACCAGCGCATCAAGCTGGATGCCGCGCCGTGGAGCCTGAACAAACTGGCCCGGCGCTCGGCCAAGCACACCTTGTGGCTGGGCATCAGCCTGCTCACCGGGCTGACCTTCGTCGGCTATTTCACCCCGATCCGCCCGCTGGCCGAGGAACTGTTCACCCTGCAACTGGGCGGTGTCAGCCTGTTCTGGATTCTGTTCTTCACCGGCGCCACCTACATCAACGCCGGCTGGCTGCGTGAAGCGGTGTGCATGCACATGTGCCCGTATGCGCGTTTCCAGAGCGTGATGTTCGACAAGGACACCCTGACCGTCGCCTACGACCCGGCCCGTGGCGAGTCCCGCGGCCCGCGCAAAAAGGAAGTCGACCACAAGGCCAAAGGCCTGGGCGATTGCATCGATTGCCATATGTGCGTGCAGGTCTGCCCGACCGGTATCGACATCCGTGACGGCCTGCAGATGGAGTGCATCGGTTGCGCTGCCTGTATCGATGCCTGTGATTCGATCATGGACAAGATGGGCTACGCCCGCGGCCTGGTCGGCTACAAGTCCGAACACACCCTGCAAGGCGGCACCACCAACTGGCTGCGGCCGCGCCTGCTCGGTTACGTCACCGCCCTGGTGGTAATGATCGGCGCCCTGGTCATCGCCCTGCAGCAGCGGCCGATGGTGTCGATGGACGTGATCAAGGACCGTGGCCTGTTCCGCGAGAACAATGCCGGGCAAATCGAGAACATCTACACCCTCAAGGTCATCAACAAGACCCAGCAAGCCCAGCACTATCGCCTGCGCCTGCTCGATGCCGAAGGCTTCGAACTGCACGGCAAGACCGAGTTCAGCCTGGCAGCCGGGGAAATGAGCGACTTGCCGGTGTCGGTGGCGATGTTGGCCGACCGTCCGCAAAGCAGCTCCCAGGACATCAGCTTCGAACTGGTCGACACCGACGAACCGGGCATCCGCAGCGTCGCCCACAGCCGTTTTGTCGCGCCTTTGAACCGCTGATCCCATACACTGCCCGAGCATCCGAAACCTTTCGAGCCATGATGAAACGCTACGAGAAATTCGCCGACGACATTGCCGAACTGATTCGCTCCGGGGTCCTGGGCCCCGGCCAGCGCGTGCCGTCGGTGCGATACGCCAGCCAGACCCACGGCGTCAGCCCGTCCACGGTGTTCCAGGCCTATTACCTGCTGGAGCGCCGCGGGCTGATCCGCGCGCGGCCGCGCTCGGGCTACTTCGTCAACGCCCACGCGCCGCGTCAGTTCAGCGAGCCGCAGATCATCGAGCAAGCCAGCGAGTCCACCGAGGTGGATGTCAGCGAGCTGGTGTTCTCGATTCTCGACTCGATCAAGGACCCGCAAACCGTGGCCTTCGGCTCGGCGTTCCCCAGCCCCAACCTGTTCCCGCTGCCGCGCCTGGCCCGCTCCATGGCCAGCGCCAGCCGCGAGATGGACCCGCGCATGGTGGTCACCGACCTGTCGCCGGGCAACCCGCAACTGCGCCGGCAGATTGCCCTGCGCTACATGGTCGGCGGCCTGATGCTGCCCATGGAAGAACTGCTGATCACCAACGGCGCACTGGAGGCCCTGAACCTGTGCCTGCAGGCGGTGACCGAGCCGGGCGACCTGGTGGCCATCGAGGCACCGGCTTTTTATGCCTGCCTGCAAATCCTCGAGCGGCTCAAGCTCAAGGCGGTGGAAATCCCCGTGCACCCGCGCGAAGGCATCGACCTCGGGGTGCTGGCCCAGACCCTGGCCAAGCACCCGGTCAAGGCCGTGTGGTGCATGACCAACTTCCAGAACCCGGTAGGCGCAAGCATGCCGGAGGAGAAGAAACAGCAGCTTGTGGAGCTCTTGCGCGAGCATCAGGTGCCGTTGATCGAAGACGACGTCTACGCCGAGCTGTACTACGCCCAGCAGGCACCGAAACCAGCCAAGGCCTTCGACACCGACGGCCTGGTGATGCACTGCGGCTCGTTCGCCAAGAGCCTGGCCCCCGGCTACCGGATCGGCTGGGTGGCCGCCGGGCGTTATGCGCAGAAGATCGAACGACTGAAGCTGATGACCTCGCTGTGCGCCTCGATGCCGGCCCAGGCAGCGATTGCCGACTACCTGCAGCACGGCGGCTACGACCGCCACCTGCGCAGGCTGCGCTACGCCCTTGAGGAACAACAGGCGGCGATGCTCGCGGCCATTGCCCGGTATTTCCCGCCACAGACCCGGGTCAGCCATCCAGCTGGCGGTTACTTCCTGTGGCTGGAGCTGCCCGAGCAAATGGACTCGCTCAAGCTGTTCCAGATGGCCCTGGCCCAGGGCATCAGCATCGCCCCGGGGCCGATTTTTTCGCCGACCCGGCGCTTTCGCAACTGCATCCGCCTCAACTATGGCAGCCCCTGGACCGAGCAATCGGAAAAGGCCATGGAGACCCTGGGCAAAATCGTCCGTTCGTTCTGAGCGGCGGTTGAACTTCGAGCGCGCTTGCTGCACCCTGCGCGCTCGAACGCCCAGGGATGGATGAGATGTACAAGCGACAGCATTTTCTTACGCCGCAGCGTTACCAACGCTTCCTGGAAAACTACCAGGAGTCCCGGGTATTCTTGCAGGACAATCGCCTGCAGGCCAACTCCGATGAACAGGAAGCAGTGTTCCGCGCCCGGCATACGAAAGGCTGGGCCTTTGACCACGTGCTGATCAGCTACACCGCTGGCGTCTCTATCGACACCCTGCCCGCCTTGCTTGCGGTGCTGATCGATGAGTACCAACAGCTGCAACACAAGATGGCCGTCTACACCGAGGCGCCAGACGTCGCCCCGCTGAATCTGGACGATGTCGAAGAGCATCACGAATGCATGCAGGTCATCAGCCTGTGCATCCTGCTCGGCCGCCACGACCTGCTCGAACGCTTCGTCGCGCTGATGGACAACGGCGGCTACGCCGAACAAGACACCCTCTATGAAGACCTGCTGAGCCGGGTACTGCCCGACCGTTACGATGTCGATGAGTGGTACCAGGATTACGCCACGCCGTTGGTGCAAACCATCTATGCCACCAGCCCCGAGCAAGCGGCCAGCCGCCTGCAGGGCTACTGCGAGCAATGGTACGAACACTTCCTGCACGCCAGCTGGTACGACACCCATGGCGACGATATAAGCGGCTACGTCGGCTACTGGTCGTTCGAGGCCGCAGCCGTGGCCCTGCTTTACGGCATCGATACCCGCGCACTGCTGCACGTGATCTTCCCCCATGACTTGCTCGAACACGCCCGCAAACTGCCGGTTTACCAAGCCATACGCTGGGAGTGCCTGGGCGACGCTGAAGACCAGCAGGAGGACGAAGAAGTTATCGACGAAGAGGACGACGAAGACTGCGACGATGACTTCGCCTACGACATCAAGGCTGCCGGCGTGACCCTGTCCGATGCCATCGATGCCGGCAACATCCCGCACCTGGCCCAGGCCCTTAACACCTATGACACGGTCGAGGCGATCCTGGCCCTGAACCTTGCTGGCGACGCTCAGGAGCAGGACGACGCCTATTTCGACCTGGCCCTGGCCCTGCTCGGCTGGGTACCCGGCCCCGGCCACGGGCTCAAGCGGGTGCTGCGCCTGGTCAATCGCGACCCGCAAAAACACGCCGAGCAGCTTTACGATTTGCTGCGCCATGTGCTGCTCAACTGCAAACTGAAGACCAGCCCGGATGCCCTGCTTGAAGAAAGCCTGAATGCCGAGGTGCTGCGTGCAGAGCTTGCGCAGATCATCATGGCGGTATGTGCCAGTGCGACCTTCCTGGCACTCGATGAGCAACGCCAGGCGCTGGTGCTGAGCGACCTGGAGCAGGCCGGCGAACACCTGGACGATCTGATCGAACGCATCGACGAACGCCTGATGCCGTGGCTTGCGGTGCAACGTAATAGCTCTGCCGAGGCTTCGGGCAGCAGCCTGCGCATCCCGGCGCAAACCAGCAAACCGCAGTCGCGACGCGTCGACAGCCTGCGCGAGCACGGTACGGTCAGTACCCATCCGGCGGCCACCGATGCCGGCAAACTCAGCCGGGAGCAGATCAACCCGGCGGCCACCAGCAACTGGCTGGAGCTGAGCTTGGACGACGGCAAGCTGGGCGGGGTTCCCGGCGCGGCCTACAAGGTGATCTTCGCCGACGGCAGCATTGCTGAAGGCCATTTGAACAACCTCGGTCATATCCGCCTTGAGGGCGTACCCTTCGGCCCGGCCAAGGTGTATTACGGTGAAGACCCGCGCCCCTACCAACGCCAGCCGATCAAGGCGCTGGACAGCAGTGCAGCGCTGATCGACCGAGACCTGCGCAGCCTGGGTTTCATCCCCTCGAAACTCGACCGGGACGACCTGTATGCCGAAACCACCGGGCGGATTGCACCGTACTGCGAACTGAACGCCCTCTGGTGGGAATGGGCCAGCGCTCGCTACCACGGCCATTGATCCGCCCGACCTGCAGCCGCGCAGTTGTTGAGTGCTGCGCGGGACGCTACATTTGCCGCAGTCCCCAGGTCGGAACACGCGCATGTCGTCGAGCGAACTGCAGTCCCTTCGCCAGCAGCTTGAGCAGTTGCAGCAACAAAACAATCTGCTCAAAGCACAGCTGGCCGAGCGCGACGGTGCAGGCCATGAACCAGACAATCAGGCCCTGGCCGACACCCAGCAGCGCTACCGCTTTCTGTTCGAGACCATGGACGAAGGCTTTTGCATCATCGAGTTCTTCGACGGCCCCCACGGCCCGCTCAGCGACTATATCCACATCGAAGCCAACGCCGCCCAGGCCAGGCATGCCGGGATCGACAACGTGGTAGGCCAAACCCTGCGGCAGCTGGTCCCCGATGAGGCCGAAGACTGGCTTGCCCGCTTCGGTCCGGTGCTGCACAGCGGCAACCCGGTCCGCTTTGACCAGGAGCTGGTGGTCACCGGCCGTCATCTGGACATCTGCGCCTTTCGCCTGGAGCCGGCCAGCCGCAAGCAGGTCGCGGTGCTGTTCCAGGATGTGACTGCACGCAAGCGCGCCGAATCCGCCCTCAGACGCCTCAACCAGGAGCTGGAACAACGGGTTGCCCAGGCGGTGGCAGAACGCAGGATCCTCACCGATGTGGTCGAAGCCACCCTGGCGCAGATCCAGGTGGTGGATCTGGACATGCGCTGGCTGGCTATCAACCGCGCTGCCCGCGATGAGTTCCAGCGGCTTTTCGGCCTGACGCCGAGCGTCGGCGACAGCTTGCCTGATCAAATGGCCAAGCATCCCGAGGACTGCGCCCGCGGCCTGCTGCTCTGGACACGGGCGCTCAAAGGTGAAGCGTTCGTCGAGATTGCCGAGTTTGGCGCAGGCGATCAGCACCGCCACTACGAACTGCGTTACAGCCCGCTGCATGACTCGCAGGGGCAGTTGATCGGCGCCTACCTGTTCGCCTACGACATCAGCGAGCGGATCCGTGAGCAAAAACGCCTGCGCAAGACCGAAGAGGCCTTGCGCCAGGCGCAGAAAATGGAAGCGGTAGGCCAGCTCACCGGCGGCATCGCCCATGACTTCAACAACCTGCTGACCGGTATCAGCGGTTCCCTGGAGCTGTCGCGCAAACTGATCGGGCGCGGCCGTCACCAGCATATCGATCCCTACCTGCGCACCGCCCAGGACGTGTGCAACCGCGCAGCGTCCCTGGTCCACCGGTTGCTGGCCTTTTCCCGGCGCCAGACCCTTGAACCACGCACCATCGATGTCAACCGCCTGGTCAGCGGCATGACCGAACTGATCCGCCGCAGCGTTGGCCCGCATATCGAGATCGATTTGTTTACCGCCAGCACTACCTGCCGGGCCAGCATCGATTCATCGCAACTGGAAAACGCCCTGCTCAACCTCTGTATCAATGCCCGCGACGCCATGCCGGGCGGTGGCCGGATCACCATCGAAACCCGCCATCTGCAGGCCGATGACCAGATCGCCGCGCACCTGGACCTGCCCCCCGGTGACTACCTGGCCCTGAGCGTCAGCGATAACGGCAGAGGCATGTCGCCGCAAGTGCTGGCACGCGCCTTCGACCCGTTCTTCACCACCAAGCCGGTGGGCCAGGGTACGGGCCTGGGGCTGTCGATGGTCTATGGTTTCGTGCGTCAGTCCGGTGGACAGGTGCGGGTCTATTCGGAGCCTGGCCAGGGCACCAGCGTGCACCTGTACCTGCCGCGCCTGGACAGCGCCAGTTTACCCGCCAGCGAGCCGCTGCCGGTTGCCCGCACGCCGCGTGAACTGCGCGACATGACGGTGATGCTGGTCGATGATGAAGCAACCATTCGCATGCTGGTGGGCGAGGTACTCAGCGACCTGGGTTACACCAAAATCGAATTCGGCGACGGCCACAGCGCCTTGGCGGCACTGCAAAACGGCGCGGCTATTGACCTGTTGATCAGCGATGTCGGCATGCCCGGCGGCATGAACGGCCAACAACTGGTGGCGGCCGCCCCCC
>NZ_JH650785.1:9871-30818 GCF_000259195.1 Pseudomonas donghuensis
TGAAAGTGCTGTTCATCACCGGCTACGCCGAACAGGCGGTGCTGGGCGGCGGTGTGTTCGAGCCGACTACCCGGGTGCTGAGCAAGCCGTTCAGCCTCGATACCCTGGCCCAGCGTATCGAGGAGATGATCGGCTGATCAGCGCCCACCCCCCAGGTCAAGGAAACTGCCAGTGGAGTAAGAGGCTTTGTCTGACAGCAGCCAAAGAATCGCCTCGGCCACTTCTTCTGCCTGCCCGCCCCGGCCCATGGGAATGCCCGGCGCCAGCTTGCTGACCCGATCCGGGTCGCCGCTGAGCGCATGGAAGTCGGTGAAGATGTAACCCGGGCGCACGGCATTGACCCGCACACCTTCACCCGCAACTTCCTTGGCCAGGCCCAGCGTGAAGGTGTCCAGCGCCCCCTTGGAGGCGGCATAGTCGACGTACTCGTTGGGCGAACCCAGCCGTGCCGCTATCGATGAAACGTTGACGATGCTGCCGCCCTGCCCGCCATGGCGGGTCGACATGCGCTGCAGCGCATGCTTGGCGCACAGCATCGGCCCGACCACGTTGGTTTTCATCAGCTTGAGCAGGCGAAACTCCGACACTTCCTCGACCCGGCTCTTCTGGCCGATGGTGCCGGCATTGTTGACCAGTGCGGTGACCGGCCCGAGCTCGGCATCCACGCGCAGAAACAGCTGGATGATCTCATCCTCGACACTGACATCGGCCTTGACCGCGATGGCTTCGGCGCCCAGCTCGCGGACCTCGGCCAGCACCCGCTGGGCAGCCTCGTCATCGGTCAGGTAGTTGATGCAGATACGGTAACCGGCGCGTGCGGCCAGGCGCGCGGTGGCGGCGCCAATGCCGCGGCTGGCGCCAGTGATCACGATAACCTTGTCCATGGATACTCCTTGCGTTGACCCCTCAAGGCTAACGCAGTCAGGGGCCGGGCACAAAGCCGCTTCAGGCAGCCGGTGGCGGTGGCGGCGCCTTGGGCTCGGCCTTGCGTAGTGGGTACAGGTGCTGGCTAACGATGCCGTCTGGCAGGTCCTTGCCGAACACACCATAACGCGCCGGCCATTCCTTGGGTGGCAGCTTGAAGGTGCCGAACAGCATGTCCACCAGCGGTGTGTGGATCGCGTAGTTCTTGTAAATGTAATCCTTGTGCCGGGCGTGGTGCCAGTGGTGATAACGCGGCAACACCAGCAAGTAGTTGAGCCAGCCGCCATCGATACGCACGTTGGCGTGGGCCAGTACCGCCTGCACGCCGACCAGGATCACATAGGCGTTCATCGCCTGGGGCGAGAAGCCCAGCAGGATCAAGGGCGCCAGCACCCCGGTGCGGGTCAGGAGAATCTCGCAGAAGTGGATACGCGAACCGGCCAGCCAGTCCATGTGCGTGCTCGAGTGGTGCACCGCATGAAAGCGCCACATCCACGGCACCACGTGATACAGGCGGTGCAGCCAGTACTGGCCGAGGTCGGCGACAAACACCGCGAGCAGAAACTGCACCACGATCGGCAGGCTTTGCACCTTGGCCTGCAGGGTATCGGACACTACCCAGGCGGCCAGCCAGCTGGATGAGGCGGTGACGAAAATAAGGATGAACTGCACCAGCATGTGGCTGACGAAAAAGTAACTGAGGTCGGTGCGCCAGTGCGGGCGCAGGATGTTCTGCTGCGGGTCCTTGGCGTAGAGCTTTTCCAGCGGGATGAAGATCACCGCCGACACCAGCAGCGCCAGCACGAACCAGTCCAGGCCCAGCGAGTACGGGGTCTGGCCAATGACTTCGGTCTGGATGTTGGTACCGCCCAGAAACATCGCCAGCCCCGCTGCGCTGATGCCGGTGAAGCCCAGGCGCTTGCGCTTGTTGAGGAGGATGTTCAGGGTGCCCAGGGCAAAGGCCAGGATCAGCCCGATCAGCAGTACGGTGCGGGCGAAGTGCACGCTGTAGACCTTGCGGAACTCGGCAAAGGTCAGCCACTGCGGAAACAGGAAACACAGCACCGCCAGCAGGCTGAGCAGCCCCAGGGCAGCCGAGATGTAACCGCTGATGCGCCCTTCGCCAAGCTTGAAGGGGTCGTGGCCGTGGCGTTTGAAATAGGCCTTGATTGCCTGCATGAATCGCTGTTCCTTGATGGTGATGGGCTCCGTGCGGCGCGGAGTATACCGACCTGCGGCCGCCAGTGAACCGCCACCTGCACCAGCAACTGACAAATCTGTAATCCACTGCTCAGTTTACTGACAGTCAGCGCTGGCTAAGGTCGTGTCATCCCCGCCCCTGGAATGGCACCCTATGCTTCGACACCCGACCCGCCGAACCTTCGTCAAGGGCTTTGCCGCCGGCAGCGCCCTGGCCGGCCTCGGCCTCTGGCGCCTGCCGGCGTTTGCCGCACCTGCGGTGTTCAGCAATGAACTGAGCGGCCAGCACTTCGAGCTGTTCATCGGTCAGACGCCGGTGAACATCACTGGCCGCTCGCGCACGGCCCTGACCATCAACAACAGCCTGCCCGGCCCGACCCTGCGTTGGCGGCAAGGCGACACGGTGACCCTGCGGGTGCGCAACCGCCTGGGCGAGCCGACCTCGCTGCACTGGCACGGGATCATCCTCCCGGCCAACATGGATGGCGTACCGGGCCTGAGCTTTGCCGGCATCGAGCCCGGTGGCGAGTACCTGTACCGCTTTACCCTGGAGCAGAGCGGTACCTACTGGTACCACAGCCATTCCGGCTTGCAGGAGCAGGCCGGAGTCTATGGCGCCATTGTCATCGAGCCCAAGGTGCCCGAACCCCATCGCTATCAGCGCGACTACGTGCTGTTGCTCAGCGACTGGAGCGACCAGGCCCCCGGTGAGCTGATGGCGACCCTGAAAAAGCAGTCGGATGCCTTCAATTACCACAAGCGCACCGTTGGCGACTTCATCGACGATGTCGCCAGCAACGGCTGGCAGCAAACCGTCACCGAGCGCAAGGCCTGGGCAGCCATGCGCATGAGCCCTACCGACCTTGCCGACATCAGCGCCGCCACCTACACCTACCTGCTCAACGGCCAGCCGCCAGACGGCAACTTCACCTGCCTGTTCGAGCCCGGCGACACCGTGCGCCTGCGCCTGATCAACGGTTCGGCCATGAGCTACTTCGACTTTCGCATTCCGGGCCTGAAGCTCACCGTGATTGCCGCCGACGGCCAACCGGTGCAACCGGTCGAGGTCGACGAGTTGCGCATCGCCGTGGCCGAGACCTACGACGTGCTGGTGCGGGTCGGTGACCTGCCCGCCTACACCCTCTATGCCCAGAGCATGGACCGCAGCGGCTATGCCCGTGGCACCCTGGCCCGCCGCAACGGCCTCAGCGCCGAAGTACCGGAACCGGACCCGCGGCCGATCCTGTCGATGGCCGATATGGGCCACGGCGCCATGGCGGACATGGGCGCCATGGACCACAGCCAGATGGCCGGCATGGACCACTCGATGATGGCCGGCATGCAACAGCACCCGGCCAGCGAAAGCGGCAACCCGCTGGTCGACATGCAGACCATGAGCCCCAAGCCCAACCTCGCCGACCCGGGCATCGGCCTGCGCAACAACGGCCGTCGGGTGCTGACCTACGCCGACCTGAAGAGCACTTTCGCCGACCCCGATGGCCGCGAGCCGTCACGGGAGATCGAACTGCACCTGACCGGGCACATGGAGCGCTTTGCCTGGTCGTTCAATGGCATCAAGTTCTCCGACGCCGAGCCGCTGCGTCTGACCTATGGCGAGCGCCTGCGCATCACTCTGGTCAACGACACGATGATGGCCCACCCGATCCACCTGCATGGCTTGTGGAGCGACCTGGAGGACGAACACGGGCGCTTCCAGGTGCGCAAGCACACCCTCGACATCCCCCCGGGCAGCCGGCGCAGCTACCGGGTCAGCGCCGACGCCCTGGGGCGCTGGGCCTATCACTGCCACCTGCTCTATCACATGGAGATGGGCATGTTCCGCGAGGTACGCGTCGATGAATGAGCCGATCTTGCGACCGCTGCTCGGCGGCTTCGCCCTGCTGGCCTTGCTGGCCAGTGAAGAGGCGCGCGCCGAGGCCATGGATCACGCCGCCATGGGCCACGGCGCCATGAACCATCAAGGCATGCCCGCGCAGAACATGAACCACCAGGGCATGAACCACGGCATGATGCCGCAGACGCCACGTACACCACTAAGGCCGATTACCGACGCCGACCGCCAGGCCGCCTTCCCGCCCCTGCCCGGCCATCAGGTCCATGACCGGCAGAGCAACTGGGCGGTGATCGTCGAGCAACTGGAATACCAGAACTTTGACAGCAGCAGTGCCCTGAACTGGAACGCCAACGCCTGGATCGGCGGCGATATCGACCGCCTGTGGCTGCGCACTGAAGGCGAACGCGAACAGGGCGTGACCCACAAGGCCGAGCTGCAGGCGCTCTGGGGCCATGCCATCAGCCCTTGGTGGGAACTGGTCGGCGGCCTGCGCCAGGACTTCAAACCGGCCAGTGGCCAGACCTGGGCCGCCTTCGGCATCCAGGGCACGCCACTGTACGGCCTGGAGCTGGAGGCCACCTTGTACGCTGGCGAGCGCCAGCAAACCGCGCTGCGCCTGGAGAGCAGTTACGCTATCCTGCTGAGCAATCGCTGGATCCTCGAACCGTCGCTTGAGGCCAACTTCTATGGCCGCAACGACGCGACACGGGACCAGGGCAGCGGCCTTGCCGACAGCGAGATCGGCCTGCGCCTGCGCTACGAAATCACCCGCGGCTTTGCCCCGTACCTGGGCATCAGCTTCAACCGGGCCTACGGCAACAACGCCGAACAGATCCGTGATGAGCACGGCGATATCGGCCAGACCCGCCTGGTCGCCGGGGTTCGCCTGCGTTTCTAGAAGTGGAGAAGTACATGCTGAGCAAAAAAATTGTCGCCTTCGGCCTGCTGGCCTTGAGCACCCTGGCCCAGGCCGGGCAAACCATCGACGTGTACCGCGACCCCAACTGCGGCTGCTGCAAGCAATGGATCAAGCACCTGCAGGACAACGGCTACACGGTCAACGACCATGTCGAGCCAAACATGAGCGCAGTCAAGCAGCGCCTGGGCGTCGAGCCGCGCCTGGCTTCCTGCCATACCGGGGTGATCGACGGCAAATTCGTCGAAGGCCATGTACCGGCCGAACAGATCAAGCTGTTGGCCAAGCGCCCGGACCTCAAGGGCCTGGCCGTACCGGGCATGCCCATGGGCTCGCCGGGCATGGAAATGGGTGACCACAAGGACGCCTACCAGGTCATCGGCCTGACCGCCGAGGGCAAGGACGAAGTGGTCGCCAACTACTGATCCGGCCCTGATGCTCAGTTACTGGGCGCTGTTTCTCAGCGCCTTCGGCGCCGCGACCTTGCTGCCGCTGCAATCGGAAGCCGTGCTGGTCGGCCTGCTGCTGCGCGAGCCCGAGGCGTTGGTCAGCCTGCTGCTGATCGCCACCGCCGGTAATGTCCTCGGTTCAATCGTCAACTGGCTGCTGGGCCGTGGCATCGAACACCTGCGTGACAAGCGCTGGTTTGCGTTCAAGCCCGAGCAGCTGGAAAAGGCCCAGCAACGCTACCAGCGCTACGGCCAGTGGTCACTGCTGCTGAGCTGGATGCCGGTGATCGGCGACCCCCTGACGCTGATTGCCGGGATCATGCGCGAGCCGTTCTGGCGCTTTGTCATGCTCGTCACTGTCGCCAAAGCCGGCCGTTACCTAGTCCTGGCGCTGCTGACCCTGGGCTGGATGCAGCACTAGCGCCCCCAGATCTGCGCCTCGGTCCAGCCCAGCTCGGCGAAGTCCTGGGCGCGCAGGTGCGCTTCATCCTCACAAAAAAACTCGTCCAACTGCGGCGGTCGCACCGAGGTGTCGTACAGCATCGCGTGCACCTGGCCACGGTGGTGGATCTGGTGCTCGAACAGGTGCGACAGCAGGCGCAGGCGTTGCTCGCGCTGTACCCAGTCGGGGCGCACGATGTTCACGTAGCGGTGTAACTGGTCGTCACGCAACTGGCGGCAGTAGGCGATCAGCCGGTGGTCGGCCTGCACCTGCTCGGCGTGCAGCTCCAGGCAGGTGGCATAGGGTTCCTCGGGCTCGAAGAAGCGCTGGCTGTCCGGGTCGGGCGCTTCGCCGCGCTGCTCGCACTCCAGGGCCTGCAGGTAAAACCAGTCGACGGTGAGGAGGTGGTTGAGGGTGGCCTTGATCGACGGGAAGAAACTCGCCCGCGGGGCGACGAACTCATCCTGGCTCAGTTGCCTGCAGGCCTTGTACACCCTGTGGTTGGCCCAGCCATTCTGGTAGGCCATGGTCAGCAGGTGATGCGAGAGAGGCTCGGTCATGATCGATTCCTCAGCAGAAGCGTTGCAGTTGCATCTCCCGCAAGCGGCTGAGCGTACGCCGGAACGGGAACTCCAGATACCCTTGAGTGTAGAGCGCTTCAAGCGCTACTTCGGCTTCCAGGTACAAGGCGATGCGCCGGTCATAGCATTCATCGACCAGGGCGATGAAGCGCCGTACGCTGTCGTCATGCACCGACAGTTGCGGCAGTTCGCGGTCCCCGGCCACCACCCGCTGGGCGCCGTCTTCGGTGCCACGGGCAATCTTCGCCGGGCGCTGGCGGGCGCCGAGGGCCGGCACCTCGCCCAGCAGGATGGCCTGGAAACTGTCGCACAAGGCCATGAAATCCATGGCGGCAAAGGGTTGCTCACAGAGGTCGGCGTAGCGACACCAGAGCACGCTGTCGCAGCGTTGCACCACGTTCAAGCTGCGCGAGCCGATCTGCAGCGGCTGGCCAGCGCTCGCTTGATCACCACGTAACTGGGCGAAGACCTGCTCAAGGGCACTGGGCCGGCCGTTGTCGTGTACCCAGTAGCGTTGCTGCGCCGCGCCCGGATGCAGGCGATGGTCCTGCTCCCCTGCTACGGCGATCACCTGCATATGCTGCTCGATGGCGGCAATCGCCGGCAGGAAGCGCTCACGGTTGAAACCGTCGCTGTAGAGCTGCTCGGGCGGCTGGTTGGACGTGGCCACGATCACCACCCCGGCCTCGAACAGGACCTGGAACAGACCACCGAGAATGATCGCATCGCCGATGTCATTGACGAACAGCTCGTCAAAACACAGCACGCGGATCTCTTCGGCCAGGGACAAGGCCAGGGCCCGCAACGGCTCGGCCGTGCCGTTGAGCTGGAACAGGCGTTGATGCACCCAGCGCATGAAGTGGTGAAAGTGCTGGCGCCTGGCCGGTACCTGCAGGCAGGCGTGGAACTGATCCATGAGCCAGGTCTTGCCGCGCCCGACCGGCCCCCAGAGGTAGACCCCCTGCGGGGTCTCGCCACGCTGCAGGGCCGCGAAGCAGGTTTGCAGGGCGCTGGCGGCCTGCAACTGGGCCGGGTCGCTGACAAAGCCCTGGCTGGCTATGGCCTGCTGGTAGAGGGTCAGTGGGGACTGTTCGGTGAAGCAGGACATGCGTGGCGTCCATCGCAAAAGGGGGCATTCTGCGGCTGCAGCGCAGTATGGGGCAAGCCTGCATCCTGTGGGAGCTGGCTTGCCAGCGATGGGGCCAGTACAGCCTGCACATCAGCAGGCGCCTGGATTACGACCGCTGCGCGCTCGATCGCAGGCAAGCCAGCTCCCACAGGGTTCGGGGCAAGCCGCTCTACAAATCCAGCCCGACTTTGAGCAACGCCCCATCACGCTCATCGGTCAGCAGATACAGGTATCCATCCGGCCCCACCCGCACATCACGAATGCGCGCCTTGAGCTCACCCAGCAGGCGCTCCTCATGCACCACCTTGTCGCCCTTGAGCTCCAGGCGGATCAACTCCTGGGCCGCCAGCGCGCCGATGAACAGGCTGTGATCCCAGGGCTTGAAACGCGGGTTGTCGTAAAACGCCATGCCGCTGATGGCCGGGGACTTTTCCCAGACATGGTGCGGGTCGACCATGCCATCCACGTGCTCGCCTTTGGCCTCCGGAATTGGCATCAGCGAATAGTTGATGCCGTGGGTGGCGATCGGCCAGCCATAGTTCTTGCCAGGTTTGGGGATGTTGATTTCATCGCCGCCACGGGGCCCGTGCTCGTGGGTCCACAGCTCGCCGGTCCAGGGGTTGAGCGCTGCGCCCTGCTGGTTGCGGTGGCCGAACGACCAGATTTCCGGGCGCACGTTGTCGCGACCGACAAACGGGTTGTCCTTGGGCACCGTACCATCCGGCAGGATGCGCACCACCTTGCCTTGCAGTTTGTCCAGGTCCTGCGAGGTCGGCCGCTGGTTGTTCTCGCCCAGGGCAATGAACAGGTAGCCATCGCGGTCGAACACCAGGCGCGAGCCAAAATGGTTACCGCTGGAGAGCTTGGGTTGCTGGCGGAAGATCACGTTGAAGTCTTCAAGCTTGGCGTTGTCGCGGGACAAGCGCCCGCGGCCCACCGCGGTGCCGGCCGTGCCGCCGTCCCCGCCACCTTCGGCATAGGACAGGTAGACCATGCGGTCCTGCTTGAAGGTCGGCGACAGCAGCACATCGAGCAAGCCGCCCTGGCCCTCGGCCCACACCTCGGGGACCCCGCCCAGAGGGGGCCCGACCTTGCCTTCGGGGCTGACCATGCGCAGGTTGCCGGCCCGCTCGCTCACCAGGATGCCCTGGCCGTCCGGCAAGAACGCCATGGCCCAGGGGTTGCGCAGGCCCTCGGCGAGGGTGCTGACCTTGACGCTGCCCTCCTCGCTGTTGAAATCGCGCTCGGGCGCGGCATGGGCCAGCAGCGGCAACAGCGCCGCGGTCATCAGGGTGGGTAGCCAGGTGCGTGGGGACATCAGCGATTCCTTCCAGGGAGGGCCTGTTACTCAGGGCGTACGCGCAGGTTCGCGCGGCGGCCGGCTGGGCTCCAGGCGCGGGGTGGTCTGTTCGCGGCGGATGTTCTCGCCATTGCCGATACCGCGGTTCTCCAGGGTCGGCGGGCGCGGATTGGGCTGGGTCGAAGGGCCGCGCACGGGCGGCGTGGCTGGCACGCTGCCCTGGCGGCTGTTGGGGTTGGCGCGCATGATCGGGCTGTTGTAGGGGTTGTTGTTGCTGGCCGCCAGCTGCAACGGCCCGGCAACGGGCGCCGCCTGCAGCGGCGAGCTCAAGAGCAGGGCCATTGCCAGGCCCGACAGGGATCGGTTCACGCTATTCACCTCCGGCACCACGCGGCGCCGAAAACCAGCGCGCCCAAGCGTTGGATAGCCTAAGGCGCGACAGGTTCGCCGGGAAACCTCGAATTCCCCCGGAGGTGATTCATTTTGTTACCGGATCAGCTATCGACCTTATGCCGGGCGGCATACAGGCAGAGCATCTCCATGGCCAGGGTCGCGCCGGCCAGGGCAGTAATATCGGCATGGTCGTAGGCCGGCGCGACTTCCACCAGGTCCATGCCCACCAGGTTGATACCGCGCAGCCCGCCGAGGATTTCCAGGGCCTGCACCGTGGTCAGACCGCCACACACCGGAGTGCCGGTACCTGGGGCATACGCAGGGTCCAGGCAGTCAATGTCAAAGGTCAGGTACACCGGCTGATCGCCGACCCGCTGGCGGATCGCCTCGATGATCGCCTGGGTACCGCGTTGATGCACCTGACGGGCGTCGAGCACGGCAAAGCCCTGGGTCTCGTCATTGGTGGTGCGCAGGCCGATCTGCACCGAGCGCGCCGGGTCCACCAGGCCTTCGCGGGCGGCATGCCAGAACATGGTGCCGTGATCGACACGCTGGCCCTCCTCGTCCGGCCAGGTGTCGCTGTGGGCATCGAAGTGGATCAGCGCCAGCGGCCCGTGCTTGCGAGCATGAGCCTTGAGCAACGGGTAGCTGATGAAGTGATCACCGCCCAGGGTGAGCATGGCACAGCCGGCTTCGAGCATCTGCTCGGCATGGGCCTGGATGCTGTGCGGCACGGTATGCGGGCTGCCGTAATCGAAGTTGCAGTCGCCGTAGTCGATCACGGCCAGGTGATCGAACGGGTCGAACTCCCACGGCCAGTGCCGGGCCCAGGCCTGCTGCACCGATGCGGCACGAATCGCCCGTGGCCCGAAGCGCGCGCCCGGGCGGTTGCTGGTGGCGGTGTCGAATGGCACGCCGCTGACCACCACATCGACACCGCGCAGGTCGCGGCTGTAGCGACGGCGGGAGAAACTGGTGATACCGGCAAAGGTGTTTTCGGCGATGGTGCCGTACAGGCTGTCGCGGGTGATGGCCTGGTCGTTGTCGGGGGCGAGGTCCATGGTCGGGCTCCTGGTCTGTTGTTACTGGCGGCTACGGAAGGTGGTCCACAGGCGGGTACGCTGGCGCATGTCGGCCAGGCTCATGCTGCGGTCGGCAAACAGCCGCGCGCGCACTTCGGCCGAGGGGTAGATGTCCGGGTCGCTGCGCACCGCCTCGTCCACCAGGGGCGTGGCCGCCTGGTTGGCATTGGCAAAGAACAGCGTGTTGGTCAACGGCGCCACCGAGTCGGGACGCAACATGAAGGCGATGAAGGCGCGGGCGGCGTCCGGGTGCGGGGCGTCCTTGGGCATGACCAGGTTGTCCTGCCAGATCAGCGTGCCTTCGCGGGGAATGCGATAGATCACCTGGTACGGCTTGCCGGCCTTTTGCGCCTGATCGGCAGCCATGGCGGCATCACCGTTGTAGGTCAGGGCCAGGCACACGCTGCCGTTGGCCAGGTCGTTGATCTGCCGGCCGTTGGCGACATAGCTGATCGATGGCTGCAATTGCTTGAGCAGCGCCTGGGCGGCCGCCAGGTCGTTTTTGTCGCGACTGTAGGGATCCTTGCCCAGGTAATTCAAGGCTACGCCAATCACCTCCTGGGGCGAGTCGGACATGGCAATCCCGCAATCCTTGAGCTTGCTGGCGTACTCGGGCTTGAACAGCAGGTCGAGGCTGTCCAGCGGTGCATCGCCCAGCCGCTGGCGCACCGCTTCAAGGTTCATGCCCAGGCCCAGGGTGCCCCAGGTGTAAGGCACGGCGTACCGGTTACCGGGGTCAACCTCGGCGAGCTTGGCCAGCAGGTCCTGGTCGAGGTTGCTGTAACCGGGCATGGCCTGGGCTTGTAGCGGCTGCAAGGCGCCTGCGGCCAGGGCGCGGGCCAGCAGACTGGCGGACGGCACGACAACGTCATAACCACTGCCACCGGTGAGCAACCTGGTTTCCAGCACTTCGGTGGTGTCGAAGGTGTCGTAGCGCACCTTGTAGCCGGTTTCCTGCTCGAAACGCTGCAAGGTCTCGGGGGCGACGTAATCGGCCCAGCTGTACAGGTTGAGGACTTTTTCCTCGGCCTGCACCGGCAAGGCCAAAGCCAGGGACAACAACCACAGGGATGTACGCATGTCGGGCACCTTTGTCAGTGGATGCCGCCAGCATGCCTGCCGGGTTACATTACTAAAATGGCAAGTCAATTAACCTGACATTCATCAGGAGCAATGTTTGATGTTGGGACAACTGCACGACCTCGACCTGCACCTGCTGCGGCTGTTCGTCACTGTAGTCGAGGCCGGTGGCTTCAGCGCCGCCCAGGGCGTGCTGGGCCTGAGCCAGCCGAGTATCAGCCAGCAGATGGCGCGCCTGGAAACCCGCCTGGGGTATCGCTTGTGCAGTCGCGGCAAGGGCGGCTTTGGCCTGACCGCCAAGGGTGAAGTGCTGCTCAAGGCCACCCGCGAACTGCTGGTGCAGATCGACGCGTTTCGCCATCAGGCCAATGGCGTGGCTGGGCGTTTGCTCGGCGAGGTGCGCGTCGGCATTTCCGAAGCCCAGGAGAGCACCGTGACCTTGCGCCTGGCGCGGGCCATCGAGCGTTTTCGCCAGCGTGACGAGTCGGTGCGCCTGGAGCTGGTCAGCGCCATGCCGGCAGACCTTGAGCGCCAGCTTTTGCAGCAGCGCCTGGACCTGGCCATCGGCTATTTTTCCGGCAAGCAGGCAGCGTTCGATTACACCCCGTTATTCGAGGAAAACCAGCGCCTGTATTGCGCCAGCCATCATCCGCTGGCTGGCCAGCTTGACGTGAGCCTGGAGGCGCTGCAACAGGCCGACCAGGTCGAACACCCCTACCGTTTCCAGAGTCGCCAGGAGCCCTTTGACGGCACCAGTGGCACCGCTCGTTCCGAACAGGTCGAGGGCGCGCTGACCTTCATCCTCTCCGGCCGGCACATCGGTTACCTGCCCTGCCACTATGCCGACCCCTGGGTCGCGCGTGGCCTGCTGCAGGGCCTGGACCCGGCGCTGGATTTCGCCGTGCCGTTCGTGCTGGTGCGCCACCGCGCCCAGGTGCCCAGCGATGCCCAGCAGGCCTTTGCCGCCGACCTGTTGGCCGCCTTCGCCTGACTCAGTAGGCCAGCGACCAGGTCAGGGTGTAGGTGCGGCCACGGCCTTGATAATCGTAGAGGTAGGCCGGGCCATAGGTCGGCGAGTAGAACAGCGTCGCACGCTGGCCCCAGACGGTGCTGTACTGCTTGTCGAGCAGGTTCTGGATACCGGCGCTGAAGGTCCCGAAACCAGTGTCCTGGCTACCCAGCAGGTCGAAGGTGGTGTAGCCGCTGATCTTGTGCTCGGCATCGTCCTTGAGGGTGAAGGCGTGGTTGGCCTGCAAGCGGGCACTTTGGCCATCGCCCTTCCAGCCAACGAAGGCGGTGGACTTGGACAGCGAAGCATAACGGGCATCGCGCTTGATCCAGTCGCCCTCCTTGTCTTGCTCTTCCGAGCGCACCAGGTGCAGGGTGCTGCCGGCTTCCCAGCCGCTTTCGAAGTGGCGGGCCAGCGCGCCTTCAAAACCGAAGTCACGGCTTTTCTGGTCTTCGACGTTGATGGTCAAAGTGGCCATGTCGGTGCTGATGATCTTGTCCGACCAGATGTAGTACACCGCCGCCTGGGCATCCCAGTCCAGGTCGGCGTAGCGCCAGCCCAGTTCCACCTGGCGGCTCTTGATCCCGGCCAGCGGGTTGTCTTCAACGCTCAGGCCAGGCTTGCCGTAGTACTTGGCCGGGTCTGGCAGGTCGAAACCTTCGCCGTAGTTGCTCCAGAGCTGGTGACCGTTCTTGAAGTCGTAGATGGCGCCAAGGTTGAACAGGTTGACCTGGTAGTCGTTGTTACCGCCGGGGACGTTCTTGAAGTCGCCGACATCGACGTCCATCTGCTGGCGACGGGCGCCGCCGGAAACGCTCAGGTTGTCGGTTGCCTTCCAGTCCAGCTGGGCGTAGGCCGAGAGGCCATCGACCCGGTAGCTGGGGTAGCGCGCCGCCTTGCTGGCTTGATCCAGGTCCAGACCGCCGCTTGCGGAGGAGGTCCGGGCATCGAAGGTGGTCTGCTCGGCGTTGAAGCGCTCGCGGTCCAGGTCCACGCCGTAGGTCAGCTTGAGGCTGTCCCACTGCTTGGCAAACAGCGCCTTGAGGCTGCTGACCTCGAAGTTCTGCTGCGAGGCGGCAAAGTACACGCCCTTGGAACCTGCCGGCTTGCCGGCGTTGTAATACGGGAACGGATAGAAGTTGTCGTCTTCCTTGCGGTACGAGGCCTGCAGGTAGAAGTCCTGGCCGAGCACATCGCTGTGGTGGTAATTGGCGTTGAACAGCAGGCGCTTGGTGCGCGGCTCAAGGTCGGTTGAGTAACCACCGCGCAGCTCGGCGTCTTCCAGGTCCGAAGGGCCGTTGTAGTTGAGGTTGGGGAAGTAGATACCGGTGCTGCCATGGTTGCCCGAGTCGTAGTACTGGGCCAGCAGGTCGAGGCTCTGCTCGTCGTTGAGCCTAAGACCCAGGCTGCCGAGCACGTCGATGGTGCGGTTGTACTGCAAGTCGGTCTGGGTGTTGTCAATGAAGATCTGCTCGCCGGCGCCATCGTAGAACGCCTCGTTCTGCTCGGCGGATACGCCCAGGCGCGCATTGATACGCTCGTTGCCGCCGCTGATCGACTGGGCGATGCGGGTCGACAGGTCGTCGCTGTTGTTGAAGCCGCTGCTGGCGCCCAACCGGGTTTCAAAGCGCGCCGCGCCCGCCTCGCCCTTCTTGGTGACGATGTTGATGATCCCGCCGGTGGCGCCGCCGCCGTAGAGGGCGCTGGCGCCGGAGAGCACCTCGACGCGCTCGACGTTGAACGGCGAGATGCTGTCGAACTGGCGCGACAGGCCACGTGAGCTGTTCTGGCTGACGCCGTCGATCATCACCAGCACGTTGCGCCCGCGCATGTTCTGGCCGTAGTTGGTCCGCCCTTCCGGCGCCAGGTCCAGGCCCGGGACCAGCTTGCCGATGGCTTCCTTGAGGCTGACGCCGCTGTCGATCTGCTCGCGCAGTTGCTGCTGGTCGACCACCCAGACTGTACCGGGGATTTCACTGATCGAGGTGCTGGTACGCGAGGCGACGCTGACTTCGATAGGCTTGAGGCTGACACTTGGCGCCGCCGCGCTCTTGCGCAGAATCACCGTGTTCTGCTCGCTGAACTGCCAGCTCATGCCGCTGCCGGCCAGCAGGCTTTGCAGGGCCTGGGCGATGCTGTAGTGCCCCTTGAGTGCCGGGCTTTGGCGGCCGGCCACGTCCTGGCTGGTGAACAGCAAATGCAGGCCGGCCTGGTCGGCGAAGGCCGTCAGGGCCTGGTCGAGGTTCTGCGCTGGCAGGTCCAGGGATACTTCACGTTCCTGCTGGGTGCCGGCAGCTTTTAGCACTTCGCCGGCGTGCACCTGCAGGGTGCCGAGCAACGCGGCAACGGCGGTCGAGGCCAACAGGGCATGTTTGAAATAACCGGTGCAACGGGCGATTGGCTTGAGCGGACCCTTCACTGTTTTCTTCCAGGCAAATGGTTGTAAATGAGAATGGATTGCTGATCAGTCTCACTACGACGATTGGGCGGGGAAGAACTTGCAGTGGGAATTTGAAAATATTTTTTGCGCAGTTACGCCCCTATCGCTGGCAAGCCAGCTCCCACAGGTACGGTGCATGCAATACCTGTGGGAGCTGGCTTGCCAGCGATGAGGCCCGTCAGTACACCACCGCCAGCCAGGGCAGGTAGGTAACTTTCAGCGCATAGCGCTGCTCCAGGGTGCGCAACAACCCTTCAGGGTCATTCAGGTCAAACACCCCGCTGACCTGCAGCGCCGCCAGTTGCTGGTCAGACAGCACGATGCGCCCGTGTTGATAGCGTTCAAGCTCGGCCAACACTTCCCGCAGCGGCTTGCCGTTGAAGATCAACTTGCCGCGCTGCCAGGCAGTTTGCGCACGAGCATCGGGCGAGGTTTCCAGCCACTGCCCGCCGACCCGCGCCTGCCCCTGGGCAACCACCACGCGGTTGCGCACACCGTCACGGCGCACGCTGAATACCGCCGCACTGCCCTGCACGGGTTCAGCCCCGGCATCGACCACGAACGGCCGTGGATCGGCGGCCGGTTCGAACAAGGCCTCACCGGCCTTGAGCACAACGCGACGCTCGCCACTGCTGAAGTCCACCGACAAGGCACTGCCACTATTGAGCGTGACCTGCGAGCCATCGACCAGGGTGATCCGCTGCTGCTGGCCAACCCCGGTGTGGTAGTCGGCAAGCAAGGCCGGCGCCTGTTGCAGGCCGCCGTATCCGAGCAGCGCCAGCACCAGCGAGGCGGCAAGTTTCGAGCCCCAGCGCCGCCGGCCTGGCGCCGTCACCGTGACCTCAGCCGCCGCTCGGGTCTGCCCGAGGTCCGCCCACAACGCCTCGGCTTCACTCGCGGCCTCGGCATGAGCCGGGCTCAGCGCGCACCAGCGCCGGTAGCGTTGTTGGTCGCTGGCGCTGGCGTTGCCCGAATGCAGCAGCACCTGCCAGTCGAGGGCATCATCGGACAAATCGCTGATCGGCTGCGGCGCGGGCATATGAGCATCAGTCATGATTGTGTTTGAGCCAGTCGCGGCAATGGCGCAGGGCCTGGCCGATGTATTTTGCCACCATGCTCTCGGAAACGCCCAGCCGTTGTGCGATCTGCGCCTGGGTCAGGCCTTCGACGCGGTTGAGCAACAAGGCCTGACGGGCGTTGGGCGACAGTTGCAGCAAGGCTTCATCGAGCTGCTCCAGGCGTTCACTGGCCAGCAACGCCGCCTCCGGCGCTGGCGCCGGGCACGGCACCTGGCGCGCCACTTCGCTGTCGTCGAGACTGCTGCTCATGCGTTGCTCGCGGCGCAGGGTATCGATCGCCAGGTTGCCGGCCACGCGAAAGATGAAACGGCGTGCATGCAGCACCGGCAGGTCCTGCTGCTCGATCTTCACCAGTTTCAGGTAGGTTTCCTGGGCGACGTCGGCGGCCCGCTGCCGATCGCTCATACGCCGGGTCAGGAACTGCAACAGGTCATCGTAATGTTCCTGGAAGCTCGCTAGCAGCCCGGACACGGGAGACGTCAACATGAAGGACTCGATGGGCCAGTAAGAGAAATTATCGGACGTTAATGAGAACAAGTATCTTTCATAACTCACACTACTTTCAACGCCGCTGTGCATTTGCCACACTCGGGGCTGTTCTCCTGTTCTGGAGCTGTGCCCGTGACCCGATGCCTACGCTTGTGCCTGGCCCTGTTGCTGATCGGCGGCCTGAATGCCTGCGCCCTGTTCCAGCCCCGCGACCCGGTGAACATCAGCGTGATTGGTATCGATCCCCTGCCCGGCCAGGACCTGGAACTGCGCATGGCGGTGAAGATCCGCGTGCAGAACCCCAATGAAACCGCGATCGACTACAACGGCATCGCCCTTAACCTTGAGATCAATGGCCAGCCGTTGGCGGCAGGCGTCAGCGACCAAAGCGGTCGCATCGGCCGCTTCAGCGAAGGCGTGCTGGTGGTGCCAGTGAGCATCACCGCGTTCTCGGTGCTGCGCCAGGCCGTGGGCCTGAGCCAGGTGCGCAGCCTCGATGGCCTGCCGTACACCGTGCGCGGCAAGCTGGCCGGCGGCGCGTTCGGTACCCGGCGCTTCAGCGACAGTGGCCGGCTCAACCTGCCGCAACCGGCCAGTGCGCCCTGGTAACCCTCAATCCTGATTGATGAAGCGCACGCCGGGTTTGCTGCGCTCATCCACGCTCAGTTCGAAGATATCCGGCCGTGCATAGTGGCCGACGACGTCGAAGTCATAGCGGGCGCGCACCAGCTCTGCGGTGTCGATCTGGGCACACAGCAGACCGCGCTCACCGACCAATGGCCCGGCCAGCACTTCACCCAGCGGCCCGACGATCACGCTGCCCCCGGCAATCAGCTGGCGCTCGCCCGGCCAGTCGGCGACCTCGATGCCCAGCGCGTTGGGCGAGTCCTGCACCTGGCAGGCACTGATCACGAAGCAACGGCCTTCGGCAGCAATATGGCGCATGCTCATCTGCCACAGCTCGCGCTCGTCCACCGTCGGTGCACACCAGAGCTCCACGCCCTTGGCGTACATCGCCGTGCGCAGCAACGGCATGTAGTTTTCCCAGCACACCGCGGCGCCGATGCGCCCGGCACGACCTTCGATCACCGGCAGGGTCGAGCCGTCGCCACGGCCCCAGATCAGCCGCTCGGTGCCGGTGGGCATCAGCTTGCGGTGCACCGCCACCAGGCCCTGCTCGGGCTCGAAGAACAGCACGCTGCAATACAGGGTATGGCCGCTGCGCTCGATCACCCCGAGCACCAGGCTGGCGCCGGTGCGCGCCGACAAGCCAGCGAGGGCGTCGGTCTCGCTGCCGGGCACCTCGATGGCATTGGCAAAGTAGCGGGCGAAGGCTTCGCGGCCTTCGGGCAGGCGGTAGCCCAGGCGCGTGCCGAAGATCTCACCTTTGGGGTACCCCCCCAGCAGCGCTTCGGGCATCACCACCAGGCTGGCGCCCGCCTCACTGATGGCCTGCTCGTAGGCAAGGATCTGTTCCAGGGTATGGGCTTTGCCTTCAGGCGATGAACCGATCTGCAAGGCGGCGACGACGGACGTGGTCATTAGCGGGTGCTCCGGATGGGCGATGGGTGTTGCAGATTGTCGGCGCCGGGCCAATCATGAATAAAGCCCACTTCGTTTCTGAATGATATGAATCCTGCGAATATCACCGATATCGACCTCAACCTGCTCAAGGTCTTCGAAGCCCTGCATGACGAAGTCAGCGCCAGCCGCGCCGCCGTGCGCCTGGGCTTGACCCAGTCGGCCGTCAGCGCCGCGTTGCGGCGTTTGCGCGAGGTGTATGGCGACCCGCTGTTCATGCGCACCGGGCGCGGCCTGGCGCCGACCCTGCGTGCCAACCAGCTCAAGCCGCTGATCAGCGAAGCGCTGAACAAATGCCGGCAAAGCCTGGCCCTGCTCGACCCGCAGGCCGAACAGTTCGAAGGCCGGGCGGTGACCCTGGGCTTGTCCGATGATTTCGAGATCGCCTACGGCCGGGCCCTGATCGAGCAGGTGCAACAGCTGGCGCCGGGCCTGCGCCTGATCTTTCGCCAGACCCACAGCCAGATTGTCGCCCGCGCGTTACTGGATCGCAGCCTTGATCTGGCGCTGACCTCGGGCGGGTTTTCCGCCCGCCTGCTCAGCCGCCGGGTGCTCGATGAAGGGGATTACCTGTGCCTGGTCGATCCGCATAGCCTGATGCCCGGGCAACGCGGCTTAAGCCTGGAAGCGTTCGTGGCGCGCGAGCAGATCCTGGTGTCGTCGGGAGGCTTCATCGGTATCGTCGACGAAGCGTTGGCCGAGCTGGGCTTGAGTCGCCGGGTGGCGGCCTCGACCAGCCATTTTGCCGCCCTGGCCTATCTGCTCAAAGGCAGCGAGCGCCTGGCCACCCTGCCCGGCCATGCCGCCCGGGCCATTGCCGACACCGCTGGCCTGGTGGTGCTGCCTTGCCCGCTGGCCTTGCCGCAGTATCCGGTGGAACTGGGCTGGCGCACCGGCGGGCAACCGGACCCGGCGCTGGAGAAGGTGCGTGAAGCGGTACTGGCGGTGTTTGCCTGAAACTTACTTGGCGGCGGCCATCAGCTTGTTGACTTCACTGCGGACCATATTGGCGTATTCGGGCGGCGACATGCCGTCCAGCTCTGCCCGTACCCATTCAGCCCATTTGCCCTTGCGCCGCGGCTTCTCGGCGATCAGCCGGGCGGCATCGGCCTTGGCCTTGCCCAGGTTGGTCTGCCAGAGCTCGAACAGTCGTGCTTTCTCGTCCTCGATCTGCGCCCGTTCGGCGAAGCTCTTGTTGGCCAGATTGAAACTCATGAGGGGTGTCCTGCCGCTGGAAAATAGGCGCTATCTTACACTGTAGCCGCCAGCGCTCGGCAAACCGCTGCAACTTTCCATGCCCGCTGGCATCCACTGTTCAATGCCATCAACTGACGAGGAAGCGCTCATGGCCAGGAGAACCACCGTGCAAAACGATGCCGAGCAAATCAAGGATCAGGCGTTCAGCGAACTGCAAGCGTTGATCGAAGAATCGGAAAAATTGCTCAGCGACAGCGCAGCGCTAGTTGGCGAAGAAGCCGAAACCCTGCGCGCCCAGGTCGGGCTGAAATTGAAGCAGGCCCGCAAGGCGGTCAACGGCGTGCGTAGCAAGGCGCAGCCGGTGGTGGATGCCACCGAGGACTACATCGGCGGCCATCCGTGGCAGACGGTGGCGATTTCGGCGGGGTTTGGCCTGGTGGTCGGTTTGCTGCTGGGGCGCAGGCCTTAAAAGCATCGCAGGTCCGGCTCGCTCCTGTGGGAGCGGGCTTGCCCCGCGATCAATTCAACGCAAGTTCAACGGCTGCACCAACCCACAGGCGATCGCCATCCCCACCAGCGCCGGCAAGTGCTCGGCCTGCATGCGCTTCATCACCCGCGAGCGATACAGGTCGACCGTCTTGACGCTGACCTCGAGCTGCTCGGCAATTTCCCGATTGGTATAGCCCTGCACCAGCGGCAGGAGCACGTCCCGCTCACGGGGCGTGAGGCTATCGATGCGCGCCTGCACGGCCTCCAGCGGCCCGGCATGGCGCGCTCGCCCGAGGGCATCCTGAACGCTGTCGAGCAGCAACTGATCGTTGTAGGGCTTTTCGATGAAATCGCAGGCCCCGGCCTTGAAGGCCCGCACCACGATCGGCACATCGGCATGGCCGCTGACGAAGATCACCGGCAAATCGATACCGCGGGCGCGTAACGCTTCCTGCACACTCAGGCCGCCCATGCCCGGCATGCGTACATCCAGCAGCACACAGGCCGGCAAGTCACCGTCGCAGGCGTCGAGAAACGCCTGGCCGCTGGTGAACGGCAGCGCTTGCAAGCCCACCGATTCGAGCAGCCACACGGTCGAATCGAGCATGCCCTGATCGTCATCGACTACATACACCCGCGGTTCCTGCATATCACTCCCCACTGTTGGCCACCGGCGCCAGCCGACAGCACAAGATCAATCCGCCCACCTCGCCTGGCTGGGCATGCAAAGTGCCACCAAAGCCTTCGACGATACTGCGACTCATGCTCAGGCCCAAACCCAGGCCATCCGCCTTGCTGGTGGTGAACGGGGTGAAGATGCCGTCCAGGCGCTCGGCCGCCACCCCCGGCCCTTGATCGCTGACCCGGATCATTAGCCAGCCCGCCTCAAGCGCTGCGCTGAGCAGGATACGCGAGGCCTGGCCTTTATGTTGCTCGCGGTTGGCGTCGATGGCATTGCGCAACAGGTTGAGCAGCACCTGCTCAAGCAGCACCCGGTCGGCATAGACCGACGGCAGCCCCTCAGCCACCCGCTGCTCGATCCTGACCTGGTCACGGCTGGCTTCCCAATCGCACAGGCGCACCGCTTCACCGACGACATCGACAATCGCCAAGGCCTGCAAGCGCCGCGGCTCCTTGCGCAAAAAGGCGCGCAAGCGTTTGATCACTTCGGCGGCATGGGTGGCTTGTTCGTTGATGCGTTGCAAGCCATGGGCAATGCGCTGCGCAGCCTGCGGATCGAGATCCAGCGCCTGCAGGTAGCGTTGACTGGCACTGGCGTAGTTGACCACCGCCGCCAGTGGCTGGGTGATTT
>NZ_JH650785.1:30828-46944 GCF_000259195.1 Pseudomonas donghuensis
GATTTCATGGGCAATCCCCGAAGCCAGCTCGCCCAGGGTGATCAGCCGGGCACTGTGGGCCAGTTCGTCCTGATGGCGACGTTGCTGGCTTTCGCGCAACTCACGCTCGGTCATGTCGCGGGCCACCAGCGAGTAGTAGCGCTCACCGCCAGTCGCGCGATGGGCCAGCAGCACCAGCGACACCGGGAACGCCGTGCCGCCCTGATGCGCGATCAGCCGCGCCTCGGCCTGCCAGACCCCGTGTTGCTCGGCACGCTGCCACCCTTCGTTGTGCAGGCGCTGCTGCAGTGCCGGGTCGAGCAACGCTTGCAGCCTGGGCAGCGGTTCTACGCCCAGCAAGCCCAGCGCCCGGCGCGCCGACTGGTTGAGGTAGCTGAGCTGGCCGTCGCGGTCGCTGAACAACACCAGGTCGGTATTGGCTTCCACCACCTCGGCGAGGCGCCGGCGGTTTTCCTGCGCCTCGATGCGCACGCTGATGTCCCGCGAGACACTGACAATCTCGACCACGGCGCCGGTGTAGGTCTCGCGGATCGCGCGGCTGGCGATCTCGAACCAGCGGTAGCGCCCATCGCGGTGCCGCACCCGGCAGGTCATGGTCTGGTAGCCGTCCTGCTCCAGCGCCTGGGACGCTTGCAGCAGTGATTGCTGGCGATCCTGGGGGTGAAACAGCGTCTGCACCGGCACCCCGCGCAACGCTTCCGGCCAGTAGCCGAGCAGGCGGTACGCGGCGGGCGAGGCATCGATAAAGCTGCCGTCAGGCGTATGCCGGGAAATCAGGTCGGTGGTGTTCTCGGTGATCAGCCGGTACAGGCGCCGGGCCCGGCTGGCCTCACGTTCACCCTGGCGCTCCAGGGTGGCATCCCGACAACGCGCCAGGACCTGTTGGCCGGCGTCATCGGGGATGAAGGTCCAGAGCAGGATCTGCCCAGCCACTTGCGCCTCGACCTCACTGATCGCCCGCGCTTGCTCCAGACAGGCCTGCACCAGTGCCTGATAGTTGCTCGGCAAGCAGAAGTCGGCGTCACGCTGCGGCCAGGGCCCGAGCATGGCCCGCAAGGCCGGGTTGCTGGCCAGCACGCTGGCCGCAGCATCCAGCAACAGACTGGGCTGTGGATCCTTGGCCAGCAGCAGGGAGAAAGGAGTATCCAAAGCGGTGCCTCAGGGCTTTTATAGTATTTATACCATATTGCTATAGTCTATCTTCCAGCTACCATAGCAATTCACGTAAAACTGCGACACCGGAAGGGCCTGCTCCTTCCCGAAACCTGATCAGAGCTAACAATCAGCCATCGGAGGTTTCAGTTCGCCACAGGCGGCTGCCTCCTGCACAGGACGACCTCATGTCGATTTTCTCCCAGGGCCTGGCGCCCGCCCCTGTCAATCATGTTGCCTTGAGCCCCTTGAGTTTCATCGAGCGCACCGCCGCCGTCTACGGCCAGTACCCGGCGGTGATCCACGGCGCCATCCGGCGCAACTGGCAGCAAACCTACGAACGTTGCCGGCGCCTGGCCAGCGCCCTGGCCGGGCGCGGCATCGGCCAGGGCGATACGGTGGCGGTGATGCTGCCGAACATTCCGGCGATGCTCGAAGCGCACTTTGGCGTGCCGATGATCGGCGCGGTGCTCAATGCCCTCAACGTGCGCCTGGACGCCGAAGCCATCGCCTTCATGCTCGAGCACGGCGAAGCCAAGGTGCTGATCACCGACCGCGAGTTCCACAAGGTCGTAGAAGCGGCCCTGGCGCTGATGAAATACCCGCCGCTGGTGATCGATGTCGATGACCCGGAGTACGGCGAAGGCCAGGCGGTCAGCGACCTGGACTACGAAGCGTTTCTCGCCGAAGGCGACCCCGCGTTCGCCTGGCACTGGCCCGAAGACGAATGGCAGGCCATCTCGCTGAACTACACCTCCGGCACCACCGGCAACCCCAAGGGCGTGGTCTATCACCACCGTGGCGCCTACCTCAACGCCCTGGGCAACCAGATGACCTGGGCCATGGGCAATCACCCGGTGTACCTGTGGACCTTGCCGATGTTCCACTGCAACGGCTGGTGCTATCCCTGGACGGTCACCGCCCTGGCCGGCACCCATGTGTTCTTGCGCCGGGTCGATCCGCAGAAGATTCTCACCCTGATCCGCGAACATCAGGTCAGCCACCTGTGCGGCGCGCCGATCGTGCTCAATGCGCTGATCAACATGCCCGACTCGGCCAAGGCGGCCATCGATCACCCGGTCAATGCCATGGTCGCCGGTGCGGCGCCACCGGCCAAGGTCATCGGCGCGGTGGAAGAGATGGGCATCAAGGTCACTCACGTCTATGGCCTGACCGAAGTCTATGGCCCGGTGACCGTCTGCGCCTGGCATGCCGAGTGGGATGAACAACCGCTGGCCGAGCGTGCCCGGATCAAGTCACGCCAGGGCGTGCGCTACCCGACCCTCGAAGGCCTGATGGTCGCCGACCCGCAGACCCTTGAGCCAGTGCAACGCGACGGCAACACCCTGGGCGAGATCTTTATGCGCGGCAACACGGTGATGAAGGGCTACCTGAAAAATCCCGAAGCCACCGCTGAAGCCTTCCGTGGCGGCTGGTTCCACACCGGCGACCTGGCGGTCTGGCATGCCGACGGCTACGTGGAGATCAAGGACCGGCTCAAAGACATCATCATTTCCGGTGGCGAGAACATCTCCACCATCGAAGTCGAGGACACCCTCTACAAGCACCCGGCAGTACTCGAAGCCGCCGTGGTCGCCCGCCCCGACGAGAAATGGGGTGAAACCCCCTGCGCCTATATCACCCTCAAGGCCGGCTGCGAGGGCACCCGAGAAGCCGAGATCATCGCCTTCTGCCGCGAGCACCTGGCCGGCTTCAAACTGCCGAAAACCGTGGTATTCAGCGAACTGCCGAAGACGTCCACCGGCAAGATCCAGAAGTACCTGTTGCGCGACTGGGCCAAGGCGCTCTGACCCCTATTGACTGCGAGAACGGCCATGCCTGAATTCAATGCTCCCCTGCGCGACATGCGCTTTGTCCTTCATGAAGTGTTCCACGGCCCGGCCTTGTGGGCACGCCTGCCAGCCCTGGCCGAACGGGTCGATGCCGACACCGCCGACGCCATCCTTGAAGAGGCGGCGAAAATCACCGGCCAGTTGATCGCCCCGCTCAACCGCAGCGGCGATGAACAGGGCGTGGCCTTCGAGGCGGGCGCCGTGCGCACCCCGGACGGCTTTCGCCAGGCCTGGCAGACCTACCGCGACGGCGGCTGGGTGGGCCTGGCCGGTAACCCGGCGTTTGGCGGCCTGGGCATGCCGAAGATGCTCGCGGTGCAATTCGAAGAGATGCTCTACGCCGCCAACTGCAGCTTCAGCCTGTACTCGGCGCTGAGCGCCGGTTGCTGCCTGGCTATCGACGCCCACGCCAGCGCAGCGCTCAAGGCCACTTACCTGCCGGCGCTGTACAGCGGCCAATGGGCCGGCACCATGTGCCTGACCGAGCCCCACGCCGGCACTGACCTTGGCATCATCCGCAGCAAGGCCGAGCCCCAGGCCGATGGCAGCTACAAGGTCAGCGGCACCAAGATCTTCATCACTGGCGGCGACCAGGACCTGACCGAGAACATCATCCACCTGGTGCTGGCCAAACTGCCGGATGCGCCGGCCGGGCCCAAGGGCATTTCGCTGTTTCTGGTGCCCAAGTACCTGGTCAATGCCGACGGCAGCCTTGGCCAAGGCAACGCGGTCAGCTGTGGTTCGCTCGAGCACAAGATGGGCATCAAGGCCTCGGCCACCTGCGTAATGAACTTCGATGGCGCCACCGGCTACCTGATCGGTGAACAGAACCGTGGACTGGCGGCGATGTTCACGATGATGAACTACGAGCGCCTGTCGATCGGCATTCAGGGCATTGGTTGCGCCGAGGCCTCCTACCAGAATGCCGCGCGCTATGCCTGCGAACGCCTGCAGAGCCGGGCGCCCACCGGCGCCCAGGACCCGCAGCGGATTGCCGACCCGATCATCGTCCACCCGGATGTACGGCGCATGTTGCTGACCATGCGCGCCCTGACCGAAGGCGGACGCGCCTTCGCCACCTACGTCGGCCAGCAACTGGATATTGCCAAGTACGCTGAAGACGCCGAGGAGCGCGACGCGGCGCAACGCCAGGTGGCGCTACTGACACCTGTGGCCAAGGCCTTCTTCACCGACAATGGCCTGGAGAGCTGCGTACTTGGCCAGCAGGTGTTTGGCGGCCACGGCTATATTCGCGAATGGGGTCAGGAGCAATTGGTGCGCGATGTGCGCATTGCGCAGATCTACGAGGGCACCAACGGCATCCAGGCGCTGGACTTGCTCGGCCGTAAAGTGGTGGCCGATGGCGGCCAGGCGCTGGCTGCCTTTGCCGCGCAGATTCGCGAGTTTGCCCAGGCACAACCGCCTTTTTGCCAGCCGCTGCTTAACGCCCTGAACGAGCTGGAAGACCTGAGCCAGTGGCTATGCACGCAAGCGAGCCGCGACCCGAACGCCATTGGCGCAGCCTCAGTGGAGTACCTGCAGTTGTTCGGCTACGTCGCCTACGCCTACATGTGGTCACGCATGGCCGCCGTCGCCCGCGACGCGCTGGTGCACGACCCGGCGTTCTACGGCGCCAAGCTGGCCAGCGCCGGGTTCTTCTTCGAACGCCTGCTGCCACGCACGCTGTCGCTGCAAGCCAGTATCCGCGCCGGCAGTGCCCCGTTGTTCGAGTTGGATGCCGCGCAGTTCTGAAACCTGGCCTGCGACGCTGAACAGGCGTCGCAGGCTTACCTTCCGTCCGTGATTTTGTAAGCAATCATTGTCAGATCCGCGGTTTTACGCGGGTTTGACGGTAAAAAAGCCTACAACTGATAGTCATTCGCCATTATCTCGGTTCTCGCCCACCTACCCTGCAAGGTAGAATGGACAAAACCGGGAGTTTCAATGAATCACACCAGTCTCAGCGCCGCCGAATACGATGCCATCACCGATGCCGCCGCGCAGTGGTGCCTGCGCTTGCAAGCTGAAGACTGCACAGCCGCCGAGCGGCGCGCGTTCGAGCAATGGCTGAGTGCCAACCCGCTGCACCTGCAGGAATATCAGGCGATGCTGGAAATCTGGCAGACCGCCGACCATCTGCCCCGCAGCGTCCCGGACAACGTGGTGCCCCTGCCACAGCGCCAGCGCAACCACTGGCAGCGTTTCGCCACGGCGGCAGCCATCGCCCTGGTGGCGCTGCCAGCCGGCGCCTGGGTCGGTTGGGAGCAAGGCTGGTTGCCCAATAGCTATCAGCACCTGGAAAGCAACGGCCAGCTCAGCCGCGTTGTGCTCGGCGACGGCAGCGAGGTCGAACTGAACCTCAATACCGAGCTGCGCTTTAGCAACTACAAGGATGAGCGCCGGGTCACCCTGATCAAGGGTGAAGCCTTCTTCAAGGTCAGCCATGACAGCCAGCATCCCTTCGTGGTGCATGCGGCCAATGGCTGGACGCGGGTCACCGGTACCCAGTTCAACGTGTGGAAGTACGATGATCAGGTCAAGGTGACCCTGGTCGAAGGTTCAGTGCTGGTCAGCAGCGATGGCCAGGCCAGCGACAGCAGCTATCGTCTGGGCCCGGGCATGCAGGCCAGCTACAAGGCCGGCGACTACGAGCCACGCCTGAGCCAGACCTACAACCAGGACAACAGCCTGGCCTGGCGCAGCGGCAAGCTGATCCTCGACAACCAGAGCCTGGCCCAGGCCTTGCCAATGATCAACCGCTACCTGGACAAACCGTTGCTGCTGGCCGATGCCAGCACTGGCAGCATCCGCATCAGCGGTATCTACAACACCAGCGAAATCAAGCGCCTGGTCAGCGCCTTGCCCAAGGTGTTGCCGGTCTACCTGACCCGGAACAAAAACGGCAACATGGTGCTCAACCGCATCTCGCCACCTGCCAAAGGCTGAGCCTTGCGCTCAGCCCGTCGCCTGCGTCAGAGCATCATCGCCGCCAGCCAACCGAATGCCAGCAATGGCAGGTTGTAATGGATGAAGGTCGGTACCACGGTGTCCCAGATATGGTGATGCTGACCATCGACGTTCAGGCCCGAGGTCGGCCCCAGGGTCGAGTCCGACGCCGGTGAACCGGCATCCCCCAAGGCTCCAGCGGTACCGACGATGCACACTGTCGCCACAGGATCGAAGCCCAGTTGTACGCACAACGGCACGAAGATCGCCGCCAGGATCGGCACGGTGGAGAACGAGGAGCCGATGCCCATGGTCACCAGCAGGCCGACCAGCAGCATCAACAGCGCACCAATGCCCTTGCTGTGATTGATCCAGGCCGCCGAGGCCTCGACCAGGGACTTGACCTCGCCAGTGGCCTTCATCACGTCGGCGAAGCCTGATGCGGCGATCATGATGAAGCCGATCATGGCCATCATCTTCATGCCTTCGGTGAACAGGTCATCGGTGTCTTTCCAGCGCACGATGCCCGAGACCGAGAAAATCAGAAAACCGGCCATGGCGCCGATGATCATCGAGTCCAGCCACAGCTGGATGATGAACGCCGCCGCAATGGCAACACCGGCCACCAGCAGGGTCAGCGGGTTGTAGCGCACCGTGACCTGCTCGACCTGCTCGATTTTCTCCAGGTCATACTCACGCTTCTTGCGATAGCTGATGAACACCGCCACCAGCAGGCCAAAGAGCATGCCCGCGGCCGGGATGGCCATGGCGTGGGTAACGTTGACGCCGCTGACATCCACGCCGCTGCGGCTGACACTGCCCAGCAGGATCTGGTTAAGGAAGATGTTGCCAAAGCCCACCGGCAGGAAGATATACGGGGTGATCAGGCCGAAGGTCATCACGCAGGCCACCAGGCGCCGGTCGATCTGCAGCTTGGTCAATACATACAGCAGCGGCGGCACCAGCAACGGAATGAAGGCGATATGGATCGGCAGAATGTTCTGCGACGAAATCGCCACCACCAGCAGCAGAGCAATCAACAGCCATTTGACCTTGCCGCCGTTGCTATGCCCCTGCCGGTCGATCATGGCCAGGGCGCGATCCGCCAAGGCATGGGCCATGCCCGACTTGGCAATGGCTACGGCGAAAGCGCCAAGCAACGCGTACGACAACGCCACCGTGGCACCGCCACCCAGCCCGCCATTGAAGGCCTTGAGCGTGCCTTCGATGCCCAGGCCACCGACCAGGCCACCCACCAGGGCGCCGACGATCAGGGCGATCACCACATGCACGCGGGACAGGCTCAATATCAGCATGATGCCGACCGCGGCAATTACTGCATTCATTCTGTGACCTCTAGAAACCAGACAAAAAGCGACCGATCCGGCGACAGACTGCTCGCAAGCAGTGGCCGAACGACAGGTATTTTTATGGAGGGCGCACACTCTGAAGCAGACCCCCGCGCTTGTCAAAAAAACGGAGTGTTGCGCCTGCGACAATAAGTCGCCTCAGCGACCGAAAACGACGCATTTCAATTGAACGTTTGAATAAAGAAAACGGCCTCGCGGCCGACATAGTCGGCAGCCTCAATCTTTCAGGATCTAAGGACTTCGCCATGTCGTTCAGACAACTTTCCATACAGTGGAAGATCACCCTGCTGGCCGGCCTGTGCCTGGCAGGCATCGTTACCCTGCTGGTGGGCCTCTCGCTGTATCGCATGGAGCACAGTACGCAACTGGTCAAGGCCAGCAGCATGCAGATGCTCACCGAAGCGGCCCAGGGGCGCATCGAATCCCAGGGCGAAGTCCAGGCCTTGAACATCCGTCGCCAGTTCATGGATGCCTACCAGTACGGTGCCGGCTTCTCCCGCCAGGTGCTGTTCCTGCGCGAGCAGGCCGAGAAGCGCTTTCTCGATGCCTTCGACCTGCGCGAGGACATGACCCGCCAGGTACGCGCGGCGCTGCAGGCCAACCCCGACCTGCTCGGCCTGTCGCTGGTGTTCGAACCCAACGCGCTGGACAACAAGGACGCGCTGTTCGTCGACCAGAAAGAACTGGGCAGCAACGAGAAAGGTCGCTTTGCCCTGTACTGGTCGCAACCGACCCCGGGCCAACTGACCTCCATGGCGCTGCCTGAGCGCGACATGAACGACACCAGCATCGGCCCCAGCGGCGAGCCGGCCAACACCTGGTCGGTGTGCCCGCGCACGACCCGCAAGGTCTGCGTGATCGAGCCCTACTTCTATGAGATCAACGGCCAGCAGGTGCTGATGACCAGCATCGTGTTCCCGCTGATGGCCGCCGACAAGGTGATCGCCACCCTGTCCATCGACATCAACCTCAACAGCCTGCAGGCCTTGAGCCAACAGGCCAGCCGCAATCTTTACCAGGGCCAGACCCAGGTCGGTATCCTCAGCCCGGTAGGCCTGCTGGCCGGCTACAGCCCGGATGCCGGCAAGCTGGCCCAACGTTTCGACCAGGTCGACGCGAAAAAAGGCGCCGAGCTGATCCGCCTGCTGGGCGACAGCACGCCGCTGCACAGCCTCCACCACAACCAGCGCCTGAAGGTGCTGGCCTCGTTCGCGCCGATCCCTGGCGGCAAGCCTTGGGGCGTGTTGCTCGACGTACCGGAAAGCGCCCTGACCGGCCCGGCCGAAGCCCTCAAGCAAGAGCTCGACCAACGCAACACCAGCGGCACCCTGATGGAACTGGGCCTGGGCCTGCTGGCGGCCATCGTCGGCCTGCTGCTGATCTGGCTGATGGCGCGCACCGTGACCCGGCCGATCCTCGGCGTGGCGGCCATGCTCAAGGACATCGCCAGCGGCGAAGGCGACCTGACCCGCCGCCTGACCTACGACAAGCGCGACGAACTGGGTGAGCTGGCCGGCTGGTTCAACCGCTTCCTCGACAAGCTGCAGCCGACCATTGCCGAGGTCAAGCGCTCGGTCCAGGCCGCCCGCGATACCGCCGACCAGTCCTCGGCGATCGCCAGCCAGACCAGCGCCGGTATGGAACAGCAGTATCGCCAGGTCGATCAGGTGGCCACCGCTTCCCACGAGATGAGTGCCACCGCCCAGGACGTCGCCCGTAGCGCCGCGCAAGCCGCCCAGGCTGCCCGCGACGCCGACCAGGCCACCCGCCAGGGCCTGGCCGTGATCGACCGCACTACCAGCAGCATCGACACCCTCGCCGCCGACATGAGCACCGCCATGGGCCAGGTCGAAGGCCTGGCCGAGAACAGCGAAAAGATCGGCTCGGTGCTGGAAGTGATCCGCTCGATCGCCGAGCAGACCAACCTCTTGGCGCTGAACGCCGCCATCGAGGCCGCCCGCGCCGGTGAAGCCGGTCGAGGGTTTGCCGTGGTCGCCGACGAGGTGCGCAACCTGGCCCGGCGCACCCAGGAATCGGTTGAAGAAACCCGCCAGGTGATCGAAGAGCTGCAGGCCGGCACCCGCGAAGTGGTCGGCGCCATGGACAGCAGCCATCGCCAGGCCCAGGGCAGCGTCGAGCAGGTCGGCCAGGCGGTCACCGCCCTGCAGCAGATCGGCAATGCGGTCACGGTGATCAGCGACATGAACCTGCAGATCGCCAGCGCCGCCGAAGAGCAAAGTGCGGTGGCTGAAGAGATCAACAGCAACGTGGCTACCATTCGTGACGTCACCGAATCGCTGTCGGAACAGGCCAACGAATCGGCGCGGGTCAGCCAGTCGCTCAACAGCCTGGCCAACCAGCAGCAGGGGCTGATGGATCAGTTCCGGGTGTAACCCCGTGGGAGCTGGCTTGCCAGCGATCGAGCGCAAAGCGCTCGCAGGTGGAGCCTCATGCAGGCCTCATCGCTGGCAAGCCAGCTCCCACAAAAACCTGCCGGCTCTCCTCTACTACACTTGCCAGACTCCCTACCTTGCGAGCGAGGCACAATGAAGCCGATCACCACCCTGCTGACCAGCGCACTCCTTGCGCTGGGGCTGATTACCTGCAGCCACGCCGCCGACAAATCCATGCCCATCCACTTCGGTGACATCACTTGGGAAAGCGGCAGCCTCACCACCGAGATCCTGCGGCTGATCGTCGAGAAAGGCTACGGTTACCCCACCGACACCCTGCCCGGCAGCACCGTGAGCATGGAAGTCGCGCTGGCACGCAACGACATCCAGGTCATCGGCGAAGAATGGGCCGGGCGCAGCCCGGCCTGGGTAAAGGCCGAGCAGGCCGGCCAGGTATTCAGCATCGGCGATACGGTGAAGAATGCCGATGAAGGCTGGTATGTGCCGGCGTACGTAATCAAGGATCTGGCGCCGCACCTGCGTTCGGTGGCCGACCTCAAGCAGTACAAGGCCGTGTTCAAGGACCCGGAGTCCCCCGACAAGGGCCGCTTCCTCAACAGCCCCAGCGGCTGGACCTCCGAGACCGTCAATAGCCAGAAGCTCAAGGCCTATGGCCTGGACAACGACTACGTGAACTTTCGCAGCGGCTCGGGTGCCGCCCTCGATGCCGAAATCACTTCAGCCATCCGCCGCGGCAAACCGGTGCTGTTCTACTACTGGAGCCCTACCCCGCTCATGGGCCGCTACGACCTGGTACGCCTTGAGGAGCCGCCGTTCAACGCCGAGGCCTGGCAGACCCTGACCGATGCCAGCCATCCAAACCCGCAAGGCACGCGCTCACTGCCGGCAAAATTGTCCATTGGTGTTTCTGCGCCATTCAAAAAGGATTATCCGCAACTGGTCGAGTTCTTCGCCAAGGTCGACCTGCCCATCGACACCCTCAACAAGACCCTGGCGCAGATGAGCGAAAAGCGCGAGTCGCCCAAGGAGGCAGCACTCAGGTTCATGCGTGATAACCCGAACATCTGGAAAGCCTGGCTACCCGCCAAGATCGCGGGCAAGGTCGAGGCGAGCCTGTGAGTGGAGGCTTTCCCGAAACGTTGCACTTCTCCTTTGCCGACGCCGTTAACCGCTTCGTTGATTGGCTGGTACTGGCTTACGGCGATCAATTGCGCAATGTCTCCGATGGCCTGCTGCAGGTACTGGTCGGCCTGGAAAACCTGCTACGCCTGACGCCTTGGTGGCTGTTGCTGGTGATCGTTGCACTGATGACCTGGCACGCCAGCCGCAGTGTCGTCCGTGCCCTGGTGCTCAGCGGCCTGTTGTTTCTGATCGGCGTGGTCGGCCTGTGGGACAAGCTCCTGCAAACCTGTGCGCTGGTGCTGGTGAGCACCGGCCTGTGCGTACTGATCGGCATCCCGGTGGGCGTCCTGCTGGCCAGCCGGCCCTTGGCGCGCAAGCTGCTGATGCCGGTGCTCGACGTCATGCAGACCCTGCCCAGCTTCGTCTACCTGATCCCGGTGTTGATGCTGTTCGGCCTGGGCAAGGTGCCGGCCATCTTCGCCACCCTGATCTATGCCCTGCCGCCCCTGATCCGCCTGACCGAACTGGGCCTGAGCCAGATCGACCCGAGCCTGACCCAGGCGGCTCACGGCCTGGGGGCCAGTCGCTGGCAGCGACTGCGGCGGGTGCAACTGCCGCTGGCGATGCCGAGCATCATGGCCGGGCTCAACCAGTCGGTGATGATGGCCCTGTCGATGGTGGTGGTCGCCTCGATGATTGGCGCGCGCGGGCTGGGAGAAGATGTGCTGGCGGGGATTCAGACGCTCAATGTTGGCAAAGGCGTGGAGGCCGGCTTGGCGATTGTGGCGCTGGCGATGGTGATTGACCGGATCACCCAGGCGTATGGCCAGCCGCGTCATAGTTAGCGATTGAGGGCCTCATCGCGGGTCAAGCCGGATCGCCGCACCGCAGCTCCTACATGACCCGCGATGCTATCTGACCTTGCGCGGCAGCTCGATGCTGACCCGCAATCCACCCAACGGGCTTTCCAGCAAACGCATCTGCCCACCCCAGGCCTCGACGATGTCGCGCACGATGCCCAGACCCAGGCCGTGACCATCGACCTGCTCATCAAGCCGGGTCCCGCGCTCAAGGACTTGCTCGCGCGCCTTCTCCGGGATGCCCGGGCCGTCATCATCGATCCACAGGCAATAGTGTTGCGCTTGTTCTTCGATGCTCAGCCGCACTTCGCTGTCAGCCCATTTGCAGGCGTTGTCCAGCAGGTTGCCCAGCAGTTCGAGCAGGTCTTCACGATCCCAGGGCAGCAACAAACCTGCGGGTACCTGCTTGCTCAGTTCCAGGCCTTCACCATGGATCATGCCCAGGGTCGACAGCAACCCCGGCAGCTCGGCATCGCAATCAAACAGGGCGCCCGGCAATGCGTCACCGGCCAAACGTGCGCGGTTGAGTTCGCGACTCAGGCGCTGCTGGATCTGCTCGAGCTGGTCTCGCAACTGGGCACGGACTTCCGGCAGGTCCCTGAGGCGTTCGCTGGAGGCCAGGCTGAGCAGCACCGCCAGAGGCGTCTTCAGCGCATGCCCAAGGTTGCCCAGGGCATTGCGTGAACGACGCAAGCTGTCTTCAGTGTGGGCCAGCAAGTGGTTGATCTGTGCGACCAGGGGCTCGAGCTCTGTCGGCACCTGGGTATCGAGCTGTGACCGCTGGCCCTGCTGCAACTGGGCGATCTGCTCGCGGGCACGTTCCAGCGGGCGCAATGAACGGGTCACGGTGATGCGTTGCAGCACCAGGATCAGCAACAGCGCGACCAGGCCCAGGCCCAGGCCGATCTGCTGCATGCGCCTGAAGCCATCGCGCACCGGGGTATAGTCCTGGGCGACACTGATGGAAATCGCCTGGCCCAGTCGCCGGTAGTCGGCTCGCAGGACCAACAGTTGCTGGCCCTCGGGTCCAAGCTGCAGCCCGGTGTGCAGGCCCGGTGTTGCCGGAGCCGGCATGTCCATGTCCCACAACGAACGCGAGCGCCAGTTGCCGCCGTCGAAGTCGATGCGAAAGTAATAGCCCGAGAACGGCCGCTTGTAGGCCGAGGAGATCCGTCGCTCGTCCAGTTCCAGCCCAGTCTGGCCGCGCACCAGGGCAACCAGCAGGTTTTCACTCTCCTTGCGCAGCCCCGTCTCCAGGTAGCGTTGCAGTCCGGCTTCGAACAGCCACAGGCTGAGCTGGGCCAGGACCAGCCCGACCAGCACCAGTACCGCAATCAGGCCAAGGCTCAAGCGTGCCTGGATCGACTTCACTCGCTGCTCCCGGCATAGCGGTAGCCCTGGCCGCGGCGGGTCTCGATCACACTGCGGCCAAGCTTGCGGCGCAGGTGGTTGACGTGCACTTCCAGGACGTTGGAATCCCGTTCGGTTTCACCGTCATAGAGGTGTTCGGCCAGGTGACTTTTCGACAGGATCTGTTGCGGGTGCAGCATAAAATATCGCAGCAGGCGAAACTCGGCAGCGGTGAGCTGGATGTCGACGCCGGCGCGGGTCACACACTGGCGGCCTTCGTCCAGCTGCAGGCCGGCGGCGTCCAGGGTCGGCTGGTTGGCAAGCCCGCGCGCACGGCGCAGCAGCGACTGGATACGCAGTTGCAGTTCTTCCGGGTGAAAGGGCTTGCTCAGGTAGTCGTCGGCGCCGGCCTTCAAGCCCTCGATACGCTCGGCCCAGGAGCCGCGCGCGGTGAGGATCAACACCGGTGTCGCCAGGCCAGATGCGCGCCACTGGGCCAGCACCTCGAGGCCCGGCAAGCCGGGCAGCCCGAGGTCGAGAATGATCAGGTCATAGGGTTCGCTGCTGCCCTGGTAGACCGCATCCCTGCCGTCGGCCAGCCAGTCGACCGCATAACCCTGGCGTTGCAGGCTCTGGGTCAGTTCATCTGCCAGCGGCACGTTGTCCTCGACCAGTAACAGGCGCATCAGTCATCTTCCTCGTCTTTGAGCAGCGCTCCATTGGTAGCGTCGAGCTTGATCTCGCGCACCACGCCTTCAGGGGTCAGCAATTCGACCTCGTACTCGTACCTGTCGTGTTTCTGTTCCAGCTCCGCCTCCAGCAATGTCGCCCCGGGATAGCGTCCCAGGGCGTCTTTGAGCAGTTGCTCCAACGGCAGGATGATGCCCCGCTCGCGCAGTTGCAGGGCTTCGTCCTGATCGAGGTCGCGGGCCGAAGCCAGCGAGCAGAGGGCCAACAGCGCAATGAGAACGGTCTGTGCTGCTCGCATGCAAGGGCTCATCAGGTGTCCTGAGCGTCCTTGAGGACTTCGCCGGTCTTGGCATCGAGATCAACGTCCCACTCGACGTTCTGGGCGTCACGCAGTTCGACCTTGTAGATATAGCGACCGTACTCGTCTTCCAGTTCGGAATCGGTGACGGTTGCGCCTGGGTGCTTGGCGATGGCGGCGGCCTTGAGTTCGTCCAGCGACTTGATGCTCTTGGCGTTGACCAGTTTTACCACTTCATCAGGCTGTACATCTTTAGCCAGCGCGACGTTGGCGCTCAGGGCAAGGGCAGCAGTGGCGAACAGGGCAGTCAAAGTTTTCATCGTGTCTCTCCGTTGAGATCAAAAATGTTTCTACGGGGCCTAGAGTACCCAACCGAACTTAATTGAAGCTGAAAACAACTGGCGACATGATAGCGCAGCCCTGCCCCACATCTGGACCGCTGTTCTTTATAATTACCGGCTCAAGACCGCGAGGCCCGTATGAGCGCAATCCATATCAAGTACCCGGCCCTGACCCTCAAGGCCGGCAGCCGTGCCCTGCAACGCATACGCGAAGGTGGCTTGCAGGCAGCGGATGTGGGTGTGTTGCCAGGCGCTGCGGGCGGCCCCAAGGCTTTGGGCATCCAAGGGCTGGACCTGGCATTGTTCGGCCAGTGGTTACCCGGCACACCGCGTGAACGGGCGCTGATCGGTGCCTCGATCGGCTCCTGGCGCTTCGCCAGTGCCTGCCTGCCCAACCCGACCCAGGCCCTGCAGCGCTTGGGGCAGCTGTACACCGAACAGGACTTTGCCAAGGGTGTGACCCAGGCTGAAGTCAGCCGCAGCTGCGAGCGCATGCTCGATGAATTGCTCGAAGGGCGCGACGCGCAGGTCCTCGAAAGTTCGGACTATCGCCTGAACATCATGGTGGTAAAAAGCCACGGGCTGCTTGCCCATGATCATCGCGGGCGCCTGGGCATGGGCCTGTCATCGGTGATCGCCGACAACCTGATCGGCCGCCCGCGCCTGGCCCGGCACTTCGAACGGATCATTCTTCACGATGCCCGCAGCGGTCCGCCGTTGCAGGCACTGACCGACTTCCCGTCGCGCTACCTGACGCTGGATATCAACAACCTGCGGCATGCCCTCCTGGCTTCCGGGTCGATCCCCATGGTCATGCAAGGCGTGCGCGATATCCCCGGCGCAGGCCAGGGGACCTACCGTGATGGCGGGCTGCTCGACTATCACCTGGACCTGCCCTACGCCGGTGACGATATCGTGCTTTACCCGCACTTCACCGACAAGGTCATCCCCGGCTGGTTCGACAAGGCCCTGCCCTGGCGCCGCGGTGACGCCCAACGCTTACGTAATGTCCTGCTGCTGGCACCCTCGCCGCAGTACCTGGCCAGCCTGCCCTACGGCAAGCTGCCGGACCGCAGCGACTTCAAGCGTTTCATGGGGGATGCCGGTAGCCGCCAGCGTTATTGGCACAAGGCAATGGCCGAAAGCCAGCGCTTGGGCGACGAGCTGCTTGAGCTGATAGAAACCGGCAAGCTGCACACGCATCTGCAACCACTGAAGTGACCATGCTGGTAAACTGGCAGCCAGCATTGGTTTACAGAGTCAAGACATCGTGGAAATTTTCAAAGAGTTTACATTCGAATCGGCACACCGCCTGCCCCACGTCCCTGAAGGGCACAAGTGTGGTCGCCTGCATGGTCACTCGTTCAAGGTTGCCCTGCACCTGACCGGCCCGCTCGACCCGCATACCGGCTGGATTCGCGATTTCTCCGAGATCAAGGCGATCTTCAAGCCACTGTACGAGCAACTGGATCACAATTACCTGAACGACATTCCTGGCCTGGAGAACCCGACCAGCGAAGTGATCGCCAAATGGATCTGGGATCAGGTCAAGCCGCTGCTGCCGGAGCTGTCCAAGGTACGGATTCATGAGACCTGCACCAGTGGTTGCGAGTACTACGGCGACTGAATCGGTAAATGGATGTGAAGAGACCACCCTGCGGGGTGGTTTTTTTTCGGCTGGTTTTCACTCATGTGGGAGCAACTGTCTTGATCAGGCTGT
>NZ_JH650786.1:0-28816 GCF_000259195.1 Pseudomonas donghuensis
GTAAGGGCGGAAGGGGCCAGCAGCGGCGCTACATAGAATGGATAAACTCGCAACCTTAACATCCCATCACATCCCAAAAATCATAGTCCCCGAAATTCCGTGAAGAACCTTTTTTTTGCTCGAAATTTCCTTGTCTTACAGATACTTCCGTAAGGCGTGGAAAGAATTTAAACCACCTTGTAAATATTTCGTTACAAAGGCTTGCCGGTTATTGGGCTGTTCCTGCGATTTTTTTTCTGCTGTAAACAGAACTTTCCGAGTCGCCCGGGGCGGGGCGCTTTACGTAACCGTCAACAGCTTGCCCGCAGGTCTGCGCAGCGGTGAGATAGGCGCCATTGCGGTGCGTAGCCGGGCCGGAGAGCCAGGCATTGATAAGAACAAATGGAGGCGCTATGTACGCCAATTACCCCCCCAGGCTTGACCCTTTCCTCAGGAACGGTGCGTTTTGTCGTCAGACAGTCACGCAACGTGTTGACCCCTGCGCGTCTGCAGGGGTATACAATGCGCCGCGTTTTAACTGTGACCCCAATGCGTACCTCGCACTCTTGCTGACACCCGGTTGATGCGTCCAGGGCTCTTGCCCGCGACCTGAACCCTCGTCCAAGAACCTTCAAGGTAACCACCTTGTTAATTCCGCTGCGCCACGAGCGCGGTGGGTCCGATTCCGTCACAGATAAAAACAAGCAGGTGACTTCGTTCATGAGTGGACAAAACACGCATTCAGGCGAGCTGAAACGCGGCCTGAAAAATCGCCATATCCAGTTGATCGCCCTGGGCGGTGCAATTGGTACCGGGCTGTTCCTGGGATCGGCCGGGGTGATGAAATCGGCGGGCCCGTCGATGATTCTCGGCTACGCGATCTGTGGCTTCATTGCCTTCATGATCATGCGCCAGCTGGGTGAAATGATCGTTGAAGAGCCGGTAGCCGGTTCCTTCAGTCACTTCGCGCACAAGTATTGGGGTGGTTTTGCCGGCTTTCTCTCCGGTTGGAACTGCTGGATGCTGTACATCCTTGTCGGTATGTCGGAACTCACCGCGGTCGGCAAGTATGTGCACTACTGGTGGCCAGAGATTCCGACCTGGGCCTCGGCGGCAGCCTTCTTCATCCTGATCAACGCCATCAACCTGGCCAACGTCAAAGTGTTTGGCGAGGCCGAGTTCTGGTTCGCGATCATCAAGGTTCTGGCCATTGTCGGCATGATCGCCCTGGGCAGCTGGATGCTGGTCAGTGGTAGCGGCGGCCCGCAGGCCTCGGTGAGCAACCTGTGGGAACATGGCGGCTTCTTCCCCAATGGTGTCAGCGGCCTGGTGATGGCCCTGGCGATCATCATGTTCTCCTTCGGTGGCCTGGAAATGCTCGGTTTCACCGCCGCTGAAGCCGACAAGCCGAAGACCGTGATCCCCAAAGCGATCAACCAGGTGATCTACCGCATCCTGATTTTCTACATCGGTGCCCTGGTGGTGCTGCTGTCGCTGACGCCATGGGACAGCCTGGTTACCAGCCTGGACTCGGCCGGTGGCACTTATGGTGCAAGCCCGTTCGTGCAGGTGTTCTCGCTGCTCGGTAGCGATGTTGCCGCGCACATCCTCAACTTCGTGGTGCTGACTGCGGCGTTGTCGGTGTACAACAGCGGTACCTACTGCAATGCCCGCATGCTCTACGGCATGGCCGAGCAGGGCGATGCTCCGGCCAGCCTGTCGAAGATCGACAAGCGCGGTGTGCCGGTACGCTCGATCCTGGCCTCTGCTGCAGTGACCCTGGTGGCCGTACTGCTCAACTACTTCATGCCGCAGCATGCACTGGAGCTGCTGATGTCGCTGGTGGTGGCAACCCTGGTGATCAACTGGGCGATGATCAGCTACTCGCACCTGAAGTTCCGCCAGCACCTGGACAAGACCGGCCAGACGCCGCTGTTCAAGGCGCTGTGGTACCCCTATGGCAACTACATCTGCCTGGCCTTCGTGGTGCTGATCCTGGGCATCATGCTGCAGATCCCGGGCATCCAGATCTCGGTCTATGCGATTCCGGTCTGGCTGCTGGTGATGGGCGTGTGCTATAGCCTGAAAACCAACCGCAGCAAAGCCACGGTCGCAGCCAGCCCTGCACCGCTCAAGCGCTGATTCAAATGGTTGAACGAACGCCCCGCTGCGCGGGGCGTTTTGCTTTACAGGTAGATGATTTCGAGGGTGCCTGAACCATCGAGCTGGATATCCTGGCGGTTGTCCAGTTCGTTGGTCGGGGCGATCACCGGCAGTATGTTGACTGTCGCGTTGAGGTTGCGAATGGCCACCGGTCCCTTCGCGGTCATGGCTTCATCGCTGAAGCCGAGTACGGTGGTATCGGCAATGCTCCTCGGCTCGCTGCCCGAATCGCTCCAGCCGATGCCGCCGGCAGTGGATTGGGTCAGGTAAACCGCCGCTAGCTGGTCGGCAGTGATCGACTGCGGGTCGAACTGTACTTCATACAAGCCGATCCTGTTCTCGGCGCCATCGCGTCCCAGGCCATAGAAAATCAGCGAGTTGACCAGCGAGCTGCCGTCACGGTTGTCGTGCATGCGCAAGGCATAACGCGCCGGGCTGTCACAATTGATCGACAGGTTCAATTGACGGGTGGGCAGGCGCGTACGCCGGTCGCTGTTCAGGCTTTGGCTGGTGATCCTGCCGTAGTCCACTACGCCTCCCTGGGACAGGCTCGGGGTACAGGCTGCTGGGATGATCTGCCAGTGTATGGCCAGTTCGGCTGTGCTGCCCGACGCTGGGGCGTGAAGTTGCCCGGTGCTTCTGAACTGCGTCGACTCACGCACGGCAAAGGCCTGGGCATCGAGTTCGCCCTCAAGCACCAGGGTCAGGTTGAGGTTGCGACCTTTTAGCGGTTTACCCGCCGCCACCGGGGTGATGCCGCTGCGTGGCTGCCAGTTCAGGTGGGCGTTGGCCGGGGCCGGAACTGCCCCGGGCTGATCGAGGCGGGCCAGGTCCACGCGCACGCCGTCGACAAAGGCATCGCTGGCTTGCAATCGATAGTGGCCCGAGCCCGCCAGCGCGAAGCGCTCCTTGTCCAGGCCGTTGGCGCTGTAAAACAGGCTGAGGTCGGCAGGGTCGTTGCAGCTCATGCTCAGTTGCGCGGTCTTTTTCGCCAATGCCAGGCCAGGGCTGCCGGCTTCCAGTCGGCTTCGATCAAGCGTCCCGTAGTCCAGTGGATCAGGGCTGACCTGTAGCCGGCATTCGGCCGCCATGGCCGACAGTGGCAAGACGAACAGCAATAGCAGGGGGGGGAGGGTGTTCATGTGCTGGCGCATCCTCTTCGGGCTGCCGAGTAGGCTGACGACACAAGGTCTGATTGCCAGGGGCAGGTCGTCGCTGGGGCTCAACTGCATGTGCGTTGAGCCTGGGTGTAGTAGCTGTCGGTGGTGTTGCCAGTGTCCGGTTCCAGAGTGACCCGGCACTCTTTGGCCTGATGGTCGCTGACGATCAGGTGGCCAATGTCATCGCTGTTATCGATGAACACCAGGCCGCCGGGCTGCACCAGGTTGATGAAGCGGCCGCGGTCATCGAATACCGAAGCACCGCTGGCCAGCGGCTGACCGCTGTTGTCGAGCAGGGTCAGCAGCACCCGACGCGTGCTCCAGGCCCTGAAACTCAGGCGCGGCACCGCGCCACGGTGGGCGCGCAGCACGCCGGCACCCTCATCGACATTGATGTTGATCGGCAAGCTCTGGGTATCGATCTGGACCGGGCTGCGACCGTAGGCGGCCAGGGCGGGAATCACCGCATGCCCTGTATGGTCGGTCCACACCGGGCCGCTGGGGGTGCTGGCCTTGACCCCGGGGGTATCGGTGACCGAGAGGATGGCAAAGGTATCGCGGATCGGGTAGGGCGTTGGTGTGATGCCCGCGCCGTGCACTGCAACGCCTCCGCGCAGGCCCAGGTTGTAGTTGCTGTTATCACCGTCGCCGCTGTAGTTCAGGTCCAGCTGGGTATAGCGCGGCAAGGCCGAGAGGCCGGCGCTGGCCAGCGTACTGGAATCTCCCGAACGATGCTCGGCGCCCAGGCGATAGCCGAAGCTGTCGTTTACCTGTTCGTTGTAGGCCAGCGTGCTGTTGCTGTGCCCGCCGCTGTGGCGGACACTGCTGCGCAAACGGCGTTTGCCGTCCAGCGGAATGCTGGCGCTGAAGTACAGGGCATCGTCGTTGTAGCCATTGCTGCTGCCGACGGACTTTTCCATCGTGGCTGACAGGGTCAGCCCACCGTAGCTGTTGCCCCAGGACAGAAATAGGCGTTGATTGCTGTCATGCTCGTAATAGGTGGTTTGCGTGTAGCCGAGGTTGAAGCTGCCCAGGGCGGCGCTAGCCCAGCGCAAACTGGTACTGAGCTGATCACGGTAGCTGGACCAGTGCTCCTCGTTGTCCCGGTTGGTGCTGTCGAGCAGCTCCCGGTAACCACGGGTGCGATGATTGCCGGCCACCAGGCTCGACCATTGCTCATTCAGTTGCCAGTTGAGCTGACCGCCCAGTTGGGCGCCGCTCTTGTCCAGCGTGGTTGCTTGTGAGCCGAGGGTAAAGACTTCGCCGTTGAGCTGGGGGGTAAGTACTGTGCCCACGCTGGCCCCTAGTCCCCGGTACCCCTGGGCGAGGATCACGCCGCTGCTCAGGCTTGAGCGATCTCCCAATGCGCCTGTCTGGCCCAGGCTCACCACTGCTGGGTCGTCGCTGTCATGACCGTGGCTGCGCACAACCCCGGCGCCGACGCTGAAACCGGTTTGCGGGCGAACGCTGGCGGTCAGGTTGGCCGGTACGCGAAAGCGTCGTTGCTCACCGTTGGTCTCGATGACGGTGACCTCAAGGTCCGAACGCGAAGTGATGCGCGGAATGTTGCTGATGGTAAACGGCCCGGGCTGGACCACGGTGCTGTACAGCAATGCGCCGTTCTGGTGGATTTCGACCCGCGCCTGACTGTTGGCAATGCCTTGCACGCTGGCATTGTCCAGTTGCGAGAGCAGGCCATATTCGGGGGTTACCTGCGCCCCGATGATCTGCGCGCCGTTGAGCACCGGGTTGACCAGGCTGATTTCGCCAGCCTGGAACAGGCTGCGATGCTCGGCGAAGCTGCGCTGTACATAGGTGTCGAGCATTTCGCTGTGCACCTTGCCGTCGAAGCGGCTGTGCACCTGGCGGCTGCGCAGGATCCAGTTGTCCATGTTCAATCCCAGTTCGGTGTTGGCTGCCGCGTAACGGCTGGACTGGCCGTCGTAGCGGTTGAACGAGCTGAACAGGTCGTAGTTCAGCAGGCCGGCAACCCCGCCCTGGTTATAGTCTTGCGACAGTTGACGGTGCTGCACCAGGGCCTGGTCGGGGACGACGACCTGCACCCGGTGTTGCCCTGGCTGCAGCTCGACCTGCGCCTGAGGGAAGGCCTCGCCCAGTTCGAGGCAGGCCGGATCGACCGGGGCATCCTGCTCGTCCAGGGTAGTGGGCCAGTCGGCGGGGCGCTCGATCCCGGCAAATGCCAGCAACGCGTCATCGAAGCACAAGCTGCCGTCCTGGCTGAAGCGGGCCTGGGTGGCACCCTTGTCGCGGCCATTGACCGTCAGGCTGATTTGCTGGCGGCCGGGCGGGAAGCGCGTTTGTCGGCCGAACAAGGCCGCCAGCTTCGGATCGATGCCACGCTGGCGCAGCACTTCCTGGTCGAACACGCTGTGCTCGGCGTGAACGGGTTCATTGGCCGCCTGCGCAGGTTTCAGGGTATCCAGGCCCAGCAATGTCAGGCACAGGCCGAGTATCAGTTGCTCGCGCGGGCGCTTTTTGCCCAGGGCGTCATCGGGGGTGCTCACAGGATGCTTGCCTCGAAGGGGTCGACCGCAAAGCCATAAACCGTGGCCGGCTGAAAGCGCACGGTAGTGGCCGCGGCGGCGGCATCAGGCAAGTCGAGTGTGATGGTTTCGTGGGCCAGGACGTAGTTGCGGCCCAGGTCCAGTGAGTGCTGACCAGGCAGCAGTTGCAGCTCCTGGGCCAGGCGAACGACGTAAGGCGTGTTGTTCTCTACGCGCAATTGCTTGCCATCCACGCGCCAGACCAGCCCTTTCCAGGGCTCGCTGTTGCGTGCCAGGCCCTTGGGGTGAAGGATGACCGGCAGGTTCTGGCGCACGCCGAAGTTGACCCGCATGTTCTGGGTGCTACCGGGAGCGGTTTCGCGAATGCCTTCGAAGATCACCCGGCGCAGGCGCTGGCTGTGCAGAGGCTCCTTGCCCACATAGTGGAAGATCACCTGTTGTTCCTTGCCGGCTTCCACCCGGGCGACCGTGGGCTGGACCACCAGCAGGTTGTCGTTGTCTTCAGCTGGGTTCTCGATGAACACCGCCAGCAGGGCGGCTTGTGGGTCGGTATTGGTCACCACGAATTCACTGCCGCTGGCGCGGGCTTCTTCGACGATGACCACTGAGGTTCTGGGCACCATACCGTCGGCGTATGCCTGGGGCAGGGGTAGGGTGCAGAGAAGAATTGCAGGCAGCAGGGGGCCTGCAACGAGTTTGCATGCTTTGATCATGGTCGCTGTTCAGTGCTGGGCGTCGGGCGCAGCTCCCCGGGCTGCTTCCATCAGGCGTGATCGGGGAGTGCGCGAGCCGGATGTCAGAGGTGGGCGGCGAGCGTTCCGTGTTCGCGCCCTTGGTCACGGATGACGATCAGAGGTACACGACCTCGAGGGTCGCGCTGCCGTCAAGCTGAGCGTTGTCGGTTAACGTCAGGCTCTTGTTGAGAAAGCCGTTGACTTCCAGGTTGATACTGACGCTGGTGACTGCACTGGGCGCCGACGGTGAAGGCTGGTTTGCAAAAGAGGCCCGGAAGCCCGGTTCCTTGCCAAAGTCGCTTAGGATGAGAGTCGACGCGGGGATCCAGCTGGTACCGCCGTCCAGCGAATCCAGGTGGTAGCCCGTTTCACCATCCACCAGGGTGCCGCCGTTTATCCAGCGTATAAAAAAATTGCCGAGTTGCTGGTCTTCATGCATGCCAAGTCCAAACCGCTTCAACTCTGAGGGCGCACTGTCGCGACGATTGTCGCTGGCAATAACGGCAATGCTGGTCGGCGCGCTGCACTCGATGGCGAAGGACAGGTTTTTGGCTGGAAGGAGATAGTAGTTGCCTGTTTCCCCAAGGTTTGCCAGCGATACAACGCCGTAGTCCACCTGCCCGCCATTGCTCAAGGTCGGTGTGCAGGCGGTCGGGGTGATGGTGCCGGTGACTGTCAGGTCGGTGGTGGCGGCCATGGCGTGGGTGGTGGCCAGGCAAAGCAGTGCAGCAAGGGAGAGGACGGAGGTTTTCACAGTGATTTCCTTTCAGTGTGGGTATTGGCTGTCGCCCGTTTGGCAAATGGTCTGCTTGCTGCGCTACGGGCTGTCGTTTCAAGCGCTCGGGCAAGGTTCAGAGGTAGACGATCTCGATGGTTGCGCTGCCGTCCAGTGTTACGTTGTCGTTGAACGACAAGTCCTTGTTTATGTGGCCTGTTACCTTCATGTTCATGGTTACGCTGGTGACTGCTGTTGGGCTGCTGACTGTCTGGTTGGAGAAAGAAATCCTTTCGTCCGGGCCCCGGCCGGCATCGACGAGGGTGGCGGTGCGGTGGCTGTCCCAGGTGTTGCCAGCATCACGCGAGATCAGGTTCATGCCGCTGCCGCCGTCGATCAGGGTTTCTTCGTCGTCCCAATGCATGTAGTAGATGCCGATTGGCTGATCTTCATACATGCCAAGGCCGAACAGCCAAGGGTTGGGCCCCGCGCTTTCGCGGCGATTGTCGTTGGCGATGACGGCGATGGCGGCCGGCGCACTGCATTCGATGGCAAAGTTCAGGCTTTTGGCGGGGAGCTTGTAGGTGGTTGAGGTTTCTTCAAGGTTTGACAGCGACTGCACGCCGTAATCAACCACGCCGCCATTGCTCAAGGTTGGCGTGCAGGCCGCCGGGGTAATGGTGCCGGTGACACTCAGGTCGGTGGTGGCGGCCATGGCGTTGGCGGTGGCCAGGCTCAATAGGGCCGCTAGGGTCAGTACGGACTTTTTCACAGTGATTTCCTTCTGGATGTTGGTGTTTTAAGTGTTGCGGTGACCCGTTTTGCGCGCGCAGTTGCCCGCTCCCTGTCGTTCGGCAGGCAGTGGCTTGGGCGTGTGCCGGATTCTTGTTGGCCAGGCTTGGCCGTTATGGGGCGCGTTGGGCGTGGATACCTAGAGGTACAGTACCTCGATGGTCGCGCTGCCATCGATCTGCGCATTCTCGGTGATCGACAGGTCATTGTTGATCATGCCGGTAATGTCCATGGTCACGCTGACGTTGGTGGCCGGGCTGGGCATGCCCGGGTTCGAGGACAATGCCGATCTGTATTCAGGCGTTTTACCGGCGTCGTTGAAGCTCCCCAAGATAGAACTGCTCCAGCTGTTGCCGCCGTCGTGGGACGTGAGTGCGTGGCCCGCATTGCCATCCACCAGAACATTCTCCTGCTTCCAGCTCATGAAATAGAAACCGAGATTTTGTTGTGCATGCGTGCCTAGGCCGAATTGGAAATTGCTGGGGCCGCTGCTGTCGTGGCGATTGTCGCTGGCGATGAGCGCAAAGTTTGTCGGGGCACTGCAGTCGATAGTGAGGTCGAGGGTTTTCGCTGGCAGGTGGTAGAAGCTCGTGTCTTGTTCAAGGTTGGCAAGCGAGAGGGTGCCGTAGTCGACCACGCCACCGTTGCCCAGCGTTGGCGTGCAGGCGGTTGGCGTGATGACACCAGTGACTGTCAGATCGGTTGTAGCAGCCATCGCATTGGCAGCGATGAAGTTGAGCAATACAGCAAGGGGCAATACGGACTTCTTCACAGCAAGGACCTTTTTCAGTGTTGGTAACTGCAGGCGTACCGTTTGCGAGCGTAGGTATGGGTTCCCGGTCGCAATGATCAGGTTCAGAGGTACTGAAGCTCAATGGTCATATGGCCATCGAGCAGTGCTTCATCGACGTGGGTCATGTCGTTGCGCAACCATCCTGTCACTTCCAGGCGCAGGTTCAGGTTTTCGGCGGCCGAGGGGCTGTTCTGGCTGCGTCGGGCAAAGCCCAGGAGTGAGTCTGGCTTGTCGCCCTGATGCTCGAAACCGCCACCGGGTATGCGTGCCCAGGTGCCGCCTTTGTCTTCGGAGTAGAGGGTGTCGGCAGGCTGGTTGTCCAGGGTCGCATCACTGTCCGCCCATACGGCGCTGTAAAAGCCCAGGGATTCGCCGCTAGTGGTGGTGCCCAAGCCGAATGCCCTGGGCATCGGGATCGAGGTGCTGTCGCGGCGATTGCCGGTGGCTATCAGGGCGAAACGGGTTGGTCGGTCGCAGACAACGGTGAAGACCAGGCTGCGCGGTGGCAGAGCCGAGTGATCGGGAATGACAGGTTGAGGGGGGAGTTCAGGCATGGAGATATTGCCGAAATCAACCTGGCCGTACGAGGAAAGCGACGGCGTACACGCTGCCGGGGTAAGGGTACCGCTGATGTTGACGTCAGTGCTGCTGGCATGGGCGCCGACACTGACAAAGGTCAGCAATGCGGTAAGGGTGCACAACGGTTTGTTGTTCATTGTTCGGTCCTTTGAAAAATGAATGAACCTCCGTGCCGTTGTGGGTCTTATGTAGGAATCGGCAGCGGATGGCTCTTCAGGCGGCGCAAGGCAAGCCTGCTGTGCCCATTACCAGAGACGAATCCCTGATCCAGTGTCATCCGTGACGATTTTTCATACGCACTTGTTGGAAGATGGAGTGTGCGAATGTTTGGTTTTATGTGCTTTGCTTAGCCTTGCCCAGCTGTAAACAGCGGGGGCATAGTGCACAGCGCGGCTATCGGTGTCGTTCGGATGCCGATTATGCCCAATAAAATGTTCTTGTAAAGGGGTTTTGATTGAAAAATTGTGCACCCACTGCACTGAAATCGGCAGAGAGCGGTGAGCGATTGCGCCAGGAGCGTACGCGTCTGGGTCTGCGCCAGGATGATTTCGCCCAGCTTGGCGGGGTCAACCGCAACACCCAGGGCAGCTATGAAAAGGGCGAGCGCAATCCCGACGTCGCATACCTGGCCGCTGTGGCGGGGGCGGGTGTCGATGTGCGTTATGTAATTACCGGGGTGCGGACGGTCGATGATGGCGCTTCATTGAGCGAACCCGAGCAGCGCTTGCTGGCTCAATACCGGTCATTGGCTATCGCCGACCAAGAAGTTGTGCATAGAATTGTCGGGGCCATGCACGACGCGAAAGGTAGTGTCGTATAGCTATTATCTCAATTTTCCTACGAAACGCTCGGAACGGTCCTAGAGGGTTCGCAGAGAATTGCTCGTAACGTCGATGCATTCAGTCTCGCTAGGGAAGGGTGATCATGTCGGAGCATAAAACCTGCGCATTCAACACGGAAAGTGACGCTTCGCCTGTGCAACGCTTGAGTGAAGTCGAAAACGAGCTGCTGATTTTGTTTCGCCAGTTGTCCCCGGTGGATCAGGGCTGCGTACAGCGGGTAGCGCAAGTGTTGTGCCAGGGGGCGCAAGAGGCCGAGCGCGAGCGCTGCCGAATACCTGAGTCGGCCTGAATGTTTGATCAAAGGATGTGTGATGTTGCAGTTATCCAACGCGGTGCAGATCCCGGACGACGAGATCGAGTTGACTGCCATCCGCGCCCAGGGCGCCGGCGGGCAGAACGTCAACAAGGTCTCCAGCGCCGTGCACCTGCGTTTCGACACCCAGGCTTCGTCATTGCCGGCGTTTTACAAGGAGCGTCTGCTGGCGCTGAGCGACAGTCGCATTACCCGTGACGGGGTGATCATCATCAAGGCCCAGCAGTTTCGAACCCAGGAGCAGAACCGGGCCGATGCGCTGGAGCGCCTGCGCGAACTGATTCTCTCGGCGACCAAGGTCGAAAAGGCGCGGCGCCCGACCCGGCCGACCCTGGGCTCGAAAACCCGGCGCCTGGACACCAAGAGCAAGCGTGGAGCGATCAAGGCCGGGCGCGGCAAGATCGATTATTAAAGCAGGTGTCGTGGTGGCTGCAGACGGGCCTGGCGATACAGGTACAGGCTCAGCAGCAAACCGCAGAAAGACGCGCCAGCGGCAAAGACAAAGATCGAGGCAAAGCCGAATCCGGCAGCAATCGCCCCAGCCAGCGGCCCGGTGATCCCCAGCGACAGGTCGATGAACAGCGAATAGGCGCCCACGGCCGCGCCGCGATTGGAGGCGGACACCAGATTGACTGCCTCGACCCCCAGGGCCGGGAACACCAGCGAGAAACCAAAGCCGCTCAACGCCGCACCGGCCAGGGCCAGCTCGGCACTCGGAGCCTGCCAGAGCAGCAGCAGGCCGAGGGTTTCCACCGACAGGCAGGCGATCGCCACCCGGTAGCCACCGATACGGTTGATCAGGTTGCCGAACAGCAGTCGGGCACCAATGAAGCAGGCGCCGAACAGGCTCAGGCACAGCGCCGCGTTGTTCCAGTTGTGGCTGGCGTAGTACAGGGTGATGAAGGTGGCGATGGTGCCAAAGCCGATCGAGCCCAGGGCCAACCCCGAGCCGTGACCGAACACCCGGCCAAGCACGTGCAGAAACGGCAGGCGTTCACCGGCAACCACAGGGGCGGCGGTTTTCGGCCAGGCCAGGGCCAGGCCCAGCACGCACAGCAGCAAAATGCTGGCGCCCATGCTCCACAAGCCGAACTGCTGCACCAGCACCACGCCCAGCGGTGCGCCGATGGCCAAGGCGCCATAGCTGGCGATGCCGTTCCAGGAAATCACCTTGGCGGTGTGTTGCGCGCCCACCCGGCCAATGCCCCAACCGATCGAGCCCGAGCCGACCAGGCTTTCGGCGCTGCCCAGCACCAGGCGGCCGACCAACAGGCTGGCCAGGCTCAGCCATGGCGCATGTTGCAGCCACGCTGAAATCAGCATGAACACGCCGCTCAAGCCACAACCGGCCAGGCCGTAGAGCACGGCGCGCTTGCTGCCCAGATTATCGATGATGCGGCTGGCGTAGGGGCGGCTGAGCAAGGTGGCCAGGTACTGCACGCTGATCACCAGGCCCGCGACCACGGTGCCGAAGCCCAGGTCGCTATGCACGTAGCCGGGCAGCACGGCCAGGGGGATGCCGATGTTCAGGTAGCCGATGAAGGTAAACAGGACGATGGAGACGACTTGCAGGGTGACCGCAAGGGGGCGCGGTGAGTCGGGCATGTGCGGGCTTTCGTAGAAGAGGAATTCTTGACGGTGTGAAAACGTGTTGACGGGGTGGTCCCTGCATCAGCCGTTTTCACACAGTCTGATCGTTGCGCGATTATTCCTGGTCGGCGCTGGAGGTTTCGTCACCGTCGTGGTCAGCCTGGGCTGCTTCGGCGCTGTGAGTGGCAGGAGTCTGCTCTTCTGGGTTCAGGCTTGGGAAGGGAAGATTCGGGATTTCATGCATCTCGTCGTTCCTCGCAAGTGTGTGGAAAGGCTGCGCAAGGCGCGCATGGGCTTGTGAAAGCCTGTGCAGGATACAGGAGTCTGAATGACAGTATGAATTTTCCTGCTGATTGGTGTTGACGATCAGGGGATCTTCCGGGGCTGTTGCGCAGCCGATCGCTGGCAAGCCAGCTCCCACAAGGTCCGGTGTATGCATGACCTGTGGGAGCTGGCTTGCCAGCGATGCTTTTAGCGACAGACGTCGGCGATGGCGGCAGCCAGTGCTTCAAGGCGTGCCGCATCGGCGCCGGCGATGTTCGCCCGGCCAGTGCCGACCATGTACACGCTGTGCCGTTCACGCAGCTGCTTGACCTGCTCCGGCGACAAACCGGTGTAGGAGAACATCCCGCGTTGCTTGGCGATATGCGCGAAGCGTTCGCTCAGGCCGTGGGGTGCCAAGGCCTCGACCAGGCCGACCCGCAGCTCGGCAATGCGCTGGCGCATGGCCTCGACTTCTTCGACCCACAGGCGCTTGAGGTCGGCGTCGCCAAGAATCTGCGCCACTACCGCCGCGCCATGGTCCGGTGGCGTCGACCACAGGTTGCGCGCCAGCAAGGCCAGCTGGCTGCGCACATCCACCAGCTTTTCGGCATCATGGCTGCACACCAGCAGGGCGCCGGTGCGGTCACGATAGAGGCCGAAGTTCTTCGAGCAAGAGCTGGTAATCAGCAGCTCGGGCAGTTCGGCGGCGAACAGCCGTACCGCCCAGGCGTCTTCTTCCAGGCCATCGCCAAAGCCCTGGTAGGCAAAGTCGATCAACGGCAGCAACTCGCGACGGCGCACCACGTCCAGCACGGCGCGCCAGTCATCCTGGCTCAGGTCGAAACCGGTCGGGTTATGGCAGCAGGCGTGCAGCAATACCACATCGCCTGTTGGCGCGGCTTCCAGGGCAGCGAGCATCCCGGCGACATTCAGGCGGTTGTCCGCACCGACGTAGGGATAGTGGCTGACCTTGAGGCCGGCGCCGGCGAAGATGGTTTCGTGGATCGGCCAGGTCGGGTCGCTCAGCCAGATACCGCGGCCAGGCAGGCAGTGCTCGATGAACTCCGCTGCCAGGCGCAGGGCACCGGTACCGCCCGGGGTCTGGGTGGCGCCGGCGCGCTGGTTGCTCAGCAGCGACGAATCACTGCCCAGCACCAGTTCGCCGATCAGCCGGCCAAAGGCCGCATCGCCATGACCGCCGACGTAGCTCTTGCTGGTCTGCTGTTCAAGCAGGCGCTGTTCGGCCTGCTTGACCGCCGCCGGAATCGGCGTCAGGCCCTGGGCATCCTTGAACACCCCGACACCGAGGTCGAACTTGTTCGGGTTGCTGTCCTTGGCATACGCCTCCATCAGCCCGAGGATCGGATCGCCGGGTACGCGCCCAATGGCGCCGAAGTGCATTACTTGCGGCCTTCGGCGGTGCTGGCGACCTCGTCGGTGCGCGCGGCCATGATGAAGTCGTTACGGTGCAGGCCCTTGATCGAGTGGCTCCACCAGGTCACGGTGACCTTGCCCCATTCGGTCAGCAGGCCTGGGTGATGGCCTTCGGCCTCGGAAATTTCGCCAACGGCGTTGGTGAAGGCCAGGGCGTGCTTGAAATTCCTGAACAGGAAGACTTTTTCCAGCTGCATGATGCCGTCACGGACTTCGATGTTCCAATCCGGGATCTGCTTGATCAGTACCGGCAGTTCTTCGTCGCTGACCTGTGGCGCATCGGCACGGCAGGCTTCGCAGTGGGCTTGGTTCAAGGCGTTCATAAGGTTTTCCGCAAGTGGTTGTTATTGGTTTGCAAGGTCGCTCAAGCGGCGACCTTGGGTGGAAACTTCGGTGCGTGCAGGCCCATCTTCATCGCTGTGTGGACCATGCCCATGATGTCTTCGTGGGCCAGGTCGAACAGGCGCTTGAGGTTAGGCAGGGCAAAGTACAGCGGCTGCAGGATATCGATGCGGTATGGCGTGCGCATGGCCTCCAGCGGGTCGAACGGCTGGTGCTCAGGTTCGCCGGACAGGCTGTAGACGGTCTCTTTCGGTGAGGACAGGATGCCGCCGCCATAGATCTTGCGACCCTGCGGGGTATCGACCAGGCCAAACTCGATGGTCATCCAGTAGAGGCGGGCAAGGTACACGCGCTCTTCCTTGGTAGCCTGCAGGCCGAGCTTGCCATAGGTGTGGGTGAACTCAGCGAACCAGGGGTTGGTCAGCAGCGGGCAGTGGCCGAAAATCTCATGGAAAATGTCCGGTTCCTGCAGGTAATCGAGCTCTTGTTCGGTGCGAATGAACGTCGCCACCGGAAAGCGTTTGCTGGCCAGCAGTTCGAAAAAGGTCTGGAAAGGAATCAGTGCGGGGACGCGGGCAACTTGCCAGCCAGTGGTGGCACCCAGCACCTTGTTGATCTCGCCCAATTGCGGAATGCGGTCGTGCGGCAGGCCCAGTTGATCGATGCCGTCCAGGTATTCCTGGCACGCGCGGCCTTCGATCACCTTCAGTTGGCGGGTGATCAGGGTGTTCCACACCGCATGTTCATGCTGCGGGTAGTCGATAAAACCCTGCGCATCGGGCTCGCGAGCCACGTATTGCGTCTGTTTCATGCTGCTCTCCTGCTGGGGGCCATTCTTGTTATGTGATCAAGCCATTACCCCTAGTGTTACCCTGCTAGCGTGCCGGTTGTAGCGTCCTGGCGGCTGATTTGCCGTGATAGTTACTCGCATTTGTAACGATAACTTTACGAAATTGGCGGAATCCCGATAAATCAGGGGGTTTGCTCCTTGAAAGTCAGGCTGCCTGTCACATAATCTTTACGACAATTATTCGGTCGCTGCAAAAAAAATCGCTGTCGTGCCGCGTACCAGGCCTTCTAGTAGGACATTTCATGCGTATTAAAGTGCATTGCCAGAACCGCATCGGCATCCTGCGCGACATTCTCAACCTGCTGGTTGAGTACGGCATCAACGTCGCTCGCGGCGAGGTCGGCGGCGAGCATGGCAATGCCATCTATCTGCACTGCCCGAACCTGATCAACCTGCAGTTTCAGGCCCTGCGACCAAAATTCGAGTCGATTGCCGGGGTGTTCGGGGTCAAGCGTGTAGGCCTGATGCCCAGCGAGCGCCGGCACATGGAGCTCAATGCCCTGCTCGGCGCCCTAGATTTCCCGGTGCTGTCGATCGACATGGGCGGTTCCATCGTTGCCGCCAACCGTGCGGCGGCGCAGTTGCTCGGGGTGCGGGTCGATGAGGTGCCGGGCATTCCGCTGTCGCGTTATGCCGAGGATTTCGACCTGCCGGAACTGGTGCGTGCCAACAAGTCGCGTATCAATGGCCTGCGGGTCAAGGTCAAGGGCGATGTGTTTCTCGCCGACATCGCGCCGTTGCAATCCGAGCACGATGACAGCGAGGCGCTGGCCGGCGCGGTATTGACCCTGCACCGCGCTGACCGCATCGGTGAGCGCATTTATAACGTGCGCAAGCAGGAGCTGCGCGGCTTCGACAGCATTTTCCAGAGCTCGCGGGTCATGGCGGCGGTGGTCCGCGAGGCGCGGCGCATGGCGCCGCTGGATGCCCCGCTGCTGATCGAGGGTGAAACCGGTACCGGCAAGGAGTTGCTGGCCCGCGCCTGCCACCTGGCCAGCCCCCGTGGCCAGGCGCCATTGATGGCGCTCAACTGTGCGGGGTTGCCCGAATCGATGGCCGAGACCGAATTGTTCGGTTATGGCCCAGGCGCCTTTGAAGGGGCGCGGGCCGAGGGCAAGCTCGGATTGCTGGAGCTGACGGCTGGCGGCACCTTGTTCCTGGATGGCGTAGGTGAGATGAGCCCGCGCTTACAGGTGAAACTGCTGCGCTTTCTGCAGGACGGCTGCTTTCGTCGTGTAGGCAGCGACGAAGAGGTGTACCTGGACGTGCGGGTGATCTGTGCGACCCAGGTCGACCTGTCCGAGCTGTGTGCCCGTGGCGAGTTCCGCCAGGACCTCTACCATCGTCTCAACGTTCTTTCCCTGCATATTCCGCCATTGCGCGAATGCCTGGATGGCTTGCCGCCGCTGGTCGAGCACTTTCTCGATCAGGCCAGCCGGCAGATCGGTTGCTCACTGCCCAAGCTTGCACCGCCAGCAATGGAGCGCCTGAGCCAGTACCACTGGCCGGGCAATGTACGGCAATTGGAGAACGTGTTGTTCCAGGCGGTGTCGCTGTGTGATGGCGGGGTGGTCAAGAGCGAACATATTCGCTTGCCGGAGTACGGTGGGCGTCAGCCGCTGGGTGACTTCTCCCTTGAGGGCGACCTGGGGCAAATAGTCGGGCGTTTCGAGAAAGCGGTACTGGAACGTTTGCTGAGCGAATTTCCCAGCAGTCGGGCATTGGGTAAACGCTTGGGTGTTTCCCATACAACCATTGCCAACAAGTTGCGTGAACATGGCGTTGGCAAATCGGATTAATTAATCCGCTGTTAATAAAGTAAGGGGAATAACGGCAGGTTGTTAGTTGCACGCATGAGGCTCAATGAGTGCAGCGCGCCTCGTTGATTAACAACCGAGGCGCTGCAGGCGGGCGAGCCGTTGGCTCAGCCGTTCGAGCAACCGTTGCCCATCACCCGGTACTCGAGTATGTGGCGCTTGCCCTGGGAGTCTTCGTAGGTCATGCGCGCCGGGACCACTTCGCAGACATTTGGTACTTCGCTCATGGAAATGACTTTGGCGATGTCCAGGTGCTGCGAGTAACTGTACTGTTCAACCGGGATCTGCTCGGCGCCGCCTTGTGCAACTTCGTCGGCCATGGCCACGCTGCAAAGACTACCCAGTGCCAATACCAGTAAAGCTTTCATCTTCATTTTTACCTGTCTAAGGTCGTAAGGGGGCACGCAGCGCTTGTGGCGCCGCGTGTACAACAGGATCAACTATCACGATTAGTTGCCGATTAACTTCCCTTCGTGGGGGGCTACAAGAAAGTTAATCGTGGTGCCGTTGCTGGCGAGGTGAATTCTAGGAGTGCGGCCTGCGCTTAAACAGCCACGGTTTTGATAAACACTGTTGGCAGAAACTGTAACAATCGTCTGGCAGGCTGCCGGGATATTTTTATTTTTCGCCGTGCACGCCCGGCCTTGACGCTTCGCTGCTGGCCGCAGGGAGAAAAGACGAGGTCGTTACTACCAACGTCGAATGGCCGGCGCAGTCTGGTACAGTTACAACGAGGTCATACAAAAACAACTATTACACCGAGGTAACAAAGATGAGTGCGGCTCCCCTGTATCCCGTTCGTCCCGAGGTCGCGGCCAACACGTTGACCGACGAGGCGACCTACAAGGCCATGTACCAGCAGTCGGTGATCAACCCGGACGGCTTCTGGCGCGAGCAGGCTCAGCGCCTCGACTGGATCAAGCCTTTCACCAAGGTCAAGCAGACCTCCTTCGACGATCACCATGTCGATATCAAATGGTTTGCTGACGGCACTCTGAACGTTTCCTACAACTGCCTGGACCGCCATCTGGCCGAGCGTGGCGATCAAACTGCAATCATCTGGGAGGGCGACGACCCTTCCGAGCACCGCAATATCACCTACCGCGAACTGCACGAGCAGGTGTGCAAATTTGCCAACGCCCTGCGCGGTCAGGATGTACACCGTGGTGACGTGGTCACTATCTATATGCCGATGATCCCCGAGGCCGTGGTTGCCATGCTGGCCTGTGCCCGTATCGGTGCGATCCACTCGGTGGTGTTCGGTGGCTTCTCGCCTGAAGCGCTGGCCGGGCGCATCATCGACTGCAAATCGAAGATCGTCATTACCGCTGACGAAGGTCTGCGTGGTGGCCGTCGTACCGCGCTCAAGGCCAACGTCGACCTGGCCCTGACCAACCCGGAAACCAGCAGCGTGCAGAAGATCATCGTCTGCAAGCGCACCGGCGGCGACATCGCCTGGCACCAGCACCGCGACATTTGGTACGAAGACCTGATGAAGGTTGCCTCCAGCCACTGTGCGCCGAAGGAAATGGGGGCCGAAGAGGCGTTGTTCATCCTCTATACCTCCGGCTCCACCGGCAAGCCCAAGGGCGTGCTGCACACCACTGGCGGCTATATGGTCTATGCCGCGCTGACCCACGAGCGGGTGTTCGACTACCGCCCGGGTGAAGTCTACTGGTGCACCGCCGACGTTGGCTGGGTCACCGGTCACAGCTATATCGTCTATGGCCCGCTGGCCAACGGCGCGACCACCGTGCTGTTCGAGGGCGTGCCGAACTACCCGGACATTACCCGCGTGTCGAAGATCGTCGACAAGCACAAGGTCAACATCCTCTACACCGCACCGACCGCGATCCGCGCGATGATGGCCGAAGGTCAGGCCGCCATGGCCGGTGCCGATGGCTCCAGCCTGCGCCTGCTGGGTTCGGTGGGCGAGCCGATCAACCCGGAAGCCTGGAACTGGTACTACCACACCGTCGGCAAGGAGCGTTGCCCGATCGTCGACACCTGGTGGCAGACCGAGACCGGCGGCGTGCTGATCAGCCCGCTGCCAGGTGCTACCGCGCTCAAGCCGGGCTCGGCGACCCGTCCGTTCTTTGGTGTGGTGCCGGCGCTGGTGGATAACCTCGGCAACCTGATCGAGGGCGCTGCCGAAGGCAACCTGGTGATCCTCGATTCCTGGCCGGGCCAGTCGCGTTCGCTGTACGGCGATCACGACCGCTTCGTCGATACCTACTTCAAGACCTTCCGTGGCATGTACTTCACCGGTGACGGTGCCCGCCGCGACGAAGACGGCTACTACTGGATCACCGGTCGCGTTGACGATGTGCTCAACGTTTCCGGCCACCGCATGGGTACCGCCGAGATCGAAAGCGCCATGGTCGCCCACCCGAAAGTCGCCGAGGCTGCCGTGGTTGGTGTGCCGCACGACATCAAGGGGCAGGGCATCTATGTCTATGTCACTCTCAACGGTGGAGTCGAGTCAACCGAGCAACTGCGCCTGGAGCTGAAGAACTGGGTGCGCAAGGAAATCGGCCCGATCGCCTCGCCGGATGTCATCCAGTGGGCGCCGGGGCTGCCGAAAACCCGTTCGGGCAAGATCATGCGCCGCATCCTGCGCAAGATTGCCACGGCCGAGTACGACGGCCTGGGTGATATCTCGACCCTGGCCGATCCGAGTGTGGTGCAGCACCTGATCGATACCCACAAGGACATGAACAAGGCTTCGGCCTGAGTCTGAGGCTGCTTCGCAGCCTATTGCCGGCAAGCCCGGCTCCCACAGGGTGATGTTTCCACTGTGGGGGCGGGCTTGCCAGCGATGAGGCCCTCATGTGTTACTCAAATGCCCCGTCTGGCATCTGCCGGCGGGGCTTTGTTCATTCTGTTACTTCGACAATCATCGGTAACCCTTCTGTCACCGCTTTCGCACAAAAGCGGGGCAAAGCGAAACGCCAGGGTGCATTTTCGGGGCGTTTTGCCGGTGCTTTTCGGCCTGCTGAAACGCTACGCTTGCCGGATTAGAAGGCTTTGCCAATAATAGGCCCGCTTATTGCTTCATTGATTGGTTATTTGTCTTTTGCTTTTGCATATTCCGCGAAAGCTGTCAATATCTCCAGCCCTGCGTTCCTGCGCTTCTGTAACTAGTTGTCGCATTGAAGAAATATCGGCTTCGGAGCTGTCGTTAAAATGCCGATCACTCGCTCGTCGCGTCTGCTTCAATGCCGACCCTGCGCAGCTCGCGTTGTACCCATTCGCATATCGGGCAGTCGTCAACCCTGCCTTGTATTGCCCTTTACCGATGGAGTTCCAGATGAAGAAACTCGCACTGCTTGGCGCCTTGGCGCTGTCCGTGTTTTCCCTGGCAGCGCTGGCTGATGAGAAACCGTTGAAAATCGGGATCGAGGCCGCCTACCCACCGTTCGCATCGAAGGCGCCGGACGGCAGCATCGTCGGCTTCGACTACGATATCGGCAACGCCTTGTGCGAAGAGATGAAGGTCAAGTGCGCCTGGGTCGAGCAAGAGTTCGACGGCCTGATTCCGGCACTTAAGGTGCGCAAGATCGACGCCATCCTGTCGTCCATGTCGATCACCGACGATCGCAAGAAGTCCGTGGACTTCACCGGCAAGTACTACCTGACCCCGGCTCGCCTGGTGATGAAGGAAGGTACTGCCGTCAGCGAAGGCCTGACTGAACTGAAGGGCAAGAAGATCGGCGTGCAGCGCGGCTCGATCCACGACCGCTTCGCCAAGGAAGTGCTGGGTGCGCAAGGCGCCACCATCGTTCCTTACGGCACCCAGAATGAAATCTACCTGGACGTCGCCGCTGGCCGTCTGGATGGCACCGTGGCCGATGCTACGCTGTTGGAAGACGGTTTCCTGAAGACTGACGCTGGCAAGGGCTTCGCCTTCGTTGGCCCGTCGTTCACCGACGCCAAGTACTTTGGTGACGGCATCGGTATCGCCGTGCGCAAAGGCGACAAGGCCAACCTGGATCGCATCAATGCTGCCATCGCGGCCATCCGTGCCAACGGCAAGTACAAGCAGATTCAGGACAAGTACTTCAACTTCGACATCTACGGCCCTGAAGCCAAGTAAATCGTCGACGTTTCACCTGTTCAATGGTGCAAGCAGCAGAGACTCTGAGGTTTGCACCATTTTTTCATCCCTAAGGTCGAGGACCTCATCATGTTGAAAGGCTACGGGGCAGTCATCCTCGACGGAGCGTGGCTGACGCTACAGCTCGCCTTGTCGTCCATGGCCCTGGCCATCGTGCTCGGTCTGATCGGTGTGGCGCTGCGTTTGTCGCCAGTGCGCTGGCTGGCCTGGCTCGGCGATCTGTATTCCACCGTGATCCGCGGGATTCCCGATCTGGTATTGATCCTGCTGATCTTCTACGGCGGCCAGGATCTGCTCAACCGCGTCGCGCCCTTGCTCGGCTTTGACGACTATATCGACCTCAATCCGCTGATGGCGGGTATCGGCACCCTGGGTTTCATCTTTGGTGCCTATCTGTCGGAAACGTTCCGTGGCGCGTTCATGGCCATTCCCAAGGGGCAGGCCGAAGCCGGCATGGCCTATGGCATGAGCAACCTGCAGATTTTCTTCCGGGTGCTGGTGCCGCAGATGATTCGCCTGGCGATCCCTGGCTTCACCAACAACTGGCTGGTCCTGACCAAGGCTACCGCACTGATTTCGGTGGTCGGCCTGCAGGACATGATGTTCAAGGCCAAGCAGGCGGCCGACGCCACCCGCGAGCCTTTCACCTTCTTCCTGGCGGTAGCGGCGCTGTACCTGGTGATCACCAGTGTTTCGCTGCTGGCCCTGCGTTACCTCGAGAAGCGCTACTCGGTTGGCGTAAAGGCGGCTGATCTATGATTTTCGACTACAACGTCATCTGGGAAGCGCTGCCGCTGTACCTGAGCGGCCTGCTGACCACCCTCAAGCTGCTGGCGCTGTCGCTGCTGTTCGGTTTGCTGGCGGCCATCCCGCTGGGGCTGATGCGGGTGTCCAAGCAGCCGCTGGTGAACATGAGCGCCTGGCTCTACACCTATGTGATCCGCGGCACGCCGATGCTGGTGCAGCTGTTTCTGATCTACTACGGCCTGGCCCAGTTCGCAGTGGTGCGGGAAAGCTTCCTCTGGCCGTGGCTGTCCAGTGCGACCTTCTGTGCCTGCCTGGCCTTTGCCATCAACACCAGCGCCTATACCGCCGAGATCATCGCCGGCAGCCTCAAGGCCACGCCGCACGGCGAGATCGAGGCGGCCAAGGCCATGGGCATGTCGCGGGTCAAGATGTACCGCCGCATCCTCCTGCCATCGGCCCTGCGCCGGGCGCTGCCGCAGTACAGCAACGAAGTGATCATGATGCTGCAGACCACCAGCCTGGCGTCGATCGTCACCCTGATCGACATCACCGGTGCGGCGCGCACGGTCAACGCCCAGTACTACCTGCCGTTCGAGGCCTACATCACTGCCGGCGTGTTCTACCTGTGCCTGACCTTCATTCTGGTGCGCCTGTTCAAGCTGGCCGAGCGCCGCTGGCTCGGCTACCTGGCGCCGCGCAAGCACTGAGGCCTGCGCCTATTATTTCGCCCTGAGCGTTAGCTCAAGACTGACTGCTTTGTGAGAATCGACAGCATGTACAAACTCGAAGTCCAAGATCTGCATAAACGCTACGGCAGTCACGAAGTGCTCAAGGGCGTGTCCCTGGCGGCCAAGGCAGGCGACGTGATCAGCATCATCGGCTCCAGCGGTTCGGGCAAAAGTACTTTCCTGCGCTGCATCAACCTGCTTGAGCAGCCGCACGCGGGCAAGATCCTGCTCAACAACGAAGAACTCAAGCTGGTGGCCAACAAGGACGGCGCGCTCAAGGCCGCCGATCCCAAGCAGCTGCAGCGCATGCGTTCGCGCCTGTCGATGGTGTTCCAGCACTTCAACCTGTGGTCGCACATGACCGCGCTGGAAAACATCATCGAAGCGCCGGTGCACGTGCTGGGCATGTCGAAAAAAGACGCCCTGGAAAAAGCCGAGCATTACCTGGCCAAGGTGGGTGTCGCCCACCGCAAGGACGCCTATCCTGGGCATATGTCCGGTGGCGAGCAGCAGCGCGTGGCGATTGCCCGGGCGCTGGCCATGGAGCCGGAGGTGATGCTGTTTGACGAGCCGACCTCGGCGCTCGACCCGGAGCTGGTCGGTGATGTGCTCAAGGTCATGCAGTCGCTGGCCCAGGAAGGCCGGACCATGGTCGTGGTCACCCACGAAATGGGCTTTGCCCGCGAGGTGTCGAACCAGCTGGTGTTCCTGCACAAGGGCCTGGTGGAAGAGAGCGGCAACCCGCGCGAAGTGCTGGTCAACCCGCAATCGGAGCGTCTGCAACAGTTCCTTTCGGGCAGCCTGAAGTAAGATTGCCGTTTTGCACCAAAATGGGTCATGCTGCATCGTACGCGCAGCATGACCAGGCTCTAACTTCTTGACCTTTTTCAGGTTTCGGACCGCACCCCATGACCACCCAGCGAATCGGTTTTCTCATCTGGCCCAGCACCAAGGCCCTGACCCTGGCGCTGGCGGAAGAGGTGTTGCGGGTTGCCCAGAAGGTTCATCCGGAAGTGGTCTACGAGCTGTCGTTCCTGCAGGCTGAAGCACCTGGCGAAGGTGCCTGGCGCCTGCCGGGCGAGCCGTGGGCCGGCAAGCTCGAAGGTTGCCAGAAGCTGTTTTTGCTGGCTGACGAGCCGCCCCAGGCCGTGGCGTCGAGCCTGGCCAGCGCACTCAAGCAGCTGGTGCGTGCCGGTTGCGTGGTCGGCGGCCTGTCGGCGGGGGTTTACCCGTTGGCGCAGTTGGGCCTGCTCGATGGTTATCGGGCTGCGGTGCACTGGCGCTGGCAGGATGACTTCGCCGAGCGCTTCCCCAAGGTCATTGCCACCAGCCACTTGTTCGATTGGGATCGGGACCGTTTGACGGCGTGCGGCGGCATGTCGGTCATCGACCTGCTGCTGGCGGTGCTGGCTCGCGATCATGGTGCCGAGCTTGCCGGTGCGGTGTCTGAAGAACTGGTGGTCGAGCGAATTCGCGAAGGCGGCGAGCGCCAGCGCATTCCGCTGCAAAACCGTCTCGGCTCCAGCCATCCGAAGCTGACCCAGGCCGTGCTGCTGATGGAAGCCAACATCGAAGAGCCGCTGACCACCGACGAGATCGCCCAGCATGTGTGTGTATCGCGCCGTCAACTGGAGCGGATCTTCAAGCAATACCTCAATCGCGTGCCGAGCCAGTACTACCTGGAGCTGCGCCTGAACAAGGCACGGCAGATGCTGATGCAGACCAGCAAGTCGATCATCCAGATCGGGCTGTCCTGTGGCTTCTCCTCGGGGCCGCATTTCTCCAGTGCCTATCGCAACTTCTTTGGCGCAACGCCGCGTGAAGATCGCAACCAGCGACGTAGCAGCAGCCCGTTCGAACTGTCTTCGGTGCCCGCCGAGCGCGGTTGATCGCCGCTGCTATCGCCGGCAACGCCGGCTCCCGCTGTTGTTGTGTATGCAGAGTCCCTTGTGGGAGTCGGCGTTGCCGGCGATGGCTGCGCAGCAGCCCGAATACAGTTGTGTCCCCGCATCCCTCACACCGTTTAAACTGCGCCTTTGCGATCCTATTTGTCGCATTGCCGAAAGCCTTGGTAAAACAGGGTTTGGCGCTATAAGAAGTTGTCGCTTGGCGGCAAGGTCAGGCGCCGATCTGTCCTTACAATCCCCCCATCGCTCGCCAGTTCCAGGCAGGCGTTCCTCTTCAGGAGACTCCGATGTCCGTTGAGCAAGCTCCGGTGCAACGCGCCGATTTCGACCAGGTGATGGTCCCCAACTATGCACCGGCGGCTTTCATCCCCGTCCGTGGAGCGGGTTCCCGCGTCTGGGATCAGGCGGGCCGCGAGCTGATCGATTTCGCCGGCGGCATCGCCGTTAACGTCCTTGGCCATGCCCACCCGGCGCTGGTTGGCGCCCTGACCGAGCAGGCCAACAAGCTGTGGCACGTGTCCAACGTGTTCACCAACGAGCCGGCCCTGCGCCTGGCGCACAAGCTGGTCGACGCGACCTTCGCCGACCGCGCGTTCTTCTGCAACTCCGGCGCCGAGGCCAACGAGGCCGCGTTCAAGCTGGCCCGTCGTGTTGCCCACGACCGTTTCGGCCCCGAGAAGCACGAGATCATCGCCACCGTGAACAGCTTCCACGGGCGCACCCTGTTCACCGTCAGCGTCGGCGGCCAGCCGAAGTACTCCGACGGTTTCGGGCCGAAAATCACTGGCATCAGCCACGTGCCGTACAACGATCTGGAAGCGCTGAAAGCGCAGATCTCCGACAAGACCTGCGCCGTGGTCATCGAGCCGATCCAGGGCGAGAGCGGTGTGGTGCCGGCAGACGTTGCCTACCTGCAAGGCGCCCGTGAGCTGTGCGACAAGCACAACGCGCTGCTGATCTTCGACGAAGTGCAGACCGGCGTTGGCCGTACCGGCGAGCTGTTTGCCTACATGCACTACGGCGTGACCCCGGACATCCTCTCCAGCGCCAAGAGCCTGGGCGGCGGTTTCCCGATCGGCGCGATGCTGACCACCGAAGCACTGGCCAAGCACCTGACCGTCGGCACCCACGGCACCACCTACGGCGGCAACCCACTGGCCTGTGCCGTAGCCAGTGCGGTGCTGGATGTGGTCAACACCCCTGAAGTGCTGGCCGGCGTCAAGGCCAAGCACCAGAAGTTCAAGGCGCGCCTGGAGCAGATCGGTGAGAAGTACGGCCTGTTCACCCAGGTGCGTGGCGTTGGCCTGCTGATCGGTTGCGTATTGTCCGAAGCCTGGAAAGGCAAGGCCAAGGACGTCTTCAATGCTGCCGAGAAAGAAGGCCTGATGGTGCTGCAAGCCGGCCCTGACGTGGTGCGTTTTGCCCCGAGCCTGGTGGTCGAAGATGCCGATATCGACGAAGGCCTGGACCGTTTCGAGCGTGCTGCGGCAAAACTGACTCAGGGCTGATTCAAGCCTTTGGTCCTTTCATCGGCCCTGCGGGGCCGGTGAAACCGAATTCCAGAGCAGGTGCCTGCGGGCGCCTGCTGTTTTTCTCTGAGCCGGCGGATGTCGGCCTGTTTTCCCGAAAGGAGTGACACCATGCTGGTGATGCGCCCCGCGCAAATGGCTGATCTGGGCGAAGTACAGCGTCTTGCCGCAGACAGCCCCATTGGTGTCACGTCCTTGCCGGATGATGCCGGTCGCCTGAGCGACAAGATTGCCGCCTCGGAAACGTCCTTCGCTGCCGAAGTCAGCTTCAATGGCGAGGAGAGCTATTTCTTCGTCCTCGAAGACAGCAGCACCGGCAAGCTGGTCGGCTGTTCGGCCATCGTTGCCTCGGCCGGCTATTCCGAGCCGTTCTACAGCTTTCGTAACGAGACCTTCGTGCATGCGTCGCGGGAGCTGAAGATCCACAACAAGATTCACGTCCTGTCGCAGTGCCACGACCTGACCGGCAACAGCCTGCTGACCAGCTTCTACGTGCTGCCGGAACTGGTCGGCAGCGGCTGGGCCGAGCTCAACTCCCGTGGCCGCCTGCTGTTCATGGCCGCCCACCCGGAGCGCTTTGCCGAATCGGTGGTGACCGAGATCGTCGGCTACAGCGACGAACATGGCGATTCGCCGTTCTGGGACGCCATCGGGCGCAACTTTTTTGACCTCAACTACGCCGAGGCCGAGCGCCTGTGCGGTCTCAAGAGCCGGACCTTCCTGGCCGAGCTGATGCCCCATTACCCGATCTACGTGCCGCTGCTGCCGGATGCCGCGCAAGAGGCCATGGGCCAGGTACACCCGCGGGCGCAGATCACCTTCGACATCCTGATGCGCGAAGGCTTCGAGACCGATCACTACATCGACATTTTCGACGGCGGTCCGACCCTGCATGCGCGGGTTTCCGGGATCCGTTCGATTGCCCAGAGCCGGGTGATGCCGGTCAAGCTGGACGATACCGCCAGCAAGGGTGGGCGCCCGTACCTGGTCTGCAACGGCCAGTTGCAGGATTACCGTGCGGTGCTGCTGGAGCTCGATTGGGCACCTGGCAAGCCGGTCAGCCTGAGTCTTGAAGCCGCCGAAGCCCTGGGCGTCGGCGAAGGCGCCAGCGTGCGTCTGGTCGCGGTTTGATCCCTGCGGTTCGATAACCGAGCACCCAGGTCGAGTTTTGCGGCAGGCCCAAGGCCGCCGCCCGAGGAGATAGCATGATCGTTCGTCCCGTACGCAGCAGCGATTTACCCGCGCTGATCGAGCTGGCGCGCAGCACCGGCACCGGCCTGACCACCTTGCCGGCCAACGAAGAGCGCCTGGCACACCGGGTCGGCTGGGCCGAGAAGACTTTCCGTGGCGAAGCCGAGCGTGGCGATGCCGATTACCTGTTCGTGCTGGAAAACGACGAAGGCGTGGTGGTGGGGATCTCCGCCATCGCCGGTGCGGTGGGCCTGCGTGAGCCCTGGTACAACTACCGGGTCGGCCTGACCGTCAGCGCGTCCCAGGAACTGAACATCTATCGGGAAATCCCCACCCTGTTCCTGGCCAACGACCTGACCGGCAACTCCGAGCTGTGCTCGCTGTTCTTGCGTGGCGATCACCGCAGTGGTCTCAATGGCCGCCTGCTGGCCAAGGCGCGCCTGCTGTTCATCGCCGAGTTCCCGGAGCTGTTCGGCAACAAGATCATCGCCGAAATGCGCGGCATGTCCGATGAGCAGGGGCGCTCGCCGTTCTGGGAAAGCCTGGGCCGGCACTTCTTCAAGATGGAATTCAGCCAGGCCGACTACCTGACCGGCGTTGGCAACAAGGCCTTCATCGCCGAGCTGATGCCCAAGTTCCCGCTGTACACCTGCTTCCTCTCGGAAGCGGCGCGCAGTGTGATTGGCCGGGTGCATACCGACACAGAGCCTGCGTTGGCAATGCTCAAGAGCGAAGGCTTCAGCTACCAGGGCTATGTCGACATCTTCGACGCGGGCCCCGCGGTGGAGTGCGAAACGTCGAAGATCCGCGCCGTGCACGACAGCCAGGCGCTGGTACTGGCCGTTGGCACCCCGGGCGACGACGCAACCCCTTTCATCATCCACAACCGCAAGCGCGAAGACTGCCGCATCACCGCCGCACCTGCGCGCCTGGCGGCCGGCACCCTGGTGGTCGATCCACAGACCGCCAAACGCCTGCGCCTGAGCGCCGGTGACCAGGTGCGTGCCGTACCACTGTCCGCTGCCCGGGAGGCCAAATAATGACGACTCACTTTATCGCCGGTAGCTGGCAGGCAGGGCAGGGTGAAGCGCTGCAATCGCTCGATCCGGTCAGCCAACAGGTTGTCTGGCAAGGCCAGGGCGCCAATGCCGAGCAGGTCGACAGTGCGGTCAAGGCCGCACGCCAGGCCTTTGCCGGCTGGGCGCTGCAGTCGCTGGACGCGCGCATCAGCGTGCTCGAGGCCTTTGCCGCCGCGCTCAAGGCCAATGCCGACGAACTGGCACGCTGCATCGGTGAAGAAACCGGTAAGCCGCTGTGGGAGGCTGCGACCGAAGTGACCAGCATGGTCAACAAGGTGGCGATTTCGGTACAGAGCTACCGCGAGCGCACCGGTGAAAAGAGCGGCCCGCTGGCCGATGCAACCGCCGTGCTGCGGCACAAGCCCCATGGCGTGGTCGCGGTGTTCGGCCCGTACAACTTCCCCGGCCATCTGCCCAACGGTCACATCGTGCCGGCGCTGCTGGCCGGTAACACCGTAGTGTTCAAGCCGAGCGAGCTGACCCCGAAAGTCGCCGAGCTGACGGTCAAGTGCTGGATCGAGGCCGGCCTGCCGGCGGGTGTGCTCAACCTGGTCCAGGGCGCCCGCGAAACCGGCGTGGCCCTGGCCGCCAACCCGGGCATCGACGGCTTGTTCTTCACCGGCTCC
>NZ_JH650786.1:28826-46726 GCF_000259195.1 Pseudomonas donghuensis
GCCGCACCGGCAACCTGCTGCACCAGCAGTTCGCCGGGCGTCCGGACAAGATCCTGGCCCTGGAGATGGGCGGCAACAACCCGCTGGTGGTCGACGAGGTCAAAGACCTGGACGCCGCGGTGTACACGATTATCCAGTCGGCGTTCATTTCCGCCGGCCAGCGCTGCACCTGTGCGCGCCGCCTGCTGGTACCGCAAGGCGCCTGGGGCGATGCGCTGCTCAAGCGGCTGGTCGAGGTGAGCAAGAACATCTCTGTCGGTGCGTTTGATCAGCAGCCGGCGCCGTTCATGGGCTCGGTGATCTCCCTGGGCGCGGCCAAGGCATTGCTCGATGCACAGGCGCAACTGCTGGGCAACGGCGGTATCGCGCTGCTGCAAATGACCCAGCCGCAGGCCACGGCGGCCTTGCTGACCCCAGGCATCATCGATGTCAGCGCGGTAGCGGATCGCCCGGACGAAGAGTTCTTCGGCCCGCTGCTGCAGGTGATTCGCTACAGCGATTTCGATGCGGCGATCGCCGAGGCCAACAACACCCAGTACGGCCTGGCAGCCGGCCTGTTGTCCGATTCCCACGCGCGCTACCAGTACTTCTGGCTGCAAAGCCGTGCTGGCATCGTCAACTGGAACAAGCAGTTGACCGGCGCCGCCAGCAGCGCGCCATTCGGTGGTGTGGGGGCCAGCGGCAATCACCGCGCCAGTGCCTACTACGCGGCCGACTACTGCGCTTACCCGGTAGCCTCGCTGGAGACCGCCAGCCTGACCCTGCCCGCCACACTGACGCCAGGCGTCTCCCTATAACAAAAGGTCCACGGAGCCTTGCCGATGAAATCGTTTGAAGTGAATTTTGATGGTCTGGTCGGACCGACGCACAACTACGGCGGGCTGTCCTACGGCAACGTTGCTTCGCAAAGCAACAGCCAGCAGGCGTCCAACCCGCGGGAAGCGGCGCGTCAGGGCCTGGCGAAGATGAAGGCGTTGATGGAGATGGGCTTCCAGCAGGGTGTTTTGGCCCCGCAGGAGCGTCCGGACGTGGCTGCGTTGCGTCGCCTGGGCTTTGCCGGCACTGACGCACAAGTGATCGAGCGGGCAGCCAAAGAGGCCATGCCGCTGCTGGTCGCCAGTTGCTCGGCATCGAGCATGTGGGTGGCCAACGCCGCCACGGTCAGCCCGAGTGCCGACACCGCTGACGGCCGCGTGCATTTCACCGCCGCCAACCTCAACTGCAAATACCACCGCAGCATCGAGCACCCGACAACCAGTCGCGTGCTCGGCGCCATGTTCGCCAATTCGCAGCACTTTGCCCACCACGCGGCGCTGCCGGCCGTGGCGCAGTTCGGTGATGAAGGCGCGGCCAACCACACGCGCTTCTGCCGCAGCTATGGCGAGGCCGGCGTCGAGTTCTTCGTCTATGGCCGCAGCGCCTTCGACACCCGTTATCCGGCGCCGCAGAAGTACCCGGCGCGCCAGACCCTCGAAGCCTCGCAAGCCGTCGCACGCCTGCACGGGCTGAGTGAGGAGGGTGTGGTCTACGCCCAGCAGAACCCGGCGGTGATCGACCAGGGCGTGTTCCATAACGATGTGATCGCGGTGGGTAACGGCGAAGTGCTGTTCTACCACGAGGACGCCTTCCTCGAGACGGAGGCGATGCTTGCCCAACTGCAGGCTAAACTGGCTAAACGGGGCGGTAACTTCAAGGCGATCTGCGTACCGCGCTCGGCTGTCACGGTAGAGGACGCAGTGCGTTCCTACCTGTTCAACAGCCAGTTGCTGTCTCGCGCCGATGGTTCGATGCTGCTGATCGTGCCGGAAGAGTGCCGCAACAACGAGCGGGTCTGGGCTTATTTGAGCGCCCTGACCAGCGCCGGCGGGCCGGTTGGCGAGGTCAAGGTCTTCGACCTCAAGCAGAGCATGCAGAACGGCGGCGGGCCGGCGTGCCTGCGCTTGCGCGTGGCATTGAATGAAACGGAACTGGCGGCGGTCAATCCAGGCGTTATCATGACCGCACCGCTGTACGACACCCTGACCCAGTGGGTCGACAAGCACTACCGCGATCGCCTGAGCGAAACCGACCTGGCCGATCCGCAGCTGTTGCTGGAATGTCGTACGGCACTGGATGAGCTGACCCAGATCCTCAAACTGGGTTCGGTCTATCCGTTCCAACTCCAACCTTGAGAGAGAATTCGACTATGTCCGACGCCCTGCAGCTGATCCTTGAAGATGACGATGGTACCCAGCTGGAAACTTCCTGCACCCGCTTTGCGGTGGTCTGGCAAGGCAAGGAGGTATGGATTCAGCAGGATGGCCGTGGTCAGCTGCTGATCGGCGTCGACGTCGAAGAAGACGACACCGAGTACGCCAACCTGCTGCTGCGCCCACTGGCCACCAACCTGGTGAGCCTGCAGCTGGAAATGGAACCGGCCGATGCCGGCGACGATGATGATCACGTCCATGGTCCTGATTGCGGCCACCATCACTAAGGAATAGCCCATGCTCGCCCTCGGCAAACTGCTTGAACTGACCCTGGCCGGTCGCGAACCGGCAGAGAAGACCCAGCTGACTGTCGACGGCGTACGTATGCGCTGGCTCGGTGAGGGCGCCCTCGAAGTGCGCCCACCCGAAGCCCGTGACAATGGCCTGGACCTGCTGTTGTCGGCAGGCATCCATGGCAACGAAACCGCACCGATCGAGTTGCTCGATCGGCTGCTGCACGACATCGCCCGTGGCGATCTCAAGCCTTGTGCCCGTATTCTCTTCCTGTTCGGTAACCCCGAGGCGATTCGCCGCGGTGAGCGTTACATCGAGCAGGACGTCAACCGCCTGTTCAATGGCCGCCACGATCAGACCAGTGGTGCCGAAGCCCTGCGTGCCTGTGAACTGGAGCGCCTGGCGGCGACTTTCTTCAGCATCCCTGGGCGCAGTCGCCTGCATTACGACCTGCACACTGCCATTCGCGGGTCGAAGATCGAGCAGTTCGCCCTCTATCCGTACAAGGACGGTCGCCAGCATTCGCGCCGCGAGCTGGCGCGCCTGGGCGCGGCCGGCATGGAGGCGGTGCTGCTGCAAAGCAAGGTCTCGATCACCTTCACCGCTTATACCTATGAGCAGCTTGAGGCCGAAGCCTTTACCCTGGAGCTGGGCAAGGCACGGCCGTTCGGGCAAAACGCTCAGGTCAACCTCGAGCGCCTGGAAACCCGCCTGAAACAGATCATTGAAGGCACTGAGCCTGAAGCGCCTGAAGCACTGGATGGTTTGCAGCTGTTCAGCGTGGCTCGCGAAATCATCAAGCACAGCGAGCACTTTCGTCTGAACCTGCCCGCGGATATCGAGAACTTCTCCGAGCTTGAGCCAGGCTACTTGCTGGCCGAGGACATCGCCGATACGCGCTGGATCGTCGAGGAGCAGGGCGCCCGCATCATCTTCCCCAACCCCAAGGTCAAGAATGGCCTTCGGGCGGGGATCCTGATCGTCCCCGCCAACCCCGAACAGCTGGGCTGATTGAGTGGGGGCAGGCTTGCCCCGCGATTGCGATCTACCTGCTGCATCGCATCGCGGGACAAGCCCGCTCCTCCAGCGGCATTCTCAGCCGGCCATCTTCTGTGGCACTTCATTGCGGCGCAGAGCGCGCAACTTCTGCAAAGTATCGGCACAGGTCTTGGCCGCCTCGGCCCCCTTGACCAGGAAATGCTCGAAGTAGAAGTTCTGGTGCTCATCGCCGGCATGGAAGTGGTGCGGGGTCAGCACCACCGAAAACACCGGTACTTCGGTTTCCAGTTGCACCTGCATCAGGCCGCTGATCACCGACTGGGCAACGAACTCGTGGCGGTACAGGCCGCCATCGACCACCAGGCCGGCGGCGACGATACCGGCGTAGCGACCGCCACGGGCCAGCAGCTTGGCGTGCAGGGGGATCTCGAAGGCGCCGCCGACTTCGAAGAAGTCGATGTCGCTGGCCTGATAGCCTTGTTTACCCATTTCCTCGACAAAGGCCTTGCGTGCCTGGTCGACAATTTCCTTGTGCCAGCAGGCCTGGATGAAGGCGATGCGCTCGTGGGAAGGGTTCTTGCTATCGATTGCGGTGGGTTGCATTGAAACGGACTCCTGTTTGTATGAGAAACAGGGCGCTGGATCGAAGGGGATTTCGCCGTGCAGGTGCACAACGACAGGCGCGGCTGCACCTATCCCGTTCTCTCTTTATCCGGACTATGACCGTCGGCCCCGGAATCACACCGGGTCTGCTGACCTTGCAGGCTGGCCTGCAAGCGCTCGCGGGCTATGCGCGTTGCGCGCAATTACCGCCGGTGGGGAATTGCACCCCGCCCTGAGAACGTTGCCGTCGATACTCGGCGGCGGGGAATTATTAGCACAGATGTCAGGTAAACGTATAGGCTGCTAACGTTTTTTTCCGGATGAATGACATTTCATCCGGGAAACCTTGCCAATTGCTGTGTGCGGCCCCAGTAATACCGTGTCACCAGATCAAAATCAGGCCCGTAGAGGCCCGGCGGGGTGGCGGTGAGCGGTTTTTCGCTGTCGTTGTCGTTGCAGGCCGTCCAATTGACGGTTTCTATAGCATAAACACACTGCACCCAAGCCGAAGGCCCGATATAATGCGGCCCTTTGCCGTCGTTTCGTCAATTTGACGCAAGCATTTGCCTTAAGGCCGCCGTTTCCGTGGAAGAACCTATGAAAAGCGCAGAAATCCGTGAAGCCTTCCTTCGCTTCTTCGAAGAGCAGGGACACACCCGAGTTGCCTCCAGCTCCTTGATTCCGGGCAACGACCCGACCCTGCTGTTCACCAACGCGGGGATGAACCAGTTCAAGGACTGCTTCCTTGGCCAGGAAAAGCGCGCCTACACCCGCGCCACCAGCAGCCAGAAGTGCGTGCGCGCCGGCGGCAAGAACAGCGACCTGGAAAACGTCGGCTACACCGCCCGTCACCACACCTTCTTCGAAATGCTGGGTAACTTCAGCTTCGGTGACTACTTCAAGCGTGACGCCATCACCTACGCCTGGACCTTCCTGACCAAGGTGCTGAACCTGCCGGAAGAGAAACTCTGGGTCACCGTCTATGCCAGCGACGATGAGGCATACGACATCTGGACCAAAGAGATCGGCGTGCCGGCCGAGCGCATGGTGCGCATTGGTGACAACAAGGGCGCGCCATACGCCTCCGATAACTTCTGGACCATGGGCGATACCGGCCCGTGCGGCCCGTGCACCGAGATCTTCTACGACCACGGCGCCGACATCTGGGGCGGCCCACCCGGCTCGCCGGAAGAAGATGGCGATCGCTACATCGAGATCTGGAACAACGTCTTCATGCAGTTCAACCGCACCGCCGATGGCGTGCTGCACCCGCTGCCAGCGCCGTCGGTGGATACCGGCATGGGCCTGGAGCGTATCAGTGCGGTCATGCAGCACGTGCACTCGAACTACGAGATCGACCTGTTCCGCAACCTGCTCAGCGCTTCGGCCGCCGCCATTGGCTGCGCCAACCAGGAGCAGTCGTCGCTCAAGGTGGTGTCCGACCACATCCGTTCCTGCAGCTTCCTGATTGCCGACGGCGTGCTGCCGTCCAACGAAGGCCGTGGCTACGTGCTGCGCCGCATCATCCGTCGCGCCTGCCGCCACGGTAACAAGCTGGGCGCCACCGGCAGCTTCTTCTACAAGATCGTTGCCGCCCTGGTGGCCGAGATGGGCGAAGCCTTCCCTGAGCTCACGCAGCAGCAGGCCAACATCGAGCGCGTGCTCAAGGCTGAAGAAGAGCAGTTCGCCAAGACCCTGGAGCAGGGCCTGAAGATCCTCGAGCAGGACCTGGCCGAGCTCAAAGGTACCGTGGTACCGGGCGACGTGGTGTTCAAGCTGTACGACACCTACGGTTTCCCGATGGACCTGACCGCCGACATCGCCCGCGAGCGCGAGTTGACCATCGACGAAGCAGGCTTCGAGCGCGAGATGGAAGCCCAGCGCGAGCGCGCCCGTTCCGCCAGCGCCTTCGGCCTGGACTACAACACCCTGGTCAAGGTCGATGTGGCCACCGAGTTCACCGGCTACAGCGCCACCGAAGGCAGCGCCAACATCGTTGCTCTTTATAAGGACGGTAAAGTCGTCGAACAGTTGGGCGAAGGCGAGGAGGGTGTGGTCATCCTCGACCGTACGCCGTTCTACGCCGAGTCCGGCGGCCAGGTCGGTGACACCGGCTACCTGCAGGCCGGCAACGTACGCTTTGACGTGCGCGACACCACCAAGACCGGCGGCGCCTTCCTGCACCACGGTGTGGTGGCCAGCGGCACCCTGACCGTCGGTGCTCAGGTGCAGACCCGCGTCGATGCCGATGTCCAGCACGCCACCTCGCTGAACCACTCCGCCACCCACCTGCTGCACGCGGCGCTGCGCCAGGTGCTGGGCGATCACGTACAACAGAAGGGCTCGCTGGTCGATAGCCAGCGCCTGCGCTTCGACTTCAGTCACTTCGAGGCGGTCAAGCCAGAGCAGCTCAAGGCCCTGGAGGACATCGTCAACCGCGAAGTGCGCAAGAACTCCGAGGTGCAAACCGAAGAGACCGATATCGAAACCGCCAAGCAGAAGGGCGCCATGGCGCTGTTCGGCGAGAAGTACGGCGACAGCGTGCGGGTGCTGAGCATGGGCGGCGATTTCTCCGTCGAACTGTGCGGCGGTATCCACGCCAAGCGTACCGGTGATATCGGCCTGCTCAAGATCATCAGCGAAGGTGGCGTGGCCTCCGGCGTACGCCGGATCGAAGCGGTCACCGGCGCTGCCGCACTGGCGTACCTGAACGCTGCCGAAGAGCAGCTCAAGGAAGCCGCGCAACTGGTCAAGGGCAGTCGCGACAACCTGATCGACAAGCTCTCGGCCGTGCTCGAGCGCAACCGCCAGCTGGAAAAACAGCTGGAGCAACTGCAGGCCAAGGCCGCCAGCGCTGCTGGCGACGACCTGTCCAACGCAGCCGTCGAGGTCAAGGGCGTCAAGGTCCTGGCCGCGCGTCTCGATGGCCAGGACGGCAAGGCGCTGCTGGCGCTGGTCGATCAGCTGAAGAACAAACTCGGCCGCGCAGTGATCCTGCTCGGCAGTGTCCATGAGGAAAAGGTCGTACTGGTTGCCGGTGTGACCAAGGACCTGACTGGCCAACTCAAAGCCGGTGATTTGATGAAACAAGCCGCTGCCGCGGTGGGTGGCAAGGGCGGTGGTCGTCCGGACATGGCGCAAGGTGGTGGCGTAGACACCGCAGCGCTGGACAACGCGCTGGCCCTGACCGTGCCATTCGTGGAGCAGGGCGTTTAAGGCGTACATCGGCCCGCTGTCTAGTGGCGGGCCATGGCGTCGTTTGAATGTTTATTGGGTGCCCTTCATGGGCTGAGGCGGCTTTGAAATGGCGTTGATCGTACAGAAATTTGGCGGTACCTCGGTCGGCACAGTCGAGCGAATCGAGCAGGTTGCCGACAAGGTCAAGAAGTTCCGCGAAGCCGGCGATGACCTGGTGGTTGTACTGTCGGCGATGAGCGGTGAAACCAATCGCCTGATCGACCTGGCCAAGAAGATCAGCGATCAGCCGGTTCCGCGTGAACTGGATGTGATCGTCTCCACCGGCGAGCAGGTGACCATCGCCTTGCTGGCCATGGCCCTGATCAAGCGCGGTATTCCGGCGGTGTCCTACACCGGTAACCAGGTGCGGATCCTCACCGACAGCGCGCACAACAAGGCGCGCATCCTGCAGATCGACGATCAGAAAATCCGTGGCGACCTCAAGGCCGGCCGCGTGGTGGTGGTCGCAGGTTTCCAGGGTGTCGACGAGCACGGCAACATCACCACCCTTGGTCGTGGTGGCTCCGATACCACCGGCGTGGCCCTGGCGGCAGCGCTGAAGGCTGACGAGTGCCAGATCTACACCGATGTCGATGGTGTCTACACCACCGACCCGCGCGTGGTGGCCCAGGCCCAGCGCCTGGACAAGATCACCTTTGAAGAGATGCTGGAAATGGCCAGCCTCGGTTCCAAGGTGTTGCAGATCCGCGCTGTCGAGTTCGCCGGCAAGTACAACGTCCCGCTGCGCGTGCTGCACAGCTTCCAGGAGGGTCCGGGTACCCTCATTACCATTGATGAAGAGGAATCCATGGAACAGCCGATCATTTCCGGCATCGCCTTCAATCGCGATGAAGCCAAGCTGACCATTCGTGGCGTACCGGATACCCCGGGCGTTGCTTTCAAGATCCTCGGCCCTATCAGTGCCGCGAACATCGAAGTCGACATGATCGTGCAGAACGTTTCGCACGATAACACCACCGACTTCACCTTCACCGTGCATCGCAACGACTACGACAAGGCCCACAAGGTCCTGGACAAGACTGCCGCGGAGCTCAACGCCCGCGAAGTGGTGGGTGACACCAACATCGCCAAGGTCTCGATCGTCGGCGTCGGCATGCGTTCCCACGCCGGTGTGGCCAGCCGCATGTTCGAAGCGCTGGCCAAGGAGAGCATCAACATCCAGATGATCTCCACTTCCGAGATCAAGGTCTCGGTGGTTATCGAAGAGAAGTACCTGGAGCTGGCGGTGCGCGCCCTGCACACCGCCTTCGAGCTGGACGCCCCTGCCCGACAGGGTGAGTAAGGCGACTGCCTCAGGGGCGCGGCTTGGCCGCGCCCTTCGTTTTTCTGGCTGGTGTGAGAAATCTGTGCTTTTGCTCGCGCTAGTCAATACTTAGGCGTAGGTCGGCAGCCGTCACGGGTTGTAGGCTGAAGCCCTTTTTTTTGCAGACTGTTATCCCTGAACTGAATTGCGTGAGGAGAAAGCTATGTTGATTCTGACTCGTCGGTGCGCCGAGAGCCTGATCATTGGCGACGGCGAAATCACCGTGACCGTGCTCGGCGTCAAAGGAAACCAAGTGCGGATCGGGGTAAATGCCCCTAAAGAAGTGGCCGTCCACCGTGAGGAAATCTACCTGCGGATCAAGAAAGAGAAGGACGAAGAACCAACCCATTAATTTTTATCGAGTTTTTTTCAAAAAAGAGTTTGCAAACGGGGAAGGGTCTGGTTATTATACGCCCCGTGTTGCGGAGAGGTGGCCGAGTGGCCGAAGGCGCTCCCCTGCTAAGGGAGTATACCTCACAAGGGTATCGGGGGTTCGAATCCCCCCTTCTCCGCCATTATTCATGTAGGACGCTGTAATCTGCCTTAATCGCCTAAGTCGTTGAAATTAAACGAAAAAGTGGTTGGCAAAATGATTTAGCGGCCTATAATGCGCGGTAACAAATGCACTCATAGCTCAGCTGGATAGAGTACTCGGCTACGAACCGAGCGGTCGGAGGTTCGAATCCTCCTGAGTGCACCATACGACGAAGCCATTTTCAGTTTGAAAGTTGCTTCAGCTGCAACCAGAGGTGATCTGGTCCATCAAGCGCCAACCCTGCACTCATAGCTCAGCTGGATAGAGTACTCGGCTACGAACCGAGCGGTCGGAGGTTCGAATCCTCCTGAGTGCACCATACGACCAAGCCATTTTCAGTTTGAAAGTTGCTTCAGCTGCAACCAGAGGTGATCTGGTCAATCAAGCGCCAACCTGCACTCATAGCTCAGCTGGATAGAGTAATCGGCTACGAACCGAGCGGTGGGAGGTTCGAATCCTCCTGAGTGCACCATACGACAAAGCCATTTTCAGTTTGAAAGTTGCTTCAGCTGCAACCAGAGGTGATCTGGTCAATCAAGCGCCAACCTGCACTCATAGCTCAGCTGGATAGAGTACTCGGCTACCAACCGAGCGGTCGGAGGTTCGAATCCTCCTGAGTGCACCATACATCAAAGCCATTTTCAATTTGAAAGTTGCTTTAGCTGTAACCAGAGGTGATCTGGTCCATCAAGCGCCAACCTGCACTCATAGCTCAGCTGGATAGAGTACTCGGCTACGAACCGAGCGGTCGGAGGTTCGAATCCTCCTGAGTGCACCATACAACAGAAAGCCCGCCTATCAAGGCGGGCTTTTTGCTTTCCGGCGTTCATCTTCCGGTAAGGCGCGATGCATAAACTGTCATCGTTGCCGTGCCTGCCCCGCGCCATTTTTTGCCGACCCCGATGTGTTTTTTTTCGCGTTGCCGCCGTCGCACTGTTGGCTGCACACGTTGTCACAACAATGTCTCGCAAACGATTGTTCTAGCCGCGATTTTTTCAGCACTCAGACAGCTCAAGCGGTGTATGATTGCGCCCGTCAGCCCCGCCGGGGCTTGTGGAATCCCACCATGGACTTACCCAGTAGTTACTCAATAGCAAGTTTTGCCAATCAAGAATTGACTGATTGATCCTCCCGGCGTGCTCCGCTGCTGGGAGTGGAGTTCGCCTATGACTGAAATCGAAGTAAAAAAGACGCAAGAGAGCCTGCAGGATCGCCTGGCCCAGGTGGTCGAACTGCTGCACCGTCAACGCGTGGTCGAAGACCTGACCCACCGTCAGGAAGGTCATCACCATGACCTGGTAGAAAACCTGGTTCACCGCCAGAACCTGGTCGAGCTGCAGCGCAAGCTCGACGATCTGCACTCCGCTGACGTTGCCCACATCCTCGAGGCCCTGCCGCTGGACGATCGTTTGACCGTCTGGCAACTGGTCAAGGCCGAGCGCGACGGTGACATCCTCCTGGAAGTGTCCGACTCGGTCCGTGAGACCCTGATCGCCGACATGGACGATCACGAGCTGCTCGCCGCCGCCAAGGAAATGGACGCCGACGAACTGGCCGACCTGGCGCCAGAGCTGCCCCGTGACGTTGTCCACGAGCTGATGGAAAGCCTCGATGCCCAGCAGCGCGAACGCGTGCGTTCGGCTCTGAGCTACGACGAGGATCAGGTCGGTGCGCTGATGGACTTCGAGATGGTCACCATCCGCGAAGACGTCAGCCTCGAAGTCGTCTTGCGTTACCTGCGCCGGCTCAAGGAGCTGCCAGGCCACACCGACAAACTCTTCGTGGTCGATTACGACGGCATCCTCAAGGGTGTGCTGCCGATCAAGCGTTTGCTGGTCAACGACCCGGAGAAGAAAGTCGCCGAGGTCATGGCCAGCGATCCGGTGAGTTTCCACCCGGACGAAGACGCCTACGATGCCGCTCAGGCGTTCGAACGTTACGACCTGATCTCCGCGCCGGTGGTCGACAAGAGCGATCGCCTGATCGGCCGTCTGACCATCGACGAGATGGTCGACCTGATTCGTGAAGAGAGCGAAAACGAAGTGCTGAGCATGGCTGGTCTGCGCGAAGAAGAAGACATCTTCGCCTCGGTCTGGCGCTCGCTGCGCAACCGTTGGGCGTGGCTGGCGATCAACCTGATCACCGCCTTCGTTGCCTCGCGAGTGATCGGCCTGTTCGAAGGCTCGATTGAAAAACTGGTGGCACTGGCGGCGTTGATGCCGATCGTTGCCGGTATCGGCGGCAACTCCGGTAACCAGACCATCACCATGATCGTGCGCGCCATGGCCCTGGACCAGGTTAGCCCCGGCAACACCTCGCGGTTGATGCGCAAGGAGCTGGCGGTGTCGCTGATCAACGGCCTGATCTGGGGTGGGGTGATCGGGGTGGTCGCCTACCTGCTGTACGACAGCTGGTCGCTCGGCGTGGTGATGACCGGCGCCATGACCCTCAACCTGTTGCTGGCGGCGCTGATGGGGGTGTTGATCCCGATGACCCTGGTGCGCCTGGGTCGCGATCCGGCGATGGGCTCCAGCGTGATGATCACGGCAGTGACCGACAGTGGTGGCTTCTTTATCTTTCTTGGCCTTGCCACCATCTTCCTGCTCTGATTGGCCATCAGGCAAAAAAATACACCCCTCGCGAGGGGTGTTTTTTTTGCCTGGCGTTTACTGCCCTGGCTGCTTTGCAACTGGCCAGGCGTGTGATCGGCGCGCCGCAGGCAAAAAAAAGCCAATGCGCAAGCATTGGCCTTGGGGGATTGAGCCGCGGAATCAGGAAGCGTCAGCGGCCATCTCGGCGTCATGGGCAATCAACGACACCAGCGCATTCTGCTGGCGATGGGAAAGCTGGCGGAAACGTTGCAACAGTTCGCGTTCGTGCAGGGACAGTTCCGGGCTGTCCAGACGCATGCTCAGTTCTTCACCCAGTGCGCCTTCCTGAATAAGGCTTTGCTCCAGGCGAGCGATGATTTCCGAGTTCATGCTGCGGTGATGGTTGCGCGCTACCTCGGCAATGCGCTCACGCATTCCGTCGGGGAGGCGGACGACGAATTTGTCAGCGGTGCGGCTTGAGTAAATAGCCTGTTTCATTGGGCGCATATAATTGACCGGTTTTAGTTCAGGGGGGAGCGGTTCTCGAAATTGGCCGCACGATGTCACTACGACCATCCCGGCGTCAAAATGTTCAACCTGAATTGTGAATGAGGTGTGAATCATGCCTCATTATCGCCGGTTCCTTGGCGTCAATTCTGTGACAAATATTGAACCGGATAAAGGCGTTTTGCCAGTACCAATTATCAGAAATGAGCACTGGTTTGAAAAGTTTTCATTTTCTCGGTTTCCGGTTATTCAGACCTTCGTCGGCTACAGCATGCAACAAGCGGAAACAGCCACGGAAAGCGTCTAGAATGCGTGTGCTTTCCTACCATTGAGCATAGTGGCTATGCAGCATGACGCAAGCGCGACGCAGCGTACAGCAACCCCGGGCCGACTGGTGTACCTGATGGGACCCTCTGGGGCCGGAAAAGATTCCCTGATTGATGCGGCGCGCAACGAACTTCAACGCCATAACGTGCACGTTGCCCGGCGCGTGATTACCCGCTCGGCCGAGGCCAAAGGCGAAGATGCGCTGGGTGTATCTGCTGAACAGTTCGAGCGCCTGAGCACCGAGGGCGCTTTTGCCCTGCAGTGGCGGGCCAACGGCCTGGCGTATGGCATACCGGTGCAGATCGATGCCTGGCTGACCGAGGGGCATGCGGTGCTGGTCAATGGTTCGCGCGTGCATTTGCAGCAGGCCCGTGAACGCTACCCGGATCTGTTAGCGGTGCTGCTGCGGGTGGATCACCACGTATTGCGCCAGCGCTTGCTGGATCGCGCACGGGAATCTGCGCAAGACATCGAGCTGCGTCTGGCGCGTGCCCAGCAGGTGAGGGTAGAGGACGGCGAGGTACAGGTACTCGACAACTCCACGTCGCTGGCCGTTGCGGTACAGCGTTTGCTCGCGCTGTTGCGCGAACAAGGCTTGCTTGGCGCGAACTGAGCCCTAAAATACCAGCCGTTCGCTGCTGACCCTGGGTGCGTTCTGTACCGGCGCGGGCTGGGTAGCGAACACCGCCAGCTGCGCTTTCATCGATGGCGCCGCCTGCGCAGGCACGGCAATACCGTCAGGTTGCACAATCAGGCCAACCAGGGCGGCCAGAGCCAACGCATTGAGCACAAGCAGGGTGCTGTTCATGGGCATACTCCGCAAAAGTGAGGGCTGACCCCGAGCCACTTTCTATGAAGTAGACAATGCACACTGCATACCAGCCTTTATTATCATTTTTTCCTTTAAAAATCAGTGGGTTGTGTTGATTTTTGGTCGGCTTTTTCGTGCAGACTGCAATGATGGCTGACTGCCTCATTGCAGATTGCACGATCAGGGCATCCGGGCGGATAAAGCCCACAGGCAAAAAGCCCCACGGATGACATGACAAACGCCGGCCTGCTGGTTAACATGCACGCCGTCCTTGCCGCGCGACGCTCGTTGCCCGCTTTGCGTCTCAGTAGCTCAATTGGATAGAGCATCCCCCTCCTAAGGGGAAGGTTGGCAGTTCGAACCTGCCCTGGGACACCATAAATTTGAAAGCCCCACGTAGAGTGATCTGGTGGGGCTTTTTTGTGGCTGCCTGCAGCGTTGGATTCAACTCCAGCCCAACATCAAGCCGTCAGCGTATGGTCAGCCTCCCCAAACCAGGTGCGCACCAGATCGGTACCGCTCGTGCCCGTGTTGGCAAGGACCGCCACATCGGCGAAGTTCGTACCATTGGCTGCGCCATCGACATCCACCTTCACGGTGATGTCGCTGCCAGACTGCGCCAGTTGGACAAAGTCGGACACCTGGCTGGTACCGCTAACGAAGTTGGCACTGAGCAATGCGCAGAGGTCGACTGTGTCACCTTCGGCGAAGTTGTAGTCGAGAATATGGTCGCCGCCTTCATTCACGTTGAAGTAGGCGAACACATCGGCTTCCGCGCCACCGCTGAGAGTATCCTCCCCGCCACGACCCACAATGATGTCGTTGCCGTCGCCGCCACTGAGTACGTCCGCCGCCATACTCCCCACCAGTGTGCCGCTGGATTCGCCGTGGTAACTGACCTGGGTGCCGGCCTCGCCGCCGTCGGTGGCCTGGAAGTCATTCACCGAGTAGTGCCCCAGCAGATTCACTTCAGCCCGGTGCACACCGTCATCCACCGTCAGCAGGCCGCCGGCGCCAGAGGCGTTGGCGTTGTAGCTGAGTTGGGTGTTGGCGCCGAAGGCGAGATCGCCGAAGGTCAGCATGTCATCGCTTTCCAGACCGAGGATGCCGACCAGCGAGCTCGCCGCTTCGGCCTGTGCGATCACCAGCGTGCCTGCACCTTCGCCGTGGAAGGCGACTGAGGTATGGGCGGTGCCATCGAAGCTCAGGGTTGCGTCGCCGTCGATGGTGGCATTGCCATTGCCGGTCACGTCGGCCAGCAGGTGCAGGTCGCCACCATTGGCCCACAGGTGGCCGGAGTTGTCGACCGCACTGGCCACCGTCATGCCGCCTGTACCCGTAGATTCCAGCACTCCGCTGTTGGTGATGGTGTGGGTGCCGGTGTCGAGCACCAGACTGTTCAGCCCGCTGGCCAGGATCAGCCCCGCATTGACCAGCACCATCTGCCCTGCGCCCAACTGGCCGGCACCGGAAATGCGGTTGTCGGCATTGGTCAGCACGGTGTCGGCGCTGCCACCGAAAATCACGTTCTGCGCGCTGTCGGATAGCTGCACCTGACCGCCACCGGTCAAGGTTGCGCCACGAAACAGAATCTCAAGGTGGGTCGCACTGCCGGCGGAGCCGAGCTCGATCGTGCCGGTGTTATGGATGCTGCCACCGAACGGCATGATCGCGCCGTCGGCAATGCTGAGGGTACCGGCGTTGTTGGTGAGCGGGTCCACATCGAACTGGAAGTTCGCTTCGCACAAGTCCGCCGCATCGACACCTTTCAGGGTGACCGTCTGGCCGGAGCCGATGTTGACCAGCGCATCGCCGTTTGCGTCGTTAGCGATACTCAAGTCAGCATAACCAGTGACACCGGTGAAGCCGATCAAGTCGATTTTGTCCGCCGCCGCATCGAAGCCATGGATGACGTTATTGCCGATCGGCTGGGCGAACACGAACAGGTCGGCGCTGCTGGAACCGGTGAGGTTGTCGTCCGCTGACAAGGCGAAGATTGGCGAGCCGGGGGCGTAGGCCTCGACGTTGTCACGAATGACTTCGCTTTCCACCGTGCCATCGGCATTGGTCCAGGTCATGGTGACTGGCAAAACCCTGGCGCCCACGAAATCCGCCGCTGTTGTGACCGTCAGTGTGTCCAGGCTGCTCTGGTCCACCGTCCAGGTGCCGTTGCCATTGTCGGTGCCCTGGTTCAGGGTCCAGCCTGCGGGAAGACCGGAAATGCTCACCGTGGTGACATCTGCGTGAGTCACCGCATCGGTCAGGCCCAGGTTAATCGGGCTGCCGGCAACACCGGCTGGACCGAGGATACTGTCATGGACAACGATGTCTGAGGCTGTGATGTTAGCGACCCCGGCCAACGTTGTAACGTTGTTCAGCGTTGCCACTTGTACCCGACTCGCCGTATTGCTCCAGTCTGTGTCAAACCAGATTTCGCCCTTGCCGGTCGTCGAGTTGAATACGATCACGTAGGTGTTGGTGGCACCGCCGCCAGTGCCGGTTGTGATCTGTGACGTCGTCTGCGAACTCGCGTCGATCAGATCAATCTTGTTGTCGTCATTGTTGTTGATGTTGCTGATGCTGTTGCGAGTTTGAAAGTCGGCGGAGAGCAGCGCTGTACCGGCCGAACTCCCTGCGGTTGTGAAGCCGACACCACCCGTCACGGCACCACCCAGGAAGCCAATCTTGTCGATGTTGTCCGTGTAGTCGGTGATCGTGTCCGTGCCACCGTTGGTGCGCAACCGGAATTGGTCAGCCCCGCCATTACCGGTCAGCGTATCGTTGCCCGCCTGGCCGTTGATGGTGTCGGCCCCGCTGCCGCCGCTGATGTTATCGACGCCGGATGAGCCATTGATATTGAAGGCTTCGGTCTGGTTGCCCAGGTTGAGCGTCAGCCCTGAAACCGTCAGCGTCACGTTTTCGATATTGGCGATCTGGGCGTTGCTGGTGCTGGTGAAGTTCGCGCTGACGTTGAGCGTATCGGTATTGGTTCCGCCGTCGAGCAGCGTGTCGTTCTGCGCACCGTTGATGATGTCGTTGCCACCCGCCGCGCTGATGCTGTCTGCACCTGTGCCGCCGGTGATGGTGTCGACACCCGAAGAACCGGTAATGGTGAAGCCTTCGGTCTGGTTGGAGAGGTTCAGGGTCGCTGCCGTTCCGATCAATACATTCTCGATACCGGTAATTTGCCCGTCGCTTGTGCTCGTGAAGTTGGGACCCGTACCCAGGGTGTCGGTGCCAGTACCGCCATCCAGCAGTGTGTCGTTGTCAGTGCCAAAGATCGTGTCATTCCCGCTGCCCGTGACGATTTGATCGGCACCCGAAGTACCAAAGATGGTGAAGCTTTCGGTTTGAGCGTTCAGGATCAGTACTCCTGACGCTGCGGTGAGTTGTATGTTTTCAATGTTCGCGATCTGGCTGTCGCTCGTATTGATGAAGACACTACCGACATTGAGGGTATCGGTTCCGGTGCCGCCGTCGAGCAGGCGGTCATTCGCCGCGCCAACGATCACGTCGTTGCCCGCGCCGCCAAAAATCCAGTCAGCACCGGCACCGCCGGACAGATTGTCCGTGCCACCGAAGCCGTAGATCGCCGTATCGGAACTGCCCGCCTGGAAGTTGTTGCCCGCGCTCGTGCCGAGATAGAGTTCCACCACGCTCGCCGCAACACTGCCATCTTTCACCTGCAAGGTACCCGACACCACGGAGCCTTGCTCCACGGGGGACAGATTCGTGCTGGCGCCGCTGGTGATCGAGGGGTTGCCGAATGCTGCGGCAAATGGACTCTGCAGCGACAGCGTCGCATTGTCCGGGTCGGCCGCGACGAAGCTGATCGACGTCTCGGTTATGGCCAAGCCAGAAGTCGTCGGTGCTTCGTTGACTGCCGACACCGTGACGGTCGTTGTTGCGACATTGCTGGCATGGTTGGCCGCCGTCCCATCATCCACCTGGAAGCTAATGGTGCGCGCCGTCGTTGAAGGGTTGTCGCTACTGTTGGAGTAGGTCACCGAGCGCAGCGCAGTCTGATACTGCGCCACCGTAGCGGCTCCGGTCAGTGTCAGCATGCCAGTGCCAGCGTTGTAGCTGCCGGTAATGCCGTTCTGGTTGGTGAACGCGAGTACGTCTTGACCCGTGGCGAAGTTACTGGTGATCGATACTGTCGCGCCCGTCAGGTTGCTACTGTCGATATCGGTGACCGTCAGCGCCGAGTTGATCGTCGTCGCTACCTGGTTTTCTGTGTATGACAGAGACCCACCAGCCGTCATTACCGGCGCGTCGTTGCTGCCAGTGATGTGGACGGTGACCGAGGTGAGGGTGCCATCGGCACTGCTCACCGCGAAGGTGTCGGTGTAGGTGGTGCCGGCGACGAACTCGTTGTGGGCGCTATCGGCGACGTAGCTCCAGGCACCATTGGTGCCGAGGGAGAACTGGCCGTAACTGCCGGCGGTGTTGAACTGGGCGACGAAGGTTGTGGCGCTGTCGA
>NZ_JH650787.1:0-22574 GCF_000259195.1 Pseudomonas donghuensis
GGATGTCTACCTTTCCGGGGGCAGTCCAACGCCCAGCTGATGTACTGGCCACCCGGGCGACAGACGTGGTTGATGGTTTTCTGCAATTCGCCCAGGGCAAAACGACAAAAAAACTGAGGATACGTCTTGAGTCGGAAACAGAGACCAGCCAGCTGGGGATACTGGTTGAGTGCCTTCTGAGCCAACGCAAGGCGCGAGGGGTTCCCAGTGCCTTTGTGAGCGAGACCTGCGCGGTACCCTCCCCATACTAGGCGCTGTCTATGGCAGCCCGTCAGCCTTCAAGGTTCTTTTTTTTTCACATCAAATGATGTATAAAAACCGGAACCCGACAAGAAGAGTTCCACCAATGGCTGATAATTTTTTGAACCAGATCGAAAGCTTACCGCCTGAACAGGCTGTAGAGCGTCTACTGGGTATTACTGCTGAAGATCTGCGTACCGTAGCCCTTCAGTTTTACCGAGTGACCTCTAACGCAGGTCCGCTCCAGCCAAAAGGTTCAGGTGGCACCCTGGCTTGGATCTACGGGACAGAGACACTCCGCGCCTTGGCCGTTCCGAAAGGGTGGAAACCAACGGACCCGAGTAACCAGCCTCGCATTATTTCCCCTGATAACAAACATGCCGTCACCGTGTGTTGTGGCGACGAAAACACTGGCAATCCGTATGCTGAGCCCCTGACACGTAACAAGCGGGGCAATAGGACCAGCCGTAGCGTCCACTACAACGTTCGTCAGATGGACATGTTCCCGGTGGAACGAAACGATAGGCAGCGACTCCCTTTGGACTCCACGGCAGAGCAGGTTCTCTGGATGCTCCTGTTCTATGTCGACCTGGATAACCAAATCGTTCACTACGAGCTTTCGAGGCCAATCAACATGGCCGACAACGGTAAGGTTGACGGATGGCAGCCGCGCTTTATCATGCCGCCCCTGAACCTGAACGCCCCCGACGATTTCGGTGGGCCAGATGCAGGCCCATCTATCGATATTCCTGTGACACCGAGAACATGAACGACATAAGCGATTTCAATCCGGCCCGTTTGGTACTAGCTCGTCAACGCCGTGGATGGACGAAGAAATCGCTTGCAGATGCAACAATGCTCAGCAGTAAGACGATTTCTCTCTACGAGAATGGAGACCAATTGCCAACCGACGAGAGCTTGGCCTGCATAGCACAGGCTTTGGGTTTTCCGATTCCTTTTTTTTCTGGTCGTTATGTGGAAGCCCCGACTGAAGAGAACGCAAGCTTCCGCTCATTTTCACGAATGACCGCTGGCCAGCGTGATGCAGCTCTTGCGGCGGGGGGGATCGCGTTCATGCTCAGTGATTGGATCGATTCGAAGTACCATCTGCCGGTACCTTCGGTTCCAGATTGCTCGGGGATGGATCCAGAAGCTGCTGCAGAGGCTGTGCGTGCTGAATGGGGGCTTGGGCAGCTGCCAATCAAGAATTTGGTCCATTTGCTTGAGTTAAAGGGAGTCAGAGTCTTCTCACTTGCTGAGGAGACCAATCAGGTCAACGCCTTTTCATGCTGGCGGAAGGGAACAACACCTTTCGTTTTTCTGAATACGCAAAAGTCTGCAGAGGCGAGCCGGTTTGATGCAGCCCATGAACTTGGCCATTTGGTGCTGCACAGACATGGCAGCAACAAAGGAAAAGAGGTGGAGAGCGAGGCCAACGCTTTCGCATCCGCCTTTCTGATGCCTTATCAGAGCATCCTGGCCCACGGCTGGAGTGTTAATTCGGTGAAGGACGTTGTCCGCGCTAAAAAGCTCTGGAACGTTTCAGCTATGGCCTTGGCCTATCGCCTTCACAAAACCGGTGTGCTGTCAGAATGGGTTTACAGAAGCATGTGCATTGAATTGTCTACTATGGGGGCTCGGACCCAGGAACCTGAACCATCTCAGAGGGAAACATCTCAGGTATTACAGAAGGTTCTGGGCCTTGCTAGAGACGCTGGGCGCTCCCTCACTGGAATCGCAAAAGAACTAGATGTGGCCGTAGATGACTTGATACCAATCCTCTTCAGCATGGCGCCTGTTGCCATAAGTGGGGACTATGCGACCTCACCTGTTTTGGTCCCGAAGCGAAAGCCAAATCTCCGCTTAGTCAAAGCCTGATGATTTTCGCCAAACCGTAATGATGAAAGCCGCCTCCTCGGGCGGCTTTGCTGTCTCCATGAGAACTTCAGTCTGGTTCGAATGGTGCGATACGCACCACCTCCTCACCCATCCTCTAGAAAAACCTAGCCCTAGCGTGTTTTAGGCTAGGAATGTGCCTCGGGACGAAGTAAGATCCACACAGAGGGGCGCAGGTTCTTCCTCTCCTTCGTGAGGGTGGCTCTAATAATTACGGCTTCGGCCGTGGGCGAAAGCTCCGGATCCTTCGGGATGTTCAACGATACTCAAACTGTCCTGCGCCCCTCTTTTCATAAGGATGTGAAATTGCGCGACAAAATTTGGTTTACTTACAAAGCACGCATTCAAGCTCATAAGCGCTTAGAGTGGCTGGATTTTCACTCACAGTTACTTCTGGTTTGGTATGCACTATTAGGCGCAGCACTCGCTGTGACCACGATTAAGTACCCCGAGCTACTTGGCTCCGACACTAGCATTCTCTCAGCGATCTTATCCATCGGCCTCCTTGGCGTATCCCTCGCAGTTGCGAACAGAGACTTCAAAGGCCGGGCAATTCAGATGCGCCGAAACTATCTAGAACTTCAACGTTTATATAATTCGACTCCAGCCAGCTCGCCAGACAATGATTTCCTCCAGGCCAAATACGACGCAATATTGGCAGAGTGTGAAAACCACACTGAGACTGATGATCGCGTTGCCCGAGCATTCTCGAAGGGGCTTACAAGTAGAGCCCCAACATGGGATGAATATTTGCACGTAGCGTTCTGGCTGATTAAACGTTGGTTTTTCTCTTCAGTCCTGTATCTCGCCCCGGTTGTAGTTGCTATTTACGCTTGGAAATTTGCATGAGCGCCTCATCAACATTCAACAGTAAATTTTCCGAACGCAATCTATCCAAAACTTATAAAGACCGAATCAAAAACTCTGGCGCCATCGGAATTGACAGGATTCGTCCGAGCAACATAGATAAACGACTTAAATCCGAAGTAGAGTTTATCTCTAAAAAGGTCAAAGCAGGAACCTACATCTTCACCCCTTACAAAGAAAAGCTAATTCTAAAAGGGGCAACTTCACTTCCACGACAAATATCAATCCCTACTGCTCGAGACCGCATAGCACTTCGCGCTCTTTGTGACTGCTTAGCAGATATATTTCCTGATTCAAAACTCGCCCTACCGCAAACCGTTATTGAGTCGCTAAGCGCAGCACTATCAAGTAAAAAATATGTCGAATATGCCAAAATCGACTTACAAAGCTTTTACCCTTCAATACCACACGCACTAATTGAAAAATCCATCAAAAATAAGATTCGCAAACAAGAACTCCGGAAGCTTATAAGCGCAGCGATCACTACTCCGACTGTTCCTGAGGCAAGAGGCGGACGAAATGCGCCCAAAAGCATACGTGGTGTACCTCAAGGACTCGCCATCTCTAATATTTTGGCGGAAACAGCCCTGCAGTCGATTGACCACAAATATAAAACCGATAGCTCTATATGGTTTAAGCGTTACGTAGACGACATTCTAATACTGACGACAAAAGGCCAGTCAACACGAATTGCGAACCAACTAATTGCTGACCTTAAGCACTTAGGCCTGTCGCCACATGCCATTGAACCTGGCTCCAAGTCAAAAACTGATAAACTGTCAGTAGCATTTGATTTCTTGGGCTACGAAATAGACAACGACGAGATAAAGATCAAGCACCCAAGCATCCTACGCTTCGAATCTTCACTGGCGAACATTCTTACAGCGTACAAACACAGGCTTGCTAGTGCAAAATCAAAAAAAGACAAGGAAAGAGCTGTCGCTTATTGTGCCTGGAAATTAAATCTTCGAATTACTGGCTGCATATTAGAAGGCAAACGCCTAGGATGGGTGGCGTATTTTTCGCAGATATCAACAACCAATCAGTTACGCAACGTAAACCACACTATTGCAAAGTTGATTAATCGCGCCGGCCTTACAGGCGAGGTTAAACCAAAATCACTTATCAAGACATTTTACGAACTCAAACACAGTAACAAAAACGGACACAAATACATCCCTGACTTCGACAACCTGACCATTAAACAAAAACGTGAAAGACTAAAAATGTGGTTCGGGGATCAAGTAAATACTTTCACAGATACAAAAGTCGAACGACTTTTTATGATCAAAATCAAAAAAGCCGTCCGCGAACTCGAAGAAGATATCGCGCAAAAATCTTGACAAGGCGAGCGAGCCTTTTACCACTATCACTGGCGACCAGCTTTGCAATGAAAATAACCGCGTCGCGCCCGTGCCAATGAAGGAAACTATGCCATGACTATTTCCAATAGTGCGGAAGCGTAGGTTTCCCGCCACACAAGTTTCTGCTTACGATCAAGGACACTTAACTCAAGTTACAGAAGCCTCATAAGGTCGAAAGCGCACAACTTCTTCCCCAAGCCAATCGTTGATTTGCAACAGTCGGGCCTGCTCAGGTTCCAGCTCGTTGATAGCCCACACCTCAGCCGCATCGAGGATTGAGCCGAATCCCCCAGCGTTCTGCGGCACCACCCCCATCAACTGCGGCGGGATGCGCAGCATGGCCAACTGGTCATCACGACTGATGTTCTTAATCGCCCCGAAATCATCCTTGGCCGCCACCTCACTGATCGGGATCAACTGCAGGCCATCCTTCTTGCCACCTGGTGCGTACATAAACAGGTTGCGGAAGTTGCCCGGCCCCTTGCTGTTCTTCATCGCGGTACGCAGATCGTTGACGAAGTCCTCGTTCTGGGCGGCGTCGGTCATGTACATGATGAAACCAGCATGACTCCCGTTCTGGTAGTACTTGCGCCGAAACAGCGTGGCACTCTCGTTGAGCAGCGCGCTCTGCAAGGCTGGCAGCCACTCGGGCAGGCCGTAGATCTCCTGGTTGATATCCGCCACCCGCAGGTGGCACACGCTTCCGGCCTTGAATTCGTGCTCATCCTTCCAGCCGCGCACCTGGTAGTAGGTCACCAGGTCATTGCCTCGACGCATGTACTTGGCCAGACACGGCTGCAGCCCGATGGCCTGGCGCAGCATGTTGTCGCGCTTCTCCAGGTACAGGTTGGCCGGTGTTGTCGTTGCGCCCAGCGACGAAAGTGAACTGCCGTCCGCCAGGGGTGACTGTCTTGCGAATGGCCATCAGGGACTGGGCAAGGTCTGTCCAGCCGGCATCGAACTCCAGCCGGCCTTTGCTGATCACGTCCCACGCCTTCATCACCAGGCGTGCCTTGATCTCGGGGTTATAGGAAAACGTCCGCAGGGCCGGGAAGAACGGTCGCACCAGCTGGGCTACCGCGCTGCCCAGGCCGGTGGTATCGATACCGATATAGGTGACCCAGAAGCGGCTCGTCACCTGGCGGATCGTCTCGGCCTGCGCGGTGAAGTCCATCCCCCGGAACTGGTGGCGCTCGAGCACGCGAAACTTGCCCCCCGGTACCAGCGGCGGTGCCACCACGATAAGCCCCGCAGAGTCGCCGTTCTCGGCCGGGTCATACCCCACCCATACCTGGCGGTCAGCGAATGGCCGGGCAGCAAACGGCTTGTAGTCCTCCCAGATCGACCAGCTGTCCACCATGCACGGCTGCAGCATGTTCAACGGGAAGATGCTCGCCCCGTCGTCGACGAACTGACACATCAGCAGGTTCTGGAACGCCGCGGCATCGTATTCAAGCCGCAGCTCATCGATGTCAAACAGGTCGCAGCCCCGCTCTTCGGCGTCTAGGATGGTGACGATCTGGCGCCAGATGCGGTCGTCGCAGAGCTTGCCCTGCTGCAGCGCTTCGTGGCTGACATCAAGCTTCAGGTGCTGGGCACTCGGCTTGCCCTTGTTGAACCGCTCCCCGGTCCAGAAGGTGTAGGCCTCGTGCGCCATTGAACTGGGCGTCGAGAAGTAGGTCCGCCGGTATTGTTTCTGCATCGCCATACCCGAGGCGACCTTGTTCAGCTCGTTGAACTTGAACGTCCAGAAGAATTCGTCGAAGTAGAAGTTGCCGTGATAGCCCTGGGCGGTCCGCGCGTTGGTACCGAGGAAGTGCAGCTCGGCGCCGTTGGGCAAGATGATCGGGTCACCTGTCAGCTCCACCCCGACCGTGTCCCGGGCGAACGCCTGGATATAGGCCTTGAAGATATGCGCCTGCGCTTTACTGGCCGACAGGAAGATCTGGTTGCGCCCAGTGGTCAGCGCATCGATCAAGGCTTCTCGGGCGAAGTAGAAGGTCGCACCGATCTGTCGGCTCTTGAGAATGGCGCGGGTGCGCTGGTTGCCCGCCCGGTACCAGTCTTTCTGGTAGTCAAAGCAGCCATCAAGAAACGCCTCGACCAGTTTCTCGACCAGCTCCTCTGGGATGTCGTTGCGCTTGGGTTTACGCTTCTCCCCAGCGTTGCGCTTGGCCAGCTCAGGGTTGAGGTCGGTTTCGGTACCGCCGTCCTGGTAGCGCTGGATTCGAGCCTGCCGCTCCAGTTGCCGGTGGAGCAGGTCAATTTCCTTGAAGTCCGTCCCGGACTTGGGGTCCTTGAGCAGCAGCTGCACCAAGCGGGCCTCGGTGGCGGCCTGGAGGCCTACATCGTTGGTCTGGCAGTTACCGACTCTCCCGCCAGCCTGGGCACCGATGTGCTCGCGTTCTCTGCACAGAAGCCGGATGCAAGGGCGCCATTACCGGCGCCGGCGAAGCCACTATCGGTTGGTTCAAGGAAAAGCTCGGCATCCACTCCCCCTCCAGGGTTTTTGCCGAGTTGGGTGGTTTCACCATGGCTGGCCTGGAGCAGGGGTTGGTGGGCAATCAGGGCGGCCCGCTGGATGCTGTTGCCGCGATGAGCAAGAACCTCACCTCAGCTGTGGGCTTCAACTTTGGCGACGCCCCACAGTGTTCTTCCGTGACGGCGCTGCCCGGCGAATCGAGTTCACCCTCAAGCTCACCCGCATCGATGATGGGCGCGTCGACTTGCTCGGCACCTTGTCCGGTACCGCCGGCAACCTGCTGAGGGCTATCCTGTGACCCTCCTAGAACAAGCGGATAATCTGCTCCAGGACGCAGCCAGCCGTTACCGTGAAGCGACCGCCTACCCACGTCCCGTCTGCCGTGTGGTGGTCAACGGCCAGGACATTACCGGCACCGTCGAGCAGCGCCTCGTCAGCATCGAGCTGACCGACAACCGGGGCATGGAGGCTGACCAGCTCGACATCAACCTCAGCGACCACGACGGTCTGCTGGCCATCCCCCCACGCGGCGCCACAGTGCGCCTGTGGCTGGGCTGGAGCGATACCGGGCTGATCGACAAGGGTAGCTATACCGTGGATGAAACCGAGCACAGCGGGGCCCCGGACACCCTCAGCATCCGCGCACGCAGCGCAGACCTGCGCGGCGGCCTCAAGGTCAAAAAGGAACGCAGTTGGAACAGCTCCACCCTGGGAACGGTGATTGGCGCCATCGCTGCTGCCCATGGCCTGGCGCCGGTGATCAGCCCAGTACTGGCCGCGATCGAGCTGCTGCACCTGGACCAGACCAACGAAAGCGACGCCAACCTGCTGACCCGCCTGGGCAAGGAGCACGACGCGATATCAGCGGTGAAGGCTGGCCGGCTGCTGTTCATGCCCGCGGGCAAAAGCGTCACCGCCAGTGGCGCCACCCTACCCCACGTTGTACTGACCCGGGAGGACGGTGATCAACACCGCTTCCTGCAGGCCGACCGCGACAGCTACACCGGGGTCAAGGCGTACTACTACCAGGTCAACAGCGCCGAAAAAAAAGAGGCCATCGCCGGCGCCGGCGACAACCTCAAGGAATTGCGGCATAGCTACACCGACCAGGCCAGCGCACTGCAGGCGGCCCGAGCCGAGTGGAACCGCCTGCAACGCGGTACCGCCACGCTGAGCTACACTCTGGCCAAAGGCCGGCCAGAACTCACGCCCGACCAGACTTACAGCCTGGTGGGAGTCAAGTCCGAGATCAGCGCCATCATCTGGCTGGGCGGCAACCTGCGGCACAGCTTCACCTCAGACAGTTTCACCTCCAGCATGGATCTGGAGTCCAAGTTGCCGGACCAGGACGGCGTGGAAGACCTGGTCGACAAAAAGACAAACTACACAGGCATTACCGCCACCTACCGCGATGAGAAAACGGGCAAGCAAAAGACTGTCACAGCCGGAGACCAGACCAACCCTCAGCGGCTTACGCACCTCTACGCAAGCAAGGGCAGTGCGAAACGTGCAGTGGACCGGGAGTGGAAGAGGGCAATGGGAAAACAATGACAAATTATGCTGGACGTAGTACTGAGAATTTATCGCCCGCATTTTCAAGCAAAGTCCTAACACGAGAAAACTTGTCACTAATTGGAAAATCCCTCCCACCCTTTATACCAAGATAACTTCTAAGCAACACAAAAATACCAATAGCATCTCTAATCGCATGAAAAACGGATTGACTATCGCTGTCCAGCGCCGGGATCACAAAGTTCAACGGAGGACCTTTGTCGGCGTTTACAGCAACAATACGGGCTAGCGAATAATTTATATTGAAAGAACTAAGGAGCGCCCCTAGAGAGCATACAAACTGAATGGCATCGCAATCCTCGATCGGCCCTTCGAGCTGATGCATCAGAACTTCAGCCACCTCGACCACATCCTCAAATCGATCCTTATTATAGTGACCATTCCAATCAACATTACCAAACGAAGCATCAGGAAACATGTCCGCATAAAAATCGGACACATTCACATATGTCTTGCACCCATTATTATGATGTCGCTTAGAACAGTAGCCATCTATTAACTTCTCAAAGCCCTCCCTGTGTTTCAAATAATTACCAAATCGATTATTGGCTATAGCCTCCCCATATTGCTTTAACGCAACATCAATTTGAGTAGCAGCTTCCATTGACCGATGGATTGCAGCAACCATTGCGACCAACGGTAAAGACAAACTCATTATTGCCACTGGAAACTTAAACGTATCAAAAAAAAACTGAACACACTCTGATTTGAAACACAATTCACCGACGGGAGTAGCGTTCCCAATAAAAACACCTAATACGCCACCCACCACTAGCGGGCCTAAAAAAGCCACCCAAAATAAAAAAGTCCTTGCCAAGTGCTTATGCTTTGGTGTTTCTTTCTTATGCGCCTTCATACTATCTACATTTCCGACCAATTTAAAACCCGGCATCACACCGGGACCCTACTTTTCCATTTACTCCGTAGACTTCCGAAGCGCCTCCAAGATCCTTATGACATCTTTTCGCTGCTTGTCACTTAAAGTGCGTAGTAGTTCCAAGAAATGACGCTCTAACTGAGTAAGGTTTTCCATCATAGGTACTCCATTTCCATGTGACGGGCGCTGATGTCAATGACACGACCCGATGCACTCAGGAATTCCCTAACCTCACTACTTCATAAGGCGCTATTCGTCTGCCTTCCAATTTTCCAGCAGTGCGCGTCGGCGAGGGAAGCCCCGAGTGGCCACCCCCTAACCTACGCACACTTTTGAAACTGCAAGTCCGAAGTCACCCTCGGATCACTCTGGTTCGACCGCTAGAGTTTTCCAGCTGCCCGGTGAGGCCGTTACCTGCTTACCCTCAGACGTTGCTCAAGCTCGAAACGGCGGAAGCGCCATGTACTTCCCATTTTCCCCCCACCCCTCCAGCGTGCCGTCCTGCTTGAGGATGTAGTACTCGCCAAATTTGTTATCAGGGGTCTCAAGACGTATACCGCCTTCAGGTGTGGATTTGGCGGCGTAGCTTTCGGTATTTCGTCCACCACTCGCGAACACGGAATCAATGAAGTAGTTGCCGTCTTTTTTGTAAAGAACCATCACATGACCTAGCGCACCGTCGCGCAGCCAGCTACCAACCTGCTCGGTGTAACCCGAAAGGTCCATTGCAGTGAGGGCTTGATAATCGGAAGCGCTCAGACCGATCACGGTACTTTGATAATCAGGGTCAAAGCTGACATTTGCCCAGTAGCTACTGTAGGTCTGACCTTCGATCCGGAAACCGATAAAGGTCTTTTCAGCCTTGGCATCAGATTCGTTGCGGATGGTCTTGGCCACGTCAGCCAGCTCGGCGTCGGTCAGCCGACGCGTCAACATGACTTCAACTTTACGCGGCCGCCCCTCTCGGTATTCGTCTTTGACGATTGTGTATTTGATCGAGGGCTTGGCCGTCTGAGCGCTCTGCACCGCCTCTTTAGGTTTGGCTTCGATGATGCCCAAAGACACAGCGGCCCCGCCTACCAGGAGGCCGGCCATCCAACCGCCTAGACATCCCAACAAGTGACGCACCAGGAAGCCTCTGCCGCTCTTGCGCATCTGCTTGACTAGCCACCACCAGACGCCGACGAATACCGCCATGGCAACTATTGCAACAACACCATCCATTCACATCGTCCTCGACAATTCGCCGGCCACCATGGCCCACGCCTTTCTTCCATTGCTCAGCCTGACGCGCCAAGCGTTCAAGCTGAGTTGCGATCTATTCGGACTCTCGAGCCTTGGCAAAAGCCTGTGCTGTACGGAACAACACCTCTCGATCAGATTCGCTCACCTGCTGATACACCTCAAAAAACTCCTTCGCTTCTGGAGTCAGACAGGAAGCCGGGATCGCCTTGCGCTCTCCCGTGACCACGTACAACACATCAACTCCCTTTACAGCTACCGCTGCAAGGTACGCGGCGTCCGGACTGCGTTCGCCCTTCTCGTAATTGAACTGGGAGGTCTTGGCTACCCCAGCAAAAGCGGCAAATTCCGCCTGGTTGAACCCCAGTCGGGCGCGCTCCTCTCTTAGCCTTTCGCCAATATTCAACAAAACGACCCCTTAAGGAGTTGACTATTCAACGTATGTTGAATAATCTTCCCCTGTCATCACACGAAATCACACGAAACGGAACTATGCACAACACCTACCCCAGCGAGCAAGCGTGCAAGCAAGCGCGCCAACGGTTGGCCAGCCAAGGGCTGTCGGCCAAGGAATGGGCGGAAATGCACGACCTCACCCCTTCCACGGTTTACGCCGTGCTCAACCGGCAGAAGAAGTGTCTGCGAGGCGAATCACACCGTGCGGCCGTGCTGCTCGGCATCAAAGAAAGCTCACCTACAACCTAAGGTCCCTGGCTCATGGAGGAAACCAGAACATGAAGCGTCCAGTTCTAGAAACCCTGCGCCAGGTGGTCAGTGCGGTGGTCTGCGCTTTCCCTGGTGGCCGCGAATGTGCAGCCGCTCGCCTCGGCTATGAGCTCAAGCGGTTCGACAACCATGTCTATGAGAACTCCGGTAGCCGGCCGTTAACCTACGACCAGATCCACCTGCTGGAGCGCGACGCCGGTAGCCATGCGCGCAGAGGGCCGCGGCTACCGCCTCAGTGCCCGCACCGGGAAGATCATCGAGATCGATGGCCAGGTTGCAACCGTCCGGGGCGGCAATGGCCGCTACAGCGTGCAGCCACTGAAAAAGCTTACGCCGGCTGGACAGCCGAACGCCCTGACCCGCGCCCTGATGGGAGATCGTTGATCATGGATAAGGCTACGACTCAGGCCCGCCCTCGCCTGGCGACTCACAACCTCGACCTTCCCTGCATCTGCGATGTCTGTGGCAAAGCGCGATCCGCCCGCAATCACCAACGCTGCAGTCAGATCCGCCAGCAGCGCAAAAACGCCGAATGGGCAAGCTACATGGACAATGTCGCCGCCAAGAAAGCCCTAGGAGCCCGCCGCTATGCCCGATGAAAAGGTCATTATCAACGTTCGCCAGGGCCTCGGTACCTATATCGCCAAGGCCAAAGGTCACACCCTGAACGCGAGCTGCACCGCAGGCCCAGCGCAAGCAGCTGAGGCACTGGCGCATAAACTCGGACTGGCACCTTCTCTACTCCAGAAAGTGGTTGGGGATGACCTGGCATACGGATGTTCGCGCTTCGAACACCCTGGCCACGCGTAGCAAGAATCTACGCTCCCATCTTCTAGGCCCGGCGACGGGCCATTCCTTCACACGGCCCATACACTGGGCCGTTCCTTTGTTTGAGTGACAAAACAATGGCAGATGGAGTCGAAGTACGCGGCAACCATGTCCGCGTGTATTTCCGTTACCAGGGCGAGCTGTGCCGGGAGACCATACCCGGTGACGCCTCACCCGCGAGCGTGGCCAATGCCGAGCGCCTGGTCGGCATCATCAACTATGAGATCCAGGCCGGCACCTTCAGCTATGCCCGGCATTTTCCCGATTCCCCCAGGGTTCAGACCAACACTCTGGGGCATTTCATCGACCTCTGGCTCGATATCAAGCGCAATCAGATGGCGGCCAGCGGCTTCGCCATGTACCGCAGTCGGGCGGAAAAGCACATTCGGCCACGCTGGGGCGCGCTTCAGGCCGACCAGATTGACCACCTGGACATTCAGGGCTGGGTGCAGAACACCCTGATGCCGGAGCTGCACAACAAGACCGTGCGCGAGATTGTCGGCCACCTGCGGCAGATTTTCCGGTTGTACCGCACCCGTAACCGCACAGCCCACGACCCTACCGATGGCATCAGCATCACCCTGCCGGACGCTGACGACCCCGATCCGTTCACCCGTGAAGAGATCGACGCGATCCTCGGTACCGAAACCAGCCGACAGCAAGAGATCAATCTGACCGCGTTCATGATCTGGAGCGGCCCACGGGTTAGCGAAGCCATGGCCCTGGCGTGGGAGGACGTCGACCTTGAAGCAGGCACGGTGCTGTTCCGTCGCGCCCGGGTAAGTGGCCAGTACAAGGTTACGAAGACGCGCCGATCGACACGCAAGGTGAAGCTCTTGGCTCCTGCGCTGCGAGCGCTACAGGCCCAAGCACGCCACACCCAGAACCTGGGGGCTGAGCAAATAGAGGTCACGGGCCGGGACAACCGGACAAAGAAGGTGCAGCAGGTGCGATTCGTGTTTCACAACTCGGCCACCGGTGAGCCGTACAAGACTTCAGACGCGCTGCGCCACGGCTGGTGGATCTATCACCTGAAAAGCGCCGGCGTGCGTCAGCGGGGCCCGAACACCTGCCGGCACACATTCGCCAGCCAGATGCTGAGCAGCGGATTGGCCACACCGGAGTGGATCGCCGACCAGATGGGCCATACGTCCACCGTGATGATCTTCAGGCACTACGCGAAGTGGATCAGCAAGGACGGCCCGGATGTAGTAGGCCTGTTGAACCAGGCGCTCAGACTGAACTGAAGACAACAAAAAAGGGGCCGCAGGGCCCCTTTCTTTTGCTTGTCATTCCCAAAGTGTTCCCAAATCGCTCCCTTTCGGAGTCCTCGATCTGAAAAAAACCTTTGAATACAAGACCTTATATGGCGGAAGCGTAGAGATTCGAACTCTAGGATAGTTGCCCATCGACGGTTTTCAAGACCGTTGCCTTAAACCACTCGGCCACGCTTCCTCGTATTGCGGGCGCCATAATACCGAAATGAAACAAGCTGTCAAACTCTCTATGTGGCTGCTTTGCGCGGCTCTGTTATGATCTTTGCATCTGAACGTTTCAAACCCACAGGAGTGTCGCCATGCGCGAACAGGATTACGCCGTCAATCACGGCCAGCAGGTCGAGCAGCAGGAGGCCAGCCGCGTCCTGCGTAACACATACGGGTTGCTGGCTATCACCCTCGCCTTCAGTGGCATCATGGCCTACGTGGCGCAGCAGATGCGCGTTGGCTACCCGAACATTTTCGTGGTGCTGATCGGCTTCTATGGCCTGTTCTTCCTCACCAACAAGCTGCGTGATTCGGTCTGGGGCCTGGTCTCCACCTTCGCCCTCACCGGTTTCATGGGCTTTTTGCTCGGCCCTATCCTCAACCGCTACCTGGGCATGGCCGGTGGCGCCGAGGTGGTCAGTTCGGCGTTTGCCATGACGGCCCTGGTGTTCGGTGGTCTGTCGGCCTATGTGCTGATTACCCGCAAGGACATGAGCTTCCTCGGTGGTTTCATCACCGCCGGTTTCTTCGTGTTGATGGGTGCGGTGCTGGCCAGCCTGTTCTTCCAGATCAGCGGCCTGCAGTTGGCGATCAGCGCCGGCTTCGTGCTGTTCTCGTCGGTGTGCATCCTGTTCCAGACCAGCGCGATCATTCACGGTGGCGAACGCAACTACATCATGGCGACCATCAGTCTGTATGTGTCGATCTACAACCTGTTCGTCAGCCTGCTGCAACTGTTCGGCCTGATGGGTCGGGATGACTGATTGATTGCTGGTGTGATGCGTTGAGAGAAAGCCCGCTTCGGCGGGCTTTTTTGTGGGTGGGGTTTGGCAAGGCTTTGCCTTGCATCGCTGGCAAAGCCAGCTCCCACAGGGATAGGTGTCAACCTCAAGGCACTACCGGAATCGGGTGCGGGCCCGTAGAATGCGCTCCTTTTTTCTTCCGGGGCAGCACTCCCATGAGTTCAATCGAGCAAGGACCTGGCACAGCCGCACAGGCCAATGAACTGGTCCTCGGCCTTGAAGACCGGCCGCGGCCGTTGATTGCGATGCTGGCGGCACTGCAGCATCTGCTGGCGATCATTGTGCCGATCGTCACGCCTGGCCTGCTGATCTGCCAGGCGCTGGGGGTTTCGGCCCGCGATACCAACCTGATCGTGTCGATGTCGTTGGTGATCTCCGGGATCGCCACCTTCGTGCAATGCCGTCGCTTCGGGCCGTTTGGCGCCGGGCTTTTGATTGTCCAGGGCACCAGCTTCAACTTTGTCGGGCCGTTGATCGCCGGTGGCGCGCTGATGGTCAAGCAAGGCACGCCGGTTGAGGGCGTGATGGCGGCGATTTTTGGCGTGGTGATTGCCGGTTCGTTCGTGGAGATGGGTATTTCGCGCATTCTGCCGTTCGTCAAACGCCTGATCACCCCGCTGGTGACCGGTATCGTCGTGTTGATGATCGGCCTGACCCTGATCAAGGTCGGCCTGATCAGCATGGGCGGCGGCTTTGCGGCGATGAGTAATGGCACTTTCGCCAATGGCGAGAACCTGCTGTTGTCGGGCGTGGTGCTGGCGATCATCGTGATACTCAACCGTATTCCGGTGGTGTGGATGCGCAGCTGCGCCATTGTCATCGCCCTGGCAGTGGGTTACGCCCTGGCCGGTTACCTGGGCCGCCTGAACTTCACCGGCATGCACGAAGCGGCGCTGTTCCAGGTGCCGGTGCCGCTGCATTTCGGCCTGGGTTTCTCCTGGGCGCTGTTCATTCCGATGCTGGTGATCTACTTGGTGACCTCGCTGGAAGCCATTGGTGATGTGACCGCCACCAGCAAGGTCTCGCGCCAGCCGGTGGAAGGCCCGCTGTGGATGCAGCGGATCAAGGGCGGCGTGCTGGTCAACGGCGCCAACTCGCTGCTGGCCGGGGTGTTCAATACCTTCCCGAGTTCGATCTTTGCCCAGAATAATGGCGTGATTCAGCTGACCGGCATTGCCAGCCGCCATATCGGTGTGTGGATTGCGGCAATGCTGGTGATCCTTGGCCTGTTCCCGAGCGTGGCCGGGGTGATCCAGGCGGTGCCGGAACCGGTGCTCGGTGGCGCGGCGATGGTGATGTTCGGCGCGGTGGCGGCTTCGGGGATCAATATCCTGGCCAGCATCAGCCTGGATCGTCGTGCGCTGCTGATCATTGCCGTGTCGCTGGCGCTGGGCCTGGGGGTGGCGCAGGTGCCGGAGTTCCTCGCGCATATGCCGTCGGCACTGCGCAATGTGCTGGAGTCGGGGGTGGCGACCGGGGGGATTTGTGCCCTGGTGCTGAACTGGTTCTTGCCGGAGCATAAAGACAAGGCTTGAGACAGTGTTGAAGCCATCGCTGGCAAGCCAGCTCCCACAGGGGGCGAGGTAAGCCCTGAAGAGCCCGCGGCATGTTGCTGCGGGCTTTTTGCTTTATCATTCCCGCAGATTTGCTGAAAGAGCCTTCCATGAAGTTCGCCATTGCGGTTTTTTCTCCGGCCCATGCGCCCTCCTCGCGCCGCGCCCTGCGTTTTGCCCAGGCGGCGCTCGCCGGCGGGCATGAGATTGTCCGGCTGTTTTTCTATCAGGACGGTGTGCACAGCGCCTCGGGCAATGTCGTGGCGCCCCAGGATGAACTGGACCTGCCCGCCGAGTGGCGCGCGTTTGTCAGCGCGCAGCAGCTCGATGCCGTGGTGTGCATCGCCGCCGCCCTGCGCCGCGGTGTACTAAATGCCGAGGAAGCCCAGCGCTACCAGCGCCCGGCAGCCAACCTGCCGCCACCCTGGGAGCTGTCCGGGCTTGGCCAGTTGCATGAAGCGGCGCAAGGCGCCGATCGGCTGATGTGCTTTGGAGGCGATTGATATGGCCAAGTCCTTGCTGATTATCAGCCGCCAGGCGCCATGGGCCGGGCCATCCGCCCGCGAAGCGCTGGATATCGCCCTGGCCGGCGGAGCCTTCGATCTGCCGCTGGGCATGCTGTTTCTCGATGATGGCGTGTTCCAGCTCGCTCCCGGCCAGCAACCGGTCCAGTTGCAGCAGAAGAACCTCGCGGCCAACCTGCAGGCATTGCCGATGTTCGGTGTCGAGGAACTGTTCGCCGCCAGCAGCAGCCTGCAGGAGCGTGGCCTTGCCGCCGACACCTTGAGCCTGCCGGTGCAGGTGCTGGATGACGCTGCGCTGGCGGCGTTGATCGACCGTTTCGACCAGGTGGTGACCCTCTGATGAGCACCTTGCACGTGATTTGCCACTCGCCGTTTGGCGACAACCGCCTGAGCAGTTGCCTGCGCCTGCTGGGCAGCGCCGATGGCCTGCTGCTGTGCGGCGATGCAGTGTATGCCCTGCAACCGGGCAGCGAGCCGCTGCGCACGCTGCAGGCCAGCCAACTGGACGGACGCCTGTTCGCCCTGGACGAAGACCTGCAGGCCCGCGCCATTGCCATCAGCGACCTGGGCAAGGCCGTCGACTACCCGGCCTTCGTCGCGTTGTCGCTGCACTATGACAAGGTCAACAGCTGGCTATGAGTACCCTGACTGTCGGCGAGCGCAGCATCGCCCTGGATAAAGACGGCTACCTGGTCGAACTGAGCGACTGGTCCGAAGAAGTGGCCACCGCCCTCGCCGCCCATGAAGACCTGGAACTGACCGCGGAACACTGGGAAGTGCTGGCGCTGCTGCGTGACTTCTACCAGGAGTTCGAGCTGTCGCCGGCCACCCGTCCGCTGATCAAGTACACCGCGCTCAAGCTGGGCGCGGACAAAGGCAACAGCCTGCACCTGAACCGCCTGTTCAAGGGCACCCCTGCCAAACTCGCCGCGAAACTTGCGGGCCTGCCGAAGCCGACCAATTGCATATGACCGACCACAGCCCGCTGATCACCGAAACCCCGGCCGAACACCCGTTTGCCCAATTCGTGCGCATCCTTGGCAAAGGCAAGCGCGGTGCCCGTGGCCTGAGCCGCGAGGAAGCCCGCGAAGCCATGGGCATGCTGCTCGATGGCAAGGTCGAGGAAACCCAGCTTGGCGCCTTCCTGATGCTGCTGCGCCACAAGGAAGAAAGCCCCGACGAGTTGGCCGGCTTCACCGAGGCCCTGCGTCAGCGCCTGCAAACCCCCGCCATCCGGGTCGACCTGGACTGGCCAAGCTACGCCGGCAAAAAGCGCCACCTGCCCTGGTACCTGCTGGCTGCCAAGTGCCTGGCCGCCAATGGCGTGCGCATCCTCCTGCACGGCGGCGGCGCCCACACGGCCGGGCGGCTGTACACCGAACAGGTGCTGGAACTGCTGCAGATTCCGCTGTGCCGGGACTGGCATGCGGTGTCGGAGGCGCTCGACACTCACCAGCTGGCCTTTATCCCGCTGCAGGACTGGGCACCGCGCCTGCAACGGATGATCGACCTGCGCAACACCCTGGGCCTGCGTTCGCCAATTCATTCCCTGGCCCGGGTGCTCAACCCGCTGAATGCCCGCTGCGGCCTGCAGAGCATCTTCCACCCTGGCTACCAGGCAGTGCACCGCGAAGCCAGCCGGCTGCTCGGCGATACGACGATCGTGGTCAAGGGCGATGGCGGCGAGATCGAGATCAACCCGGACACCAGCAGCCACCTGTATGGCACCGCCAATGGCCTCGACTGGGATGAAGAATGGCCGGCCCTGGCCGCCCAGCGCCATGTCAAACCGGCAAGCCTTGAGCCCGAGCAACTATTGGCCGTATGGCGCGGCGATGAACAGAACAGCTATGGCGAACTGGCCGTGGTGGCGACCATGGCCCTGGCCTTGCGCGGCCTCGGCCAAGGCCGTGAAGAGGCCTTCGCCCAGGCCCAGCGCTATTGGGACCAGCGCCACTGATCGAATAGATCGATCAAACAGGCCCGGACTTTGCGCTATTCGTTCGAACCCAGGTCCGTACACTGGGTTCTATATCAGAACGAATCGCCAAGGAGCTCAGCATGGGCCTGTTGATCGACGGACGCTGGCACGACCAGTGGTATGAAAGCAGCAAGGACGGCACCTTTCAGCGCGAAAGCGCACAGCGGCGCAACGCCCTGCCCGCCGCGCAAGCCGGGCGCTACCACCTGTATGTATCGCTGGCCTGCCCCTGGGCCCACCGCACCCTGATCTTTCGCAAGCTCAAGGGCCTTGAGGGCCTGATCGATGTGTCGGTGGTCAGCTGGCTGATGGGCGAACATGGCTGGACCTTCGACCAGAGCAAAGGCTCGACCGGCGACACACTCGAGCACCTGGACTTGCTGCACCAGCGCTATACCCGCGACGACCCGCACTACAGCGGCCGGGTCACAGTGCCGGTGTTGTGGGACAAACAAGAGCAGCGCATCGTCAACAACGAGTCGGCCGAGATCATTCGCATCTTCAACTCGGCGTTCGACGAGCTGACTGGCAATCGCCTGGACCTGTACCCCGAAGCGCTGCGCGGGCAGATTGAGGCGCTTAACGAACGGATTTATCCCGCGGTGAACAATGGCGTGTACCGCGCAGGCTTTGCCACTTCGCAGGCGGCCTATGAGCAGGCCTTCGATGACGTGTTTGCCGAACTGGATCATCTGGAGCGGTTGCTCGCCACCCAGCGCTACCTGGCCGGAGAGTACTTGACCGAGGCCGACTGGCGGCTGTTTACCACGTTGATTCGCTTTGATGCGGTGTACCACGGGCACTTCAAGTGCAACCTGCGGCGCATTGCCGACTACCCGAACCTGTCGAACTGGCTACGGGAGCTGTATCAGTGGCCGGGGATCGCCGAGACGGTGAATTTCGAGCATATCCAGAAGCATTACTACATGAGCCACAAGACCATTAACCCGAACGGGATCGTGCCCAAAGGGCCGTTGCAGGATTTTGCCCAGGGGCATGACCGGGAGCGGTTGTTGGGGCGGGGGATTTGGCGCAAGGCAGGGGAATAGGGGTGGATTCATCGCGGGTCAAGCCCGCTCCCACAGGTGCAGTGCATACAGTACCTGTGGGAGCGGGCTTGACCCGCGATGATTTCAAGGCTGGGCGCCTTCGAACCAGGCCAGCTTCTCGCGAAGCTGCACCACCTCACCGACGATCACCAGGGTCGGCGCATGCACTTCATGCTCGGCCACAAGCTTGGGCAAGTCGGCCAAGGTGCCGGTGAACACCCGCTGATTCGGCGTGGTGCCCTGCTGTACCAGTGCCGCCGGGGTATCCGCCGCCCGCCCGTGACGAATCAACTCGGCACAGATGGTCGGCAAGCCAACCAGGCCCATGTAGAACACCAGGGTCTGTGCCGGCGCCACTAGGTCATGCCAGGGCAGGTCGCTGGTACCGTCCTTGAGGTGACCGGTGACGAAACGCACCGACTGGGCATAGTCGCGGTGGGTCAGCGGGATGCCGGCATAGGCCGAGCAGCCACTGGCCGCGGTAATCCCCGGCACCACCTGGAACGGAATGCCCTGGGCCGCCAGCTCTTCGATCTCTTCGCCGCCACGGCCAAAGATGAACGGATCGCCACCTTTGAGCCGCAACACACGCTTGCCTTGGCGCGCCAGGTCGACCAATTGCTGGTTGATCTGCGCTTGCGGCACGGCGTGGTCGGCGCGGCGCTTGCCGACGTAGATACGTTCGGCGTCACGGCGGCACAGTTCGATGATCGCCGGGGCAACCAGGCGATCATAGAGCACCACATCGGCCTGCTGCATCAGGCGCAAGGCGCGGAAGGTCAACAGGTCCGGGTCACCGGGGCCGGCGCCGACCAGATACACCTCGCCCGGCGCCTGGTAGGTGGCACCGTCGATCTTGGCTTGCAGCAGACGCTCGGCTTCAGCGCCCTGCCCGGCCAGTTGCCGCTCGGCGATCGGACCCTGGAAGACATCTTCCCAGAAGCCACGACGCTGATTGACGTCCGGGTACAGCGCCTTGACCTTGTGCCGAAAGCGCGCGCCAAGGCCGGCCAGTTCGCCGTAGGCGGCGGGAATCCAGGTTTCCAGCTTGGCCCGGATCAGCCGCGCCAGCACCGGCGCATCGCCGCCGCTGGACACCGCCACCACCAGCGGCGAGCGGTCGACGATGGCCGGGAAGATCACCGAACACAACGCCGGCGCGTCGACCACATTGACCGGCACGCAGCGCTGGTGGGCGTCCGCCGAGACCTGGGCGTTGAGCGCCTGGTCGTCGGTGGCGGCAATGATCAGCTGGCAGCCGTCGAGGTCGCCTGGCTGGTAACCACGACTGAGGATTTCACCACCGCTGTGCCGGGCAAGCTCGGCCAGTTGCGCTTCGATCTCGGGCGCCACCACCCGCAGCACAGCCCCGGCATCAGCCAGCAGACGCGATTTGCGCAGGGCAATTTCGCCTCCACCGACGATCAGCACACGGCTGCCGCGCAGTTTGTGGAACAGCGGCAGGAATTCCATTTAACCGATGACCTCCAGGCCACCCATGTACGGCTTGAGCACTTCCGGCACGCGGATCGAACCGTCGGCCTGCTGGTAGTTCTCCAGCACCGCCACCAGGGTACGCCCGACTGCCAGGCCCGATCCGTTGAGGGTGTGTACCAGCTCCGGCTTGCCGGTTTCCGGGTTGCGCCAGCGCGCTTGCATACGGCGGGCCTGGAAGTCGCCGCAGTTGGAGCACGAGGAGATTTCGCGGTACTTGTCCTGGCTCGGCACCCAGACTTCCAGGTCGTAGGTTTTCACCGCGCTGAAGCCCATGTCGCCGGTGCACAGCGCCAGCACCCGGTACGGCAGCTCCAGGGCTTGCAGGACGCGCTCGGCGTTGGCGGTCAGGCCTTCCAGGGCTTGCATGGATTTGCCCGGCTCGACGATCTGCACCATCTCGACCTTGTCGAACTGGTGCTGGCGGATCATGCCGCGGGTGTCGCGACCCGAAGCACCGGCTTCGCTACGGAAGCACGGGGTATGGGCGACAAACTTGATCGGCAGTTGCTTGGCGTCGAGGATCTCGCCGGCAACGATGTTGGTCAGCGACACTTCGGCGGTCGGGATCAGGTAGAAGTCGGCTTCGCCGTCGCGGCTGATCTTGAACAGGTCTTCCTCGAACTTGGGCAGCTGGCCGGTGCCTTGCAGCGCCGGGGCCTGGACCAGGTACGGGGTGTAGGCTTCTTCGTAGCCGTGCTCGCTGGTGTGCAGGTTGATCATGAACTGCGCCAGGGCGCGGTGCAGACGGGCGATCGGGCCGCGCAGCAGGGCGAAACGGGCGCCCGACAGCTTGGCGGCGGTTTCAAAATCCAGGCCGCCGCTCAGCTCGCCGAGGGCCACGTGGTCCTTGATCTCGAAGTCGAAGGCGCGCGGGGTGCCCCAACGACGGACTTCGACGTTGTGCTCTTCATCGGCGCCGACCGGCACGCTTTCGTCCGGCAGGTTGGGAATGCCCAGGAGGATGCCATCCAGTTCGGCCTGGATGCCGTCCAGCTCGACCTTGCCACTGGCAAGCTCGCCCGCCATGCGCTCGACGTCAGCCATCAGCGGGGCGATGTCTTCGCCCTTGGCCTTGGCCTGGCCGATGGATTTGGAACGGGCGTTACGCTCGGCCTGCAGTTGTTCAGTACGGGTCTGCACCACCTTGCGGCGTTCTTCCAGTGCCTCGATGCGCGCGACATCCAGGCTGAAGCCACGGGAGGCCAGGCGGTCCGCCACTTCCTGAAGTTGGCCGCGTAACAGTTTGGAATCGAGCATATCGTTCTCTCGTTGGTTCAGAATTTGGTCAAAGACAGGCCGGCCCAGGTTGCGAGCAGCCCGCCAAATACGCTGATCCCGGCATAACCGAAGGCCAGCGGCGCCTGCCCGCTTTCAAGCAGGCGCACGGTATCCAGTGAAAAGGATGAAAAAGTCGTAAGACCGCCGAGAAACCCGACGATCAGGCCCGCGCGCAGCTCGACCGGCACCAGCGGGCGATGCAGAAACAGCCCGTAGAGCAAGCCGATCAGCAGGCAGCCAATCAGATTGACCGCCAGCGTACCGAGATAGAAGTGGCGTGGCCAGTGCGCGTTGACCCAATTGGCGGGGGC
>NZ_JH650787.1:22584-42210 GCF_000259195.1 Pseudomonas donghuensis
TGACCGCCAGCGTACCGAGATAGAAGTGGCGTGGCCAGTGCGCGTTGACCCAATTGGCGGTGGCAAAGCGCATCAAGGTGCCAACGATGCCCCCGGCGCTGACTGCGGCGATCACGGCAATCATGGTTTTCTCCGCTGCCGCGGGCTGTTGCGGTCGAGTTCGGCCAGGTGCTTGAGCTTCTCGCCGATCTTCAGCTCCAGGCCACGCGGCACCGGTTGGTAGTACTGGCGCGGCTCAAGGTTGTCGGGGAAGTAGTCTTCACCAGCAGCATAGGCATCCGGCTCGTCGTGGGCGTAGCGGTATTCGTCACCGTAGCCCAGTTGCTTCATCAGCTTGGTCGGAGCGTTGCGCAGGTGCAGCGGTACTTCCAGCGAACCGTGCTCGCCGGCCTCGCGCAGGGCGGACTTGAAGCCCATGTACACCGCGTTGCTCTTCGGTGCGCAGGCCAGGTAAGTAATGGCCTGGGCCACCGCCAACTCGCCTTCGGGGCTGCCCAGGCGCTCCTGCACTTCCCAGGCCGCCAGGCACAGGCTCAGGGCGCGGGGGTCGGCGTTGCCGATGTCTTCGCTGGCCATGCGCACCACGCGCCGGGCGATGTACAGCGGGTCGCAGCCGCCATCGAGCATGCGCGCAAACCAGTACAAGGCGCCATCGGGGTTGGAGCCGCGCACCGACTTGTGCAGCGCCGAGATCTGGTCGTAGAAGGCCTCGCCGCCCTTGTCGAAACGCCGGCGGCTGTCGCCGAGCAGGCTCTGCAGCAACTCGACGCCGATTTCGCCACCGTCCTCTGCCAGGTCCGAGGCGTTCTCGAGGAAGTTGAGCATGCGCCGGCCATCGCCATCGGCGGCGGCCATGAGCATCTGGAAGGCTTCGTCGCCAACGCGCAACTGGCGCTTGCCCAGGCCGCGTTCTTCGCTCAGGGCGCGATTGACCAGCTTGCGCAGCGCGGCTTCGTCGAGGCTTTTCAGCACATAGACCCGCGCCCGCGACAGCAGCGCGTTGTTGAGCTCGAACGAAGGGTTCTCGGTGGTGGCGCCGATGAAAATCAGCGTGCCGTCTTCCACGTACGGCAAAAAGGCGTCCTGCTGGGACTTGTTGAAGCGGTGTACCTCGTCGACGAACAGAATCGTCCGCCGCCCGTACTGCCCGGCCTGCTGCTTGGCGATGTCCACCGCGTGGCGGATCTCCTTGACCCCGGCCAGGACCGCCGAGACGGTCTCGAAGTGAGCATCGCAGAACTGCGCCAGCAGCCGCGCCAGGGTGGTCTTGCCGACCCCGGGCGGGCCCCAGAAGATCATCGAGTGCAGCGCGCCCGCTTCCAGTGCCTCGCGCAGCGGTTTGCCGCGGGCCAGCAGGTGCTCCTGGCCAACGTACTCGTCCAGGTTGGCCGGGCGCAGGCGCGCGGCCAGGGGCTGGGCTACGGGGTCGCTACGAAACAGGTCCATGGGCGGCGCTACTACCTCTTACTCGGAGATGACATCCGCACCTTTGGGGATATCGAACTTGAACTTGCTCGCCGGGATCGCCTCGTTGGCCTTGACCGCGGTGAACAGGATGTTGGTGCGCTGGCCGACGCTGTCGATCAGTTGCATGTCATTGACCAGGCCGCGACGGAACGACAGGCGCAGGGAGTCGAACAGGGTGTCCTTGGTTTTCGGCTTGAGCACGAAATCCATGACCTCGCCCTGCTCCTTGGAGGTGATGTCGAAGCTCTGGCTGATCTTCGATACGTCACCAGACAGCAACAGTGCCGGGGTTTCGGTCAGGCGCTGGTCGAGTTTCTTGATGGTAGCCTGTTCCAGGTCCGGGTCCCACAGGGTGACGTTCTTGCCGTCCGACACCACCACTTGCTCGGCTGGTGCGTCGGTGTGCCAGTAGAACAGGCCCGGACGCTGCACGGCCATCTGCCCTGTGGTTTCCTGCAACTGGGTGCCGGTGCCATCGAGGGTCAGCTGGGAGAAATTGGCGCTGATGGTCCTGGATTTGTCCAGCAACTGGGTCAGGCGCGCGGCATCGGCCTCGGCGGCAATTGCCGAAGCGCTGGACAGGGCCATAGCGGAAACCAACAGCATGCGAATCAGGCGCATGGAAATCCTCGTTGCAGTATGAAGGGGCCGGCGGCCGTCACTGGCCGCCAGCGGGTTGGATCATCAGTCGCGGGACGGCCCGGGGGCAATCACTTCGCGCGAACCGTTGGTGTTCATGGCGGTGACCACACCGGCCATTTCCATCGCCTCGATCATCCGCGCGGCGCGGTTGTAGCCGATCTTCAGCTTGCGCTGTACGGCGGAGATGGACGCACGGCGGCTTTCCAGCACGAACTGCACGGCTTCATCGTAGAGCGCATCGGTCTCGGCGTCATCGCCGTCACCGCCACCACCGCCGCCGTCAAAGCCGCTGCCGGCCTCTTCGACGCCGCTAAGGATGTCGTCGTTGTAGTCCGGGGCGCCGCGCAGCTTCCAGGCCTCGACTACGCGATGGACCTCGTCATCGGAAACGAAGGCGCCGTGCACACGGATCGGCAGGCTGGTGCCTGGCGGCATGTAGAGCATGTCACCGTGGCCGAGCAGCTGTTCAGCGCCGCCCTGGTCGATGATGGTCCGCGAGTCGATCTTGCTCGAGACCTGGAAGGCCATCCGCGTCGGGATGTTGGCCTTGATCAGGCCGGTAATCACATCCACCGACGGCCGCTGGGTGGCGAGAATCAGGTGGATACCGGCAGCACGGGCCTTCTGGGCGATACGGGCAATCAGTTCTTCGACCTTCTTGCCGACGATCATCATCATGTCGGCGAACTCGTCGACGATCACCACGATGGTCGGCAGGGTTTTCAGCAGCGGCGGCACGTCGTCCATGCTTTCGCGCTTGAACATCGGGTCGTAGATCGGCTCGCCGGCCTCTTCGGCGTCCTTGACCTTGCGGTTGAAGCCGGCCAGGTTACGCACGCCCATGGCCGCCATCAGCTTGTAGCGCCGCTCCATCTCGGCCACGCTCCAGCGCAGGGCATTGGCGGCGTCCTTCATGTCGGTGACCACCGGGCAGAGCAGGTGCGGAATGCCTTCGTAGATCGACAGCTCGAGCATTTTCGGGTCGATCATGATCAGCTTGGCGTCTTCCGGGCCCGACTTGAACAGGATCGACAGGATCATGGCGTTAACGCCCACCGACTTACCGGAACCGGTGGTACCGGCCACCAGCAAGTGCGGCATCTTCGCAAGGTCGGTGATCACCGGCTTGCCGCCGATGTCGTGCCCCAGGGCCATGGTCACCGGCGATTTGGCTTCGTCGTATTGCGGCGACGACAGCACCTCGGAGAAACGCACGATCTGCCGGTCTTCGTTGGGGATCTCGATACCGACGGTGGTCTTGCCGGGGATCACTTCAACCACACGCACGCTGGTCACGGCCAGGGAGCGGGCCAGGTCCTTGGCCAGGTTGGCGATGCGGCTGACCTTGACGCCAGCGGCCGGCTGGATTTCGTAACGGGTAATCACCGGGCCCGGGTGGATCGAGTCCACCGAGACTTCGACGCCGAATTCCTTGAGCTTGATTTCCAGCAGATGGCCAACGCCGGCCAGGGACTCTGGCGAGTAGTTGACCTGCTTCTTCTCGGCAGGATCGAGGATCGAGATCGGCGGCAAGGTGCCTTCGATGGCGCTGTCGACGAACAGCGGCGCCTGTTTTTCCTTCTGCACGCGCTTGCTCGGCTCCGGCGCCTTGGCCGGGGCCGGCATGATCACCGGCGCCGGCTGCTGCACGCGCTCAGCGACGTGTTTGCTCAAGGCCTGGTCGCGCTCGATGATGCGCTCCTTGGCCTTGGCCTGCTCACGGCGATCTGGCGCTACCGGGGCGACTACCTCGTGGACCTGGTCATCGACCTCGCGCAGCTGCGCCACCAGGCGCTTGCGCTCGTTGCGCGCCTCCCACCAGCGGTTGGCGGCGCCCTGGAACAACTCGAACAGGTCGAGGGTGATCTTGCCGGTGACGTCCATGACCTTGAACCACGACAGGTCGGTGAACACCGTCAGGCCGAACAGGAACAGGGCAATGAACATCAGGGTGCTGCCCTGCACGTTCAGGGCGTTCTTGGCCAGGTCGCCAAGGCTTTCGCCCAGGGCGCCACCGGCCGATGCCGGCAAGCTGGCGGCGGAATGGAAATGAATATGCGCCAGCGCCGCGCCCGAAAGCACCAGGAACACCAGGCCGATCAGGCGCCAGGAAAACAGCCAGCCGCTCCACTGCCAGGGCTGGTGGCGTTCGCGGAAGATCTGCCAGGTCTTGATCGCCAGCAGCAACGGGAAGATGTAGGCGAAATAGCCCAGGACCATGAACAGGATGTCGGCGAAATAGGCACCGGCACGACCGGCGGCATTCTGCACCTGCTCGACGTTGCTGGTGTGGCTGAAGCCCGGATCGGCCTGGTCGTAGGTCAGCAAGGCCATCCACAGGTACAGGCACAGCGCGCCCACGGCGATCAGCGCACCTTCCTTGAGCCGATAGTGCAGCTGCTGGCGCCAGAGCGGCACGGGCAAGGGACTGGGTGTTGCGGTGGATTTCTTCAAAACGCGTCTATTCCTGCGCTCATTGCGCGTCCAACAGTGATTGACCCAACTGAACAGTCAACAAACCACTACTTTTAACATTACTGCCCGCCTACCGCCATGGCGGCACGCCAGAATGAAGCGTAAACGGGGGCCAATTTCCTATACAGCAATTTGAGCATGCATTTTCTTTTGTGACAAAGGCTTATGCGGTGTTTTTGTGCAAGTGTGACAACAAAGGGTCATGCAAGTTGCCTGCAGGCACCACAGCTGCAGGAGCAGGCTTGTCCCGCGAGGCTTTTTCAGGCCATGCTGGGTGCCCTCCCCTCTTCCATCACTGGACCACGATGCTGACCTGGTTGAGCCGCGACACCCTGACCTTTCCGCCGCTGGACAAAGCCCTGCGCGACCCCAACGGCCTGCTCGCCGCCGGCGGCGACCTGAGTGCCGAACGCCTGGTGCAGGCCTATCGCCACGGCTGCTTCCCCTGGTACCAGGACGGCCAACCGATCCTCTGGTGGTCGCCTGACCCGCGCACCGTGCTGTTCCCCGACGAACTGCACGTGTCACGCTCGCTGCGCAAGTTCATCCGTCAGGGCCACTACCAGGTCAGCTTCGACCAGGACTTTGCCGCCGTCATCAACGCCTGCGCCGCGCCCCGCGACTATGCCGACGGCACCTGGATCACCGACAGCATGCAGGCGGCCTACCTGAAGCTGCACCAGCAGGGCTTTGCCCATTCGGTCGAGGTTCGCCAGGGCGGCGAACTGGTGGGCGGCCTGTACGGCCTGGCCATGGGCCGGCTGTTTTTCGGCGAATCGATGTTCAGTCGCGCCGACAACGCCTCCAAAGTCGGTTTTGTCGCCCTGGTCGAGCACCTGCAACAGGCAGGATTCGTCCTGATTGATTGTCAGATGCCTACCGACCACCTGCACAGCCTCGGCGCCCGCGCCATCGCCCGGGCCACCTTTGCCGACTACCTGCAGCGTTATCTCGACCAGCCAAACCGCGCCAGCTGGGTTTGCTAGGCGAGTTTTTCCAGCTGGCTTACACTTAAAACAAAAGCACCTCCCGAGGGGTTGATCATGACAGAGCTGGCGCGGTTGAAGTTTTATGCCACTCAACCCCATTCCTGCAGCTACCTGCCAGACGAACAAGCCACCACGCTGTTTCTCGATCCGAGCCAGCCGATGGACGTCAACGTTTACGCAGACCTGTCGGAAATGGGCTTCCGGCGCAGCGGCGATCACCTGTATCGCCCGCACTGCCAGAACTGTAACGCCTGCGTGCCGGCGCGGATCCCGGCTGCACGCTTTCTGCCCAACCGCCAGCAAAGACGCATCCTCAAGCGCAATGCCGACCTGACCGTCACTGCCGCCCGCCCGGCATTCAAGGAAGAGTATTTCGAGTTGTACCGGCGCTACATCGAGCAGCGCCACGCCGATGGCGATATGTATCCACCGAGCCGCGACCAGTTTTCCACCTTCCTGGTCCGCGACCTGCCGTTTTCGCGTTTTTACGAGTTCCGCCTGGACGACCGCCTGCTCGCCGTGGCGGTCACCGACCTGCTGCCCAACGGCCTGTCAGCGGTGTACACCTTCTACGAGCCGGACGAAGAACGGCGCAGTCTGGGCCGTTTCGCGATCCTCTGGCAGATCACCGAAGCCCTGCGCCTGGGCCTGGGCGCGGTCTACCTCGGCTACTGGATCAAAAACTGCAAAAAGATGAACTACAAGACCCAGTACCGCCCCATCGAGCTGTTGATCAATCAACGCTGGGTGACGTTGAACTGAAATCATTGGCTTGAAGTCCATTTTTCGGGCACAATGCACGCCACTTTTTTTGCCTGGCGCAGCTGTGCACCGGGCCATTAACTGGACACCGAGGGCTTTACTGCATGTCGAAAGAAGACAGCTTCGAAATGGAAGGCACTGTCGTCGACACCCTGCCCAACACCATGTTCCGTGTGGAGTTGGAAAATGGGCACGTCGTTACCGCGCACATCTCCGGAAAGATGCGCAAGAACTACATTCGTATTCTGACCGGTGACAAGGTCCGCGTCGAACTGACGCCCTACGACCTGAGCAAGGGGCGCATCACCTACCGCGCCCGCTAAGCGACACCAACGAAAACGCCCGGCTAAATGCCGGGCGTTTTTGTTGGTCCTGGAAAAGCATCGCTGGCAAGTCGGGTCGCCGCACCGCAGCTCCCACAGGGATTGTGTGGGAGCTGGCTTGCCAGCGATGGGCTGCATAGCAGCCCCAGCCTGCCTTACGCCATCTCAGCCGTGGTCTCGAAGTCGAACACCAGTTCGCCATCGCGGATGTCGATGTGCACCACACCGCCATGCTCGGCCAGCTCGCCAAACAGGATCTCTTCGGCCAACGGCCGCTTGATCTTGTCCTGGATCAGCCGCGCCATTGGTCGCGCGCCCATCTGCGCATCGTAGCCACCGGCAGCCAGCCAGCTGCGCGCCGCATCGCTCACCTCCAGCAGCACGCGCTTGTCTTCCAGTTGCGCCTGCAGCTCGATGAGGAACTTGTCCACCACGCTCTTGATCGTCTCGTGGCTGAGGCGGCCAAACTGGATGATGGTGTCCAGACGGTTGCGGAACTCCGGCGTGAAGCTCTTCTTGATCACTTCCATGGCGTCGGAGGAATGATCCTGCTGAGTGAAGCCGATGGAGGCTCGCGCAGCGGTTTCAGCACCGGCGTTAGTGGTCATGATGACGATGACGTTACGGAAGTCCGCCTTGCGCCCGTTGTTGTCGGTCAGGGTACCGTGGTCCATCACCTGCAGCAGCAGGTTGAAGACTTCCGGGTGGGCCTTCTCGATTTCATCGAGCAGCAACACGCAGTGCGGCTGCTTGGTGATGGCTTCGGTGAGCAGGCCGCCCTGGTCGAAACCGACGTAGCCCGGAGGCGCACCGATCAGACGCGAAACAGTGTGCCGCTCCATGTACTCGGACATGTCGAAACGCACCAGCTCAACCCCCAGGGCCTTGGCCAACTGCCGCGCCGCTTCGGTTTTACCGACACCGGTAGGGCCGGCAAACAGGAACGAACCGACTGGTTTGTCCGGCGCCTTGAGGCCAGCACGGGACAGCTTGATGGCGGTGGCCAGCGAATCGATCGCCGCATCCTGGCCGAACACCGTGAGCTTGAGGTCGCGCTCCAGGTTACGCAGTAGCTCCTTGTCGGAACTGGTCACGTGTTTTGGCGGAATCCGCGCGATTTTGGCGACGATGTCTTCGACCTGCGGCACGTCGATGCGCTTGACGCGCATCTCGACCGGTTGCAGGCGCTGGTAGGCACCGGCTTCGTCGATCACATCGATGGCCTTGTCGGGCATGTGCCGGTCGTTGATGTAGCGCGCTGCAAGCTCGGCAGCGGCGCGCAGGGCCTCATCGCTGTACTCGATGCTGTGGTGGCTCTCGAAGCGCCCTTTGAGCCCACGCAGGATGCCCACGGTGTCCTCCACCGATGGCTCGCTGACATCGACCTTCTGGAAGCGCCGCGCCAGGGCCCGGTCTTTCTCGAAGATGCCGCGAAATTCCTGGAAGGTGGTCGAGCCGATGCAACGGATATCACCCGAAGACAGCAGCGGCTTGAGCAGGTTGGAGGCATCCATTACCCCGCCGGAGGCCGCACCGGCACCGATGATGGTGTGGATCTCGTCGATGAACAGGATCGCCTGCGGACGCTTGCGCAGTTCGTTGAGCAGCGCCTTGAAGCGCTTCTCGAAATCGCCGCGGTACTTGGTGCCTGCCAACAGCGCACCCAGGTCCAGGGAATAGACCACGCTGTGGGCCAGCAGGTCCGGCACCTGGCCGTCGACGATGCGCTTGGCCAGGCCTTCGGCGATGGCGGTTTTACCGACACCGGCCTCACCGACCAGCAGCGGGTTGTTCTTGCGCCGACGGGCAAGGATCTGCGCCACGCGCTCGACTTCGAGCTCGCGACCGACCAGCGGGTCGATGCGCCCCTGACGGGCCTGTTCGTTGAGGTTGCTGGCATAGGCATCCAGTGGATTGCCCGACGATGAAGTTTCGCCGCCGTCCTCGTCCTGCATGTCCTGTTCGCCCTCGGAGTGTTCACCATGGCCCGGCACCTTGGAGATGCCGTGGGCGATGTAATTGACCACGTCGATACGCGCCACGCTCTGCTGTTTAAGCAGGAACACCGCCTGGCTTTCCTGTTCGCTGAATATCGCAACCAGCACGTTGGCACCGGTGACTTCACGCTTGCCCGAGCTCTGGACATGGAAGACTGCGCGCTGCAGTACACGCTGGAAGCCCAGGGTTGGCTGGGTCTCGCGGTCCTCGTCGTGCACGGGGATCAATGGCGTGGTGGAGTCGATAAACTCCTGCAGGTCGTGTTTGAGTTTGTCGAGGTTTGCGCCGCAGGCGCGCAGAACGGTCGCGGCGGCCTCATTATCCAATAGTGCCAGCAGCAGGTGCTCGACGGTCATGAACTCATGACGCTTCGAGCGTGCCTCCTTGAAGGCCAGATTGAGGGTGACTTCGAGCTCGCGGTTTAACATAGCTTCACCTCATACCCAAGTGGCCGGCGATTAACCGTCCTTCTCGATTTCACAGAGTAGCGGATGCTGGCTTTCCCTTGCGTATTGGTTGACCTGCATGGCCTTGGTCTCGGCGATGTCCCGGGTAAACAATCCGCACACTGCCCGTCCTTCTGTATGGACGGCCAGCATGACCTTGGTCGCCAGCTCGCGATTCAGGTTAAAAAACACCTCGAGCACTTCGACGACGAAATCCATCGGTGTGTAGTCATCGTTGAACAAAACCACCTTGTACATGGGTGGCGCCTGCAGGGCCGGCTTGGCCTCCTGTATCGCCAGGCCAGAACCATCGTCCTCATGCGATTGCGGGCGATCCTGATTGAATGTTAGTCGAATCTGGCTATGTGCATGCATGGAAAGAAATTCATCATTTCGACAGGTTGGTTTATGGGTTGACCGCACAGGCGACGCGGGACAGCCGTCGCCTCACCTTGACTATCGGCAAAACGGTGTTACAACCAATAAGAACCCACCGTGGTCGATAAAGATCCGCGCAGTCAACCAGAATTTTCGCAGGTTCATATGCGGATGGAGTGGATGATACTCCAGTGATGGAGTCCTTTGCAGAGGGATATGAGGATGGCAAGCGGTAAAGTCAAGTGGTTCAACAACGCCAAGGGCTATGGCTTCATCAATGAAGACGGGAAAACAGAGGACCTGTTCGCACACTACTCGGCTATCCAGATGGACGGTTATAAAACCCTGAAAGCCGGACAACCCGTCAGTTTCGAGATCATCCAGGGCCCCAAGGGCTTGCACGCGGTGAACATATCGAACCTCGCCGCACAAACCACCGCCTCCCCCACCCCCAACCCGCAAACGACTGAAGCCTGAGCCGGCGATCAGACATAAAAAAACCGGCCAGCCCGCAAGGACTGGCCGGTTTTCTTGTGCCGCTTACATGTGCTTGATCAAAGCCTCACCGAAACCGGAGCTGCTGACCAGCGTCGCGCCTTCCATCAGGCGCTCGAAGTCGTAGGTCACGGTCTTGGCGGCGATGGCGCCGTTGGTGCCCTTGATGATCAGGTCGGCCGCCTCGGTCCAGCCCAGGTGGCGCAGCATCATCTCGGCGGAGAGAATCACCGAACCCGGGTTGACCTGGTCCTTGCCGGCGTACTTCGGCGCGGTGCCGTGGGTGGCTTCGAACATCGCCACGGTGTCGGACAGGTTGGCGCCCGGGGCAATACCGATGCCGCCGACTTCCGCCGCCAGGGCGTCGGACAGGTAGTCACCGTTGAGGTTGAGGGTGGCAATCACGTCGTATTCGGCCGGGCGCAGCAGGATCTGCTGGAGCATGGCGTCGGCAATGGCATCCTTGACGATGACTTCACGGCCGGTTTTCGGGTTCTTGAACTTCATCCACGGGCCGCCATCGAGCAGCTCGGCGCCGAATTCGTTCTTGGCCACTTCGTAGCCCCAATCCTTGAAGGCACCTTCGGTGAACTTCATGATGTTGCCCTTGTGCACGATGGTCAGCGACTTGCGGTCGTTGTCCACCACATACTGCAGGGCCTTGCGCACCAGGCGCTGGGTGCCTTCCTTGGAGACCGGCTTGATGCCGATGCCGCAGTCCTGGTCGAAACGGATCTTGGTGACGCCCATTTCTTCCTTCAGGAACTTGATGACCTTGGTCGCTTCCGGCGAACCGGCCTTCCACTCGATGCCGGCATAGATGTCTTCGGAGTTTTCGCGGAAGATCACCATGTCGACGTCACCCGGTTTTTTCACCGGGCTCGGTACGCCCTGGAACCACACTACCGGGCGCAGGCAGACGTACAGGTCCAGCTGCTGGCGCAGGGCAACGTTGAGGGAACGGATACCACCACCGACCGGGGTGGTCAGCGGGCCCTTGATGGACACCACGTAATCCTTGACTGCGTCCAGGGTTTCCTGGGGCAGCCAGGTGTCCTGGTCGTATACCTGGGTGGCTTTTTCACCGGCGTAGACTTCCATCCAGGAAATCTTGCGCTTGCCCCCATAGGCTTTCTCTACAGCAGCATCAACCACTTTGATCATGACGGGGCTTACATCTACGCCAATGCCGTCGCCTTCGATGAACGGGATGATCGGATTATCAGGAACATTGAGAGAATGGTCCGCATTGACGGTGATTTTGTCGCCGACTGCCGGAACCTTGATTTTCTGGTATCCCATGCTGCACTCCGTTTTTTTTGGTGTGGTTCGTCATCTGGATCCCCTGAGCGTACCCCAGTTGAACGGCAACGGGAACCACGTGCGCAAATGCCCTGCAATGGGGCAGCAACGCCTACATCTTTGGTCTAAAAAAGCCCCTGCGACCGGTTGATCTTGATCAATACGACCAAGGCTTTGGTATACTCGCCCGGTGACCAAAGGGTCACTGGGGGCGAACCGTCTGAAACGAGACCTGCGGCCCCGACAAGACTGGGCTGTTACCGCAGTTCAGCCGTTTGACACTCGACTGATGCAATCCACCATCACCGCCCAGAATCTTCGACCTTCTGCTCATGGATGTGTCTGAGCGAAGCGCCTACCCTGCGCACCTCGAGATTCTGCGCACGCTCAGCAAAACAGAGAGTTAACCCGAATATGCCCACCCGATCCAAGATCATCTACACCTTCACCGACGAAGCCCCCGCCCTCGCCACCTATTCATTGCTCCCCGTCATCGAAGCCTTCACCGCTTGCGCCGACATCGCCGTAGAAACCCGGGACATCTCTCTGGCCGGCCGTATCCTTTCTGCCTTCCCTGAACAGCTCGGCGCCGACAAGCAAGTGGCCGACCACCTGGCAGAACTGGGCCAACTGGCAACCACGCCAGAAGCCAACATCATCAAGCTGCCGAACATCAGCGCCTCGGTGCCGCAACTGAAGGCCGCGATCAAGGAACTGCAAGCCAAGGGCTTCAACATTCCTGACTACCCTGAAGCCGCCGCCACCGACGCCGAGAAAGAAGCCAAGGCTCGCTACGACCGCATCAAGGGCAGCGCCGTGAACCCGGTCCTGCGTGAAGGCAACTCCGACCGCCGCGCCCCGCTGTCGGTCAAGAACTACGCACGCAAGCACCCGCACAAGATGGGCGCCTGGGCTGCCGACTCCAAGTCCCACGTGGCCCACATGAGCCACGGCGACTTCTACGGCAGCGAGAAAGCCGCGCTGATCGAAGCCGATGACAGCCTGCGCATCGAACTGCTGGACAAGAACGGCAACACCACCGTCCTGAAAGAAAAAACCGCGGTCAAGGCCGGCGAAATCGTCGACTGCGCGGTCATGAGCACCAAGGCGCTGCGTAAATTCATCGCCGCCGAGATCGAAGACGCCAAAGCCAAGGGCGTGCTGCTGTCGGTGCACCTGAAAGCCACCATGATGAAGGTCTCCGACCCGATCATGTTCGGCCAGATCGTTGCCGAGTACTACCAGGACGCGCTGAACAAGCACGCCGCGGTACTGGAGCAGATCGGTTTCAACCTGAACAACGGTATCGGCGACCTGTACGCCCGTATCAAGACCCTGCCAGCCGAGCAGCAGGCGCAGATCGAAGCCGACGTCAAAGCCGTCTACGACGTCCGCCCGGCCCTGGCCATGGTCAACTCCGACAAGGGCATCACCAACCTGCACGTGCCAAGCGACGTCATCGTCGACGCCTCGATGCCGGCGATGATCCGTGACTCGGGCAAGATGTGGAACACCGAAGGCCAGCTGCAAGACACCAAGGCAGTGATCCCGGATCGTTGCTACGCCACCATCTACCAGGCCGTTATCGACGACTGCAAGCAACACGGCGCCTTCGATCCGACCACCATGGGCAGCGTGCCGAACGTTGGCCTGATGGCGCAGAAAGCCGAAGAGTACGGCTCCCACGACAAGACCTTCCAGGCCAAGGCCGACGGCGTGATCCGCGTGGTTGACGGCAAGGGCAACCTGCTGCTGTCCCAGGACGTCGAAGCCGGCGACATCTTCCGCATGTGCCAGGTCAAAGACGCGCCGATCCAGGACTGGGTCAAGCTGGCCGTCAACCGCGCCCGCGCCAGCAACACCCCGGCGCTGTTCTGGCTCGACCCGCATCGCGCCCACGACGGCGTGCTGATCGAGAAGGTCCAGAAGTACCTGAAAGACCACGACACCACCGGCCTGGACATCCGCGTCCTGTCGCCTGTCGAGGCCATGAAGGTTTCCCTGCAGCGCATCCGTGCGGGCCAGGACACCATCTCGGTCACCGGCAACGTACTGCGCGACTACCTGACCGACCTGTTCCCGATCATGGAACTGGGCACCAGCGCCAAGATGCTGTCGATCGTGCCGCTGATGAACAACGGCGGCCTGTTCGAAACCGGCGCCGGCGGTTCGGCACCCAAGCACGTCCAGCAACTGGTTGAAGAGAACTTCCTGCGCTGGGATTCCCTGGGTGAGTTCCTGGCCCTGGCGGCTTCCCTGGAGCACCTGAGCACTGCCTACACCAACCCGAAAGCCAAGGTACTGGCGGCGACCCTGGACCAGGCCACCGGCCAGTTCCTGGACACCAACAAGTCCCCTGCGCGCAAGGTCGGCGGTATCGACAACCGTGGCAGCCACTTCTACCTGACCCTGTACTGGGCCCAGGCCCTGGCCGCCCAGAGCGACGACGCCGCCCTGCAAGCGCGCTTCGCCCCACTGGCAAAAGCCCTGGCCGAGCACGAAGCAACCATCGTCGCCGAGCTCAACGCCGTGCAGGGCAAGCCGGCCGACATCGGTGGCTACTACTACCCGGATGCCGAGCTGACCAGCAAAGTGATGCGCCCGAGCCAGACCTTCAACAGCGCGATTGCCGCGCTGTAAGAGAAGCAGCTTGAAGCAGTAAACAAAAACCCCGGCCACGCACCGGGGTTTTTTTAGCTTTGAGTTTCAAGCTGCAAGCTACAAGAAAGAGCCTTGCGCGCACGGCTTTTACTTGTAGCTTGCAGCTTGAAACTTACAACTTAGGGAGAGAATCGACCGTGCGCCCCCACATCACCGTCGCCACTATCATCGAAGACCAGGGCCGCTTCCTCATGGTCGAGGAATTCAAGGCCGGCAAGCACGTGTTCAACCAGCCCGCCGGCCACCTGGAGGCCAACGAAAGCCTGCTCGACGCCGCCCGGCGCGAAACCCTCGAAGAAACCGCCTGGGAGGTCGAGCTGACCGGCATCGTCGGCATCTACCTGTATACCGCCCCCAGCAACGGCGTGACCTACCAGCGCATCTGCTTCGCCGCCAGGCCGCTCAAGCACCACCCCGAGCGCGCCCTGGACAGCGACATCGTGCGCGCCGTGTGGCTGAGCCGCGAGGAGCTGCTGGCCGACCCCGAGCGCTGGCGCAGCGAGCTGGTGCCGCGTTGCATCGACGATTACCTGGCCGGCCCGCTGCACAGCCTGGCGTTGATTCGCGACTGACAGCAACGATGCCTTGCAGGCCGCAGCCTGATAGAATCGTTGTCTTTTTCCAGATACACAGCCGGTACCTATGACCAGTCCAGCACTTTACGAACCCGAAAAGACACGCGTTATCGTCGGCATGTCCGGCGGCGTGGACTCTTCCGTCTCCGCCCTCCTGCTGATGGAGCAGGGCTACCAGGTGGAAGGCCTGTTCATGAAGAACTGGGAAGAGGACGACGGCACCGAATACTGCACCGCCCGCGAAGACCTGGCCGACGCCCAGGCCGTGTGCGACCGCATTGGCATCAAGCTGCACACCGCCAACTTCGCCGCCGAATACTGGGACAACGTCTTCGAGCATTTCCTGGCTGAATACAAGGCCGGGCGCACACCGAACCCGGACATCCTCTGCAACCGCGAAATCAAGTTCAAAGCCTTTCTCGACTACGCGCTGATGCTCGGCGCCGACCTGATCGCCACCGGCCACTACGTGCGCCGCCGCGACACTGACGGGCGTACCGAACTGCTCAAGGGCCTGGACCCGAACAAGGACCAGAGCTACTTCCTGCACGCCGTTGGCGGCAAGGAAATCGCCCGCACGCTGTTCCCGGTCGGCGAACTGGAAAAACCCGAAGTGCGCGCCATCGCCGAGAAACACGGCCTGGCCACGGCGAAGAAGAAAGACTCCACCGGTATCTGCTTTATCGGCGAGCGCCGCTTCAGCGACTTCCTCAAGCAGTACCTGCCGGCACAACCGGGCGAGATCCAGACCACCGACGGCGAAGTCATCGGCCGTCACCACGGCCTGATGTACCACACCATCGGCCAGCGCCAGGGCCTGGGCATCGGCGGCCTGAAAGACGCCGGTGACGAGCCGTGGTACGTACTGGAGAAAGACCTCACCCGCAACGTGCTGGTGGTCGGCCAGGGTAACGAACACCCGTGGCTATTCTCGCGCGCCCTGCTCGCTTCAGAGATCTTCTGGGTCAACCCTATCGACCTGTCCAGCCCACGGCGTCTGACGGCCAAGGTGCGCTACCGCCAAAGCGATCAGGGCTGCACCCTGGAACAGACCGCAAGCGGCTACCGCGCGGTGTTCGACGAGCCACAGCGGGCGGTGACGCCAGGCCAGTCGGTGGTGTTCTATGACGGCGAAATCTGCCTCGGCGGCGGCGTGATCGAAACCGCCGAGCCGTGGAGCGCGCGCGCATGAATGCCATGCAAGAGCAGTTGGTTGCCCTGGGCGGTGTATTCCAGGCCGCGGTGCTGGTTGACCGCATCGCCCGCACCGGCCAGGCCAGCGAGGCGAACCTTGGCTGCATGCTCGGCAGCCTGCTGGTACGCGACCCCAAGGACACCCTGGAGGTGTTCGGCGGTGACGACCTGAACCTGCGCGACGGCTACCGCGCCCTGGCCAGCGCCCTGGAGCGCGACCCCGGCAGCCTGCAGCGCGAGCCGCTGCGCTATGCCCTGTCGATGCTGGGCCTGGAGCGCCAGCTGGCCAAGCGCGGCGACATGCTCGATGTGATCGGCAGCCGCCTGCCGCAAATCCAGTCCCAGGCCGAGCATTTCGGCCTGGTACATGAAAACGTCATTGCTTCCAGCGGCGCCCTGTACCAGGACACCCTGAGCACCCTGCGCCAACGCATCCAGGTGCATGGCGACATGCGCCACCTGCAGCAGCCAAGCAATGCCTCGAAGATTCGCGCCCTGCTGCTCGCCGGCATCCGCGCCGCGCGCCTGTGGCGACAGTTGGGCGGCCATCGCTGGCAGTTGGTGGTCAGCCGGCGCAAACTGCTCAAAGAGCTGTATCCGATGTTGCGTGGCTGAACACCCATTGCGGGCAAGCCAGCTCCCACAGGGCCGGCATGCACTGCACCTGTGGGAGCTGGCTTGCCAGCGATGGGGCCTTTGAAGCCACTATGATACTGAATGATTTGCTGGCATTACCTTTTGTCAGCCACCCGACCCGGGCGCGTTTTTCATGTATGATATGCGCCCTTTTCAAAGCCTGACTGTCCGAGAACACCCCATGCAGCTTTCCTCGCTCACTGCGGTTTCCCCTGTTGACGGCCGCTACGCCGGCAAAACCCAGGCCCTGCGCCCTATTTTCAGCGAATACGGCCTGATCCGTTTCCGCGCCCTGGTCGAGGTTCGCTGGCTCCAGCGCCTGGCCGCCCACCCGCAGATCGCCGAGGTTCCGGCCTTTTCCGCCGAAGCCAACGCCCTGCTCAACGGCCTGGCCGATGAGTTCGCCCTCGAGCACGCCGAGCGCGTCAAAGAGATCGAGCGCACCACCAACCACGACGTCAAGGCCATCGAGTACCTGCTCAAGGAGCAGGCCGCCAAGCTGCCGGAGCTTGCCAAGGTCAGCGAGTTCATCCACTTTGCCTGCACCAGCGAGGACATCAACAACCTGTCCCACGCCCTGATGCTGCGCGAAGGCCGCGACAGCGTGCTGCTGCCGCTGATGCGCCAGATCGCCCAGGCCATCCGTGAGCTGGCCCACCGCTTCGCCGACGTGCCGATGCTGTCGCGCACCCACGGCCAACCGGCGTCGCCAACCACTCTGGGCAAAGAGCTGGCCAACGTCGTCTACCGCCTGGAGCGCCAGATCGCCCAGGTTGCCGCCGTGCCACTGCTGGGCAAGATCAACGGCGCCGTGGGCAACTACAACGCCCACCTGTCGGCCTACCCGCAGATCGACTGGGAAGCCAACGCCCGCGCCTTCATCGAAGACGAGCTGGGCCTGGTGTTCAACCCGTACACCACCCAGATCGAGCCGCACGACTATATCGCCGAGCTGTTCGACGCGATCGCCCGCTTCAACACCATCCTGATCGACTTCGACCGCGACGTCTGGGGCTACATCTCCCTGGGCTACTTCAAGCAGCGCACCATCGCTGGCGAAATCGGCTCCTCGACCATGCCGCACAAGGTCAACCCGATCGACTTCGAAAACTCCGAAGGCAACCTGGGTATCGCCAATGCCCTGTTCCAGCACCTGGCCAGCAAGCTGCCGGTCTCGCGCTGGCAGCGCGACCTGACCGACTCCACCGTGCTGCGCAACCTGGGCGTCGGTTTCGCCCACAGCGTGATCGCCTACGAGGCCAGCCTCAAGGGCATCAGCAAGCTGGAAATCAACCAAGCACGTATCGCCGAAGACCTGGACGCCTGCTGGGAAGTTCTCGCCGAGCCGATCCAGACCGTCATGCGCCGCTACAACATCGAGAACCCCTACGAGAAGCTCAAGGAGCTGACCCGTGGCAAAGGCATCAGCCCCGAAGCGCTGCTGACCTTCATCGATGGCCTGGACATGCCGGCAGAGGCTCGCAGCGAGCTGAAGAAGCTGACTCCAGCCTCCTACATCGGTAATGCCGCGGCTCAAGCCAAACGCGTCTGATCTGCGCCCTGCGCGTAAACGCCCGGCTCAGCCGGGCGTTTTTATTACCGAAAGAAAATTACTTTTTTTCAATAGGTTACACATGAATCCTGATACTCCTCTGCAGCTTCTGGGCGGCCTCACTGCCCGCGAATTCATGCGCGACTACTGGCAGAAGAAACCCCTGCTGGTACGCCAGGCCTTCCCGGACTTCGAAAGCCCGATCGACGCCGACGAACTGGCCGGCCTGGCCCTGGAAGAAGAAGTCGAATCGCGCCTGGTCATCGAGCACGGCGAGCGCCCATGGGAACTGCGCCGCGGCCCGTTCGAAGAAGATGCCTTCAGCACCCTGCCCGAGCGCGACTGGACCCTGCTGGTGCAAGCGGTCGATCAGTTCGTGCCGGAAGTCGGCGAACTGCTGGAGCATTTTCGCTTCCTGCCAAGCTGGCGCATCGACGATGTGATGATCAGCTACGCAGCGCCCGGCGGCAGCGTCGGCCCGCACTTCGACAACTACGATGTGTTCCTGCTGCAAGGCCAGGGCAAGCGCAACTGGAAGATCGGCCAGATGTGCGACAGCGACAGCCCGCTGCTGGAGCACGCCGACCTGCGCATCCTCGCCGAATTCGAGCAGAGCGACGAGTGGACCCTGGAGCCCGGCGACATGCTCTACCTGCCGCCACGCCTGGCCCACTACGGCATTGCCGAAGATGACTGCCTGACCTATTCGGTGGGCTTCCGCGCGCCGGGCGCCGCTGAAGTGCTGACCCATTTCACCGACTTCCTCAGCCAGTTCCTGCCTGACGAAGAGCGTTACACCGACGCCGACGCCGAGCCGGTCAGCGACCCGCACCAGATCCAGCACGACGCCCTCGACCGCCTGAAAAAGCTGCTCACCGAGCACATGGGCGACGAGCGCCTGCTGCTGACCTGGTTCGGCCAGTTCATGACCGAACCGCGCTATCCGGAGCTGGTCAGCGGCGAGCCGCTGGACGAAGTCGAGCTGATCGAGAGCCTGGCCCAGGGCGCGATCCTGATCCGCAACCCGAGCGCGCGCCTGGCCTGGTCGGAAGTCGACGACAACCTGCTGCTGTTCGCCAGCGGCCAGAGCCGCCTGCTGCCGGGCGACCTGCGCGAGCTGCTGAAACTGATCTGCGCCGCCGACGCGTTGCACATTGAAAACCTTGAGCAGTGGCTTGAAAACGATCAAGGCATTACCTTGATCTGCGAACTGGTCAAACAAGGAAGCCTGGGGTTTGCCAATGAATAAGATTCGCGTCCGTCTCGCCGACTGGCAGAAAGACAACGCTGATATCCGCCGCATTCGTGAAGCTGTGTTCATCGCCGAACAGAACGTGCCGCCGGAGCTGGAGTGGGATGCCGACGACAACACTGCCGTGCATTTTCTGGCCATGGAGGGTGACTACGCCATTGGCACCGCCCGCCTGCTGCCCGACGGCCAGATCGGCCGGGTCTCGGTGCTCAAGGACTGGCGCGGGCTGAAGGTCGGTGACGCGCTGATGCAGGCGGTGATCGTCGAAGCCCAGAACCGTGACCTCAAGCAGCAGATGCTCAGCGCCCAGGTACACGCCACGCCGTTCTATGAGCGCCTTGGCTTCAAGGTGGTCAGCGAAGAGTTCCTCGAGGCGGGTATTCCGCACGTGGACATGGTTCGCGAATCGCGCGAACTGGTTTGATTGCGATTGGGGCTGCCTTGCAGCCCATCGCCGGCAAGGCCGGCTTGTGTCTTGA
>NZ_AJJP01000193.1 GCF_000259195.1 Pseudomonas donghuensis
ACAGCCTGATCAAGACAGTTGCTCCCACAGGCTCGATGCCAACCTGATCCTTGTGGGAGCCGGCCTTGCCGGCGATGGGCTGCGAAGCAGTCCTCAGCCTGACAACCTCGCTCCCATAACTGCTACAAATTTGCCATCATGTCCACTCCACTCGCGGAGATCATGGACATGCCGCTACGCCCCCTTCTCGCCTCCCTGCTTCTGTCGTTCAGCCTGAGTACGCTGGCCGCCACTGAAGTCCTGCCGCTGAACCATCGCACCAGCGCTGAAATCCTCCCCACCGCGCAAGCCTTCATCGGCAAGGACGGCAGCGTCAGCGCCTTCGAGAACAAACTGATCGTCAACGCCGAACCCGAGCGCATCGACGACCTGCGCTCCCTGCTGCAACAGCTGGATACCGCGCCGCGTCGACTGCTGATCAGCGTCGACAACAACGACAGCAATTTCCAGGACAACCGCGGCAATGCCCGGGTCATTCGCTACGGCACCAGCAACCGCGAAGGCGGCCTGCAGCAGGTCCAGGCCAGCGAGGGCAGCCCGGCACTGATCCAGGTCGGCCAGAGCATCCCGATCACCAGTACCAGCACCGACAGCGATGGTCGAGTGCAGAGCGACACTGAATACCGCAACGTCACCCAGGGTTTTTACGTCACTGCCAGCGTCACTGGCGACACCGTGCACCTGAACATCAGTACCAACAATGACCGGATGAGCCAGGAACGTCCCGATGTAGTGAAGGTGCAAAGTACCGACACAAAAGTCACCGGCAAGCTCGGTGAGTGGATCACGCTGGCAGGGGTCAACCAGCAGAGTCAGTCCGAACGCAGTGCTTCGGCCCTCAGCTACAGCACCCAGCGCGGTGAAAACATGACATTGCGGGTAAAAGTCGACGCTTTGGACTGAACCCAGACAAATCAAGGCCTCGACCAAAGGCCTCGAAACTGACTGACGAGTCGTATTAGACCAAAGATGTAGTGGTGATAAAAAACCACTACAAAACATTTGACGACCCCGAAACGTCGAGGCATGATGGCCCCGCTCCCGCTGATCAGAGGCCCTGGCAAGGGCCTTCGAGCCGCGCTCTAACCCACCCACCTGAGCCGGCTCGTGTCTGTACCGCCCACAAGGCAGTTTGACGAGATTGCGACTGGAACGAAGTTGTCCCGAGGGACGGAAGCGCATCAAAAGGTACCCGGCAGCACTGTTCTTTGCAGTTCGGCAACCACGAGCCACCCTGCAACGAAAACCTCGCCCACCTGCCCACTTCCCCCTTCGAGCCCCCATCGTTCGACCGTCGCATATTTCGCCCATACTGACCTTTGCCAGGCTTCTGATCTGCGCAGTAGAGAGCGCGAATTTTTACCAAAGACCGATGCGACGAGGTTTATTTCCATGGCACTGACACGCGAACAGCAAATTGCAGCCCTCGAAAAAGACTGGGCCGAGAACCCGCGCTGGAAAGGCGTGACCCGTACCTACACCGCCGCTGATGTCGTTCGTCTGCGTGGCTCGATCCAGCCTGAGCACACCCTGGCCCGCCTGGGTGCCGAGAAGCTGTGGAAGCTGGTCACCCAGGGCGCACACCCGTCCTTCCGTCCAGAGAAAGATTTCGTCAACTGCATGGGCGCCCTGACCGGCGGCCAGGCCGTGCAACAGGTCAAAGCCGGTATCCAGGCAATCTACCTGTCCGGCTGGCAAGTGGCTGCCGACAACAACTCGGCCGAGTCCATGTACCCAGACCAGTCGCTGTACCCGGTGGATTCGGTTCCTACCGTGGTCAAGCGCATCAACAACTCGTTCCGTCGCGCCGACCAGATCCAGTGGAAAGCCGGCAAGAACCCGGGCGACGAAGGCTACGTCGACTACTTCGCCCCGATCGTGGCTGACGCCGAAGCCGGTTTCGGCGGCGTCCTGAACGCCTACGAGCTGATGAAGAACATGATCGAAGCAGGCGCCGCCGGCGTTCACTTCGAAGACCAGCTGGCCTCGGTGAAAAAGTGCGGCCACATGGGCGGCAAGGTACTGGTTCCAACCCAGGAAGCCGTACAGAAGCTGACCGCTGCCCGCCTGGCGGCTGACGTAGCCGGTGTACCGACCATCATCCTGGCCCGTACCGACGCCAACGCCGCGGACCTCTTGACCAGCGACTGCGACCCGTACGACCAGCCATTCGTGGTTGGCGAGCGCACCCAGGAAGGCTTCTACAAGGTTCGCGCCGGCCTCGATCAAGCCATCGCCCGCGGCCTGGCTTACGCGCCATACGCCGACCTGATCTGGTGTGAAACCGCCAAGCCGGACCTGGACGAAGCTCGCCGCTTTGCCGAAGCGATCAAGAAGGAATACCCGGACCAGATCCTGTCGTACAACTGCTCGCCTTCCTTCAACTGGAAGAAGAACCTGGACGACGCAACCATCGCCAAGTTCCAGCGCGAACTGTCGGCCATGGGCTACAAGCACCAGTTCATCACCCTGGCCGGTATCCACAACATGTGGCACGGCATGTTCAACCTGGCGCACGACTACGCCCGCAACGACATGACCGCCTACGTGAAGCTGCAAGAGCAAGAGTTCGCTGACGCCTCGAAAGGCTACACCTTCGTGGCCCACCAGCAGGAAGTCGGCACCGGTTACTTCGACGACATGACCACCGTGATCCAGGGTGGCAAGTCTTCGGTAACCGCACTGACCGGTTCGACTGAAGAAGAACAGTTCCACTGATCGCTGATCGGTTGCTGACATTCGGGTAACACGCAAAACCCGGGGCCTGTGATGGGGCTCCGGGTTTTGTTTTTTATCAGGACTTGGTGGTGCCAGCGATAGGGTCCCCAGCAAATGCACAGGGCTTCCTTATTAATTGCCATTGGCTATGCTAGGTGCACAACAACACCAAGGATCGGCCATGCCCCGCCCTGTCACCCTGCTCTGCCTGGCCCTGCCGGGTGCTGCCTTCTATCTATATGCACTGGCCAGCGGCAACGCGCTGCTGGGCCTGGCGGTCAAACCGATCCCGGTGCTGGCGCTGATCTGCTGGCTGAGTAGCGCCGAGCCCACCGCCTACCGGCGCTGGATCATTATTGGCCTGGGTTTCTCACTGCTTGGCGACATTCTGCTGGCCGTGCCTGGCGACCTGTTCGTGTTTGGCCTGGCGGCCTTTCTCTGTGCACACCTGGCCTATCTGCGCGGCTACCTGGGCGAGAACCGCCAACTGGCGCCCGCTGCGCTGTTGGGTTCGGCGATTGTCGGTGCGGCGCTGCTGGGGCTGCTGATCAGTTCCGGCCTGGGTGAATTGCTGATTCCGGTCAGCGTTTATGCCCTGGCCATCAGCGCCATGCTCTGGCGCGCCCTGGCCTGTGGCGGCCTGGCGGCGCTGGGCGCGCTGGCGTTTGTGTTTTCCGACAGCCTGATCGGGATCGACCGCTTCGTCAGCCCGTTCGCTGCCGCCCAGTACCTGATTATCCTCGCCTACTGGCTGGGCCAGTGGGCTATCGCCGCCTCGGCCTACACCAGGCAATCGGCAAAAGCCTTGATCCAGAGCGCGGCAAGGCAAGAAAAAACAGGTTAAAACACAAGGTGTGGAAACTTGCAGGTGACGCCTATGTTGCACAACTTTGTAGTTGACTCGAACAGTAGGGCTAATCGCGCACCCTCAAATGATATTAATTATCATTACGAAGTTTCGGGTTCATTACGCGTTGCAAGAAACATAATTAACAGAACCCGGGGCAATGCCCGTTCCACGTGGCCTGCAGCCTGTTACGAAAGATTTTTGTTCTTAATCTTACGAATAAATTTGCTGCAGAAATTTTACTTGCACCGGGTTTACCCATAAAATCAGCGCGATAGATTCCGCTGCGACATATCGTCACTGCTCTACTTCTTTTCAAGCCGCAGAGCCTGGTCTCTGTATAAGGATTTTCAGCATGCCCGATTCGACAGGACTCATCGCCCACAACTGGGGCTTTGCCATTTTCCTTTTGGGTGTCGTAGGCCTGTGCGCCTTCATGCTCGGTCTGTCCGCCCTGCTCGGCAGCAAGGCCTGGGGCCGCAGCAAGAACGAACCCTTCGAGTCCGGCATGCTGCCCACTGGCGGCGCCCGCTTGCGCCTGTCAGCCAAATTCTATCTGGTCGCGATGCTGTTCGTGATCTTCGATATCGAAGCCCTCTTTCTCTTTGCATGGTCTGTGTCCGTCCGCGAAAGCGGCTGGACCGGATTCGTCGAAGCACTCGTTTTCATAGCAATTCTGTTGGCAGGTCTTGTCTACCTATGGCGCGTCGGGGCACTTGATTGGGCTCCCGAAGGTCGTCGCAAGCGGCAAGCGAAGCTGAAACAATGAGGCTTTGGCAATGCAATACAATCTCACCAGAATCGACCCGGATGCTCCCAACGAGCAATATCCAATCGGAGAGCGGGAAACCGTCTCCGATTCGCTGCTAGAGGACCAGGTCCACAAGAACATCTTCATGGGCAAACTTGAAGATGTGCTCAGTGGCGCGGTCAACTGGGGGCGTAAGAACTCCCTGTGGCCGTACAACTTCGGCCTCTCCTGCTGCTACGTGGAAATGACCACGGCCTTCACGGCGCCCCACGACATCGCCCGCTTTGGCGCCGAAGTCATCCGGGCTTCGCCGCGCCAGGCCGACTTCATGGTCATCGCCGGCACCTGCTTCATCAAGATGGCGCCGATCATCCAGCGCCTGTACGAGCAGATGCTCGAGCCCAAGTGGGTCATTTCCATGGGCTCGTGCGCCAACTCCGGCGGCATGTACGACATTTACTCGGTCGTTCAGGGGGTCGACAAGTTCCTCCCCGTGGATGTCTACGTGCCTGGCTGCCCGCCTCGCCCTGAAGCCTTCCTGCAAGGCCTGATGCTGTTGCAGGAGTCGATTGGCCAGGAGCGTCGTCCTCTTTCCTGGGTTGTCGGCGATCAAGGCATTTACCGTGCCGAGATGCCGTCGCAGAAAGAGCAACGCCGTGAACAGCGCATCCAGGTCACCAACCTGCGCAGCCCCGACGAAGTCTGATCCAGCGACCTGTTGCCTGCGCATGCGCGACAGGCAGCCTGGCTTCATTCTCTACGTTGACCGAAAGCGACCGAGACCATGACAGCGGACACCGCTATTTATATCCCGCCTTACAAGGCTGACGACCAGGATGTGGTCGTCGAACTGAACAACAAATTCGGCCCCGAAGCGTTCGTCGCCCAGGAAACCCGCACCGGCATGCCGGTGCTTTGGGTTACCCGCGAAAAACTCAAGGACGTGCTGGGTTTCCTGCGCAATGTCGCCAAGCCGTACAGCATGCTCTACGACCTGCACGGCGTCGACGAGCGCCTGCGCACCCAGCGCCGCGGCCTGCCGGGCGCCGACTTCAGCGTCTTCTACCACCTGCTGTCGGTGGAGCGGAACAGCGACGTGATGATCAAGGTGGCCTTGAGCGAAGGCGACCTGAACCTGCCGACCGTCACCGGCATCTGGCCCAACGCCAACTGGTACGAGCGTGAAGTCTGGGACATGTTCGGCATCGACTTTGCCGGCCACCCGCACCTGACCCGGATTATGATGCCACCGACCTGGGAAGGTCACCCGCTGCGCAAGGACTACCCTGCTCGCGCCACCGAATTCGATCCGTACAGCCTGACCCTGGCCAAGCAGCAGCTCGAGGAAGAGGCCGCGCGCTTCAACCCTGAAGCCTGGGGCATGAAGCGCCAGGGCACCAACGAGGACTACATGTTCCTCAACCTGGGCCCGAACCACCCTTCGGCCCACGGTGCCTTCCGTATCGTCCTGCAGCTGGACGGCGAAGAGATCGTCGACTGCGTCCCGGACATCGGCTACCACCACCGTGGTGCCGAGAAAATGGCCGAGCGTCAGTCCTGGCACAGCTTCATCCCCTACACCGACCGTATCGACTACCTCGGCGGGGTGATGAACAACCTGCCGTACGTACTGGCGGTGGAGAAGCTGGCCGGCATCCAGGTGCCGCAGAAGGTTGACGTGATCCGCATCATGCTCGCCGAGTTCTTCCGCATCACCAGCCACCTGCTGTTCCTGGGTACCTACATCCAGGACGTCGGTGCCATGACCCCGGTGTTCTTCACCTTCACCGACCGTCAGCGCGCCTACACCGTGATCGAAGCCATCACCGGCTTCCGTCTGCACCCGGCCTGGTACCGCATCGGTGGTGTTGCCCACGACCTGCCGCGCGGCTGGGAAAAACTGGTGAAGGACTTCGTCGACTGGCTGCCAAAGCGCCTCGACGAGTACACCAAGGCCGCCCTGCAGAACAGCATCCTCAAGGGCCGGACCATCGGCGTTGCCCAGTACAACACCAAAGAGGCCCTGGAATGGGGCGTCACCGGTGCCGGCCTGCGTTCCACCGGTCTTGACTTCGACCTGCGCAAGGCCCGCCCTTACTCCGGCTACGAGAACTTCGAGTTCGAAGTACCGCTGGCCCACAACGGCGATGCCTACGATCGCTGCATGGTCCGTGTCGAGGAAATGCGCCAGAGTATCCGCATCATCGACCAGTGCCTGCGCAACATGCCGGAAGGCCCGTACAAGGCGGATCACCCGCTGACCACGCCGCCGCCGAAAGAGCGCACCCTGCAGCACATCGAAACCCTGATCACTCACTTCCTGCAGGTTTCGTGGGGCCCGGTCATGCCGGCCAACGAGTCCTTCCAGATGATCGAGGCGACCAAGGGCATCAACAGTTACTACCTGACGAGCGACGGCGGCACCATGAGCTACCGCACCCGGATCCGTACCCCGAGCTACCCGCACCTGCAGCAGATCCCTTCGGTGATCCGCGGCAGCATGGTCGCGGACCTCATTGCGTACCTGGGCAGTATCGACTTCGTTATGGCTGACGTGGACCGCTAAGCATGAACAGCACGCTTATCCAAACCGACCGTTTCGCCCTGAGCGAAACCGAGCGCTCGGCCATCGAGCACGAGATGCATCACTACGAGGACCCGCGCGCGGCGTCCATCGAAGCCCTGAAGATCGTCCAGAAGGAACGCGGCTGGGTGCCGGACGGCGCCATCTATGCCATCGGCGAAGTGCTCGGCATTCCTGCCAGCGACGTCGAAGGCGTGGCCACCTTCTATAGTCAGATCTTCCGTCAGCCGGTTGGCCGGCACATCATCCGCGTCTGCGACAGCATGGTCTGCTACATCGGCGGCCACGAGTCGGTGGTCAGCCAGATCCAGAGCGAGCTGGGCATCGGCCTTGGCCAGACCACCGCGGACGGGCGTTTCACCCTGCTGCCGGTGTGCTGCCTGGGTAACTGCGACAAGGCCCCGGCGCTGATGATCGACGACGACACTTTTGGCGACGTGCAGCCTGCTGGCGTCGCCAAACTGCTGGAGGGTTACGCATGACCATCACTTCCTTCGGCCCGGCCAACCGCATTGCGCGTTCGGCCGAGACCCATCCGCTGACCTGGCGCCTGCGTGACGACGGCGAGCCGGTCTGGCTCGACGAGTACCAGGCCAAGGACGGCTACGCCGCCGCCCGCAAGGCCCTGGCGCAAATGTCCCAGGACGATATCGTCCAGACCGTTAAAGATTCCGGCCTCAAGGGCCGTGGCGGTGCGGGCTTCCCCACCGGCGTCAAATGGGGCCTGATGCCCAAAGACGAATCCATGAACATCCGCTACCTGCTGTGCAATGCGGACGAAATGGAACCCAACACCTGGAAAGACCGCATGCTGATGGAGCAACAGCCCCATCTGCTGATCGAAGGCATGCTGATCAGCGCCCGCGCGCTGAAAGCCTACCGCGGTTATATCTTCCTGCGTGGCGAATACACCACCGCAGCGCGCAACCTCAACCGCGCGGTCGAGGAAGCCAAGGCTGCAGGCCTGCTGGGCAAGAACATCCTCGGCAGCGGCTTTGACTTCGAGCTGTTCGTCCACACCGGTGCCGGGCGCTACATCTGCGGTGAAGAAACCGCGCTGATCAACTCCCTCGAAGGCCGCCGCGCCAACCCGCGCTCCAAGCCGCCCTTCCCTGCCGCCGTTGGCGTGTGGGGCAAGCCGACCTGCGTGAACAACGTCGAGACCCTGTGCAACGTGCCGGCCATCGTCGGCAACGGCATCGACTGGTACAAGTCGCTGGCCCGCGAAGGCAGTGAAGACCACGGCACCAAGCTGATGGGCTTCTCCGGCAAGGTCAAGAACCCTGGCCTGTGGGAGCTGCCGTTCGGCGTCACTGCCCGCGAGCTGTTCGAAGACTACGCCGGCGGCATGCGCGATGGCTTCAAGCTCAAGTGCTGGCAGCCAGGCGGCGCCGGTACCGGTTTCCTGCTGCCCGAGCACCTGGATGCACAAATGTACGCCGGTGGCATCGCCAAGGTCGGCACCCGCATGGGTACCGGCCTGGCCATGGCCGTGGACGACAGCATCAACATGGTCTCGCTGCTGCGCAACATGGAAGAGTTCTTTGCCCGTGAATCCTGTGGTTTCTGCACCCCGTGCCGCGACGGCCTGCCGTGGAGCGTCAAGCTCCTGCGCGCCCTCGAAAAAGGCCAGGGCCAGCAGGGCGACATCGAGACCCTGCTGGGTCTGGTCGGCTTCCTCGGCCCAGGCAAGACCTTCTGTGCACACGCACCGGGCGCCGTTGAGCCGCTGGGTAGCGCGATCAAGTACTTCCGCCCTGAGTTCGAGGCTGGCATTGCCGCCCAGGCACCGGTCGCTGCCGCTGCCGGCCTGCGCCCGGACCTGGCGAAGCCGATCGTCGTCGGCGCATAACGAATAACAACGCGGGCGGTCCGTGCCGCCCGCTGCCTGCCCAGCTCGCCCGGGGACACCTGTAGCGGGCTGCAGGCACACAGATTTCCATTAGCCACGCCCGCAGACGCGGGCCAACGAAGAACTTTGAACCATGGCCACTATCCACGTAGACGGCAAAGAGCTCGAAGTCAACGGCGCAGACAACCTGTTACAGGCGTGTCTGTCGCTCGGCCTCGACATCCCCTATTTCTGCTGGCACCCGGCGCTCGGTAGCGTCGGCGCCTGCCGCCAGTGCGCGGTCAAGCAGTACACCGACGAGAACGACACCCGTGGTCGTATCGTCATGTCCTGCATGACCCCTGCCTCCGATGGCAGCTGGATCTCCATCGAAGACGAAGAAGCCAAGGTATTCCGTGCCAGCGTCGTCGAATGGCTGATGACCAACCACCCGCACGACTGCCCGGTGTGCGAGGAAGGCGGTCACTGCCACCTGCAAGACATGACGGTAATGACCGGCCACAACGAGCGCCGCTACCGTTTCACCAAGCGTACCCACCAGAACCAGGAGCTCGGCCCGTTCATCTCCCACGAGATGAACCGCTGCATCGCCTGCTACCGTTGCGTGCGTTACTACAAGGACTACGCCGGCGGTACCGACCTGGGCGTGTTCGGTGCCCACGACAACGTCTACTTCGGTCGCGTTGAAGACGGCACCCTCGAGAGCGAGTTCTCCGGCAACCTCACCGAGGTCTGCCCGACCGGTGTGTTCACCGACAAGACCCACTCCGAGCGCTACAACCGCAAATGGGACATGCAGTTTGCCCCAAGCATCTGCCATGGCTGCTCCAGCGGTTGCAACATCAGCCCGGGTGAGCGTTACGGCGAACTGCGCCGGATCGAAAACCGCTTCAATGGTTCGGTCAACCAGTACTTCCTCTGCGACCGTGGCCGCTTCGGCTATGGCTACGTCAACCGCACCGACCGTCCACGTCAGCCGCTGCTGGCCGACGGCACCAAGCTGAGCCTGGATGCCGCCCTGGACAAGGCCGCGGACATGCTGCGCGGGCGCAACATCGTCGGTATCGGCTCGCCGCGCGCCAGCCTCGAAAGCAACTATGGCCTGCGCGAGCTGGTCGGCGCCGAGCACTTCTACTCGGGTATGGAAGCCGGTGAGCTGGCCCGCGTGCGCCTGGCCCTGCAAGTACTCAACGACAGCCCGCTGCCGGTCCCGACCCTGCGCGACATGGAAGACCATGACGCGGTATTCGTCCTCGGCGAAGACCTGACCCAGACCGCCGCCCGTGTCGCCCTGGCCCTGCGCCAGTCGGTCAAGGGCAAGGCCGAAGCCATGGCCGATGCCATGCGTGTTCAGCCTTGGCTCGACGCCGCGGTGAAGAACATCGGCCAGCACGCCATGTACCCGCTGTTTATCGCAAGCCTGGCCGAAACCAAGCTCGATGACGTGGCCGAAGAGTGCGTGCACGCAGCGCCGGACGACCTCGCCCGCATCGGTTTTGCCGTGGCTCACGCCATCGACCCGAGCGCGCCAGCCGTCGAAGGCCTGGACGCCGAAGCCCTGGCCCTGGCCAAGCGCATCGCCGACGCCCTGGTTACCGCCAACCGTCCGCTGGTGGTTGCCGGTACCTCGCTGGGCTCCAACGCCCTGATCGAGGCGGCGGCCAACATCGCCAAGGCCCTGAAGCTGCGCGAGAAGAACGGCTCGCTGAGCCTGGTGGTCCCTGAGGCCAACAGCCTCGGCCTGGCCATGCTCGGCGGCGAGTCGATCGATGCCGCCCTGGATGCGGTGATCGAAGGCAAGGCCGACGCCATCGTCGTGATGGAAAACGACCTGTACAGCCGCGTCTGCGCTGCCAAGGTCGACGCTGCCCTGGCCGCTGCCAAAGTAGTCATCGTTGCCGATCACCAGAAGACCGCCACTACCGACCGCGCCCACCTGGTGCTGCCGGCTGCATCGTTTGCCGAAGGCGACGGTACCCTGGTCAGCCAGGAAGGCCGTGCCCAGCGCTTCTTCCAGGTGTTCGACCCTACCTACCTGGACAGCAGCATCCTGGTTCACGAAGGCTGGCGCTGGATGCACGCCCTGCGTGCCACCCTGCTCAACAAGCCGGTCGACTGGACCCAGCTGGATCACGTTACCAACGCCTGCGCCGCTGCCGCGCCGCAACTGACCGGCATCGTCAACGCCGCACCGTCCGCTTCGTTCCGCATCAAGGGCATGAAGCTTGCGCGTGAGCCGCTGCGCTACTCCGGCCGTACTGCCATGCGCGCCGACATCAGCGTGCACGAGCCGCGTACCCCGCAAGACAAAGACTCCGCGTTCGCCTTCTCGATGGAAGGTTACTCGGGTTCGGCCGAACCGCGCTCGCAAGTGCCGTTCGCCTGGTCGCCGGGCTGGAACTCGCCGCAAGCCTGGAACAAGTTCCAGGACGAGGTCGGCGGTCACCTGCGCGCAGGCGACCCGGGCACCCGCCTGATCGAAACCCAGGGCGACAAGCTGAACTGGTTCGCCAGCGTACCGGCGGCCTTCGCCCCGGCCCGTGGCACCTGGCAAGCGGTGCCGTTCTACCACCTGTTCGGCAGCGAAGAGAACTCCTCGCGCGCCGCCCCGGTGCAAGAGCGCATCCCAGCGGCCTACGTGGCCCTGGCCAAGTCCGAAGCCGACCGCCTGGGTGTCAACGACGGCGCCATGCTTAGCCTGACCGTGGCAGGCCAGACCCTGCGGCTGCCGCTGCGCATCAATGAAGAACTGGGCGCAGGCCTGGTTGCCCTGCCGAAAGGCCTGGCCGGCATTCCGCCAGCCATCTTCGGTGCATCCGTCGAAGGCCTGCAGGAGGCAGCACAATGACCTGGTTCACCCCTGAAGTGATCGATGTGATCATCACCGTCATCAAGGCCGTCGTGGTCTTGCTGGCCGTGGTGGTCTGCGGTGCGCTGCTCAGCTTCGTCGAGCGGCGCCTGCTGGGCTGGTGGCAGGACCGTTACGGTCCGAACCGCGTCGGCCCGTTCGGCATGTTCCAGATCGCTGCCGACATGCTGAAGATGTTCTTCAAGGAAGACTGGAACCCGCCCTTCGTCGACAAGGTGATCTTCACCCTGGCGCCGGTGGTGGCCATGAGCGCCTTGCTGATCGCCTTCGCGATCATCCCGATCACCCCGACCTGGGGTGTCGCGGACCTGAACATCGGCGTGCTGTTCTTCTTCGCCATGGCCGGTCTGTCGGTGTACGCCGTACTGTTCGCCGGCTGGTCGTCGAACAACAAGTACGCCCTGCTCGGCAGCCTGCGGGCCTCGGCCCAGACCGTGTCGTACGAAGTGTTCATGGGCCTGGCGCTGATGGGCATCGTTGCCCAGGCTGGCTCGTTCAACATGCGCGACATCGTCGACTACCAGGCCCAGAACCTATGGTTCATCATTCCGCAGTTCTTCGGTTTCTGCACCTTCTTCATCGCAGGCGTCGCCGTGACTCACCGTCACCCCTTCGACCAGCCGGAAGCGGAACAGGAACTGGCCGATGGTTACCACATTGAATATGCCGGCATGAAGTGGGGCATGTTCTTCGTCGGTGAATACATCGGCATCATCCTGGTCTCGGCGCTGTTGGTGACCCTGTTCTTCGGTGGCTGGCACGGTCCGTTCGGCTTCCTGCCGCAGATCCCGTTCATTTGGTTCGCCCTGAAGACCGCGTTCTTCATCATGCTGTTCATCCTGCTGCGCGCCTCGATCCCGCGCCCACGCTATGACCAGGTGATGGACTTCGGCTGGAAGTTCTGCCTGCCGCTGACCCTGATCAATTTGCTGGTGACCGCTGCGCTCGTGTTGCTCAACACGCCAGCTGTTGCGGCCCAGTGAGGATTTGACCCATGTTCAAGTATATTGGCGACATCGTTAAGGGCACAGGCACTCAGCTGCGCAGCCTGGTGATGGTGTTCTCTCACGGTTTTCGCAAACGTGACACCCTGCAATACCCCGAAGAGCCGGTCTACCTGCCGCCACGCTACCGTGGCCGCATCGTCCTGACCCGCGACCCGGATGGCGAAGAGCGCTGTGTAGCGTGCAACCTGTGTGCCGTGGCGTGCCCGGTCGGTTGCATCTCGCTGCAGAAAGCCGAAACAGAAGACGGTCGTTGGTACCCGGAGTTCTTCCGCATCAACTTCTCCCGTTGCATTTTCTGCGGCCTCTGCGAGGAAGCCTGCCCGACCACCGCGATCCAGCTCACGCCGGATTTCGAGATGGCCGAGTTCAAACGTCAGGACCTGGTGTACGAGAAAGAAGATCTGCTGATCTCCGGCCCCGGCAAGAACCCTGACTACAACTTCTACCGTGTTGCAGGTATGGCTGTTGCCGGCAAGCCGAAAGGCGCCGCGCAGAACGAAGCCGAGCCGATCAACGTGAAGAGCTTGCTCCCTTAAGGAAGAAAGATGGAATTCGCTTTCTATTTCGCATCCGGTGTCGCTGTGGTGTCCACCCTTCGGGTGATCACCAACACCAACCCCGTGCACGCCCTGCTCTACCTGATCATTTCGCTGATCTCCGTGGCGATGACCTTCTTCGCCCTCGGCGCTCCGTTCGCCGGTGTTCTGGAAGTGATCGCCTACGCTGGCGCCATCATGGTGCTGTTCGTCTTCGTGGTGATGATGCTCAACCTCGGGCCGGCTTCGGTCGCCCAGGAACGTGGCTGGCTCAAGCCGGGCATCTGGCTTGGCCCGGTGGTGCTTGGCGCACTGCTGCTGGTCGAGCTGCTGTACGTGCTGTTCGCCAGCGAAAGCGGCGGCGGCATTGGCCACACTACCGTTGACGCCAAGGCCGTCGGCATCAGCCTGTATGGTCCTTACCTGCTGGTGGTGGAACTGGCCTCGATGCTGCTGCTTGCCGCAGCAGTGACGGCTTTCCACCTCGGCCGCAACGAGGCGAAGGAGTAATCACATGTCTGCAATTCCTCTCGAGCATGGCCTGGCAGTCGCCGGCATCCTGTTCTGCCTCGGCCTTGTCGGCCTGATGGTGCGCCGCAACATTCTTTTCGTGTTGATGAGCCTGGAAATCATGATGAACGCCTCGGCACTGGCGTTCATTGTCGCCGGTAGCCGTTGGGCGCAGCCGGATGGACAGATCATGTTCATCCTGGTGATCAGCCTGGCAGCCGCCGAGGCCAGTATCGGCCTGGCGATCCTGCTGCAGCTGTATCGCCGCTTCCACACTCTCGACATCGATGCAGCCAGTGAGATGCGCGGATGAACCTTATCTTCCTGACGTTCGTATTCCCCCTGATCGGCTTCCTGCTGCTGTCGTTCTCGCGCGGTCGCTGGTCCGAGAACCTGTCGGCGCTGGTCGGCGTCGGTTCGGTGGGCCTCTCGGCCGCCGTGGCCGCCTACGTGATCTGGCAGTTCAACGTCGCCCCGCCGGATGGCGGCGCGTACAGCCAGCTGCTGTGGCAGTGGATGTCGGTGGACCGCTTTACGCCGAACTTCACCCTGTACGTGGATGGTCTGTCGATCACCATGCTCGGCGTGGTCACCGGTGTGGGCTTTCTGATCCACCTGTTCGCCTCCTGGTACATGCGTGGTGAAGCCGGCTACTCGCGCTTCTTCGCCTACACCAACCTGTTCATTGCCAGCATGTTGTTCCTGGTGCTGGGCGACAACCTGCTGTTCATCTACTTCGGTTGGGAAGGCGTGGGCCTGTGCTCGTACCTGTTGATCGGTTTCTACTACAGCAACCGCAACAACGGTAACGCCGCACTCAAGGCCTTCATCGTTACCCGTATCGGCGACGTGTTCATGGCCATCGGCCTGTTCATCCTGTTCGCCCAGCTCGGCACCCTGAACGTGCAGGAGCTGCTGGTACTGGCACCGCAGAAGTTCCAGGCGGGTGATTTCTGGATGGTCCTGGCGACCCTGATGCTGCTCGGTGGTGCGGTCGGTAAATCCGCCCAGCTGCCGCTGCAGACCTGGCTTGCCGACGCGATGGCCGGCCCTACTCCGGTTTCGGCACTGATCCACGCGGCAACCATGGTGACCGCTGGCGTCTACCTGATTGCCCGTACCCACGGCCTGTTCGCCCTGGCTCCCGACATCCTGCACCTGGTCGGTGTGGTTGGCGGCGTGACCCTGGTGCTGGCCGGTTTTGCCGCCCTGGTACAGACCGACATCAAGCGTATCCTCGCCTACTCGACCATGAGCCAGATCGGCTACATGTTCCTGGCCCTGGGCGTTGGTGCCTGGGAAGGCGCGATCTTCCACCTGATGACCCACGCCTTCTTCAAGGCCCTGCTGTTCCTTGCTTCCGGTGCGGTGATCGTTGCCTGCCACCACGAGCAGAACATCTTCAAGATGGGCGGCCTGTGGAAGAAACTGCCATTGGCGTATGCCAGCTTCATCGTCGGTGGTGCCGCCCTGGCTGCCCTGCCGCTGCTGACCGCAGGCTTCTACTCCAAGGACGAGATCCTCTGGGAAGCCTTTGCCAGCGGCAACAACGGTCTGCTGTACGCCGGCCTGGTCGGTGCCTTCATGACCTCGCTGTACACCTTCCGCCTGATCTTCATCGCCTTCCACGGCGAAGCCAAGACCGAAGCTCACGCCGGCCACGGGATTTCCCACTGGCTGCCGCTGGGCGTGCTGATCGTGCTGTCGACCTTCGTCGGTGCCTGGATTCATCCACCACTGGCGGGCGTGCTGCCGCAGAGCGTCGGCCATGCCGGCGGCGAAGCCAAGCACAGCCTGGAAATCGCCTCGGGCGCCATCGCCATTGCCGGTATCCTGCTGGCCGCGGTGCTGTTCCTGGGCAAGCGTCGCCTGGTCACCGCGATTGCCAGCAGCGGCATCGGTCGCGTGCTGTCGGCCTGGTGGTTCGCCGCCTGGGGCTTCGACTGGATCTACGACAAGCTGTTCGTCAAACCTTACCTGCTGATCGCCCACATCCTGCGCAAGGATCCGGTTGACCGCAGTATTGGCCTGATTCCGCGTATGGCCAAGGGCGGTCATGCCGCCATGAGCAAAACCGAAACCGGTCAGCTGCGCTGGTACACCGCTTCGATCGCCGTAGGTGCCGTGCTTGTGCTCGGTGCCGTTGTAATGGCTGCGGTCTGATATGAACCTTGCGACTTTGCGAAAGGAATTGAGCCCGTCATGATTTTGCCTTGGCTGATCCTGATCCCCTTCATCGGCGGCCTGCTGTGCTGGCTGGGTGAGCGCTTCGGCGCCACCCTGCCACGCTGGATTGCGCTGCTGACCATGTCCCTGCTGCTTGGTATCGGCCTCTGGCTGTGGGCCAACGGGGACTACACCCTGGCCCCTGCACCGGGCGCTGCGCCTGAGTGGGCGGTCGAATTCAAAGTGCTGTGGATCGAGCGCTTCGGCATCAGCCTGCACCTGGCCCTCGACGGCCTGTCGCTGCTGATGATCCTGCTCACCGGCCTGCTGGGTGTGCTTTCGGTACTGTGCTCCTGGAAAGAGATCCAGCGTCACGTCGGCTTCTTCCACCTCAACCTGATGTGGATCCTCGGCGGCGTGGTCGGTGTGTTCCTGGCCCTGGACCTGTTCCTGTTCTTCTTCTTCTGGGAAATGATGCTGGTGCCGATGTATTTCCTCATCGCGCTCTGGGGTCACAGCTCCTCGGACGGCAAGAAGACCCGGATCTACGCCGCGACCAAGTTCTTCATCTTCACCCAGGCCAGCGGCCTGATCATGCTGGTGGCGATCCTTGGCCTGGTCCTGGTCAACTACAGCAACACCGGTGTGATCACCTTCGACTACACCCAGTTGCTCAAGGCCGAACTGCCGGCTGGCACCGAATACCTGCTGATGCTCGGCTTCTTCATCGCCTTCGCGGTCAAGCTGCCGGTGGTACCGTTCCATTCCTGGCTGCCTGACGCTCACGCCCAGGCACCGACCGCAGGTTCCGTCGACCTTGCCGGTATCTTGCTGAAGACCGCGGCCTACGGCCTGCTGCGTTTCGCCCTGCCGCTGTTCCCGAATGCCTCGGCCGAGTTTGCGCCGATCGCCATGACCCTGGGTCTGATCGGGATTTTCTACGGTGCCTTCCTGGCGTTCGCCCAGACCGACATCAAGCGTCTGGTCGCCTTCTCCAGCGTTTCGCACATGGGCTTCGTGCTGATCGGTATCTACTCCGGCAGCCAGCAAGCGCTGCAAGGTGCGGTGATCCAGATGCTGGCTCACGGCCTGTCGGCTGCGGCACTCTTTATCCTCGCCGGCCAGCTGTACGAGCGCCTGCACACCCGTGACATGCGTCAGATGGGTGGCCTGTGGCACCGCATCGCCTACCTGCCGGCCATCAGCCTGTTCTTCGCCGCCGCGTCCCTGGGCCTGCCGGGCACCGGTAACTTCGTTGGCGAATTCCTGATCCTGATCGGTAGCTTTGTCGCTTCGCCATGGGTCACTGTCCTCGCCACTTGCGGCCTGGTGTTCGGTTCGGTGTACTCGCTGATCATGATTCACCGCGCCTACTTCGGCCCGGCCAAATCCGATGAAGTCCTGGCTGGCATGGACACCCGCGAAATGATCATGGTACTGGGCCTGGCTGGCCTGCTGATCCTGCTGGGCATCTACCCGCAGCCGTTCCTGGACACTTCTGCCGCCACCATGAGCGGTGTGCAGCAGTGGTTCGGTACCGCTTTCACTCAACTCGCTTCGGCCCGGTAAGAGCGCTATGGACCTGACGATTCAACACTTTATCGCGCTTGCGCCGCTGCTGATCACCACCATCACCACAGTTGTGGTGATGCTGGCGATCGCTTGGCGGCGCAACCACTCGCAAACCTTCCTGCTGTCTATCGTGGGCCTGAACCTGGCCCTGCTGTCGATCATCCCGGCCCTGAAGGTCGCGCCGCTGGCAGTCACCCCACTGCTGACCATCGACAACTTCGCCTGCCTGTACATGGCGCTGATCCTGGTCGCCACCCTGGCTTGCGTCACCCTCGCCCATGCGTATCTGGGTGATGGCGGCAAGGGCTACCCAGGCAACCGCGAAGAGCTGTACCTGCTGATCCTCATGTCGGCCCTGGGCGGCCTGGTACTGGTCAGCGCGCAGCACCTGGCAGGCCTGTTCATCGGCCTGGAACTGCTGTCGGTACCGGTCTATGGCCTGGTTGCCTATGCCTTCTTCAACAAGCGCTCGCTGGAAGCCGGCATCAAATACATGGTGCTCTCGGCCGCCGGTTCCGCCTTCCTGCTGTTCGGCATGGCGCTGCTGTATGCCGACGCCGGCAGCCTGAGCTTCGACGGCATCGGCAAGGCCCTGGCAACCACCAGCATGCCGAGCATGCTCGCCCAACTGGGCCTGGGCATGATGCTGGTCGGCCTGGCCTTCAAACTGTCGCTGGTGCCGTTCCACCTGTGGACCCCGGACGTCTACGAGGGTGCTCCGGCACCGGTCGCCGCCTTCCTGGCCACCGCCAGCAAGGTTGCCGTGTTCGCCGTCGTGGTGCGCCTGTTCATGCTCTCCCCTGCTGCCAGCAGCGGCGTGCTGACCACCGTGCTGTCGATTATCGCTGTCGCCTCGATCCTGATCGGCAACCTGCTGGCGCTGACCCAGAGCAACCTCAAGCGTCTGCTCGGTTACTCCTCGATTGCCCACTTCGGTTACCTGCTGATCGCCCTGGTGGCAAGCAAGGGCCTGGCGGTTGAAGCCATCGGCGTGTACCTGGTCACCTACGTGATCACCAGCCTCGGTGCCTTCGGCGTGATCACCCTGATGTCGTCGCCATACAACGGTCGCGACGCTGACGCCCTGTACGAGTATCGCGGCCTGTTCTGGCGCCGTCCGTACCTGACCGCGGTGCTGACCGTGATGATGCTGTCGCTGGCCGGTATTCCACTGACCGCAGGCTTCATCGGCAAGTTCTACATCATCGCTACCGGCGTCGAGTCGCAGCTGTGGTGGCTGGTCGGTGCCCTGGTGATCGGTAGTGCCATCGGCGTGTTCTACTACCTGCGCGTGATGGTCACCCTGTTCCTGATCGAGCCAAACCTGCGTCGCCACGACGCCCCGCTGAACTGGGAACAGCGCACCGGCGGCGTCATGCTGCTGGCCATCGCCATCCTCGCCTTCGTGCTGGGTGTGTACCCGCAGCCACTGCTGGACATGGTCCAGCATGCAGGCCTGCAACTGATCGGTTGATCGATCAGGCACTGACAAACACCCCGCTTCGGCGGGGTGTTTTGTTTTGGGCCGCTCTGCAACCATCGCTGGCTTGCCAGCGATGAGGCCGGTACAGATCGGCGACTGTGCTTCGTCTGATAGTTGCGACGTCAGATACCCGCTCACAGTCCCGGAACCCCCTCGATGCGCCCCACCCTACCCCGCTCCGCCCTCGCCTTGCTGATCTCCTGTGCCGCGTCGGCCCAGGCCGGCGATGGCATCGAACTCGGCCAGGTGCTGATCCAGGAACAGGAACACAGCGAGCTGCAGGATGCTCGCGAACGCCTGCAGCAGGTGCCCGGCGCCAGCAACCTGATCGACATGCAGCGAGTGGAGCAAGGCCGGGTCGCCAGTAACCAGGACGTACTGGCCTACCAGCCGGGGGTGTTCGCCCAGTCGGCCGGCAACGACGGCATCAAGCTGTCGATCCGCGGCTCCGGCATCAACCGCGCCCCCGGCGCCCATGGCTCGGGCGTGTACACGATGTTCGACGGCCTGCCGCTCACCGGCCCCGGCGGCACCCCTTATGAATTGTTCGAACCGCTGTGGCTGAACCGCGCCGAGGTGCTGCGCGGCGCCAACGGTTTCGACAAGGGTTCACTGGCCCTGGGCGGCGCCATCGACTACATCTCCCACACCGGCCGCGACGCCGCACCGCTGCAACTGCGCTACGAGCTCGGCAGCCGCGGCTACGCCAAGCGCCAGATCAGCTCCGGCCAGGTATTGGGTGACCTGGACTACTACGTAGCGCTGACCGATTCGGAATACGACGGCTACCAGGATCACAGCAGCGGCAGCAGCAAGGGCGTCGCCGCCAACGTCGGCTACCGTTTCAACCCGAACCTGGAAACCCGCTTCTACCTGCGCTACCGGGAAACCGAGAACGACCTGGCCGGGCGCCTGACCAAGGATCAGATCAAGCACCATCCGCGTGCGGCCAACCCGGCCTACCTGACACGTGATGACAGCCGTCCGCAGCCGGGCAGTACCTGGCTGGGAAACAAGACCACCTTTTATCTCGATGACGATTCGCAACTGGAAGCAGGCCTTGTCTATCACGACTATCCGATGGATCTGCGTGAAGGCCCGATGCGCCTGAAGGTCGCCTACACCGACGTCAGCGGCACCCTGAATTATCAGCGCCGCCACACCCTGTTCGGACACGCGAGCAAAACCACCATCGGCTGGCGTACCACCAAGCACCTGCCCAACAGCGGTGCTTCGCAATACTCGCGGGTCAATGGGGTATTCGGTGAGAAAACTCGTGACTTCACCTACCAGGGTTCGGACAGCGTCCTGCATGTTGGCAACGAACTGGAACTGATCCCGGACCTGTGGCTGACCAGCGGCCTGGCGGCGATCTACACTCGCCGCGAGAGCGCGGTGACCTATCCGGACAACGGCGGCAAGGTCAGCCAGAGTGACTGGGACTACGCACCGCGCCTGGGCCTGCGCTATGACATCAGCCCGCAGTTGCAGGTCTATGGCAACCTCAGCCGCTCGGTGGAGCCGCCGCACCCGTGGTCGCTGATCTGGAGCTCGACCAGCGCCACTCAACCGATTGAAATGCACAACCAGACCGCCACCACCCTGGAGCTGGGTGCCCGCGGCGAGTCGTCCATCGGTCGCTGGGACCTGGCCTGGTACTACTCGCAGGTGCGCCATGAGCTGCTGGCCGTGGAGATCGTGCAAGGCCAGCCCGCCAAGGAGTTCAACGCCAGCCCAACCGTGCACCAGGGCATCGAGGCGGGCCTCGACAGCCTGCTCTGGGAGCGCGCCGCGGTCGGCAAGCTGTCCCTGCGCCAGGCCTACACCTTCAGCGATTTCCACTACCGCGACGACGATACGTTTGGCGACAACCGTCTGCCGGGCATCCCCATGCACTACTACCAGGCCGAGTTGCGCTTCGACCTGCCCAGCGGCTTGTATGCAGGGATCAACACGCAGATGGCGTCCAAGGTCCAGGTCGACTACGCCAACAGCTACCCGGCCGACGCCTATGCCATTCTCGGCGCCACCCTGGGCTACAACTCGCCGAAACAGGACTGGCAAACCTGGCTCGACCTGCGCAACCTGACCAACAAGCGCTACGCCGCCACCGTTACCCCGGGCTACGACGACAAGGAGGCGGACGCCGCCCGCTCGACCCCGGGCGAAGGCTTCGGCGTCTACGCCGGGGTGTCGTACAGCTTCCGCTAACTGGGCAATTGCACCTGCGGCTTGGTCGAGACGAAGATCGCCCAGCTGGAGATGAACAGCGCGGCGATCAGCGGGCCGATGACAAAGCCATTGAGGCCGAATACCGCCAACCCGCCAAGGGTGGACAGCAGGATCAGGAAATCGGGCATCTTGGTGTCCTTGCCCACCAGGATCGGGCGCAGCACGTTGTCCACCAGGCCGATCACGAACACACCGTAGGCCGTCAGCACAGCGCCTTGCCAGAACGCACCGGTAGCGACGAAATACACCGCCACCGGCGCCCAGACGATCCCCGCGCCCACCGCTGGCAGCAGCGACAGGAAGGTCATCAGTACCCCCCAGATCAGGGCACTGGGGATGTCGAGAATCCAGAAAATGATGCCGCCGAGGGCGCCCTGGGTCACCGCCACCACCAGGTTGCCTTTGACCGTGGCGCGCACCACGCGGTTGAACTTCAGTTGCAGGCGACGCTTCTGCTGCTCGGCCAGCGGCACCGCCGTGCGGATCTTGCGCACCAGCTCGGCGCCATCACGCAAGAAGAAGTACAGCAGGTAGAGCATGACGCCGAAGCTGACCAGAAAATCGAAGGTGCCCTGGCCAAAACTGAAGGCCTGGGAGGCAAAGAACTGGCTGCCCTGCATTGCGCCCTTGGCGATCTTGTCGCGCAGGCCTGCCAGGTCACCCATGCCCATGCGCTCAAGAAAGTTCTGCGCGAAGGCCGGAAGGATGTTCTTGAAACGCTCGATATAACCGGCCAGGTCCAGCTCGCCGCTCTCGATGCTCTTGTACAGCGCAGCGCCTTCCTGCACCAGCAGGGTACTGATGATGATCACCGGCAAGATTGCGATCACCAGACAGATGAACAGAGTCAGCCCGGCCGCCAGGTTGCGCCGCCAGCCCAGGCGCGCCAACAGGCGGCGTTGCAGCGGGGCGAAGACGATACCGAGGATCACCGCCCAGAACACGGCGCCATAGAATGGCAGGAGAATCCAGACAAAGGCGATGGTCACCAGCACCAGCAACGCCAGTAGCGCCTTGTGTTGCATGACGGTTTCGTTCATGTGCGCTCCTTGTACGGTCTATTCGTTAGTGCGCCGGACAGTGGTAAAAGTGCCATTGATGCAGATCAATAAAAAGTCGCCACAAGCGGCGTAGCATCCGCGCCTTTTGCCGCGACCCGATCATGACCCTTCTCGCCAAACCCGAACTGCTCGCCCCCGCCGGCTCGCTGAAGAACATGCGCTACGCCTTCGCCTACGGCGCCGATGCCGTGTATGCCGGACAGCCGCGCTACAGCCTGCGCGTGCGCAACAATGAATTCGATCACGCCAACCTCGCGCTGGGCATCAAGGAAGCCCAGGCGCAGGGCAAGCGCTTCTACGTGGTGGTCAACATTGCCCCGCACAACGCCAAGCTCAAGACCTTCTTGAAGGACCTGGCGCCGGTGATCGACATGGCCCCGGATGCGTTGATCATGTCCGACCCCGGCCTGATCATGCTGGTGCGCCAGCACTTCCCGCACATGCCGATCCACCTGTCGGTGCAGGCCAACACGGTGAACTGGGCCAGCGTCGAGTTCTGGCGCAGCCAGGGCCTTACCCGGGTGATCCTGTCGCGCGAGCTGTCGCTGGAAGAGATCGAGGAGATTCGCCAGCAAGTGCCGCAGATGGAGCTCGAGGTGTTCGTCCACGGTGCCCTGTGCATGGCCTACTCCGGCCGCTGCCTGTTATCGGGCTACCTCAACCGCCGCGATGCCAACCAGGGCAGTTGCACCAATGCTTGCCGCTGGCAGTACAAGGCCACTGCGGCCCGCGAGAATGTCACCGGCGAAATCGTTCGCGAGGTAGAACCGACCCTGGGGCTCGGCGCCCCCACCGAGCAGGTGTTCGTGCTGCAGGAAAGCAACCGCCCCGATGAAGACATGCCAGCCTTCGAAGACGAGCACGGCACCTACATCATGAACGCCAAGGACCTGCGGGCGGTGCAGCATGTCGAGCGGCTGGCGCGCATGGGCGTGCATTCGCTGAAGATCGAGGGCCGGACCAAGTCGCACTTCTACTGTGCACGCACTGCCCAGGTGTATCGCCAGGCCATCGATGACGCGGCAGCCGGGCGCGCGTTCGACCGCAACCTGATGCTCAACCTCGAATCACTGGCCCAGCGCGGCTATACCGAAGGCTTCCTGCGCCGGCATGTGCATGACGAATATCAGAACTACCAACGCGGCAACTCGGTGTCCGAGCGCCAGCAATTCGTTGGCGAGCTAAGTGGCGAGCGGGTCAATGGCCTGGCAGAGGTGCGGGTGAAGAACCGCTTTGCGGTGGGTGATCATCTGGAACTGATGACGCCCAAAGGTAACTACCACTTCGACCTGCATCAGTTGCGTGATCGCCAGGGCGGCGCAATCGAGGTGGCGCCGGGGGATGGGCATACGGTGTACCTGCCAATCCCTGAGCAGGTCGATCTGGCCTTCGGCTTGCTGCTCAGGGATTTGATTCATTGAATCAAGGCGCAGACTTCGCCAGCGCCGCCCCCTCAACCTCGTGAACCACCTGCAAGCGATACTGCGGATCGGCCTTGATCTGCGCCTCGGTGAACGGAATCACCTGCCACTGCTTGGCCGAAAACGCCCGGGTCTGGTCACCGGCATGGGCCGAGCCCGCTTCACTGGACTCGGAGAACGCCAGCATCCCTTGGGCATGCGGCCCTTGGTCATCGAAGGTCACCAGTTGCAGGTAGCTGGTGCCGCTGACCACCAGGCGTTTGTCCGGCGCGACCGGTACGCTCTGGATCGCGTTGTACACCCCAAGGCTCGCCGGACCGCCATGTATCGGCGTGCCATCGGCAGCCTGCTGGATCTGCCCCCAGCGCGCGTCCTCGGCGAACCCGGCCTTGGTCACTTCAGCGATTGAAGCCAGGGCTGCCTCACGCAAGGCGTTGGCCACGTCGGCCTGATCAACTGCCAGCCCCCGCGGTGTGTGCAGCGGGTCGGCGGCATCGAAACCGACCCGCCAGATATCCTTGCGTCCCTGCAACGCCTGCATGATGCGCTGAAAGTGCACCAGGCCAAGACCACTGTCGAGGTTGGCGCGTTGGTCCCAGGCCTTGAGGCTGGCGCACAGCACACTGAGCTGGGCATCGGCCGCTTGCCCGGCGCACCACTTGAGCAGGTCGGGCATGACCAGTTCGGCGAGATAAACCTGGTTATCCATGACCATCTGCTGTAGGTGCGCCTGGCTGATCTTGCCCTTCTCGCTCAGGCTCGCCAGGCGCTGCAAGGCAAAGCGGCTGCGCGGGCCCAGGGGTTGCCCCTCGCGGCTGATCAACGGCGAGTAGCCCTGCAACGGTTTGGCCGGGTTGACCATCCAGGCCGAGTCGTTGGAATGCTGGGCGAAGTCGCTACGGCTCAGGCTCGGCTGCAGCTGCGCAGGGAAGATACCCGCCTGCGCGGCACGCGGGTCGATCTTCCAGTTGCAGGCACTGCGCGAGCCGTCGAGCACGATCATTTCCTGGCCGGCAGCCGGGTCGCTGCACTGGGCCAGCAGAGCGGCGTCGACGTACGGTACCACCGACTGGTTCAGGTACAACGCCTGGCCCTTGGCGTCCACCGCCAGGGTGTTGACCCAAGGGATGCCCTGCAGGCGCTGTACCGAAGCCTGCAGGCCTTTCAGGCTGTCGGCGCGGTTCAGCGCATCCCACTGTTGCAGCACCCGGGTGTTGTCGAGGTTGGCGTCACGCAGGCTGAAGGCGTACTGCCTGTTCCAGTCCAGGCGCCCCGGCCACTGCACGATCGGGCCGAACACCGAGCTGTAAACGTCGCGGGTCACCGGCTTGAGCTGGCCGTCCTCGCCCTTGACCGTCACGCTCAGGCGCTGGTGGGTCAAGGCCAGCGACTTGCCGTCGAGCAGGTAGCGGGTCGGGTCCTTGGGGTCCAGCTCCAGCCGGTACAGGGTGAAATGCTTGGAGGTGTCGACCGTGTGGGTCCAGGCCAGATGGCGGTTGAAACCGATATTGATCAGCGGCAACCCAGGCAAGGCTGCGCCCATGACATCGAGCGTGCCCGGCAGGGTCAGCTGCATCTGATAAAAACGCATGCCGCCAGCCCAGGGAAAGTGCGGGTTGGCCAGCAGCATGCCGCGGCCATTGAACGAGCGCTCGGCACCGATGGCCAGCGCATTGCTGCCACGCTCGACGGCAAACTGTTCCTGGCGTGCCTGGGCAACGCTGAGGTCGGGGCGCAGCTGGGCGACGACATTCGGCGGCGTTGCCCCGGCCAGGGCTTCGGCAAACTGGCCGACGCCGCCTTCGACCAGCAAGCGGCGGGTCAGCTTGACCAGGTCGAGGGTGGTGATCGGCCGCAGCCACTCAGCCTGCAGGCATTGCGCGCCCTGCCCCTGGGCCTTGAGCTCGGCCAGCGCGCGGTTGTAGCCCTTGGCATAGCCTTCAAGCCGTGCGCGCATGGCCGCCGGTTGCGCCTGCCAGAAGCCGAACACGGCGGTTGGCGTGTTCAGCCAATTGAAGAACAGGTCGCTTGGCAGGTTTTCGCGCTGCTCGAAGGTGCGCTGCCCGGGGCCGAAGTAACGCGAACGCTCGCCATTGACGGTGACCACTTCGTTCGCCAGCAGGCACAGGTTGTCCTGCGCATAGGCATAGCCAATGCCGTAGCCCAGGCCCTGTTCGTCCTTGGCCAGAATATGCGGCACACCAAAACTGGTCCGGCGGATCTGGGCAGACGCATCGCCCGCGACTACGCGCGCCTGGGCGGGAAGGCTGAGGCCGGCGAGCAGCCCGACCATACAGAGGGTTGCAAAAGGACGAGGTTTGATCACGCGTACTCCGGCTCAATCAGGGGAAAGGTCACTCTGACTGAACGAATTTCTGCGTGAAAATTTACTGGATTGGCCCGGTCAAAACGTCATTTGAGGGTGAGCTTGCAGTTTTTTTTTGTCAGGTACTGCAGTTTTGCCGCGCTCATTCGTCTTATAGGTATAGGCAAGCACTTTTGCTTATCTGGACAGACCATGAAATGGAGCATTCACATGTACAACCAGCAACATTCAGCGGCAATAGCTGAGCCTGGACGCACAAATAACCAACCTGTGGCTGAAAATACCGAAGCCGGCGAAAATGAACGCCCCGGCAATGAGCACATCCGCGAATTGCTCAAGGCCTTTGGCCTGCGCACCAGCCTGATTCGCCTGAAGGTCATCGATGCCTTGCACATGGCCGATCGCAACGGTCGCAGCATTGGTGTACGCGGTGTGCACAGCCAGCTCGAACAGCTGGATATCCCCCTGTCATTCCTCAGCGTTCGCGAAGTACTCAAGCGCTTGTGCGCCGAAGGCGTCATCAGCCTTGGCAGCGACAAGTGCTACAGCCTCAATCCCCAGGCCCGTGCCGTGCTGGAGCAAGCCAGCTCACGTTGAGCGACCGGCCGGCCCATAGCCGGCCGCGCTTAAACCCTCAGGGTTTGACCTTGCGGCGCATGACGCCATTGATCACCACCACTGCCACCGCCACACCGATGGCGATGTACTGGAACACCTGCTCGCTGATCGTCCCCTGTTTTTGCAGGTAGGACAGTCCGAGCATGATCCCCAGCACCAGCAGGGAGATCAGGATGGAGTATTTCAGGCGTTGACCTTGCGTCATTGGTAGTTCCTTGCGACATCGGCGAAAAGGCCCGAAGCGGGCCGTGCGCATGATACAACGTCCCCCGCCGGTCAGCGGACAATTTCCCGCTTCTGTTGTCGCCGCCCCGTCGCCACCATGGTGTCCCGGGCTGATGCCCAGACGAACGGAAGCTCACCATGTTGATGCGAACACTGCTGGGCAGCCTGCTGCTCCTGGGCGCCGCCCTCAAGGTTCAGGCCTTGCCCACCGAAAATCAGCCTCAGGCGCTGCTCCTGACACTCGGCGCCGAACTGGCCAACAACGCCGGCAGTAGCCAATGGCAACAGCTGTGGCAGCGGACCCGACAAGCCGGCCACCTGGGCACAGGCACCGCCACGACGCACTTCACCGTACCCCAGGCACAGCTTGCGCAACTGGTGGTACACGCCCTGGCGACAGCCGATCAAGCCCAGCCACTGAAACAGACCCAGGTCCTGTATCGCCGGGATTTTCACCCCAGCGTCATCGGCAAGGCCTCGGCCCAGGAATTTACCGCCCTGTGCGTATGGGTCGACTGGCGCAGCTTTCCCCTCCACGGCGTTACCCGTCCAGCCAGTTTCCTGGGCCAAGTCAGCCTGCTACTGGCGCGCCCGTGCGAATGAGCATGGGTCGGCCAATCAGGTCGAGTCAAAACTCTCGCATGTGCCAGCAATCAAGGCCCTGCGCGATGCCCTGAACCCCATTCCCACCGGGGTGAGCCTAACAACCTACAAACCGCGTGCAAAAAGGCCACCCTAACCGCCCCACTTGCTGCCTAGCCTGCTTTCTTCATGCTGGCCGAAAATTCAGTTCAAGCCGGTCAGGTGCGAAATGGCCTGAAATGGCTCGAGCCGCTTGGCACGGATGCTCAAGCATCTGGGTGCCAAACCATCGCCTACAAGGAAGTCATCATGGAACTGAGCGAACTGAACCGTATTGATGTCGCGCAACTGCCCCACTCGCTGCAGATGCTGATCGAGTGCCTGGGTATCGAGAATGCCTACAACCTTACCTGTGCCTTTGGTGGGCGCCCCAAGTACATCCCCAAGCATCGAGAGCGCACCGCCCTGGCACAGATCCTTCCCGCCCCGGCGCTGGATGCGCTGATCCGGCGCTTCGCCGGCATGGCCCTGGAAATCCCCAAGGTCGACCATTTCCTGCGCCAACTGCGCAATCAACAGATCCAGCAAGAAAGTGCCGATGGCCAGTCTCGTAGCATGCTGGCCAACAAGTACGGCTTAAGCCTGCGCCAGATCGGCAACATCCGTCGTCAGGAAGCTTGTCCGCGCTGAGTACGGCAAACATGAACCCCAATACTGCACACAAGGTGTGGACCCACGATAAGGAAATCACCCATGGCAACAATCGACAACGATCTGATCGGTTCGGTCATGAACTCCCTGCCCCTGGACCGGATGATTGCCGGACCGCTGCAGGCAATGGTCCAGGCACAGGTAGCCGCTAGCCAGTCCTACGCCGACTTCCTCATGGGTGTCTGTGTCGAGAATGGCAAAGCAGTTGCCATCGAGTTCAACTACGACGAAACCGTCACCGATGAGCAGGGGGCGGCCAAGGGAACCGTTTCCAAAACCATGCGCATCCCGCTGATGGCGGCGATCGCCCACCCCAACATTGTCATCGAAGAAGGTAACGTCGAGTTCGAAGTGACCATCAGCCAACAGGCTGAATCCAGTCGCGAAACCGCAGGCGAAGCGAGTACCGCTGCCTCCTTCGGCTTCGGCAAGTTCAAGATGGAGCTCAAAGGCCAGGTCAGCCACAAGTCGACACAAACCCGCAAGACCGATACCCGTGCGCGCTATGCCTTCAATACCAAAATACGCCGCCAGGAGCCGCCGGAGGCACTGATGCGGGTAATTGATGCCCTCACCGAAGCCGCCAGCAAACCGGTTGCAAGCCCCAGCTGACAGCCACCGTCCCAGCGCAGGGTAGCTGAGCGCACCCCTTCGCCACTGGCCCCTTCCACGGGAGGGGGCTTCAGCTAAAAAATCCCAGGAGTGCCCACCGCTTGGACCCTCGCCCGCCAAACAACGCACCCATCATCGCCAGCGACCTGTGCGATATCACTCGCGGCCTGCAGGAAGCCGCCGCAGCCACCAACAACCTGATTGCCCAGCAGTACATCAAGCTGTTCGACCAGTTTTTCGACTATGACGCCGAGGCACTGGGCACGCCGATGAAAGCCAAGATGGTCGAAGTGGCGATGGACGATCAGCACACGATGCAGATCCCGCTGATCGCACTGGTGTCACCGCGTGGGCTGGCACTGGAGCGCATGCAGGTCGACCTGTCTGTGCGGATTCAAAACACCGAAACCACCGAGGCCTGCGAGAGCCTGCAACGCGAGCGCTTCTATGTAACGGTCGGCGGCCAGAGCAAACGCAATGGCGAAGCACCGCGCGACCCCGATGAAGTGCAGATCCGCATGCAGTTCCAGGCCTGTGAACCACCGGAAGCGCTGAACCGGCTGATCGAGGAGTACACCAAACTGATTACCCCGCTTCGCTTGTCCCCCCCTGTCCAACCCACGGACGACAGCAACGAGTTCATCGAAGCGGCGACCGTGCGCTGACACTACTGGCCTCTAGAAGTCGCGCTTGTAGAAGATATCCAGGGAGCTGGCCAGACCACTGGCCGCCTCCAGGTAGACTTTCTTGCTGAGCTTGTAACGCAGGGCAATGGTGTTGGCCGGCTCGAACACCCCAACGCCGTAACGCAGGCTCAAACGCTCGGTCAGGTTACCGCTGGCGACTACCGCAGTGCTATTGCCGCTGCCCTGGGTGTCGAGCTGGAAGTCATCGATACCCAGGCTCGAGGCCAGGCTGCCGGTGATCCCGGCGCTGCCTGCCAGGCCCAGGCCGAGCGCGGCTTCAGCGAGCATGTTGTTGTCTTCCCCGGTAGTACCCAGTGGCCGCCCGAGCACCAGGTAGGACAACGCCTGCTCCTGGCTCATGGCCGGCTCCGAGAACACCTGGGTGGTGGGCTGTTCGGCACTGCCGCTCAAGCGGATACCGGCAATCACATCATCGGTCTTGCGAATGGCCTCGATGTCCAGGTAAGGCTGGTCGATGGGGCCGGCAAACAGCAAGCGCGCGCGGCGGATGGTCAGGCGTTGGCCATAGGCGCGGTAGCGGCCGTCGGCCAGGCTCAGTTCGCCGCGGGTATCGAGGTTGTCACCGATGTGCACGTGCCCCAGCAGGTTGGCGGTCAGGCCGAAGCCGCTGAACGAGAGTTTTTCCTGACCGACCTGGACGTCGATATCCATGGCCATGGCCATCGGCGGTTTGCCCTCCTCGGTCTGATGACCAAGGATCACCGTATCGTCGGAAACCTTGACCGTGGACGGCGGTAACTCACGCACGGTGATTTTGCCCTTGGGTACCCGCACCTTGCCGGTCACCGCGAGCTTGTCGTCAATCAGGCTGATTTTCAGGTCCGGAGCGACTTCCAGTGCCGCATAGGGCTCAACATTGACCGGCAGCTGCTGGCCCTGCAGCGCCAGGTTGACAGTCAGTGCCTGGCCCCAGCCAATCTGCCCGTTCAGGCTGCCCTGGCCAGCATCACCGCTTTTCCAGCGGCCGTTGAGCTGGACCTGTTCGCCAGCGATCAGTGCCTGCAATTGCAGATCCTCAAGGCTGATCGGCAGCTCCGAGCCGCTGATTTCGCCACGCGCAAGGTTCAGGCTGCCATTGACCTGGGGCGCCAGCAAAGTGCCGGACAGGCGCCCGCTGCCGTTGAGCTGGCCATTCAAGCGTTCGACCATCGGCGCGAACGGGCGGCCAATGGCCAGGTCCAGGCCACTGAGGCGGAAGTCACCGCTCAGGGGTTTGTTTTTGGCCAGCGGATCAAGCCGGATATTGACCGCCAGCTCGCCGAGCTTGTCGCCCAGGAAATCCAGACGGGTGTCGATGCGTCGCGGGCCCAGGGTGCTTTGCAGGCGCAGGGTCTGGTAGGGGAAGTCCAGCCAGCGGTCCTTTTCGCGCACCCGCAGGGTACCGCCGCTGGCATCGATGAGGACAGTGCCCTTGGGCCCGCTGGCCGGAACATCGAGGTTGATGTCGGCATTGAGCAGGCCCTGCCAGGCAAAGTCCTTGGGCAGCCACTGCGCCAGGCTTTGCAACGGGAACTGCTTGAGGTGGTAGCGCAGGCGCGGCTCGGGCGCCAGACGCTGATCTTCGCCACACAGGCTGGCCTGGCCGGAACGCCAGCAATGGGCGCTGAAATCCACTTGCCCACTGGCCAGGCGCTGCAGTTTCGCCGGTGCCTGCAGGCGCCAGTCCTGGCCGCCGGCCTGGATTTCACCACTGGCCAGGCGACCGCGCCAGTTGCCCTTGTCCAGTTGCCCGTCCAGGCCCAGGTCCAGCTTGAGCTGCGGCCCGTCCAGGGCCAGTTGCAGCTTTTGCTGGCGAATGTCACCTGCCCCCTTGGCGGTGAGCATGCCAAGGGGGGTGTCACCCAGGCGAATGCCGCCGGCCTGCAGGTCGATAAGCGCGCGTTGCGCGTTGTCCAGACGCGCATCCAGGCTCAGGCGCTGTACACGGTTGTCGGCCTGGGCCAATTGCTGGCCCTGCAGAACGAAGCTGCCCTGGGGCGCCTGCAAGGTTCCGGTAACCTCCAGCCGCCCTTTGACCTGGCCTTGCAACTGCGGCCAGAGTTGGCCCAGGCGCGGCAGGTTGAGATCGATCTGCCCGGCCAGACGCTGTTGCAGGCTGCCGCTGCCATTGATCTGGTTGTCGCCCAGGCGGATGTCCAGGGTGCCCAGGGTCCATTGCTGCCCTGCCCCTTGTGCCACCGCCTTGAGTACGGCGGGCTGGCCGCGCAGGCGGCCCTTGAGGTCAAGGTCGGCATCCAGGCGCAACTCGCCGTTTTTCATTTCACCCTTGCTGCGCAACGGGCCCGCCAGGGTGCCGGGCAATTCGGCCAGCCAGTACGCCGGGTTCAGCGCCGACAGCTCCAGCGCCGCATCCCAGGCCAGGCCATCGGCAAACTGCACGCCGACACTGCCGGCGGCCTTGCCCTGGCCGGCACTGAGCAACAATTGCGGCAAGCTGACCTGCTTGAGGTCGCCCTTGAACGGGCTGCTCAGGCTGAAGGCGCCGGCCGGGCCGTCCAGGTCACCTTTGAACTCGCCCTGGTAGTTGCCATCACGGTACTGCACCTGGCCGTTGAAGCGGCGCAGGGTAACGTCGGGCGCTTGCTCCAGCGGATACAGGCGCAACCAGGGGAAATCCAGCCAGTCGATGCTGGCTTCAGCACTCGGGCCTTGCTGCCAGTCGGCCTTGGCCTTGAGCTTGAGCGCCTGCTCGGCGCTGGCGCTGAGGTCCAGGGTGCTGAGCTCGGCACCTTTGGCATCGACCCGGCCTTGCAGATTGAGCGCCACCGGCCCCTGCTCGGCGGGCAGGCTGGCTGAACCCAGCAACTGATAGCCGCTTTGCAGGTTACCCTTGGCGCTCAGTTGCAGCGTGTTCAGTTGCAGGGTGTCAGGCAGCTCGGCCGAGGGTTTGAAGGCCTCGCTGCTGATCTGCAGGTGCGCCGGCAGGTTGTCGGCCAGGGCTTGCAGCTCGCCGGACAGGCGCGCGTGCAGGTAACCGCTGCTGTCAGCCTTGAGCCTGAGGGTTTTCTGCAGGTCGCCGTCCACCTGCAATGCCAGTTGCCAGGGCTGTCCGTCGACACTCGGCAACTGCAGTTGCCCCTTGGCCTGCAACGGCCAATCGGCTTCGGGCTTGAGCAACCCCTGCAGGTTCAGCTTGAGCTCATCGCGCTGCAGTTGCAGGCTGTCGATCTGCAGCCCGCCCGAGGTCCAATGCGCGGCCAGTTGCAATTGGCTGAGCTGTTCATTGCCGTCCAGGCGCAGATGGCCGATACGCACCTGGCCCAACTCGATGGCCACGGGTAGCTTGAGTGCCGGCAGTTGCAACGGCCCGCTATCAGGCTTCGGCTCGCCGGGTGCGAAGGCCAGGTTGACCTGATCGGCTTGCAACTGATCGATGCACAGGGTCATGCGCAGCAGGCAGGCCGGCGACCAGGCCAGTACCGGCGCCACCAACTCGACCCGATCGCCGCCTTGTGCCCACAGCAAGCGCTCGGCTTGCCACTGCCCGGCCAGACGCCCCTGGAAGTTATCCAGCTGCAGCCCCGGCATCTGCTCCAGGGCCCAGCGGCTGCCGGCCTGGGTACCGAGCACCAGGCCCAGACCCAGCACCACCAGCATGAGCAAGGCCAGCAGGCCAAGAACGATGAATTTGATAACGCGACTCACAGTTCCGGCCCCATGGAGAAGTGCAGACGCAAACCGCCGTCGTCATCCAGCGCGCGGGCCAGATCCAGACGCAGCGGTCCGACCGGAGACACCCAGCGCACACCGATACCGACACCGGTCTTGAGGCTGGGAAGCTCCAGATTATTGAATGAATTGCCCTGGTCGATGAAGGTCGCCACCCGCCACTTTTCTGCAACCGAATACTGGTACTCGGCACTGCCGGCCACCAGGTAACGGCCGCCAATACGATCGCCGTCGGAGTTTTTCGGTGACAGGGTCTGGTAGTCGTAGCCTCGCACGCTCTGGTCGCCACCGGCAAAGAAGCGCAACGAGGGCGGAACCGAATTCTTGTAGCTGTTGGTGGCGCTGCCGCCGAACTGCACACGGCCGAGAAAGCGATGATTCTGGCCCAGAGTGGTCAGGCCCTTGAGCAGCACATTGGCATGCAGCAGGTTGGTGTCGGAGACCAGTCCCTGCTTGGCCGCCTGCACATCGAACTGCAGGCGATAGCCATTGTGCGGGTCGATGCGATTATCGCTGCGCAGGTAGGAATAGCTGATGCCGGGCATCAGCAGGTTGCTCAGGCCCGAATCGTCACCGAGCTTGTACTCTTCGCGCTGGTACTTGAGCGAAATGACCCGCTGCCAGCCGCTGGGCAGCTTGCTGTGCCATTCCGGGCCGACCGTGAGCAGCTTGCTCAAGGTATCGGTGCCGGCGATTTCTTCGTTCTGGTAACCACCGGCAAAACGCAGTTTGTCGGTCAGCGGCGGGTCGAGCGGGATGTCGTACCACAGGCCGACGTTCTGCCGTGGCGCCGACAGTTCGGTTTCCCAGCCGTAGCTGTGACCTTGCGGGTTGACCCAGTGGCGAGTCCAGTTGGCCTTGCCGCGCGGCCCGACGTCGGTCGAAAAACCCAGGCCCAGGCCCATGGTCCGCGGTTTGCGGGTGTCGAGCTGAACGGCCACCGGGATGCTCTGCTCGATAGCGGCAGTGGGCGCGGCATCGACCCGTACGCCTTCGAAGTAGCCGCTCGACTGCAGGGCATTGTTGAGCTCGGCGATCAGCTCGGAGTCGTAGGGCGTGTCAGCCTTGAACGGCACCATGCGGTGCAGCAGGTCTTCATCGAGCGGCGTATCGCCAGCAAAGCTGACCTTGCCCAGGCGGTAGCGCGGACCACTGTCGTAGATCAGCTCGATATCGGCAACGCCAGCCTGGGGGTCGACCGCCAGGCGCTGGCGGACGAAGCGGCCACTGAAAAACCCGTAGCGCGAGGCCTGGTTCTGGATCAGGCGCTTGGCGTCTTCGTAGTGGCCATGGTTGAGCACCGCGCCTGAGCGCAACGCCTTGCTGTCGGGAATGCGGAAGGCCTTGAGTTCACTGGCCGGGCCATCGATGCGAATGGTCACATCACGCAAGTGCACCGGCTCGCCTGGGTCGATCGTCAATACCAGCTGCGGGCCCTTGTCGGCCTTGGCCGGCGGTTTGACCTCGCTGTCGATCTGCGCCTGGTAATAGCCCAGGGCCTGGGAGGCCTTGCGTGCCTGCTCGACTGCGCCGCGACTGAAGCGCAGCAGCGCCTCTTCATCGCGTTTACCAAGGCTGCCGATATAGCCTTCGACATTGGCCTTGAGTTCGTTATTGGCAGGTTTGACCCGGACAACCAGCTCGCTTTGCGCATACGCGCCGATGCTGGCAACCCATAGAATCAAACCGCAGGTAAATCGTCCTGAATACGTCATAGGCGCGGATGCTACCAGAGCTTGGCGGCAGCATGGAGCCCGAGGTTTTCCTCACTGCTACGCAATTCAGGCCGATACCTGCTGTGACGACTGCGGATTGGGGTGAAAGAACACGTGTTCGCGGACCGGGCCTACAGCGATCTCGCCAATTTCCTGGTAGCCCTGACGCTGGTAAAACGCCAGGTAGTGCTCGTTGCCGGTGTCCAGCACCACGCCTTGGGAATGCTCATCCACGGCACACCAGTCGTGCACAGCCTGTAACAACTGTTCGCCGTAGTGCTTGCCCTGAAACTGCGGGTGGATCCCCAGCAGCGGCAGTACATGCACCGCGTCACTGGGCAGACAGGCCGCCAGCGCAGCCTGGTAATCCAGGTAGCGGCGGGTACAGCGAAACCCGGTGCTGAGCACCATGCGCATGCGCCAGGCCCAGCTTTCGGTGATGCCCAGACGCCGCTGCGGCGGGGCAATCAGGGCGATGCCGATCAAGCGGTCTTCAACCAGCAGGCCAATGGCGGGTAAATCCTGGAGAAAATGCTGCTTGACCCGCTCGCGCACGGTGGCGCGAATACGCTGGTCGAACCCGGGACGCTGGGCCTCGAACAGAAAGGCAAAGGTCGGTTCGTGGCGATAGGCGTGATACAACAGGGAGCGCGCCTCGCGGCTGTAGCCGCCATCGAGCAGACGGACTTCAGCCGGTGCGGCAGTCGATTCGGGCATGCTGGCAAACCTCCGGAAATGGGCATTCATTGCCTTTGAGGTGTGCGGGGTGCCAACGTTCACCTCGTGCCACAGGTTAGCAACCTCTCGAGTGGATCGCCATGCTGGCCGACGTCGCCGATGTCGGCTAGGATCCTGGGTTTTACCAGGATTGTGCTGCCCATGAAGATCGTCTCGTTCAACATCAATGGCCTGCGTGCCCGGCCCCACCAGTTGGCGGCGTTGATCGAAAAGCACCAGCCCGACGTCATCGGCCTGCAGGAAACCAAAGTCAGCGACGAGCAGTTCCCGCTCGCTGAGGTCCAGGCCCTGGGCTACCACGTGCACTTTCATGGCCAGAAGGGCCACTACGGCGTCGCCCTGCTCTCGCGCCAGGCGCCACTGAGCCTGCACAAGGGTTTCAGCACCGATGAAGAAGAAGCCCAGCGACGCTTCATCTGGGGCACCTTCGCTGATGCCGATGGCACCCCGATCACCATCATGAACGGCTACTTTCCCCAGGGCGAGAGCCGCGACCACCCAACCAAGTTCCCGGCCAAGCAGCGCTTTTACAGCGACCTGCAGACACTGCTCGAGACCCAGTTCCAGAACGACCAGCCGTTGCTGGTGATGGGGGATGTGAACATTTCGCCGGAAGACTGCGACATTGGCATCGGCGCCGACAACGCCAAGCGCTGGCTGAAGACCGGCAAGTGCAGCTTCCTGCCGGAAGAGCGCGAGTGGATGGCGCGTCTGAAGAGCTGGGGCCTGGTCGACAGCTTCCGCCACCTGCACCCGGAAGTGGCTGACCGTTTCAGCTGGTTCGACTACCGCAGCCGCGGCTTTGAAGACGAGCCCAAACGCGGCCTGCGCATCGACCTGATCATGGCCTCCCAGGGGCTGCTGCCACGGATCAAGGATGCCGGGGTCGACTATGACCTGCGCGGGATGGAAAAACCTTCGGACCACGCGCCGATCTGGCTTGAGCTGGGCTAGTTCAGACGCAGCCCCTGTGGGAGCAGCTTGCCAGCGATGAGACCCGGCTGGCCAAGCACGGTATCAGCCGTGGAAAAGCATCGCCGGCAAGCCGGCTCCCACAGGATTGGGCGCAGGTTGGCAAAAACGCTGTCATCTTTTGGTCACCCTTCCGTCTTAATCTCCCGGCACACCCTTTGCCCATGAGTGCCAGACGGCATGTTGCGCCACCTCTCCCTGCTTGTGCTTTGCCTGTTCCCGCTGATTGGCGCCGCTGCCCCGCAGGCGCAATTGCGTATCCAGGGCTCCAACACCATCGGTGCCGCGTTGGCACCGGCGCTGGTCACAGGCTTGCTCGAGCAACAAGGCGCCAGTGCCATCAGCATCGTCAGTGGCGACGCCGCCAACGAACGCCAGGTCCGTGCCCGAGACAGTAACGGCCAGGCCTTGCGCATCGATATCGCCGCCCACGGATCCAGTACCGGTTTCACCGCACTCAAGTCCGGCCAGGCGGAACTGGCTGCCTCCTCCCGTCCGATCAAGCCGGTTGAGCTGAGCGAGCTGCAAGCCCTGGGTGACCTCAACAGTGCCGCCGCCGAGCAGGTCATTGCCCTGGATGGTGTCGCGGTGATCGTCCACCCCGACAACCCGTTGCCGCAGCTGACCACTGTCCAGCTGGCACAGGTTTTTTCCGGGCAAATCCGCAATTGGGAGCAATTGGGTATCGGCAGCGGCCCCATCAACCTGTACGCCCGCGATGACCGCTCCGGGACCTTCGAAACCTTCAAGGCCCTGGTGCTCGACCCAGCACAACACCCCCTGGCCGACACTGCCCGGCGCTTCGAATCGGCCGAGCAACTGGCCAGCCAGGTGCTCGGCGATCGCCAGGCCATCGGCTTCAGCAGCCTGGCCACGGTGCATGGCGCCAAGGTCGTGGCGATTGCCGACGGTGCGTCCCAGGCCATGCTGCCGACACCGGCCCTGGTGGCCAGCGAAGACTATCCGCTGTCGCGACGGTTGTTCTTTTATCTGCCGCCCGGTCAGGCCAATCCACTGGCCCGCGCCCTGGTCGAGTTCGCCCAAAGCGCCCAGGGCCAGGCCATCGTTACCCATAACGGCTTCGTCGGCCAGCAGGTGCAGAGCATCAAGGTACAGCCACGCAAGGAGATGCCCCGCCGCTACCTTGACCTGGCCAGCGATGCCCGGCGCCTGTCGGTGAATTTTCGCTTCCAGGAGGGCAACGCCAGCCTCGACAACAAGGCCCTGCGCGATGTGCAACGGGTGGTCCAGTACCTGCAGGCGCAGCACAAGCTGGCCAACAAGGTGGTGCTGGTGGGGTTTGGCGATGCCAAGGATGACCCGCAGCGCGCCGCCCTGCTCTCGCGGCTGCGAGCCATGGCGGTGCGTCGGGAACTGGCCCGCAGCGGCGTTGAACTGCGCGAGATCATCGGCCTGGGCGATGAACTGCCGGTGGCGGCCAACACCGCCGAACAAGGGCGGATCCGCAATCGCCGCGTCGAGGTGTGGGTCTACTGAGCTGCCGAATGCTGGCCTGGGCAAACAATTGTTACAGGCTCGATTGGGCGCTCACCCTCCCCGGGGCTAGGCTTGTCCTTAGTGACGCCGGGCCCCTCTGACGGCTGCCAAGCCGCCATGTCGGAGTCACTGTTGCTCAGCAACGTCGACATCAAGGAGGGGCTCATGGCAGCTCTACAGGTATTTCTCGATAACGACTTCCTCGGCACCAGCCTGTGGTTCTGGCTGGCCTTTCTCGGCATCGTCCTGACCCTGCTGGTGCTGGACCTGGGCGTACTGCACCGCAAATTGCACGAAATCGAAATGCGCGAAAGCCTGCTGCTGTATGCCGGCTACTTCAGCGTTGGCGTGCTGTTCGGCGTATGGCTGTGGTTCGAGCTGGGCGCGCAGAAGGCCCTGGAATTCTATACCGGCTTTCTCATCGAGCAGTCGTTGTCGATGGACAACGTGTTCGTCATGGCAATGATCTTCAGCTTCTTCGCCATCCCCCGCCGCTACCAGCACCGGGTGCTGTTCTGGGGCATTCTCGGGGTAGTGGTGCTGCGGGCGATCATGATTGGCCTGGGCAGTGCGCTGGTGCAGGAGTTCGACTGGATCCTCTATGTGTTCGGTGCCTTCCTGCTGTGCACGGGAGTGAAAATGCTGTTCTCCGGCACAGAACTCCACCCGGACCTGGCGAACAATCCGGTGCTCAAATTCGTCCGCCGACACCTGCGGGTCACCGACGAGCTGCACGGCCCGCGTTTTTTCGTGCACATCACCCCGGCCGGGCAGAGCAAGGCGCTGCGCTATGCCACGCCGCTGTTCCTGGCCCTGGTACTGATCGAGCTGGCCGACCTGGTGTTCGCCGTCGACAGCGTGCCGGCAATCTTTGCCATCACCCAGGACCCGTTCATTGTCTACACCTCGAACATCTTCGCCATTCTCGGGTTGCGGGCGCTGTACTTTGCCCTGGCGGCGCTGATGCACCGCTTTATTTACCTCAAGTACGCCTTGGCGCTGGTGCTGGTGTTCATCGGCGGCAAGATTTTCTACCACGGCCTGATCGGTGCCGTGCCGCCGATGCTGTCGCTGGGGGTGACCATTGCCCTGCTTAGCGCTGGGGTGTTGTGTTCACTGTACTCGATCCGTTCGCGGGGCAAGCCCGCCCCAGGAAAAGAGACGGGCTTGCGCGGCAAGCATCAGTGACCGCTACGGAGCAGTTCCCTGGGCACGTACTTGCCGATCTCGTACTTGCCGATCGCCGCGCGGTGCACTTCGTCCGGGCCGTCGGCCAGGCGCAGGGTGCGCTGCATGGCGTACATGTAGGCCAGCGGGAAATCAGCCGAGACGCCGGCGCCGCCATGGATCTGGATTGCCCGGTCGATGACCTTGAGGGCCACGTTCGGTGCCACCACCTTGATCTGGGCGATTTCGCTGCGGGCGACCTTGTTGCCGACGGTGTCCATCATGTACGCGGCCTTGAGGGTCAGCAGCCGGGCCATGTCGATTTCCATCCGCGAGTCGGCAATCTTGTCGACGTTGCCACCCAGGCGCGCCAACGGCCGGCCGAAGGCGGTACGTTCCACCGAGCGCTTGCACATCAGTTCCAGGGCACGTTCCGCCATGCCGATCGAGCGCATGCAGTGGTGGATGCGCCCCGGGCCAAGGCGCCCCTGGGCGATCTCGAAACCGCGGCCCTCGCCGAGCAGCACGTTCTCGTAAGGCACGCGCACGTTCTCGAACAGCACTTCGGCATGGCCATGGGGCGCGTCGTCGTAGCCGAACACCGGCAGCGGGCGCACGATCTTCACCCCGGGAGTGTCGGTGGGCACCAGGATCATCGAATGCTGCTGGTGACGCGGGCCTTCCGGGTTGCTCAGGCCCATGAAGATCATGATCTTGCAGCGCGGATCGCAGGCCCCGGAAGTCCACCACTTACGACCATTGATTACCCACTCGTCACCGTCGCGCACGGCGCGGGCGGCCATATTGGTAGCATCGGACGAAGCCACATCGGGTTCGGTCATGGCGAACGCCGAGCGGATATCACCACGCAGCAGCGGCTCAAGCCATTGGCGCTTCTGTGCTTCATTGGCGTAACGCACCAGCACTTCCATGTTGCCGGTGTCCGGCGCCGAGCAGTTGAACGGCTCGGGGCCGAGCAGCGAGCGGCCCATGATTTCCGCCAGGGGGGCATACTCGAGGTTGGTCAGGCCCGCGCCCAGCTCCGACTCGGGCAGAAACAGGTTCCACAAGCCCTCGGCCTTGGCCTTGGCCTTGAGCTCTTCCATGATCGCCGTCGGCTGCCAGCGATCGCCTTCGGCAACCTGGCGCTCGAACACCGCTTCGGCGGGATAGACATAGGCCTCCATGAACGCCGTGACACGTTCACGCAGCGCCTGGACCTTGGGTGAATAGGCGAAATCCATGGGCAGTACCTTCAGTGGAAAAGGGATCTGATATCGATCCTAGATCAGCAGGCAAAATCCACCTAGTCTATTCTCAGCGTGTATAAACATTCATAACCTATATATGATCCACGGATAACACCAATAAGAGCAGCGCCCATGAACCTGAGCAAGGTCGACCTGAATCTGTTCATCGTCTTCGATGCCATCTACACCGAAGCCAACCTGACCCGGGCCGGGCAGATCGTCGGCATTACCCAGCCGGCGGTGTCCAACGCCCTGGCGCGCCTGCGCGAAACCTTCAATGACCCGCTGTTCGTGCGCACCGCCCAGGGCATGGTGCCCACGCCGATGGCGCAAAACATCATCGGCCCGGTGCGCAATGCCCTCTCGCTGCTGCGCGTGTCGGTGCAGGAGAGCCGCATCTTCAACCCGCTGCAGGCCAACAAGACCTTTCGCATCAGCATGACCGACCTCACCGAGGCGGTGATCTTGCCACTGCTGTTCCAGCGCCTGCGCCGCCTGGCGCCGGCGGTGGCGATCGAAAGCTTTTTGTGCAAGCGCCGGGAAACCACCAAGGAACTGGCCGCCGGGCGCCTGGACTTTGCCGTCGATGCGCCGCTCAACACCGACCCGCAGGTGCGCCACGTCAAACTGATGCAGGACCGTTACGTCTGCGCCATGCGCCAGGGCCATCCGCTGTTCAAGGACCCGCTCAGCCTGGACGACTACCTGGGCATGACCCACATTCATATCTCCAGCCGGCGCAACGGCCTGGGTTATGTCGACCTGGCCCTGGGCAAGATGGGCGTGCAGCGCAAGATTGCCCTGCGCTCCCAGCATTACCTGATGGCTTCCCAGGTGCTGCAGCAGACCGACATGGTCATGACCGTTCCGGAGCGTTTCGCCCGTCGCCACCAGCTCAACCATGTCAGCCTGCCGGTGGATGTACCGCCACTGGAAACCCATCTGTATTGGCACGAAAGCACCGACCAGGACCCGGCCAACCGCTGGATGCGCGAACAGATCATCGAGCTGTGCCAGGGCGTGGTGGCGCAGGATGAGCGGGCGGCCAAGGTTGAGGTGCCGTTGCAGTGAACACAGAGCCATTGTGGGAGCAACTGTCTTGATCAGG
>NZ_JH650788.1:0-12445 GCF_000259195.1 Pseudomonas donghuensis
CTTGCCAGCGATGAGGCCGGTCCAGTCAGCTCATCAGTGTTGCCTGACTTGCGACCGCTGCGCGCTCGATCGCCGGCAAGGCCGGCTCCCACAGGTCCGGGGTAAAGAGGTTCTTTGTGGGAGCGGGCTTGACCCGCGATGGGGTCGTTCAGTCTGCCGCCAACCCATTGGCCAGCAACTGCGCCTTGAGCTGCGGCCGGTAATTGCGCGCATAACAGCGGCCGATAGTGCTCGACCAGTTCTGCCCCTCGACTCGCCCGGCGAGCTGCCAGTGTTCCATCAGGGCCGCATCGTAAGCCTCGATTGCCGCCGGCAATGCCTGGGCGTCATAGCGCTCGTCATGACGAAACGAAGCCAACGGCAAGCGCGGTTTTTGCAGCGCCGGCTGCTGCACGTAACCCAGCGCAACCCCGCACAGGGCAAAGGACTTTTCCGGCAGGCCAAGCAGCTCGATCATGCCGCTGGCATTGGCGCGAATGCCGCCCACCGGCACCACGCCCAAGCCCAGTGAACGCGCAGCCGTCATCAGCGTCGAGAGGATGATGCCGCCATCGGTGCAAGCGGCAACCATGCCTTCCAGGTGCTGGTGAATGCACTGCTGGTCACCGCTCAGGCGCGCCGCCAGTGCGGTCTTGTAGAAGTCCACCACCAGGGTGATGAACACCGGTGCCGCGGCAATCCACGGTTGCCCGCCGGCGAGCTCGGCGATCTGGCGGCGGCGCTCGGCATCGCGCACCACTACGGTGGAAATGTGCTGGGCGTTGAACGAGCTCGGTGCCTGGTGGGCGGCCTGGAGGATGGCGTCGAGCAGGCTGTCGCTGATCGGCCGGTCCTGGAAACTGCGCTCGCTGCGATGGCTGGCGAGCAGCTCGATGGTCGGGTTCATGCTGGCCTCATTCCTTAAGGACTTATGAATTCACTGCGCGGGCGCCGTCCTCGGCAAGACCCGGTACACGCAGCGTCGGTCACCTGATATCAGATGTTCACAGCGCTCGACAAGCGCCTGTTCACCCAGCACCGACTGGAAGATCTGCAGCTCCGAGCGGCAAAACCCCTGGCATCGTGACGCCGCGGCACAGATCGGGCAGTGGTTTTCGATGATCAGCCAGCCGTTGTCGCTTGCGACCATTTCCGCCATGTAGCCAGCCCGTTCGCGCAGCTGCACCAGGGTCCGCACCTTGTCTTCGAGTGTTTCGGCCGGGCTGCAGGCCTGCAGGTATTCGCTGCGGTTGGCGTTTTCCATGCGGGTGATGAGTTGATCGACCCCCTCATGGCCGAACACCTGCTCGACCGTCTCGATCAGCTGCAGGGTCAGCACGCTGTGGGCGTCGGGGAAGCGCCGCTGTGCAGCGTCGGTCAGGGTCCACTTCTGCGAAGGGCGGCCAGCGCCTTTGGCCGGGGCGCTGATGCCGACGATCAGCTCGGCGGCCTGCAGCTTCTGGATCTGCTGGCGCGCGGCTTCGAAGGTGATCTCCAGCAGGCTGGCAAGGTCGGTGGTTTTCAGCGCGCCACGGGTCTTGAGTAAAAACAGGATACGGTCGGCGGTGGAGTTGGCGTCGGCGGCAGGTGCAATCATCGTGTGCAGATAACCATGCGAATAGGCGTTAACGGTCGACCTGTGGCGCCATCCATTGCGCAGGTAACGAGCTCGAGCATAGCCCGTTTTAGCACTGCACCGATTATTTGTAAAAGGTATTAGCTACAAAGTTCAAAGCTCAAAAAAATATAAAAGTTCGAATTTGTGTTTTCCCCGGCAGCGACTAGCCTGAGATCTTAGTCTGCGTCCGTGGCAGCAGTGAGCACCGCCAATGGCCAGAACTTGCCGTGCAGGCAGGCCGTGGGCTTGGAGCATTTAGGGAATGAAACTCAACAGGGAAGTGAGTGTATGAATGCGCAAAAACCGGTGACCATCTATGAGCACGCCGAAGAGGCCAATACCCTCGACGGTGTGTTCGACCTAGTGAAACTCTCCGACCAGTATCGCCAGTCGGCCATCCTCCACGCGGCAGTCGCGCACAAGGTCTTCGACCATACCCGCCAGCCGGTCAAGGCCGAGGTGGTCAGCCTGGCGCTGGGCTGGGTGGCCAACAAAGGCAAGATCTTCCTCAATGCCCTGGTTGCCATGGGCCTGCTGCAAAAAACCGACAAAGGCTTTGTCAACCAGCCGTTGAGCGAGCGCTTCCTGGTCAGCAGCAGCGGCGAATTCATCGGCCCGATCATTGCTCACCAGCGCCTGCAATGGCAGAACTGGCCGCGCCTGGGGGAAATTCTCAGCACCACCCAATCGCTGGATTTCCAGCAGGAAAACCGCTTCAAGCATGACCTCGCTGCCCGTGATGCCTTCAACGATGCCATGGTCCGCTTCAGTCAGCCAATGGTCGATGTGCTGCGTGAGCTGTCAGTCTTTGACCAGGCGAACAAGGTCATCGACCTGGCCGGCGGCCATGGCACCTACATCGCCGAGATCGCCCGTCGCCACCCGCAGGTCAGCGGTGAGATCTGGGACCTGGACGCCACCCGCCAGGCCGCCCAGAGCACCATCGGCAAGTATCAGCTTGAGCAGCGCCTGAGCTTCAAGGAGCGCAACCTGCTCGACCTTGCGCGTTATCAGGACGCGCGCGCCGATGTGGTGATGCTCAACGACTGCCTGCATTACTTCACCCGCGAGCAGACCACTGCGCTGATCAAGGGTGCCAGTCAGTTGCTGGAAAACAACGGCGCCTTGCTGATCCTCAGCATGACCCTGGACGAAGACGAGATCCACCCGGTGCTGTCGGCGGATTTCTCCCTGCACATGATGGTCAACACGGTGAATGGCGAACTGCACCCGACCCGCTGGCTGGCAAAACAGATGCAGGACCAGGGCCTGAGCGTCGACCAGGAGCCGATTGGCCGCTATACCCTGCTGGTCGGACGGAGGGCCAACTGATGCTCAAGTTCATCGTGCTGCACTCGGCCAACCCGGACGGCCGTACCTTGACCCTGATCGGTGAGCTGGGCCAGGTGGCCAGCGCCGCCGGTTTCGAACTGCACGCCACGGCGCAACTGGCTCGCCAAGGCGAGGCCGATGGCCTGATCGTGCTGCTGGCTGGCGAACAGGAGGCGGCATTGGGCGCACAGCTCAAGGCGGCCGAGGCCCTCTACCGCAATACGGCGGTGACCCTGGTACGCCTGGCCGACGGCCAGGGCAGGGTGCCTGGCGCAGACGCCATCAATCACCAGTTGTTGCAGGCTGCGGTGTGCTTCGTCTATCCCTATGGCCTGACCCAACTGGATAAGCCGCTGGCCAGCGAAGCGTTGAAAAGCTGGCTTGCGGGGTATGCCAAGTTCACCGCCGCGGTAAAGATGTGGCGTGCCCTGGAAGGGGTATCGCTCGATGCTGCGGCGCTGGCCCGCCAGCAGCCGCAGCTCAATCACATCAACATCCTGGCTCGCGACCTGCAGGTGTCTCAGGCCTTCTACCGCGACATCTTCGGCGCACGCTACTGCTACAACCTTGGCCCGCGCAAAGTGGTGATGGAACTCAACGGCTTTGACTTCTTCATCGAGCAGAGCGCCGAGTTCAACTACCCGCCGGGTTATCACATCGGCATTCGCGCCTTGCCCGAAGACGTCAAGCGCATCGCCGAGCGGGTCACGGCCAATGGTTCGATCAAGCTGGTCAAAGGCAATGGCCCGGCGCCGGGCTATCACCATGGCCCGGACAACGTACGCAGCGCCGTGTACTTCGAAGACCCCGATGGCCTGGTGGTCGAAGTCTATAGCGCCGAAATCGAGATGATCGAAACCAACCGCCGACTGCTGCTCGACCAGCTCTGAGGCTAGCCCTGGGTACTGCGTTGTGGGCCGAACCAGGTTCGGCCCCGGCGTGGGCGTCGTTACTCAATACAAGGTGCAAGGATGAACAGTCTCAAGGATCGGCATTGGCCGCGGCTTCCCAGCCCGCTGCCCAAAGATGTCACTGACCGGGTGCTGATGGGCTACCCCGAGCATTACCGTGAATACCCGCTGGTGGAACAGGTGGGCATGGCCATCCGGGCGCTGCTCGATAGCCCGGTCGAGCAGTTGCTGGCCCAGCTGCAAAGCGCAGATACGCCGTTGTACCAGCGCATTGGTGCAGGTGAAGTGCTGGGGTTGCGCGGTGACCCGCGCATTGATGTATTCAACCCGCAGATGATCGATATTCCGGGCGCTACCGTGCAGATCGGCCTTGCGCCAGAGCGGGTGGGTGAAGTCCTCGATGCGTTCGACGGGCTAGGCCTGGACCGCAGCTGGATCGAGAAGGAAACCCCGCTGCACAGCGTTCAGCTGGACCGCTATCGCATCGCCCGCTTTGCCGTGACCAACAGCGAGTACCGGGCGTTTTTGCTCGACACCGGCCACCCCTCGCTGCCCAGTAGCTGGGCCTTTGGCCGCTACCCGCAGCAGCGCGCCAACCACCCGGTGTACAGCGTCAGCGACAGCGACGCCGATGCCTATGCGCAGTGGTTGAGCCAGCGCACCGGCCGGCGCTTCAGCCTGCCGACCGAAGCCCAGTGGGAGCATGCCGCAGCCGGGCCCCAGCGCCTGCAGTTTCCCTGGGGCGAACACTTTCACGCCGAATATGCCAACACCATCGAACTGGGTTACCTGGACAGCACCCCGGTGGGGGTGTTCCCCGAGGGCGCCTCGGTGTTCGGCGTGCTGGACATGGCCGGCAATGTCGAGGAGTACGTCGCCGATGACTATCGGCCTTACCCCGGCGGCCCGCAGATCAACGACGACCTGGTGCTGGATGTCGGTCGTCACCGAATCGCCCGTGGTGGCAGCTTCACGCGCTTTCGCGACCTGGCGCGCAACCCTCGGCGACATGGGCGCTACCCACGACCGATCTATGTCATGGGCTTTCGCCTGGTAGAAAACAACAACTGAGTTATCTGTCAATCGTGCGAGGTTTGATCATGAACAACGACGTTTCGCTGCACACCAAGGTGCCGATCTCGATCCTCGGTGGTTCGGTCGACGCTCATTTCTTCGGCTTCAAGGGCTTCGACAAGCACAACGAACATTTTGCCGTCGGCATCAACCTGGACAAGGCCCAGGTGCCGCTGGTGCGGGTGCATTCCGAATGCATCACCGGCGATGTGTTCGGCTCCCAGCGCTGCGATTGCGGCCCGCAATTGCAGGAGGCGCTGAACACCTTGAACGTGCAGGGCGGTTACCTGATCTACCTGCGCCAGGAGGGGCGCGGCATCGGCCTGTATTCCAAGTTCGAGACCTACCTGCTGCAGGACCGCGGCCTGGACACCTACGAAGCCAACCTTGAGCTCAACCATCCCGCCGATTCGCGCAGCTTCGCCCCAGCGGCGCAGATGCTCAAGGCGTTGAATGTGCACCGCTGCCGGCTGCTGACCAACAATCCGGACAAGGTCCAGCAGTTGCGCGAAGGTGGCATCGAGGTCATCGACCAGGTGCCGACCGGGGTGTTCCTGACCCGGCACAACCGTAACTACCTGCTGTCGAAAGTGGCCAAGTCCAGCCACTCGATCAAGCTCTGATTGTTCTCTGAAGAAAAAAGGATTTTTCGATGAAACACATTGGCCCCATCAGCGGCATCGCCGCCCATGCAGCAGAGTTCGTCGCCACCGCAGGCTACGACAACCAGGTCATTTTGTGGAATGCCCGCACCGGTTTGCCCATTCACCGTGTGCACCACGATCATCTGGCCAATCAATGCGCTTTCAGTGCCGACGGCAAGCACCTGGTCAGCGCCAGCAGCGATTACACCGCGCGTATCTGGGAAGTCCCGAGCATGCGCCTCAAGGCGGTGCTGTCCGGCCACCAGGACGACGTCGAGATGGCGGTGTTCTCGCCCGACGGCACGTTGGTCGCCACCTGCTCGCGTGACCACGTGCTGCGCATTTTCGATGTGCACGGTAACCTCAAGGGCAGTTTCCACGGCCACCAGGCCGACGTGATTTCGGTGGTCTGGTCGCCGGACGGCAAACGCCTGATTTCCAGCAGCGACGACGGCACCGTGCGCCAATGGGACACCGCCAGCTTCAGCCAGTGCGATGAAGTGGACATCGGCGGCGTCGAGACCGACACCATCGCCATCACCCGTTCCGGTGTGGTGTTCGCCGGCGACGATGAAGGGCGCATCTCGATCATCGGCCAGGGCCAGGTGCGCAGCGTTGCCGCCCACGACGCCGGGATCAAGCGCATTGTCTGGAACGACGACAAGCAACTGCTGGTGACCCTCAGCTACGACCGCTCGGCGATCCTCTGGCGCTTCGATGCCCAGCACAACCTCAGCAAGCTGCGCAGCACCGCATTGCCGAGCATCATCTGGCCGCGCAGTTGCGCCTTTGTCGGTGAACAAGAACTGGTGTTCGCCACCTTCGGCTCGCGCTATGCCACCTGGAACTACGAGCGCGACCAGTGGAGTGTCGAGGGTATCCAACCCGCGGTCAGCATCAACGCCGTGGTCAGTGCCCAGGGCCAGCAGTACAGCATCGGCGATGCCGGCTTGCTGTTTCGCGACAACAAACCGGTGACCGGGGTCGGCAGCCTGTGCAACTTCCTCCAGCCGTTCGGGCCGTTGCTGCTGACCGGCGGGCAGATGGGCCAGGTGTTCGATGCGCTTACCGGGCACCTGCTGTACCAGCACCGCTCACCGTTGAACTGCGGCACCACCTTTACCAAGGACGGCGTGCTTCACGCCCTGATCGGCACCTACACCGGCGAAGGCCTGGTGTTCATCCTTGACGGTCGTGACGGCATTAAGCTAGTGGCCTCGATCGCCATGCACGAAAACGCCATCAAAGGCGTTGCCGCCAACGACCGCTACCTGTTCAGCGTTTGTGCCTCGGCCGATGCCGCGCTGCACCGTATCGACGATTTCAGCTGCGCCCGCCATATCGACAACGCCCATTCGCGCATCTCCAATGGTTGCTGCCAGATCGCGGGCGGCTTCGCCAGTATCGGCCGCGACCTCAAGTTGCGCCTGTGGCTGGAGAGCGGTGACGAGGTGTACGACTCGCCGCACCAGCATTCGATCAAGTGCATCGGCGCTTCGGCCGACGGCGCGATCATCGCCACCGCCGCCTACAACGGCACGGTGGCCCTGTTCGACCTGGTCACACGCAGCTGGCAGCCGCTGCAACGGCCCACCGCCAGCGGCATTTCCTGCATCACCCACAGCGGTCAGCAGCATGATTTTCTGGCCAGCTCCTATGACGGCAACATCTATGGCATCGCCGCCCGGCGTGCTTCCTGAGTGCGAGGAGATCGGTCAATGAGCAAGCAGGCAGTGGATTTCATGGAGCTTTCGGCGTACCGCAAGGCGCTCGATACCTCGTTTGTGCACCGCTATAGCCATGGTGAAGACGAGTGGTCGTGGGACATCGGCATGGCCCGGGCGGCGCGGATATTCCTCGCGGCGCTGGGTGACAGGCCCGACCAGCGCATCCTCGATGTCGGCGTCGGGCGAGGCCGCGATGCGTCGGAGTTGATTCAGGCCGGGCACCGGGTTACCGGCCTGGACATCGTCGAGAACTCCAGCTGGCCGCTGTTGCGCAAGCGTTGGGGCGAACGCCTGGAGTTGCTCAACAGCGCCCTGCAGGACTGGCAGCCGGTGGACGGCCGGCAGTTCGACGCGGTGCTCGACAACGGTTGCTTCCACCATCAGCACCCCGATGAGTGGGATGCGTACCTGGCGCACATGCGCAGCCACGTGCGCCAGGGCGGCCTGATTGCGCTCAATGTGTTTGGCGTGGACAGCAGCAACCCGGTACCGGGCTGGCGCGAGATGGACAACCAGCGCCAGGGTTACTTCTTCACCGAGCAGGGCATTCGCGACACCCTTGAAAGCTACGGCTTGACCTGGCAGGAGCTGGTGGTGATCGAACGCCAGCATGGCGACGCCATGTACCTGCTGGCGCTGGTACGCAACTGAGTGGGAGCACGGCCGGGGCCTGAGTGTTTCAGGTCCCGGCCGTTTTACTTACTTCCTGCAGATCAGACCGATCTGCAGGCTGTTGCTTTCGAACGCGTCCCAGTAGCCCGGCTCCCGGGCCGCCCGGCGTTGCTTGCTGATCAACGGCGCAATCCACAGGCAGTCGCGCAAGCCTGCGGCTTTTGCCGCGTCTTCATACACCTCTTTACGCCAACGGTAGTAAGTGAAGTCGGCCGGCGGCGTGGACATGAACTGGGCTTTGCAGCGATAGCCGCCGTTGACGGCGCTTTCTTCCAGTACGCTGATGCCGTAGCGGGTGAAGTTGCCCTTGGCCAGGTCAAAGGCCGGGTTGGCGGTGTAGGCCACCAACTGGCCGCCGGGCTTGAGGTTCTGCGCCGCGGTGCTGAACATCCGCCCCAGTTCCTCGATGCTGCTGGCGTAGTTGAACAACCAGGCCGCGGTGACCTTGTCGTAGCTGCCGATGCGCCCCATTTGCGCCACGTCCCGTACTTCATAGGCGATACCGTCGTTGGCCTGGCGGGCCTGGTAGATCATGCTCGGCGAAATATCCACGCCGCGCACCTGAGCCGCGCCCCAGTCCTTGAGCTGGCGGCTGAAAAAACCGTGGCCACAGGCCAGGTCGAGAATCTCCAGGCGCTGCACGTTGCCGACCATGTAGCGGAAGGTATCGACTTCGACACCGCGCTGGCTGGCATGGCTGGTGAAGTCCTCGAACTGTTCACTGATGCGCTCGTACACCTGTTTGGCTTCTTTCATCGCTGCTCCTTGCATGGCAGGGGGACTCAACTCTTCAGGCCAGGGCCCGGGCCGGGCTGCGGGTAAGGCGCCAGGTCAGCCGCAGGGCCAGCACCGGCGCCAGGGCAAACACGCCGAACAGCCAGGCCGAGGCCTGCTGCGCACCGGCGACGCCACCGGGCTCGACCAGCCCGGCGCTGTTGCTGACCAGCCCGGCCAGTGCGGCGGCCAGGGCAGTGGCGTACAGCTGTACGGTGGTGATCGAGGCCGAGGCGAGGTTCTCTTCGCCCGGGCGGGCGGCGCTGAGTATCCGGGTCAACAGGTGTGGCCAGCCCAGGCCGATCCCCAGGCCAACCCCGGCCAGGGCCAGGCAATACACAACCAGGCCCTGGGTCTGCGCCAGCCACCGCTGTTGCGGGGTCATCAGCGCCAGTGCCAGCAGGGCAACGAGAATAACCGCCGGGCCGAAGCGGATCATGCGTTCGGCGCCAGCGCCTGTTCGGCTGGCGCTGAACAACGCGGCAACGGTCCAGCCACCGGCCATGGCGGCGGTCATGTAGCCAGCTGCCAGCGGGCTCAGGCCGTGAATCTGCTGAAGGAAATAAGGAACGAAAATCTCCGTGGTGATCGCCGCGATCAGCAGGCACATGACCGCGTACAACCCACCCAGCGGTGTGCCCAGGGCGTAGGCGCCGGTGGGCAGCAGGCGTCGGCCGGGCTGGTGGTCCAGGCGTGCGATCAGCACGGTGATGGCCAGCCCCGCGCCGATACCGATCAGGTTCCAGAGCAGTTGCGTCGACAGGCTGGCGGCGGAAATCGCCAGCACCGACGCCACCAGGCAGGCGATCAGGCCATAGGGTGGACGGGATTGCGAACGGGCGGCGACCTGGTTGCGCAACTGGCTGATGACGATCAGCGCCAGCAGCGCCGCTACCGGCAACAGCGACCAGAACGCCCAGCGCCAATGACCGCCCTGGGCGAAGATGCCACCGACCGCCGGGCCGCACAGGGTCGCCACGCCCCACATGCCGGACACCAGGGCCATGGCCCGCGGCCACAAGCGTTCATCGAACACCAGGCGGATCAAGGCATAGCTCAGGGCAAACAAGATACCGCCGCCCAGGCCCTGGACACTGCGGCCGATCAGCAGCACCGGCATGCTTGGCGCTTCGGCGCAGATCACCGAGCCCAGGGCGAACACCGCCAACGCCAGGAGAAAGGCGGCGCGCGCACCCAGGCGTTCGATCAATTGCGCCGACAAGGTCGAGCCGATGATCGAGGTGGCGACGAACAGGGTGGTGCTCCAGGCATAAAACGCCAGGCCGCCGATGTCGGCAATCACGGTCGGCAGGATGGTGGTGACGATGTAGACGTTGATCGCGTGCAAGGCCACACCCCCGGCCAGGGCGATCGAGCGCAGGGCATTGCGCCCGTGCAGCAGTTCGGCCCATGAAGCGGGGGCAGGGGTGTGGGCGGTGTTCATGTGCGGCTCCTTCGCAGGCGGGGCGTTCAGTGGCTGAAAGTCTAGGTGCAGTCGCCCTATTACACAATTTATAACTTGTATAAATAGCCAGCGCGCCAGGCGCCGGTTTTGCTACCATCGCGTTTTTTTTACCGCCCGCGCACTGAAGCGCCGGGCGGCTGACAGGCAAGGCCGAAGGAGAGCAGCATGATCATCACCACCACAGGTACCATCGAAGGCCGGGAAATCGCCGCCTATCTGGATGTGGTCAGCGCCGAGTCGGTCCAGGGCATCAACGTGGTTCGCGATATTTTCGCCAGCTTTCGCGACTTTTTCGGTGGCCGTTCGCAAACCCTGGAGAGTGCCCTGAAAGAAGCACGCATCCAGGCCACCGACGAAATCCGCAGCCGCGCGCGCAGCCTGCAGGCCGATGCGGTGGTGGGCCTGGATTACGAAATCAGCATGCCGTCGGCACGCGGTGGCATGGTTGTGGTGTTTGTCACCGGCACCGCCGTAAAGCTCAAGTAAGCCTCTAAGTCACCCGAGGGGTGCGACAAAATAGCCCGGCCATTGGTCGGGCTTTTTTGTCTTCGCCCGTGTGGTCCGTAAATGACCGGCTAGTCTCAGAATCACCAGGGTCAGTGCTTTTCTGGGCAATCATCTGCTTGCCGGTACTGATCCGCTGTCGGAGGGAGACTGGGGCATGGTTGACTTATTCAATGAGGACAACGGCGACGCTTTTCCAATCAACAATCTAATCCGTTGCGGGCAGAGCGGCTATCGGCTGGGCTTTACCAACATGACGCAGGAAGACGCACAGGTGCGCCTGAACACGCTGCCGCGTAGCAAGAAGGGCAAATTCACCCCGCGCTTGCCCGCGAAGAAGTGATCGAATCGACCACCACCCCGCCCAACGGCGGGGTTTTTTTTGCATTGTTTGACCTCGCGCAAAGGTTGTGCGGCTCGTACTCGCCTGATTTCGGGTTGTGTGCCTTACTACTGCCGCCATCAATACAGGAGTCACTCGATGCGTATCAGGGAAGAAACTTACTGGAGCTGGGCCGACGCGCAACTGCATAGCCGCAGCCATGACGAACAGCTCAGTGACGGGACCAGTATCGACGTGCAGGTGAGGTTGTCGCGTACCGGTGCCACGCAATTGTTCCTCGGCATCTATACGTGCCAGGGCAATGCCCTGGTCGAGGAGTATTACGACAACCGTCCCGGCGAAACCATGACCCGCGCCATGGTCTGGGGTGTCGACCGGGCCCGGGCACTGGCTACCGGGGCGTTGCCGCTGGAGACGGTGGCGCTGCGCCTTCAGGCCTGAGGATGGCGGGCGCGGCTGGCCTGGACGATGCGCTGGGCCGGCACGCGCAGTTGGCGCAGCAGGTAGTCGGCAAATTCGTCGGGGTAATCCTGCAGTGCAATTGCCTGCTCCATGCAGCTCAACCAGATAGCGCTGTGGTGTTCATCGATCGGCCATTGGGCATGGAAGGCCGGGATGGCGATCGGGCCATAGCGTTCGCTGAACAGCCGCGGGCCACCGAGCCAGCCGCTGAGAAAGCAGGCCAGCTTGTCGCGTGAGGCATCGAGGTTGTCGGGGTGCATCTGGCGCACGGCCAGTGCCTCGGGGTTCTCATCCATCAACCGGTAGAACGCATCGACCAGGCGGCGCAGGCCGTCGATGCCACCGGCGGCTTGGTAGGACGCATCACCGGTGCCGAAAGCGGGGTGGGTCATAAGTGGGCTCTTCAGGTAAAAGCGCCATTCTAGCCAAGTCCCGGGGCGAATAAAAAATGCTGTTCATGGAGTCTTGGGGGCTATGGTCCTTGGGTTGGGTTGGGTTGGGATGTTCAGGCTGCGAGCTTATCCGTTCGCTGTGGCGCCGCTGCTGGCCCCTTCCGCCTTTACGGCGGCCTACTTTTCTCTGGGGAAAAGGTAGGCAAAACCGCTTGCTCCTGCATACGGCCCTACGCTGCGCTTCGGGTCCCCTCGCTACGGCGCCCTCCGGGGCATCGCGGCCTAAGACTTGCTACGCCAAGTCTACGTCTCGCGTCTTCGGCTAACGCCGAAGGTGCTGCGCACTGCCCCTACAGGCACCTTCGCTCAGCCTCCTGAAGTCGCTTTTGGCGGCGCCTGGAATTACGTGCATGAACATCAAAATCAAGACCAAGCAAGTCGGTGCTCGCTTTGCCAGCGAGCTTGCCCCGCTCCGGCGTCAGCCTGGCTGCGCCAACATCTGCTTTCGCAGATACGCCCGTGCAGGCGCCGCCCGTAACTTCGCGACT
>NZ_JH650788.1:12546-40071 GCF_000259195.1 Pseudomonas donghuensis
GAGCCCCTGGAAGACACCGAAGCGAAGGGACCCGAAGCGCAGCGTAGGGCCGTATGCAGGAGCGAGCGGTTTTGCCTACTTTTCCCAAGAGAAAAGTAGGACGCCGTAAAGGCGGAAGGGGCAGGCAGCGGCGCCACAGCGAACGGATAAGCTCGCAGCCTCAACATCCCAAGCCAAGGACCATAGCCCCCGGGACTCCATGAATAACCATAAAAAAAGCCCAATCCGCAGGGATTGGGCTCAAGCGTGGCTGGGGCTGTGCCGCACCCCAGCGACCCTTAGCAGAGGCGGTCGATTACCGCGACGCCCGGTTTGTTCTGCAGCGCAGCCCACTCGCTTTGCAGGGTCTGCAGAACCCGTCCGACGTACTGGGTGTCGGCGGCGGCCTTCTTGCCAACGTAGCCCTGGCCGCGACGGTACATCTTCAGGCGAGCCCGCATGTTCGGGTTGCATTGCTCGAACTGCGCTTCGTCGCTCAGGGTATCCAGGCTGTCCAGGCGAACTTCACCCGATTCGCAAACCCAGAGGATATGGCTGTCGAGGGTGTCCTTGCGCGCGGCGAACAGCCGGGCCAGTTCTTCAACAGTCGGTTGATTGTTCAGATTCATCATAAAGCCCCCTTGACCATTCGTTGTTTGTTCGCACTTGGCGCATAACATGTAGCGTTAAATGAAAGCTGCTACAGCAGCGTCACAACTGGGGGCTTCTACACGCTGCCTTTTGGGCAGTACCCATCCGCACACAGCTCATGGATCTGTCGAGCTGCCTGGAACACCCTTGCCAGTACCCCCGATCGGGGAGACGGCCTCATCATGCAAGGGGCGATGAACGGCGTCAACAGGTTTTGTAGTGATTTTTTTCATGCACTACATATTGTCCGACAATGCCTCGAATTCAGGGCATTGATACGCATCAGTCCGCGTTGAGGTGACTTGCAGGATCATGCCTGGACATGTTTTGCAGGGAGTCACCCATGAATTCAGCGGCCAATGCGCCTGTCTCTCCAACCGCCGGAACCCGCGTGCCTATTGGCCTGTTGGTCGGTATCGCGGCCCTTGCCGGGGTGCTGTTGCTGCCGATGCCCGCCGACTTGCCGGTGGCCGGCCACCGGGTGCTGGCAATCCTGGCCTTTGCCGTGGTGGTGTGGATCAGCGAAGCGGTGTCGTACGAAGCCAGTGCGATCATGATCACCTCGCTGATGGCGTTTTTGCTCGGCACTGCGCCGACGGTCGCCGACCCTTCGGTGATCTACGGCTCCTCGGCGGCAATCACCCTGGCCCTGACCGGGTTCTCCAACAGTGCCCTGGCCCTGGTGGTCGGGGCCTTGTTCATCGCCGCGGCCATGACCCACACCGGCCTTGACCGGCGCATCGCCCTGGTGACGCTCTCGAGCATCGGCGTCAGCACCCGGCGCATCCTCATCGGAGCGGTGGCGGTTACCGTGCTGCTCAGCCTGGTGGTGCCCAGCGCCACGGCGCGCAGTGCCTGCGTGGTGCCGATCATGATGGGGGTGATTGCCGCGTTCGGCGTGGATAAACGCTCCAACATCGCGGCCGGGATCATGATCATCGTCGCCCAGGGCACCAGCATCTGGAACATCGGTATCCAGACCGCTGCGGCGCAGAACCTGCTGACCGTCGGCTTCATGGACAAGATGCTCGGGGCGCGGGTGTCGTGGATCGACTGGCTGATTGCCGGTGCGCCGTGGGCGCTGATCATGTCGGTGGTGCTGATTGTCCTGGTACTGAAAATGCTGCCGCCCGAGAGCGAAGCGATACCCGGCGGCAAGGCGGCGGTGAACAAGACCTTGGCCGAGCTCGGGCCGATGACTGCTGCGCAGAAACGCCTGCTTGGCGTGTCACTGCTGTTGCTGCTGGCCTGGGCCACCGAGGGCAAGCTGCATCACTTCGATACCACCTCGACCACCTATGCCGGGTTGGTGATCCTGCTGCTGCCACGGCTCGGGGTCATGACCTGGAAAGACGTGCAGGCGCGCATTCCCTGGGGCACGGTGATTGTCTTTGGTGTCGGCATCAGCCTGGGCACTACCTTGCTCACCACCCAGGCCGGGCAATGGCTGGGCGCGCAGGTGGTGGCCCATACCGGGCTGGATCAACTGGGGACGCTGGGGGTGTTCTCGATTCTGGCGGCCTTCCTGATTCTGATCCACCTGGGCTTTGCCAGCGCCACCGCGCTGACCTCGGCACTGCTGCCGATCCTGATCGCCGTGCTGCAGACCCTGCCGGGTGACTTCAGCCGCCTGGGCATGACCATGGCCCTGGGCTTTGTGGTCAGCTACGGGTTTATCCTGCCGATCAACGCACCGCAGAACATGGTCTGCCTGGGCACCGAAACTTTCACCGCCAAGCAGTTTGCCCGGGTGGGGATCCTGGTGACCTTGATCGGCTATGGGCTGATGCTGGTGTTTGCCGCTACCTGGTGGCAGTGGTTGGGCTGGATGTAAAGGGCCAAGATTGCGACCGCTTCGCGCTCGATCGCTGGCAAGCCAGCTCCCACAGTTCCGGTGTACACAAATCTACTGTGGGAGCCGGCTTGCCGGCGATGGGTTGGCAGCAGCCCCCGAATCTAGAAATTCGCCGGCGTGTTGGCGCTGATGATCTCGGCCTCGTCCTGGCCGATGTTCTTGAAGCTGTGGGGCAGGGTGGTGGGGAAGTAGTAGCCGTCGCCCGAGTTGAGGATGCTGACCTGGCCATCGACCCGCAACTCGATGGTGCCTCGGGTCACCAGGCCGCATTCTTCGCCTTCGGCATGCACGATCGGCTCACCGGAATCGGCGCCTGGCGCGTACAGCTCGCGCAACATGCGCATCTGCCGGCCCTCGACACTGGCACCCACCAGCAACATGCGCAGGCCGCTGTTGCCCAGGTCTGGCTGCTCGGTGGAGCGGAACACAAAGCGCTCCTCGCGGATCGGCTCGTCGAAACTGAAGAACTCCGCCAACGACATCGGAATGCCTTCAAGCAGCTTTTTCAGGGAACTGACCGACGGGCTGACGCGATTCTGCTCGATCTGCGAGATCGTCGAGTTGGTCAGGCCACTGCGTCGAGCCAGCTCCCGCTGGGAGAGTTTGTTGCGTTCACGCACCAGTTTGAGTCGTGTCCCCGTGTCCATAGCCGCCTTATGTGTCAAAAATTTTGGGCGAGGCATTAAAGCACATTCGGCCAGGCTTTAGCGGCCCACCTGTTAGGCGGGCTTTTTCGGCTGCGGCCACAGGCCTACCAACAACAGTAACGCAGCGACAATCAGGTATGGCAGGCGCGGATCAACGGCATAGATCAGGGTCCCGGCCAGCGGCCCGATGACCACGCCCAGCCCCTGCACCGCGCCGATGGAGCCGGCCGTGGCGCCTTGCTCGCTGGCGTCCATGGCATTGGCCGCCAGCGCCGAAAACGCCGGGAACACCCAACCCATGCCACAGGCCGAAACAAAGAAACACGCCCACAGACCCACGGCACTGCTGGCCAGGGCGCTGGCGGCAAAACCCACGGCGGCGATGCTGGCGCCGACGCGGATCATCCGCAGTGGTGGCCACTCAAGCTTGCGCACCAGGATCTGCGAGAGGATCAGCGCCACGCCGACCATGGTCAGGGCAACCCCGGCGGTTTGCGCGGCATCGGCCGGGGCCATGCCCAGGCGGTCTAGGGCGAAGAAACCGACGGTGATCTGCGCCACCGACACGCTGAGCATTGCCACGAAGGCCACCAGCAAGGGCCGGCGCAGGCGCGGGTCGGCCAGGCGTACCCGGCGTGGCGGTTGCTTGATGTGCAACTCCTGACGCTTGAGCTTGAGCAGCAGCACCAGGAACGCCAGCATCGGTAGCACCGCCATCACATAGAACGGCAGGCCCAGGCTGTAGCGGGCCAGGACCGCTGCCAGCGCCGGGCCGATCACCAGGCCGAAGGCGTTGGCCGCACCCAGCGAAGCCATTGCCCGAGCGCGGTGCTGAGGTTCGATGTTATCGGCAATCAGCGCTGCGCCAGCAACCGGCAGAGCGGCGTAGAAGGCGCCGATCAAGCCGCGGCCAAGCACCAGCCCGGCAAAGGCCAATGCGGCGCTGGGCAGCAGGTGCAAAGCAGTGTCGATGAACAAACACAACGCCCAGTAGGCGGCGGTGAAGCCTGCGGTGCCGAGCAGCAACACCTTGCGCCGCCCCAGGCGATCACTGGCGCGGCCCCAGGGGCGGGCCAGAAGCATCCAGATCACTCCGGCAACCGTGACTGCGGTACCTGCCTGCCAAGTGGCCAGGCCCAGGGTGCGGGCAATCGGGCCGATCAAGGAAACGAAGGCCATCAACGCCATGGTGCAGGCCATGTTGGCCGCCAGTAGCGGGCGCAGGTCGAAAGAGGAGCGCTCGGCTGAAGCGAGCACGGCAGGGTCCGTTGCAGTGGTCATGGGCTATCCAGGGCAGGTGAGGGCAAGGCGGTCGACGACCGGCACAAGATGATAACGATTATCATCGGCTGGCGTCGACCGCAAATCACCGGCGTCAGAAATCGCCTTTGAGGGTCACCATGAAATTGCGCGGCTCACCATAGAAGTTACCCCAGGCCAGGGCGCCGACGCTGGAGTAGTAGTGCTTGTCGAACAGGTTGTTGCCGTTGACGGCAATGCTCCAGTTGTCGTCCAGCTGGTAGCCCAGGCGCGCGTTCCAGATCGCGTAGCCGGGCTGTACGGTTTTCGCCGCGCGGTCCTGGTAGTGGTTGTCGCTTTGCGCGTTGACCCCGCCGCCCAGGCTCCAGCGTTGCAGCGGCCCGTCCAGTTGGTAGTCGGCCCAGACCCGCAGCAGATGGCGCGGCACGTAGCTGGCGGTGAAGGTCGCGTCTTGGCTGGTGCTGTTGGTCTTGAGGTACTCAAGCTCGGTGTAGGTGTAACCGGCCAGTACCTGCAGGCGCTCGGCCAGCTCGCCGCTGAGTTCGGCTTCAAAGCCCTGGGCGCGGACCTTGCCCTTGTCGCTGTAGCAGTAACCGTCGGAGGAACCGGCGCACACCGAATCGTAATCGGCTTCGGCGCGGTGCGCCTCGATGGTGCGGAACAGGTTGAACGCCGCGTTCAGGCCGCCATCGAGCCATTCGCCCTTGATCCCCAGCTCATAGTTGGCGCCGGTCTTGGGTTGCAGCGGGCTGCCCTGGGCGTCGGTGTAAGTGCCTTGCGGCTGGAAGATATCAGCGTAGCTGCCGTACACCGACCAGGTGTCGTCCAGGTCGTAGATCAGCGCGGCAAACGGCGTGACCTGGCCGTTTTCCTGGCTGCGGTCATGCTGCCAGTAGTCCCAGGCCTGGGTGTAGGAATCGCGCTGGCTGCGGTACCAGCTGACCCGGCTGCCAAGCACCAGGGTCAGGGGCTCGGCCAGTTTCAGGCGCAAGGTGGCATAGGTGCCCATCTGCCGCGTGTCGCTTTCCACCGGCAGCGGGCCGCCGCGGTAGGAGGCGGTCTGGTACAGGCTGTCCGGCGGCTTGGGAATGTCGCGGTTGGGGGCGAAGGGGTCCATGGTCACGCCGAGCAACTGGGTCATGTTGATCAGCGCGTAGCTGTCGCTGCCCTTGGCCCGGCTGGCGTTGGCGCCGATGATCAGTTCATGCTCCAGGCCCCAGGCGTTGAACTTGCCGTCCAGGTAGGCGTCCATGCCGTAGTCGTGCTGGTCGTAGTCGAACACGCCGGAGTACAGCTGGTTGTTGGCCGAGCTGCTACCGACCGGTACGCTGCCCAGAGTCATCGCGTACTGCATGTCCTGGGTGTTGTGGCTGTGCATGGCGGCGACCTTCAACCGCCACTGGTCGTTGAAGTGATGGGTGAGGTCGGCGAACAGGTTGACCCGCTGGCTTTCCCAACTGTTCCAGGTCGCGCCCAGGCAGGTGGAGCGCGACAGCTTCAGGTCCGCACCATTGCTGTAGCGCGGCAGGCCCTGCCAGCAAGGGGTGGCGTTGAGCTTCTCGTAGGCGGCGCCGATGCCGAGGGTGGTGGCGTCGTTGAAGTCGTAGTCCAGGGCGCCGTAGACCACCTGGTCGTCGCGCTTGCCCATGTCGTAGAAATACTGGCGGTCCTGCCCGGCAACCACCAGCCGGCCACGCAGGCTGCCGGATTCGTTCAGCGGGCCACCGGTATCGAGCTGGGCACGGTAGTTGTCCCAGGAGCCGGCCGAAAGGCTGACGCTGGTGGCGGCCTTTTCCTGGCCGCGCTTGCGGATGAAGTTGACCCCGCCGGCAGAGCTGCCAGAGCCCTTGAGCATGCCGGCGGCGCCGCGCAGCACTTCGACACGATCGTAATAGGCCATGTCGCTGGCAAAGCTGTTGGCCTGTACGTAGTTGCCACCCAGGTCCAGCGGCACGCCATCGTACTGGTACTGGCCGGCGAGCATGAAACCGCGCGAGTAGAAGTATTTGCCGCCCATGGGCGAGTCATGCACGGTGATCCCTGGCGTCTTCTCCATCACCTGTTCGAGGGTGGTGAGGTTTTGGTCATCCATCATTTTGCGGGTGATCACCGTCACCGACTGCGGCGTTTCGCGCAGTGAATGCTCGCCCTTGGCAAAGCTGACCTGACGCACGGTGAGGCTGTCGGTGGTTTCCATGTGGGTGTTCAGGGTGCTGGCGCCAATGGTGGTGGCGCCCAGTTCCAGCGCGCCATCACTGGCCGGCAGCGGGCGGATCGAGTAGCTGCCGTCGGCCTGGCGGTAAGCCTGCAGGCCACTGCCAGCGAGGATCCGGCTCAGGCCTTCGAGTACCCCGTAACGCCCCTGCAGGCCCGGGCTCTGCTGGCTGCTGGTCAGTTGCGCGTCGTACGACAGGTTGACCCCGGCCGCCGCCGCAAAGCTGCCCAACACCTGGCTCAAGGAACCCGCGTCAATGGCAAATACCTGGCCGTTACTGGCGCTGTCGGTCTCTGCTGCCTGGGCAACGTCGAGGGGCAATAGGGGCATGACCAGAGCGGCGGCAAGCAGGTGTCGGCCAATCAGCTGGGGGAGGAGGGCACGGGGGAAGCGGGGTTGCATGGAAATCCTCTTCGTTCGCAAATGAGATTATTTCCTACAGAGGCGGACGAACGAAAAAAAACAGGCACCCCTTGCTGAAAGAATTTCAACTCAGGCCAACGCTGACCCAGAAGCGGTTGTACCGGCGTACCTGAAGCTTGAACGACGTGGCCAGGGCCGACAGCGCCGCATCGCTGTTGGTGAGGGAGAAGGTCCCTGAGACGCGTAGCCCGTTAAGCTCACTGGCGTAGGACAACAGCCCAGGGCGGTAGCGGCCGAGTTCTTCGAGTACATCGCCCAGGCGCCAGTCCTCGACGATCAGGTGCCCGCTGGTCCAGGCCGCTTCGCTGCTGGCGACGGCCTGCGTGGCGTGGACCGCATGGCTGTCGAACTGGCAACGCTGGCCAGCGTCCAGGCGACGAGCCGGCGCCTGATGCGGGTTGATGCGCACCGCCTGCTCGAACACCTCGACCTGGCTGGCGGCTTCGCGCTGAACGACGCTGAAGCGCGTGCCCAGGGCTTCGACCAGGCCTTGGGCGGTTTCCACGCGCAAGGGGCGTTGCCGGCTGTCCTTGCCGCTAGTCAGAAAAACCCGCCCGTGACGCAGGCGAATCAGTCGTTGCTGAGCATCGAAGCGGATGTCCACGGCGCTGGCGGTATCGAGCACCAACTGGCTGCCGTCGGCGAGGGTCAGGTGACGAATTTCACCGGTGGCACTGTGCACATCCGCCAGCCAGTGCTGCGCCGGCTGGCTGCGATAGCTGGCCCAGCCGCCAAGACCAAGGCCGCTGGCCAGCAGCAGGCCCTTGAGCACGCTGCGCCGGGGCAGGCCTTCGGCTTCGCTACGCTGCAAGGTATCGAAGGCGAGGCCGCCTGGCACACTGGCCAGGCGCCCCTGCAACTGCTCGACCCGCGCCCAGGCCCAGCGATGCTCGGCAGCGCTGGCCAGCCATACCTGCCAGGCCTGGTGCAGTTCGGCCGGGGCATCGCCGGCGGTCAGTTGCACATGCCAGCGGGCGGCGGACTTCAGGGCTTGGCGCTGGCGCTCGCGGTCAGTCATGGCTGAGCATCGTAAGCGAGCAGCAGGCAGCGCTCGGTGGTCTTGATCAGGTACTTTTTCACCGTGGTCAGTGACACACCCAGGGCCTCGGCAATTTCCACGTAGGTCATGCCCAGCCAGTTGGCCATCAGAAACGCCTTGCGTGCCTTGGCGCCGCAGCCCGCCAACAGTTGGTCGATTTCACGCAGGGTCTCCAGAATCAGCACCTGCTCTTCGCTGGAGATCTGTTCGGCTTGCGGTTGCGCTGCCAAGGCTTCCAGGTAAGCGCGCTCCAGTTGCTGACGACGGAAATGATCGATCATCACCCGCCGCGCCACCGTCGCCAGGTAGTTGCGCGGCTCACGCAGCAGGCGCACCAGCTCCAGCGCCTCGGAGGAGGCGAGGATGCGTACGAAGGTGTCCTGCATCAGGTCTGCTGCCCGTTGCGGACAGCTCAGGCGCCGGCGCAGCCAGTGTTGCAACCACAGGTGATGGTGCTGATAGAGCTGGCCGAGTTCGGCATTGGGCGGTGACGGCGGTGCGCTCATCCTGGCTGCATCCCGGAAAAATAATGCAGATGATAAGCATTCCCAAAAAACTAATAAAGCGTTGTTTTCACACGGCCGCCACCTTTGCTTACCAGAGCGCCAGGGTGTAGCCGACAATCAGCCGGTTCTCGTCGATGTCCGTGGTCAGGCCGCCACTGGAACGGAAGGTGGCGTTGCGCAGCCGCACGCTGACATTTTTCAGCGGCCCGCTTTGCACCACGTAGGCAATGTCGGTATCGCGTTCCCATTCCTTACCGCCGCTGACACTGGCGGTTTCGATATGGCTGCCATTCACGTAGCGGGTCATGAAGCTCAAGCCCGGCAGGCCGAGGGCGGCGAAGTTGTAGTCGTAACGCGCCTGCCAGGCATCGGTTTCAGCCTTGGTAAAGACGTTCACGGTGACCAGGTTGACCGAGTAGGGGTCCAGGCCCGGGTAGGCAAAATCGCCATCGCCTGAGAGGTTCTGGTAACCGAGGCCGAACTTGTGTGCGCCCACGCCCAGGGTCAGCATGCCGTTGAAGAAGCGGTTGTCGATCTTGCCGCCGTCGACCCGCGAGGCCGCGCGCAGGTTGTGGCTGCCCTGTTCGCGGGTGTCGAAGTAACGCAGGTCGCTGCGCAGGTTGATGCCTTCTGCCAGGGGCAGGTCGTGGACCAGCCCGGCGTAGTGCTGGCGGTAGATATCCTGCATCTGCGCGTAGTAATAGCTGACGGCCAGGCGCGGGTTGATCGCGTAGGTGCCGCCGGCCAGGTCCAGGTGATTGCTCTCGACCCCGGCGTAGCTCATCTCGTCGTTGCTCGAGGAGTCGCGCAGGTTTTGTTTTTCCAGGCGGCCGAGGTTCAGGGTCAGGCCGTCGATGTCCTGGGAGGTCAGCAGGCCGCCGCTGTAGGTCGAAGGCAGCAGGCGCACGTCGTTGATCGCCGCCACCGGCAGCATCGGTTGCAGGGTGCCGAGCTTGAGGGTGGTTTTGCTGACCCGCAGCTTGGCGGTCAGGCCCAGTTCGCTGTAGTCGTCCACCGGCTCCTGGCTGGCGCCGAAGGGCAGCAGGCCGGTACCGCGCCGGTCGCGGCTGGCGTCGAGCTTGACCCCCAGCTCGCCCAGGGCATCGAGGCCAAAGCCTACGGTGCCTTCGGTAAAGCCCGACTCCATTTTCAGGATGAAGCCCTGAGCCCATTCCCGCGCCTGGCTCTGCGGCGCGCCGCTTTGGCGAAAGTCACGGCTGAAGTAGAAGTTGCGCGCCTCAAGGCTGGCCTTGCTGTCCTTGATGAACTCGGCCTGGGCGATGTAGGGGGTGAATGCGGCGCACAGGCCGGCACTCACCGTCAGCGAACGGGGCAGAAGCATTGGGGGCTACCTTTCTTGTTGTTGTGTGTGGCGGGTGCCAGGTGTCTCTGCCTATATTGTTAACATATTATCTTTATTTTTGAATAGACCTATTGCTGGTATAAACGGCCTGGAACGGAAATTAATTAAGATATTAATCCTTTGGCAGTGGCCCCGGCCACATGCTGCGCAGCACGGCGTCACGGCGTACCAGCCCGTGCACCAGCGCCGCACCCAGGTGCACCAGCACGCTGGCAAACAGCACATAGGCCAGCCAGCCGTGGGCCTGGCGCAGCAGGGCATACAGTTGCAGGTCGTGGGGCACCAGCGCCGGCAGTTGCAGCGGCAGCGGATAGCCGCCGGCAGACTGCATGCCCCAGCCCAGCAGCGGCATCGCGAGCATCAGCCCGTACAACAACAGGTGCGAAGCTTTCGCCGCCCAGCGCTGCAGTGGCGGCAAGTCGTCGGGTAGCGGCGGGTGCGGCAGGCTCAGGCGTACGCCAATGCGCACGATCACCAGCAGCAACAGGGCCAGGCCAATGGCCTTGTGCAGGCTGATCAGCCAGGTATGGCGCGGCGACAGGTCGCTGACCATGCTCACGCCAACAAACAGCATGGCCAGGATCAGCAGCGCCATCAGCCAGTGCAGGACGCGGGCCAGGGGGTGGAAGGCAACAGGTTTCATCGGCGAGCTCCCAGCTGCGCGGCTTCACGGCTGCGGCGGTTGAAGGATTCCGAGTAGGCCGCCGAGCGCGCCGCGAGGATCGGGTCGGCCGAAGGCTGGATGCCGCTCGGCAGAATCAGCGGGTCGAAGTTCAGGTCGCGACAGGCGCCTTGTTCCGCGGCATCGACCTGGTCGATCACCAGGGTGCCGGCGTTTACCGTGGGCCGCTGCGCAGGCCAGGGCTGGCTCGGGTCATCGACGGCATCGCCGGCTGCGGCCAGCGTCAATTGCAGGGTCCAGCGCAGCGGGCCCTGGTTCAGGCGCTGGCGTAGGTCGTGTTGCAGGTAGTCGTTGTCGTCGACCTGAGCCGGCAGGGCGGCGAACGGGGTTTGCGGCAACAGGCTCCAGCGCACGTAGCGGGCCTTGCCAGCGGCATCGATCAGGGCAAAAGCGTTGATGCTGTTGTAGCTGGAGCTGGCGAAACTGTCCGAGGCTTTGTAGTCCTTGGCCCATTGGCGAAAGGCGGCGCTCTCCGGGTGGGCGGCAAAAAATGCCTGCAGGCGCGCCGGGTCCGGTTTGCCGGAGGCCGGGTCGGGGGTCATGGCCAGCACTTGCTGGTAGAAGGCCTCGGGCGTGCCCACCGCCAGCACCGGCGGCGTGTTCATGCCGGTGCGCCACTGCTGGCCATCGTCGCTGCGCAGTTGTAGCGCCAGGCTGCGGGTCGGCACGCTGGCATCAGGGCTGTGGGGGTTGGCGCCGCCGATGGCGAAGCGGCCGATTACCGGCACCCTGGCCTGGCTGAACACCCTCGCAGTGGACAGCTTCGCCGCAGCGCCGCTGCTCTGAAAGTAGCCACTGACGCACAGGCCCTTGGCGTGATTCTTACGGTAACCGGGGTAGTGCCCGGCCTGGGCTTCGAAGGTGTCGATAATGCGCTTCGGGGTCAGGCGCTCGGCGCCGATCCAGCCGGCGGCATAGGCAAAACCTGCGGCCAGGGCCGTCAGCCCGAAGCCGATGGCAGCCAGGCGCAAGGCGCGCGGGCGACCGTGTAACGGAGTGCTCATGGCGATGATCCGGGTCAGTGAATGAGCCGGTACGACGCGTGGCGCAGAATTTTATTCCAGCATCAGGGAATAATTCTTCACCGCCAGCGTCTGCTTCGTACACTGATCGCCTACAGGCCAAGACTGCGGCAATGAACGAACTAGACGACGAGCAATTACGCCAGATGCTTGAGCGCCTGCGTCGCTTCGCCCTGTGGCTGACCCGCGAGGCCAGCAGCGCCGACGACCTGGTCCAGGCCACGGTCGAGCGCGCCTTGAGCCGCCGTGGTCAACAACGCGAAGACGCCAGCCTGCGCGCCTGGCTGTTCTCGATCCTGTACCGGCAGTTTATCGACGGCAAACGCCGCGAACGCCGCCAGGCACGTTGGCTGGCCTGGTTCGGCTGCAGCGAGGAGGCGGGCAGCAACACCGAAGATATCGTCGTTGCCCAGTTGGGCCTGGCAGCGTTCGCGCAACTGCCCACCGAGCAGCGTGCCTTGCTGTTGCTGGTCAGCGTTGAAGGCCTGAGCTACAAGGAGGCTGCCCTGGCCCTGGATGTGCCGATTGGCACGGTAATGTCACGCTTGTCGCGCGCCCGCGCGGCCATGCGCGAACTGGCCGAGGGCGCCACACCGCCCCCGGCGCTGCGGAGGTTGAAATGAGCTTGATCCCGTCCGAACACGAACTGCACGCCTATGTCGACGAGCGCCTGGACAGCGAGCGGCGGCGGGCGGTGGAGCTGTACCTGGCGGCCAACCCCGAGCAGGCGGCGCGGGTCGAAGCCTGGCGCAACGATGCCCGCCAGCTGCGCGCGGCGCTGTCCGGCTTTGCCGCGCAAGCACCCAACCCGCGCCTGGACCCGGCCAACGTGCGCCGTGAGTTGCGCCGCCGGCGGCAACGGCGCTGGGCCAGTGCTGCGGTACTGCTGCTGACCCTGGGCATCGGCGGCCTGGGCGGCTGGCAGGTGCGCGAGGCGAGCCTGCTGGCCAGCAACCCGCCGATGGCCGATGCCGTGCAGGCCCATCGGCTGTTCGCCGATGCCAAGGCCCTCGACCTCAGCGCCCAGGACCCGGCGCGCCTGCAGGCCTGGCTGGGCCAGCACTTTGCCCATGTCGGCACTTTACCGGACCTCTCGGCCTACGGTTTTACCCCGCTAGGTGCGCGGCTGCTGAGCAACGAGCAGGGGCCGGCGGCGCTGTTGTTGTTTGAAGACGCCCGGGGCCAGCGGGTCAGCCTGTTCCTGCGCTCGCCGGGTGAGCACTATGCGCGCATGCCCAGTGGTGAGCGAACCGACGGCCAGCTGCAGGCCCGCTACTGGTCGCGAGGGGACTACAACTACGCCCTGGTCAGCGCCGCATCCGACCGCCGAGGCGAGCAATTGCGTCAGGCGCTTGGTATCACTTTGTAGCTGAAATGCCATTAGGGGCGTAAGCTCAAAGCCGTTGTTACTGTCGTCATTTAACTTTATTCGAGGTATCCGCCAATGAAGCGCACGCAAGGTTTGGTGATGGCCGCAGTGGTTCTGCTGGCCGGCCAAAGCGCGCTGGCTTCGGCACCAGAGGTAAAGGATGCGCGTCTGGTTGCCCATGAGCAGGCAGTGCAGGCCTATGCAGCAAGAACCGGCAAGACCGTCCCCGCGATCCAGGATTTTGCCTACGGCAAATCTGTGGATGTCGCCCGTCTGATCGAGCAAACACCCATGGCCCGCGGCTGCGAAGCGGCGCCAATGCTGATGACCTTTGAAGACTCCAGCGGCCAGCTGGTTACCCTGCGGTATCGGCTCGAAGGCCAGTGTCCGCGCTTTCAGTCAACGCGATAACGCGCCCCGGCAGCGGCGAGGGATCGTCGCTGCGCCACGCCAGGTGAAGGCCCAACCGCGGACTGGCGTCTTGCAAGCGGCAAAAGCACACACCCACTGCGCGGGGTATCGGCCCCCACAGTGCGGGAGGTGCGCCAGCGCTGGCAGATGATAAAAGCCGTGTAATAGCGCTTGGATTGCGCCAGGGTATTAATTAGAATCAATCTCATTTGAGTCTAATCCATCCAGGTGCGTAGACATGAGCGAAGCGGCGAGCCCAACCGAGCAGACCCTGCATGGCCTCTATCGGGAGCATCGCAGCTGGCTTGAACGCTGGTTGTATCAGCGCTTGGGCAACCGCTGGGATGCCGCCGACCTCAGCCAGGACACCTTCCTGCGGGTGCTGGCCAGCCCCCAGGTGCTTAGCGAACTGCGTGAGCCGCGGGCCTACCTGCTGACCGTCGGCAAGCGCTTGCTGGTCAACTTCCACAAACGCCGCAGCCTGGAACAGGCCTACCTCGAGGCCCTGGCCAACCTGCCCGAAGCGCAGATGCCGTCACCGGAACAACGCTGGTTGCTGCTGGAAACCTTGCAGGCCCTGGACGAACTGCTCGATGGCTTGCCACCAGCAGTGCGTCGGGCGTTTCTCTGGTCGCAGCTCGAAGGCCTGAACTACGCACAGATTGCCGAGCGTCTGGCTGTCAGTGAGCGTACGGTCAAACGCTACATGGCTCAGGCCTATGAGCATTGCCTGTTGGTTGATCTATGAACCGCACCTTCAGCCGCGAATCCCGGCAACTGGCCCGCACGGCGGCGCGCTGGCTGGCCTTGCTCGATTCCGGGCGCGCCAGCGCCGACGACTTGCAGCGCTTGCAGTGCTGGCGCGCGGCAAGCCCGCAGCACGAGCAGATCTGGCAGCGTGCCGAAGGCTTGCGCCAACGCTTTCAGGAGGTGCCGCCAAGCTTGGCCATGGCCAGCCTGGATCGCCCCGAACCGAACCGTCGTACCTTGCTCAAGCGCGGCCTGATGGTAGCCGTGTTGCTGCCTGCTGGCTGGCTGCTCAGCCAGCAGACGCCGCTGCAGGCCTTGCGCGCCGACCTGCGTACCGCAGTGGGTGAACGCCGTGGCGTGCGCCTGGCCGATGGCAGCCTGCTGCAATTGAACACCGCCACAGCCGTCGACCTTGACCTTGTTCACCAGCGCTTGACTCTGGTCGAGGGTGAGATCGCCCTGAACGTCAGTCGCGCCCAAGCCCTGCACGTCGAGTTGGGCATGGCCCGGGTGAGCGTTGGCCAGGCCCAGGTGTGCCTGCGCCGCGATGCCGAACAGTGTCGCATCGGCGTGCTGCATGGCTCGGTGCAGGTGCGGCCGCGCCACGGTGCGGCGCTGGCCTTGCAGGCCGGCGATCAACTGACCATCAGCGCCGATGGCAGTGGCGCCATGGACCGTTTCGATCCCCATCAACCGGACTGGCGCGACGGTGTGCTGAGCGTCAACGACCAGCCGCTGGGGCAGTTTTTACGTGAGCTGTCGCGTTATCGGCCGGGTTGGTTGCGCTGGGAGCCGGCGCTGGAGTCGCTCAAGGTTACGGGGACCTTCCGCCTGGATGACACCGACCGGGTGTTGACCTTGCTGGCTGCCAGCCTGCCGCTGGCGGTGCAGGCCCGCAGCCGCTACCGGATCACCCTGGTGCCGTGGCAGAAAGCGGCATGAACGGGGCCTGGTATTTTTGCCAGTAGCGCACCCGCTTGCAGAGGGTGATGATGCCGGTTCAAGGGCTGGAGCCATGCGGACATGGACGACGACAACAAAGAGCGTCTTCGCCTGTATCAACCTGGAGACACCGTGGTGCTGTACGGCTGTTTTGCCGCCGAGTACGGGGTCATGGACAGCCAGTCAGGCGAAGTACGCCGCATCGACTGGGGCGCGCACCAATTGCAGCTGTACTTCGCCTGCGATGATGAATGCCGCTGCATTCCATTCGCCAGCATCACTGCGGTGCTGGTACCCGGCCACTGCCGCGCCGCAGTAGCTGATCAAGGCTGAGCGTGGCCGCGCCAGCGGCTTCAGGGCAGTTCGATCTGCGCGCACAGCCCACCGCTGGCCCGGTTGCTCAAGGTCAGGGAGCCGCCGATGGCCTGGGTGAGCTGCGCGGCGATAGCCAGGCCCAGGCCGGTGCCGCCGGTGCTGCGGTTGCGCGAGTTCTCCACGCGATAGAAGGGCTGCAATACCGCGTCGAGCTCTTCGGCGGGAATCCCCGGGCCCTGGTCGAGCACGCGAATCACAGTGCTGTGGTTGGCGCCGCTGTGCACCTCAAGCTGCGCCGCGCCGGCGAACTTCAGGGCGTTGTCGATCAGGTTCACCAGCACCCGGCGCAAGGCTTGCGGGCGGGTCTCGATCAGCGCGCCGTTCTTGCCGTGCAGCTCGACCGGCTGGCCGCTGTCCTGGTAGTCGAACACCAGGCTGTCGAGAAAGGCATCAAGGTTGACCCGGCACGGCGCCTCGCTGTTGCCATCGATGCTGCGGGCATAGGCCACGCCTTCGCGCACCAGGTGTTCCATGGCCTCCAGGTCGCTCCAGAATTTGTCTTTGTCGAGGCCATTGTCCATGGCTTCGACCCGCAGCTTCATGCGCGTGATCGGCGTCTGCAGGTCATGGGAGATCGCCGCCAGCAGTTGCATGCGCTCTTTCAGGTAGGCGCCGATGCGCGCCTGCAAGGTATTGAAGGCCATTGCGGCATACACCACTTCCCGTGGGCCACTTTCGTCCAGCTGTGGCCCCGGGGCGTTGGGGTCGAGCTGGTCGACTGCTTCGGCCAGGCGGGTCAGCGGGCGGATCGCGGTTTTCACCGCCAGCCAGGTGCACAGCAACAGCACCGCCAGCTGGATCAGCAGGACCACGGGCAGCCAGCTCGACATCGGCACCGGCGCCGGGGTGACGTCGACAGTCAGCGGCTTGCCATCGGCCAGGCGCAGGCGCACCTGGAAGTGCGGTGTGGGCCCGGGGATGTTCTGGTAGTCCAGCGCGTACTGGCCGCCCAGGGCCTTGCCGATGGACAGCGCGGCCATGGGCGCATCGTCCATGCTCAGGCGCTGGCCGGGCTCGCCGCTATCAAGGCGGTAGCGGTAGGTGCGCCGCTCCAGGCGCGGCAGCCAGGCGGCGCGTTCAGCGGCCGGCAGGCGGTCGAGGATGGCCACGGAGGTGGCGACGTCCTGCTCCAGGTTGCCGAGCATCATCGAGCGCGAGCTCTGGTAGCGCTCGTAGAACTGGAAGCTGAACGACAGCCCATAAGCCAGCACCAGGCCGGTGAAGAAGATCAGCGCCAGGCGCGAGGCGAGGGTGCGCGGCCAGCGCAACAGGCTGGTCATGTTCAGGCCTCGACCCGTTGAACCGGCAAGGAGAACACATAGCCCTCGCTGCGTACCGTCTTGATGTAGGCCGGCTCGCGGGCGTCATCCTGCAGGCGCTGGCGCAGGCGGCTGACCAACAGGTCGATGGAGCGGTCGAAGATATCCGCTTCGCGACCTTGCGTGAGGTTGAGCAGTTGCTCGCGGCTGAGCACCCGTTGCGGATGATCGAGGAACACCCGCAGCAGGCGATACTCGGCGCCGCTCAGGGCCACCAGGGTGCCGTCGGTGTCGAGCAGGTGACGCGCCGTGGTGTCCAGGCGCCAGTGGCCGAAGCCGATCAGGCGGCTGCTTTCGCTGACGGTCAGGTTCGGTGGCAGCATGCGCGTGCGGCGCAGTACGGCGTTGATTCGGGCCAGCAGTTCGCGAGCCGAAAAGGGTTTGCTCAGGTAATCGTCGGCGCCCATTTCCAGGCCGATGATGCGGTCGGTTTCGTCGTTGCGGGCGGTCAGCATCAGCACTGGCGTGGCCTTGTGCTTGCCGGCGCGCAGTTCGCGGCACAGCTGCAGGCCGTCGTCACCGGGCATCATGATGTCGAGTACGATCAGGTCGACCACATTGGACTCGAGGAAGGCGCGCATCTGCCGGCCATCGGCGGCGATGGTGGTGCGCAGCCCGTTCTTTTTCAGGTAGTTGCCCACCAGCTCCCTGATCTCGCGATCATCGTCGACGATCAGGATGTGATCGACATGCTCCATCGTCCGGCTCCCGTCATGGTGGTGGCGGCAAGTGTACCGAGGCCGGTGTCGCTTGCCTGCCGGGGTTTGTATTGCAGTGTATCTACTGTGGACACAGATACCTGAGGAGGCAAAACGGCGCGATCCGGACACATCGGCGATACCTGGCGGGCCTGAAATAGCCAGCAACGCGGTGGAACCCTTCACCGCCTTGCAACCTGCTTCGGGAGTACCGCCATGAACATCAAGCCCCTTGCCACTGCCAGCCTGGTGACCCTGCTGAGCTTCGGCACCATTGCCGCCCAGGCCAACGACAACGTGCCGGTGCAGCCCTATCGCTATGGCCAGCAACTGGATGTGCACAAGGTCCTGGCCTTGCACGAAGACAGTCGCATCGGCTGCGGCGTGGTCAATGCGCAAATGGACTACCTTGATTCCCAGGGCAAGGAGCACCGCCTGCAGTACCAGAAATTTGCCAGCGACTGCCATGAAGGCGGTTAAGCCATCGACCAGGGAGGTTCGTCCATGAACATCAACGTTAACGCTACCCGCCGCCGGGCCTTGGGCCTGGCCGCCTTGCTGGCCGTGCTGCTGGCGGCCGCAGGCCTGGGCAACCGCCTTTTCGCTGGCACGCCTGCAAGCCTTGAAGTACTGGGGCCGATGCCGGAGCTGGCGGGTGCCGTGCAGTGGCTCAACTCGCCGCCGCTTGACCGCGAAGCGCTCAAGGGCAAGGTGGTGCTGGTGGACTTCTGGACCTACGAGTGCATCAACTGCCGACGCAGCCTGCCGCACGTCAACACCTGGGCCAAGCGCTACGCTGAGCGGGGCCTGCTGGTGATCGGAGTGCACACCCCGGAATACGCCGAAGAACGGGTGGTCGACAATGTGCGCGAGCAAGTGGCGAAACTGGATATCGCCTACCCGGTGGCCATCGACAACGACTATGCGATCTGGAACGCCTTCGGCAACCAGTTCTGGCCGGCGCACTACATCGTCGATGGCAACGGCCAGGTGCGCTATGTGCACTTTGGCGAGGGCGCCTACGACACCCAGGAGCAGGTGATCCAGCAACTGCTCGAGGAGCGTGACGGGCAGGCGGGGTGACGGTGGGCGTTTGTGCTCGATCGCGGGCAAGACCCGCTCCCACAGGTGCAGTGTGCACTGGACTACTGTGGGAGCCGGCCTTGCCGGCGATGGTCCCGTTTTGACGGCAACAGCAGCCCGCTTTGCCGCGCGTGGTCAGGGTTGTTTCAGGGCATTGGCCAGCAGCCGGATCGCCGTTTCGATTTCACTGGCCGTCAGTGATGAATAGCCCAGCAACCAGCCCTGCTGCTTGTGTTCACCGGCATACAAGCGGCTGAGCCCGGGCAGCTGCACACCGGCACGGGCGGCCAGGCGTTGGGTCTGTGGTTCTGACCAGCCCGGCTCGAGCACACAGGGAATCTGCAGGCCACCCGGCGGGCGCATGGCGGTGACGATGCCCGCCAGGTGCTTGCCAATGGCCTCGAGCAGGCACGCCCGGCGTCCGGCGTAGAGTTTGCGCATGGCTCGCACATGGGCGTTGTAGTGGCCGTCGTCCATGAAGCGCGCCAGGGTCAGTTGCAGCACCTGCGGCGTATGCCCGTCGATGATGCTGCGTGCCGCGCTGAAGGGCGCCACCAGCTCCGCCGGCAGCACCATGTAGCCGATGCGCAGGCCGGGGTAGAGGGTCTTGCTGAAGGTGCCGATGTAGAGGGTGCGCTGGTGGCTGTCCAGGCCCTGCACGCAGGTGGTCGGCAGGCCGTCGTAATGGAATTCGCTGTCGTAGTCGTCCTCGATGATCCACGTGCCGTTTTCCGCCGCCCAGTTGATCAGTTCAAGGCGGCGCTCCAGGCTCAGGGTCGCGCCCGTGGGGTACTGATGCGAAGGGGTGAGGTAGACGCAGCGGGCGCCGCTGCGGTCGGCACGCAGCAGGTCGGTACGGATGCCCTGGGCGTCGACGTCGATGGGTACGATCCGCGCTTGCGCCGCTTCAAAGGCTTTTTTCGCGCCAAAGTAGCCGGGGTTCTCCAGCAGGATCGGCTTGCCGGCGTCCACCAGCACCTGTGCGCAAAGGAACAGCGCCTGGCGGGTACTGCTGAGCACCAGCACCTGCTCGGGTGCCACTTTGGCGCCACGCTCCAGATTCAGGTAGGTGGCGATGGCCTTGCGCAGGGCCTCGCAGCCCTGTGGGTCACCATGTAGCAGGACGTTGTCGCGATGGTCTTTCACGGCTTGGCGTTGCAGGCGCTCCCAGACATCCATCGGGAACGAGCGGGTTTCCGGCAGGCCGGTGGCAAAGGCCTTGATTGCCTGTTGATCGCTGACGCCACCGTTGTCGAAGAGGGTTTGGCCACGCTGGCTCAGGCCCTGGCCAGGCAGCCGGTTACTGGTTTTTTGTGCCTGGGCCTTGATGCGCCGTTGCGTGCCGCCGTGCAGTTGCGCGCCGAGGTTGTGCGACACATAGCTCCCCGAACCCTCGCGGCGCAGGATGTAGCCATCGCGCTGCAATTGCACATAAGCGTTCTCGACGGTGTCGCGGGCCACCCCCAGTGACGTGGCCAGGGTCCGCGTCGCCGGCAGTTTCATGCCGCCGGCCAGTGCGCCTTCAAGGATCAGTGCACGCAAGGCGCGCTGGATACGCTGGTGCAGGTCCAGCGGCGCGAACTGCGCGTCGTTGACACGCATCTTCAGGGTTTCAAGCTCGAACGTGGTTGTCATGTGGTCTGCTGTAAGTGAAAAAACTGGCCTGAATGGGCAGGCCAGTCTATTCGTACACTCGGTCGCTCGTCACTGCCTACCTGCAAGGAACCACCTGCTATGCCTGATTCAGCGATACGCGCCAGCGACCTCATCCATCCGATCATTGCCGGCCTTATCTCGGTGATCGTCAACTATGGCGGGACGTTCATCCTGGTGTTCCAGGCGGCCCAGGTTGCCGGTTTGAGCCCCGCACTCACGGCTTCCTGGGTGTGGTCGGTATCCATCGGCGTTGGCGTTACCGGGCTGTTGCTCAGCTGGGTGATGCGTCAGCCGATCATCACCGCCTGGTCCACCCCGGCGGCGGCCTTTCTGGTCGTAGCCTTGGCCAGTACGCCTTATGCCGAGGCGGTAGGCGCTTACCTGGTCTCGGCGGCCGCGTTCGTGCTGCTGGGCTTATCGGGCTGTTTCGACAAGCTCATCCGCCTGATTCCAGCGGGCATTGCGGCGGGGCTGCTGGCCGGGATCCTGCTGCAATTCGGCATCGGTGCCTTTGCCGGCCTGAGCGTCGACCCGCTGCTGGCCGCGCTGCTGATCGTTGCCTATCTGCTCTTCAAGCGCTTCAGTGCGCGCTATGCGGTGGTGGGCATTTTGCTGCTGGGGCTGGGCTTTTTGCTGATGCGCGGGCAACTGGACTTGTCGGGGCTGCGCCTGCAATTGGCGGCGCCGGTCTTTACCACACCTGTGTTTTCGCTCAATGCCGTGCTCAGCGTGGCCCTGCCGTTGTTCCTGATTACCCTGACCGGCCAGTACATGCCCGGCATGCTGGTGCTGCGCAATGACGGCTTCAAGGCCAGTGCCAACCCCATCGTCACCCTTACCGGACTGGGCTCGCTGTTGATGGCGCCGTTCGGCGCCCACGCCTTCAACATCGCTGCAATCACCGCGGCGATCTGCACGGGCAAGGAGGCCCACGAAGAGCCCGGCAAGCGCTGGATCGCCGGGGTGGCAGCAGGCGTGTTGTACCTTGTTGTCGGTGTCTTCGGGGTAACCCTGGCCGCGCTGTTCATGGCCTTTCCGGCCACTTTCATCAGCACCCTGGCGGGGTTGGCGCTGCTGGGCAGCATTGGCGGCAGCCTGGCCAATGCCATGGCCGATGCGCAAACCCGCGAAGCGTCGCTGATCACTTTTCTGGCGGCGGCCGCCAATATCAGTTTGCTCGGTATCGGCGGGGCGTTCTGGGGGCTGGTGATCGGCCTGGGCGCTTATGCCGTGCTCAATGGCCGCTTGCCGCGCCGGGAGCGGGCAGGGGTGATCGGTGCCAGCAATGGCGAGGGGTAAGGCAGCGATCAGCGCTTGGCCGCCTTGGCGCGCTGATTCTCGTCGCTGCGCGCCCGTGCCGGGATGTTCTCCAGCGAAGTGGGCTTGTCGGCGATGTTGATCACCGTCCACTCCCAGAACGCGCTGGTCCAGTAGGTCAGTTCACCGTCTTCGAGCAGCAGGTCGTGGCGGCCACTGCTGTTCGGCGCTTCTTTGGCCTGACGCATCAACGGCACCAGTTGCATGGCGCGTTCGCCGTCGGTGGTCTCCAGCGACAGCGAAACCTGGCGCAGGCGGTCATCCTTGTCGAAGGCCGCTTCGATGCGGCTGACCTCGACGCCGCCGAGTTTGTAGGGTTCGATGCCCGGTACCGGGTCGACAGCCTGGTAGTACTGACGGGGCACGTTGTAGTGCACGCCGTTGATCAGCCAGACCCGGGTGAAATGCCGCTCCATTACCTCCACGACCTGCGCGCGCGGCATGCCCAGCGTGAACTCGCCAAGGCTCAGCGCCGACCAGGCGGTGGTCGGGAACAGGGCACAGCAGAGCAACAATGTCAGCATCCTTGGCACACCGAGTCCTCCTTGAAATGAGCGCAAAGGGTACTGCAGCCCTGGCATCCACGCTAGGATCAGCAGTCCTGCACTGACAATGAGGTCACCTGTGAAATACGCCATTACCCTGCTACTGAGCCTGATGCCGCTGCTGGCCAGCGCCGCCGAAGTCGGTGAACGCCTGGCACCCTTTACCTTGCTCGACCAGCACGACCAGGCCTACAGCCTCAACGAGCAGACCCGTGTGCTGCTGGTGGCGCGCAACATGGACGGTGCCAAGCTGGTCCAGGCCGCAGTGGGCGAACAGCCCAAGGGCTACCTGGAAGCGCGCGATGCGGTGTTCGTCGCTGATATTCAGCGCATGCCGGCGCTGATCAGCAAGCTGTTCGCGATTCCGGCCATGCGCGACTACAGCTACCGGGTGGTGCTGGACCGCGACGGCAAGGTGGTGGCGCGCTATCCGGGGGCTGAAGACAAGGTGCTGTGGATTCAGTTGGAGCAGGGGGTTGTGGCGGGGCAGAAGGAATATGCCAGTGCCGAGGCGTTGGCCACAGCGCTCAAGGCGTTGCCGCAGCCATAGTGGGTTTGAATGCAGCGCAACTCTGAGGGAGCGGGCTGGACCCGCGATCGAGCGCGAAGCGGTCGCAATCCAGACGCCACCTGATGGGGAGGCTGTACTGACCCCATCGCGGGGCAAGCCCGCTCCCACATGGGCAGTGCAGGCCGGCGCAGATCTTACAGCGGCACCTGCAAGGTCGTCTTGACCCGCTCCAGCACCACAATGGTCCGGAACCACTTCACGTTCGGATTATCGTGAAACAGCCGCTGGGCGATGTCCTGGAACACGGTCATGCTCGCCACCGTCAGTACCAGCAAGAAGTCGGCATCGCCAGTGACGTAATAGCACTGCTGAATCTCCGGCCCTGAGAAGGCGCGCTTCATCGCGTCCAGGTCCGCCGACTGGGTGCGGTCGGCATGCACCTCGACCATCAGGGTAATCACCTGACCGACTTTGTCCGGGTTGATGACCGCAGCGTTGGCCTGAATTACCCCGGACTTTTTCAAACGCTGAATACGCCGCTGCACCGAGGCCGTGGATAAATGCACCTGTTCGGCCAGCTCGCGCAGGGGCTGGCTGTTGTCCCGCTGCAAGGCAGCGAGCAGGGCAAGGTCGAATTCGTCCAGGTCCATGCAAAAATTTCTCATCTTGAGCGGTGAAAACGAGGGCACTTATCAGTGCCTGCGGAATAAATTATCACCCTCTGCTGACCCTGATTAAGGTATTTGCAATGACCGCGCATAACTCCACATTGGGCGTAGCGCTCAATGTCCTCGCCTCGGTGCTGTTCGCGGTGATGTACGCCTACACCAGCCTGCTCGCGCCCCTGGATGGCGCCGAAATCTATGGCTGGCGGATCCTGCTGACCGTGCCGTGCCTGACCCTGATGGTGGTCGCCAGCGGGCACTGGCCGCAAGTGCGGCGGATTTTTCAGCGGCTGTTCGAGGAGCGCGGGTTCTGGGCGATTCGCCTGGTTTCGGCGGCCTTGCTCGGCGTGCAGCTGTGGCTGTTCATGTGGGCACCGATCAATGGCTATGGCCTGGACGTGTCGCTGGGCTACTTCCTCATGCCGCTGGTCATGGTGATTGTCGGCCGCCTGGCGTTCAAGGATTCGATCAGCCGCCTGCAACTGCTGGCGTGTGCGTTGGCGGCGCTGGGCATCATCAACCAGATCGCCATCGCCAAGGCGATCTCCTGGCCGGTGCTGGTGGTGAGCCTGTGCTACCCGCTGTACTTCTGGCTGCGCCGGGTGACCGACAGCAACAACATGGGCGGGCTGTGGTTCGACATGAGCCTGAGCCTGCCGGTGAGCCTGTACTTCGTGCTCAAGGGTGGCGTGGTGCTCGGCCTTGCCGGGCCGGCCTCGAACCTGCCCTGGCTGGTGCTCGGCCTGGGCGCGATCAGTGCGGCGGCGCTGGGCTTGCAGGCGCTGTCGGCGCCGCGCCTGAACCTGACCCTGTTCGGCCTGTTGATCTATGTCGAGCCGGTGTTGCTGGTGGTCGCCGCGGTACTGTTGGGCGACAGCATCGCCCCGGCGCAGTGGCCGACCTACCTGGCGATCTGGCTGGCGGTGCTGGTGCTGGTGGTGGAGGGCGGCTTGAGCCTGGGCGGCAACCGCCGCACTTACTCGCCGAGCCGCTGCTCGCGTGAAGGCGGGTAGCCAAAATAGGCGCAGTAGCACTTGCTGAAGTGCGAGACTGAAACAAAGCCGCAGGCAATCGCTACGTCCATCAGCGGCAGGTCGGAATACTGCAGCAGGCGCCGGCTCTTGGTGATGCGCAACTCCATGTAGTAGCGGCTTGGCGAGGTGCCGAGCTGGGCCTGGAACAGGCGGTCGATTTGCCGGCGCGAACGGCCGCTGTAGGCGGCCAGCTGATCGAGGCTGAGGATTTCTTCCAGGTTGCTTTCCATCAGCTCGACGATGGTGCGCAGGGGTGCGCTCATGGTTTTTTTCTGGCTGTTGTCGACCCGGCGAAAGCGCGCACTGGAAAACGCCAGGATCTCCTCGACACCCTCGGCCAGCGCTTCACCGTGTTGCCACTTGAGCAACGCCAGCATCATCTCCAGAGCGCCGTTGGGGCTGGCGGCGGTCAGGCGCTCGCGGTCGAGCACAAAGCTTGCCGGGGTGATGGTGCACTGCGGGCTGCGCTCGGCCAGGCTCGCCCGTTGTTCGGGGTGGATGGTGCAGTTGTAGCCTTCGAGCACGCCGGCGCGGCCAAGAAACCAGGCACCGTTCCACAACCCGCCGAGGGCCAGGTGGTGAGCGGCGGCATCGGTCAGCAGCTTGTCCAGCTGCGGGTACTTGAGCGGGGTACGCAAGCCGCCGCAGACGATCAGCATGTCGAGGTTTTCCAGGGCCGCGCGGTCGAGGTGCGCGGCATAGATCTCCAGGCCCAAGTCACTGGTCACCCGTTCGCTGTCCAGGGAAAACGGCGTGCTCAAATACAGATGGCTCTTGAGCAGGTTGGCCGTCACCAGCACATCCATGGCCACGGTAAAGCTGGCCATGGAGAAGTTCTCCAGCAGCAGGAAGCCCACCTGATAGGCCGGGGTAGAGGCCGCCTCGGGGTGTTTGAGATTGAGCATGTTGCTGGTGCTGGATTTCTTGCTGAACTGGCGTGGGGTGGGCAAGGTCGACTCCGCGAGGCATGGCGTGGCGTGGCCGAGTGTGCGTTCACAGGTTGCGAAACACAATATGGTGCGCACAGGGCGCTACTCGTGCGGTGGTAGCGGTACCTGGGAGAATGGCTCGGGTATGACCGGTGTGTAGTGAGGCATCTGCTTGAGCAACCCCTTGTAGCCTTGCAAGGGGATGGTCCGTGCTGGTTTTTTCGGGTCGCTGGCGAAGAAGTTTTCCCAATGCCCCAGCACCAGGGTACGCGGCTGGGTGATGCGCAGCAGGGCGGCCGGGTAGTTGTGCACCTGGTCCCAACTGGCGGCGCAGAGAATCTCGACATCGATGCGTTTGCCGTCGGCGATCAGCGGCGGGAAGCCCAGAGGCGGGGTGGCGGCGCTGTCCTGGTAATGGATGCGATACACCGGCTTGCCGTTTTCGTCGAGCAGGTCGATCAGCCAGGCCAGGGTTACCTCGCCGAGCCGCCAGCCAAACAGGCTTTGGGGGAGCGTGCCGAGAGGGTGATCGTATTGTCCCTGAATGAAGTTGATGCCAAAGGCATGCCCGGCATGTTCGCTGTGGATCGGCATGGCGCGAATCATCCCGGGCGTTGGCCCTTGGGGCCGGGTGCCATCCTTGGCTGACTGGCCGTTGGAGTAGAACCAGGTGCCGTGACGGCTGGGCTGGTAGGGGTTGGCAATCTCGTCTGCTACCAGCACCTTGATTCGGCGGGCATCAACCTTGCCGGCATGAAGGATATGACCGACGGTTTGCGAGCCGTAGACCGTCGCCTTGGGGGTATGGATGTGCATGACCCTGGGGACATCGAGCAAATGGTCGTAGTGGGCATGCCCGACCAGGAGCATTTTCACGTCGCGGGCGCTTGGCATCAACGCGTCGATGCGCTGCGGGTTGGCCTTGACCCGTAACGGCGGCAGGCCACGGATGCCCAGGCCGCCGGGGTTGGAAAACGACGGCGCGAGCAACAGGCCTTCGCCTTTCCAGTGGACCAGCCAGCCACCGACGCCCAGGTAGTGCAGCGTGGGTTCAGGTAGCGATTGCTGGTTGCTCACGATCAAATGCCGGGAGCCTGGCAGGTAAGTGCAGGCCGAGATCATCAGGGGCAGGGCGAGCAGCAGCCAGCGCATGAGGTCACCTCGCAAGCGTGATGAAGGGCACACCCACAGTTCAGTCGAGCACTTGGCAAATTGCCATTGCCGGGTGATGTGGCGGATGAACGGCAGGGTGGGTACATTTGATGTTTTATCGGCAGCAAGCGCCGGGCGGTTCGCAACCCCGCGCTTGCTTGCCCGCGAACTTTCTCGTCAGGACCTGTCGGCCCTGACTGCCATCCTCAGTGACCCCGAAGTCATGGGTGGAGCAGGCCAGCCTGGGTTATCGTCTGGCCACGCGCTTTTGGCGTCAGGGGCTCGCTAGCGAAGCGGTGCGGGGCGTGCTGGAGTATGTATTCAGCCAGCAACAGCAGCCTGCCGTCATTGCAATCATCGAGTCTGCAAACGTCGCCTCCTTGCGTGTGGCGCAAAAAGCCGGTTTCAATACCTTCGATACCGTGCAGTTCCACGGGCGGCCCGTACGTGTGTACCGGCTGACGCATCAGGACTGGAAGGCGCCATGACCAGCAGACACCTCGACCCGTTGCGCCAGGCCATCCGCCAACGGCCGGTCTCGCCACCTCCAGCACCCTGGAAGCGGACAGGCCAGTTCACCGTCGCCGGCCTGCTGGAAATCGGTTTTGACCGAGACAGCGAGCGGCTGTTGGTGGCTTCAAGCTCCGGCCGCAGTGTGATCGACTGTCGCACCGGCGAGAAAATCGCTCGCGACCGTACCGACAACCTGGGCAGCGACCATTACCTGGAAACCCGCGGCATCGGCCCGCTGCACGACCGGGTGATCCGCATGGCCGGTATTCAGGGCGGCGGCTTGCCGATCAGCACCAGCGATGGCTGGGTGGTGGAGAACATCACCCTGGCCTGGCCCGAGCAGCACCTGCTGCTGGTTGAACCGGGTTCCTGGCTGCATGGCGCGCGTTACAACCGGCCCTGGCAGTTTCATACCCTGGCGATCGAGACCGACGTACGCGCGTTCGGGTTCTCCTATACCGGCATGAGCCTGGTGCTTGCCACCAGTGGCGAGCTGGTGATTTATGGGCGCTCCGCAACCCTTCGCGGATAAATCCGCACACAAGCTTGGCGCAGAACCTGTAGACGCGGGTTTGACCCGCGATACAGGTGTTGCCTGGATTGCGACCGCTACG
>NZ_JH650789.1:0-1652 GCF_000259195.1 Pseudomonas donghuensis
CCCCCAGCCGGTACAGCATCGGCAGGTCGAGTTCGCGGCCGATCAACAGGGTGATGCCGAACAGCAGCAGGCCTACCGCCAACTCACGCACATGGCCCAGGGACATCTCGCTGCTGTCGCTGGCCAGAAAGCTCAGCAGGTACAACGCCAGAAAGCCCAGCAACAGGCGCCACATGGTGCTGCGCAGGCGCTCGGCCGGCAGTTGCTTGATCGCCAGTTGCAGCACCAGCACCAGCGCCAGCGCGGCGCCGATCAGCTTGGTGGCGGTCAGTTGGCTGTCCTTGAACAGGCCTTCGAGCGGCACCAGGGTGATGATCGCCAACAGCCCCCAGGCCGGGCGCCTGTACAGCGCCAGCAGGCCGGCCAGGCCGATGACCGCGCCGGGCGCGAGGAATGGGTAGGGGCTGGCCAGCAGCGCCAGGCAGGCAATGGCCAGCAAGCCGATCAGGGACAGGGGAATGATCATGCGCAGGTCTCCGTGGCCGCGCCCAGGTATATCCGGGCCCAGCGTTGCGCCAGCGTCGGCAGGTGATAACGTTCGCGTTGGGTGTGCCGCGCCCGGGTAATCAGCTCACCGGCCTGGGCCGGGTCGAGCATCAACGCCTCAAGCTGCATTGCCAGCTCATCCACCGCCAGGGGCCGGGCCAGCAGACCGCTGTGCCCGTGTTCGATCACATCAGGAATACCGCCAACGCCAAAGGCCACCACCGGTACGCCATCCTGCATGGCTTCGAGCAGGATCATCGGCGTACCTTCGGTGCGCGAGCTGATCACCAGGGCATCCAGGCGCGCCATCCAGGCGCGCATGTCGGCCTGATAACCCGGCAGGCGAATACGCTCGCTCAAGCCGGCGGCATCGATGCGTGCCTGCAGGGCTTTGCGCTCCGGGCCGTCGCCGAGCATCACCGCAGCGAGCTGCGGATGACGCTGGCACAGCGGGATCAGGGTATCGAGAAACAGGTCCGGGCCTTTTTCGCGGCTCAAGCGCCCGACATAACCGGCCAGCCAGCGACCGTCGCCATGGCGGCGTTCGGGCAGCGCTTGGGCGTCGGGCAAACCGTTGGGAATCACCTGCAACTTGGCTTCGGCAACCCCCGCCTGGCGGTGGATACGCTTGATGCTTTCGGCCACGCAGATCACCTGGCCGATGGTGGCAGTGCGGCACAGCTGCAGGCTGATCCAGGTATACAGGTGTTGCTTGCGGCTGGTGGGGGTGAAGCCGTGCTGGGTAGCGACCATGGGCAGGCGCCACAACCTGGCCCCCAGCCAGCCGAACAGCAGGCCCTTGAAGTTGTGGCTGTTGATCAGCGGCTGCTGGTCGTGGCGCTGGCGCAATTGGCCGAGCAGCTCGCCCATACCGTCGCAGGTCTGGCAGGCCACGCCGGCGGCGCGAAAGCGCGCCACCAGTTGGTCCGGGGCTCCGAGGAACAGCACCAGGTGCTGTCCGGGGGTGGACCGGCAGTGGTCCAGCAGCATGCGCTCGACGCCGTAGAAGCCACCACTGCTGAGCAGATGCAGGATGGGCCGCATGGGCGTCAGCGCAGCGTTCAATTGCGCACCCAGTGCACCAGCCGCGGCAGCGACCAGCCCTTGTAAGGGTTGGGAGTTTCCGGGGTCTGGTCGTTGATCACCAGCAGTACCGGCAGGGGCAG
>NZ_JH650789.1:1662-36544 GCF_000259195.1 Pseudomonas donghuensis
CGCGGCAGCGACCAGCCCTTGTAAGGGTTGGGAGTTTCCGGGGTCTGGTCGTTGATCACCAGCAGTACCGGCAGGTCCAGTTGATGGCTGATTTGCGCCGGGTGCTTGAAGCGCCGGTCAAAGAACTCTTTGACGTACACCAGGGCAATGGCCAGCAGCAGGCCGGTGAGCATGCCGAACGGCACGATCAGCAGCGGCCTGGGAAACGCCGGCTCCGCAGGCTCATACGGCGCGCTGAGGATCCGCGCGTTGGACAGACCGTTGAGCAGGTCGGCCCCACGCGACTCTTCGTAGCGCTGGGTGTAGGTAAAGTAGGCCTTGTGCAGGGCGTCGATCTCGGTGTCGAGCTGGCGCGCCTTGCTCTGGGTCTCTTGCAACTGGTGCACGCGGCCTTTGAAGTCAGCGATGCGCTGGGTCTTCTGGGCGATCACGTTCTGCACCACGGCCAGGTCCTTTTCACGCTCCTTGATGCGGTTGGCGACGATCTTGAGGAACTGCTGGCGGGTCTTGGCGATCTGTTCGCGCTGCAGCAGCATCTGCTCGCTGCCAGGCTGGAACACCGCCAGGTCGCTGACGTAGGTCAGCACCAGGGTGGTCAGCTGTTCACCGAGCTGCTTGATCTCGCGGTCCTCGAACGCCACGTTGTCGACCGTGGTGGTGAAGGTGTAGGGGAAGGCGAAATCGCGCATGCCAGCGTTGCCGGCCGCGGCCAGGCTGGTTTTCAGGTACTCCAGCCACTGCTGGCTTTGCAGCAGGCGGTCGCGGTACAGGTTCAGCGCCTGTTCTTCGGTGTTGATGGCGTTGAGGCGGAAGGTGATTTCTTCTTTGGGGTCCGAGGAGCCGATGCTCTCGAGCATCCCCAAGCGCCTGCCTTCGAGGTTATCCATGCGCACCTGGTACTGCAGTTTCTTCTGCTCGTAGAACTGCTCGGGCAGCTCGTTGGACTGCAGGTTCTGGCGGTTGTGCAGGTAGTTGTCGAGCAGGCGGCTGACGAACAGCGTACCCAGTTTCGGATCGGGGAAGCTGTAGGTCACCGAGACCACGTTGGAGCCCGGCAGGGTTTCGATTTTCAGGTCCTCGATGGCGTCATCGGTCAGGGTGTCGAGCTCGGTGTCGCGCACCGGGTCGACTTCCAGGCCGAACAGCGAGCGTAGCGGGTTGACCACGTACTCGCGCAGCGGGTTGGTAATGATGTTGCGGATCGGCCCGAGCACCATCCGTTGCATCAGGCTTGGCGGGACCTCGTACTTGCCCTCGGCGCGCAGCTGGCTGATGGTTTCGCGGATCAGGGTTGGCGAGCGCAGGATGTTGCTCTCGGTTTCCATGTCGGCCAGCGACGGTGGGATGAACTTGTCGGTCTCCTGGGCCAGGGCGGTGTTGGTATCGCTCTGGGACAGTTTTTTCGACTGCACGATCACTTGCGCCGTAATGTCGAAGCTCTGTTTGAGCACCAGCGGCAACAGCAAGGCGATCACTGCGAAGACCAGGAACACACGTTTGACCAACTGGCGGTTGGCAAAGAAGATCCTGAAGAATTCATGCAGGTAGTTTTCTTTTGTATTCATGCTCGGATACCCGCCTGGGATTAGTTGTTGTCGCTTTCTTTGTTGTCAACGCGATAACCGAAGCTGAAACCGACCCCCTGGAACAGCACCACGTCAGCCAGTTGCCGGGCCAGGTCGCCGGCGCTGGCGAGCTTGGTCTTGGGCACATAGAGCATGTCGTCCGGCTGCAGGTAGGCGACTTGCGCCGCGCTGGCATCCAGGGCCTCGTCGACGTTGTAGGGCACGGCCTGCACCTGGTTGCCGTTGCGGCGCATGATCACCACCGAATCGAGCCGCGCCTTGACGTTCGGGCCTCGGGCCAGGGTCAGGGCTTCGAGCACTGACACCGGGCGGCGGATCGGGTAGGCGCCGGGCTGGCCGACTTCACCCAATACGTAGATTTCGTTGACGGCGGTGGACTTGAGCATCACGTCCACGGTCATCCGCCCCGGCAGGTCGGCATAGCGCTTGTTCAGGTAGGTCTGCAGCTGGGTGACGGTCATGCCCTGCAGCGGTACCGAGCCGATTTCCGGGAAGCTGGCCTGGCCGTCGCTGCCCACGGTGATCTCGCGGCTCATGCCGGTGGCGGGGTGGCTGAGGGCGCTTTTCAGCTGCTGCTCGTTGGTCAGCGGGCTGATCACCTGCACGGTGACGTTGTCACGCCCCGGCTGGAACAGGTGCTTGTTGCGGTAGGCCTGCTGGATGGTCCGCCGCGCTTCATCCGGGGTTTGCCCGGCGATGTTCACCGAGGTGTTGGCCCGTGGCAGCTCGATGGTGCCGTCCGGCAGCACCAGCTGGTTGCCGTTGAGCGAGCTGGCCGCCGGGAACTGCAGGCCCACGGTGTCACCGGGCTGGATGCGGTACGCCGCCGAACCGCTGGTACTGATGTGGAAGATCACATCGAGCACGTCCTGCGGGCGTAGCACCTGCTCGCTGCGCGGCAGTTCGGCATCCTGGGCGTTGGCCGGGTTGGCGGTCATGATCTGGACCGGCATCTGCCGGGTGTCTTGATTGGCGCAGCCGGCCAGGGTCAGCAGGCACAGCGCGAACGTCGTGTATTTCATGTGAGGCTCCTGGGCTGCTGGCCTAAAGGTTGTTGTACAGCCACTTGGGCATGTAGTACTTGCGCCGGTTGAACACGCTGCCGATCAACCTGGCGCCGGCTTGGGTCAGGCGCTGGGCGGTGGCCTGGGCCACTTCCCAGCGGGTGTCTTCGGCGCACACCACCAGGATCACGCCGTCGACCAGGGTGCCGATGATCAGGCTGTCGGCACTGGCGTAAACGGCCTCGCCGTCGATCACCACGAAGCGGTAGTGCTCACTCATGTGCTTGAGCAGCACACGCAGCAGATCGGGGTTGAGCCGCTCCTTGCCGCGCTTGTAGGTGCCGGCCGGCAGTAGGTCGAACGGCTGGTCGGACAGGCGCACGATGCAGTCCTGCATCAGCGGCGGGGTGTCCTGGTCAAACATCAGGTCGCTGAAGCCGCGCAGTTTATGCAGGGCCAGTTGCTGGCTGAGGTTGTTGCTGCTTGGGCTGCTGTCGACCAGCAACACCGGGCCGCCACTCATCAACGCCAACTGGCTGGCGAAGGCCAGGGCGCTGGTGCTGGTGCCGCTGCCGGTGTTGGCAGCGGTGAGCAGCAGGATGCGCTGGTCTTCGTCGAGCACCGTGGAGGTCAGGTTGGTTTCGCTCGGGGTGGCGATCGTCAGACTTCTTGAAGTAGAACCGTCCATTCAACTTGCTCCGTGGCCGCTGAAGACTTTGAAGGGAGTCTTGAGGAGGATCTTCAGATCCAGCATCAAGCTCTGTTCGTTGATGTAGCTCAGGTCCAGTTCGACTCGCTGGTCGAAGTCTATGTCGCTGCGTCCGGAGATCTGCCACAGGCCGGTCATGCCGGGGTGGATGCTCAGGCGAGCGAGGTGGTTGTCTTTGTAGCGATAGGCGTTGAACGAGGTGGGGCGCGGGCCGACCAGGCGCATGTCACCGCGCACCACGTTGAACAGGTTGGGCAACTCGTCCAGGCTGCTGCGCCGCAGCCACTGGCCGATCGGGGTGACGCGCGGGTCCTTGTCGATCTTGAAATCGATGGCATCGGCGCCGTGCTTGTTCAGGTGGCGCACCGAATCCTTCAGGGCTTCGGCATTGGCGACCATAGTGCGGAACTTGTACATGCCGAATGCACGGCCGCGGTAGCCGGTACGCTTCTGCACGAAGAACACCGGGCCGGGGCTGCTGAACTTGACCAGCACGGCCAGCGCCAGCAGCAACGGCGAAATCAACAGGAGGATGCACAGGGCGCCAAAACAGGCGACCACCCGGTTGGTGCGCGACAGGGTCCAGGGACGCCCGCCCGCGCGGCCGGTCATCCAGCCACGGCCTTGCATGTGAATCGCCGCGTCGATGCGCTGGCGATGCGCGGGGTCCATGCGCTTGTCTTGATACAGTGCCTGCAGTTGCGCACTTTTAGGTTGGCCTGTCATACCGCCCTCCGCTGATGCACGGGCGCCTGCCCGTTTGCCCGCGCTACGTCCTGGTCAGGTCGCGGGTAGTACTGATGAAACCAGGCAATAAAACGCCCGAGCCCTTCATCCAGAGAAACCTGGGGGGTGAAACCGGTGACCTGCTCCAGCGTGCTGACATCGGCACAGGTGGCTAGCACATCGCCCGGTTGCAAGGGCAGCAGCTCGACCTCGGCCTTGCGCTGCAGGTGTTTTTCCAGCAGCGCCACGTAGTCGCTGAGTTCCACCGGGCGCTGGCCGCCGATATTGAACAAGCGCCATGGCGCCGGGCTGCTGGCCGGGTCCGGATGCTCGCGGTCCCAGGCCGGGTTGGCTTGTGGCGCCAGCGGGATCAGGCGCACCAGGCTTTCGACGATGTCGTCGATGTAGGTGAAGTCGCGCTGGTGCTGGCCGTAGTTGAACAGCTGGAGCGGTCGGCCCTCGGCAATCGCCCGGGCGAACTGGATCGGCGACATGTCCGGGCGGCCCCAGGGGCCGTACACGGTAAAGAAACGCAGGCCGCTGGCGGGGATGCCGAACAGGTGGCTGTAGCTGTGGGCCATGGCCTCGTTGGCCTTCTTGGTCGCGGCATACAACGACAGCGGATGGTCGACGGCATCCTCGACCCGGTACGGGATGTGTTGGTTGGCGCCGTACACCGAGCTCGACGAGGCATACAGCAGGTGCTGCACCGGATGGTGGCGGCAGCCTTCGAGAATGTTCAGGAAACCGCTGAGGTTGCTGTCGATGTAGGCCCTTGGGTTTTCCAGCGAGTAGCGCACACCGGCCTGGGCCGCCAGGTGAATCACCACCTCGGGTTGCTCGCTGGCGAACAGTTCGGCCATGCCGACGGTATCGTTCAGGTCAAGGCGCTGCAGGGTAAACGCGCCGGCTTCGGCTTCGACCCAGCGCACCCGCGCTTCTTTGAGCGCCGGGTCGTAGTAGTCGTTGAAGTTGTCCAGGCCGATCACTTGATGGCCATCGCGCAACAGCCGCAGGCTGCAGTGAGCACCAATGAAACCGGCGGCGCCGGTGACCAGGATCTTCATGGCGCCGGTACCTCGGGCTGGACCTGGCGCAGGCCGATGCCGCTGTAGCTCAGGCCGAAGGTGGCGACCTGCTCGGGGTTGTACAGGTTGCGTCCGTCAACGATCAGGCGGCTGCGCAGCTTCTTGGCCAGCAGGGCGAAGTCGACCACGCGAAAATTCTTCCACTCAGTGCAGATCACCAGGGCGTCGGCGTCTTCCAGGGTGTCGTCGCGGGTGGCGCACAGTTGCAGGTCTTTGCGGTAGCCATAGAGGCGCCGGCATTCGGCCATGGCTTCCGGGTCGAAGGCGCACACGGTAGCGCCTTCGGCCCACAGCGCTTCCATCAGGTAGCGGCTGGGCGCTTCGCGCATGTCGTCGGTGTTGGGCTTGAAGGCCAGGCCCCAGACGGCGATCGACTTTCCGGCCAGGCTGCCGGGGAAACGCTGCTTGAGCTTGGCGAAGAGGATCTGCCGTTGGGCGTCGTTGACGTCGCTGACACTCTGCAGCAAGCGCAGGGGCATACCGCTGCGTTCGGCAGTGTGCAGCAGGGCGCGCAGGTCCTTGGGGAAGCACGAGCCGCCAAAGCCGCAACCGGGGTAGATGAAGTGGTAGCCGATGCGTGGGTCGGAGCCGATGCCCTTGCGCACGGCTTCGATATCGGCGCCCAGGTGCTCGGTGAGGTTGGCCAGTTCGTTCATGAAGCTGATGCGCGTGGCGAGCATGGCGTTGGCCGCGTACTTGGTCAGCTCGGCGCTGCGGTTGTCCATGAACATGAGCTTTTCATGGTTGCGGCAGAAGGGCGCGTAGAGTTCGGCGAGCTGGTCGTGGGCCTGGTCATCGGCAGTACCGACGATGATCCGGTCCGGGCGCATGCAGTCGGCCAGCGCGCTGCCCTCTTTAAGGAACTCGGGGTTGGACACCACCCGCACCTTGAGCGCGCCCTTGCCCAGGCGCTGCAGTTCTTCGCGGGCCAGGGCGGTGACCTTGTCGGCGGTGCCGACCGGTACGGTGGACTTGATGATCAGGGTGCGGTCGGCCTCCATCAGCCCGGCGATTTGCCGGGTCACCCCCAACACATGGGAGAGGTCGGCCGAGCCGTCTTCATCCGGCGGCGTGCCGACGGCGATGAAGATCAGTTCGGCGTGGCTGACGGCGTCACTGGCTTGCGTGCTGAACAGCAGGCGGCCTTCCTTGATGTTCTCTTCGAGCATGCTCGAGAGGCCGGGTTCGCTGATGGGCGGTACGCCTTGGCGCAGTTGATCGATCTTGTGGGTATCGACATCGACGGATAAAACCCGGTGTCCCACATCTGCAAGGGCTGCAGCTTGTACAAGACCGACATAGCCGGTGCCAAACACACTCACGTCCATGTCGGCGCGCCTCGTATGGAGTAAGGAGGATGAAACAGTGGTGTGATTTCGGTATAGCCCACCCGTGGAAAACTGTGTCAATCAAATGGCATGTTTCGTCGAATTTACAGTCGTCGCGATTTGGACTTTTTGCGATCAAGCTGTTCTAAATCCGAGGGTTAGCATTGCTAAGCACTGGCCAATTGCCGCATCGCAAAACGATGAACGGTCGAAAGCCGTGATAAACAAGGTGTTCATGCATGCAGTTGCTACGCGAATGCAACGTTTTCGCGTTTTTGAATTGTCAGAATTGACGCTGCCAAGTTTGGTCAGAAAATTGACGTTGTTCCGGTTTGCGCTTTGGGGGAGCGCTGCTAACGTGTCAATGTCCACGGCAATTTCAAGGTTTCCAGGTGAGGACGAGATGCACAGATACTTCAAGGAACTGCTGCTCGCGCTCTACCTGCTGAGCAACTACCCCTATTACCTGGAACGCTTTGAGGCCATCGGCCTGAACCCGGCATTGCTGCTGTATGCCGGCGTGCTGGTGCTGCTGGTGCTGGCCTTGCTGCTGAGCGCGAACATTCGTCAGGGCTGGTTACGCTGGGGCTTTGCAGGGGTGTTCAGCGCCAGCGCGGTGTTCTTCGATGCCTACACGCGCATTACCGCCGACTACCTGACCTACAGCGGCTTTATCTCGATGGTCTATTCCGGTGGTTTTATCGGTGAGGCCATAGAGCAGTACCACAGCGTAATCCTCCGCGTGTTGGGCAGCTCGCTGCTGTTGCTGTTGGGCCTGGGGCTCAAGCCACGGCACAGCGTGCCTGGGCCCGGGGCACTGCCATGGGTGGCGCCGCTGCTAGGCATCGCCTTGCTTACCGCGATTCTGTTCGTGCGCGCCGGCGAGGGTGCGCGCGGTTTGCCGATCATGTACACGCCGCTGGCGTATTCCAACCTGATGCTCTACGAGTCGCTGCACGACAGCGTCGGCCCCCGTGAACCGGTGACCCTGGCGCGCAGCGGCCCGGCCCTGGCCCGTGACATTGTGCTGATCATCGACGAAAGCGTCTCCGGCAATTACCTGGACCTGAACACCGCCCATGGCGTACGCAGCCAGCTCAACCAGGCCCGCCCCGGGGTCAGTATCTTCAACTATGGCTACGCCGCCTCGATTGCCAATTGCAGCTCCGACACCAACGTCACCCTGCGCTATGGCGGCACCCGCGACGACTACCTGCGCATCAACTCGACCTTGCCGTCGATCTGGCAATACGCCAAGGTCGCAGGGCTTGGCACCGTGTACATCGATGCCCAGCGCACGGGCGGCAACCTGCAGAACCTGATGAATGCGGCGGAAAAACGCGATATCGACCAGTTCATCCAGTTCGACAGCACCCCGGTGCGTGACCGCGACATGGCCGCCGTGGCCAAGCTCGGTGAGCTGCTGGGCGACGGCAAGCCGCAGCTGATCGTGATCAACAAGGTCGGCGTGCACTTCCCTGTGCACGACAAATACCCCGACGACTTCTTGACCTACCGCCCGGCCTTGCCGCGCGGGCAGTACACCGACATCACCGACACCGGCCGGCGCGATGGTTTCTCCGGCCAGCCCGAAGACTGGGTGCTGTACCGCAACTCGTACATGAACAGCCTGTTGTGGAATGTCGGCGAGTTCTTCAATCGCTTGTTTGCCAACGCCGACCTCAGCCAGGCGGTACTCATCTATACCTCCGACCACGGCCAGGACCTGCACGAGCGCGGCAACCCCGGCCTGAATACGCACTGCGACAGCAACCCGGTAGAAGAAGAGGGCCTGGTGCCGCTGGTGGTGATCCAGGGCCAGGGCTTGCAGACCCTCGACTGGCAAGCGCACCTGGCGAGCAACAAGGATCGTTCCAGCCACTACAACATCTTCCCCACCTTGCTGCAGTTGCTCGGTTACGATCCGGCCGGCATCGCCCCCATCTACGGGCGTTCGCTGGTGGTACCAACGAAGGACGACTTCAGCTTCAATACCCGCTTCAATGCACGCCTGGGGGCCAAACCGGTGTTCAGGCGTATCGATCTGAGCCAGGTGGTCGTGCCCCAGGGCGGTCCGGTAGCGACCCAGGCGCAGATGCCGGTCGGCCAGGCCGACTGATCGGCCACAGGTTTACACCGGGGGGTGCAGGGCTCTGAAACCTTCGGCTTCTTCCACCAGCCAGTCATGCACCGCGCGTGCCCCTGGATGCGCCAGGCCACCGGGCGGGTACAACAGCACATAGCGCTTGTGGTTGGCGATCGGCAGGCCGAACGGCACGATCAACGTACCGCGCTCCAGCTCGTCGTTGAGCAGGGTGCGCCGGGCAATCGCCACGCCGATGCCGGCAATCGCCGCCTCAATGGTCAGGTGGTTGCGGTTGAACGTGTGCCCACGGCGCACATCCAGGCCGCTGGCGCCAATCCCTTCCAGATAGAACTCCCACTCGGCGTACTCCGAACTGCCACGCCAGGCGGTGATGTCGTGCAGCAGCGGATAGTGCGCCAGGTCCGCCGGGCCGTGCAGCGGTGGGCGGCCGCGCAGCAGGGAGGGGGCGCAGACCGGGAAGATCTGCTCGTCGAGCAAGGGCGTTGAGTGCATGCCCGGGTAGCTGCCGTCGTTGAGGTCGATGGCCAGGTCGAAGTCGCCTTCATGCAGGGCCTGGCTGCTGTCTTCGGCCACCAGGCGCAGCTGGATGTCCGGGTAGCGTTGCTGCAAGCGCGGCAGGCGCGGGGTCAGCCATTTGGCCAGGAACGACGGGATTGAACGCAGGCGCAGGGTGCCGCGGATTTCGCCGGCATCCAGGCGGCGCAGCTCGGCATCGATGCTGCCATAGGCTTCGCTGACGGTTTGTGCCAGGCGCTGGCCCTCGGCGGTCAGCTCCACGCCGCGCGCGCGGCGCAGGAACAGGCGAAAGCCCAGGCGCTCCTCCAGCTGGCGAATCTGCTGGCTGACCGCGCCGGGGGTGATGTGCAGTTCTTCGGCGCAGCGGGTGAACGATAAGTGCCGCGCCGCACAGGCAAACACATGCAGCCAAACGTACATCTGGCCATTCATTTGTCGCTTCATTGTTTAGCTCTGCTAAAGGCTTGCTTAGAAAGTTTCGTTGGTCAAGACGGCAGTGACCGGGCAGTATCGCGCAACTTCGCGACACCCATCAATTTTTTAACAGCGCCGTTGCGTGACATGGAATGTTACCTCGGTCAGGCATTAGCATGGCTATCAGTGTTTTCGACCTTTTCAAAATTGGCATCGGGCCGTCCAGCTCCCACACCGTAGGGCCCATGCGTGCAGCGGCAACCTTTGCCCGGGCGCTGCGTGAGCACGGTGTGCTGGAACAGGTGAACCGGGTCGAGGTGCGCCTGTACGGTTCATTGTCGGCCACCGGCGTCGGCCACGCCACCGACCGGGCCTGCCTGCTCGGGCTGATGGGCGAATGGCCCGACCAGATCGACCCGCAGAGCATCGAGCCGCTGATCGCGCAATTGCAGCAGAGCCAGGTACTGATGCTCGACGGCCGCCGGGCGATCCCGTTCGACTGCGCTACCGACCTGCTGCTGCTCGACGAAAGCCTGCCGTATCACCCCAACGCCATGACCCTGGAAGCCAGCGGTGCCAGCGGCTCGTTGCTGCAGCAAACCTATTACTCGGTCGGTGGCGGTTTTATCGTCGAGGCGGCGCAAGTGGGCGAGGCGGGCAACAGTGCCGAGCAGGTGCAGTTGCCCTATGACTTCGACAGCGCCGCCGAGCTGCTGGCGCTGTGCAAGCAGCACCAACTGCGGGTCAGCCAGGTGATGATGGCCAACGAGTTGGCCTGGCGTGAAGAGGCCGAGGTGCGCAGCGGCCTGCTGAAATTGTGGGCGGCCATGCGCGAGTGCGTCGACAACGGCCTGCGCAACGAGGGTGTCTTGCCCGGCGGGCTCAAGGTCAAGCGCCGCGCCGCCAAGCTGCACCGCAGCCTGCAGGAACTGGGCAAGCCCAACGTGATCGGCTCGACCCTGAGCGCCATGGAGTGGGTCAACCTGTTCGCCCTGGCCGTCAACGAAGAGAACGCCGCCGGCGGGCGCATGGTCACCGCGCCCACCAATGGCGCGGCGGGGATCATCCCGGCGGTGCTGCATTACTACATGAAGTTCAACCCCGATGCCTGCGACAACGACGTGGTCGACTTCCTGCTCAGCGCCGCCGCCGTGGGCATCCTGTGCAAGAAGAACGCGTCGATCTCCGGGGCCGAGGTGGGTTGCCAGGGCGAGGTCGGTTCGGCCTGCGCGATGGCTGCTGCCGGCCTTGCCGAAGTGCTCGGGGCAACGCCGATGCAACTGGAAAACGCCGCCGAGATCGCCCTGGAACACAACCTCGGGCTGACCTGCGACCCGGTTGGCGGCCTGGTCCAGGTGCCGTGCATCGAGCGCAATGCGATTGCTGCGGTGAAGGCCATCAACGCCGTGCAGATGGCCTTGCGTGGCGATGGCGAGCACTTCATCTCCCTCGACCGGGTGATTCGCACCATGCGCGACACCGGCGCCGACATGCATGCCAACTACAAGGAGACTTCGCGCGGCGGCCTGGCGGTCGCGTTCGTCGAGTGTTGATCCCATCGCGGGTCAAGCCCGCTCCTACATGTGGGAGCGGGCTTGACCCGCGATAGCTGCACCCCTGTTCCAAAGATATTCATACGCAACAAAAACAACTACAAGGCAATATCGATGACTGATTTAAATAGCACCACGACCGTTCGTGTGGACTCGGCCGCGCCTGCGCAAAGCCGTGCCTGGAGCCGTCACGACACCACCTGGGTTCTGGGCCTGTATGGCACCGCCATCGGCGCCGGCACCCTGTTCCTGCCGATCAACGCCGGGGTAGGGGGCTTCTGGCCGCTGCTGGTGTTGGCGGTACTGGCCTTCCCGATGACCTTCTATGCCCACCGTGGCCTGACCCGCTTCGTGCTTTCGGGCAAGCGCGGCGCCAGTGAAGACATCACCGAAGTGGTCGAAGAACACTTCGGCGTCGGGGCCGGCAAGCTGATCACCCTGCTGTACTTCTTCGCCATCTTCCCGATCCTGCTGGTGTACAGCGTTGCCCTGACCAACACCCTGGGCAACTTCATGGAACACCAACTGCATGTGACCCCGCCACCGCGGGCGCTGCTGGCCCTGTTGCTGATCTGCGGGTTGATGATCGTGGTGCGCAGCGGCCAGGGCATCATCGTCAAGGTCATGAGCCTGCTGGTCTATCCGTTCGTTGCCGCGCTGTTGCTGCTGGCTCTGAGCCTGATCCCCAACTGGAACGGCGCCTTCTTCGCCCAGGCCAGCGAAGGCATGCCCCTGGACCTGTTCTTCAAGACCTTGTGGCTGGCCATCCCGGTGATGGTGTTCTCCTTCAACCACTCGCCGATCATCTCGGCCTTTGCCGTTGACCAGAAGCACCGCTACGGCGAACAGGCCGACGCCAAGAGCGGCAAGATCCTCGCCAGTGCCCACGTGATGATGGTGCTGACGGTGATGTTCTTCTGCTTCAGCTGCGTGTTGGCCCTGAGCCCGGCGGATCTTGCCGCAGCCAAGCAACAGAACATCTCGATCCTGTCGTACCTGGCCAACCACTTCCAGACCCCGGTGATCGCCTTCGTGGCGCCGTTGATTGCCCTGGTGGCAATCACCAAGTCGTTCCTCGGCCACTACATCGGTGCCAGCGAAGGCTTCCAGGGCATGATCGTGAAAAGCCTGCGCAGCCGCGGCAAGCAAGTCTCGGCCAAGCGCCTGGAGCAAATGACCGCGCTGTTCATGGTCATTACCTGCTGGGCCGTGGCGACCCTGAACCCGAGCATCCTCGGCATGATCGAGAACCTCGGCGGGCCGATCATCGCCTGCCTGCTGTTCCTGATGCCGATGTACGCCATCCACAAGGTGCCGGCGCTGCGCAAATACTCGGGCAAGGCCTCGAATGTGTTTGTAGTACTGATCGGCTTGATTACCCTGTCGGCGATCCTGTACTCGTTCTTCGCTTGACCCGAGCACCAAGCGCCGGGTTACTTGAGCACCACCCGGCGCTTGGTCAGCTCACCATCCTCGCCACTGGGCCAGTGCAGCTCCACCAGCACTTCGGTCTGCTGGCCATCCAGTGACGGGCGCACGCTGAGCAGGGCGAAGTTCTTAGCGCCGGCCATGGCGTACCAGCGCTCGCAGACCATGTTGGCAATGCCCGGCATCTCGCCACCGCCGCTGATGGCCATCTTCAGCATGTCCGGCGCCGGTAGGCGCGAGATGGCGCTGGAGGTGACCTGGAACACCTTGGCCGCCGGGTATTGCTTGTGCAACAGGCGAAACACCGCCGCGCAGTGCACGTCGCCACTGAGAAACACCACCGGCTTGGCACTCTTGCCCAACGCCGCATACACCTGATCGAGCAGTACCTTGCGTTCGGCCAGGTTGCTCTTGTGGTCCCACTCATCCATGCAGTCATCCTTCAGCGAGCCGAAATCGGCGCCGTTGGTGACCGCGTTCTTCCAGTGCATCACCGGCACCGGCGAGACAATGAACACCGCCTTGGCGCTCTGCACCACGGCACTGTTCAACCAGTCCTTGAAGCGCTTCATTTGCGCGCTGCCGAGGATCTTGTGCGGGTCGTTGGCCTCGATATCGTGATGGCCGCGCATGTCCAGCACATAGAAGGCCGAGCCGCCTTGCTCGAAGGCGTAGTCCCAGTGGCAGTCGTCGGGCTTGTCGAGGTTGATCGAGGTCACAGGGTTGTGGCTGTGCTCGTATTCATAATAAGCGCGGCAGGCGGCGCGCCACATGAGGTCGACGAGCATCTGGTTGGTGGGGCCGTTGCTGGTGCTTTCAAACAGCAGCGAGATGCGTTTTTGCCGCTCCTTGTTGGTCAGCGAGCCCCAACCGTCCATGATCTCGTGATCGTCCCAGATCATGTACTGCGGGAACTGCTCGTACACCTCGCGCAGGGTGGGGATGTTCCAGTACACCCGGTAGTACCAGCGGTAGATGTTCAGCAGGTACTGCTCGATGCCGGGTTTGTCGTAGCTGTTGCCTTTCTTGTAGTGGGCCAGCAGGGCCTGCTTGTTTTCTTTCAGCCATTCCCAGATATCCAGGAAGCCGTTTTTCTTGTTGGTGTCGACGTACATCTGGTCGCCACCGCCGATGACGAACTGCGCGCGCTGGTCGATCAGTTGCTGGTGCAGCAGCGGCCAGGCGCCGGCACTGCCGTCGGCGCTGATCGGGTCGTGGCAGCTGTAGAAGCCGAAGGTCAGGGTTTCGGGATTGATCGCCGGGGTGATGAAGTTTTTCGGCGAGTCGGCGCCGATTTCGGTGCGCCGACGGATGATCAGGTGGTCGGTTTCGCTGCTGATCAGGGCATAGTAATAGGTGCTTTGCGCCTTCAGGCCAGTCACTGCAAAGACACCGGTGAGGTCGCTGTCGAAGCTGAATTTTTGCGCCTGGACGAACACCGGCTTGATCTTGTGTTTTTTCAGGAAATCGGCCACGGGCAGCTCATCCAGGCGCTGCAGGTCGCCGCTCAACGGCGTGGTGGTGACCACCAGCACCCACTCGCCGGGCATGTACACGCGAAACCACAAGCGTACGCTGGTTGGCGTGATCGCACCGATGATCGCGGCGCTGGCCAGCTTGGCGTATTTGCTTTCATTGGAGGTGGGGTCCAGGAGCTGGGACATGGTCGATTTCCTTATCAGGTCAAGTTGTTGTCCCGGCAAGTAAAGCGGATTGGCCTGGTTCTGCCATTGTGCGTCGTTCTGCGCGCAGGACGCTGTAGTTCAACCGCGCGACTGGCGGCGGCGGGTCTTGGGCGCTAGGGTAGGCGGGTGTACCCATCTCCGATTAAGGAAGCTCATGAGCGCATCAACCGTTTACGCCGACCTTGGCGATGTTCCGTATCAGGTAAGCCTGGCTGCCGGTGCCCAGCAGTGGCTGGCTGATGAGGGCCGCGAGCTGGGCGGCCACGACAGCGGTCCCAATCCGCATCAATTGCTGCTGTCGGCCCTTGGCGCCTGCACCGCAATCACCTTGTCGATGTATGCAAAACGCAAGGAGTGGCCGTTGCACCATGTGCATGTGCAGCTGGACATCGTCAGTGAGGTGAAAAGCCCTGAAGTGCGCACCGAGATCAAGCGTGTGATCGAACTGCACGGTGATCTCGATGCGGCCCAGCGCGAGCGCCTGCTGGGCGTGGCCAATGCCTGTCCGGTGCACAAGCTGCTCAGCGGCAGCATCGTCATCGACAGTGAACTGAGCGACTAGCGTGATTCGCTCTTGAGCTTGGCGAAGCTTTTGCGCAGGTCGCTGGCCCAGCCGTCCAGCACTGGCTTGACGTTCTCCAGGGCCAGCTTGGAGGTGTTGTTTTCCAAGGCCTCGCCGGTGCCTTTGCGTACCACCTGAGCGATCACCTTGTTGTTGCCACCGTCGAGGAAGGCTGCCTCGGTGGCGATGTCCACTTCCTGGTCGCGGCCACCGGCGGCAGTGTTGACGGCGGCGGCCACCAGGGCGATGGGGATCACTTCGTAGGGCTTGAGGCCTTCGGTCTTGGTCGACACGGCGGTGATCGCCGGGCGCACCACCAGCACACCCGGGCCCGGACCCTGAGCCAAGGGCAGCTCGGCACCCAGTTCACGCTTGAGCGCGGTGTTGTAGTACTGGGTGATCTGCCCCAGGGTCTGCGGCGATATCGCCGCAGTGGGCTGGGGCTTGGGGTAGAACTGGCTGGGCTCGATATACACCTTGGTGAAGCGCGCGGCTTTCACCTGCGGGTCGATCCAGCGCATCACCGGCTGGCCGGAGATGCTTTCGGCGGGCTTGAGGCGGCTATAGTCCTTGAGAAACCCGGAATACTGGCTGGGGTCGACCCGGGAGCTGGCGCAACCGGCCAATACGATAAGGGCGGAGCAGAGCAGGGTGGAGCGCAAGGTGGGTTTCATCGACTTTCGTATCCTTGGCAATGACCGCACGGGGCAGGGGATTGATCGCCTGAACAACGCTAGCAGCTCTTGGCCAGGTCGCCAGCGATCGAGCGCAAAGCGCTCGTAAAGGATAGGTCTATGCAATACTTGTCGGTCCTTACCCACCTCAGGACCCCGCAATGGACTTGCCCCGCCGCCTGCGCAGCAAACAGCTGAAACTCCACGCCCCGGAACTGACCTTTGCCGCGCAACTGCAGGCTGTGCTCAACGCCAACTACGGCTTCCACCGTGAATTTTTGCCCTGGGCCCGCGACGACTGGACCCTGGAGCAGGCGCGGCAAAGCCTGCTCCAGGCCCGGCAGAACTGGGCAGCGCCCCAGGGCGAAAAACGCTACTACCTGTTCCTGGCCAGCGGCGAACTGATCGGCTGCCTGGGCGTGCGCCCGGATGCCCAGGGCAAGGTCGGCTTGGGCTACTGGATCGCCGAGGTCCATGCCCGGCAGGGCTTGATGACCGAGGCGCTGGAAACACTGCTGCCGGTGCTGGAAGGCTCGCTGCTGTGGCTGACCACGTCGCCGGCGAATGTGGCTTGCCAGCGGCTGGCGGAGAGGTTGGGGTTCCGGCGGGTGGCTGCGGCGAGTGGGGCGAATGCGCGGTTGCGGTATGAGTTGAGGTGCTGATTCAAAGTCGGCGTTGCCTGGGTTTACGAGCGCTTCGCACTCGATCGCTGGCAAGGCCAGCTCCCACAAGTTCAGCGTTACGCCGGCCACTGTGGGAGCTGGCTTGCCAGCGATGAGGCCGGCAAAGCGCTAGCCAATCTCAGGTCCTAGGACCTATCCTAACCATTACGCTCTATGGTGGCTGTGCGCGGGAGGGCTTCGGCCCTGCCGGGTTCCTAACTTACCGGTTCGCCAACCCGCGTACAGCTGCCACCCATTTGTTTGGCGACGAAAGCGTGGCGGCTCCACAAGTTAGGAGTTGACCATGAAAAAGCTCGTCCCCGATCCCCCAAGCCTGCACCTCGCTGAAACCGTCGAAACCCCTGTCAACAGTTGCCCGGAGCACCCACCCTTGTTCAGCGTGTGCGCAGGTGTCAGCGCCGAAGACGCGCTGGTGCATGCCTTGCTGTACCTCAAGAGCGCCAGCGCCACTATTGGCCAGGCGGTGCAGCACTGCAGTGAGGAAGGACGAGGGTTTGTCTGCTCGGCCCAGCAATCGGTGGAGCTGGCCAGGGCGCTGGTGGATGCGTTGTTGGACGGGATTGAGTTGAGGGTGCTGAAAGACTGACTCGGTGTCGCCTGAATTTACGAGCGCTGCGCACTCGATCGCTGGCAAGCCAGCTCCCACAGGGTCAGCATGTGGGAGCCGGACTTGCCGGCGATGGGCTGCAAGGCAGCCCCGGGAGCGTCAATCCTTGACCAGTGCCCGCAACGCCGCTTTCGCCTCTGGCGTGTGCAGCCGCTCGATAAACAGCAAGCCTTCACGTTGAACAGTGACCTCCAGCTCCTGCCGATGGGCATCCTTGAGCAAGCGCTTGCTGATCCGTAGCGCATCCTGGGGCAAGGCCTGCAGGCGCTGGGCCAGTTTGCGTGCGGCCGCCAGGCACTGTTCGCCATCCTCATGCAGTTCATTGGCCAGGCCCCACTCGACGGCCTGTTCGCCCGTGAGCAGCTCATTGCACAGCAACAGTCGCGCCGCCCGCGCATGGCCGAGCAGCCGTGGCAGCAACAGGCTGGAACCAAATTCCGGGCACAAGCCCAACGGCACGAACGGCAGGCGCAGTTTGGCCGAGCGGCTGACCAGCACCTGGTCGCAGTGCAGCAGCAGGGTGGTGCCGATGCCGATGGCCGGCCCCGCCACCGCAGCGATCAGCGGTTTGTCCAGGGCCATGATCACCCGCATCAGGCGAAACACCGGGCTGTCCATGGCAGTGGGCGGGTTGTCGAGAAAATCCTTCAGGTCGTTGCCGGCGCAAAAGCACTGTGGGCCACCGGTGAGCAGGATCACCTCGACCTGCGCATCCTCGGCCGCTGCCCGCAACTGATCGCCCAACCGCGTGTACATGGCCGTGTTCAGCGCATTGAGCTTATCTGGGCGGTTGAGGGTCAGGGTCAGCAGGCCCTGGTGCAGTTCGCGTGTGATCAACTCGTTCATGGCGTGCCTGTGTTGTTGTAGGTATCAGAACGTCGGCGGGGTGATCACCCAGATCACCACCGCATCCACCTCGCCAGGGTTGCCGTAACGGTGCGGCTCCTGGCTGGAAAAACTGAAGCTGTCGCCTTCGCTCAGCTGAAAATGCCGCTCGCCGACCCACAGCTCGAAACTGCCGGACAGCAGGTAGCCGGCTTCTTCGCCATCATGGCTATAGCTTTGCTGGCTGTAGGTGCCCGGTGGGAAGCGCGAGTGAAGAATCTCTAGTTGGCGGTTGGGTTGCGGGGTGAGCAACTGGTCGACGATGCCGTCTTCGTAATGCACGCTCAGGCGGCTGTTCTTGCGTACCACGTAACCGTTGTCTTCCGGGGCGGTGCTGGCTTCGCTGGCGAAGAACCACTGGATGGTCACGCCCAGGCTGCGGGCGATGTTGAACAGCGCCGGGATCGACGGGTAGGAGAGGTTGCGCTCCAGCTGGCTGATGTAGCCGGCGGTGAGCTCGCTCTGTTCGGCAAGCTCGGCCAGGGTCATGCCGCGGCGCTTGCGCAGGCCGCGGATGCGGGTGCCGAGAAAATGCGGGGCGCTGGCACCTTCCTGGCTGGCGGCGGGCGGCGTCTTGCTGCTGTTGCTCATGGCGTGCTCCGAACCGCACTGTCAAAGCCCCGGAGTATAAACAGCCTTACAGGCTCCAGGCGACCTTCAAACCGTCGTAGACGGCTTCTTCAACCGTGCGCGGGGCCAGGCAGTCGCCGATGCGTTTTACCTCGACCAGGCCGTGCAGTTGCGCCGCCAGGGTATCGACCGGCTGATGGCCCTGGCACAGCACCAGGGTGTCGATGTCTTCAAAGATCATCGGCTCGCCGCTGGCGGTGTGTTGCAGGTACACGGTGTTGTCGTCGCAGCCGTACAGGCGTGCATAGGGGGTGATCGGGATGCCCAGCTTGTGCAGTTCGCCAGCCATCTGGTCGCGTACGTACAGCGGCAGGCTTTCGCCGCAGTGGGTGCCGTTGACCGCCAGTTGCACCTGGTGGCCTTCACGCACCAGGCGCTCGGCGATGCCCGGGCCGATCCAGTCGCAGCGCCAGTCGACCACCAGCACCGAGCGCCCGGGCTTGGCCTCGCCACGCAGGATCTGCCAGGCATCGACCACCTGCAGGTCGCCGCCGCGCTCGAAGGCCGGCCAGTAAGGTTCGGCACCGGTGGCGACGATCACCAGGTCAGGCTGCTCGCGCTCGACCAGGGCGCGATCCACGCGCGTGTTGCGCACCACCTTGACCCCGGCCAGGTGCATCTCGCGCTGCAGGTTGGTGCTGGCGCCGCCGAACTCGGCCCGGCGCGGCAGCAGTTGCGCGAGCAGCACCTGGCCGCCGAGCTGGGCGCTGGCTTCATACAAAGTGACGTCATGGCCACGGGCTGCGGCCACCGCCGCGGCCTTCATGCCGGCCGGGCCGCCACCGGCGATCATCACCCGCTTGCGTGTAGTCGCTGCCTGCTGGGTGCCGAACTGCTGCTCGCGCCCGGTTTCCGGATGCTGGATGCACGAGATCGGCAGGCCCTTGTGAAAATGACCGATGCAGGCCTGGTTGCAAGCGATGCAGGCGCGCACGTCTTCGACGCGTTCGCTGCAGGTCTTGTTGGGCATCTGCGGGTCGCAAATCAGCGCGCGGGTCATGCCGCAGACATCGGCCTGGCCACGGGCGAGGATCAGCTCCGCTTCCTGCGGCTGGTTGATGCGCCCGGTAACGAACAGCGGAATGTTCAGCTGTGCCTTGAAAGTCCCGGCCTCTCGCGCCAGATAGGCCGCCTCGATGGCCATGGGCGGGACGATGTGCACCGCACCACCGAGCGACGCCGAGGTGCCGGCGACGATGTGCACATAGTCCAGATCGGACTGCAGCATTTTTACCGCCGCCAGCGATTCGTCCTCGGTCAGGCCCTCGGCATCGCGCTCATCGGCGCTGATGCGCAGGCCGATGATGAAATCGTCTGCCGTTGCCGCACGTACCGCGGCGATCACTTCGCGGACAAACCGCAGCCGTTGCTGCAACTCACCGTTGTAGCCATCGCTGCGGCGGTTGACCCGTGGGTTGATGAACTGCGCCGGCAGGTAACCGTGGCTGGCAACCACCTCGACACCGTCGATGCCGGCCTGGTGCAGGCGCCGGGCCGCGGCGGCGTAACCGGCGACGATCTCGTCGATCATGCTCTGGTCGAGCGCCCGCGGCATCACCCGAAAACGCTCGTTGGGCACTGCCGACGCCGAGTAGGCCACCGCCAGCAGGCCATCGCTGGATTCCATGATTTCCCGCCCCGGGTGAAAGATCTGCGACAGCACCACGGTGCCATGGGCATGGCAGGTCTCGGCCAGCTGGCGGTAACCCTCGATACAGGCGTCGTCGGTGGCCATCAGCACGTGGGAGGTGTAGCGGGCGCTGTCGTGCACCCCGGCCACCTGCAGCACGATCAGGCCGACGCCCCCGGCGGCGCGGGCCTGGTGGTAGGCGATCAGGCGCTCGTTGACCAGGTTGTCGGTGGGCATCGAGGTGTCGTGGCCGCTGGACATGATGCGGTTCTTCAGGCGTTTGCCCCGGATTTGCAGCGGTTCGAACAGGTGCGTGAAGGTCGACATGCGGGTCAGGCTCCAGCGGGGTGTTGTTATTATTTTTCTATAGAAGTGTACCGACAGTAAAAAATCAACTTGTTTTTTTACTGGCCTTTGACTAGTTTGCAATCACCCCCGGGTCCTGGGGCACACCTCACAACAACAAGAAAACGGGCCACGCATCACGTGGTACCGGCAAGAGGAACCATTGATGAAATCGAACCTGCTCAAGCGCTCTCCCTGGTTGTTCGCCCTTGCTGTCGGCGCCGTCCAGGCAGCACCGGACATGGTCGTGGTCGCCTACGGCGGCGCCGGCCAGAAAGCCCAGGATGCGGCGATCTTCAAGCCGTTCAGTGCCCAGGACGGCAGCACGTTGATCCAGAGCGAGTACAACGGCGAAATGGCCCGGATCAAGGTCATGGTCGATACCGGCAACGTCGACTGGGACCTGGTGCAGATCGAAGGCCCGGACCTGATGCGCGGCTGCGACGAGGGCATGTACGAGCGCCTCGACTGGACCCGGCTCGGGCGTGCCGAGCAGTTGATCCCCGATGCCGCTCAGGAATGCGGCTCGGCGGTGCTGGTGTGGAGCGTGGCGATCGCCTACGACCGCAACAAGCTGGCCCAGGCACCGACCTCATGGGCGGATTTCTGGGACGTGAAAAAAATCCCCGGCAAACGCGGCCTGCGCAAGCGGGCGGTGTACAACCTGGAGTTCGCGCTGATGGCCGACGGGGTCAAGGTCGAGGACGTGTACAAGGTCCTGGCCACCCCCGAGGGCGTCGACCGCGCCTTCAACAAGCTCAGCGAGCTCAAGCCCTATATCCAGTGGTGGGAAGCCGGCGCGCAACCGGCGCAGTGGCTGAGCGCCGGCGATGTGGTGATGACCTCGACCTACAGCGGCCGGGTCGCCGTCGCCGCTCAACAGGGCAGCCCGTTGGCCCTGGTGTGGCCGGGCAGCCTATACGGCATGGATTACTGGGCGATCATCAAGGGCTCCAGGCATGTCGACCAGGCCAAGCGCCTGATCGCCTTCGCCAACCAGCCCGACACCCAGGTGCGCTATGTGAAGGAGATTCCTTACGGGCCGACCAACATCCAGGCCGCCGCCGAGCTTGATCCGCAGCTGGCCAGCTGGGTGCCGACCTCCAGGCAGAACCTTGAAGGCGCGCTGTCGATGAACGTCGAGTTCTGGGTCGATCATGGCGATGAACTGGAAGAGCGCTTCAACGCCTGGGCCAGCCGCTGAACCCTCGCCGAGGCTGGACATCGCACGATGTCCAGCCCTATTGTCTGGCCAGCCTTTCGCCTGAGGACAACAATAATGACCGAGACCGAAATCCACCTGCGCCAGGAGCTGGCCGCCTGCTACCGGTTGATCGCGCACTTTCGCATGACCGACCTGATCTTCACCCATATCTCGGTGCGCATTCCCGGCCCCGAGCATCATTTTCTGATCAACCCCTACGGCTTGATGTTCGATGAAATCACCGCCTCCAACCTGGTCAAGATCGACCTTGAGGGCAACGCGGTGCAGGCGTCGCCGTACCCGGTCAACCCGGCCGGTTTCGTTATTCACAGTGCCATTCATGGCGCCCGCGAGGATGCCCAGTGCGTGCTGCACACCCACACCAAGGCCGGTTGCGCGGTGGCGGCGCTCAAGTGCGGGTTGTTGCCGGTGAACCAGATTTCCATGGAGTTCCATGGCAAGGTTGCCTACCACGATTACGAAGGCATCGCCCTGGACATGGCCGAGCAAGCGCGCCTGGTCGATGACCTGGGTGACAAGGCGGTGCTGATTTTGCGCAACCATGGCTTGCTCAGCGTCGGGCGCAGTGTCAGCGAGGCGTTCCTGCGCATGTATTACCTGGAAAAAGCCTGCGAGATCCAGCTGACGGCGATGGCTGCCGGCGAGCTGGTGTTGCCGACGGAAGAGGTTTGCGCCCACACCGAACGCCAGTTCAACGAGCCAGCGCGGGCCTTGAAGGAAGGTGAGCTGAGTGACCCGGATGGCATGCAACTGGCCTGGTCGGCGTTGCTGCGCCTGCTCGATCGGGTGGCGCCGGGCTATCGCGACTGATCGGGACTTGTTGTACAGTTGTTCAACAGCATCGCGGGGCAAGCCCGCTCCCACCGGAATTGCCCATCCCCCTGTGGGAGCGGGCTTGCCCCGCGAAAAGTCTCCCACCCGAAGAGAACCGCCAATGAGCCAGGAAGCCCGTTACAGCCGTATGGTCCCGGAGTTGCGCAAGGCCAACCTGGTCGAAGCGACCCTGGTGTGTTTGAAGCGGCACGGCTTCCAGGGCGCCTCGATCCGCAAGATCTCCGCCGAGGCCGGGGTCTCGGTGGGGCTGATCAGCCACCACTATTCAGGCAAGGACGAACTGGTGGCCGAGGCCTACATGGCAGTCACCGGCCGGGTCATGGGCCTGATCCGCGAAGCCATGGCCCAAGCCGCGCCCAATGCCCGCGAGCGGCTGTCGGCGTTTTTTCGCGCCTCGTTCTGCGCCGAATTGCTCGACCCGCAGCTGCTCGATGCTTGGCTGGCGTTCTGGGGCGCAGTGAAAACCGCCGAAGCGATCAACCAGGTGCACGATCACTCCTACGGCGAATACCGCAACGAACTGGGCCGGCTGCTGGCGGACCTGGCCAAGGAGGAGGGCTGGCAGGCCTTCAACGCCGACCTGGCAGCCATCAGCCTGAGCGCCTTGCTCGACGGCCTGTGGCTGGAATCCGGGCTCAACCCGGGCACCTTCACCCCGGAGCAGGGCGTGCAGATCTGCGAGGCCTGGGTTGATGGCCTGCAGGCCGGTGGCCGCCGGCGCTTCACCCTGACCGAGGGCTGTTGATCGGTCGTTCAGTAATGGGTACGCTGCTGTCGTGAGTCATACAACAATTCCTATAAGAGACAACACGCAATGACGCCTCGGGTACTGGTCGTCGATGACGATCCGCTTATTCGCGACTTGCTGCACGCCTACCTGTCCCAGGAAGGCTACGACGTGCACTGCGCCGCCACCGCGGAGCAGGCCGAGCATGTGCTCGCCGAGCAGGCCGTCGACCTGGTCATGCTCGACATCCGCCTGCCGGGCAAGGACGGCCTGACCCTGACCCGCGAACTGCGGGTGCGCTCGGAGGTCGGCATCATCCTCATCACCGGCCGTAATGACGACATCGACCGTATCGTTGGCCTGGAATGCGGCGCCGACGACTACGTGATCAAACCGCTGAACCCGCGCGAACTGGTGTCGCGGGCCAAGAACCTGGTGCGCCGGGTCCGCCATGCCCAGGCCGGCAAGCCGCCCAGCGCCGGCAATCACCCGCTCAAGCAATTCGCCGACTGGGCCCTGGACACCGACCGCCGCCGCCTGATCGATGCGCAAGGTGGCGAAACCCTGCTGACCCACGGCGAATTCCAGCTGCTCAGTGTGTTCCTGCGCAACAGCGGCCATACCCTGAGCCGCGACCAGCTGATGGACCAGATCCGCAACCGCGAGTGGGTGCCCAACGACCGCTCCATCGACGTGCTGGTCGGCCGCTTGCGGCGCAAGCTGCATGACGATCCGGCCGAACCGCAGCTGATCATCACCATTCACGGCGCCGGTTATCTGTTTACTGCCAGCGTGGCGGCCTGATCACATGTGGCGGCTGCTCTGGCTCGCCATGCTGATGCCCGGCGCCCAGGTCCAGGCGGCCGAGCGCATCCGCTATTGCGACTACCCGGTGTACCCGCCGATTTCCTGGAGCGACGGCAAGCAGGTGCGCGGCCTGGCGCCGACCGTGGTGCGCCAGTTGTTCGCGCGCCTGGGCTATGAGGTGGAGATCGTCGTGCTGGGCAACTGGAAGCGCTGCCTGCTCGACGCTGCCGCCGGCCGGGTGGATGTGGTGCTGGCCTACAACAGCGATCAACGCGACCAGGGCATGCGCTTTTCCACGGTGCCGGTGCTGCGTGAGGAAGTGGCGGTGTTTTTCAATCGCCAGCGGCCGGTGACCTTCGAGCGCCTTGAAGACCTGGCCAGCTACCGCGGTGGGCTGTTGTTCGGTGAAAGCTACGGCGCGGATTTCGACCGCTTCGTGGCACGCCACCAGAACATCGAGTGGGTCTCCGACAGCCAGCAGAACTTCGGCAAGCTGATTCGCGGGCGTATCGACTTCGTCATCCAGGAGCGGCGCACCGGCCAGCTGTTCGTCGAGCATTTGCCCGGCGCCGAGGATATCCAGGCCTTGCCCACCGCGCTGAGCGTTGACTATCTGCGGGTGGCGGTTTCGCGGCATTCACCCTTGAGCCAGCACATGGCGCAGATCGACGAGCAACTGCAGCGCATGCGCGACAACGGCGAGATCCAGCGCTGGCTGGAGCAGAGCGAAGTCATCTACCGCGACATGGTCAACCTGCCGGCAGACGCCAAATGATGCGCCTGCAACCCGGTGGCCTGCTGCGACGCCTGTTGCTGTTCATCCTGTTGTTCAGCTTGTGCTTTACCGTGCTGGCCAGCACCGTGCAGTTGTATTTCGAGTACCGCCGCGAGATGCGCGACATCGACGCGCGCATGGCGTTGATTCGCGCCGGCTACCTGGCAAGCCTTGAACGCAGCCTCTGGGACCTCAACCAGGAGCAGTTGAACGTGCAGTTGCGCGGCCTGGTGGACTTCTCCGATGTGGCGCGGGTGCGCCTGAACAGTGCCGACTTCGACTTGCTGCAGGGCGAAGCGACGCCACAAGGGCCGCTGCGCATCGAGCGTTTCGCACTGGACTATCAACCGCCTTCAGGACCGTTGCGCCACCTGGGTGAGCTGGAGATCAGCATCGACCTGGGGGCGGTGCACCGGCGCCTGTTCGCCACCGGGCTGACCAGCCTGCTGTGGATGAGCGTGTTCCTCTGCGGCCTGGCGGTGGCGTTGTCGGGCTTGTTTTACCGCCTGGTCACCCGCCACCTGCAAGTGATGGCCGAGTTCGCCCGGCGTATTGGTGCAGGCGACTGGCAGGTGCCGCTGCGCCTGGACAAGCGCCGCTCAAGCCGCGAAGACGAAATCGACACCGTGGCCCACGCCCTGGACGACATGCGCAGGAATATTCTCAGCGACATCGACCGCCGCGAAGTCGACCGCCTGGCCTTGCAAGGCAAGCGCGACGAACTGCAAAAGATGGTCGAGCGGCGCACTGCCAGCCTGATGCGCGCCAAGGAGGATGCCGAAGCGGCGAACCTGGCCAAATCGCGCTTTCTGGCGACCATGAGCCATGAACTGCGCACCCCGCTCAATGGCATCCTGGGGATGGCCGAATTGCTCCGTGAAGCGGATCTGGACGCCCGCGACAGCAAGCGCCTGGATGCCCTGTACAAGGCCGGCGAAGGCTTGCTGAGCATCCTCAACGAAGTGCTGTACTTTGCCCGCCTGGAGGAGGGCGAAAGCCACCCGGAAGCGGTGGATTTCTCCCTGCGCCAACTGTGCGACGAGGTCATGACCCTGCTCGAACCGCGGGCCCTGAGCAACGACACGGTGTTGTGCTGTCGTATCGATACGCAGTTGGCGCCACGTCAACACGGCGCCGAACAGTTCCTGCGCCAGGTGCTCAGCAACCTGCTGGCCAATGCCATCAAGTTCACCGAGGCCGGTGAGGTGAGTGTCGAGGTCCAGGTGCTGGGCCAGGAGCAGGGCCTGCAGCAGTTGCGGATCAGTGTTAGCGACAACGGCATCGGCATCGCCCCGGCGGTGCAAGGGCGGATTTTCGAGCGTTTCGTCCAGGCCAGCGACGCTGTGGCCCGCCGCTATGGCGGCACCGGCCTGGGCCTGGCGATCTGCAAGCACCTGGTGGAACTGCTCGGCGGGCGCATCGGCCTTGAAAGTGTCGAGGGGCAGGGCAGTTGTTTCTGGTTCGAGCTGGAGCTGCAAGCGGCGGCGGCCGAGGCGCCGGCGCTGCTGCCGGCAGCAGCGATCCAGGCCCTGGATATTCTTGTGGTCGAAGACGTCGAGCTCAACCGCGAGGTGGTGCGCGGCCTGCTGCAGCGCGACGGGCACCGCCTGTGGATGGCCGAGGACGGTGAACAGGCGCTGGAGCTCTGTGCCCAGCGGCGCTTCGACCTGATCCTGCTCGATGTGCACCTGCCGGGTATCAGTGGCGTCGAGCTGTGCCGGCAGATCCGCCGCACCTCTGGGCCGAACCGCGCTTGCCGGATCCTGGCGCTGACCGCCAGCGTGCAGCCGGCGCTGGTGCGCGGATTCCTTACGGCCGGCATGCAGGGCATCCTCGCCAAGCCGCTGAAGCTCGACAGCTTGCGCCAGGCTTTGGCGCAACAGGGGCAGGTGATCGAGGCCGCAGCGGCCGGGCAGGGCATGGACTGGGCGCTGCTCGATACCCATCGCAGCCTGCTCGGTGAGCAAAAGCTCCAGGGCTTGCTAACAGTTTTGCGCGATGACATCGAACAGCACCAGAGCGCGCTGGCCGAAGCGCTCAAGGCCGGCGACTGCACCGAGGTCGCGCACCTGGCCCATCGCCTTGCCGGCAGCAGCGATTCCCTGGGTTTTCGCGGACTGGCGACGGTACTGCGCGCGCTGGAAGAAGCAGCGCTGGGTAAGCACCAGGCGGCCCTGAACGCCCTGCAAGTACCCTTGGCCGAGCAGATACGCCTGGCTGGCGAGACCCTGAAACAGCTGATCCAGTGCTGACGTACAAAAAACTTACGACTTTTTACATCTTCGATCTTCAGGTACAACGCCACCTTACATCGCTTTCCAATAATCGACGGCAACCGCTGCCCGCGGTCTTCGAAGCTTATTGGAGATAATAATAATGAACTGCCGTAAAGCTCAGCCGTCCCCGCACCACCGCCTGTCCCTTCCGCGCTTCAACCACTGTTGAGGTGCCGACATGACTGACTCTACCGAACGTAAAGGCATCCACCTCACCCGTGCGCTGAAAAGCCGGCATATCTTCATGCTGTCGCTGGGCGGGGTGATCGGCACCGGGCTGTTCATGGGCTCGGGGGTGACCATCAACCAGGGCGGGCCCATGGGCGCGATCCTCGCCTACCTGGTGGCGGGTTTGCTGATGTACCTGGTGATGGTCTGCCTGGGCGAACTGTCGGTGCAGATGCCGGTGTCCGGCTCGTTCCAGGCCCACGCCACCAAATTCATCGGCCCGGCCACCGGCTTCATGATCGGCTGGGTGTACTGGATGAGCTGGGCGACCACCGTGGGCCTGGAGTTCACCGCCGCCGGCATGCTGATGGTGCGCTGGTTCCCGGAGGTACCGATCTGGTACTGGTCGGCGCTGTTCGTGGTGGTGCTGTTCGGCCTCAATGCCCTGGCCACCCGCGCCTTTGGTGAAGCCGAGTACTGGTTCTCGGGGATCAAGGTGGCGGCGATCCTCGGCTTTATCATCGTTGGCGTGCTGGTGATCTTCGGCGCCATCCCGCTGACCAGCGGCGAGCCGGCGCCGATGATGAACAACCTGATCGGCGACTCGATGTTCCCCAATGGCCTGTCGGCGGTGTTCGCGGTGATGATGACCGTGGTCTATGCCTTCCAGGGCTGCGAGATCATGGGCGTGGCCGCCGGTGAAACCGACCAGCCGGAAAAGAGCATCCCGCGCGCGGTGCGCAACGTGGTGTTTCGCGTGCTGATCTTCTATGTGCTGGCCATCGTCGTGCTCTCGGCGATTGTGCCGTGGCAACAGGCCGGCCTGATGGAGAGCCCGTTTGTGCAGGTGTTCGACATGGTCGGCATTCCCTACGCGGCGGACCTGATGAACTTCGTCATCCTTACCGCGATTCTGTCGGTGGGCAACTCCGGCCTGTATGCCTCCACGCGCATTCTCTGGGCCATGTCCAAGACCGGCATGGCGCCGAAAAGCCTGTCGCCCTTGAGCAAGCGCGGCGTGCCGTTGCGAGCGCTGAGCATCACCCTGTGCTTTGCCCTGGTGTCGCTGATGACCAGTTTCGTCGCCGCCGATACCTTGTTCATGGTGCTGATGGCGGTGAGCGGCATGTCCGGTACCGTGACCTGGATCGTCATTGCCCTGGCCCAGTACAAGTTCCGCCGCGCCTACCAGCAGGGCGGCGGCAAGCTTGCCGACCTCAAGTACCGCGCGCCGCTGTTCCCGCTGGTGCCGCTGGTGTGCATTGCCCTGTGCAGTTCGCTGTTCGTGTTCCTGGCGCTGGATGAGACCCAGCGGCCGTCGCTGTATTGGGGTTTTGGTTTCATCGCAGTGTGTTACGCGGCGTACTTCATCATTCACCGCAAGCGCCAGGGGGTGTTGGCGCCGTCGGTGTAAACCCGGCCACCTAGCATTTTTGTCAGTTGTTGGCCTCGATAACGAGGTATTGAATCAGGGGCGACTTTAACCAGGGCGGCCCTTTTTCATGGCGGTATGCACGCAGGGCCGAAACGTTGTTTCCCCGCACCGAGGCTGTCTGCCATGAATGACTTGCAAACCGATACCATCGAATCCACGACCACCAGCGAGCTGCCGGCACTGTCCCTGTTCGCCTCGGTCGCGCCGGTCAGTGACTATGACGCGGGCGTCAACCTGCATACCCTGAGCACCGACGCGCGAGGTGTGCTGGCGACCGTGCCGCCTTTCACCGATGTGCGTGCCGGTGACGAACTGCGGGTGTACATGGGCGCCGGCAGCACTCCGGTGGTTACGCCGCTGGTACTCGAAGGCGTTGATCTTGGCCGGCCCTTGCACGTGCACGTGCCCAGCGAGCTGTTCACCCCGGGTGCTCATGTGCTGCATTACCGCTTCAGCCGCAACAACATTGAATACGCGGCGTCACGCGACCTCTCGGTCCTGGTCAAGCTGGACCGCCCGGGCGGTTCCGAGCCCGGGCACCAGGGCCTGGTCGCGGCAGATGTCGGTGTCAATCCGGTGACCGCTGAACACCTGGAGAACGGCGTCCAGGTGCAGGTCTATTTCTACGAGCACCGCGCCGTTGGCGATGTGATCCGCCTGAGCTGGGGCGGGGTGATGCTGAGCTATACCCTGGTCGAGGCCGACCTCAACCAGCCGGTGGTGTTCACGGTGCCCGGCAGTGTCATTCGCCAGGCCGGTGACAGCCCCAACCTGGTGGTGACCTGGGAAGTGCACGATATTGTCCACAACACCAGCCAGACCTGGGCTCCGCATGTGTCGGTGGTGGTCGACACCGGCCATGCGCAGTTGCCGGCCGTTTCGGTCACGGGGCTCGATAACGAGGGCTATATCAACCTCGAGGTGCTGGGCAGCGACGACTTGCAGATTCATGTGCAGGCCAGCGCGCCGACGTTCGCCATCGGCGACACGGTCAGGTTGCGCTTTACCGGCTACATCGATTCGGGCCTGCCGACCCATATCGACCTGGACCAGACCCTCCGCGGGAGCTTGCCGCAGACCCTGACGTTCACCATTGCCAATGACAAAGCCTGGGCCCTGGCCAGTGGCCTGGCGGTCGTGGGCTACAGGCTGGTGAAGGCTGGCGGCGAGCAGCACTCGCAGCGCCTGAGCATCGGTTTCAAAGGGCAGCCCAAGGCGTTGACTGTGCCGAGAGTGGCGCAGGCGGAGGAGGGCGTACTGGCCTACGATATTGCCCGGGCTTCGGTGATGATCCCCAAGTACCAGGGGCGCACGGCGGGCCACCAGATTACCCTGGTGTGGCAGGGCACCCAACTTGGCGGCAGGCCGACCCTGCATGAAGTCAGGCGTGTGGTGACCGCCTCGGAAGGGGCAGGGGACCGCGAGCTGGCGATCAATGTCGGCACGGAACACATCCGCCTGCTGGAGTCGGGTACGCTCAAGGTCTACTACCAGGTGCGCATGCTCAGCACGCGCAGTGTCGGCTTTCGGCAATCGGACCCGCTGGAGCTGCGTGTCAGCGCCGCCGGACTGTTGCCGGCGCCGGAGGTGGACGAGCCGGTCAATGAGCTGGACCCGCATTTCTACCCGCTTGGGGTGCAGGTGACAGTCAATTACTCGGGCAAACACATAGGCGACAAGGTCACGTTCAGCTGGCAAGGCGCCGGACCGGAGAGCAGCTACAGCGAAGCCAAAACGGTCGACAGCAGCGGCGCGCTGCCAGCGTTCCGGGTACCCCAGGCCATCGCCAACGCCGGCCTGGGTAGCACGGTGTTGATGAGCTACGAGGTCGAGCCGGCGTTGGGCGGCCGGCCGTTGCCGTCCCAGGAGCGGGCGCTGGTGTTGCGCTCCGTCGCCCCGGTGCCGCAACTGGCGCAACTGACGGGCGCGCAGAACGGTAGCTACGACCCGATGCTCGGGCTGCACGGCGCCCAGGTGCTGATCAGCTACCCGGGCATGCGCGCCAGTGATCGGATTGTCTTGATCTGGAAAGGCGCTGCGGGCGCTGGCTCACCGGTACTGCCTGAGCGCCCGGGCAGTGATACCGGCAGCATCACCATCAGCGTGCCGGCGGCGGCGGTGGCGGCGAACTTCAACGGCGCGGTGCAGTTTTACTATGAGGTGCTGCGCAATGAACTGGCGGCGCTCGAGTCGCCCAGGCAAACCGTGCAAATCGGCGCGCCGAGCGCCGATGATTTACCACGCCCGAGGATCGATGAGGCTAACGGCAGCGAACTGGATCTGGACCTGTTCGAGGGCGACGCCCACATCAGCGTCAGCGCCTGGCCGTTCATTGCCCTGGGCCAGCGGCTGTGGCTGGAGGTGCGCAGCGCCAATGCCACGCTGCCGCTGTTGGTGGACAGCCCGGTAGAGCAGGTGGCGGGGCTGAGCGTGGCGCTGCCGCGCGAGTTTCTCGACGAGCTCGACGATGGCAGCGCGTTGTCGCTGCATCTTAGTGTCAACTTCGGCGGCGCTGCGACGCTGGATTTCCCGGTCAGGACCTACACCGTGCGCCAGGGGCAACTGCACATCGGTGTCTCCGATTCGGGCCTGGCCCGTTCCGCCTTGCCCGAGGACTGGGCGCTGGCGACCCAGACCTGCGCGGTGACCCTGGTCGGACGGCCGGGCGCGCAAGGCAGCCTCAGCGTCAATGGCTCGGCGCAATTCGACAACGACAACCAGCAGTTGGACTTCACCCTGGATGCCCAGGGTGAGTTCACCGCCTGGCTGGGCGACCGCTATGCCGAGACGGTGCTGGTCAGCGCGGCGATCGGCACCGGCCAGGTCCAGCATGTGCCGGTGCGCTTTACCGATGTCTTCCCGTTCGATCAACAGCAGGACGATCAACACGTACGCGCCCGTGCGGCCAGCGGTGCGCTGGCCAACGGCCGCGCCGCCAACCGCGTATGTTTTGAGGCCGACGGCTTCACCGATGCCACTTACGTGCAGGTTGAACTGAGCGGCAGCGCACAGATTGTCGGCCACCCTGGCCAGGTGGTCAGCCTGCCGTTGACCGAGCTGACCGGTGATTGCCAGTTCGACGTGGTCGACAACGTCGCCGAAGAAGTGACGGTGACCTTTCAACTGCCCCAGGGCGGCAGCTGGACCCGCTTCAGCAAGACCCTGTACTTCTCCAGCCTGGCTTCACGCTATGCGGCCCGGGGGGTGGCGGCCGACGGCATTCCCTGGTTCATGCGCGTCAACCAGATCACCAGCGTCGAAACCAGCCATGTGCGCATCCCGCACATGCGCGAGTTCAGCGATCATCCCGCAGGCCTTGATGGCGGCATTGGCGTGCGGGCCATGGAAGCTGACCGCAAGGGGTTGCTGGTGCTGGTCGAGCCTTACGTGCAAATGGCCGCCGGCGACAAGATTCACGTGCACTTTGGCGACGAAGAGGTGCCTGCCACGCCCTTGCCGATCATGGTATTGCCCGAGGAAGTGAACAACCTGGTCACCCTGTTCGTGCCCGCTGCCCGCATTCCCAAAGGCGTCAGCGAGGTATGGTTCACGGTCGAACCGCTGAGCGGCAACAAACGGGCGTCGGCGCGCTTGCGGGTCAAGGTCAAGGTCACCTTGCCCGGCGGCCCTAATCAAATCCCTGGCAGCCCTCATAATGCCAACTTGATGTCGCCGGACGTGCCCTTCGGCCTGATCGACTGGGAGATGGCCCAGGACGGCGTCACGGTGTATGTCAACCGCTGGCGCTATATGGAAGTCGGCGACACCCTCAACTTGAGCTGGGGCGGGGCCAAGGTCACTCACGTCGTCCAGGAAGGCGAGGTGGGCAAGACCATACCGGTGTTCGTCGACTATGCCACCATCGAGGCGGGCGGCGATGATGAGCGCCTGCTGGTGCTGTACTGGCTGGAAGACGAGGTGGGCAACGAGTCCGATGGCGCCTCGTTGCCCAGCTATGCCTTTGTCGAAGTCAGCCTGCTGTTGTTGCCACGGCCAGGGGTGGCCGGGATTGACGAGGAAGGTTTCCTCGACCTGGGGGCGCTGCAGGGCGCCGATGTCGAGATCTCGGTAATTGCCGATCGGCCGGATTTTCGCGTTGGCGATCAGGTGGTTTTCACCTTCCGCGGTTACACCGAAGACGTGGCGGCGATCCCGCCACATGTCTCCCCCGCGTACCCGGTGGGCATCATTCCACCCCCGCGGACCATTACCCACAAGGTGCCCAACAGCATCGCCGAGTCGATCGCCGGTGGCCTGGCCTATGTCTCCTACAAGGTCACCCGCGACGGGCAGCAGATTCCATCCCGAACCACTGCCGTCGGCGTGCGGGGCAAGGCGGCCGAGTTGCTGCCGCCGGATGTCGACGAGCGCCAGGAAGACTTCCTGCCCGACACATTGCCGCAAGCCGTGGTGCGCATTCCGCCGTGGGTGGGCATGTTTGCCGGCCAACAGGTCCGCCTGGTCTGGCAAGGCAAACGGGAGAACGGCCACGCCTACGCCTTTATGCGCGACTGGTACCTGACCGGGTCCCAAGTGGACCACCCGGTCGTGCTTATCGTGCAAGCCGAGCATATTGCCGCGCTGTCGGGCGGTAACCTGGAACTGTTCTACCGGGTGTACTTCGGCAGCAGCGAGCCGCGGGAGTCCCAGGTGTTGCCATTGTGGGTCGGTGAGCCGGCCCCCGAGCTGGTCGCCCCGAACGTGCCGGAGGCCGAGAACGATACCCTCGACCCGATCGGCATCGTCGTGGCTACCGTCGAGGCGCCCCTGTACGAAGGTATGGCCCCTGGGCAAACGGTATGGATGGAGTGGCTGAGTCCGGTCGCGGGGGCGGACATCATCGACAACTTCCCGGTGCAGACTGCCGATGATGTGGCGTTTCCCGTCTACGAGGAGGATATCGTGCCCAGCCTGGGGCACGAGGTGCGCATCCGCTACTATGTTAGCGAGCCGGCGCAACGCCGGCGCTATTCGGACTTCCTGCACCTGGGCATCGGCCCGGTGCTGAGTAACCCGCCACGGCCGCGGATCGAGGAGGCCAATGGCGATGCGCTCAATCTGCTGAGTTTTCCGGGCGATGCGCTGGCGACGGTGGCGATATGGAATGGGATCAACGAGCGTCAGCGTTACTGGTTTCGTTGCCGTGGAACCGATGCACAAGGTAATGCCAAGACTATCGTCCTGGCTGAAGGGCAACGGGTGTCCGCAGGGGAGGTCAACCTGGGGGTACGCGCTACGCTGAACCGGGCCGATTTGCAGGCATTCGCCCACCAGAGCCGGATCACTCTGGAGATGGCGGTGGCGCTGCGTGAGGATGCCGAAGAATCGCAAGCTATCAGGTTCCCGGTGCGCGAGTACCAGATCCTTCAGGTGCAGATCAGCCTGACCGATCCTAAAATTCTCGAGGCGAGCGGCCAAGTGCTGGAACTGGCCGCCTTCTCCGGTAACGCCACCTTGAGGATTGATCGCTGGCAGGGGATTGTTGCAGGTCAGCAGGTCTGGGTGACGCTTGAAGGCAAACGTCAAAGTGGAGGAGACTGGACGCTACCGCTGCTTGTAGCGCATCCGGTGTCTCCGGCTGAGGTGACGGGCGGCATTACTCGCCCGATTTCGCGCTCGGACCTTGAAAAGCTCTCTGACCGTTCGCGTTTGAACATCCACTTGCGCGTGGAAAACATCGAAGCGCCGGTGATTGCTTATGAGATGCGGGTAGTGAGCCCGGTGGCTCTGAGGGTGACCGCTGAAGGCTCAGCTAATGTCTGGCCCGCGTATGGACATACGATACTGGGTAACCAATTACTGGTGACGGGCAAACCGGGGCAAGGTGCGACCTTGCAACTGATAGGCAAGGGTTTCTTTACAGGTGGAGGAATACAGAAAGACGTAATACTTGACCAACGGGGGGAGTGGCGTGAATGGGTGGGCTCTCAATTCAACACCAACAGCCTAACCGCAGTTGTTACTGCTCATGGTGGCAATTCAGTAGTTGCTCTTATGCAATTTAGAGATTTGATTGCGCCCACTGTTGTACCCGGCGGTCGGATCTGGGTGCAGGTGGCAACGGGGGCACGAGCCGATGGGCGAAGCGTGAACCGAATCTCCTATTCGACGCAAGGTTTCGGTGCAGATCAAGAGTGCAGGGTAGGCATTCCCAGGGGCGCGCAGGTGGTGGGGTATCCGGGGAACGACGTAATTATCAGGCTGGGGGTAAGCAACACCACCGGTACCCGAGTGGGCTACGTTGCAATCGATGTAGTTTATTCAAGAGCTGAATCAATTAATTTAACGTTCAGGCTCATTAATGCAGGGAACCCTGTCTCTTCTTCCTTGATTTACCGAACTACCCGGTTCACCTTGTAGTGGTCAACTAATCCCGGACACTGCGTTAAGTTTTTCCTCGGCCACAGCGGGCGCCAGCCCGCTGTTAAATTGATGTGGCCGTTGCCAGTTGTAGCGCTGCATCAAAAACCGGCCG
>NZ_JH650790.1:0-19439 GCF_000259195.1 Pseudomonas donghuensis
CCTCAAGACACAAGCTGGCGTTGCCAGCGATGGGCTGCAAGGCAGCCCCAAGAAAGCATCAGAAATCGAAGAACACCGTCTCGCCTTCACCCTGAATGCGGATATCAAAGCGGTAAGCCAGCTTGCCGTCCACTTCACAGCGGCTCGCCACCAGGGTCTCGCGCCGTTGTGGCTGCTCGATCAGGTTGAGCACCGGGCACTGGGCATTGGCTTGGGCCTCGTCATCGAAGTACAGGCGGGTCTGCAGGTGGATATTGATGCCGCGGGCAAACAGGCTGACGTTGATGTGCGGCGCCATTGGCACGCCTGCGGCGTTTTTCGCCACGCCCGGTTTGATGGTGTGCAAGGTCCACTCACCGGCATCGAATGTCGTGGCGGTACGGCCAAAACTGTTGAACGGTTTTTCCAGGTCGAAGTCGCCCTGGTAGTCGCCATTGTGGTCGGCGTGCCAGAACTCCAGGAACGAGTCGCGCACCAGGTGACCGTTGCCGTCATAGACATTGCCGAACACCAGGATGTGCTCGCCCGGGGCATCAGCACGCGCCATGCGGTTCCAGATCTCCTGGTCACGAGTCGGGTTGCCGGCAGCCTCCAGGGCCAGGCCGATATGTACGTAGGGGCCGGCGGTCTGCGAAGGGGTTTCCGGCAGCAGTTCGATAGGCATTGGTAGCGCCTCCTCAGCAGTTTTCGAAGTGGGTCTTGCGCTGCCCGCGCAACACGATGTCGAAGCGATAGGCCAGGCAATCCATGGGGTTGGCATTGCTCATGTCCAGGCGTGCGATCAGGCTTTGCACCGCGTCAGGGTTGGCAATCGACTTGACGATCGGGCACATCGGAATCAACGGGTCGCCTTCGAAATACAGCTGGGTAATCAAGCGCGTGGCAATCGACGGGCCGCTGATCGACACATGGATATGCGCCGGGCGCCAGTCGTTGGGGCCATTGCGCCAGGGGTACGGGCCCGGCTTGATGGTGCGGAAGCTGTAGTAGCCTTCGCGGTCGGTCAGGGCACGGCCGACGCCACCGAAGTTGGGGTCCAGCGGCGCCAGGTAGCGGTCGTTCTTGTGCCGGTAGCGGCCACCGGCGTTGGCTTGCCAGATCTCCACCAGGGTATGCGCAATCGGCTTGTCGTACTGGTCGCAGACGCGGCCGGCGAGGACGATGCGCTCACCGATCGGCAGGCCGCCGTTGTTGAAGTTGAGCAGCAGGTCATGGTCGTGCGGGCCGAACTTCAGGTGCGAGAAATCCGGGCCGGTGCTTTCGCTGATCGACTGCGGGATGCTCACCAGGGCCTGGCGCGGCGAACGGGCGACGGACGTCTTGTAGTCCGGGGTGAAGGCTTTCGGGTGCCAGTTACGGTCACGGATAGCGAAGCGACTGTTGTCTTGCGCAGACATGCCGTTCTCCTGTGTTTGGAATTATTGGAGGGCCTGGGCGTGGCAGGCGAGCTTGCAGTTTCCGGTATGCGGGGCCCGGCGAATACTGAAAAGAACAGCGCAATACATAACCAAATGGTTATGTGTAAATCAGGAATCTGACAGAGCCCCGTGCGGTGATCTAATCTTTGTGCTCATATTTCCAAGCTCCGGAGAGCACTCATGCAATGGCGAAAAGGCAGGCGTAGCGACAATGTGGTCGATGCCCGTGGCGAGGGCGGTGGCGGCATGCGCTTCGGCGGTGGCAAAGGCCTGAGCCTGGGGGCGATCCTGTTGATTGTCGGGATTGGCTGGATCACCGGCCAGGACCCACTGCAGATCCTCGGCCAACTGGCCGGGCAGATGGACCAGCAGCAGCAGACCGCGCCGGCCACCAACGGCACGGGCAAGGCGCCACCGGTCAATGACGAGCAGGCCGAATTCGTACGCTCCGTGCTCGGCGACACCGAAGACACCTGGAAGGCCATCTTCGCCCAGGCCGGCCGCCAGTACCAAGACCCCAACCTGATCCTGTTCAGCGGCCAGATCAACTCGGCCTGCGGCTTCGCCTCTTCGGCGGTCGGACCGTTCTATTGCCCGGCGGACCAGAAGGTCTACCTGGACATGAGCTTCTTTCGCGAAATGGACCAGCGCTTCTCGGCCGCCGGCGATTTTGCCCAGGCCTACGTGATTGCCCACGAAGTCGGCCATCACGTACAAACCCTGCTCGGCGTCTCGGCCAAGGTCCAGGCCGCACGCCAGCGCGGCGAACGCATGGAGGGCGACAACGGCTTGCTGGTGCGTCAGGAACTGCAGGCCGACTGCCTGGCCGGGGTCTGGGCCTACCAAGCGCAAAAACGCCTGAACTGGCTGGAACCGGGCGATGTCGAAGAAGCCTTGAACGCCGCCAACGCCATCGGCGATGACCGTCTGCAGCAGCAGGGCCAAGGCCGGGTGGTACCGGACTCGTTCACCCACGGTACCTCGCAACAGCGCCAGCGCTGGTTCAAGACCGGCTTCGCCAAGGGCGATATCAACCAGTGCGACACCTTCAGCGCACGCACGCTCTGACCCGTCTCACCACGGTTTCGCGGCCACCTGAAACCTCAGGGTGGCCGCGGAAACGCCCTGTTACCTACCGCTGATCATTTTTGCTGAAAAAGCGTTTCAGCTCCGGCGCAAGCCGCCGATAAACCCTGCTCAGAACATCGGCTGGCCATCAATAACAACAACCTTCCACCGATTCGGATCAAGAAGCACAACGTTCCTGGAGGGATTGCATGAATAGCTGGTTTGCCAACATCAGCGTCAACCTGAAACTCGGCCTGGGCTTTGGCCTGGTGCTGTTGCTTACCGGCCTGCTGGCCCTCACCGGCTGGAACAGCCTGGGCAGTCTGATCGATCGCAGTAACTGGATGAGTGATATCACCCAGCTCAACAGCGACCTGACCAACCTGCGCATCACCCGCCTGCAGTACATGCTGACCAACGGCGACGATGCGGCGGCCGGCAACGTCCAGGTCAAGCTCAATGCCTTCAGCGAACAGCAGCAAAAACTGCTGAAGAACTTCAAGAGCCCCGAGAACATCAAGCTGCTCCAGGACCTGGGCCAGACCATCAGCGCATACCAGGTGTCGATCAACAAGATGCGCGCCGGTTACAAGACCAGCCTGGCCGCACGCGATTCGATGAACCAGGCCGCGGCCCGCGCCATCGAGCTGATCGAAACGATCAACCGCGACGTGCTGGCGCTGCCCGAGGGTGACGCCAGCCGCCTGGAGCAGTTTCGCACCATCACCCAGGCCAAGGAGCAACTGCTGCTGGTACGCCTGGCCGTGCGCAGCTACATCGCTGACATCAGCAGCGAAACCGAGCAACTGGCCTTGCGTCAGCTCGACACCGCCCTGGCCGAAATTGCCAGCCTGAACCGCCAGCTGCCAGGCGAAGCCGCGCGCATCAAGCAGTTCGAAACCGCCGTCATGGCCTACCGTGACGCCGTGCGCCAGTTCCGCGATGCCACTGCCGATATCGCCGTAGCGCGTCAGGAAATGACCGTTCAAGGTGCCGACATCGTCAAGACCAGCGACGCCCTGTACCAGATCCAGCTTGACCGTCGCGACAGCGAAAGCACCCAGGCCCGCTCCCTGCAACTGACTGCCACCTTGCTGGCGCTGCTGGTTGGCGTACTGGCGGCGGTGATCATCACCCGCCAGATCACCCGCCCGCTGCGCGAAACCCTGGCCGTGGTCGAGAAGATCGCCGCCGGCGACCTGACCCACAACCTGCGCGTCACCCGCCGCGACGAACTGGGTGTGTTGCAACAAGGCATCCAGCGCATGGGCTCGACCCTGCGTGACCTGATCACCGGCATCCGCGACGGCGTCACGCAGATCGCCAGCGCCGCCGAAGAGCTGTCGGCCGTTACCGAAGAAACCAGCGCCGGGGTCAACAGCCAGAAAGTTGAAACCGACCAGGTAGCGACCGCCATGCATGAAATGGCCGCCACCGTACAGGAAGTGGCACGCAACGCCGAGCACGCCTCAGAAGCCGCCACTGAAGCCGATAGCCAGGCCCGTGCCGGTGATCAGGTTGTCGCCGAAGCGATCGGCCAGATCGAACGCCTGGCCGAAGAAGTGCACCGTTCTACCGAAGCCATGGGCCTGCTGCAGCAGGAAAGCCAGAAGATCGGCAGCGTCATGGACGTGATCAAGTCGGTGGCCGAGCAAACCAACCTGTTGGCACTCAACGCCGCCATCGAAGCGGCCCGTGCCGGTGAAGCCGGGCGTGGTTTTGCCGTGGTCGCCGACGAAGTCCGTGGCCTGGCCCAGCGCACGCAGAAGTCCACCGAAGAAATCGAAGAGCTGGTGGCCGGCCTGCAGAGCGGTACCCAGCAGGTCGCCAATGTGATGCTTGGCAGCCGCAACCTGACCGACAGCAGCGTCGAGCTGACCCGCAAGGCCGGTGCCTCGCTGGAAAGCATCACCCGCACGGTGTCGAACATTCAGTCGATGAACCAGCAGATTGCGGCAGCGGCGGAGCAGCAGAGCGCGGTGGCCGAGGAGATCAGCCGCAGCATTCTGAACGTACGTGACGTGTCCGAGCAGACGGCGGCTGCCAGCGATGAGACCGCAGCGTCGAGTGTTGAACTGGCGCGCCTGGGCAACCAGTTGCAGACCATGGTCAGCCACTTCCGCGTCTGACCCGCTGAAGCCGGGGCTGCTTTGCAGCCCATCGCCGGCAAGGCCGGCTCCCGCAATGGATCTGTTTACACCGACCCCTGTGGGAGCTGGCTTGCCAGCGATAGCTTCACCCCTTATTTAACGATCTGCCCCACTCCCCGCCCACGCGGATCGGAAGCAGTTTCCAGCGCCGTGCCATTAACGCGGATGGCCTGGATATCGCCCATCACCCAACCCTGATCCTCCAGGGTGTAGCCCATCTTCTTCAGCGCTTGCGCGACCTCGCCGTTAAGCGGTGCGAAGGCATCGAAATAGATCGTGTCCTTGGGCAGCAACTGGTGATGCACGCGCTGCGCGGCCACGGCTTTTTCCAGCGGCAGGTTGTAGTCATAGAGGTTGTTCAGCACCTGGAAGATCGAGGTAAAGATCCGCGAACCACCCGGGGTACCCAGCACCAGGGTGACATTGCCATCGCGGGTCACCAGGCTCGGGCTCATCGACGAGAGCATGCGCTTGCCCGGCTCGATCGCGTTGGCATCGCCACCGACCACACCAAAGGCGTTGGCCACGCCCGGCTTGGAGCTGAAGTCGTCCATTTCGTCGTTGAGCAAAAAGCCTGCGCCCTTGACCACCACGCCGCTGCCATAGTCCCAGTTCAGGGTGTAGGTGTTGCTGACCGCGTTACCGTCCTTGTCGACGATGGAGAAATGCGTGGTCTGGTGCGGCTCAAGGCCCGGGCGGACTTTCTCGGTGTCCGAGATGGCCGTCGGGTTGACCTCCTGGGCGCGCTTGGCGAGGTAGTCCTTGGCAATCAGCTGCTCCACCGGCACCTTGGAAAACGCCGGGTCGCCAAGGTAGTCGGCGCGGTCAGCAAACACGCGTTTTTCGATCTCGGCCAGCAGGTGGATGTAGCGCGCCGAGTTCAGCTCGACGCCCTTGAAGTCGGCGGCGCGCGCTTCCTTGATACCCAGCAACTGGGCCAACGCGATGCCGCCGGAGCTTGGCAGCGGCGCGGTATAGACGGTGTTGCCGCGCCAGTCGATCTTCATCGGCTCGCGCCATACGGCTTTGTAGGCCTTGAGGTCGTCCTTGCTGATCAGGCCCTTGTCGGCCTGCATCTGCGCGACCAGCAGGTCAGCGGTCTTGCCTTGGTAGAACTCGCTGACGCCCTTGTCGGCGATGCGCTCCAGGGTTTGCGCCAGCTCCGGCTGCTTGAAGGTCTCGCCGACTTTCATGCTGCCGAAATAGTCGTTGAAGTTGGTGCTGTCCTTGAACAGGCCCAGGGCATCTTCGCGGTATTGGTACTGTTTGGACGCAACCTTGAAGCCGCTCTTGGCGTACCCCACCGCCGGGGTCAGTAGCTCGGCCCACGGCAGCTTGCCGAATTTCTGATGCGCCTCCCAGAGCCCCATCACCGTGCCCGGCACGCCGGCCGCGCGGGCACCGACAAGGCTGAGGTTCTCGATGATCTCGCCCTTGTCGTCCAGGTACATGTTACGGCTGGCGGCCTTCGGCGCGGTTTCTCGGTAGTCGAGGAAGTAGGCCTTGCCGTCGACATAGAGGGTCATGAAACCGCCGCCGCCGATGTTGCCTGCCTCAGGGTAGGTGACCGCCAGGGTAAAAGCGGTGGCCACGGCCGCGTCCACCGCGTTACCGCCTTTTTTCAGGATATCGGCGGCGACCTGTGCACCATATTGATCAGGTGCAGCCACCGCACCACCCTCCAGGGTCACCGCGTAAGCCGCGTTACTGGCGAGGATCGCGGCGCCCAGGGCCAGGGATCGGAACATCACAACGCGCATGAGAGCTTCCTTAGTGTTGTTTTCGTTGAACAGCCATTAAGGCTGATGTCCGACGAGTTATCAAACACCGTGGGGGATTTCGCCGCGCATAGACAGAAGCTGTCGCGTATGGAGTGATCAGCAGGCGTAGACCGCCAGCTTGTTCTGAATGAATTCGAGGAAGCACTGAATGCGCAACACCAGTTGGGTATTGCGGTAGTACACCGCATTGATCGGCTGGCGATAGCCGCTGTTGTGCTCGGCCAGGATCACCTGCAGGCGCCCGCTGCGGATGTCTTCATGGGTCATGAAGTGCGACAGGCAGACGATGCCTTCACCGGCCAGGGCCAGCTCACGCAGGGTTTCACCGCTGGAGGCCGACAGGCCCGGGCGGATCAGCAGGCGGTCGCCCTCGGCATGGCGCAACGGCCAGTGGTTGAGGGTTTCGGTCTGGGTGAAACCGAGCAGTACATGCCCTTGCAGGTCTTCGACCCGTTCAGGGGTGCCGTGGCGGGCCAGGTACTCGGGGCTGGCCAGCACGTTCAACGGGCTGCAACCGAGCGCGCGGGCATGCAGGCTGGAGTCGGCCAGTTCGCCGATGCGGATGGCAACGTCGGTGCTCTGCTCGATCAGGTCGATGATCAGGTCGCTGGTGTTGAGTTCCAGCTGGATCTGCGGGTACAGCGCGCGGAACTCGCCGACCCAGGGGACGATGGCGTGCAACATGAACGGCAAGGCCGCATTGATGCGCAGGCGCCCGGACGGCGTCTGGTGGTGCACCGACAGATGCTCTTCGAGCTCGTCCATCTGCTGCAGGATCGACTTGGCCCGCTCGAAGAAAAACCGCCCTTCTTCGGTCAGGTCCATGCGCCGGGTGGTGCGGTTGATCAGGGTGGTGCCAAGCTTGGCTTCCAGGCGCGACAGGGTCCGGCTGATCGCCGATGGCGTTTGCCCGCCCTGCTCGGCAGCCGCGGTAATCGAGCCGCACTCGATTACCGAGACGAACACCTGCAATTCATCGGACTTGGCTTTCACGGCTGTACCCCGGGGTTGGCAACAGCCGTGATAGATAGCCGCTTGGCGCGGCCAGCGCAAGGCTTCATCAGGCTTGAGCCTGGAAAACCTCGGCCAGGTGCTGCTCGTAGGCGGCCACGGCGGCTTCGACGTTGGGGCGCTTCATCACGTCCACGGCAAGATACGTCGGCAGGCCGCTCATGCCGAGGAACTGGTTGGCCTTGTGGAACGGGAAGTACACCGCGTCCACGCCCTTGCCTTCGAAGAAGTCGCTGGGGTCATCAAAGGCTTGCTGCGGCGCGTTCCAGGTCAGCGACAGCATGTACTGCTTGCCCTGGATCAGGCCACCGCTGCCGTACTTTTGCGAGGCATCGGAACGGGTGCGACCATCGTTAGCGTAGAGGCTGCCGTGGCCGGCGGTGAAGACCTCGTCCAGGTACTGCTTGACGGTCCACGGCGCGCCCATCCACCAGCCAGGCATCTGATAGATGATGACGTCGGCCCAGAGGAACTTCTGCACCTCTTCGGCGTTGTCGTAGCCGCCGTCGATGTAGGTGGTCTTCACATCGAACCCGGCGCGATCAAGGAATACCAGCGCGGCTTCGTGCAGGGTTTCGTTCAAGCGGCCATCGGAGTGGGCGAACTTTTTACCACCGTTGAGCAACAGGACTTTTTTCATAGGTGCCTCATCTGTGTTCGATCAGGGGCAAGCAAGCCTGTGACCGAGTGAATTTGATGGCGGCAGAATAGAGATCGGCCTCGCGGGGAAACAGCCGCGCCGGGGCAAAATACATTTGATCAAAAAGCACGAATCCAACGCTTATTGTTGCCTTAGAATCGTTTAACCCCTTCCTTTCAGAGGCTTCTTCATGAGCGAGCAGTACGGTTTCATTCTCAAAGCCAAGACCCGTCCGGAAATGTCCGAAGCGTTCGAAGCGCTGTTTCGCGCCTACGTCGAGCCAAGTCGCCAAGAGCCAGGCTGCATCGAGTACCACATGCTGCGCGACAAGCAAGACCCCAGCCTGTTCGTGTTCTACGAGATCTGGGCCAGCAAGGCGGCGCTGGATGTGCATTCGGCCCTGCCGCACATGCAGGCGTTTTTCGACAAGCGCATGGATTATCTGGAGCGCGACTTCGACATCCAGTTGATCGACATGCTCAGCCCCTCTTCGGCTAGCCGTTAAGCAACAGGTGCGCGCCGAGCAGGGCAAGGCCGATAAAGAAGCAGCGCTTGAACAGCTCGGCGCTGATGCGCTGACGCAGCCACTGGCCACCGAGCATGCCCAGTAGCGCCGGCGCCAGCACCAGCAATGACGCGCCCAGGGCCTGCGCGCCGAGCGCATCCTGGCCCGCCAGGCCGATCGCCAGGGCCAGGGTCGAGACGCTGAACGACAGGCCCAGGGCCTGGACCATTTCGTCGCGGCTCAGGCCCAGGCTCTGCAGGTAAGGCACCGCAGGAATCACAAACACCCCGGTGGCAGCGGTGATCACCCCGGTGCTCAGCCCGCAGAGCGGCCCAAGCCAGGGTTCATGTGCAGCCGCCAGGCGCACTGCTCGGCCGAACAGGCCGTACAACGCATACGCCAGTAACGCCCCACCCAAGGCACGCGCCGCCCATTCGCCACTGTTGATGCCCAGCCAGGCGCTGCCCAGCAAGGTGCCGACAAAAATCATCGCCAGCATCGGCCACAGCCTTTTCAGCAGGGCCCGCAAGTGTCCACCAAAGGCCAGTTGCCAGAGGTTGGTCAGGGTCGAGGGCACGATCAGCAAGGCCGCTGCCTGCGCCGGGGACATAGCCATACCGAGCAGGCCCATGGCTATGGTCGGCAGGCCCAGGCCAATCACGCCCTTGACCGCGCCGGCCAGCACGAAGGTCGCCAGGACCAGCAGCGTCAGCGCTGGACCGATATCCTGATAGAAGCCGAACAAGGTAGTCATGGCGCTATCCTGCACCTGGCCTGCGAAGCTGAAAATCTGCCATATACTCAGCCAGACTATTGCTCAGGTAGAGGCTGATGCATTTCGATCTGATTGACCTGCGACTGTTCCAGCACACCCTGGAGTGCGGCAACATCACCGCCGGCGCCCAGCGCAGCCACCTGTCGCTGCCGGCCGCCAGCGCGCGCATCCGCGCCATGGAAAGTTCGTTGGGCACGCCGCTGCTCGAGCGCAACCGCCGAGGCGTGCAGGCCACGCCTGCCGGGCAGGCGCTGCTGCAGCATGCTCGGCTGATCGGCCAGCAGGTCGAGCGCCTGCAGTTCGACCTCGGGCAGTACGCCCAGGGCCTGCAGGGCCAGGTCCGGCTGTTGTGCAACACCGCGGCGCTGACCGAATACCTGCCGGAATTGCTCGCAGGCTTTCTCCAACAGCACCCGGCCATCGATCTCGATATCCACGAACTGCCCAGCCTGCGCATCGTCCAGGCGATCACCCAAGGCATGGCGGAAATCGGCATCATCTCCAGCGCGGTGGCCAGCGAGCACCTGCAGACCCTGGCGTTTCGCGACGACCCGCTGATGTTGATCATGCCGCCCGGGCATCCGCTGGCCAGCCACGCCAGCCTGCGCTTTGCCGACACCCTCGGCCACGGCTATGTCGGCCTGCAAGCCGACAGTGCCCTCGCCCTGCACCTTGAAGAGCAAGCCCTGCACCTGGGCCGGCGCCTGCAGGTACGGGTGCGCGCCGACGGCTTTGACGGGGTGATCCGCATGGTCGCCCATGGCGCCGGCCTGGGCATCGTGCCGATGGCCGCCGTGCAGCGTTGGCAGGGGCTGCTGCCCTTGCGCAGCCTGGCGCTGAACGAGCCGTGGGCCAACCGCCAGTTGCGCCTGTGCAGCCGGGATTTTGCCAGCCTGCCCGGGCATGCACGGGCCCTGCTCGACTGCCTGAGTGCCGGCGCTATTGCTCCGGCAGGGGCAATCCACCGACAATCGCCCCCGCGGACCTAGTTGCTGCTGCACTGATCGCCAACCGAGTCGTAAAGGGAGTTTCACCGTGCCGTCGATCTACCAGCTCAAACCCCGCTTTCAGGCGCTGTTGCGCCCGACGGTCGAGCGCTTGTACCAACGCGGTGTCACCGCTAACCAGGTGACCCTGAGCGCCGCCGTGGTTTCCGTCTTGCTTGGCCTGTTGCTGGCCTGGCTCCCGCAGGTCACCTGGCTGTTCGCCCTGGTGCCGGTGTGGATGCTGCTGCGCATGGCCCTCAATGCCATCGACGGCATGCTCGCCCGTGAATTCGGCCAGCAATCCAAGCTCGGCGCCTACTACAACGAACTCTGCGACCTGATCGCCGACAGCGCCCTGTACCTGCCCTTCGCGCTGCTGCCGGGCGTCTCGGCGGCGCTGCTGGTGATCGTCGTGCTGGCGGCGCTGATCAGTGAATACGCCGGGGTCATGGGCCCGCTGGTCGGTGCCGAGCGCCGCTACGACGGGCCCATGGGCAAGAGCGACCGTGCCTTTGCCTTCGGCGTGCTGGGCGCCGGCGTTGCCAGCGGGCTGTTGCCGGCCAGCTGGATCAACGGCGTGCTGCTGGTGATCTTGCTGCTCTCGCTCTATACCCTCTACAACCGGGTCAGCCGCGGTCTGGCGCAAACCCGCTGAAGCTCTTTGTGCCAGATAAGGATATTTGCCATGCGCAACGCGCAATCGCTGCATTTCACTACCCACGACGGCGTCGAACTGCATTACCGCCACTGGCCCGCCGACGTCGCTGACGACCAGCCGCGCCGCGCCGTGGTGATGTTCCACCGCGGCCACGAACACGGCGGGCGCATGGCGCATCTGGCCGATGAACTGCAACTGCCCGACCACGACATCTTCGCCTGGGACGCCCGTGGCCACGGCCAGTCACCCGGGGCCCGGGGCGACAGCCCGAGCTTCGCTTGCAGCGTGCGCGACGTGCAGACCTTCATCGAACATATCGCCCGCGAGCACGGCATCGCCGAAGAGGACATGGCAGTGCTGGCGCAAAGCGTCGGAGCCGTACTGATCGCCACCTGGGCCCACGATTACGCGCCCAAGGTGCGTTGCCTGGTACTGGCCTCGCCGGCCTTCAAGGTCAAGCTGTACGTGCCGTTTGCCCGCCCGGGGCTGAAGCTGATGCGCGCCTGGCGCGGCAACTTCTTCGTCAACAGCTACGTCAAGCCGCGCCTGCTCAGCCACGACCCCGAGCGCATCGCTTCGTATGAAAGCGACCCACTGATCAGCCGGCCGATCTCGGTGACCATGCTGCTTGGCCTGTATGAAGCCGCCGACCGCGTGGTGGCCGATGCCCAGGCAATCCAGGTGCCGACCCAGGTGCTGATTTCCGGCGCAGACTTCGTGGTCAAGCGCAAACCCCAGGAGCAGTTCTTCGAGCGCCTGGGTAGCGTGCATAAAGAGAAACACATCCTCCCCGGGTTCTTCCACGACACCCTTGGCGAGCGGGACCGCAGCCATGCCCTGGCGCGGATCCGGCGCTTTATCGAGCACTGCTTCAGCCAGGCGCCGCAGCGCCCTTCGCTGCTCGATGCCGACCGACTGGGCGCCAGCTGCGCCGAGGCCGAAAGCCTGGCCGCGCCGCTGCCACGCAACTCGCCAGCGGACCTCTACTGGCGCGCCACCCGCGCCGGCTTGCGCCTTGGCAAAGGCTTGTCGGACGGGGTCAAGCTTGGCTTCGACACCGGCTTCGACTCCGGCAGCACCCTGGACTACATCTACCGCAACCAGCCCACCGGCAAGGGCGCGATCGGACGCATGATCGACCAGAACTACCTCAACGCCATCGGTTGGCGCGGCATCCGCCAGCGCAAGCTGCATGTCGAGGAACTGCTGCGCCTGGCCATCGAGCGCCTGCGCGAACAGGGCAAGCCGGTGGATATCGTCGATATCGCCGCCGGTCATGGCCGCTACATCCTTGAAGCGTTGCAGGGCCTTGAGCGCAAACCGGAGTCGATCCTGCTGCGCGACTACAGCGAGCTCAATGTCCAGCAGGGCAGCGCGCTGATCGCCGAAAAAGGCCTGGCCGAGATTGCCCGCTTCGTCCAGGGCGATGCCTTCGATGCCCAGAGCCTGGCCAGCCTCGACCCGCGCCCGACCCTGGCGGTGGTTTCCGGCCTGTATGAACTGTTCGCCAGTAACCAGATGGTTGGCGACTCCCTTGGCGGCCTGGCCCAGGCGGTGGAGCCCGGCGGTTACCTGGTGTACACCGGCCAACCCTGGCACCCGCAGCTGGAGATGATCGCCCGCGCCCTGACCAGCCACCGCGCAGGCCAGGCCTGGGTGATGCGCCGGCGCAGCCAGGTGGAGATGGATCAACTGGTGGAGGCGGCAGGCTTTCGCAAGGTCTGCCAGCGGATCGATGAGTGGGGGATCTTCAGCGTCAGCCTGGCCCAGCGGGTCGCTTGATGAGCACTGTGCGCGAGCCCGGATTGATCAAGCGCGGGGTGCTCTGGCTATTGTTGCTCGGCCCGCTGTTCTTTCTCAGCTATGGCCTGACCAACACCTACACCGCCGGGCGCAACGACGTCGGCAGCCTGGTGTTCGCCTGGGAAGGCGACATCCCGCTGTGGCCCTGGACCATCATCCCGTACTGGTCGATCGACCTGCTCTACGGCCTGTCGTTCCTATTGCCGCTGAGCCGCCTGGAGATGGACCGCCACGCCCTGCGCCTGCTCAGCGCGCAGCTCATCTGCATCCTCGGTTTTCTGCTCTGGCCACTGCGTTTTACCGTCGAACGGCCAGCGCTGGATGGCCTGTTCGGCTGGTTGTTCGATGTGCTGATGGGCTTCGACAAACCGTTCAACCAGGCGCCGTCGCTGCACATCGCCTTGCTGGTGATCATCTGGGCGATGTTTGCCCGGCATATCCACGCAAGGCTGCCGCGCTTGCTGGTGCATGGCTGGATGGCACTGATCGGCGTATCGGTGCTGACCACCTGGCAACATCACTTTATCGACCTGCCCAGCGGCGCGCTGGTGGGCGTGCTGTGCGTCTGGCTGTGGCCGGTCGAGGGCAGGCCGGTGCTGCGCCATCTGCAACTGGCCCGCGACCCGCAGCGCTGGCGCCTGGCGCTGCGCTATGGGGCCGGAGCGGCATTGCTGGTGGGGCTGGCGCTGTACCTCGGCGGCGCTGCCCTGTGGTTGATGTGGCCGGCGGTTGCGTTGCTGCTGGTGGCGCTCAACTATGCGCAACTGGGCGCCGAGGGCTTTCAGAAAGGTGCCGATGGCCGGCTCTCGTATGCCGCGCGCTGGTTGCTGGCGCCCTACCTGATTGGCGCCTGGCTCAACTCACGCGGGTGGACGCGGCGTCATCCCCAAGCGGATGAAGTGTGCGATGGCGTGTACCTCGGGCGAATTCCGGGCAAGGGGCAGGCCGCACACTTCGCCGCCATTGTCGATCTGTGCGCCGAACTGCCGGCCTCGCTCGCCCCGGGCCAGGCCTACTGCGCCCTGCCCAGCCTCGACTTGATCGTGCCCACGGCCGAGCGCTGCCGGGAAGCGGCAACGGCCATCGAACAGCTGCGCACCCAGGGCCCGGTACTGGTTTGCTGCGCCCTCGGTTACTCACGCAGCGCCAGCGCCGTGGCTGCCTGGCTGGTGCTCAGCGGACGCTGCGCCGATGCCGGGCAAGCGCAGCAACGCATTAGCCAGGCACGCCCCGGGGTGGTCCTGCATCCGCAGCACCTGCAGGTGATTGAACGCCTGCAAACGGAGCCTTGCCTGTGAGCGGCGAAACCCAACTGGCCCTGGTCGCCAGCCTACTCAAGCGCGGTCGGCAGGTTGAGCGCCTGGCCGACGGGATCAGCCTGCTGGCGGTACTTTTTGGCCTGGCGGCGCTGCTGATCGACGCGCCCGCCCCTTGGTTCAGCGCTGTGCTGTGCAGCCTGTTGCTGTTGGCCGGCTTGCTGCAGAAGTTCTTCGCCCTGCGCGTAGCGCTGGATGCCGATCTGTTTGCGCACCTGGCCGCCCGCAGCGATCAGCTCACGCAGCACACCCAGGTACTGGACCAGTCGCTGTTCAGCCTGGGGCTCAAGGCCAACCCGCTCGATCAGCGCGACTGGCAGGCACGCAGCCTGGCGGCCATGGGCCTGCTGCGCAAACAACTGCTGTGCTTTGCCGTACAAGCCGTGCTGGCGTTGGCCAGCATCCTGCTTTTGCCCTTGCTTCACGTTGCCGGATAAGGACCTTGCCCATGCTTGCTGCCCTCACCGCCTTTGCCATCACCTCGGTCGCCCGCCTGATCACTGGCGCCCGCGCCTTGTGGCTGGGTTGCACGCCGCAACCGGTGCAACGGCTGTACTACGCCAACCACAGCAGCCACGGCGACTTCGTGCTGATCTGGGCCTCGCTGCCCCAGCCGCTGCGCCAGCACACGCGGCCGGTAGCCGGTGCCGATTACTGGCAAAAGCCGGGCATCCGCCAGTTCCTGATCAAGCGGGTGTTCAATGGCGTGCTGATCGAGCGCCAGCACAGCGATGCCATAAGCAACCCCTTGCAGCCGATCCAGGAGACGCTGGCCCAAGGCGACTCGCTGATTTTCTTCCCCGAAGGTACGCGCAACCTCAGCGACGAGCCGTTGCTGGCGTTCAAGAGCGGACTGTTCCACCTGGCCAGTGCTCACCCGCAGGTCGAGGTGATCCCGGTGTGGATCGCCAACCTCAACCGGGTCATGCCCAAGGGTCGCGCCCTGCCGCTGCCCTTGCTGTGCACCCTGAGCTTTGGCGAGCCGCTGCACCTGCAAGCGGACGAAAGCAAGCACGCGTTTCTCGACCGGGCCCGCCAGGCCCTGTTAGCCCTGGCCCCGAAGGAATCCTGAGATGGACAACAACACCCTTTCGCTGTTCGCCGGCATCGGCGGCCTGCTGTTGCTCGCCAGCCTGATCGGCCGCCTTCTCAAATGGCGCGCGGGCCCGGCGCCCCACGCTGTCATCGACAACCTCAATGCACGGATCAACGCCTGGTGGGTGATGGTCCTGGTCATCGGCCTGGCCTTCCTGTTCGGCAAGCTGGGGGTGATCCTGCTGTTCTACTGCGTGTCGTTCTACGCCCTGCGTGAGTTCCTGACGCTGACGCCGACCCGGCGCAGCGACTACCCGGCACTGGTCGCGGCCTTCTACGTCGCCCTGCCGGTGCAGTACCTGTTGATTGCCATGGACTGGTACGGGCTGTTCAGCATTTTCATCCCGGTCTATCTGTTCCTGCTGCTGCCGATCCTGGCCAGCTTCGGCGGCGATACCACGCGCTTTTTGGAGCGCGCCTCGAAGGTGCAGTGGGGCTTGATGATCGCGGTCTACTGCCTGTCCTCGGTACCGGCCTTGATGACCCTGGAGATCCCCGGATACGAAGGCCGCAACCTGCTGCTGATCGCCTGGCTGATCCTCGTGGTGCAGATCTCCGATGTGCTGCAGTACGTCTGCGGCAAGCTGTTCGGCAAGCACAAGGTGGCGCCCAAGCTGTCACCGTCAAAGACCGTCGAAGGCCTGGTCGGTGGTGTGGCGCTGGCCACCCTGATCGGTGCCACCTTGTGCTGGATCACCCCGTTCAGCTTCTGGCAGGCGGCACTGATGGCCCTGACCGTCAACCTCATGGGCTTTGCCGGCGGCCTGGTGATGTCGGCCATCAAGCGCGACCGCGGCGTGAAGGACTGGGGCCATATGATCGAAGGCCACGGCGGCATGCTCGACCGCATGGACTCGGTGTGCTTCGCCGCACCGGTGTTCTTCCACTTCGTGCGCTACTGGTGGGTGTGACCGTTACAGCAACAGGTCGTAGGACAGCTTGCCGATCAGGATCAGCAGCAACACCAGAAACAGCGCGCGAACAAACGGCACGCCCTTGCGCACCGCCAGCCAGGTACCGGTCAGCGCGCCGAGGATGTTGAAGGCGGCCATCGGAATGGCGATCAGGTAGAGCACGTTGCCGGTGGGGATGAAGAACATCAGCGCGGCGACGTTGGTGGCGATGTTCACCAGCTTTGCCGACGCCGACGCATGGAGGAAGTCGAACGCGAAGCAGCGAATGAACAGGAAGATCAGAAAGCTGCCGGTGCCCGGCCCGAACAGGCCATCATAAAAACCGATGGCACCGCCGATGACGATCGCCAGCAGTTTCTCGCGGGTGCCGATGCGCATCGGCTTGTGCAGGGCGCCGAAGTCCTTTTTCCAGAAGGTGTAGATCGCCATCAGTACGATCAGCACCAGCACCGCCGGGCGCATCAGCGATTGCGGCACCAGCGACACCGTCGCCGCGCCGACGAAGGCCATGGCAAAGGCCGCACAGGCCGCCGGGATCACCAGGCTCCAGTCGATCACCACCTTGCGCACGAACGAGCGTGCGGCAAACGCCGTACCGCATGCTGAAGCAACCTTGTTGGTGCCCAGCAGGGCCGCCGGTGGCGAGGCTGGCAGGACGTTGAACAGCGCCGGGATCTGGATCAGCCCGCCACCGCCCACCGCGGCATCGATCAGGCCGGCGGCAAAGGCAAACACGCAAAGAATGACGAGATCGACCATGGATTCAGGCTCTGACGATGATGGATGGACGCGCCAAGGTTAACCAACGTACGGCTTTTGTGTTGCAATGCCATATTGCGAAAACTGCAACGAGGTAGTGCATGGCCCTGAATATGCTGGCAGAGCTGGAAGCCTTGGCGATGGTTGCCCGCAAGCGCAGTTTCGTCGCTGCGGCGCGTGCCCTGGGGCGCTCGCCCAGTGCGGTGACCCGTGCCGTGCAAGCCCTGGAGCAAAGCGCCGGGGCCAAACTGTTGAATCGCTCGGCCAACGCCGTGAGCCTGACCGAGGCTGGGGAGCGCTTGTTGCCCTACGCCGAGAAAATGCTCGATCTGCAACGCGAGGCCGACGAAGAGCTGGCCGGGCTCAGCGGCCTGGCGTCCGGATGGGTGCGGTTTTCCGCCCCGGAATCGCTGGCGCAGGTATTGCCCGGATTGATTGCGCAGTATGGTGAGCGCTATCCACAGGTGAACGTCGATGTGATCTTCAGCGACGAGCCGATCGACCCGGGTAAAAGCAAACTGGACTTCTCGATTCGCGGCGCCTTCGCCCGGGACAGCGAACTGATCGGTTATCCGCTGTGGCGTTATTCTCGCTCACTGTATGCCAGCCCCACTTACCTGCAACGGCATGGCGCACCCGAATCGATCGAGGCGCTGGAAACACACGCATTGATCCTGCATACCGCGCCACGGATTCTCAAGGAGTGGCAGTTTCGCAGCGCCGATCAGGCCGTCAGCCTGCGGGTGCATCCAAGGTTTCGCTTCAGCTCAGGAGTGGCCGTATTCCAGGCCGCCCTGGCCGGTGTCGGCATCGCCCGCCTGGCTGACTGGCTGGCCGAACCCGAGGTACAGGCCGGGCGCCTGCAGCGGGTGTGCCCCGAGTACCGGCTGACCGCCAGCAACGGCGACAGCCCGCAAATGCACGCGGTGTACCCGGCCGGCACGCTAGCGCAGCGGGTCAAGGCGCTACTGGAGGTGATCCGCAGCTTTGGCGACAACCTCGACCGATAAGCACAGGTTTGCGCTCCCAGACACCCAAAGGTCGAGACCAGACATCTGCCGAGAGCCAATCGCCCCTATGGTGACAGACCTTTGAGCAACCCTCTGGAGCCTGGAATGTCCGATTTCATCACCGTGCTGCGCGAGACCTGCCCTACCCCCGTGCTGGATGCGACCAAGTGGCAACGCATCGGCGGCGACCCGCACACCGTCAACCTCAACGCCTATGTGTCGGCCGATGGCAGCAAGATCATGGGCACCTGGATCTGCACGCCGGGCAAGTTCCAGGTCAATTACGAGAAGTGGGAGTATTGCCATTTTCTGGACGGCTACTGCGTGATCACCCCGGAAGGTGAGCAGCCGGTGCACCTGAAAGCCGGTGATGTGTTCGTCATCGAACCGGGGATGAAAGGCACCTGGGAAGTGGTGGAGACGGTACGCAAGTATTTCGTTTTTGCCTGACCGCCGGGGCTGCCTTGGCAGCCCATCGCTGGCAAGGCCAGCTCCCACAGAGTTAGGTGTGCGCAGTATCTGTGGGAGCCAGCCTTGCTGGCGATGCTCTTTTTACTCGGGCTTGCGATAACCTTCGACAATCGCCGAGAAATCCTTGCCACCCTCGCCGCGCAAACTCATGGCCTGGTACAGCTGCTGGGCCACCGCGCCGAGAATCACCGGCTGATGCGCCTGACGTGCGGCTTCTGTCGCCAGCCCCAGGTCCTTGAGCATCAGCTCGGCACCGAAGCCACCGGTATAGCCACGCGATGCCGGGGCCGTTTCGATGATGCCTGGCCACGGGTTGTAGGTGTCCGAGCTCCAGCAACGGCCGGTTGAGCTGTTGATGATCCCGGCCAGTACCTTGGTGTCGATCCCCAGCGCGTTACCCAGGGCCATGGCCTCGGACACGCCGATCATGGAGATGCCCAGCAGCAGGTTGTTGCAGATCTTGGCGATTTGCCCGGTGCCGACATCGCCGCAGTGGACGATGTTGCGGCCCATCTGCGCCAGCACCGGCTGCAGGGTGGCGAACAGTGCGTCGCTGGCGCCAACCATGAAGGTCAGGGTGCCGGCTGCGGCGCCGCCAGTCCCACCGGACACCGGTGCGTCGGCCAGGTCGACGCCCTGCTTGGCCGCAGCAGCCGCTACATCGCGGGCCGTCTGCGGGTCGATGGTGCTGCAGTCGACCACCGGGGTACCGGCCTTGACACCGGCCAGCACACCGTCTTCGTTGAGGTACACACCGCGCACGTGGGCAGCAGCTGGCAGCATGGTGATCACCAGCTCGCTCTGCTGCGCGGCGTCACGCGGCGAGCTGCTGATCTGTCCGCCGAGCTCGGCAAGTTCAGCCAGCACGGTCTTGTTCAGGTCGAACAGGTTCAGCTGATGCCCGGCCTTGATCAGGTTACGGGCCATGGGCGCGCCCATGTTGCCCAGGCCGATGAATGCGATACGCATGATGAACTCCTTAGCGCAGGCTGATGGTAGTGTTCACGCCATCGTTGACGCTGTCATCATCGAACCAGCGGCTGGGGACGGGCTTGGTCTGAGTGTAGAACTGCACCACC
>NZ_JH650790.1:19449-33803 GCF_000259195.1 Pseudomonas donghuensis
TGACGGTCTTGGTCTGAGTGTAGAACTGCACCACCTGTTTGCCGTACGGGCCCAGATCGCCGAGCTTGGAGCCGCGCGAGCCGGTGAAGCTGAAGAACGGTACCGGCACCGGAATCGGGATGTTGATGCCGACCTGGCCGACGTCGATCTCGGTCTGGAACTTGCGCGCCGCCGCGCCGCTCTGGGTGAACAGGCCGGTGCCGTTGCCGAAGGGGTTGCGGTTGACCAGGGCGATGGCTTCGTCGAGGGTGTCGACTTCCAGCACCACCAGTACCGGGCCGAAGATTTCCTGGGTGTAGATCTGCATGTCGGTGGTCACCCCGGAGAACAGGGTCGGGCCGACGAAGTTGCCTTGCTCGTAGCCCGGCACGCTGACCTCGCGGCCATCGAGCTCAAGCGTGGCGCCTTCCTTGATGCCGTTTTCGATCAGGCCCAGCACCCGTTCCTTGGCGCGCTTGGAAATCAGCGGGCCGACATCGGTGCCCGGCTCGCTACCGGCGTTGACCTTGAGCTTGGAGGCCAGCTCCTTGAGCTCCGGCAGCCACTCGCGGGCCTTGCCCACCAGCACCGCCACCGAGGTGGCCATGCAGCGCTGACCGGCCGCCCCGAAACCGGCACCGACCAGGGCGTTGAGGGTTTGCGTGCGGTTGGCGTCCGGCAGCACCACCGCGTGGTTCTTGGCCCCCATCATCGACTGCACACGCTTGCCGTGCTGGCTCGCCAGGTTGTAGACGTGGGTGCCGACTTCGGTGGAACCCACGAACGAGATGGCCTTGATATCGCTGTGGGTGCACAGGGCATCGACCACCTGCTTGCCACCATGGACGACGTTGAGCACGCCGGCCGGCACACCGGCTTCGATTGCCAGCTCCACCAGCATCATGGTCGACAGCGGGTCCTGCTCGGACGGTTTGAGCACGAAGGTGTTGCCGCAGACGATGGCCATCGGGAACATCCACAGCGGGATCATCGCCGGGAAGTTGAACGGGGTGATACCGGCGCAAACGCCGATCGGCTGGCGCAGGGTATAGGTATCGACGCCACCGGCGACGTTCTCGGCGAATTCGCCCATCTGCAGGCTGCCGATGCTGCTGGCATGCTCGACCACTTCCAGGCCGCGGAAAATATCGCCTTCAGCGTCGGCGATGGTCTTGCCCTGTTCGGCGCTGAGGACCACGGCGATGCGCTTGGAGTGTTCACGGATCAGCGCCTGCAGCTTGAGCATGATGCGCATGCGCGCGCCGATCGGGGTGTCGCGCCAGGTCTTGAACGCACGCTGGCCGGCGGCAATCGCGGCGTCGACTTCTTCGGCGGTGGCAAAGGGTACACGGGCCAGCACTTGTTGGGTGGCCGGGTTGACCACATCACGCCATTCGCTGGTTTTCGATTCGACCCATTGGCCATCGATCAGCAGCTTGACCTGCTCGACCTTGGTCTGGCCGGAAGTAAGGGATGCGTTCATGTGCGTTCTCCTGAAATTGTTGTTAGGGAGAGATCGACGCCGCCGGGTCAGCCACAGCGGGCGCTTGGGTCCAGGGCTTTTTTGGAGTATAGATGTGCAAACATCTAATAAGAACGCACATAAAAGCCGGACCAACATGCAAAAAAACATCACTTCCCTGGGGTCGTTGAACTGGGATGACCTGAAGTTCTTTCTCGAAGTGGCGCGCACCCGCAAGGCCAGCAGCGCGGCCAAACGACTGGGTGTCGACTACACCACCGTGTCGCGGCGGATCAGTTCGCTGGAGGTGGCACTGGGCACCCTGCTATTCGAAAAATCACGGACCAACGGCTTTGTCCTTACCGCCGAGGGCCAGCGCCTGCTCAGCTATGCCGAGTCGATCGAGAGCACCCTGCACATGGCCTGCGAACAGGTGTCGGGCTCCGGCGTGGCGCTGTCGGGGCATGTGCGCATGGGCTGCACCGAGGGCTTCGGCAGCTTCTTTGTCACCCCGCAACTGAGCCATTTCGTCGACGCCTACCCGGCGATCTCGGTGGACATCCTGCCGCTGCCGCACTTCATCAGCCTGTCCAAGCGCGAGGCCGACATCGTCATCGCCCTGGAGCGCCCGGAACATGGGCCGTACGTATGCTGCAAGCTGTGCGACTACCGCCTGCGCCTGTACGCGACCCAGGAATACCTGGACAGCCACGAGCCGATCACCCGCAGCAGCGACCTGGCCCGGCATCAGTTCATCAGCTATGTCGACGACCTGGCCTTCAGCTCCGAGCTTCTGTACCTGGCCAACCTGATCCCGGCCGCCAGCGCCAACCTGCGCAGCACCAGCGTGATCGCCCAGTACGTCGCGGCCCAGCAGGGGCGCGGCCTGGCGATCCTGCCGTGTTTTCTGGCCGCGCAGGATCCGCGCCTGGTGGCGATTCTGCCGGAGGAGGTGGCGATTACCCGGCAGTTCTGGATGTACTGCCGCGAAGACTTGAGGAAACTGAAGCGGATTACCCTGCTATGGGATTACATCCGCAATGTCACCGAGCGCAACACCCCGCTGCTGATGGGCGAATCGCGCACGATGAGCTTTGCCGACTGATTCAGTCGGAGGCGACCACGATCGACACCCGGCGGTTTTCCAGGCGTCCGGCGCGGGTGTCGTTGCTGGCCACCGGCTCGCTGCTGCCCAGGCCACGGGTTTCGACGTTCTCGGCACGCATGCCAATCGCAATCAGCACCTTGGCCACGCTCTGTGCCCGGCGCGTGGACAACTGCTCGTTGTAAGCGGCGCGGCCCGAAGCATCGGTGTGGCCATCGACGCGCACGCTCTGGATGTTCACCGACAGCAGCGACTTGCCAATGCGCTCGACAATGCTCCGGCTCTGGGCGTTGAGGGTGTCGACATCGCTGCCGAACAGCACTTTGCTCGACAGGCCGAACTCCCAGCCTTCATCGGTGAGCTGGAAGCCCTCTTGCTTGAGCAAGGCAATCTGTTCGGCAGTGAGGCCCTTGGGCGGCACGCTCTGGCAACCGCCCAGGGCGAACAGCGCCAGGACCAGGCAGATAACGTGAAAACGTAGACGTTGGCTCAGGTGAATCACGGTTCAGCTCCTGTTTTTTACGTGATGGGCAGAGCGCTCCGTCTCTGCCATTTGCCCCTGCCCGCGCAGGTTGCGCTTGGCCTGATACATCGCCGCATCGGCGGCATTGAGCAGATCTGACGGGCTGCGGCCGTCATCGGGGAAATAGGCGATGCCGATACTCAGCGAGGTAATGATGCTCCGCCCTTCGCTCAGGCGGATCGGCAACTTCATGCTGGCGGCAATCTTCTCGGCAATGCGCAAGGCATCTTCGCGCGTGTGCAGCGGCGCCAGCAGCACCGCGAACTCGTCCCCACCCAGACGGGCAACCAAGTCATTCTCGCGCAGTTGCGCGCGCACCCGCATGGCTACGCTGATCAGCACTTCATCGCCCGCGGCATGGCCAAAACTGTCGTTCACCTCCTTGAAGTTGTCACTGTCGAGAAACAACAGTGCCAGATGCTCCTGGTGCTTGTCGGCATTGCGCAGGGTGCGGCTCAGGCGGCCCTCGAAAAACGCCCGGTTCGGCAGACCGGTAAGGCTGTCATGGCTGGCCTGGTGGGCAAGGCTTTCATTTTCGCTTTGCAGGTGGCTTTGCCAGGACTCCAGCTCGTCAAGCAGGGCGTTGAAGTCATTGCCCAGTTCATTGAGCTCGGCAATCTGCGCCGCTGGCACACGGCGGTCGAAGCTACGTTCGCGGCGCGCGGCATGAGCGACATTGGCCAGACTGCGCAGAGGCCCGACAATATCGCCAAACATCCGCCGCGACAGATAGAGGGCGCTAAAAGCACTGAGTGCCGTGCACAGGAGGATGCCGGCCAGGCCACTGAGCAGGAAGCGCACCAGGCTACCGCCCTGGCCCACCAGTTCAATGTGCCCGACCTGCTGGCCCTGGTGCAGCACCGGCAAGACGATCGGTTCTTCCAGCAGGCTGCGGGCAATCACTTGCTCGGTCTGCGCCAGCAAGCCGCTCTCACTGCGCTGCCAGCGGGCCAACAGTACACCGTCATCATCGAAAACCTTGGCATCGGCCACCTCTTCAGTGGTGGCGATCAGTGCCAGCGCCTCGTTGGCCGCACCGGCATCGTTGAACACCACCGCCGCTTCCACGGTGTAGTTGATCGAACGGGCAATCAGGTGCAGGTTGTGATTGGCGTACACGCGCAAGGCCAATACGCCGAGCACGGTCAGGGAAACGCCGGCCAGGCCGACCGCCAGCAGCGCGACGCTCAGGTGGCGGCGTCCGAGGACGGCACGCAGGGTCGGGCGCTCGCGCCCCTTGCCAAAGCCAATCATGGTTGCGCCGCCCGTCGCCGCGATAGCTGCAGCACACTGGGGTGAATGCGCACGCCGCTGCGCGCCACCGAGTCGAGGTTGACGTCAAAGGCCACCTGGCGGTCGCTGACCCGCAGGCAGAACAGGCTGCCAACCGTGCACGGGTCGTCGGCTTCGCTCATGCTCAGGACCGGATGGCCGCTCACTGCAGTGAACAGCCGGGCGCGTTCGTCCTGGCTGAGCTTGCCGATATAAATCGCATCGCATTCATTGGCGATACGCGGGTCGTCGGCCAGCAAGCGGCGCACCTGTACCGGGCGGCCGGTGGCCTGGGTAGTGCCCTTGACCAGGTCGTCGGCGTATTCGGTCGGGCCGATCAGGCACAAGCGCAGTTGCACCGGTTCAACCGGCCAGCGTGCATAGCTGAGGATACCCAGCACCACCTGGGTGACGGCCTTGGCCCGCTGCTCGGCCAAGTTCGAAGTGGATCCAGCCTCGGCACCGGCCTGCGACGCGAACAGCAACAACAATGCGGTCAGCAGCGAACGCGTCAGGCTCCTCACGCGTCCCGATGTCGGGGCGGCCAGATTCATGAAGGAAATCTCTTAAGACCATGCAGGATGATGCCGCAACGATAGCACAGAGGCCGATTTTCCAGCGAGGCAGCAGCCCGCCGATGATCCGGTAAAAGGCCGAATCGCCGTGGTTATACCTGCTCCAGCATCAGCCCGGAGATCCGTTTGACCTTGCGCCGCACCGCGTCCTCGAACACGCCCTGGCGCGGCTCGATCAAACTGAAGCAGGTCTTGGCCCGGGTGATACCGGTGTAGATCAACTCCTTGGTCAACACCGGGTTCAGGGCGTCCGGCAGCACCAGCGCAGTATGGGTGAACTCCGAGCCCTGGGACTTGTGCACGGTCATGGCGAATACCGTTTCGACTTCGTTGAGGCGGCTGGGCAGTACGAAACGCACACCGCCGTGCCCGTCGTTGCGGGCGAAAGCCACGCGCAGCACGTGCTGCCCGTCATGCTGCTCGTCCGGCAGGCGCAGGGCGATGCCGATATCGCCATTCATCAGGCCCAGACCGTAGTCGTTGCGGGTCATCAGCACCGGACGGCCTTCATACCAGGGCTGTTCACTGTCGATCAGCCCGGCGGCGCCGAGTACCCGGCCAACCCGCTGGTTCAGGCCCTCGACACCCCAGGGCCCCTTGCGCACGGCGCAGAGCAACTGGAAGGTCTCGAAGCCTTGCAGCACCTGCATGGCCCAGGTCTCCCAACGCGGATCCTCCACCGGCGTGCCGAGTGGCGGGCGCTGCTGGCGGAGGGTCTGCAGGTAGCTGCGATAGCCCTGGGGCCCGGCGTTGCCGCGGCCCAGGCCTTCGAGCAGCAGGCGATCGAAGTTGCGATCCTGCTCGCCGCGCAGGCTCAGGGCAAACACATCGTCCTGCTTCTGGTTGAGCAGGGCCCGTGCCTGTTCGGCATCCTGGCGGTTGACCAGGCGCGCCAGCTGGCCGATGCCACTGCCTTCGCCGAAGCGCCGCGAGTAGCGCAACATCACCACTTGCTGCGCCAGGGGATACTGCCCGGCGCTGCCAGGCAGCAGCTCGCTGGCGGCCAGGGCTTCGCCACTGACCTGCTCCAGCCAGGCCTGCGTCTCGGGGCTATAGCGCCCGGCTTCGGCATCGCGGCACAGGTCACCCAATACCGCACCGGCCTCCACCGAGGCCAGCTGGTCCTTGTCGCCCAACAGCACCAGGCGTGCGTGAGGTGGCAAGGCGCCAAGCAGGTTGGCCATCATCTCCAGGTCTATCATCGAGGCTTCGTCGACCACCAGCACATCCAGCGGCAGCGGGTTACCGGCATGGTGACGGAAATGCCGCGAGCCCGGGCGACTGCCGAGCAGGCGGTGGACGGTGGAGACGTCGGTGGGAATGTTCTCACGAACCTCGGCGGCCACCGCCAGGCGCTCGACCTGCTGGCCGATGGATTCGGTCAGGCGCGCGGCGGCCTTGCCGGTCGGCGCTGCCAGGCGGATGCGCAGCGGGCGGCCGGCCTCGACGGCGGGCGCTTGCAGCAAAGCCAGCAAACGCACCACCGTGGTGGTTTTGCCGGTGCCCGGCCCGCCGGTGATAATGCTGAAAGCGCTGCGCGTAGCCAGGGCGCAAGCGAGCTTTTGCCAATCCACCTGGCCAGTGGGCGCACCGCCGTCGAACAGTTGCGCCAACCGCGCGCAAAGGTCCACCGGGGTTGGCTCGACCTGCTGCAGGCGCTCGCGCAAGGCGTTGTCGATCCGCCGCTCGTAGGCCCAATAACGGCGCAGGTACAGGCGCTGGCCGTTGAGCACCAGCGGGCGCGCGCTGTCTTCATCGCTGCCGCCATGGGCCACCAGGCGACTGCGGCTCAGTTGCTGCAGCCAGGTGTCGAGCGCCAGGCGCTCAAGCAGTTGCGATGGCAACAGCAACGGCCCGGCCAGGGCATCGCCTTCGGGCGGAAGCGACAGGGCGAAATCCGGTTCGGCCAGGGTTTCGCCCAGGTCCAGGCACACATGGCCATGGCCCAGTTGATGGCTGGCCAGGGCCGCCGCCAGCAACACCAGGGGTTCGCCGCCCGGGTCGCGCTCGCCGAGAAAACTCACAAAGGCACGATCCAGCGCACGCAGCCAGCCCCGTTCGACCCAGCGATCAAGCAAGGCAAGCAGGTCGGCGCTCTTGCCCAACGGCTCCAGCGCCGCCAGGTGGCGGGCATCCAGCGGCGTCGGCAACAGGTCGTCGAGGCTACGGCTCATGGTGCGTCTCCGAGAAACAGGTCGTGTTGTTGCGGGGTGCTGACACCGCGGAACAGGGCGTCGAGCTGCTCGATCAGCTCACGCGGTGGCTTGGCGAAATACAAGCCGCGGGATGCCGAATCGACACCGCGCAGGAAGATGAACAGCGCGCCGCCGACATGCCGGTCGTAGTCATAACCGGGTAGCCGTGCGCGCAACTGGCGGTGCAGGGCAAGCAGGTAGAGCACGTACTGCAGGTCGTAGCGGTGGCTGAGGATTGCCCCTTCCATGGCCAGTTCGCTGTAGGCCTGGTCATCAGGGCCGAGCCAGTTGGATTTGTAGTCCGCCACGTAGTAGCGGCCGTCATGTTCGAAGGCCAGGTCGATAAAGCCCTTGAACATGCCATTGAGCAGCGCCGGTTGCGCGGCCAGGCGTGCGACGCCCTGATGGGTGTATTCGCACACCAGTTGATCGAGCCTGCCGACATCGACCTTGTGGCTGGCAAACCAGAACTCCATTTCAATCTGGTACTGGTCCAACTGGCTCAAGGACAACGGCGAACTGTCAGGCGCCAGGGCCATGGGTTGCTCGAGCAATTGCTGCAACCATTTGCTGAGGGTCGGGATCCAGCCGGTCCAGTCGCGGCGGTTGCAGCGCTGGCCAACGGTACGGGTCAATTGCTCGGGGGCAGCGCTGACCTGGGCGAAACCTTCATGCCCGGCCCATTCGAGCAGGCCGTGGAGGAAGGTGCCGGGGTTCGGCCCACGGGGGAAGCGATGAATATCACCGCTGCCGGGCATGACTTCACGCAACTGCTGCAGATCGGGCCGCTCGTCATCAAGCAGTTGTTGCGCCTGGGAGCTGTCGGCCGCCAGGGTCATGGCCTCTTCGCCGATACGCAAGGCGCTGTAGGAAGCGATCCACCAGTTTTCCGCAGCCCGGCGTTTGGGCTGGCGTGCGGGCAGCAGTTCGGTCTGGTTGCGTGGGGCGCTGTAGGCCTGTTCATCGGGCACTGGCAAAGCGATGCTGGCGATGGATGGGCAACCGGATTGCAAAGCCTGCAGCCAATCGCCCAACTGGGTCGAGGCTGGCAAGGCGCTGCCGCCGCCCAACAGGTAACCCAGGGCCGAACGGTGCAAGGTCGAGGTCTTGCCGGTACCACGCTTAAGGTCGGCGACACCAAGCCAGCAGGCATGCTGGGCGCGGGTCAGTGCCACGTACAGCAGGCGCAAGTCCTCGGCCAGGCGCTCATCGTCGGCCAGGGCGATCTGGTCGGCATCCGGGGTCAGGGTCAGGTGTGCCTGGCCTTCGCTGTCGTGCCAGGCCAGTGGCAAGCGCGAGCCATCCACCGGCTTGCTGGTGCAGATGAAGGGCAGGAACACCAAGGGATACTCCAGGCCCTTGGACTTGTGGATGGTCACCACCTTGACCAGTTGCTCATCGCTTTCCAGGCGCAGGATCTGCTCCTCGCCGGCCTGCCCGGAACTGGCCAGGTGTTCGCCCAGATGACGAATCAACGCCTGCTCACCATCGAGCTCGGTAGCCGCCTGTTGCAGCAGCTCGGCCAGGTGCAGCAGGTTGGTCAGCACCCGCTCGCCATCGCTGCGGGCGATCAACACCTGCGGCAGGTCGAAGTCGTGCAGCAGGCGCCGCAGCATCGGCAACACCCCCTGGCTGCGCCAGATCAGCCGGTACTGGCGGAACTGCATGACCCAGCGCTCCCAGACCCGCTCATCCTGGTTCAATTGTGCCAGGGCGCTAAGCGGCAAGTTGAGGGTGATGCTCGCCAGCGCGGCCTTGAGCAGGCGCTCGGCGTCCGGCTCGGCGCAGGCCTTGAGCCAGGCCAGCAGGTCATGGGCCTCCTGGGCGGCGAACACCGAGTCTTTGTCCGACAGGTACACGCTGCGTACATCGCGAACCGCGAGCTCGGCTCGGATCAACTGCGCCTCGCGGCCATCGCGTACCAGAATGGCGATGTCCGACGGCAGGCAGCCGCGCAGTGGCTGATCAGCCTGAACGAAACCACTGCGCCCCTGCTGCCCGCCATTGAGCAGGGCGACGATCTGACTGGCGCAGCTGGCGGCCAGTTGCTGGCGATAAACGGCGCCGGACACCGGCTCTTCACTGCTCAGTTGCCAGAGATTCAGTGCGGGTACCGGCGAGCCATCGACCTGCAACTGCTCGCTACGGCCCTTGGCCTTGACCTCGAGAAACGGCACCGGGTTGTCGCTGCCGTCGCGAAACAGGAAGGCGCCACGCCCCTGCTCGCGCACTTCGGCCTGCATGAACACATGGTTGACCGCCGTGACCATGGCCTGGCTTGAGCGGTAGTTGGTATCGAGGCTGTGCAGGCGCCCGGCCGTGGCCCGTCGTGCCCCCAGGTAGGTGAAGATGTCGGCGCCGCGGAAGGCATAGATCGCCTGCTTGGGGTCGCCGATCAGGAACAGGCCGGTGTCGCGAACGTTCTCTTCAATCCGGTAGATGCGCTGGAAGATCCGGTACTGCACCGGGTCGGTGTCCTGGAATTCATCGATCAGTGCCACCGGGAACTGCTCGCGGATCAGCCCGGCCAGGCGCTCGCCAGCATCGCCATGCAGCGCATGGTCGAGGCGCAGGAGCATGTCGTCGAAACCCATCTCGGCGCGGCGGCGTTTCTCCTGTTCGAAGCGTGCGCCAACCCAGGCGGCGGCATGTTCGAGCAGACAGGCATCGGGAGTGGGCAGCCCCTGGAGCTGATCACGCAAACCTTCCATTGCCTGCAATGCCGGGTGACTTGGCGCTTCGCCCTTCCAGGCTTCAGCCATGCCGGCGCGGGTAAAGCGACTGAAGCCGGTACCCAGGTCCAGCTCCAACGCCTGATCGTCCTCGGCCCAGGCCTTGAGCTTTTCACACCAGGGCTCGAAGTAGCGCGCCTGCATCTTGCGCCCGTCGACCTGCTTGGCGGCCAGGCCCTCACGACAGATCTGCAGCAACTCGCCGGACCATTGCGCCCAGGGCGCCTTGAGTGTGCGCAGCAATTCAGCGCGTTGCTCCAGCACCGCGTCGATCAGCGCCTGCGGCTCTTCTTCATTGCTGTCGATGTGCTGGCGCCCGAACAGCGCGCGCACCCGGGGCAGCAAGGTTTCAGGGCTGACCCAATGGGTGCGTACCCAGGCCAGCGCATCGCCCTGCATGCTGTAGCAGAAGCGTCGCCAGTAATCACGCATGACCTGGCCCAGCAGGTCGCTATGGTCGGTTTCCAGGGTCTGGGTAAACAGGCTGCCGCTGTCGAAGGCATGCTCGCGCAGCATGCGCTGGCACCAACTGTGGATGGTCGATACCGCGGCTTCGTCCATCCACTGCGCGGCCATATCCAGGCGGTTGGCACAGGCGGCCCGCAGCGACGGCTGATAGTCATCGCGCAGTTGCTGGAGCAAGGGATCGGCTTCGCTCAATTCACCACGGAAGTAGCGCGCGGCTTCTGCCAGGCGGGTGCGGATACGCTCCCGCAGTTCCTTGGTAGCGGCGTCGGTGAAGGTCACCACCAGGATCTGGGGTGGCAACAGCTCGCGGCCAAAGCCCTGCTCGCCGCCATGACCAAGCACCAGGCGCAGGTACAGCGCCGAGATGGTGAAGGTCTTGCCGGTCCCGGCGCTGGCTTCGATCAGCTGACTGCCGTGCAGGGGAAAGGTCAGGGCCAGGGGGGCTGGGGCAACAGCAAGGCTCATCGAGCGCTCTCCTCTTTGCCCAGCGTCTGCCAGGGCGCTTCGAACATCGGGCGGTACAGGGCTTCGCACCAGCCTTCGAACTCTTCACTGGCACTGAGTGCCGCGAAATCGCTGAACTGCCGGGCCAGCGCGGTGCTTTCGCTGCGCTCGCCAAAGGTATTCTGGCCATCGCCGTCGTAAGCCTTGGTCGCCGCGGCCAGGGCCTTGTCTGGATCGCTCTGGGCCAGCCAGGCAAAGGCGGTCTTGACGGCTACCGGCAGGGGCGCATTCATACCGGCCTGGCGGGCCAGCAACAGATCACCCAGCAGCTCGGCGGCGCGGGCCTGCTCCAGGGGCGCGAGCAATAGGGTGATGTCGGTGGCGACCACCGCGTTATGCAGCTTCAGGCCAACCGCACAGGCCGCCAGGTGCATGACCCAGGTCGGCGTCAGACGGTGCCATTTGAGGGTGCGGCCATTGCTGATGCCGTTGGGCAAGGTCGTGATGCTCAGCAGCGAATCATCTTCACGCTGATAGACCCGGCCCAACCAACCTTCGAGCTTGAGCTGGCGGTACTCGAAACGGATTGGCAGGGCGTTGTCCACAGGCATCGGCCATTGCTGCAGCAACTGTTGATAACGCTGCAGCACGCCGGGCAACGGCTCGATCAGTTCGGCCTGCAGGCAATCTCCGAAGCCTGCCAGCGGCAACAACCCGTAGCCCTGCAAACGCCGGGCCTGGGTGGTCAGTGCCCGCTCGCTGTCTTGCGGGTCGGCCAGGGCTGCGGCCAGCAGGCTTTCGCTCAGGCTGTAGCGCTGCAGGGCATCGAGCACAAACGGCTCTTCATCGGCCAACGGCGCTTCCACCGACTCGAAGAACACTTTCAAGCGTTGGCTGAAAAAGTGCCGAAGCGGATGGCGGAGAAAGTCCTGCAGCAAGGTCAGGGTCAGCGGTTCATCGCTGCTGTACGGCGGCAGCTCATCCTCTGGCTTGAGCTGTTGTTCGTCAGGCAGATGCAGCGTGCGCCACTCGCGGGCATAACTGAACAGGCCGCTGCCTTTGTGGAAGTAGCGCGCACTGAAGGGCTGCAATGGATGCTCCACGGTCAGGGCATGCAGCAACTGCTCACCGGCATTGAGCTTGCCGCCAGCGGCAGCGCCGGCCAGACGCCAACCGCCAGCCAGGTGGTCGCGCAACTGGCCGATCAGCACCGAGGCCGGGCGTTCGCTGTTGTCGCGGATGCTGCGCCCGACCCAGCTGACGTACAGCTGGTCACGGGCCGAAAGCAGCGCTTCGAGCAACAGGTAACGGTCGTCCTCACGCCGCGAACGATCACCCGGACGGTAGTCACTGCCCATCAGGTCGAAGTCCAGCGGCGGTTGCGCACGAGGATAGTCGCCATCGTTCATGCCCAACAGGCAGACCACCTTGAACGGGATTGCGCGCATCGGCATCAGGGTGCAGAAGTTCACTGAACCGGCAAGAAAGCGCTGGGACAAGCGGCCCTGGTCGAGCCCGGCCAACCAGGCTTCACGCACCACGGTGAGCGGCAGCAAGTCTTGCAGGCCGACTGATTCACAGGTCTGCAACCAGGTTTCACGCAAGGTCTGCAGTTGCACCAGCAGATAGTCGTCATGCTCGGTTTCTGCGAAGAAGAACACTTGCAGCAAGGCATGCAGGCGCTCACCCCACTCGGCCGCCGTTGCCGCTTGAGACAGTTGTTCGTGGGCGATTTCCAGAGCGTCGAGCAAGGCCACCAGCGGGCCGATCAAGGCAGCATCCAGGCCGCCGATTTCATCGAATGGCTCGATACCATCACACCCTTCACCGACACCGACGGCGTACCCCAGCAGCATGCGTCGCAAGCCGAATCGCCAACTGTTCTGTTCGAGGTTTGCCGGCAAGCCGAGGCCGGCGCGTTGCTCGGCGTTCAGCCCCCAGCGGATACCGGCGCCTTCGATCCAGCGGTGCAGGGTTGGCAGGTCGCTTTCCTTGATGGCGAAGCGCGCACGCAAGGCGGGCACATCCAGCAGGTCGAGGATCTCGCTGACCGCGAAACGGCTGTCGGGCAACTTCAGCAGGTGTTCCAGGGCAATCAGCAGCGGGTCGCGGCCACGCTGGCCCTGGTCGGTCAGGGTGAAGGGGATGAAGCGTGGGTCGTTGCGGTCCAGCTGGCCGAACACGGCGCGGATGTGCGGCGCATAGGTATTGATGTCCGGGAGCATGACGATGATGTCACGGGGGCGCAGCGTCGGGTCGGCACTGAAACGGGCGAGCAACTGGTCGTGGAGGATTTCCACTTCACGCTGCGGGCTGTGGCCGACATGGAAACGTACCGAGCGATCTTTGCCTGGGTCGACGTCTGGCCAACGCTCGCGGGTTTCAGCCAGCGGACGCAATTCAAGAATGTCGTCCTGCAACTGGTTGAGCAGGCTCTTGGGCTCGTTGTCGCTGAACAGGTCGATGCGCCCGTCGCTGAAGGCTGCGCGATAACTGCCAGGGTCGTCATAGCTGTCGAGCAGGTTGATGTAGTCGCGGCCCTGCTTGCCCCAGGCGGCCAACAAGGGATGAGCGTGCTGGTGCAGGGTTTCGGCGTCGATCAGGCTGGGCATGCCCTGCTTGCGCTGCTGGCGCTTGTATTGATGACGTAGCAGGTCCTTGTCGGCAACGATGTCGGCCCAGTGATGACGGCAGGGGTTGTGCACGCAGAGCAGCACCTGGCTGAAACGAGCCAGGCCGGCCAGCGCTTCCAGCGCCTGGGCGGGCAGCGAGGAAATGCCGAAAACGATAACCCGTGACGGTAAGCCAGGCGGTGCCTGCTCCAGGCTGTTGATGCGCTCGATGAAGCGTTGATGGACACCGGCGCGGCTCTGGGCCATGCCCTCTTCTCCGACATCCAGCAGCAAGGCGCGCCACAATTCGGCCTGCCAGCAGTTGGCGGGCGGCAGTGGTTTTGATTCGCCACGGGCGGTATTGAGCACATGGCGACCGGCTGCCCAGTCCTTGAGCCAGTCGGCACGATACACCTGATATTGGTCGAACAGGTCGGCCAGGCGTTCGGCCAACTGGTAGCGCTTGCGCAGGTCGTTGTCGTCGGTGAGAAAGCGCTGCAAGGGCTCGAAGTGCGGTTTGTCGATGACCTCCGGCAGCAGGCGCATCAAACGCCAGGTCAGCGGCGCCTTGTCGAGCAGCGATACCTCGGGGATTTCTTCGCGGCCCAGCACCTTGCGGTACAGCTGCCACATGAAACTGCCGGGCAGCTGCACCTCGACTGCGGCGGCGATACCGCAGCCGCCTTGATCGTCGTCTTGAGGGTCTTCGGCCAAGGCCAGCTTCAGCCACTGGGCGATGCCGTTGCTTTGCACCAGGGCGATTTCGTTTTCCAACGGTGCCAGCGGGTAACGCCGCATCCAGCTCACCACCAGGCTGCGCAGTTCATCCAGGCGGTTGCCGTGAACCACCATGAAACCTGGTATGAGTGGGTTTGCGTGCGGCATTGGGCATCCTTGAGGCTGTGCGGGCAGGGGGAAACCTTATCATGCTCGGGGAGCCTGACTGTGTTGTGCAACAGCCAGAAAGACAAAACCCCTACCTGCGTA
>NZ_JH650791.1:0-17165 GCF_000259195.1 Pseudomonas donghuensis
CGGCCTTGCCGGCGATCGGCCGCAGCGCGGCCGCACCTGTCATCACTCGTAACGCAAGGCGTACGCCGGCTCCACCTGCGATGCCCGCCACGCCGGGTACAGCGTCGCCAGGAAGCTCATGATCAAGCCGGCGCTGCAGATCAGCGCCACGTCGCCCCACTGCAGCTCGGACGGCAAGGTGCTGATGAAGTACACGTCCGAGGTGAAGATATGCTGGCCGCTGACGCGCTCCAGCCAGCCGACGATCTGGCTGACGTTCAGCGCCGCGATCACCCCGAGCACGCCGCCAATCAAGGTACCGACGATACCGATCAGGCTGCCCTGGACCATGAAGGTGCCCATGATCTGCGCCGGCGTCGCGCCGATGGTGCGCAAGATGGCGATGTCGGCGCCCTTGTCGTTGACCACCATGATCAGCGTGGCAATGATGTTGAACGCCGCCACGGCGATGATCAGCAGCAACAACAGGCCAATCATGGTCTTTTCCATCTTCATGGCGCTGAACAGACTGCCCTGGGTATGGGTCCAGTCATCGGCGCGGTACTGCTCGCCAAGGCTCGCGGTAATCGCCTTGGACACCTGCGGCGCGGCGTACAGGTCCTTGACCTTGAGGCGCACGCCCTGCACCTGGTTCGGCGCCCAGCGCTGCATCTGCGCGGCGTCGGCCATGTGCATCAGGCCCAGCGAGCCGTCGAGTTCGGCGCCCACCTTGAACACCCCAACCACGTTCAGGCGCTGCATGCGCGGGGTGATGCCACCTGGCGCGCTGCTGACTTCCGGCACGATCAGGGTCAGCTTGTCGCCGACGTTGAGGCGAAAACGCCGTGCCGTGATTTCGCCGATGACCACGCCGAACTCGCCCGGCTTGAGGTCTTCGAGGCGACCCTGAACGATATGCTGGGCCACGATCGAGACCTTGCCCTCCTCGGCCGGGTCGATGCCGCTGACCTGGATCGGCTGCATCGAGCCCTTGTAGGACAACATGCCTTCCATCTCGGTCAGCGGCGCGGCAGCAATCACTTCAGGGTTCTTCAAGGCTTCGGCCGCCACTGGCCGCCAGTCATCCAGCGGCTGGGCACCGAGCACGCTGGCGTGCGGCACCATGCCGAGGATGCGCGAACTCATTTCGCGCTGAAAGCCATTCATCACCGACAGCACCACGATCATCGCCAGCACGCCCAGGGACAGGCCGATCATCGAGGTCATGGAGATGAACGAGATGAAATGGTTGCGGCGCTTGGCGCGGGTGTAGCGCGCGCCGATGAAAATAGACAAGGGTCTGAACATGAACGAAAGCACCCGGGTAAAGAAAAGGAACCAGGTGCCCGCCTAACGGTGGCGGGCACGTTGCGCGGGCAATCAGATCGGTACCAGGTGCCCGTCATCCAGGCGCAGCACTCGGTCCATCTGGCGCGCCAGGTTGAGATCGTGGGTCACCACCAGGAAGGCTGTCTGCGAGGCGCTGCTCAGCTCCTGCATGAGGTCCTGGATGCCCTGGGCGGTGTGATGGTCGAGGTTGCCGGTCGGCTCGTCGAGCATGACCAGCCCCGGCCGGTTGACCAGGGCCCGGGCGATGGCCACGCGCTGGCGCTCACCACCGGACAGCTCGGCCGGCTTGTGGCTCAGGCGATGCCCCAGGCCCACGCGCTTGAGCAGCGCCTGGGCACGTTCACGTGCTTCGGGAATGGCGGTGCGACCGATCAGCAACGGCATGCACACGTTCTCCAGCGCAGTGAACTCCGGCAGCAGGTGGTGGAACTGGTAGACGAAGCCCAGGGCGCGATTGCGCAGCAGGCCACGGGCGCGTTCGCCCAGCGCCGAGAGCTCTTCGCCGGCCAGCCAGACGCTGCCTTCGGACGGGGTGTCGAGGCCGCCGAGCAGGTTGAGCAAAGTACTCTTGCCCGAACCTGAACTACCGACGATCGCCACCCGCTCGCCCGGGTGCAGCTCCAGCTGCAAGCCGGACAACACCTGGACCTTCTCCGGGCCTTCCTCGTAGGACTTGCCCAGGTTGCGGCAACTCAGCACTGCTTTATCACTCATGCCCAACTCACTCATAACGTAGCGCCTCCGCAGGCTGGGTGCGTGCCGCACGCCAGGCCGGATACAGGGTGGCGAGGAAACTCAGGACCAATGCCGCACCGCAGACCATCCACACGTCCTCGGCCATGATCTGCGAGGGCAGGTAGTCGATGAAATAGACGTCGGCATTGAGGAACTTGTGCCCGATCAGGGTTTCGATGCCGGCGATCGCGGCGCTGACATTGAGCGCGGCGAAGATGCCCACCAGCGCGCCGATCAGGGTGCCGACCACACCGATCACCGTACCCTGAACCATGAAAATGGCCATGATCTGCCCGGGCGTCGAACCCAGGGTGCGCAAGATGGCGATATCGCCCTTCTTGTCGTTTACCACCATCACCAGGGTGGAAATGATGTTGAACGCCGCCACCGCGACGATCAGCAGCAACAGCAGGCCGATCATGGCTTTTTCCATGCGGATCGCCTGGTACAGGTTACCGTGGCTGCGGGTCCAGTCGCGGGCATAGAACTCCTGCTCGCCGAGCTTCTGGGCGATGTCCCAGGCCACCCGCGGCGCCTGGAACAGGTCGTCGAACTTCAGGCGCAGGCCCTGGACCTGGTCGGCCTTCCAGCGGTGCAGGCGGGACAGGTCCGAGAGGTTGGTCAGGCCCAGGTAGCCGTCGATCTCACCGGCGCCGACATGAAAGATGCCGACCACGGTAAAGCGCTTCATGCGCGGGAACATGCCGGCCGGGGTCACGGTGACTTCGGGGGCGACGAAGGTCAGCTTGTCGCCGACGCCAACACCCAGCTTGGTGGCCGCCTTGTCGCCGATCATGATGCCGAACTCGCCGGGGGCCAGGTCATCGAGCTTACCCTCGCGGATAAAGTCGTCGATGATCGAGACCTGGCGTTCCTGGGCCGGGTCGATGCCGTTTAGCAGCACCTTTTGCGCCTTGCCGTCATGGGTCAGCAGGCCCTGCATCTGGGTGAAAGGCGCCACCGCCAGAACCTGCGGGTTCTGCTTTACTTGACTGGCAAGGGCCGGCCAGTCGTTGATCGGCTGGCCGGTTTCCAGTGTGGCGTGGGGCACCATGCCCAACACCCGGGTGCGCATCTCGTGATCGAAGCCGTTCATGACCGACAACACCACGATCATCACGACAACGCCCAGGGCGAGGCCGATCATCGAGGTCAGGGAAATGAACGAGACGAAGTGGTTGCGACGCTTGGCACGGGTATAACGCGTGCCGATGAATACGAAGAGAGGTCTGAACATGTCGGGGCTTGTTCGGATGAAAGAGGAACGTCCTTGTGGCGGGGCTTGAATAGCAGCTTTACACTCAGACCACCGCCGCTACCATGGGTTCGCCATGTCGACATTAGATGAAGAAGATCGCCGCGAATACTACCGTATCGAGGATCGGATCGCACTGGAAATTAGCCCGTTGAGCGCCGCCGAAGCGCTTGGCACGGACTTGTTGCAAGATACTTCGCCGCTGTTCAACCTGCTCAGTGAATTGCACCTGAGCGAGTTCGAATCCCAACACCTGCTGCGCCAGCTCAGTGACAAGGACCGCACCCTGGCCGCCTTTCTCAAGGCCCAGAACAAACGCATCGACCTGCTCAGCGCCGTGGTCGCGCAGACCTTGCTCGGGCAGTTGAGCGCGCCGCAAGCGGTGGTGCTGTCCGAAGGCGGCATCGAGTTCAGCCAGGCCGAGCCGCTGGCTGCTGACACCTGCGTCGCGGTGAAGATGGTGCTGATGCCCCAGGCCCTGGGCCTGTTGCTGCGCGCCAAAGTCACCCATTGCGATCGCAACGCCGACGGCCAGTACGAGGTCGGCACCGAGTTCATCGACACCACCGATGCCCAGCGCCAGCTGCTGGCCCGCTACATCCTGCAACGCCAAGCGCAACAACGACGCCAGGCCCTGGAACAGAACGACCCAAGCGCCTCCTGAGTTTCACTTATTTGTTGAAGGAACAGACGTGACCACGATTTACGGCCACCGCGGCGCCAAGGGCGAAGCCCCCGAAAACACCCTCGCCAGCTTCCAGCAGTGCCTCGGGCACGGCGTGCGTCGCTGCGAACTCGACCTGCACCTGTCAGCCGACAACCAGCTGATGGTGATCCATGACCCGAGCCTCAAGCGCACCACGGGCCGGCGCGGCAAAGTGGTCGAGCATTTCGCGGCCGATCTTGCGACCTATGACGCACGCAAGGGCGGCCCGGGCTGGGTCTCGCCCTGCCCTATCCCGCGCCTTGAAGAACTGTTTGAAAAGTGCGACTTCGAGCACTGGCAACTGGAGGTCAAGAGTGCCTCGCGCACCCGCGCCGCCACCACCGTGCTGGCAATCCGCGAAATGGCCCAGCAGTTCGGCCTGCTCGACAAGATCACCATTACCTCAAGCTCACGGGAAGTGCTGGGCGCAGCGCTTGAGCTGACACCGGATATTGCCAGGGGGCTGGTCGCCGAATACGCCTGGCTCGACCCACTGAAGGTCGCCCAGAACTATGACTGCAACTTGCTGGCGTTGAACTGGACACTGTGCACCCCCGAGCGCCTGATCAAGGCTCAGCGCCAGGGGTTGCACGTGTCGGTGTGGACAGTCAACGAGCCGGCGCTGATGCGCAGGCTCGCCGACTTCGGCGTAGACAGCCTGATTACAGACTTTCCCGGTTTGGCCAGCGCCACCCTCGAGAATCGCTGAAATCGGTCTCCCCGGCCGGCTCAGGCCACCGGCCGGAGCCGCTCAAAAAAGCCGGTTGAGGCCGTCGTAAGCCGCTACCCGATAGGCTTCGGCCATGGTCGGGTAGTTGAAGGTGGTGTTGACGAAGTACTTCAGGGTATTGCGCTCACCCGGCTGATCCATGATCGCCTGGCCGATGTGGACGATCTCCGACGCCTGGTAGCCGAAGCAGTGCACGCCAAGGATTTCCAGGGTTTCGCGGTGGAACAGGATCTTCAGCATGCCTTGCGGCTCACCGGCGATTTGCGCCCGGGCCATGCTCTTGAAGAAGGCCTTGCCCACTTCATAAGGTACCTTGGCCTGGGTCAGCTCCTGCTCGTTCTTGCCGATCGAGCTGATCTCCGGAATGGTGTAGATGCCAGTCGGCACATCATTGACGAACCGCCAGCTGCCGTTGTCGACGATGCTGCCGGCAGCCGAGCGACCCTGGTCGTGGGCGGCACTGGCCAGGCTCGGCCAGCCGATCACATCACCGGCACCGTAGATGTTCGGCACGTGGGTGCGGTAGTTCTCGTCGACTTCGATCTGACCACGGCTGTTGACCTTGATGCCAATGTTTTCCAGGCCCAGCTTGTCGGTATTGCCGGTACGGCCGTTGCACCAGAGCAAGGCATCGGCCTTGATCTTCTTGCCGGATTTGAGGTGCAGGATCACACCGTTGTCCAGGCCTTCGACACGGTCGTACTCTTCGTTGTGGCGAACGGTGATGTTGTTGTTGCTGAAGTGGTAGCTCAGCGCCTGGGAAATTTCCGAGTCGAGGAAGCTCAGCAACTGAGCGCGGTTGTCCACCAGCTCCACCAGCACACCCAGACCACTGAAGATCGAGGCGTACTCACAGCCAATCACGCCGGCGCCGTAGACGATCAGTTTGCGCGGGGTGTGGCCGAGGCTGAGGATGGTGTCGCTATCGTAGATACGCGGGTGGTGGAAATCGATATCGGCCGGGCGATACGGGCGCGAACCGGTGGCGATGATGATGTGCTTGGCCACCAGTTTCTCGACCACGCCGTTGGCGCAGACCACTTCGATGGTCTGCTCGTCGGCGAAGCTGCCGGTGCCGAAGAACACGTCGACGCGGTTGCGCGCATAGTAGCCGGTGCGCGAGGCAACCTGCTTGGAGATCACCTTCTCGGCGCTTTTCAGTACGTCAGGGAACGAGAACCAGCGCGGTTCACCAATGGCCCGGAACATCGGGTTGGTGTTGAACTGCATGATCTGGCGCACTGAGTGACGCAGGGCCTTGGACGGGATGGTGCCCAGGTGGGTGCAGTTGCCGCCGACCTGGCGACGGCTATCGACCATCGCCACCTTGCGTCCTGCTTTGGCAGCATTCATTGCCGCCCCTTCTCCTGCGGGGCCGGAACCCAGCACCACTACGTCGTAGTTGTAGACAGCCATGCGTACTCCTTCAGAACAGGCCTGCGCGCCACATCGGCGGGCGGGGCTACCTCATGCCGCCAGCGGCGCCATGAAAAAATTCGGGTGCAGTCTAATCAAGCTTGAACGCCGCGCACATTAACCCTTGGTCGCGTCGTAGGCTATTTTTCTCTGCACTACATGTCATTTACACAAACCCTGTGGGAGCCGGCCTTGCCGGCGATGGCATCAGCGCAGTGTCAGCGATTGCGCGTCGCCTGCATCGCTGGCAAGGCCAGCTCCCACAAAAACTGGTTACTGCTTGTTCACCTGGACAAACGCCGGCGTGCTTCGGGAGACGAAACCTTCCGCAACCCGGGTCACGAACACCGCGGCAATCCCGTGTTTGAGGGCAAACTCCCAGCCTTGCTCGGGCCCGAGGATCAACAGCAAGGTCGAGTACCCATCGGCCATCAGCGTCGAACGGTCAAATACCGTCACCGCCGCCAGGTCGTGTTTCACCGGCCTCCCAAGGCGCGCATCGAAGGTGTGTGAATAGCGCAGGCCATTCTCCTCGAAATAATTGCGATAGTCACCGGAGGTCGACACACCAAAACCGTCCACGGCCAGCACTTGCTGGGCAATCTGGCGGTCAGCACCCGGCAGCTCCAGGGCCACCTTCCATTTGCTGCCATCAGGTTTGCGTCCGATCGCCTTGAGTTCACCGGTCGCTTCGACCAGCAAATCCGCGATGCCCAGGGCTTTTAGCCGCGCCACCAGCAGGTCCACCGCATGCCCGGCAGCGATGCTGTTGAAGTCGACTTCCACCGGTGCATCCTTGCACAGCTGCTCACCGATTATGCGCAAATGCCCATACCCGACCCGTTGGCGCGTGGCGGCCAGGGCCTGGGCATCCGGTACTTTTTCCCTGCGTGACTGCGGGCCGAAGCCCCACAGGTCGAGCAAGGGTTCCACGGTCAGGTCAAACGCCCCGTCACTCTGCTGCGCCAGCTGCTCGCCAACCCGCACCAGCGCCAGCACATCGGCCGGCATCGACTGGCAGCTGTTGGCCGGCAGCCTGTTGAAGGCCTCGATCAGCGAGTCGCTGCGGTAGGTGGAAAATCGCTTGTCGATGCCTTCGAGAATCCGCTCCACCTCGCGCTTGACCTGCTCCGGCGCCGGCCCCTGGGGCGTGCGCACATACTGCACGGTGTAGCTGCTACCCATGGTCGGGCCACTGATGCGTTCAAGGGTGTTGCCCTGCCCGCACCCGGCCAGACTCAGCAACGCGCCTATCAACACTGTTCTACGCATCCAGCCTCCTGGAAATTTCAGGCAAAAAAAACGGGAACCCTGAGGTTCCCGTCTTTCACAACCAAGCCAAGCTTAGCGTGGGAAAGCAGGCGGATTGACGCCAGCCATGTCTTCCATCACGCGCACTACCTGGCAGCTGTAACCGAATTCGTTGTCGTACCAGACGTACAGGACAACACGGTTTTCGTTGCAGATGGTGGCTTCGGCATCGACCACACCGGCGTGGCGGGAACCGACGAAGTCGGTGGAGACCACTTCCTGGGAGCTCACGTAGTCGATCTGCTTGTGCAGGTCCGAGTGCATGGCCATCTGGCGCAGGTACTCGTTGATCTCTTCGCGGCTGGTGGCTTTTTCCAGGTTCAGGTTGAGGATAGCCATCGACACGTTCGGCGTTGGTACGCGGATCGCGTTGCCGGTCAGCTTGCCCTTGAGCACTGGCAGTGCCTTGGCGGCTGCAGTGGCGGCACCGGTCTCGGTGATAACCATGTTCAGCGGCGCGGCACGGCCACGACGGCTGCCCTTGTGGAAGTTGTCGATCAGGTTCTGGTCGTTGGTGAACGAGTGAACGGTTTCAACGTGACCGTTGATGATGCCGAACTTGTCGTTGACCGCCTTCAGTACCGGAACGATGGCGTTGGTGGTGCAGGAAGCCGCGGAGATGATCTTGTCATCAGCGCTGATTTCGCCATGGTTGATGCCATGCACGATGTTCTTCAGCGCGCCCTTGCCAGGTGCGGTGAGGATCACGCGGGCAGCGCCCGGGCAGGCCAGGTGCTGGCCCAGGCCGTCGGCGTCGCGCCATACACCGGTGTTGTCGACGATCAGGGCATTCTCGATGCCGTACTGGGTGTAGTCGACTTCGCTCGGGTTCTTGGCGTAGATAACCTGGATCAGGTTGCCGTTGGCAGTGATGGTGTTGTTGGCTTCGTCGATGGTGATGGTGCCATCGAACGGGCCATGTACCGAGTCACGACGCAGCAGGCTGGCACGCTTGACCAGATCGTTCTCGGCGCCTTTGCGCACGACGATGGCGCGCAGACGCAGGCCGTCGCCACCACCGGTTTTCTCGATCAGGATACGCGCCAGCAGACGGCCGATACGACCGAAGCCGTAGAGGACAACGTCGGTGCCTTTGCGCGCCGAAGCGTTTTGCTGGCCAACCACGTCAGCCATTTCTTCGCGCACGAACTGCTCGGCGCTACGGCCGTTGCCTTCTTGCTTGAATTTGTTGGCCAGCTTGCCCAGGTCGACCGAAGCGGCGCCCAGTTTCAGCTCGCTCATCGCTTTGAGCAGCGGGAATGTCTCGTGTACAGACAGTTCGGTTTCGTCGGTCTGGCGATGACGGGCAAAGCGGTGCGCTTTGAGGATCGAGATCACCGAGCGGTTGATCAGGCTACGGCCATAGATCGAGCTCACCACATTGTTATTGCGGTAGAGCTGACCGATAAGCGGGATCATCGCTTCTGCAAGCGCTTCACGATCAATCCACTCACCAAGACACTGGTCGGGCTTCTGAGTCACGGGAACCTTCCACATGTAGGGACAGAAAAAAGGGGCTACATTATGACGCCCCGCAGCCCATCGGGCAATGAGCGCCTGTCGCCGACAATCCACTACATGCTTTTAGCCTGCACAAACCTGACAGCGCGGGCCTGCGCCCGGTACAATTGGCGTCTTTGTCGCAACGCTTGGAGCTCGACCTCCCGTGCCTGTTCTGCGTCTACCGCACCTGCCGGCCACTGCCGGCAAACAAACCTGGGGCAACCTGCCGGGCGCCGCCCTGAGCCTGGCGATTGCCGAAGCGGCCAGCGCCGCCAAACGCTTCACCCTGCTGCTGACCGCCGACAGCCAGAGCGCTGACCGCCTCGAGCAGGAGCTGCGTTTTTTTGCGCCCGAGCTGCCGGTACTGCCCTTCCCTGACTGGGAAACCCTGCCCTACGACCTGTTCTCGCCGCACCAGGACATCATCTCCCAGCGCATTTCCAGCCTGTACCGGCTGCCGGAGCTTGATCACGGCATTCTCGTGGTGCCGATCACCACGGCCCTGCACCGCCTGGCACCGACGCGCTTTCTACTCGGCAGCAGCCTGGTGCTGGACATCGGCCAGAAGCTTGATGTCGAGCAGATGCGCACGCGCCTTGAAGCCAGCGGTTACCGCTGCGTCGATACCGTGTACGAGCACGGCGAGTTCGCCGTACGCGGCGCGCTGATCGACCTGTTCCCGATGGGCAGCAAGCTGCCGTACCGCATCGACCTGTTCGATGACGAAATCGAGACCCTGCGTACCTTCGACCCGGAAACCCAGCGCTCGATCGACAAGGTCGACTCGGTGCGGCTGCTGCCGGCCCGCGAGTTCCCGCTGCAAAAAGAGGCGGTGACGCGCTTCAAGGCACGCTTTCGCGAGCGCTTCGACGTCGACTTCCGCCGCAGCCCGATCTTCCAGGACCTCTCCAGCGGCATCACCCCAGCCGGTATCGAGTACTACCTGCCGCTGTTCTTCGAAGACACCTCGACCCTGTTCGACTACCTGCCCCAGGACACCCAGGTGTTCTCCCTGCCGGGCGTCGAACAGGCCGCCGAGCACTTCTGGAGCGATGTGCGCAACCGCTACGAGGAACGCCGCATCGACCCGGCGCGACCGTTGCTGCCGCCCGCCGAACTGTTCCTGCCGGTTGAGGACTGTTTCGCCCGGCTCAAGAGCTGGCCGCGCGTGGTGGTCAGCCAGGACGACGTCGACAGCGGCGTCGGCCGCGAGCGCTTCCCGGCCCAGGTCCTGCCCAACCTTGCCATCGAAGCCAAGGCCAACCAGCCGTTGGCAGCGCTGTCGGGCTTTCTTGAGCAGTTCTCTGGCCGCGTGCTGTTCACCGCCGAGTCGGCGGGCCGTCGCGAAGTGCTGCTGGAGCTGCTTGAGCGCCTGAAGCTGCGCCCGCAAACCGTCGACAGCTGGAGTGCCTTCGTTGCCGGCAAGGAGCGCCTGGCGATCACCATCGCACCGCTGGACGAAGGCCTGCTGCTGGATGACCCGGCCATCGCCCTGGTCGCCGAGAGCCCGCTGTTCGGTCAACGGGTAATGCAGCGCCGGCGCCGCGACAAGCGCAGCGACGCCAATAACGATGCCGTCATCAAGAACCTCACCGAGCTGCGTGAAGGCGCGCCGGTGGTGCATATCGATCACGGGGTCGGCCGCTACCTGGGCCTGGCGACCCTGGAAATCGACAACCAGGCCGCCGAGTTCCTCACCCTCGAATACGCCGAGGGCGCCAAGCTCTACGTGCCGGTGGCCAACCTGCACCTGATCGCCCGCTATACCGGCAGCGACGACGCCCTGGCGCCGCTGCACCGGCTCGGCTCCGAAGCCTGGCAAAAAGCCAAGCGCAAGGCCGCCGAACAGGTACGTGATGTCGCTGCCGAACTGCTCGACATCTATGCCCGCCGCGCCGCGCGCAAAGGCTATGCCTTCGCCGACCCGTCGGTGGATTACGCCACCTTCAGCGCCGGCTTCCCCTTCGAGGAGACCCCGGACCAGCAAAGCGCCATCGAAGCGGTGCGCGAGGACATGCTCGCGGCCAAGCCGATGGACCGCCTGGTGTGCGGCGATGTCGGCTTCGGCAAGACCGAAGTGGCCATGCGCGCAGCCTTCATTGCCGTGCACGGCGGCCGCCAGGTGGCAATCCTGGTGCCGACCACTCTGCTCGCCCAGCAGCACTACAACAGTTTTCGCGACCGCTTCGCCGACTGGCCGGTAACGGTCGAGGTGATGAGCCGCTTCAAGTCGCCCAAGGAAGTCGCCGCAGCGGTGGCGGACCTGGCCGAAGGCAAGATCGACATTGTCATCGGCACCCACAAGCTGCTGCAGGACGACGTCAAGATCAAGGACCTGGGCCTGGTGATCATCGACGAAGAGCACCGTTTCGGCGTGCGCCAGAAGGAGCAGCTCAAGGCCCTGCGCAGCGAGGTGGACATCCTCACCCTGACCGCCACGCCGATCCCGCGCACCCTGAACATGGCCGTGGCCGGCATGCGCGACCTGTCGATCATCGCCACGCCGCCGGCGCGCCGGCTGTCGGTGCGTACCTTCGTCATGGAGCAGAACAAGAGCACGGTCAAGGAGGCGCTGCTGCGTGAACTGCTGCGCGGCGGCCAGGTTTACTACTTGCACAACGATGTGAAGAGCATCGAAAAATGCGCCGCCGACCTTGCCGAACTGGTACCGGAAGCACGCATCGGCATCGGCCACGGGCAGATGCGCGAGCGCGAACTCGAACAGGTGATGAGCGACTTCTATCACAAGCGCTTCAACGTGCTGATCGCCTCGACCATCATCGAGACCGGCATCGACGTGCCGAGCGCCAACACCATCATCATCGAGCGTGCCGACAAGTTCGGCCTGGCGCAGTTGCACCAGTTGCGCGGCCGGGTCGGGCGCAGTCACCACCAGGCCTATGCCTATCTGCTCACCCCGCCGCGCCAGCAAATCACCCCGGACGCCGAAAAGCGCCTGGAAGCCATCGCCAACACCCAGGACCTGGGGGCTGGCTTTGTCCTGGCCACCAATGACCTGGAGATCCGCGGCGCCGGCGAGCTGCTCGGCGAAGGCCAGAGCGGGCAGATCCAGGCGGTCGGTTTTACCCTGTACATGGAAATGCTCGAACGCGCGGTCAAGGCCATCCGCAAGGGCACCCAGCCAAACCTCGACCAGCCGTTGGGCGGCGGCCCGGAAATCAACCTGCGCTTGCCGGCACTGATTCCCGAGGACTACCTGCCGGATGTGCATGCGCGGCTGATCCTCTACAAGCGCATCGCCTCGGCGGTGGACGAAGACGGCCTGAAGGACCTGCAGGTAGAGATGATCGACCGTTTCGGCCTGCTGCCGGAACCGACCAAGAACCTGGTGCGCCTGACCCTGCTCAAGCTGCAGGCAGAAAAACTCGGCATCAAGAAGGTCGACGCCGGCCCCAACGGCGGCAAGATCGAATTCGAAGCCCAGACCCCGGTCGATCCGCTGGTGCTGATCAAGCTGATCCAGGGCCAGCCCAAACGCTACAAGTTCGAAGGCGCCACCCAGTTCAAGTTCCTGGTGCCGATGGAGCGCCCGGAAGAACGCTTCAACAACCTTGAGGCGCTGTTCGAGCGCCTGACCCCACAATCTGCGTGAAGGAAGATCCATGCGTGCAACGCGTAGCCTGACCCTGCTGCTGGCACTGATTGCCCCGACGGCATTTGCCAATGGCGCCTATCAGGTCGAAATGATCCTGGTACGGCAGAACGCCGTGCCGGCGATTACCAGCAAGTCGGCCCCGGAAGACTGGCGCAATGGCGCCCAGATCGTCGCCGAGGGTGACCTGCGCCAACCAGCGCTCACCGACGAGGCGGCCAAGCTTGCCGCCGACCCGAACCAGTACACCGTGCTGCTGCACAAAGCCTGGAAACAAGATGCCGGCACAGTGGCGATCAGCGACGGCGAAGAACACTTCGGCCAGTTCCCCATCGAGGGCAACCTGACCGTCAAGGAAGAACGCTTCATCGCCGTTGATGCCAGTTTCTGGGTCAACCAGTTCGACGGCAACGGCAGCGTGACCTTGAGCGAACCGCTCAAGCAGAGCAACAGCACCATCAAGAATGGAGAACTGACCTTCCTCGACGGCGGCCACCTGGCCCTGCTGCTCAAGGTCACGGCCAATCGGCCAGCCAGCGCTCCCACTGCGCCTGCGGAGATGATGGAGCAGTAACCCGATGCCTAACGATGGTATTGCCCCCACGCCTCACCTGATTCTGGGCAGCCACGAGTTCAGCGCCTACGTGCCGCAAACCGGCAGGATGCAGCGCCAGCACCAGCACCGGGCGGCGCTGTCGTTCAACTATGACGGCATTCGCGCCAGCGGCAGGCAAGTCAAGGACGTCAGCCGCCTGGAGAGTACTGGCAGCCAACGCCTGCAGCGCCACGCCGAGGCCGAAAGCCAAATCCGCCAGACGCTCCAGCGCCTGGGCTTCAAGATCGCCACCCGGCAGAGCAAAGCCCTGCCGGAGAGCGCCGGCGACCTGCTTGAGCTGGCCTCCGAAGCAGCCTGGCTACGCTTCATGCTCAATGACCTGCCGACCCTGCGCGAACAAGGCTGGGAGATCGAGTACACCGACGACTTCGCCTTCAATCTTGCCGAGGTCGACAACTGGTACGCACAGATCGACGAAGCCAGCGGCCGGGACTGGTTCGACCTGGAACTGGGTATCGAGGTCAATGGCCAGCGCCTGAGCCTGCTGCCGATTCTGCTCAACGTGCTGCGCAGCCACCCGGAACTGCTCAACCCTGCGCAGTTGCACAAGCGCCGGGACGACGAACAATTGCTGGTACAGATTCCCGCGCCTGTGGGTGAAGTGCGGCGCAACCTGCAAGTGGCCCTGCCCTACGGTCGCCTCAAGCCGGTATTGGCAACCCTGGGCGACTTTTACCTGCGTGAACCCGGCGAAACCAGCGTGCGCCTGCCGACGCTGGACGCCACGCGCCTCAATGCCCTGGAAGAGCTGCCGTTGAGCTGGCAAGGCGGTGAGCAGGTGCGCAGCCTGGCCGAGCGCCTGCGCGATATCCGCCTGCAACCGGCGCAAACGCCTGAAGGCCTGAACGCTACCCTGCGCACCTATCAGCTCGAAGGCCTGAGCTGGATGCAGGCCCTGCGTGAGCTGGAGGTCGGCGGCATCCTCGCTGACGACATGGGCCTGGGCAAAACCCTGCAAACCCTCGCTCACCTGCTCAGCGAAAAAAATGCCGGACGCCTGACCCGCCCGGCCATGGTGGTGATGCCCACCAGCCTGATCCCCAACTGGCAGGACGAAGCCGAACGCTTCGCCCCGGGCTTGCGCGTGCTGGCCCTGCAAGGCATCGGCCGGCGCAAGCATTTCGGCAGCCTGCAGGACTACGACCTGCTGTTGACCACCTATGCCCTGCTGCCCAAGGACCTGTCGCACTTCAAGGGCCTGAAGCTGCATGTACTGATCCTCGATGAGGCGCAGTACATCAAGACCCCGGGCAGCAAGGCGGCCCAGGCGGCGCGCCAGCTCGAAGCCCGCCAGCGCCTGTGCCTGAGCGGCACCCCGCTGGAAAACCACCTGGGTGAGCTGTGGTCGCTGTTTCACTTCCTGCTGCCGGGCTGGCTGGGCGACGCCAAAGCGTTCAACCGCGACTATCGGGTGCCGATCGAGCGCCAGGGCAACGATGAACGCCTGCAACACCTCAATGCACGGATCAAACCTTTTTTGCTGCGCCGCACCAAGGAGCAAGTGGCCACCGAGCTACCGGCCAAAACCGAGATGATTCACTGGGTCGAACTCAGCGATGCGCAGCGTGACGTGTACGAAACCATGCGCCTGGCGATGGACCAGAAAGTACGCGCGGAGATCACCCGCAAGGGCGTGGCGCGCAGCCAGATCATTATCCTCGAAGCGCTGTTGAAGCTGCGCCAGGTCTGCTGCGATTTGCGCCTGATCAACAGCCAAGCCTCGACCGCGCGCGGCGCCCACTCCGGCAAACTCACCAGCCTGATGGAAATGCTCGAAGAACTGCTGGCCGAAGGTCGACGTGTCCTGTTGTTCTCGCAGTTCACCAGCATGCTGCGGCTGATCGAGGCCGAACTGCAGCACCGCGGTATCGCCTATGCCCTGCTGACTGGCGAAACCCGTGACCGCCGGGCACCGGTGCACGACTTCCAGAGCGGGCAATTGCAGATCTTCCTGATCAGCCTCAAGGCCGGCGGTGTCGGCCTGAACCTGACCGCGGCGGACACCGTGATCCACTACGACCCGTGGTGGAACCCGGCGGCAGAAAACCAGGCCACCGACCGCGCTTATCGAATCGGCCAGGAAAAACCGGTGTTCGTCTACAAGCTGATTACCCGGGGCACGGTGGAAGAGAAGATCCAGCAGTTGCAGCAGGAGAAATCGGCGCTGGCAGCGGGCGTGCTGGATGGGCGGCAGGCGGGGGACTGGCGTTTGGCGGCGGAGGATATCGATGCGTTGTTTGCGCCGTTGCCTGGGAAGCGGCAAGGCTCTAGTGCGCGGTGAACTCATCGCTGGCAAGCCAGCTCCCACACGGAGCCTGTGGGAGCTGGCTTGCCAGCGATGGGCTGCAACGCAGCCCTGCAATCAATCAACCAGCTGCGCTTCCTTGAGCGCTCCAAGCGCCTCCAGCCAGCGCGGCTGTTGACGATAGTCGGTACGGGCAAAGCCCCGCCCGCGCATCTGCGCAATCCGCGGCGACGGCTTGACTTTCAGGCGCTGGGCGGCAGTCAGGGCCAGCTCGGCGGCTGCGCGATCATTGCACACCAGGCCCATGTCACAACCGGCGCTCAGGGCCGCCTCGATACGGCTGGCGGCATCACCGACCACATGGGCACCGGCCATGGACAGGTCATCACTGAAGATCACCCCATTGAAGCCCAGCTCGCCGCGCAGAATCTCCTGCAACCAGCGCCGGGAGAAACCGGCCGGCTGGTTGTCCACCTGCGGATAGATCACGTGGGCCGGCATCACTGCCGCCAACTGCCCGCTCAAACGAGTGAACGGCACCAGGTCGGCCGCGCGGATCTGCGCCAGGCTGCGCTCGTCGGTGGGAATCGCCACATGGGAATCGGCCTCGGCCCAGCCATGACCCGGGAAGTGCTTGCCACAAGCGGCCATGCCCGCGGCGTTCATGCCACGAATAAAAGCACCGGCCAGCAGCGTGGCGCGTTGCGGATCACCTTCGAAGGCGCGGCTGCCGACCACAGCACTGCGCTGGTGATCGAGGTCCAGCACCGGCGCAAAGCTCAGGTCCAGACCGACCGCCAGCACTTCAGTGGCCATCAGCCAACCGCATTGCTCGGCCAGGTATTCGGCGTTGTCGTTATCGGCAATCGCGCGCATCGCCGGCAGGCGCACAAAGCCCTGGCGCAACCGCTGCACCCGACCGCCTTCCTGATCCACCGCCAGGATCAACTCGGGGCGAATGGCGCGAATCGAGGCGCACAGCTCACGCACCTGGCGCGGGCTTTCGATGTTGCGGGCAAAGATGATCAGGCCGGCCACTTCGGGCTGGCGCAAAAGCTGGCGGTCCTCGGCGGTCAGCCAGGTACCGGCGATGTCGACCATCAGGGAGCCTTGCAGGCTGGCACTCATAATTGATCCTTCAGTTGACGCGGATGTGGGCCCATTGGGGGCACGCGGCTTCGTCGATCTGCACCGGGCAATGCACCGGCACCTGGTCGAACAGGTTCAGCAGGTCGGCGTTGCGCAAGCGCACGCAACCATGGGACAACGGCACGCCCATAGGTTCGCTATCGGGGGTGCCATGCAGGTAGATATAACGGTGGAAGGTGTCGACCGGCCCCAAGCGATTGACGCCCGGTTCGCAACCGCTGAGCCAGAGTATGCGCGTGAGGATCCAGTCACGACCGGGAAAGTGTTCGTGCAGTGCCGGCGACCAGATTTCGCCGGTCCAGCGCCGCCCCCTCAGCACCGCGCCTTGCGGCAAGCCGGCACCGATCTTGGCGCGCACCTGGTGGCGACCCCGCGGCGTGCAACCCGAGCCCTTGAGCTCACCGGCGCCGTTGCGCGCGGTGGAGACGTCAAGGCGCAGGCGCAACTGCCCCTGGGCGAACCCATAGAGGCATTGATCAGCAAGGGAGATATGCAGAAAATCGAGACTGGCCATGGGGCGCTAGCTTAGCCGATGCGGCTCCCCCCCCCCCCCCCCG
>NZ_JH650791.1:17175-32259 GCF_000259195.1 Pseudomonas donghuensis
CAGCCGTGGCATCAGGCCTTGGCGGCGACCGGGGTGCTGCCGGACTTACTGCGTGGGCGCAACTGCGCGGCAGCCATGGCTTCGTCAGTGACACCGCTGTCGGCGCGCATGCCGGCGGCCAGGAACGGCACCATCAGGCGCATGACCTGCTCGATCGAGGTATTGATGCCGAAATCGGTTTCGGCGATGGCGCGCAGGGCCTTGATCCCGGACATGCTGAACGCCGCGGCGCCGAGCATGAAGTGCACGCGCCAGAACAGCTCGATTGGCGGAATGCGCGGCGCGGCTTCGTTGACCAGCAGCATGTAGCGGCGAAACACCTTGCCGTACATGTCTTCAAGGTAACGGCGCAGGTGGCCCTGGCTCTGGCTGAAGGCCAGGCCCAGCAGGCGCATGAAGATCGACAGGTCATTGCCGCTGCGTGGCTGCACCACCAGCGCCTGCTCGACCAGCATCTCCAGCAGCTCTTCAAGGCTCGGCTTTTGCTCGGGGCGGGCCTGGCGGCGCTCCAGCTCGCGCTCAAGGCTTGCGCAGAACGGCCCCAAGAAGCGCGAGAACACCGCCTGGATCAGGGCCTTCTTCGAACCGAAGTGGTAGTTCACCGCCGCCAGGTTGACGCCGGCCTTGCTGGTGATCAGCCGCAATGAGGTTTCGGCAAAACCTTTTTCCGCGAACAACTGCTCGGCAGCATCGAGAATGCGTTCTACGGTTTCCGACTGGGCCATGACTACTCCGCCTGACAAACACTTGTTTGAAACATACGTTTCAAAGCGGTGATTTGTCAAGTCCGCGCAGCCGCTTTGCGGCCATGCGGTCACGTATTAAACCATAGCTGCGAGAGCGCCCATCCGCCTTTTCTTGGCGCGTGGCGCTTGCAGCTTGCCACCTACTGTATATAATTCCAGTCACTGTATAAAAAGACAGAGCGATCGACATGCTAAAACTGACGCCACGCCAAGCTGAGATTCTGGCTTTTATCAAACGCTGCCTGGAAGACAACGGCTTTCCGCCCACCCGCGCAGAGATCGCCCAGGAGCTGGGTTTCAAATCGCCCAACGCCGCCGAGGAGCACCTCAAGGCCCTGGCCCGCAAGGGTGCGATCGAAATGACCCCGGGGGCGTCACGGGGCATCCGCATCCCCGGCTTTGAAGCCAAGCCCGACGACAGCGGCCTGCCGATCATTGGCCGGGTGGCGGCCGGTGCGCCGATCCTCGCCCAGCAACACATCGAAGAATCCTGCAACATCAACCCGGCGTTCTTCCATCCCCGCGCCGACTACCTGTTGCGCGTTCACGGCATGAGCATGAAGGATGTCGGCATCGTCGACGGCGACCTGCTGGCCGTGCACACCTGCCGCGAAGCTCGCAACGGCCAGATCGTCGTTGCTCGCCTGGGTGACGAAGTCACGGTCAAACGCTTCAAGCGCGAAGGCAGCAAAGTCTGGCTGATTGCCGAGAACCCCGAATTCGCCCCAATCGAAGTCAACCTGAAAGACCAGGAGCTGGTGATCGAGGGCTTGAGCGTCGGCGTCATACGCCGGTAAAGGAGGCATCATGCAGTTCCCCCCTGCGTCACAGAACGTACCGCTGCAAGCACAATTGCCACTGTTCGAAGCATTCCTGGCCCAGCCGGTGCTGCCCGGACTGAAAAGCGCCAAGCCAGCGCCCCACCCCGGCGCGGCCCAGGTTTTCAGCGAGCTGTCTTTGCGTGGCGCACTGGGTAGCTGCCAGAGCCTGTTGGCCCCGATGCTGCGTGAACTGAGCGAGTTGAGCGAAGAACATGACGCCCGCTGGCTGACCCTGATCGCCCCACCTGCCAGCCTGACCCAGGCCTGGCTGCGCGAGGCCGGGCTGAACCGCGAGCGCATCCTGCTGTTGCAACCGCGCGGCAACCAGAGTGCCTTGCAACTGGCCTGCGATGCCCTGCGCCTGGGCCGCAGCCACACCGTGGTCAGCTGGCTCAACACCGTCAGCAGCAGCGCCCGCCAGCAACTGAGCAATGCGGCTCGCGCTGGAGACGCACAAAGCCTGAACATCCGCCTCGGCTGATATTCAGGTCTGTTTCAACCATTGATTTCGCCAGGCTTCCTCAGGACGAGGAAGCCATGCAGGCGATCAGTGCAGGACCCGTGGCCCTTCGTCGCGTTCGATCTCGCCTTCTACCAGCTTGCCGGCCATCTGCACGCCAACACTGAGCATGGCCTTGGCCACTTCCACGTGCTGACCTTGCAAAAAGGCTTTGGCGTCCTCGGAGAAATCCAGGGTTACCAACGAACCCTCGTCCTCGGCACGGCGCAGCTCGATCCGGCCATCAGGCAACTCGACAATTTCTAGAAAGGACGTTGGCATAAGGGGCTGTTCTCCGCGAAAGGCCGGCATTGTACCAGCCACCGCCCCAATCAGCACTCACTCAAACCTTCACGAAAACGAACCGTAAGCCCCTTGAGGTTCTGCCGCCAGCTTTCCAGCTCTTCGCGCGACAGCGCTGGCGCCTCGGGTTCATCGAGGCTTAGTGCCTGGATCAGCGGCTGGGTAACGTCGGTTTTTGGCGCTTTTTTCGCGACCGGCGGTCGGAACAAATCGGCATAAGCACTTAGCAATTGCGCCAGCCAGGTTTCGCGCTGTTCGGCCAGCTCAACCAGTTCGGCCATCTCTGGGATGGCCACAGCCTCGAGCACTTCGCGGGTCAGCAACAGCTCGGCACGGGGTGCGCCGGCCTGGGGCAAACGATAAAACCCGGCAATCTCGTGACACAAGCCCAGCAGCGCGCCGTACAGGTGAAACAGCGCCGACTCACGCTCGGCCTGGATCAGCGCCTGGGCATTCATGGCCCGGCTTTCCTGCGCCTTGCCAAGGGCTTCGAGGGCCAGGCCTGCGAAGTAAATCTTCTGGTTGGTACGGGTGTAGAGTTCCTGGGCCATCTGGGTGCCCTCCGAAAGGCTGCAAGGCGGTCTGTGAATTTACACCATTGCAGGCCTGAAAAGCATCGCGGGGCAAGCCTGCTCCCACAGGGATCACTGTGGGAGCGGGCTTGCCCCGCGATTTTTACCTGACCTGGCGATCAGCGCTTGTCTTCGACCTTCCAGGCATTGCCGTCATAGAACGCACGCCAGCCGGTCGGCTTGCCGTCGACCTCGGTCTGCACGTACTGCTCCTTGGTCTTGCGGCTGTAGCGGATGACCGCCGGGCGACCGTCCGGGTCCTTCTTCGGCGCCTCGCAGAGGAAGTGATACTTCGGATCGATCTCATCCTTGTGCGGGATGATCTCGATCACCAGGGGTGCACGGGTCTCGCGGTTTTTCGGGAACTGGCTGGCAGCCAGGAACAGCCCCGAAGCACCGTCACGCAGCACGTAGGTATCGTTGACCTTCTCGCACTTGAGCTCCGGCATCTTCACCGCATCCATCTTCGGCGGCGCCGCCTCGCCACTCTTGAGCAGCTTGCGGGTGTTCTTGCATTCGGCGTTGGTGCAACCGAAGAACTTGCCGAAACGGCCAGTCTTGAGCTGCATCTCGCTACCGCACTTGTCGCACTCAAGGCTCGGCCCTTCGTAGCCCTTGATGCGGTAGTTGCCTTCTTCGATCTCGTAGCCGGTGCAATCGGGGTTGTTACCGCAGATGTGCAGCTTGCGCTTCTCATCGAGCAGGTAAGCATCCATGGCCGTCGAGCAGATCGGGCAGCGGTGCTTGTTGAGCAGCACGCGCGATTCCGATTCACCCTCATCGTCGGCGGCGATTTCATCGCCCGGGACCAGGTTGACGGTGGCCTTGCAACGCTCTTTGGGCGGCAGGCTGTAGCCCGAGCAGCCGAGGAACACGCCGGTGGAGGCGGTGCGGATCATCATCGGCCGGCCACATTCCTTGCAGGCAATGTTGGTCAGGGTCGGCTGGTTGGCACGCATGCCCTTCTCGCCGTCTTCGGCCAGCTTCAGCTTGTTGCTGAAGTCGCCGTAGAACTCGTCCAGCACGTTTTTCCAGTCGCGCTCGCCCTGGGCCACGTCATCGAGGTTCTCTTCCATGCCGGCGGTGAAGCCGTAGTCCATCAGGTTGGAGAAGCTCTCGGACAGGCGCTCGGTGACGATGTCGCCCATCTTCTCGGAGTAGAAGCGGCGGTTGTGCAGGGTCACGTAACCGCGATCCTGGATGGTCGAGATGATCGCAGCATAAGTCGAAGGACGACCGATACCGCGCTTTTCCATCTCCTTGACCAGGCTGGCTTCGGAGTAACGCGCCGGCGGCTTGGTGAAGTGCTGGCTCGGGTCGAGCTGGATCAGCTTGAGTACTTCGCCCTGGTTCATTTCCGGCAGCACATCGTCATCGCCCGGCTTGCTCTGTTGCGGCAATACCCGGGTGTAACCGTCGAACTTGAGGATGCGGCCCTTGGCGCGCAGCTCGAAGTTGCCTGCGGTGACGCTGACGGTGGTCGACAGGTACTGCGCCGGTGGCATCTGGCAGGCCAGGAACTGGCGCCAGATCAGCTCGTACAGACGCTCGGCATCGCGCTCCATGCCACTGAGCTTGGTCGGATGGGTGTTGACGTCGGATGGACGAATCGCTTCGTGCGCTTCCTGGGCACCCTCTTTGCTGCCGTAGACGATCGGCGCTTCGGGCAGGTACTTCTTGCCGAACTCGCTTTCGATGTAGCTGCGAGCCATTTCCACCGCATCGACCGAGAGGTTGGTCGAGTCGGTACGCATATAGGTGATGTAGCCGGCTTCGTACAGACGCTGGGCCATCATCATGGTTTTCTTCACGCCGAAGCCCAGGCGGTTGCTCGCGGCCTGCTGCAGGGTCGAGGTGATGAACGGCGCCGACGGCTTGCTGCTGGTCGGGCGGTCTTCACGCTTGGCCACGGTGTAGCTGGAGGACTTGAGCTGCGCCAGCGCTGCCATGGCCTGGGCTTCGTTGAGCGGCTTGAAGGCTTCGCCGTTCTCGCGGGCCACTTCGAAACGCACCTTGGCGTCCTTGGCGGTACCCAGGTCGGCGTGCACTTCCCAGTACTCTTCAGGGATGAAGGCACGGATCTCGCGCTCACGCTCGACCACCAGCTTCACCGCCACCGACTGCACGCGGCCGGCGGACAGGCCGCGGGCGATCTTGGCCCACAGCAGTGGCGAAACCATGTAGCCCACCACGCGATCGAGGAAGCGTCGCGCCTGCTGGGCGTTGACCCGGTCGATATCCAGCTCGCCAGGCTGCGAGAACGCTTCCTGGATGGCTTTCTTGGTGATTTCGTTGAACACCACGCGCTTGTAGCGGCTGTCATCACCACCGATGGCTTCGCGCAGGTGCCAGGCAATGGCTTCCCCCTCGCGATCCAAGTCGGTTGCGAGATAGATGGTGTCGGCATCTTTGGCCAGGCGACGCAGTTCGTCGATGACCTTCTCCTTGCCCGGGAGAATCTCGTATTTGGCTTTCCAGCCGTGGTCAGGGTCGACGCCCATGCGTGCGACCAACTGCTTGCGCGCCTTCTCTTTTGGCGACAGGGCCGGCGCTTCGCCTGCGGCGGCCTTGCCGCGCTTGGCGGCAGGCTCCTTGCTGGCGCTGGCCGAACCGCTGGTGGGCAGGTCTCGGATATGGCCGATACTCGACTTCACCACGTACTGGCTGCCCAGGTACTTGTTGATGGTCTTGGCCTTAGCCGGGGATTCCACAATGACCAGCGATTTGCCCATGGATCGGAAAATTCCTGAATACTGAAAATAAAAACACGGCAGGTACCTGACGCGGCACCGCTATATATAGTGGCAACAGAGTGAGGTCAAGCGCGGGGCTCTAGCCACCCTCGGCATCGGGCCGGGAAAACAGCTCGGTTTCAGCCTTGACCAAAGCAAAGCGCGGCACTTGCTCGCCGTCAACCTCGACCGACTCGAGGAACATCGAAAGCGGTCGCACCCACAGGCCGAATTCACCGTACAGCGCCTGGTAGAACACCACCCACTCCTCGGTTTCGGAATGGCGCGCGGTGCCGAACACACGATACTCAGGCCCCTTGTAATGCCGGTATACGCCTGGTTGTATCTGCATGTTGCTCACCCTCTTGAAAAAAAATTCCTGCAAAAACAAAAACCGGGGCACCAGGCCCCGGTTTCCACCCGCCTAACGCTTAAACGCGTTCGAAGATGGTGGTGATGCCTTGGCCCAGGCCGACGCACATGGTCGAAACGCCGAGGGTCCCGCCATTCTGCTTCATGACGTTGAGCAGAGTGCCGGAAATCCGCGCACCGGAGCAACCGAAAGGATGGCCCAGGGCGATGGCGCCGCCGTGCAGGTTAACCTTCTCATCCATCTTGTCGAGCACTTTCAGATCCTTCAGCACTGGCAGGGCCTGTGCGGCGAAGGCTTCGTTGAGCTCGAAGAAGTCGATATCGGCGATGGACAAGCCCGCACGCTTGAGGGCTTTCTGGGTCGCCGGAACCGGACCGTAGCCCATGATTGCCGGGTCGACACCGGCCACGGCCATGGAACGGATCACCGCCAGAGGCTGGATACCGAGGTCCTGGGCACGCTGGGCCGACATGACGATCATGCACGAGGCGCCGTCGGTGATCTGCGACGAGGTGCCGGCGGTCACGGTACCACCTTTGGGGTTGAAAGCAGGCTTGAGGGCCGCCAGGCTTTCCAGGGTGGTGTCCGGGCGAATGGTTTCGTCGTAGTCGAAGACCTTGAGGAAACCGTTCTCGTCGTAGCCCTGCATCGGGATGATTTCATCCTTGAACTTGCCTTCGACCGTCGCCTTGTGGGCGAGCTGGTGCGAACGCAGGCCGAACAGGTCCTGCTGCTCACGGCTGATGCCGTGCATCTTGCCAAGCATTTCGGCGGTCAGGCCCATCATGCCCGAGGCCTTGGCGGCGTACAGCGACATGTGCGGGTTGGGGTCGACACCGTGCATCATGCTGACGTGGCCCATGTGCTCGACACCACCGACGACGAAGACATCACCGTTGCCGGTCATGATCGCCTGCGCCGCGGTGTGCAGCGCGCTCATCGACGAGCCGCACAGGCGGCTGACGGTCTGGCCGGCAGCGGTGTGCGGGATCTGGGTCATCAAGGAGGCCATGCGGGCGATGTTCCAGCCCTGCTCCAGGGTCTGGTTGACGCAGCCCCAGATGACGTCCTCGACTTCGCTCGGATCGACCTTGGCGTTGCGCTCCAGCAGCTTGCTGATCAGGTGCGCGGACATGTCTTCGGCGCGGGTATTGCGATGCATGCCACCCTTGGAGCGGCCCATCGGGGTGCGACCGAAGTCGACAATCACCACGTCTCTTGGATTCAGGCTCATATATTCACTCTCGCTCTATATCGTTGGGCGCTTAACCGAAGAAGCTCTGGCCGTTCTTGGCCATTTCACGCAGCTTCGCGGTGGGGTGATACAGCGGACCCAGATCGGCGTATTTGTCGGCCAGGGCAACGAATTCGGCTACACCGATCGAGTCGATGTAACGCAGCGCGCCGCCACGGAAAGGAGGGAAACCAATACCGTAGACCAGGCCCATGTCGGCTTCGGCGGCGGTGTCGACGATACCGTCTTCCAGGCAGCGAACGGTTTCCAGGCACAGCGGGATCATCATCCAGTTGATGATGTCTTCGTCGCTGACTTCACGTTGCTCGTAAACGATCGGCTTGAGCACGTCGAGGACTGCCGCGTCAGCGACTTTCTTCGGCTTGCCGCGCTTGTCGGTCTCGTAGGCGTAGAAGCCCTTGCCGTTCTTCTGGCCCAGGCGCTTGGCTTCGTAGAGCACGTCGATGGCCGAACGACGGTCGTCCTTCATGCGGTCCGGGAAGCCTTCGGCCATGACGTCACGGCCGTGGTGGCCGGTGTCGATACCGACCACGTCCATCAGGTAGGCCGGGCCCATTGGCCAGCCGAATTTTTCCATGATCTTGTCGATGCGCACGAAGTCGACACCGGCGCTGACCAGCTTGGCGAAACCGCCGAAGTACGGGAACAGTACGCGGTTGACCAGGAAGCCCGGGCAGTCGTTGACCACGATCGGGTTCTTGCCCATCTTCTTGGCGTAGGCCACGGTGGTGGCAACCGCCACTTCGCTGGACTTCTCGCCACGGATGACTTCAACCAGCGGCATCATGTGCACCGGGTTGAAGAAGTGCATGCCGACGAAGTTTTCCGGACGCTTGAGGGCCTTGGCCAGCAGGTTGATGGAAATGGTCGAGGTGTTGGACGCCAGGATCGCGTCTTCCTTGACCTGGCCTTCCACTTCAGCCAGCACTGCTTGCTTGACCTTCGGGTTCTCGACCACGGCTTCGACGACGATGTCGACGTTGCCAAAATCGCCGTAGGACAGGGTCGGGCGAATCGCGTTCAGCGCTTCGGCCATTTTCGCCGGGGTCAGGCGGCCTTTTTCAACGCGCTTGCCGAGCAGCTTGGAGGCTTCGTTCAGGCCCAGCTGGATGGCGCTTTCGTTGATGTCCTTCATCAGGATCGGGGTGCCCTTGACCGCCGACTGGTAGGCGATGCCGCCCCCCATGATGCCGGCGCCGAGCACGGCAGCCTGCTTCACGTCGCGCGCGATTTCGTCGTGGGCCTTGGCTTTGCGCTTGAGTTCCTGGTCGTTGAGGAACAGGCCGATCAGGCTCTCGGCAACCGAGGTCTTGGCCAGTTTGACGAAGCCTGCGGCTTCGACTTCCAGGGCCTTGTCACGACCGAAGTTGGCGGCCTTCTGGATGCTCTTGATCGCTTCGACCGGCGCCGGGTAGTTCGGGCCAGCTTGACCGGCGACGAAACCCTTGGCGGTTTCGAACGACATCATCTGCTCGATGGCGTTGAGCTTGAGTTTTTCCAGTTTTGGCTGGCGCTTGGCCTTGTGGTCGAGCTCGCCGCTGATGGCGCGCTTGATCAGGTCAAGGGCCGCAGCCTGCAGCAGCTCAGGGGTTACCACGGCATCGACGGCGCCGACTTTCAGCGCGTCTTCAGCACGGTTTTCCTTGCCGGCGGCAATCCACTCGATGGCGTTGTCGGCACCGATGATACGCGGCAGGCGCACGGTACCGCCGAAGCCCGGGTAGATGCCCAGCTTGACTTCCGGCAGGCCGATCTTGGCGCTGGTGGCCATGACGCGGTAGTCGGCAGCCAGGCACATTTCCAGACCGCCGCCCAGGGCGATGCCATTGATTGCGGCAACGGTCGGCACGGCCAGGTCTTCGAAATCGCTGAAAATCCGGTTGGCTTCCAGGTTGCCGGCGACCAGTTCGGCCTCGGGCAACTTGAAGTTATCGACAAACTCGGTGATGTCCGCGCCGACGATGAATACGTCCTTGCCACTGCTGACAATCACGCCTTTGATCGATGCGTCGGCTTTGATGGTGTCTACGGCCTGACGCAATTCGTTCAGGGTAAGACGGTTGAACTTGTTGACGGACTCACCCTTGAGGTCGAACTTCAGTTCGACGATGCCGCTTTCAAGAGCCTTAACCGTGATGGCTTTACCTTCGTAAATCATCAACTGATCTCCACGATATGGAAGCTGAACTGTACACGCCGATCGCTGGTGAAAGATCCGGCCGGCCATTGGCCGTTGTTGCCGAACCCTTGCTCCAGGCACACCCGCCAGCGCGATAGTCGGGATTCTGTAAGAGCCGTCTGACAATACAAACGCTCAATTCATACGCCCGTTTGATTTGGGTATGCACACATTCAACGAAAAGATCGCCGTTGTCAAATACCCAAAAGCACCGTGAAAACGCGACTTTCCGGTCATTTTCTGCTGACAGGGGGCAAACGGCCGCTCTGCTGATGGCACGCCATTCAGCGCTGCGATAGTGGTCAATGGCTTACACGCGCTGATCATCGATCAACGCGAAACAAGAGAGGGAGTAGGCAGCAAATTGCCGCTGGATGGCTACACTGCAAGGGACTGAAACATTACACCGGCCTGCCTGGCCTGTCCGCCCGATCTGTGCATCGGGCTTTTTATTGATAGCGATCAGGCCAGGGCGTTGAGCACTGCGGCAATATCCTGCAATACAGCCGTTTCACCGCGCTCACCCCAGTACAAGGCAACCATCTGCGGGCCCGCCTCGACTTTGTAGACACTCTCCGGCAAGCGCGCCAACTGCTCGGCATGCGCGGCATCGGCGCAAGGCTCGCGCCACTGGTTGAGCCACACGCCGGGGGTGGTCTGCCAGTAGCACCAGCTGTCGCTACGGCCCTGGCGTCGTGGCCGCAGGTACTGTGCGCATGGGCTGGGCGGCTCCTTGGGCAGCCAGTGCGGCCACTCCTGGGGCGCCAGTTGCATGGCCAGGCCCATGCGCCGGGCTTCCATGCGCAGGGCCATCTGGCCGCTTTGCTTGCGCGAAGGACGCAGCCAGGCCAAAGGGCTGAGAATCAGCGCAAGGATTGACACCACTACCCAGACCGTCATATCAGTTGTTCCCACAAAGCGTTGCAAATGAGCTGGTTAGCCGTGATTCGAAGCGATCAGCCTGAAACCGACCATACTTTACCTATCGCGACTGTCAGGAGAGCTTCTCATGCCCTACGAACACATACTGGTTGCCGTCGACCTGACCGAAGAATGCGATCCGGTCATCAAGCGCGCCATGACACTGGCCGAGCCGACACAGACCAAGGTTTCCCTGGTACATATCGTCGAGCCCATGGCCATGGCCTTTGGCGGCGACGTGCCGATGGACCTGTCCCAGCTGCAACAGCAACAGTTCGACCAGGCCAAGGAGCGCATGGATCGTCTGTTCAACAAGTACCCGGGCATCAACCGCGGTGATTCGCACCTGACCTACGGCCAGCCGCGCCAGGAGATCCACCAACTGGCCAAGGACCAGAAGTGCGACCTGATCGTGGTCGGCAGCCATGGCCGCCACGGCCTGGCCCTGCTGCTGGGTTCTACCGCCAACGACGTGCTGCACGGCGCACCCTGCGATGTGCTCGCGGTACGCCTGCAGAAAAAAGCCGAGTAACACCCGGGTGGGCCCGGCGCAGGCTCATGCGCCGGGCCCTGCCCTTCAGCTGTCGAGTTCGGCCCAGCGCTCGACCAGCACATCCAGCTCGGCCTGCATCTTCTCCAGGCTCGCCAGTACCGCACTGGTCTGCTCGATCGGGCGCTGGTAGAAGGCCGGGGCAGAAATCTCTTCCTGCACCGCCGCCATCTTCTGCTCCAGCACATCGATCTGGCCCGGCAAGGCTTCCAGCTCGCGTTGCAGCTTGTAGCTGAGCTTTTTCTTTGCCGTTTCAGCCACTGGCGCCGCTATCGGCGCAGGCGCCACGCTCTCGACCACAGCGGTGTTGAGTTCGGACTTGCCCGACTTGCTCTCGGTAACCCCGAGCAACTTCGGCGAACCGCCCTGGCGGATCCAGTCCTGGTAACCACCGACGTACTCGCGCACCTTGCCCTCGCCTTCGAACACCAGGGTGCTGGTCACCACGTTGTCGAGGAAGGCCCGGTCGTGGCTGACCATCAGCACGGTGCCCTTGAACGCCGACAGCACTTCTTCGAGCAGCTCGAGGGTCTCGACGTCGAGGTCGTTGGTCGGTTCGTCGAGCACCAGCAGGTTGGCCGGCTTGCTGAACAGCTTGGCCAGCAGCAGGCGCGCACGCTCGCCACCGGACAGGGCCTTGACCGGGGTCCGGGCGCGCTGCGGGCTGAACAGGAAGTCGCCCAGGTAGCTCAACACGTGACGGCTCTGGCCATCGATATCGATGAAGTCGCGACCTTCGGCGAGGTTGTCGATCACGGTCTTTTCCAGGTCCAGCTGATGGCGCAGCTGGTCGAAATAGGCCACTTCCAGGCGGGTGCCGGACTCGACCTTGCCGCTGGTGGGCTCAAGATCACCGAGCATCAGCTTGAGCAAGGTGGTCTTGCCGGTACCGTTGGCGCCAAGCAGGCCGATACGGTCTTCGCGCTGCAGGACCATGGAGAAGTCCTTGACCAGCTGCGGGCCACCCGGATGGTTGAAGCTGACGTTCTCCAGGACCATCACCTGCTTGCCGGACTTCTCCGCGACATCCAGCTGGATGTTGGCCTTGCCCTGACGCTCGCGACGCTCGCTGCGCTCGACGCGCAGGGCCTTGAGGGCGCGCACACGGCCTTCGTTGCGGGTACGCCGGGCCTTGATACCCTGGCGGATCCACACTTCTTCCTGGGCCAGCTTCTTGTCGAACAGCGCGTTGGCGGTTTCTTCGGCCGCCAGTGCCGCTTCCTTGTGTACCAGGAAGCTGGCGTAGTCGCCGTTCCAGTCGATCAGGCCGCCACGATCCAGTTCGAGGATGCGCGTGGCCAGGTTCTGCAGGAAGGAACGGTCGTGGGTGATGAACAGCACGGCACCGCCGAACCCGCTGAGGGCATCTTCAAGCCAGGCAATGGCACCGATGTCCAGGTGGTTGGTCGGCTCGTCGAGCAACAGCAGGTCGGGCTCGGACACCAGCGCCTGGGCCAGCAGCACACGGCGGCGCCAGCCACCGGAGAGCTCGGCCAGGGTCTTGTCGGCCGGCAGTTGCAGGCGGCTCAGGGTGCTGTCGACCAGTTGCTGCAGGCGCCAGCCATCGCGCGACTCGAGGTCGTGCTGGACGTGCATGAGCTTTTCCAGGTCGGCATCGCTGTGGATGTTCTGGCTCAGGTGGTGGTACTCAGCCAGCAAGGCGCCGACGCCATCGAGGCCTTCGGCGACCACGTCGAACACGGTACGGCCGTCGGCCACCGGCAACTCTTGCGGCAGCTCGCCGATCTTCAGGCCCGGGGCACGCCAGACATCGCCTTCATCAGGCTTCTGATCGCCCTTGACCAGGCGCAGCATGCTCGACTTGCCTGTGCCGTTGCGGCCGATGATGCACACCCGCTCACCACGGGCGATCTGCCAGGACACCTTGTCCAACAACGGCGTGGCGCCGAACGCAAGGGACACATCGCTTAATTTGAGCAGGGTCATGATCTTCTCCAAAAACCGGGCGCGCATTCTACCCGACTTGGGCCGGCTTCACATTAAGCAGCGCGTCCTTCAGTACCTTCCGACGACAGGCCGCTTCTTTACAAGCAGATACAAGCACAATGCTTTCATCCGCCTGCGGCAACCGGCTAAGCTAAGGCAATGCAACTCCAACAGTGCTGGCTTCGCCGTCACTTTTCATGGTCAAACTGCCCGGAAGTCTCATGCGCAGCCGCCTGCTCCACCTCGTATCCAGCCTGCTTCTCACTGCCTCGGCGGTGGGTGTCGCCCAGGCGACCGACATCACCCAGCAACGTCAATATTACGATGAAGCCAAACGCGCCCTGGCCAAGGGTGACAAGGGGCCCTACCTGCGCTATGCCGATGCCCTGCGCGACTACCCGTTGACGCCTTACCTGGCCTACGACGAGCTGACCGCCCGGCTGAAAACCGCCAGCAACGCCGAAATCGAGAAATTCCTCGGCGCCCACGGCGACCTGCCCCAGGCCAACTGGATGAAGCTGCGCTGGTTGCGCTGGCTGGCCGAGCGTGGTGACTGGGCGACGTTTACCAAGTACTACGATCCGAAACTCAATTTCACTGAACTGGACTGCCTCAATGGCCAGTACCAGCTCAGCCATGGCCAGCGCGCCGAAGGCTTTGCCAGCGCAGAAAAACTCTGGCTGGTCGGCAAGTCGCAACCCGCGGCCTGCGACGCCCTGTTCGAGCGCTGGGCCGCCGAAGGCCAGTTGACCGAGCAAAAACGCTGGGAGCGCGCCAAGCTGGCGGCACAAACCCGCAATTATGCGCTGGCCAATACCCTGGTCAAAAGCCTCAACACCCTGGCGCCGCAAGGCCGCCTGCTGATCGACGTGGCGCAAAAGCCCGAACTGCTCAACCAGCCCGGGCGCTTCACCCCGGTCAACGAGGCGATGTCCGACGTGGTCAGCCTGGGCCTGCGCCGCCTGGCCCGCCAGGACCCGGAGCGGGCCATGAACCTGCTCGATGACTACGCCAGCCGCATGCATTTCTCCCGCGACGAGAAAGTTGCCATCGCCCGCGAGATCGGCCTGACCCTGGCCCGCCGCTACGACCCGCGCGCCCTGGACCTGATGACCCGCTACGATCCGGAGCTGCGCGACAACACCGTCACCGAGTGGCGCCTGCGCCTGCTGCTGCGCCTGGGCCGCTGGGAAGATGCCTACGCGCTGACCAAGCGCCTGCCGCAAGACCTGGCCAGCAGCAACCGCTGGCGCTACTGGCAGGCGCGCAGCCTGGAGCTGGCACAGCCGAAGGACCCGCAAATCCCGCTGCTGTACAAAACCGTGGCTCGCGAGCGTGACTTCTACGGCTTCCTGGCCGCCGACCGCTCGCAAACGCCTTACCAGTTGAACAACAAGCCGCTGGTGCTGAGCCAGCAGGTGGTCAACAAGGTCCGCAACACCCCGGGGGTCAAGCGCGCACTGGAATTCCACGCCCGCGGCCAGATTGTCGACGGGCGTCGCGAGTGGTACCACGTCAGCCGCCACTTCAACCGTGACGAGATGGTCGCCCAGGCCAAGCTGGCCTACGACATGCGCTGGTACTTCCCGGCCATTCGCACCATCAGCCAGGCCAAGTACTGGGACGACCTGGACATCCGCTTCCCGATGGCCCACCGCGACACCCTGGTGCGTGAAGCCAAGGTACGTGGGCTGCATTCGAGCTGGGTGTTCGCCATTACCCGCCAGGAAAGCGCGTTCATGGACGACGCCCGCTCAAGCGTCGGCGCCAGTGGCCTGATGCAACTGATGCCGGCCACCGCCAAGGAGACCGCGCGCAAGTTCAGCATCCCGCTGGCTTCGCCTGCGCAGGTGTTCAACCCGGACAAGAACATCCAGCTGGGCGCCGCTTACCTGAGCCAGGTGCACAGCCAGTTCAACGGCAACCGGGTACTCGCCTCCGCCGCCTACAACGCCGGCCCGGGCCGCGTGCGCCAGTGGCTGCGCGGCGCCGACCACCTGAGTTTCGATGTCTGGGTCGAGTCGATTCCGTTCGACGAGACGCGCCAGTACGTGCAGAACGTGCTGTCGTACTCGGTGATCTACGGGCAGAAGCTCAATTCGCCACAGCCGCTGGTGGATTGGCATGAGCGGTATTTTGACGATCAGTGATCGTGTCCAGCCCATCGCCGGCAAGGCCGGCTCCCA
>NZ_JH650792.1:0-12019 GCF_000259195.1 Pseudomonas donghuensis
GCGCCAGGCTGAAGCCCATTTTCGTTCAAACTTACAATGCATTTGATATTGTAAATATCCAACAACTTCAACGCCGGCGTATCGAACTTCTGCAGTTCATCCTTCCCTTGATAGTAAGGCTGAGAACTTCGAAAAACCCTGACAGCCTTTTCATCCAAAGTAACCCAGTTTTTAAAAACCTCCGTTTTATCGCTAAGTAGGCTTTTCACATACCCATCGAGCTGATTCACTTTCATTTCACGCCCCTTCATTTTTTGAGGCTGGGTATGTTCATACTGCGCAGCTTGCCGGCAATTTGCTCAGGAGACAAACGCTCACGCAGCATATGAGCCACTCACTCGAAACGTTCGCTGCCCGGCAATAGCTTACGCTTATAGACTTACGCACTGTAAACCGTAGGGAAAGTCACTTTCGGATTTTTTTCAGTAACCGTGATTACGAAACAATATATTATACTATCGATGTGTATCGCAGGATCATATAAGTCTAAGGTTAAAGCATGCCGAGCCAAATACCCAGACCCGCCCAACAAAGTAGTCTTATAGTAATCATCACCGTACGGCACAAGTCCATATCAATTATTCGCTACAGAATAACCGGAATAAAAGGCAATACTAAATTTATCCTTTCCTTCGAAATCCCAAGGAAGCCTCAACGCCACACGTCCATCAGGACGTAAAACAAAGCACTTACCGCACTGAACACCTGTTCGCAACCATATTTTATACCCTCCCCCGATAAAAACTGGTAAAGCCCCTAATAGCTCTTCAGTACTATAAAAAGCATCCGGCGCGTGCCTTAACCCTACCGCCCCCCAGATATCGGCAGGGTTTTCCACAGCACCCAAAGATTCAAAATAAACATCCAGCGAGTTACTTACCCCTGGCGACACCCAGATATGGTCAGGGTCTTCCACAGCAACCACAACATCGTTCCCATTTTCGTCAACTTTCGTAACGGGTGGTATAGGCTTGCCGAAGTTCAGGGAGCATCCAGGTACAGAAAGGGTCCCAAAGAAGGAGCTCGATAATTGGGTCATGGGTCAATCTCCATAGCGTTGTACGATGAGGAAAATGCTTAGCGTAACCGTGCGACAAACAGATGAGCGATTTCGGCTTAAACGCTTGATCTTCTTATATGTGCCGCGCAGGCAGCCGGCAATATTGCGGGCTGCCATTGTCCGTCTCAGCCTTGTCTCGAACGTTTGACGCACGGGGTTACTTGTAAAGTTCTGGGCACAGTTTTTTATGGAAACTTTCAAGAACAGGCCTTTGCCCTGTCTCATATGTTGAAACCAGCACCAGCTCCTCAAACTTTTCCTTGCTTGGCTTTTTCAGGCTGTACAACTGGTATGCCGTCATCATTACACCCGTACGACCTTGACCATAACCACAATACACCAAGGCATTGCCACCCTTATCCAAGGCGGTTGTAATGGCATCACACCCGGTTAGAAGTTGATCCAGCGTCGGCACGGAAAAATCTTTGACGGGAAGGGATTTATAAGAAATACCCTTATTTTTTAATGTCACGTCGGCGCCAGGCTGAAGCCCATTTTCGTTCAAACTTACAATGCATTTGATATTGTAAATATCCAACAACTTCAACGCCGGCGTATCGAACTTCTGCAGTTCATCCTTCCCTTGATAGTAAGGCTGAGAACTTCGAAAAACCCTGACAGCCTTTTCATCCAAAGTAACCCAGTTTTTAAAAACCTCCGTTTTATCGCTAAGTAGGCTTTTCACATACCCATCGAGCTGATTCACTTTCATTTCACGCCCCTTCATTTTTTGAGGCTGGGTATGTTCATACTGCGCAGCTTGCCGGCAATTTGCTCAGGAGACAAACGCTCACGCAGCATATGAGCCACTCACTCGAAACGTTCGCTGCCCGGCAATAGCTTACGCTTATAGACTTACGCACTGTAAACCGTAGGGAAAGTCACTTTCGGATTTTTTTCAGTAACCGTGATTACGAAACAATATATTATACTATCGATGTGTATCGCAGGATCATATAAGTCTAAGGTTAAAGCATGCCGAGCCAAATACCCAGACCCGCCCAACAAAGTAGTCTTATAGTAATCATCACCGTACGGCACAAGTCCATATCAATTATTCGCTACAGAATAACCGGAATAAAAGGCAATACTAAATTTATCCTTTCCTTCGAAATCCCAAGGAAGCCTCAACGCCACACGTCCATCAGGACGTAAAACAAAGCACTTACCGCAATGAACACCTGTTCGCAACCATATTTTATACCCTCCCCCGATAAAAACTGGTAAAGCCCCTAATAGCTCTTCAGTACTATAAAAAGCATCCGGCGCGTGCCTTAACCCTACCGCCCCCCAGATATCGGCAGGGTTTTCCACAGCACCCAAAGATTCAAAATAAACATCCAGCGAGTTACTTACCCCTGGCGACACCCAGATATGGTCAGGGTCTTCCACAGCAACCACAACATCGTTCCCATTTTCGTCAACTTTCGTAACGGGTGGTATAGGCTTGCCGAAGTTCAGGGAGCATCCAGGTACAGAAAGGGTCCCAAAGAAGGAGCTCGATAATTGGGTCATGGGTCAATCTCCATAGCGTTGTACGATGAGGAAAATGCTTAGCGTAACCGTGCGACAAACAGATGAGCGATTTCGGCTTAAACGCTTGATCTGCTTATATGTGCCGCGCAGGCAGCCGGCAATATTGCGGGCTGCCATTGTCCGTCTCAGCCTTGTCTCGAACGTTTGACGCACGGGGTTACTTGTAAAGTTCTGGGCACAGTTTTTTATGGAAACTTTCAAGAACAGGCCTTTGCCCTGTCTCATATGTTGAAACCAGCATCAGCTCCTCAAACTTTTCCTTGCTTGGCTTTTTCAGGCTGTACAACTGGTATGCCGTCATCATTACACCCGTACGACCTTGACCATAACCACAATACACCAAGGCATTGCCACCCTTATCCAAGGCGGTTGTAATGGCATCACACCCGGTTAGAAGTTGATCCAGCGTCGGCACGGAAAAATCTTTGACGGGAAGGGATTTATAAGAAATACCCTTATTTTTTAATGTCACGTCGGCGCCAGGCTGAAGCCCATTTTCGTTCAAACTTACAATGCATTTGATATTGTAAATATCCAACAACTTCAACGCCGGCGTATCGAACTTCTGCAGTTCATCCTTCCCTTGATAGTAAGGCTGAGAACTTCGAAAAACCCTGACAGCCTTTTCATCCAAAGTAACCCAGTTTTTAAAAACCTCCGTTTTATCGCTAAGTAGGCTTTTCACATACCCATCGAGCTGATTCACTTTCATTTCACGCCCCTTCATTTCTGAGTAGCACGCTTTGATTTCGAACAACTTAATGCGTACGCGACCATTTCTGGACCAGGCTGGCTGCATAGTTAACCAGTTGCGGCGCCTTCGCTACGAAATTCTTCGCCTGCTCTTCGAAAGATAACGTTTCAGCAAAAACGGACTCGATAAAAGAATCATAGGTGCTTACTATTTTTTTTGCTTCGTCTGCATACTGTTTCTTGGGGGCGCGTAACGATTCAAAATCCTGAATTCTCGCTATTTTATCATAGTTTTCCTTTAACCTTTTGTCGGTATCCTCGTTGCGTTTTTCGAAGACCGATAGTTGTTTGATAAGGTCCGCCCTAGCCTTGACCAGATCATCGTACTTAACCTCACCGTCAGCAATCTTCAGCATTTTATTAACCAAACCAACGCTACCCTTAATCATCTTCATCTTGAACTCAGCCGGCGAATCGGACGACTTCGCCTTGTCATCCAAATCGTTGATAATGGGTTGCAGCTTGTCGTAGATGCTTTCTTCCTGGTAGGCCTTGATGGTCTCACCCAGTTGCCTTTCGTAGGCGAGTAACACATCATATTCGCCGACACCAGTTTCTTTGGTCATTGAGTGCAAGCCTTCGATCTCATTTTTATAGATATCTAGCCTGCCACCGTTTTCCGTGTACTTCATGGTTTCAAGGTTGTAGCGCGGAATCTCCATCTCATCTCGCAAATTCTGTACCGCGTGCTTCAGCTCGCTCATTGAGGTTTCCAGCTCGCTCTCGCTGCCTTCCAGGTTTGCAAGCAGCTGCTTGATCTCACTGGTTTTTAATGTCCCGTCTGTTTTTGCCAGCGCACTGTTAATTGCTTGATCCGTGTTAGCAAGATACTTAACAAGCTTTCCCAAGTCAGTTTTCAATACCGCAACATCGATATCCGACAACTTGATTTCTGCATAATAGGTGATGACTTGACGGCATTGTGCAACCGCCAGGGTATTTGGCACACTTGTAGCCATGTCTGAAGCACTCATCTTCTGTTACCCCTTAGTCAATTACTCGTCGTAGGCGAGACGAAACGCCTCTTTCAGTGCGGTCGAGTGTTTTTTGATTTTATCCCAGTCCTCCATGACCAGCGTCAACTTCCCGACAAATTTAGCCAAGGTCGCGTAATTCTTCTTACTTTTAAAATTATCCACTGACCCATCAACAAGCTGCTTCACTGCATCCCAGTGGGAATGCAAGTGGACAAGCCCCTCTTTGGCATTATTAACCACGTCAAACAGAGACCCCAAAGACACATGCAGGGCTGCGACCTCCCCTCTAATCTTGCTTGCCTGCTTAAGCGCTAGCAGCATGTCTTTTCGTTTCTTTCGGTTTGCCTCTGCGACGCCTTGAATCTTTTCATGCTTATCCAGCAGTGCCATAATACCAAGCGGCCCACTTAGCACTAACAGCACATTTTTGACGGTTACTCCCATCTCTTGCTTGGCCAGCGCATTTTCGATTTTTAGCTCCGCGTCAAATTTTATCAATGCGGTAAATTTATCAAAGATAGCTTGGTCTCGCCCATTGTTTGAAAAGTTCTTGACCTTCTCACCCACCCACGTTTTTATGGGGCCGATCTTATTCTCGAATGCTACTAGTGTACCGAGTGCGCTATTGGTACTTTGTTTCTTATTTTCAATTGATGTTTTGATGTATTCTACGATTTCGTCCAGCGTAGCAACCTTAGCCTCGTCCGCATCCCCGACCTCGTCCGGATTGAAGACATCATCATTTTCAAACGAAATATCAGGTAACGCCAACAACTGCTCATCGGTCAACGAGTCAAACCCCCCCTTTGCATAACCATCAAGACCTTTAATAATACTAATCGCGCCTTCAACACCCTGACTGGGAATGCCATTGCAAAACTCGGACATATCACGGGCAAATGCTATTAGCTCGTTGGATACATCCGTCATGGTTGTCTTGACGTTCGTCCACGTATTGGTGTGCGCTTTGATCTCTCTGTATTTTCTTGTGAACTCCCCCACAAAACCTTCGGAACCTTCGGGAAGTTCCTTCTTCACCAATTCTTCGGTTTGCGGAAGGGCCTGACCTGTTTCAACGTAAGTTTTAATACATTCCACGTCATCTTGCGTAACAATAAGAGCAGACATATCAAATCTCCCAAACTAATCATTTGAAACATCAAAAACACACAAAACCCAACCCCTGCCGACAGTCATGCTTGATCGTACATGGCCAGCACGGTCTTCAACGCTTCAGCACTTTTTTCAGCACCCTTCCACTCTCTTTGCGCACGAAAGAGTGATAGTTGAAGACTACGAATACTAATAATTTTTTGAGCGGTGGGGATCTCCGATTCGGCCCTTTTCGCAAATGCCACCGTATCGCTCCACAACTGGCGCACTGCATCGCTCCCACCCTCCGCCTTGCGCAACCAACCCACAGCCGGAAGTAATGCCTCAGAAAGCGGTCCCAACGCTTCCTTCAACTGAGGCGATTTAACGAACTTATTCAATACGGGTCGGACCTCATTCTCCAGCTCGTTTTTGAACCCGTTTATTTCGTTAACAAATTTTTCGCCGGCGCCAGAAAATACATTCAACCCGGTAGACATCTCAGCAAGCGACTCTTCAATAAGCACCACTATTGCCTTGTCTGTATCACTCAACATCGCCGCTTCGCGCGCCTGCTGGTCTATCGGCAAGGCCTCAAGAGTGTCCTTAAAATCCTGGATACTTGGCATGCTTTTGATTAACACCAAAATCGCATCGGCGTACTGCTTCATGGTGCCCACACACTCAATTACGAGCTGTGCAAAGGGCCCCATGCCCGCTTCAATACTTGGCCATTTCGCAGCGTTGCGTGCTAACAATTCAAACCAGTCATCTGCTTCTTTATCGCTCACGACTGGCGTATCTAACCCAGACAACTCGCTTACTACACTTTCTTTTCGAATTGCGGTAAGATGCGCTTGAGCCACATAGCATTTGATCGCTTCGATTTCTACAAACTCGATCACCGGCCTGTTCGGTAACGGCTGGAACGATACAGTGTACTCCGCACCCACCGTGAACGGCACAGTCTTAGACTCTCCGTCTTCAATACTGAACCACTCTAAAACGCCACCACTCGAAAAAGTCAACGTGCCATATTGTCGATTATATGGAGACTGGTTAGTGATCACTGCGGTCACGACCGGCCCGGCATATCCCGAGGAGTGGGGATATCGCTGGAAGCTAAATCTATTGCTTGCTTTCGGATCAAACTGGAAGTACGTAGTATCCTTTTCGACAGAAGACACGTTATCGTGGACGACTAACGTTACCGGCCCGTCTTCCTTGATTTTCACTTGAAAGCTTGGATTAGCCATTATCATCGACCTCGCCATTTACACACGTAAGAGTCAACCGCCCTTTACTAGCGCGAGAGATACTATTTCTGGACAAGCAAGTACATGATGCAGTTAGACAGGCATTAGCTGATCGTCAGGTTCGGAAAATCGCAGCGTGTATTCAACACTACTGCGGTATTTCTTTCTTCACAACTGGTAAAAATATCAGGTATCAAAGTGATATCAGCTATGTGCTCAGGACCTCGGCAAACGAATATTTCCTCAACAAATCGCCTCGAAACAGATGCGGCAAGCTTGGCTGATGCAGGTTCAGCCCGAACAACGCCGCGAATTCGAGAGCCGAGCTCCAAGCGTCGAATCGCAAGCTTGCTGCCCGCTACAAATTGATCGTAAAAGTCGTCGCCAAATGGCGCTCGCGATCAACGACGAAGGACTCGCGTATGGGATCTGCCCTGCCGCGAAGCGCAAAGCTGACACCCGCCGAAGAGGCATTGGTAGTTGAGTTCCACCGGCGAACAATGCTGCCTCTGGACGACGGGCTTGGGCATCTTATGAGTGTCTTCCCCAGTTAAGCCGTAGCGCCTGGCATCGCTGCCTGGTGCGTCCTGGGATCAGCCAGACGCCCAAGAACACCAACGTGACCAAATGCGGAAAATTCGCGCCGACTGAAATGGGGCGGCCGCGAAAACTGAGTGCAACACCTGACCTTTTCGGTACGGTGTTGCCCTATGTCCTATCACGAACTCAGCATCGAAGAACGCGTCACTCTCCAACTCGGCCTGGCCCAAGCTGCGCAGCATGAACATACCCAGCCTCAAAGAGGCTTACGTCTGCCGCGAGACGATCTACACCGCGATCTACGCCCTGCCGGTCGGTGAGCTTCGCAAGGAACTGATCATCTGCCTGCGCCAAGGCAAGACAGCCCACAGGCCGCGCTCTGGTGCAGTGGATCGACGCGGCCAGATCCCCGAGATGGTCAGCATTCACGTGCGCCCCCCAGAGATTGAAGACCGGCTGATGCCCGGACACTGGGAAGGCGATCTGATCAAAGGCAAAGCCAACGCCTCGTCTGTAGCCACCTTGGTGGAACGAACCAGTGGTTACTTGATGCTGGTGAAAATGAACGATGCGACGGCGACCTCTGCGATGGAAGGCTTCAACGCGCCGATGGCAGCGAACGCCTGTGGCTACCCACGCTCGCCAACTACCGCAGCCAGGTGGACCTGGCGCCGCAGCTCGAAGCCAATGCCCTAGGTCAATATGAGCTGCGCGACCAGCACTATATCCGCCTGGACAGCGAGCTGCTGCGCCAGTATTTCGACCCGTACACCCGCGAGTGGCGCATCGTTCACCCGCAAGACGCCACGGCCTACCAGCCCGTGCTCGTGCATAACCGCCAGGGTGCCTGGCGGCATGTGCACGAACGGCCGCTGGGCTGGTCGCGGGCCACGTTGCTGCGACGCCTTGGGTACCCAGTCGAGGCTTATATTGACCGGCAACATTGCCTGCGGTGCCTGCAGGTGGCACGGGACAGCGAGGTCCTGCCGGCGCATTTGTCGGACTTGACCCGTGAACAGAATTTCAGCCGTTTTTACCAGGGCCCACCGGCAAGCCTCAGCCCACAACAGCTGGCCCTGCCTCGGGCCATGGAGGGCCTGTACGAACCACTGTTGGCCAACGATGACGGCGAACGGTTGGTCTTCGCCTGCCTGAAACGCCTGCACCACTGGCCAACAGGGGCTACAGCCTCGCACTATTTACCACCTGGCCGACCTTGATCCGGCCTTTGCTGTGAACTCCACTCTCGCAGGAAAGGCCGTCATGAACTCACTTGATCTTCCCGTTCCACACCAGGCATTTGTCGCGCAACAGCTGCCCGGCTGGACCACCCACCTTGGCGCCGGCGATTGGCAACGCCTACGCCAGAGCCAGCAACCGCCGCAGGGCCACCTCGGTGCCGAGGCTGACTGGTTCGCCAATGCCGCCCCCGACTTGCGTGAAGCCGTGCTTGGCGCCCAGGCCCGCAGCCGAGCCGCGGACCGCGATCTGAGCAGGGCGCTGGGCGGCCTGCAGGGCCTGGCAGCGTTTGCCGAACCCTTGCTGGCCGAGCGCATGCACACGGACTTCGGCCTGCACCTGGAGGTCAGCAAGGCGCAATTGATCGAGTTCGAACTCAGGCCACTGTCGCCAGCCGAGCTGCTCGACCTGAGCTTGTCCACGTCGCTGTGGCTGACGTTGCCACTGCAACCGGCAGCCCCCGTCAGCCTGTTACAGGCGGCCCTGCATAACTTTCAGCCCGCCTACCGCTTCAATCCGGGTAGCCATCTGCAGACCCAGGTGCAGGCCGACGGCATGGCCACAGCAGATGGGCAGCGGCCGCCACCTGCGCCTGAGGCCTTCGCAGCCTTGTGCCGCGACCTGGACCTTGGCCAGCGCTATCAGGACCATCTGCACCAGCACTACACGGCCCCGTTTGTCGCACGCCAGTGGATCACCGCCTGCCAGGCACGTCTACGCTCCGCCGTGCAGTTGGCGCGCTTGCGCCTGCATATTCGCGGCACCACCCAGGACCACCTGCTGGCCCTGAGCGACGATCACGCACAGTTGATGCCGGTGCAGCAGGTGAGCCTGTTCGCCATCGCCTTGCGTGAAGTGTTGCTGTTCTATCCGCAGGGCCTGGGTGAGGATCAGCCGGTGGTGCTGTGGTTGCCCGGCGCGGTGGATGGCGAGCTTGTCGAGTATCCATCGCTGGCGGCCTGCACCACGGCCCTGCAAGCGCACTTGTGCAACGCCGGCTTCCGGCAGTTCTTCGCCCGCTTTGTCGCCAACGCGCAGCAGGCGCATTTCTTCAGCGTGCTCAAGCGCAATCTCGCCGATGCGAATGCCAAGATGGACGAGGACTGGTCCGTGCAAAGCGGCGCCGACCTACACCTGAGCACCGTCAAGCTGCCCAGCCCGCACTTTCGCCCGCTGTTCGAGCAGCACCTGCAACAGGCGCTGGACGATGCCCGCCTGCTGGCGGTTCCCACGGCCGATGCCGACGCGGCGCGGCATGCGCAAATCAAGGCGTTCTGGGAGAACAGCGCGCTTAACTTCCTGAATGTCGCGGCCTTTTTTGTGCCCGGCCTGGGCGAAGTGATGATGGCGGTGGTGGCCTATCAACTGGTCGAGGAAGTGGTGGAAGGGGTGCAAGCCTGGGAGGTCGGCGATATCGACGCGGCCATGGGCCATATGGCTTCGGTGGCGCTGAACGTGGCGTTTATCGGCGGCCTGGCCCTGGCCGGCAAGGCGGCGGCGCAGTTGTCGTCGCTGGCCAAGGTGCGCCTGCCCGATGGCCGGCTACGCTTGTGGAAGCCGGATCTGGCCCGCTACCAGGTCGCCGTCGAGCTGCCCCCTACGCTTGAAGCCAATGAACTGGGCCAGTACCTTGTCGAGGATAAAACCTATGTGCGCATCGATGGCCGCCTGCACCAGCAGCGCTTTGACCCGGCGCTCGGCCAGTGGCGCCTGGTGCATCCGCTGGACGCCGGCGCCTATGAACCGGCGCTGGAACACAACGGCCACGGTGCCTGGCGCTCGGTCCACGAGCAGCCGCTGAACTGGTCGGCTGAGCAAGTGCTACGGCGCCTTGGGCCGTTGAGCGAGGGCTTTACCGATGCCGAGCTGCTCGAAGCGCTGCACATCAGCGGCACGTCAGCAGCCCAGGTGCGCCAGGCGCTGGTGCGCAATGACGCGCCACCGGCGCTGCTTGCCGACACCCTGGCACGCTTGCAAGCGGCGCGCCGGGCCGGCAGCCGTGAGCGGTTCGAGCAGACCTACAGCGTGCAGCAGCCCACACCCGCGAACGCCGAACTGCCGCTGGTTCGTGCCCTGCAGGGCCTGTATGCACCTGAGCTTGCCGGCACCGACAGTGATCGCTTGCTGCTAACGTGCCTTCAACGCCTGCCCGGCTGGCCTGAAGGCTTGAACCTGGAACTGCGTGGCGGCAGTTCCGATGGCCCGCTGCTGGAGCGCATTGGATCGCGCTCGGCAGCCCAGCGCCAGGTGGTGGTAAAGACCACGCGCGGTTATCAGGCGTTCGATGGCGCGCAACCGGGGCCAAGGGTCGATGATCTGTTCGAGGCCACCTTCAATGCAATGCCCCCCGATACCCGTGAGGCGATGTCGTTAGCCGACAGCAACGCGCTAAAAACCCAGGTGCGCAGCCTGGCCTTGCAACACCGCGACCAGCTCAGCCAATGGCTGTGGTCGTACCCGCGCTTGACCTGGGCTGAAGGGGGCGGCCTGCGCGGCGGCAGTGGTCGCGGCTATCCGCAGGGCCATCAGGCCCTGGCCTCGCTGGTGGCGCGCTATCGGCGGCTGTACCCGGCGCTGAGCGACGCCCAGGCACAAGCGGCGCTGAACAGTTGGGCGGCGGTCAACCTCAATGCCGCCGAACAGCTGGTGCGCCTGGAGGCGCAATTCACCCGCCTGCGGCACGACCTGGTGCAATGGTCCATGGGCAACGAAGCCCGCGAAACCCTGCGCCGGGAGCTGATCAGCGTCTGGCAGCAGGAGCGCTTTCGGTACTTGCCCGACGGCAGTCGGGTGTTCCAGCTGAACATGGACGAGAGCGGCTTGACCCGCGCAGACCTGAGCAGTTTCCCGGCCATCGAGGCGTCATTTGCCCACGTGCGCGAGCTGTCGCTGGACGATAACCCGCTGGATGAACTGCCACGGGCCTTCAGCCGCCATTTTCCCAACCTGCAGCGCCTGTCGTTGAGCAGCACCCAACTGTCCCGGGTACCCGCTGGCCTGGGTGCGCAGCTGCGGGTGATGGACCTGTCGGACAGCGCACTGACCTGGTCGCCTGCCGACCAGTTGGCGTTGCAGCAATACCCCAACCTTGAGGAATTGCAGCTGTCGGCCAACCCGCTGGCAACCCCACCGGACCTGACCGCCCTGAGGCAACTGCGCAGGGTTGATTTGTCGCACGCGCAACTGCGCGCGCTGCCACCCGGCCTGCCCGGTTTGCACCAGGCGCAATTGATCGACCTGAGCGCCAATCGGCTGCAACGCCTGCCGGTCGGTTTCATGGTGCCGGAGCCTGTGGCACGGGCGCTGCGCCTGGAGAACAACCCCTTCGATGAGGTCTCCCTGACCCGCATCGAGCACTACTTCGAAACCAGCGGCGTCGACCTGATGGTCTCCGACTTCAATTACCAGGACCTGTTGTTCACGGCGACACCCGAGCAATTGGCACTGTGGCGGCGCCTGCAACTGAACGCACCACGGCCCTTCGTTCGCCACCTGCGCGAGCTGTACGGACGGCTGGATTATTTAACCGCGCCCCATGCCACTCTGCGCCGTTGGTGGCGGGGACT
>NZ_JH650792.1:12062-23755 GCF_000259195.1 Pseudomonas donghuensis
GCCGGAGATTGCCCGCAACCTGTTGGCCCTTGAGCCGCAGGCGCAAAGCGCTTTTGCCATGGCGGCGCCTACCTTTACGCTGCGTGCCGAACGATTGTTACAGGTGGTGGTCGAGCGGGTGCGCTTGCAGGCGGTGCGCAACGCCGCCGACCAGGCCAGTACGGCGTTGATTCTTGGCGATGCCGCCGCTACGGCGAACCGCGAGCCGATTCGGCAAGCGTTTTTCTCCTGGATGCTGCAACAGCTGGGCAACGACCCGACGCTGGTCATGTCAGCTACGCCGCTGAATGGCGAGCCGGTGTCCATCGAGCTGATCGAGCCCTACTTGCAGCAACAACCAGGCAGCTGGCTGGAGCCGCTGCGCGAGCACGTTGAACAGCTCAACCCGGGCACCGAAGCAGGCTTGAACGCCGTCTTGCAGCGCTACACAGGCACGCGGATTTTTGTCCATGGCGAGTGGGCCGCCTTGTTGCGCCAGCACTTTGCCCCGGCCTTCATCGAGCTGGAAACCCAGTACGCACGCACACTGGAAATGGCTGCGGGCATGATTGACGACCCCGTGCAATTGCAGGTGTATACCCAGGACCTGGAGCACCAGCAGCTGCAGCGACTCGATGCGCTGATGCGACAGCTGACGCGTAATATCGAGTTCGAACCCCACGAAGAGTAATAACTACCACCCGATGCCAGGCGTGCGGGGGCTTGCTGATGGCTTACTCGCCAAAGGAGCACCCGCATGCCTGACATCAACCCGCACCACGCCTTCCTCCGCCAGCGCCTACCCGGCTGGGCCCACCACGCCAACCAGGAAAACTGGCAGCACCTGCGCCAGAGCCTGCACGCGGCGAGTACCGAGGCGATCCCCGGCGCCCCCGTTGCTCAGCACCTGGCCGTGCTCGCCAGCCAGGCGCAATTGCGCCGTTCGCGCGACGCCTTGCATCACCTGCTCAAGCCTTTGCAAGGCGTCATGGCCTTCGCCGAGCCCCTGCTCAGCGCACGCCTGAAAGACGCCTTCGGCCTGGAGGTGGATGTCATCCGCAGCACGCTGACACCGGTAACCACGAACATCGGTGGCCTGCTGACCGGCCGCGATATCACCGGGCCCACCGCCAGCCTGTTGCAATACGCGCTGCACAACTTCAGTGGCATTTACCTGGACCCACCCAGCGCCATCCGCGACGCGCGCGGCCAGGCCCTGGCGATCAGTGGGTTGGCCTTCGCTGCCGAGTGCCGACGGCTCGACCTGGGCCGGCGCTACCAGGATCACCTCGACGCGCTATTGGTGTATGGCGAGCAGGCCAGGCAGGTACGCAACGCGTTCGAGCAGGTGAGCAAGGACCAACTGCGCCTGGACCTGCTCTTGGCCCATGGGCAAAAGCGCCTCAGTGACGCCGGCAAGAGCACCCTCGACCACCTGCTCGCCGGCAGCAAGTCCCTGAAGCTCGGCACACAGCCAGTGCACTGCTGGTCGCTGAGCCTGTTCGGCATCGCCTTGCATGATGTCTGGGTGCTTGCCCCTGCCGAGTCCGAGGCTGAGCGAATTGCCCAGGTGTCAGCGCAACTCTCTACGCCGCTGGCGCTGTTCAATCCGTTGTCGATCTTTTCCCCACGTCAGGGCGTACTGGATCGCCACAGGCTCAGGACTGTCGGCCCGGTGTTGCTTTGCCTGCCGGGTACTTCCCACGCCGTGCAACAGTACCCCTCGCTGCAAGCGTTGCAACGCGCGCTCAAGGACAAACTGTGCAACGCGCAGTTTCGCGCCGTGTTCATGCGCTTTGTGCCCCTTGAGCAACGCGCGCACTTTGCCAGCGTGCTCAAGCGCACCCTGGCCGCGAACGCAGCGGCTGATGCGCACTGGCCAGTACCCGCCTTTGCAAACCTGCACGTCAAGCGCCAATTGATCAAGGGTGAGCTGTTCAACCATGAGCAGACCGCCCAGCTCAATCGCCTGCGCAACGAAGCCCGGTTGCTGGCGGTACCCACCGCCGATGTCGACGACAAGGCCCGTGAGGTATTGCTGCAAGGCCTGGAAGACCTGGGGCTGAACTTCCTCAACCTGGCCGCGTTCTTTGTCCCGGGCCTGGGCCAGGTAATGATGGGGGTATTCGCCGCGCAACTGCTGTACAGCGCCTTTGAGGGCGTCGAGGCCTGGGAGGATGGCGACATCGACACGGCCCTGGCGCACCTGCAGTCCATCGCCCTCAATGTGGCAGTCGCCGGTGGCCTGGCGGTGGCGGGTGGCGTGGCCGGCAAGCTGGTCAATGGCCAGTGGCTGGAATCCTTGCTCAGGGTGCAACGGGCCGACGGCAGCCCGCGCCTGTGGCAGCCATCATTGGCCAGCTACCGCAGCGACATTCGCCTGCCTGAGGGGCTACGGGCCAACGCCATGGGCCAATATGTAGCCGACGGCAAATACTACATCCGCCTGGATGGCGAACTGTTCGAGCAGCAGCTGGATCCCGCTTCGCGGCAATGGCGGATCGTCCACCCCCAAGACCCCGGGGCCTACCAGCCGCCGCTGCTACACAACAATCAGGGCGCCTGGCGGCATGTGTACGAACGGCCGCTGCAATGGTCGCGGGCCACCTTGCTGCGGCGCCTGGGGCACCCGGTCGAGGCCTACAGCGACCAGCAACTGAGCGAGGCGGCATGGATCAGCGGCACCAGCGAAGACACCCTGCGCCGTGTGCATGTGCAACACGAGCAACCCCCTGAGCTGCTCCTCGACTGCCTTGAGCGCTTGCAGGCGGCAAACACTAGTCATGCGGAGGTCGATCGCCTTGGCGACATCACGTTCGATGACGCCTTCGCCAAGCACTACGCCGGCCCACCGGCCGGGGTCAGCACCGTGCAACTGGCCTTGCCGCGGGCCCTTGAGGGCCTGTACCAGCCCCGCCTGGCCAACGACGACTGCGAGCGCCTGGTATTTGCCTGCCTCAAGCGCTTGCCAGGCTGGCCGGACTCACTGCGCCTGGAACTGCGCCGGGGCAATCCGGACGGCCCGCTGATTGCTCAGGTCGGCCCCAGGCAGGCCAGCGAGCACCGGGTGCTGGTGAAAGCCGCCGAGTACCGGCATGCCCACGGTTGGCGCGCCTATCGGACCGGCATGCCGCTAGCAGAATCAAGTAGCAATCGCTACCAGGCGATCCTTGATGCCCTGCCCGACGCCGATCGTCAGGCCCTGGCACTACAGGCCGGCGACGGCGACCAGCTTGGCAGGCGAATCCTGGGCCTGACCCAGGCCAACCGCGACCAGCTTTCTCAATGGTTGTGGTCGTACGAGCCAGGCTGGTCGGACTCTATCGGTTTGCGCGGCGGCGCGCCGATGAGTTACGGGCCAACGTCACCGAGCACCTCGCTGATGGCACGCTATTGGGCACTGTATCCGCGAAGCAGCCAAGCGCAGATGCGGGCAGCAATGGAAGGCTGGCGCGCCGCCAACGTCGAACCCACCGCAGCGTTGCAACGGCTTGAAATGCAGTTGCAACGCCTGCGCAACAATCTACAGAGGTGGGCCATCGACAACCCGCAGCGCCAGGAAGCGATACCCAATCTGATCGAAGCCTGGCAGCGCATGCATTCATCACCCACGGCCCAGGGGCAACCGGTGTTTGCCCTGTACCTGGACGAGCTGAACCTGGTTGGCGCAGACCTTGACGGCTTGGCGCAACTCGAGCCCGGTATCTTCGCTCACGTTCAACTGCTGTCGCTCGACTTTAACCCGCTGGGCCAGCTGCCCGGGGGGTTCACCCAGCACTTTCCACGCCTGCGCAACCTGTCAGTGCGCGGTAGCCAATTGAGCGAAGTTCCCCAAGGCCTGGGTGAACAACTGGTATCGCTCGAGCTGGGGGACAACCAGCTGGCCTGGACAGCCCGCGACCAGGCCAGGCTGGCAACCTATCCGAACCTGCAGCACCTGTACCTGGATAACAACCCAATAGCCTCCGCCCCTAACTTCGGCGGACATCTCTATTTGCGTCACCTCACGCTGAGCGGCTGTGGCCTGACGGAGCTGCCGGGCGGCCTGGAAAACCTGCAGGCCCCAACCCTGATCGACCTGTCGAATAACCTATTGACGCACCTGCCAGAGCACTTCGACCCACCCCGGGCGGTCGGCCATGCGTTACAGCTGGAACTTAACCCTTTCACGGAAGAGACAGCGTTGCAAATCCAACGCTACTTCACCGATAACCGGGTCGATCTGCTGGTGTCTCAGGATGCCTACAGCGATCTGCTTTTTCAGGCATCGGACGATCAAGTACTACTGTGGGAGCGCCTGCAGGTACCGCAACGCCTGGATTTCGTCCGGCGCCTGCGCGAGCTCTATGACAGCTTCAGCTACCTGCTGGCGCCGGCCACCACGCGCAGGCGCCTGTGGCGGATTCTGGAGGTGGTCGAAACACAGCCGCCTGTCGATGAGTGGCTCGCCCAGTATGCCGGTGGCGCACGCATTCTGCTGTTGGAAGACATGGTCGATGGCGTCCTCGCCCTCAGCGGCAACGACCACCGGCAACTCGGCCGCAACCTGCTGCAGGTCATGCAGCGGCGTACCTGGCGCCAGGCCATCCAGGAGCATGTCGAGCGACAAACACCGCTGGAGGACGCACAGTTCGCGCCGCGCGCCCAGCGTCTCGAGGCGCTTTACTACTGGACCTTGCGGCAACTGGCCGAAGACCCGACGATGATCATCGCGCAAACGCCGCTGCCGGCCGAAGCACTGGCCACCGACTCGATTCAGATCACCTTGCAACAACTGCCCGCCGACTGGGTCGAGCAGTTGCACCAACAGTTGCTGGCGCTCACCCCCGACAGCGACGCCGGGGTCGAGGCGGTGTTGCGCCGCAATGAACAGCACCAGTACCTAAACCGGGACTGGACTACCTACTTGCGATTGCACTTTGCCGAGCGCTTTGATGAGTTGGGCGACGAACTGAATCAACGCTTGGAGGCCGTCCAGCAAGAAATCGCCAACCCCGGCGAGCGTCTACTAAACGAGCAACTCATACGTCGCCGCCATGAGGCCGAAGAGCACCAGTTGCTCAGCGAACTGACACAGCTTGTTTATCGCGACTCGCCCAACGAAGAGTGACTGCCATGCTGGCGGGCCGTACGCGCGGCCAGCCAGCTATCAAACTCGGCCACCGGCATCGGCCGCCCCATCCAAAAGCCCTGGCCCTGATCACACCCGGCATTGCGCAAAAACGCATATTGCTCGGCGGTCTCGATGCCCTCGGCGGTGATCTTGAAGCCCAGGGCGTGGCCCAGGTCAATGATCGCCCGGGTAATGGCCACGCCATCGTCGTCTTCAGGTAGATCCTTGATAAACGCCCGATCGATCTTCAGGTGGTCGATCGGCAGCATCTTCAGGTACGCCAGTGACGAGTAACCGGTGCCGAAGTCGTCCACCGCCGTGGTCACGCCCAATTCCTGCAGCTGTGCAAGGACCGCACAGGCATGCTGCTGGCTTTCCATCAGCAGGCTTTCGGTGATTTCCACCTCCAGCAAGGTCGGCGGCAGGTCGTAGCGTTTGAGCGAGCGCTTGAGGCTGGCGACGTAGTCGCTGCGCTCGATCTGCAAGGCTGCGACGTTGATCGCCACCGGCCCGGGCAGGCGGTCGGCGGCGCGCCAGGCAGCGATCTGTGCGCAGGCCAGATCCAGTACCTTCTCACCCAAGGGGATGATCAGCCCCGTGCGTTCGGCCAGGGGGATGAACTGCGCTGGCGATACCAGCCCGTGCTCTGGATCACGCCAGCGCAGCAGCGCTTCGGCGCCTTCGACGCGGCCGCTGAACAGGTCGATCTTGGGTTGGTACCAGAGCTCGAACTCATTGTGCTTGAGGGCCCGGCGCAGGTTGTGCTCCAGGTCCAGGCGCGCCTGCAGGCGCTGGGTCATTTCCGGCTGGTACAGGCGGTAAGCGTTGCGCCCACTCTCCTTGGCCGCGTACATGGCGGTGTCGGCATGGCGCAGCAGGCGATCGACGCTCTGGCCATGCTCCGGGCACCAGGCCAGGCCAATGCTGCCGGTGACCAGGGCAGCGTTGCCCTTGAGGTCGAAGGGCAGTTGCAGGGCCTGCAGCAACCTCTGGATGCGCTCGATGCAATCAGCCTCCGGCCCCTTGAGCACAAAGGCGAACTCATCTCCGCCCAGGCGGCACACACTGTCCTGCACTTCGATGATCTGCATGAAACGTGCAGTGGCCTGTTGCAGCAACAGGTCGCCCATGGCGTGGCCAAGGCTGTCGTTGACCTGCTTGAAACCGTCGATATCCAGCACCAGTACGGCCAGGCGCTGGCCCCGGTTGATCTCCTCGAGCAGTTGCTGATGAAAGTGCAGGCGATTGGGCAAGCCGGTGATCGCGTCATAATGGGCCAGGCGCTCGAGCTGGGCCTGGGACTGCTTGAGTTCGAGGTTGCGCAGGTTGATCAGGCGGTTGCTGCGATTGAGCTGGGCGACGAACACGCTGAACAGGCCGGTACAGGTCAGGGCAAAGAGGAACAACGGCGAGACGAACAGGCTCATGGACGGCCAGCCGCCCAGGGGGCTGGCCGCCAGTTGCCAGAGCCCGCCCGGCACATCGACATTGACCGTCACCGGGTGCTGGGTGAACAGCTTCGGGTCGCCCCAGATCATCCCGCCGGCCGAACCCTGGCCGTCGGCGCCGCGCAGGGCCAGCTCGAAGCCCGGGTCAAGGTCCAGCCCGGCGGTACTGAGCAAGCGGTCGATATCGGCGACGATCGACACGTTGCCCCAGTATAGTTTCACGCCCTTGTGCCCCTTGAGGAATACCGGACGCCGGTAGATCAACCCACGCCCGCCCTGGCGCAGCTGCACCGGACCAGCCAGCACCGGGCTGTAGTTGTCACGGGCGCGCTGCAGCAGCGGGTACTGCTCCGGCATCTGGCGGTAATCCATGCCCAGTACGCTCTGGTTACCGTGCAGCGGGTAGACGTCGGCGATCACATCACCCGGGGCCAGGGCAATATGGCGGATGTGCGGCACTGAGGCGATCGCCTGGCGGGCCATGTCGTGAAAGTGCTCGGGGCTGATTTCGCCATCGGCACTGAGTAGCTGGGCAATACCCTCGGTCTCACCGAACGCCGAGCGCAGCTGCGCCTCGATACTGGCCCGCACGCCCGACAGGCGCGCGCTGGCATTGGCGATCACTTCAGCTTCCTGGCGCTGTACATCCAGACGCCCGAGCACCACCGACAGGCCGATGCCGATCAGGGCAAAGCCCACCGGCAGCAGGCGATTGAGGGTGGTACGCAGGTTCGTCGGCAGGACCAGATTGTCATCAAGGGCGAGGATTCTTGTGCTCATAGGTCCGTAATTCACATCGGATTAACGCTGTATCGGCGCCTTGGGCGCAATGTTGAGCGAGGCTGGCTTTTTTTAGCGCCCTGGCGTTATGCTCGGACTGAAACGTTTCACCCATTACAGAAAAAGAGGTGCTGCGCCCATGGACCGTCTGCTCGATACGCTGTTCCCCACCGCCAACGAGATCCCCGAGGCGTACCGCCTGGGTGAACCCCTGGTGCAACGTGAGTACCTGGTGAACGGCCAGTTGCAGCAATGGCACGGGCCGCTGGCCACGGTCCGCAGCCCGGTGTGGCTCAAGGAGGGCGTTGAGGAGCGCCAGGTGATCCTCGGCAATACCCCGCTGCTGGACGCCGATACCGCCCTCACCGCCCTGGACGCCGCCGTGCATGCCTACGACAAAGGCCGTGGCGCCTGGCCGACGATGCGGGTGGCCGAACGCATCCAGCATGTCGAGACCTTTTTGACCAAGATGCGTGAACAACGCGAAGCCGTGGTCAAGCTGCTGATGTGGGAAATCGGCAAGAACCTCAAGGACTCGGAGAAAGAGTTCGACCGCACCTGCGACTACATCGTCGACACCATCGGCGCCCTCAAGGAGCTGGACCGCCGCTCCAGCCGCTTTGAACTGGAGCAGGACACCCTTGGCCAGATCCGCCGCGCGCCGCTGGGCGTGGCCTTGTGCATGGGCCCCTACAACTACCCGCTGAACGAAACCTTCACCACCCTGATCCCGGCGCTGATCATGGGCAACACCGTGGTGTTCAAGCCGGCCAAGTTCGGCGTGCTGCTGATCCGCCCGCTACTTGAAGCGTTTCGCGACAGCTTCCCGGCCGGGGTCATCAACGTCATTTATGGCCGCGGCCGCGAGACCGTCAGCGCGCTGATGGCCAGCGGCAAGATCGATGTGTTCGCCTTCATCGGCACCAACAAGGCCGCCAGCGACCTGAAAAAACTTCACCCACGCCCGCACCGCCTGCGCGCAGCCCTGGGCCTGGATGCCAAGAACCCGGGGATCGTGTTGCCCGAGGTCGACCTCGACAACGCGGTGAACGAGGCGGTCACCGGCGCGCTGTCGTTCAACGGCCAGCGCTGCACGGCGCTGAAGATCCTCTTCGTCCATGAAGACGTGGTCGATGATTTCCTCGACAAATTCCAGCGCAAGCTGGCCGCGCTCAAGCCGGGCATGCCCTGGGAGCCGGGCGTGGCCCTGACGCCGCTGCCGGAAGCCGGCAAGATCGACTACCTCAACGGCCTGGTGGCCGATGCCGTCGACAAGGGTGCCAAGGTCATCAACGAAGGCGGTGGCGCCAGCCGTGGCTCGTTCTTCTACCCGGCCCTGCTGTACCCGGTGAATGCGCAGATGCGCGTGTACCATGAAGAGCAGTTCGGCCCGGTGGTGCCGGTGGTGCCCTATCGCGACCTGCAGACGGTGATCGACTATGTGCTCGATTCCGACTTCGGCCAGCAGTTGAGCATCTTCGGCAGCAACTCGGCTGAAGTCGGCAGGCTGGTCGATACCTTCGCCAACCAGGTCGGCCGTATCAACCTCAATGCCCAGTGCCAGCGCGGCCCGGACACCTACCCGTTCAACGGCCGCAAGAACTCCGCCGAAGGCACCCTGTCGGTGCATGACGCCTTGCGGGTGTTCTCCATCCGCACGCTGGTGGCGACCAAGTTCCAGGAGAGCAACAAGCAGCTGATCAGCGACATCATCCGTAACCGCGAGTCGAGTTTCCTGACCACCGATTACATTTTCTGACTGCCACTCGTCCAGCGCCGCGACTTTTGATTTGCCCAATTGCCGAAACTGTATAAATATACAGTTTCGCGCCATTCCCTGCGGCGCCTTAAAGGAGGATCAATAAAATGGCAGTCAAACCAATCCCCGAAGGACAGCACAGCATTACCCCTTACCTGGGCATCAAGGATGCCGCCAAGGCCATCGAGTTCTACAAGAAGGCCTTCGGCGCCGTCGAGATGTTCCGCCTCGACGGCCCAGACGGGCGCGTCGGCCATGCCGAGCTGAAAATCGGCGATTCCTCGCTGATGCTTGCCGACCCCTGCGACCAGTCCGGTGGGCTGACCAGCAGCCAGTCGCTCAATGGCACCGCCATTGGTCTGCACCTGTATGTCGAGGACGCCGACAAAGTGTTTGCCCAGGCCCTCGCTGCCGGCGCCACCCAGGTCACCGAAGTCAAAGACCAGTTCTACGGCGACCGTAGCGGCACCCTGAAAGACCCGTTCGGCAACCTGTGGTTCGTCTCCACCCACAAGGAAGACCTCAGCGTGGAAGAGATCCGCGCCCGCGCCGCCAAGCTGTTTGGCGGCCAGTAAGCAGCACCTGGCTCCGCTGGCGGGCATGTTCGCCAGCCGGGCTTTGCATTAAGGTGGCAGGCACAGGAAGGCTGGCCAGGATTGTCCATGCGAATCATCGAAAAAAACGCCGCGCTGGTGCGCACCCTCACCCCTGCTGAAGACGCGCTGTTGCGTGGTTTTGTCCAGGGCGGCCTGGAAGGCCCGCGCCTGTTGCAGGCCAACCAGCTGCTGATGAAGGTGCGCGCCGCCGGCCACTGGCTGGCCTGCGACTGCCAGCCCAAAGCAATGCCGGTGCTCAACGTCAACCTCAATGGCAACACCGGCACGCTGTTCCTCAAGAACAACCCGGGCACGGCCGAGCACGCGCCAGACTGCGCGTTCATCAAGGATGAGCGGGAAAGTGGTAGCCGCGACAGCGACAACGACTCGCCACCGGCTGCCTGGCTCGCACCGGACACCCCCTTGCGCCTGATCGGTGATTTCAAAGCGGCCGGCGGCGCTGCTGGCGAGTCTGCAGGCAGTGGCGACAAACGCGAGCAGCATCGGCTGCTGTCGCTGCTGCTGACCTTGATCGAAGCCAGTGGCTTGAACGTCTATGCCACCCACTTGAAAAAAGACCTCACCGGGCAGTTCGCCGAATTGCGCGGGGTCGCCAGCCGTTACCCGTTGATCGAGCGGGTGCCGGCCAGCAACTACCTGGAAACCCGCCTGGACATGAAGCACATGATGATGCTCAAGGCGCGTTTGCGTGAGTCCACGGCCTTTGGCAACCATCGCCGGCATGGCCTGCTGCTCGACTGCGTCAGCCAGATCAAGGCGCGCAAGGTATTCAACGACCGCAGTGAAGACGGCTTCGACTTCCAGGGCCATCACCTGCTCTGGGGCGGCAGCAAGACCCCGGGGCCGTTGCTGGCCCTGGCGATCTACTCGCCGGCCAGTGCCGGCAGTCATTTCTATGAGCTGATTCATGTTGCCAGCGTGCCGGTGTTGTCGCGTGGGCAGCTCTTCCCGGTGTATCGCGATGAAGAGCGTGAGCCGTTGAAGATGCTCATCTCGCTGATCGACTGGATGGCCAGCAAGGGCGTCAAGGTGATCATGCGTCGGCCGGTGCTCGGTGGTCAGGGCATGGACGCGCTGGTGCTCAGCTCCGACCAGGACCGGGTGCTGTCGGTGTCGCTGACCGAGCAGCCGCTGGGGCCGGAGCCGGAGGGCGAGACGTTCAAGCGTTATGCCGACTTCAAGAGCCTGGACACCTTTCGCAAGTATGTCGCCGGCTTCTTCATGCGCGGACGCGAGTAACGGCTAACGACCAGGCCGCTGCGCGGCCATCGCCCTGTGGGAGCCGGCCTTGCCGGCGATGGGCTGCCCCAGCGGCCCCAGGCCTCCAAAGCCAGATTGCATCCCTAGACCGATGCATGCACCCATAACCCTGTGGGAGCCGGCCTTGCCGGCGATGGGCTGCGGCAGCAGCCCCAGGCCTCTAAAGCCAGATTGCATCCCAATGCGGATAATCACCAATGCTGGACACCAAACCAGCCCGCAACGGGTTTGCAACGATGTAGCGAGCCACCGCCTGAACATCCTCTTCCCGGCGTAACGCCCGATCATGAAAACCGTGCTGCCATAAACGACCCTTGCGCCGGCTGGCCTTGTTGATCAGGCAGGTACTGCGAGATTTGACCCGGCGTACCAGTGACGCAAGGGTGCCCTGGCGCAGCTCGATCAACCAGTGCAGGTGATCGGGCATGATCACCCAGGCCAAGGATTTAGCCAACGCTTGACGCTGTGCATATTGCAGTTGCTCAACCATCAGCCGAGCCAGGTGAAAATCGGTAAAAACCGGTTGGCGGTTTTCGGTGATGCTGGTCAGCAGGTATAAGCCGCCAAGTGTCGATACTCGCCCACGTCTCAGGCGATGGGAGGCTGGACTGTCCATGTTGGGTCTCCTGAAAATCGAGCTTTCAGGCTAGCTCGATCGAAACACTCAGGTGGCAGGTCAATTAAACTTGATGTGTCTGGACCATCGCTTCGCCGGCAACGCCGGCTTGTGTCTTGAG
>NZ_AJJP01000204.1 GCF_000259195.1 Pseudomonas donghuensis
CAAGATTAAATTCCGAAACCCCTATCTGCATACGCAGGTAGGGGTTTTGTCTTTAGAGTAGAAGCATCAAGAATTCGCTGGCACGTCGCAACAGACGGACCGGCACACAGAATTTCTTGACGACCATAGAGCATTGGAACCACCTGATCCCATCCCGAACTCAGCAGTGAAACGATGCATCGCCGATGGTAGTGTGGGGTTTCCCCATGTGAGAGTAGGTCATCGTCAAGATTCATTCCGAGACCCCTGTCTGCCCTGCAGACAGGGGTTTTGTCTTTCTGGGATCTGTCACCCTTTGTGGGAGCTGGCCTTGCCAGCGATGGGCTGCATAGCAGCCCCAGAACAGCCGCTGACTTACCCAGCTCTTCGCACCTTGCCACTGCGCCGCGCCTGCAACTTGCGCCACCAGATATACACCCCGGTCAGCGACAGCACTGCAATCATCACCCCCAACACTGCAATCAACACCTGGCCGGTCATACCGATGATGCGCCCGCCGTGTATGGGTAGCTGCAAGCGGTAAAAGCGTTCCCCCAAGGTGCCTTGCCCGGCAATCTCCTTGCCCAGCAAATGCCCGTCAGTGCCGTGGAAGAACAACCAGGACTTACCCTGGGCATCGGTATCGTGCTGGCCAAACCCTGCACCATAGAAGTTGTACTCGAAGCTGTAGTACAGCTCACCGATCGGTGCCGTTAGCCCCAGCCGCTGGCCTTCCTGCTGCGCCCGCTGGTAGGCCTGTTGATAGCTGAGCTGGGTCACCCCCAGTTGTTCCTTGGGTAAGCCGCCACGGGCTTCGTAGACGCTTGGCTCGACCGGTGAAAACAGTGACACCGCCGGTTTGAACACCTGGGCCGGCAGGTTCATCGCCACGCTGCTGAGCGCAACCGGTAGCAGCAGTAGCCACAACCACAAACCGCCTGCCCTGTGGATATCCATGTTCAGCCGATAGGCATGACCGCCCTTGATCTTCCAGGCTTTCGACCACTTGCCCCAGAACGGCCGCCCACGAGGCAAAGTCAGCAGCACGGCGATAAGGCAGTCGATCACCCACATGATCGCCACCACCCCCATCAGCAGGATCCCCCAGTTACCGGGCAGGGTCAGGCTGTAGTGCAACTCGAGCATGAACGGCATGAAGTTCTCCCGGGAGAAACAGCATTCACCCCAATAGCGCTGGCCCAGCGTCAGGCCGCTGACCGGGTCGAGATAGAACACGGTGTTCTTCTCGGCATAGGGTTCGCCGCTGGCAGGATCGTTGCGTGGCACCATCGCCAGCAGCGCTGCATGCCCAGGCTCGTTCGGGTACTCCATGTACCAGACCTGCAGCCGCGGGTGCTCGGCCTGCAACTTATCCACAAGCACCCCCGGTTGCTGCCGTTCACCCACGGCGGGGGCTTCGTAGAAGGAAGGGTTGAGCCATTCGTCCAGTTCGTGATGAAAGGCCAGGACGCTGCCGGTGAGGCCGGCCAGGGCTAGAAACAATGCGGTGATCAGGCCGAGGTAGCGGTGTAGCAGTACGTAGAGCTGACGCATGAGTAAAGGTCCGGAGTAAGTCGCCAGATGCAACAAAGCCAGCGCCTGGAATCAGGTGCTGGCTTTGGCGTTCATACAGGTGAGGTCAGAACTGGTAGCTGACCGTGGCACTGACATTGCGTTCTTCGCCCATGTAGCAGTAACTCAGGCTGGCACAGGAGGCGATGTAGCTTTCATTGGTGAGGTTGTTGGCATTGAGCCGCACATCCAGCCCCTTGAGCCCGACCTTGCCCAGGTCGTAACCAACCGAAGCATCGAACAGGGTGTAGGAGGGCACCTTCATGGTGTTCTCGGCATCCACCCAGCTGTAGCCGACATAGCGCACACCACTGCCCAGGCGCAGGCCGTCGAGGGCGCCCTGGCGGACGTTGTAGTCAGCCCACAGCGAGGCCATGTGCCGCGGTGCCTGGGTCGGCGAGTTGCCCTTGTTGTCGAGGTCGCTGCCAAACAGCGTGCTCGGCATCGACTTGGAGTACTCGATATCGGTGAAGGTATAGCTGCCGAGGATTTTCAGGTTGTCGGTGACTTGCAGGTGCGCCTCCAGCTCCAGGCCTTGGGAGCGGACCTGGCCTACAGGGCGGTAGAACTCTTCCTGCGGCAACTTGGAGGCAAGGTTCTCCTGCTCGATGCGGAACAGCGAGGCGGTGAACAGGTTGTCGGTGCCCGGCGGTTGGTACTTGATACCGGCCTCCCACTGAGTACCCTCGGTCGGCGCCAGCGGGTTACCCGACTGGTCGGCGTAGGAGTTGGGGTTGAACGACTCGGAATAGCTGATGTACGGCGCAATGCCGTTCTCGAACAGGTACAGCACGCCGGCGCGACCGGTCAGCTTGGTGCGCTCGTCACTGATTTTGGTGCCCAGCGGGCGGCTGGCTTCGGCGATGCGGTTCTCATCCGACGTCTTCACCCAGTCCTGGCGCAGGCCCAGCGAGAAACGCCACTGGTCGAGCTCAATCAGATCCTGCAGGTACACGCCGGTCTGTTGCAGGCGACGCAGGTAGCTGGTGGGGGCGAAGTAGGTGATTTGCGAGTTGCCGTACTGTGGGTCGAAGGCATTGATCGGTGCCAGGGCGCCACTGCGCCAGTCGACCACGGTCTTGCGTCGCTGGTAGTCCAAGCCCAGCAGTGTGGTGTGCTTGGCGCTGCCGGTGAAGTATTCGGCCTGGAGCATGTTGTCGATGATGTACGAATGCAGTTTTTCATCGCCGCCGGTGTAGTAGCGGTTCAGCTCATTGCTGGTCGGCGTGGTCCAGCCCCAGGCATACACCTGGTCCATCTTCACCGTCGAATCCAGGTAGCGGAAGTTCTGCCGCGCGCTGAACACGTCGTTGAAGCGATGCTCGAATTGGTAGCCGAACGACTGCTGGTCACGCTCGTAGCGGTCGATGCCCGGCTCGCCTTCGAAGAAGTGATCGGAGATGCGCTGGCCATTGCGCTGGTGCAGCGCACCATCGGCCGGCACGCCGCCGTGATAACCGCCGTCGGGGTCATGCTGCAGGTAGGCCTGCAGGGTCAGCGAAGTATCTTCGCTGAAGTTGATGCTGACGGTTGGCGCCAGGGCGAAGCGCTTTTCTTCGTTGTGGTCGAACTGGGTGTCGGACTGATCGGCCAGGCCCACCAGGCGATAGGCGATGCGCTGGTCGTCATCCAGCGGGCCGCTGAAGTCGAAACCGACGCCACGCTGGCCCCGGGTGCCGACGGTGGCCTGGACTTGATGATAGGCCTCGTACAGCGGCTTCTTGCTGGTCAGGGCGACCAGGCCGCCGGGCGAGCTGCGGCCATAGAGCACCGAAGACGGCCCCTTGAGGATATCCACCCGCTCGAGGAAGTACGGATCGACCTGCATGGTGCTGTAGGTGCCACTGTCACCCATGGACTTCAGACCGTCCAGGTAGATGTTATCCACAGAGCCGTCGTTGAAGCCGCGCATGGCCACGTAGTCGTAGCGATGGGTCGCGCCGTAGGGGTTGGTCAGCACGCCCGGGGTGTAGCGCATGGCCTGGGCCACGGTCTGCGAGCCCTGGTCGTCCATTTGCTGACGGGTCACCACCGACACCGACTGCGAGGTTTCCAGGATCGGCGCACTGGTCTTGGTCGCGACCTGGCTGTGGGTGGCGTTGTAGCCTTCCATGCTGCCCAGGGCGTTACCCAGGGCGAACTCGCGTACTTCGGTGCTTGGCAACGACAGCGCTGCGTCCTGTGGCTGCGCCCGCAGCACATAGCTGCCGCCATCCTGGCTGACGGCTTCCAGGCCTGAGCCGTTGAGCAACTGGCGCAGCGCCTGGTCGGTGGCGTAACTGCCTTGCAGCCCTGGCGACTGCAGGCCCTGGGTCAATTGCGGGGTGCTCGACAAGGTGATCCGGGCCTGGCGGGCGAACTGGTTGAGCACGTCATCCAGGGAGCCGGCGGGGATGTTGTACTGCTGGCTGACACTGCTCGCTTGCGCGCCCAGCGCCACGGCCGGTAGCGCAGTCATACCCAGGGCGGTGCCAAGCAGCGTGGCACGGATGGCCTTGCCCAGCACGCTGCCTGGAGCAGAATCTAAGACAGGTTGAAAATCATTCTTCTTGTTGAGCCGCAACAGGGGCGAAGCATTACGCATGGAGAGCATCCGTTGAGTCGGTAAGGGCAGAAGGAGTCGCTTACTGTCCTAGCCGGACTCGTGGGTAAAACCCGCCAAAAAAATCAATTCAGGCCAGCCGTTCCAGGCGTACCCACCAGCGCGTGCGATAGCTGACCTTCACCGGCAGCGTCTGCGGCAGCAGTTGCAGCAGTTTGTCGGTGTCCTCCAGGCGGAACACCCCGGACAGGCGCAAGTCGGCAATGTCATCGGCGCAGCTCAGATAACCGTGGCGATAGCGCCCGACTTCGGCGAGGAAATCGCCCAGGCGCATGTCGCGGGTGACGATCAGCCCTTCGGCCCAGGCGCCGGTATCCATGTCCTGATTGTGCAGGAGGGTTGCGCCCCGGGCATCGAGGCGATAACTCTGGCCGGCGTGAACCCATTGCAGAGGGCCTGGCGAGTGGATGGCGACGCTGCCCTGGCTGACGCTGATGCGGGTGCAGTCGCTGTCCTGGCGCACCACGAAGCGGCCGTCGAAGCCTTGCAGCAAGGCTTCGCGGGTGCGTACCAGCAACGGACGACCCGGGGCGGTCGAATCCTTGGCGCAGGTCAGCATCAACTCGCCACGCTTGAGGCGAATCAGGCGCTGATCGGCCTCGAAGGCGAGGTCGGCGGCGCTGTTGGTGTTCAGTTGCAGCAACGAGCCATCCGGCAGGCGCAAGCTGCGCCGCTGACCGGTGGCGCTGGCAAAATCTGCGGTCAGCGGGCTGATAACGTCCAGGTCCTTGCCCAGCCAGGCTGCCGAGCCGAGCACCAGCACGCCGCTGAGCAGTTTCAGGGCCTGGCGCCGCTGCAGGCGCTGGCTGCTGTTCTCCAGGGTCTGCAAGGCCACGCTGGCACCTGGGATGGCGCGCAGGTTGAGCTCCTGATGCAGGGATTGCACCCGCTGCCAGGCCAACTCATGGTCCTGATGGGCTGTACGCCACCGTTCGCATTGTTGCTGCAGATGAGCGTTGTGGCCGTTCTCACGCAGCTTGAGCATCCAGTGGATAGCCTGCTTGACCACCCGCGGGCCGGGGTTGAGGGGTGTCATGCCGGCTTATGCCTCGCTCTCGTAGCGCAGCAGGTAGCAGTGATACAGGGCATCGGCCACATAGCGCTCTACCGAGCGCAAGGACACGCCCATCTGCTCGGCAATGTCCTTGTGGCTCAGGCCTTCGCACTGCGCCAGCAAAAAGGCGCGGCGCACTTTCGGCTTGAGGCCGTCAAGCATCTGCGCGATGCGCTCGAGCAGCTCCAGCAGCAGTTCGCGGGTTTCCAGCGAAGGCACTTCGCCCTCGGGCAAGTGCGCCAAGGCTTCGAGGTAGGCGCGGTGCAGCTCTTCACGCCGCCAATGGTCGATCACCAGGCCGCGGGCGATGGTCCGCAGGAACGCCCGGGGGGCGTTCAGCTCCAGCTGTTCGCGCCGCTGCAGCAGGCGCACGAAAGTGTCCTGGGCCAGATCCGCGGCATCGGCGGCATTGCCCAGCTTGCTGCGCAGCCAAGTGTTCAGCCAGCCGTGGTGGTGGCTGTAAAGCGTGTGCACGGACTCTCGAGAGGGCATGAAGGTGCGCTGCTGAAGGGGTCATAAATGATAATTAGTCTCATTGTTGGCATCCTTGGATTATTTTGCAACTGTTGATCAGGGCAAGCTCGCTCTTGTAGGAGCGGGCTTGCCCCGCGATCAGGCTTAACTCAACAAATTCCTCACATTGTTCATCGCCTCATCGGCAAACCCCTGCAAAAACGTCTGAAAGCCTGGCAGCGCCTCGCTGCCGCCTTGCCACGGCTCGGCCTGAATGGTCCAGGTCGCTCGCGCCTGGCGCTCGCCCAGCGCCTCGACCTGCATCGCCGCCCACAGGTTGCCGATGTTCAGGCTGGTGTAGATCAGGCTCCAGGTCATGCTCATGGCCTGCTCGTCACGGGTATTGAGCTGTTCGATGACCACGTTGCCGTCCTTGAACAGCTTCTTGCGCACCGAACGCACGCCGTTGCCGGTCATCTCGATGTGCGCCAGGGCCGGGATGAACACCGGGAAGCCGGCGAAATTGCCGACGATGTTCCAGACACTGGCGGCATCGCTGGCGATCTCGACACTGGCCACCACTCGGCAGCCAGCAGGGTTGTGGATCAGGGTGTCGGGTTGAAGGGTTTGCATGGGTGGATCTCCTGCGTGGGTTGAAGGCGGTCAGATGAAGGCAATGTCGTGCAGGTACTGGCAGCCGCGTTGCAGCAACTGCGGGGTTTTCTGCGGGTAGCGCGCGCCCATGCGCTCGACACCGGCGCGGGCATTGCCATGCTCGATCCGCGAGATGTCGCCGATGTCTTCCTCGAAGCCATCCAGGTAGAAACCCAGAACATCGAACAGCGCGTTGTCGCGATCGACTCGCTGCAACTGCCGTTGCCACTGCTCGATGCTGACCAGCTCGAATGGCGTGCCGCTGTCACGGAACACCGAGACGTAGTCGCTCCAGCTCAGTGGCTCGGGGTTGTGCAGGTTGAATACCGCCTGCTCGGGCTGGTAACGGCTGCTGTGGAAGGCGATGAAGCGGGCGAGAAAATCCACCGGCATCAGGTCGAAGTTGAGCTCCAGGGCCGGCACCTGACCGAGTTGCAACGAGCCCTTGAGCATCAGCATCAGCCGGTTGCGCTGGGGTTGGCAGATGCCGTTACGGCTGTCGAAGGTGATGTTGCCGGGGCGAAACAGGTTGACCCACACCCCTTGGGCGCGGGCACGCTGGAGGATGCGCTCGCCCACCCATTTGCTCAGGTTGTAGCCATTACGCAGGTAGAGCGGCGGTGTCGCCGCCGGGTCCCGCTCCAGCACTTGGCCATTGGTGTCGATGGCGCTGCAGGCCGACAGGGTCGAGATGAAATTGAAGACTTTCTTGCGCCGGCCTTCGCACAAGCGCAGGCACTCGAACAGTGGCTCGACGTTGTCGGCGGCCAGGGTGCGGTAATCCAGCACATGGTTGACCTGCGCTGCGTTGTGCAGCAGCGCACCGTACTCGCTGTCCAGATAGTCGTAGTCGCTGTCGCTCAGGCCCAGTCGCGGCTGGCGCAGGTCGGCGGCGAAGACTTTCACCCGGCTCATATCAAGGCCGTGCAAGCCGTTGTCCACCAGCGCTGCGGCGAAACGTTGCGGCGCTGACTGACTGGCGCTGGAGCGCACCAGGCAGGCTACTTCGCTGGCGCCCCATGCAAGCAGCGCTTCGATCAGGTGCACGCCAAGAAAACTGTTGGCGCCGGTGACGACTACCTTGTGCACATCGCCCAATTGCGCCATTGGCAGCACGTTCAGATGCAGTTCGCGACAGGCATCGCGTTCGGCCTGCGGATCGAGGCCGTGAGCCTGCGGATGCTCGCCGCTGACCAGCATTGCCAGGCGCTGCACGGTAGGCATCTCGATAAACTGATTGATCGCAATGGCGCAAGCGAACTGCTCGCGAACCGCCAGCAACAAACGCGATAGCAGGATCGAGTGGCCGCCGAGGCTAAAGAAGCTGGCGTCGGTGGAGATGTCCTCCTCGGGCAGTTCCAGCAGTTCGCTCCACACCTCAACCAGCTGCGTCTCGACAGGCGTAACCGGACCCAAGTGCTGGTCGCGCGGCGCCAGGGCCGGAGGCATCGCCAGCAGCGCCTGGCGATCGATCTTGCCGTTGGCGGTGTAGGGCATCTGTGCCAGTTGCTGATAGACGCCTGGGCGCATGTAGTCGGGCAGTCGTTGCTCGGCATGCCGGCGCAGGGCGGCTTCGCCATTGTCGCCAGTGGCTTGCGCGCAGAACGCCAGGATCCGCCGCTGGCCATCGATGACCACCGCCACCTGGTGGAACAGCCCGCTGCTGCGCAGGCAGTGCTCGATCTCCTCTGGTTCGACGCGAAAGCCGCGGATCTTCACCTGGTTGTCGCGGCGGCCACAGAGCTCGATGCCGTCGGCTGTCCATTTGCCGATATCGCCGCTGCGGTACACGCGGATCGTGCTGCCATCGGCACGCGGCAGGTTGAGGAAGCGCTCATCGCTCAGGGCCGGATTGTTCAGATAGCCCAGGCCAACGCCCGGGCCTGCTATGTACAACTCACCGGGGCTGTCTTCGGCGACCGGCTGCAGCTCGTCGTCGAGGATCAACACCTGGGTGTTGGCGATCGGGCGGCCGAGGTTGCGGTTGTTGTCGTCAGCCTGGAATACCCGGGTCGTCGCCAGCACGGTGGTTTCGGTCGGGCCGTAGATGTTGTGCAGATGGCACTGCCCGGCCAGGCGTGCGATCACCTCCGGCTCACAGACATCGCCGCCGGTAATCAGGTGGCTCAGCCCTAGCGGCTGGTCGCGTGGCAGGATGCTCAGCAGCGCCGGCGGCAGGAAGGCGTGGGTCACCTGCTGGGCGTGGAGCAGAGCCAGCAGGCGCGCCGGGTCGCGGCGTTGATCTTCAGTGGGTACCACCAGCTCGCCGCCGCAAACCCAGGTGGGCAGGATATCCAGCAACGAGGCATCGAAGCCGATGGTCGAGAACTGCAGTGCGCGGCTGTGCTGATCCAGCTGCACATGGGCGCTGTACCAGGCCTGGAAGTGGCTGAGGTTGCGCTGGCTGAGCAGCACGCCCTTGGGCTGGCCGGTGGTGCCCGAGGTGTAGATCGCCACGCAGGGGGCGTCCGGCGCGGGTCGCTGGCGCAACAGTGATGGCAGCGGCTGCGCCGGCGGTGTGGGCAGCTGGCGCAGGTCCAGGGTCGGCAGTGACAGGTCATCCACTGGCAGCTGACCGTCATGTAGCAGCAGGCTGGCGCCGGCATTCTCCAGAATGTAGCGCAGGCGCTCGGCCGGTTGCGCCGGGTCCAGCGGCAAGTACACCGCTCCACAACCGAATACCGCGAGCACGCTGGCGTAGAGCGCGGCGCACTTGCCCAGGCAAACGCCGATCACGGGTGGTTCGGTGCTGGTCGATGAAACACCCATACGTTGCTGGATAGCTGCCGCCTGGGCATGCAACTGTGCGTAGTTGATGCGCTGGCCGTTGAGGTTCAGTGCCGTTTTGTCGGCATGAAGGCACAGGCTCTGCTCCAGGCGCTCGATCAGCGGGACGTCGGCCGCGGCGAGTAATGTGGGGTTACCGGTCTGGTTGAAACGGTGGAAACAGGCCATCTGCTCCAGCCAGTCGAGGCCCTGTTCCTGATCCTGTTGCCCAGGGCTGATGGCGGCGGCCTGCTGCAAGTATTCAGGGTTTCGCGAGAAGCGGCTGACGAGCAGCGCGAGCATGTCCCGCAGGCTGTCGATGGCGTGCAAGCGCAAGTGCTGACCGTTACCTGAACGTTCGGGCGCCAGACGCTGGCGCTCGATCAGGCGTTGCGCGGTGGCGCTGCCGGTCCAGCACAGCAGCTCGAGTGTGGGCAGGGCGTCAGGGGTTTGCACATAGACCCCCAGACGCAAGCTCAGCAGGGCACAGTCGCCCAACGCCTGCCAGTCACAGGCTCGCAGCGCCAGGCTGCCGTCATCGATCAGCAACTGTGGCTGGCGCCAGGGGCGTGCCAGCAAGGCTTCGGCGCTGTCGGCCAGGTGCAGCGCGTGACCGTGCTCGTACAGTTCCCGATGCAGCAGCTGCAGCGCCGGGCTTGCGCCGATCAGCAGGATTTCCAGGCGTCTCATGGTTATCTCCTTGGCTTGGGCAGGTAGTGCGCCAGAGCGTCTTGCACACAGGGCGAGTCGAGCATGGAACTGGCGCGGAACAGGCGCAGGATGTTGCCCAGCAGCGGATGCTGGTGATCGATCGGGTAGGCCATGGACGTCACTTCCTGGCGCAGCGCCGCTCGCGCGGTCTCGTTGATCGGCAACTGGGCGATCAGGGCAAAGTCGAAGCGCTTCTGGATGTCGTTGGTCAGGTACTGCGCGAGAAACACCGGCAGGATTTCAGCGATGCAGTGCCGGTCCGCGTCGGGGGCGCTGTGCCAGTAGATGCGCACCAGCCGTGCCCAGAAGCTCGAATGGCGGCCTTCGTCGAGCAGGTGATCGGCCATCAAGCCCTGCACCGATGGCTTGACCGTGTCATCCCGGGCAAAGGCGGCGACATCGTCGGTCAGGGTGTTCTCGGCGATGCCCACGCAGATCAGCTCAAGGGCGTCGCGCAGGTGCGCCGGCGCCAGCGCCAGGGCTGCCGGGATCGCCCGGCTCAGCTCGATTTCCTCGGGCAGGGCCATCGGTTCAACCCCGGTCAGGGCGATGGTTTGTTGCATGAAGTCCATGGCCACCAGGGCGTGGTAGTCCTCATCCACCACCACGGTCATGGCGTCATAGCGACAGGCGAACGGAAAGCGAATGGCGAAGCGGTCCTTGGCGATCCGCCGCGCCGTGCGGTCGACGATCTCGGTCTCGAAAATCACCACGTCGTTGATGAACTTGTACAGGCTCTGGGTCAGGGCGAAATCGCGCTGCTGCGGGCACTCGCGCATAAAGGTCTCACTGAGCACCAGCGGCTGGCGGCTGAGCGGGTAAATCAGCCGCTGATCGTCCTCGACCTGGCGTCGCGGCCGGGTGCGGATGGTCGCGCGGCTCTCCCAGGCCTCGGCGCAGGAGTGGTAGTCGAGGGCATTCATGCGCTGACCTCCGCGACGGGCTCGCGCATCGACAGGCGCAGGTGGTCCCACAGGGCAATGCGGCTGTCGACGGCGGCAATGGCAGCTTCCAGGGCCTGGCGCTCCTGTCCCGGGTCGCCTTTCACCAGCCGGGCGAGCAGAGCCTCGGCGGCCGGGCCGTGATCTTCGGCGTCGACTTCGATGTGCCGTTGCAGGTAGTAGCGCAGCGTCGGCGCCTGTTCGCCGGTGATGCCCCAGTCATCCAGGATGCGCTGGAACATGCATGGAATCACACTCTCACGCCCATGCAGGAAGGCCGCAGCGACGCTATGGGCAGGCGCGCCCAGGGCGGTCTCCAGGGTGTGGCAGACAAACTGCCGGGCCGCCTCGCTGGCACCGGCGCGTTGCAGGGCGCTGGCATAGCCGACGCCTTCTCGTTGCAGGTTGATGAAGCGTTCGATCGCCGAGGTGCTGGCGCCGACTTCACGCATGGCGTCCAGGTACAGCTCGAAATGGCTGTAGTGCCCCTGGCCCACGCGATCGTCGGACTCCTCACCGAGGACGATCTCGTTGATCAGACGCGCGGCGTTCGGATCAAGTGGCGGCAACCAGGGCAACTGGATACAGGTCAGCTCCTGTTGCAGGCGTTTGGTCAGCGACATGAAATCCCAGACTGCAAATACATGGGTTTCCATGAACCGTTGCAATACCGGTAATGAATCTATTTCGGCAAAGATGGGATGCGCGGCAAGTTCGGCTTTGCGGGCGATAAGGTGCGAAGTCAAAGTGCTCATGGCGTTTCCTTGTCAGTGGCTGACGTTCGGTTCATTTGCCTTAGCGCCAGTGTCGAAGTTTTCGAGGGCCGAGCAGGGGCCTCGACTGAATCATTCGATAAAAGCGCGATGGCAGGCGTATCGATGCTGTAAGCATCCTGTTCACAGGCTTACGGGTGTTTTTGCTCAGGTTGGCCCGTGCCGATAAAAAGTTAGAACAACTTTTAAGTGTTCGGCAATCATTTTGTTAATTATATTTTTAGTTGATGGTTTTCGGGTGTGAAGCAAGTAATTAAAACTTTGGATTAAAGTTTTATTTTTATGTAAGTGCTCCTTCCGGCAACTAAGTGTCAGAATAAAACTGCGTGAGTGAATGCCTCACTCGGAGCACTAAATAATGTAAGTCGGACGAGGTTGACTCTTGGGGGCAGCTGATCGATATCGGTCCTTGCCCGGCGCCAGGCTCCTTCTGCAGGTGTGCAATAGGCACGCGACCTGGCCCGCCTGACGGCGATCAGCGGTCGCTGCGCGGGTAAGAGTGTGCCGAAAATGCAGGGGCCGCCATGGCTGGCTGCAACAGGAGGAGAGAATTCAGGGGCCAGAGCCCCTCGCCGGATGGCCGTGCGCCTGGGTTTACAGGCTTAGCAGGCCCAGATGGGTGTTGATGATCTGGAGCAGGCGCTGATTGAGCATAGGGTCGTTGCCTTGCTCTTCAGGTAGTTCGATCAGCTCGATTTCGCGGCTGCTGAAATCATGCCAGCCCAGCATCCGCGCCAGATAACCTGACGGATACAGCGCAGTGACGGGCACGTTGAGCGCTGCTGCCGATTCACCGGCCGTCGTCGCATGGGGGCTGTCGCATGTGGAGACAAACAGATGACGCGTCTGCCCTGGGTGCAGTTGCGCGGCGTGATTGGCCAGGGCAAAGGCGAGCTGGGCGCCTGGCCCCTGGCCGAACAGGGCATGGGGGGTGCGCAGGTAGACCTGTAAGCGTTCGACCAATGATGCGACCAGGGCGCACTTGTTTTGCAGGGGCAGCGAGGTTGTCAGATCGCCGTAGGCCAGGACGTTGACGGTCACCAGTTCGATATGTTCGTTAAGCTCCGCTGCCCAGGCACGGTATTGGTTCAGGTGGTCCTCGCTGCAGGCAAGGCAGATCAGGCGAACCTGGGGCGGCTGGGCAGAGCCTGGTACGGTTCTGCGCTGAAGAGTAGGGGCGTGCACGGCCTGTCCTTTCGCTCAAGGTATGCCCCGAGCGCAATTGCGGCCATTGGCCGGGGTCGCCGGCAGTGGCCGTGGTTTTACTCTGTCGATTGTCGGCTCAGGTAGGCCTTGATCGTTTTCGCCCCGTTGTTCAGGTGGCGTTCGAGAATCCTGACGGCTTCTTCAACCGACTTGTCATTAGCGGCGTCCACCAACCCGATGTGATCGTCCTGGGTCAACTTGCCCAGGCCCATCGAGGATAAGTGGAAACGCAGAAAGCGTTCTTCTTCATTGAGTTCGTTTTCAATCAGTCGCAAGAGTTTCTGATTGCTCGCCTTGCTATACAGGCTCATGTGGAACAAGCGGTTCAGGCGCCCGATTTCGGCATGCCGGGTTTCGTTTTCCAGTTGGGCGATATAGCTGCGCGCCAGGGCAATGTCGTCGGCATCGAGCAACGGAATCGACTGACGCAACGCTTCGGATTCCAGAATGACCCGCAAGGCATAGGTATCTACGGCATCCTCGCCGATCAGCGGCGCGACCACCGCACCCTTGTGCGCCACCACCTGCAGCAGCGATTGTGCCTCCAGCTGGCGCAGGGCTTCGCGCACGGGCATGCGGCTGACGCCAAACAAAGTGGCCAGTTCCTGTTGGCGCAAGGCCAGACCGGGCTCCAGGCGACCATCAAGGATGGCACTGCGCAGCCGTTCTTCGATCACAGTACGAGCCAAGTGTGGCGGAACTTGCTCGCCACCCAGGATTTCGCTCAGGAGTTTGGTTTTTCCGCCCACGCTGTCTTTGCCTGAAGTCGAAGGGGGTCATTGGATCCAATAACCCTAGTTAGGAGAGATTTACTTGTCAAACCGCATCGATGAGGCCGCGCATCAACAATGCGAAACCACGCTCACCGGCGCCATGCTTGCTATCGTGAAGGAAGTTTTTGCTCAAGGGAAGCAGGGTTGTAGCCCGCGCCTGACAAGGGGTTGCTCATGATCAACAGGTTGATGGCAGGGTGATTGTATGGTGCCATTGTTTTTTTCGGGGTGAGGCCGCACCATCGGTGTTTTCTCACAAGTCTGCGCGGATTATTCGCATTGGCGATACGTTGGGCTGTTCAATTGACCCTGCGCCGGCTTGGCCTGGCCGTGGTGCTCGGCTGCCTGTTGCTGGGCGGCCTGCAGGCGGACTGGGACTTTTCCCAGATCAGCCGCCGCGCTCAGTCGTTGTACGGGCCATTGGGGCCTGGTCAGGGCCGCATCGATGCCTGGCAGAACCTGTTGGCAACCCAGAAGCAAGGCAGCGAAGCTGAGCGCCTGAAGGTGGTCAACCAGTTCTTCAACCAGCAGTTGCGCTATGTCGAAGACATCGACCTGTGGCGTGAGGTGGACTACTGGGCAACGCCGGTGCAATCGTTGATCAAGGGCGCTGGTGACTGTGAAGACTACGCTATCGCCAAGTATTTCAGCCTGCGCCGGCTCGGGGTTCCTGCCGAAAAACTGCGCATTACCTACGTCAAGGCCCTGCGCCAGAACCGTGCGCACATGGTCCTGACCTATTATTCAAGCCCGGAGGCCATGCCGCTGGTGCTCGACAGCCTGATCGATGCGATCAAGCCCGCCAGCCAGCGGCCGGACCTGTTGCCGGTGTATTCGTTCAACGGTGAGGGCCTGTGGCTGACCGGGGCGGGTGGCAACAAGAAAGTCGGCGACACCAAACGTTTGTCGCGTTGGCAGGATCTATTGAAGAAGATGCAGGCCGAAGGCTTCCCCGCCGAGCCGGCTTACTGAAGGAGCACAGATGTCACTGTTCAAACAATTGCTGCTTGCCATCTGCCTGTTCCTGGTGGTCGCCTTCAGCGGCAGCTTCATGGTCAGCCTGGAGAGTTCGCGCAGCCAGTACGTCAACCAGTTGCGCTCTCACGCCCAGGATGCCGCTACGGCCCTGGCGTTGTCGCTGACACCGAATATTGATGACCCGGCAATGGTCGAGCTGATGGTCAGCTCGATCTTCGACAGTGGTTACTATTCGAGCATCAAGGTCATCGACACGGGCTCCAACGCCCTGCTGGTGGAACGCCATGCCGAGCCTGATGCCAATGGTGTGCCGGCCTGGTTCATCCGCCTGATCGGCCTGGAGGCGGCCGGTGGCGATGCCATCGTCAGCCGCGGCTGGCAACAGGCGGCACGGGTCGAGGTGGTCAGCCATCCGATGTTCGCCCTGGCCAAGCTCTGGCAGAGTGCACTGGGCAGCCTCGGCTGGCTGCTGCTGTGCGGCGCGTTGAGTGCGGTGCTTGGTGCATTGTTGCTGCGTCGCCAGCTCAAGCCGCTGGATTACATGGTGGCGCAGTCCCACGCCATTGCCCGGCGTGAGTTCCTCAGCCTGCCAGACCTGCCACGCACCCCGGAGTTGCGCCGGGTAGTACAGGCCATGAACCAGATGGTCGAGAAGCTCAAGGCGCTGTTCCAGGAGCAGGCCGAACGCAGCGAGAAGCTGCGGGTCGAGTCGTACCAGGACAGCCTCACCGGCCTTGCCAACCGCCGCTATTTCGAAATGCAGCTCAACGCCTTGGTCAGCAACCTCGAAGAAGCGCGCCCGGGTTACCTGCTGTTGCTGCGGGTCAAGGACCTGGCCGGGCTCAACCAGCGTCTGGGTGGTCAGCGCACCGACCAGTTGCTGCAAGCAGTCGGCCAGCAGTTGCAACGTACCTGCGCCAACTACCCGGAAACCAACAACCTGATCACCCGCAGCCGCGGCGGCGAGTTCGCCGTGCTGGCGCCGGGGTTGGTGCATGAAGAGGCGACCCAGTTGGCCCAGGCCCTGGAAGTGACCTTGCAGAGCCTGGCCGACACCGGCGCCAGCGATGTGACCCCGGTCGCTTGCATCGGCATGGCCCCTTACAGTCCGGGCGATGACCCGCAGGCCTTGCTCAAGCTTGCCGACGAAGCCCTGGCCCGCGCCGAGAGCCAGCTGGAGCCGGGCTGGGTGTGCCTGGAGCAGGGCACCGCGCCGCAAGCCGGCGATACTCACCATGCCTGGCACACGCTGCTTGATGAGGCGTTGCAGCAGGGTCGCTTCCAGTTGTTCTTCCAGCCGGTGGTGGCCTGCGATGCGCCGGAGCGTGTGCTGCATTACAAAGTGATCTCGCGGGTGCTCGATGCCCAGGGCCAGGCCGTTGCCGCCGGGCGCTTCCTGCCGTGGCTGGAGCGTTTTGGCTGGTCGGCGCGGCTCGATGTGCTGATGCTTGAACAGGTGCTCAAGCATATGCACAACCACAATGAAGCGCTGGCCCTGAACGTGTCGGCGGCGACCCTGGCCGACCCCAAGGCGTTACAGCGAGTCTATGAGCTGCTTGGCCAGAACGCTGTGCTGGGCCCGCGCCTGACCCTTGAGATCGGCGAAGAGCAACTGCCTGAACAAGCGGTGCTCGAACAGCTCACCCGCCGTCTGCGGGCCTTGGGCTTCAGCCTCAGCCTGCAGCGTTTTGGCGGGCGTTTCAGCATGATCGGCAACCTGGCGCACCTGGGCCTGGCGTACCTGAAAATCGACGGCAGCTACATCCGCGCCATCGACCATGAACGGCACAAGCGCCTGTTCATTGAAGCGATCCAGCGCGCAGCGCACAGCATCGACTTGCCGCTGATTGCCGAGCGGGTCGAAACCGAGGGTGAGCTCAAGGTATTGCGCGAGATGGGCATTCAAGGGGTTCAGGGACGACTGATCGGCGAGCCGGCACCCTGGCGTTGAAGCAAGCGGCTGCAGGCCGGCAACGGGCCTGCAGCGCTCAGATCAGGCCGCCGTTTTCTTCACTGTCATCGATCAGGTTGGTCAACCCGCCCAGCACCTGGCGAGCATTGGAGCGGCTGAGCAATTTGGCCTGCGCGCCGGGCGGCAGGTCGGTAATGCTGATCACGCCTTTGGTGGTCAGCACTTCGATCAAATCCTCGAGCACCCGGATCATGTCCAGGTCACTCTGTTTGAGTTGTTTGAGGCTGTTCTCGACCACATCGTCGGCGAACCACTCCTGGATCTCGGCATGGTCGGCCGGGAGGATTTCCGTGTATTCGGCGTAGGGTGCGGCCTCTACCCGGACCAGTTGGCCCTGTGCATCGCGTTGCACGTAGAACATGGGGTATCCCTCTGAATGTCAGTCCGTATCCGCAGTCAGCAGCATAGGCCAAGCTGGTCGGGCGTGTAGCCCGGCGAGCGAGTATGCGCTGTGAATACGGTGCAGGCAAAGTCCGAAGCGCCGCGCCAGCCCCGGGAGGGCTGGCGCAGGCCGTGGATCAGCTGTTGGAGTGGTCGATCTTGATGGTCGGGTCGGCACCGGTAACCAGCGAGTTGATCGTGGTATTGGCCCAATTAACCCCTTCCAGCTTGATCGTCACATCGGCATTGGCCAGGCCGCCGGAGGCATTAAGCTTGCCTTCGGAGCTGACCTGCAGGGTCGACTCGCCGTTGACCGTGGTGATCTTCAGGTAGTTGTCGATGGTGCTGGCCTTCTCGCCCTGGAGCAGGTCGCTCAGGTCCAGACGGTCGCCTTCGGCAGCCTTGAAGTCCTTGATCACGTCCTTGCCGGTGTCGCCGGCCTTCCACACGAAGGTGTCGGCCCCGCTACCGCCGGTCATGATGTCGTCGCCCTTGCCGCCGATCAGGATGTCGTTGCCTTCACCGCCCAGCAGGGTGTCGTTGCCGGTACCGCCAAGGAGGATGTCATTACCCTTGCCGCCATCGAGGTAGTCGTTGCCACCCTGGCCGAAGAGAATGTCATTGCCGTCGCCACCGATGAGGATGTCGGCGCCATCGTTGCTGCGCGACACATCGAACTCGCTGACGTGCTCGGTGATGTACTGATGCAGCACGCGGCCATCGACGTCACCCAGGTTGACCCCCAGCTTGCCGGCCACGTAGGCCTGTATGGCTTCGACACCGTTGCCGGCGATCGAGTCGAAGCTGACCAGGTCGCCGAACAGGATGTCGTGGCCATCGCCGCCGCTGACCGTGTCGTTGCCCGGCTTGGTGGCCTCGGTATGACCAAGGATCGCTTCGGCCAGTTGGCTTGGGTCGATGTTGGTCTGCGGTTTACTGTCGCTGTCGAACGGCTTGAGATCGTTGACGTTAACGCCACTGTTCAGGCCGATGGCTTCGACGCTGGAGAGGCCGCTGAGGATCTTGAAGCTGTCCAGCGAGTTGTTCCAGGTGTCGTTGCTGGTGCCATTGCCCCAACCGGAACGGCTGGACAGCTCGTAGGTGCCATCGCCCTGAGCGCGGATGGTGCCGGAGGTCGAGGTGTACCAGTTGCCGTAGTACTTGTACTGGGCATTGAGGTTACCGTCGGCATCGATACTGACCCGGTTATTGCTGTCCAGCTGGTAGCGGTTCAGCGTATCGCCTGGCTTGTAGTTGATCGACTGGAGGAAGCTGTCCAGGGTCCAGCCGGAGCTGGCCAACTGCGGGTTGCCTTGCTCGTTGGCCTGGTGGAAAGTCGGCTGGCCATCGGTAATGAAGAACGTCTGGTTGCTACCGGTGTTGCCGGCATTTTTGAGGTTCTGGAACCAGTTTGCCGTCGTCTTGAAGGCGTCCTCGTAGTTGGTACCGCCCTCGGAATACATGGCCTTGAGCGCATCCTTCAGCGCTTGCAGCGAGCCCGCATCGGACAGGTTGACCGAAACCGACTTGTTGACCTGGCTGGAGAAGTCCACCAGCAGGATGTTCACGGTACCCGACTGTGCACCCTTCACACTGTTGGCCAGGGTATCGAACACCGACTGCAGGGACTTCTGCGCAGCGTCCACACCGGCGGCTTTCATACTGCCGGAGGTATCGACGATGAACGCCAGGTTGTAGTCCTGTCCCGGTACCACGTGCAGGCCGTTGACATCGGCGACGACGATGTCGTTGCTGGTGCCCAGGGTATGGTTGTCGCTCTCCGCCGTGAGGTTGGTGGTGACGTAGGTATCCGGGTAAACGGTGACCTTGATCGTGCCCTGGCTGAAGTCAGTGCTGCCGTTGGCCTTCTCGGTGGCCGTCGAGGTGACGGTCACGTCGAACTGACCCTGGTAATAGGCCGGCGGCTTGATGCTCAAGCCGTTGAGATTCCAGCCGGTGACATCGACTGCGTCCTTGCCGACGGTGACGGTGTGGCCGGCGCCATCGCTCAGTACCGAGCCTGCCGGAATGCCGCCCAGCTTGACGCTGAGGGTTTCCGAACCATCGGTGTCGGTGAGGTTGGTGGAGATACCGACCAGCTTGACGGTGCCGTTCTCGGCGCCTTCGTTGAGCTTGTAGCCCTGGTAGTAGCCTTCGCCATTGGCGCCGTGCAACTCGCCGACGGTGACGCCGGCGTTGGTCAGCTCGTTCACGCCCGGGTACATCGGGATATTGGCGTTGCTCAGGTCGACCGGGGTGCTGCCGTTGACCGACAGGTTGACGTCATAGCTGCCAGGGCCGCTCTGGTTGGCGTGGTAGATGTCCAGGGTGTAGTAGCCGCTGATGGTCGGCTTGAACGAACCGTTGATCGCACCGCCAGCGCCCCAGGTGGCCTGGGCCACGTTCTTGCCGCCGATGGTGATCAGCAGGCTGTCATCGCCGACACCGCTGAAGCTGTAGGTCTTGCCCGCTTCCAGGTAGATCAGGCCGGAGGTCTTCGAGCCGGAACCGCCAACGACGCTGGCGTCGGACTGGGCGTTGGTCACCAGCGAGCTGCTGTTGGCCTTGCCCGAGTTGTCGAACACGGTCTTCAGCGCGTCGCCGGTGATGCCGTTGCCATTGGTGCCCAGGCCGCTGAGGCTGTTCCAGGTTTCCTTGACCAGGCCGATCGAGTTGACGTTGTTGCTGCCAATGTTCAGGTCAGGCTTGTCGGCCACCGGGGTGATATCGACCTTGATGGTGGCCTCGTTGCCCAGGCCCTGGCCGTCAGTCGGCTTGAACTTGATCTGCGCGTAGTCGGCTTCTTTGTTGCCGACGCCGGTGCCGCCGTTGGCATCGATGCCCGACTCGTTGTGATCCGGCACGAATTTCAGCTTGCCAGCGTCGATGTCGGCCTTGCTGAAGACCTTGCCGGCGTCAGCGTCGGTCAGGGTTTTCCAGACGTTGCCATCCTTGTACTGCAGCACGCCATCGGCGGGCAGTTTGGTGATGGTCAGACCCAGGTTAGCCGCAGGGGTATCGGCATCGGTGATGCCGAAGTTGGCCCAGCTCAGCACCAGGTCGGTATCTTCGGTACCGGTCACGGCACCGCCAGCGGCAACAGGTGCCTCGTTGCTGACGATGGTGGTGGTGACACTGCCAGCGCTGCCGCTGACCACCAGGTTCTCGAAGTTGCCGCCGGTGGCCGAGTCGATCTTCACGGTGAAGTTCTCGGCGCTCTCGGCAATGCCGTCGCGGATGATCGGCACGCTGAAGGTGCCAACGTTGCTGCCCGCCTTGATTACCACAGTGGCCACACCGGTGTAGTCCGCACCATTGGTGGCGGTACCGCTGTAGGTCAGCTTGATGACCACATCGGTTTGCGCCTTGTTGGTCAGGGTCAGGGTGTAGTTGGCCGAATCACCTTCGGTCACCGAGGTGGTGCCGCTGATGCTGACGGTGGTGGTGTCGATGGTGTCGGTCACCTGGGTGACGGCTGGCTGTTTGCTGATTGCCAGGTCTTCGAAGTTGCCACCGGTGGCGCCGGTAATGGTCGCGTTGACGCTGCCGGCATCGATGTACACGTCGTCCGCTGGCGCAGGCACGCTGACCGTACCGGTGGTCTTGCCAGCGTCGATGATGATGCTGGCACCGTTGCTCAGGGTCACGGTGACCGGGGTCTGCGCCTTGTTGCTCAAGGTGGCGGTGTAGGTGATGTTGCCACCTTCAGCGACCGATGGCGTAGCGCTCAGGGTCAGGTTGGTGGTGTCGATGGTATCGGTGACGCTGGTCACGGCAGACGAACCGTCGATCTTCAGCTCTTCGAAGTCACCACCGGTGCTGCCAGTGATTTTCGCGCTGACGTTACCGGCATCGATGTACACGTCATCGCCAGGCGCGGCGATGGTCACCTTGCCTTCGGTCTGGCCTGCGGCGATGGTGATGGTCTCACCGTTGCTCAGGGTGACCTTCATCTCGGTACCGGCCGGATTGCTCAGCTTGGCCACGTAAGTGATCGAGCCGCCTTCGGCCACGGTCGGGGTCGCGGTCAGGGTCAGGCTGGTGGAGTCCTTGGTGCCCGGGCCGTCGGTGACGCTGACGGTGGTGTTGCCGGTGCTGACCAGTTTCTCGTAGTTGCCGCCGCTGGTGCCGGTGATGCTGTTGGTCAGGTCCGGGTTGGTGGTGTGCACGTTGTTCGGTGCAACGTAATCCACAGTGCCAGTGGTCTGGCCGACAACGATGGTGATTTGCTGACCATTGGCCAGGTTGATCACCAGGTCGGAACCGGTAACCGGCGCGGAAACCTTGGCGGTGTAAGTCACTACGCCGCCTTCGACAACACTGTTGGTGCTGGCGGTCAGGGTAACCGTCGAAGTGTCGATGGTGTCCTTGACGTCGGTGATCGCTGGGGTGTTATCCACAGCCAGCTTCTCGAAGTCCCCGCCGGTGGTGCCAGTGACGGTCACGCTCAGCTGGCCTGCATCGATGTAAACGTCGTCGCTTGGTGCATCGATGGTGATCTTGCCTTCGGTCTGGCCTTTGGCAATGGTGATCACTTCACCGTTGCTCAGGGTCACTTTCATCTCGGTGCCGGCCGGATTGGTCAGCGTCGCGGTGTAAGTGATCGAGCCGCCTTCATTGACGGTTGGAGTCGCGGTCAGCTTGAGGCCGGTGGTGTCGTCGGTGCCTGGGCCGTCGGTGACGGTAGTCACTGGGTTGCCAGCGGTATCCAGCTTCTCGTAGTTGCCACCGGTGGTGCTGGTGATGCTGTTGGTCAGGTCCGGGTTGGTGGTGTGTACGTTGTTCGGTGCCACGAAGTCCACGGTGCCCGAGCTGGAACCTACAGGGATGGTGATTTGCTGACCGTTTGCCAGGTTGATCACCAACGCGGAACCAGTCACCGGCGCGGTGACGGAAGCGGTGTAAGTCACCACACCACCCTCAGTCACGCTTGGAGT
>NZ_JH650793.1:0-12926 GCF_000259195.1 Pseudomonas donghuensis
GGGTGTCCGGAATCATTAGACCACTACACTTACAGGTCGTGCGGCAGCCAGAGAACTGAACCTACGCCCGAATGATATCTTGCACTTGAGACGACTAGCCGTGCTAAGAGAACCTCAAGTCAGGCTTGGAAAGTTTTGCAAGGAATATGCTTACTCAATCAATGACGTTGAAGATGCCCTAATCTGGCGTAAAAACCACATAACACTAGAGGAAGCTGGGTCCTTCATAGGCTGCGATAAACTTGTCATTCAGAAGCGGTATATCGAGACTGGATTCATCCCCTCCATCAAGCTTTCACTTACGCTCATTTCTCTCGAAGATGTCGCAAAGTGCGCCAGACACTATGAGCTCTACACAACGGTAGCCGGAATCACAAACGAGTTAGCGATATCTCAATGGTGGTTTATCAGCAAATTTATGACATCAGGAATCTTAAACCCACTTCCGCAGGATCATCCCGACGCGATTCCCAATCAATCGGTAATCATTCGATCTGAGGCACTAAGGCACTAAGGCACTTGGAAGAGTATTATACAAAAAGAGAGAATCCAATTTTTTGTGTTTCTTACCAACCCGAACCAAATCCTGATATCGCATCTCGCACACTTGATAAAAATGCTGCAGATGATGAAAAAATCTAAGAGCAGCAATAAAAAGTCCATCGCCATGCGGTGCTTAAAATATTACACCCCTGCTAATGCTCGCTAGGTGCTAGCACAAGCGTGAGAGAACAGCCAAAGACTGCTTAATCACCCGTTTGATCGACCTTCTCCCCTCCCCATATCGCCGGCCTGTGCCGAAGCCTATCACTAGAGCAGGCTTTGGACATTAGCCCCTGCCTGACGAGTGACTGCTCAGAGGACAAGAGGGCGACTGACACGCAAATGACGTGCTACAAATTTTATGCGCTCTGAGACTGGACAAACCGGTCTGACCAGTCGAAAGTAAGAAACGCGTTTGACTGAAAAAGCGTGCTTGGAGACGCGAAATGAGCGCAAAGGGAAATCTGGAAAACACGCAAAACCGAGCATAAGTCGCTGATTTTTCTAGCTGCGTGATTCACGATTATCTGCACCTTCAAGAACCCCTTGCAAAGCCGGAAAAACCGCGCTTACACTGCCCACGCACTGGACATACCGGTAAGACCACAATAATTAAGTCCTCCGCTCTTTCGCCCCCGTGGCATCGAAGCAGGGACACCGACCAGAGATCCCTCCCATGCTCAAATGGTGCTCGCGTTCGATCTTCCTCCAAGTGGTGTTGGGCCTTGTGCTAGGCATAGCCTGCGGCCTGAGCTTTCCTGAAGTTTCCCTGCAACTCAAACCCCTCGGTGACGGCTTCATCAAGCTGATCAAGATGTTGATCGGGCTGATCGTGTTTTGCGTGGTGGTCAGCGGCATCTCCGGTGCCGGCGACCTGAAGAAAGTCGGGCGCATCGGCCTGAAATCGGTGATCTACTTCGAAATCCTGACCACCATCGCCCTGGTGATCGGCCTGGTGTTCGCCTTTACCTCCGGCATCGGCAGCGGCGCCAACATTCACCTGGACCAATTGGCCAGCAGCGAAGCCAGCAACCTGGCCGAACGCGGCCAACACATCCACGGCACCGCCGCCTTCCTCATGGACCTGATCCCGACCTCGGTGATTGGAGCGTTTGCCGACAACAATATCCTCCAGGTCCTGCTGTTTTCGGTGCTGTTCGGCAGCGCCCTGAACCTGGTGGGTGAAGCGGCCTCGGGCATCTCGCGGCTGATCAACGAACTGAGCCATGTGATCTTCCGCATCATGGGCATGATTGTGCGCCTGGCGCCGATTGGCGTGTTCGGTGCCATCGCCTTCACCACCAGCAAATACGGCCTGGAATCGCTGCAGCACCTGGGCGGCCTGGTGGCCTTGTTCTACCTGACCTGCACCGGCTTCGTGCTGCTGATTCTGGGCACCGTGATGCGCCTGTCGGGGCTGAAGATCCTGCCCTTCATCAAGTACCTGCGCGAAGAGCTGACCATCGTCCTCGGCACCGCCTCCTCCGACGCCGTGCTGCCGCAGATCATGCGCAAGCTTGAACACCTGGGCGTGGGCAGCTCCACGGTCGGCCTGGTCATCCCCACGGGTTACTCGTTCAACCTCGACGGTTTCTCGATCTACCTGACCCTGGCTATCGTGTTCATCGCCAATGCCACCGGCACACCGCTGGCCATGACCGACCTGCTGACCATCCTGCTGGTGTCGCTGATTACCTCCAAAGGCGCCCACGGCATCCCCGGCTCCGCCCTGGTCATCCTGGCCGCAACCCTGACCGCCATCCCGGCGATACCGGTGGTCGGCCTGGTGCTGGTGCTGGCGGTGGACTGGTTCATGGGCATCGGCCGGGCGCTGACCAACCTGATCGGCAACTGCGTGGCTACCGTCGCCATTGGCCGCTGGGAAGGCGATATCGACATGGAGCGGGCCAACAATGTGCTGTCGGGTAAACAGGGCTTCGGCTTTGCCCAGCGCAAGACCCCGAACGCCCATCAACAAGAGTTCTGAGTAACATGGCCGGCAGCCCCACTGCCGGCCACAGGAGCAAACCATGCAAGTGTTCTCATGGAGTGAACAATGATTACTTCATCGACCGTCGTGAACTCGGTGGTAGAAAAACTCCGCCAGGCTCTGGCCCGTGGCCAGTGGCGCTCCGGCGACATGCTCCCGGGCCAGCGCGAACTGGCCGAGCAACTGGGCATCAGCCGCCCGAGCCTGCGTGAAGCGGTGACGGTGCTGGAAACCCTCGGCCTGGTGCGTTCGATGCCGGGCAAGGGCGTGCTGGTGCTTGATGCCGATACAGTACCAACCACCCTGCCCCAGAGCGGCGTCGCCGAGGCCAGCCTGGAAGACGTGCTGCAGCTGCGCTATACCCTCGAACCGTTCATTGTCGGCCTGGTGGCGCAGTCGATCAGCAGCAAGGAAATCGGCCAACTGCGCCTGACCCTGATGGACATGCGCGAAGCCCTCGAGGCCCAAGACAGCGAAGCCGGCGTCAACGCCTACATCGCCTTTCACGAAGAGCTGTTCACCCTGACCGCCAACCCGATCTTCCAGAGCGTGGTGCAGCAGACCAGCAATGCCCTCAAGCAAAGCGCCGCAGTGCTGCGCAACTCGCCCGAGCATTTGGCGGCAAGGCTTGAAGAAAACGAAGCGGTGGTACGTGCCATCCGCAACAAGAACAGCGCCCAGGCCAGCGCGCAGATGCGCCACCACATCCTCCAGGAAGGCCTGCGCATGGGTATCGAACTGAACATCCCGGACGATCATCCGGGCAACTGACCCCAGGAGTGCGACCATGAACGCCAGCGCCCACGCCCATGCCACCGCCCTGCCGCCACTGCTCGCCCAGGGTGAACGCCGGTTGTCGGCCGAGCAGATCTACCCGCGGCTGTTCGATGCCATCCTCGAACAGCGCCTGGCCCCTGGCAGCGCCCTGACCGAGCAAGCCCTGGGCGATGCCTTCGGGGTCAGCCGCACGGTGATCCGCCGGGTACTCGGGCGCCTGTCCGACCAACAGGTCATCGTCCAGCGCCCCAGCCACACCGCACGCCTGGCCGCGCCCGACCCACAACATGCACGGCAGATCCTCAGCGCCCGGCGCCTGGCCGAAACCACCTTGATCAGCCTGGCGGCCAAGCGCTCACGGCCGGCCAAGATCCGCCAGTTGCGCGAGCTGGTGGCCCGCGAGCGCCAGCACCATGAACAGGGCCAGCGCTGCACGGCGATCCGCCTGGGTGGCGAGTTTCACCTCAAACTTGCGGAAATGGCCGACAACGTACCCTTGGCGCGTTTTCTCAATGGCCTGGTGCCGCAAACCTCGCTGATCATTGCCCAGTACGAAGCGCGGCCATGCAGTCATTGCGCCTGGCAGGAGCATGCGGCGATCATCGATGCGCTGGAGGACGGTGATGGCGAGGCGGCGTTGGCGTTGATGCATGAGCATCTGGACCATATCGAAGCCAAGCTCGACCTGGAGGATTGACCGAAGGGCCTCATCGCCGGCAATGCCTCCACAGTGGGTTTGTCTACGCCGAACCTGTGGGAGCTGGCTTGCCTGCGATCGACCGCGAAGCGGTCGTAATCCAGACACCGCCTGATATGCTGGTTGTACTGGCCTCATCGCGGGTCAAGTCGCCTCGTCGCACTGCCGCCCCCACAGTGGATCTGGGTATGCCGGACATGTGGGGCTGGCCTTGCCAGCGCTCGCAATCCTGGCGACAGCTGTTGTCCGCCCGCTTTACCATGGGCCTCGATCGCCTTGGAGGGCACGCTGATGAACGAAAGGATCACCTCGGTTAAACCCGAGCCCGCTGCTGCACCTGCGCCGCAAATGACGCCTGAACAGCGCCACCAGGTGCGCGTGGCGATGTCCGATGCCTTCGTCGACACCCACATCGAGTTCCTCTGGATCGCCCGCCACCTGGTAGGGTTTGACCGCGAGCTGCTGAAAGAAATCTTCTACAGCGAAGTCGCCCCCGCCTGCTACGGCAACATCATGACGCCGGTACCGCCGATCTGGACCGGTTTCGACGAAACCTGGCTGCAGGAAGAGATCGAAGAAAGTCTCCAAGCACGCCGCGACAGCTGGTGGCGGCGCCAGATTGACCGCTTTCTGAATGCCACCTGGGTGTGGTTTTTCTGCAAGGAAATCTGGGCAGAGATCGTCGAGGCGCTGGATCAGGCCGAGGCCGAACAGCAGCCCGAGTGACGGCACCTATACTCAAATAACCACCGTGCTCGACCTTCCCTAACCACAGGGGGCTGCGATTTTATGCCGCGTTCCCCGCTTACCGTGCTGCTGCTCGCCTTGTTCCTGGTGCTGGCTGGCTGCGGCTCGCGGCAAAAGGTCAGCGAGCCGCCGCCCATCCCGGTCAGCGCGGCGACCTGGCAGCAGATCGACCGCGACATCATCGACGCCTCGCTGGCCACCACCAGTTCGGTCAACGACTATGCCCGGCGCTCCATGCGGGTGTGGAAGGAGCGCGTGCAGCAGTACACCGAAAGCGACTTCATCCCCTGGTTCACCGGCTACTGGACCCAGCAATGGCTGACCATGAAAGTGGCCTGGTACAAGATGAACAGTGGCGAAGGCCGTGAAACACCGGAAAAACGCCTGGCCCTGTACCTGCAAGAGCAGTACCACGAGCGGGTGCTCGACCCGGTGGCCAAGGAAATCGACCCCGAAGCCATTCGCGACCGGGCCATGGAGTTGTATATCCAGCTGCTCGGCCAGCAACTGCAGCAGATCGCCCAGCGCTACCGCGCACCAACGGAGCAGTTCAACCTGCACCTGACACGCATCCAGGCCATTGGCCTCGGGCCGCCAGCCAACAACAACGCATCGCTGCATCAACTGCTGTTCAGCAAACCGCTGGAACAGCAGCCCGCCTATGCAGCCCTGGTCAAACGTCTGCACAGCGCCGTGCGCGCCGGCACCCAGCGCTCGGACATCGGCTTGTCATCGGTCGCCCAGCAAGCCAGCGAAAAGCTCGGCGCCACCCTGGCGCCACGGGGTATTGCCAGCGCCGTGGCGGCGGCGGTCGGGCGCGCCGCGGGCACGGTGATTTCCCTGGCGGCGACCGGTATTGGGGTCGTGAGCCACAACCGCGAGCAACCGGCGATGATCGAACAACTGCGGGTGATCCTCAACGTGGCGCTGAACGAGGAGTGGCGCGATCTGATGGAGAATCGCAAGACCGGCGCCATGGCCGGCGTCTATTACCTGTCGGGGGAAATCGAAGACAGCCTGCTAGCCGCCGAAGGCCCCGAGCACGAGCCGCAGCCCGCCGCCCAAGTGATTACCCTGCCCGCCCAGTAAGGGTCTTGTTCATGCCGGCTGCGCCTGGGCCGAAATCGGCAGGCCAAAGATGCGGTCGAACAACCCGTTGTAGATGAAGGTGTAGCAAGGGATGAGAATGATAAAGGCCAGGTCCACCAGCACGGCTTCGACCAGGCTCATGTTCAGCCACCAGGCAATCAGCGGGATCAGGTACACCACCAACGTCAGCTGGAAACCGATGGCATGCGCCACCCGCCGGGCAACACTGCGCCCGCGCTTGGCCTGGCGGCTTTCCCAATACTCAAACAGGGTGTTGTAGATGAAGTTCCAGGCCATGGCGATGGTGGTGATCATCACCGCCAGCGGCCCGGTATTGCTCGGCGCGCTGTCGGCCAGGTAGGCCAGGCCCAGGGTCGACATGCACAGGCCGATCAGTTCATAGGCGGTCACGTAGACCAGTTTGCGTTTGACACCTTGCACGTTGCTAACCTCGGTTTTGCACTGAAACGCCGCCTTTTGGCACGGCTGAGGCGGGCAAGCATGCGTCAATCCTGTTGACAACCAAAGTCAACAGCTATCAGATTTACTGATAGGAGAGTGCCATGAATTTTTCCAGCGACAACATCGAACTGTTTCTCGCCGTGCTCGACCGCGGCTCGTTTTCGGCCGCCGCACGCGCTCTGGGCCGAGTGCCTTCAGCGGTGAGCATGGCCATCGGCAACCTTGAAGCGGAGCTCGGCTTCAGCCTGTTCGATCGCACTCACCGGGAAACCCGCCCCACCGCCATGGCCCAGGCGCTGGAGCCGCATGCGCGGATGATCGCCCATCAACTGGGGCAGTTGCAGGTGCACGCCCTGGAGTTGTCCCAAGGGCTGGAAAGCACCCTGAGCATCAGCGTGGTGCCGGACATCGAGCACAGGCACCTGCTGGCAGCGATCAGAACCCTCAGCGAGCGTCACCCGTTACTGAATGTCGAGGTGCTGACGGCCCCGCAGGAAGACGCCCTGCAACTGCTGCACGACGGTCGCGTCAGCCTGTGCCTGGCCTTTGCCGGGCTGGCAGTGGACGCCCGCCAGCGCTTTCAGAACATCGGCATGGAATCGCTGGTGGCCTGCATCGGCCCGCAGCACCCGGCCCTGCAGCAGCGCCCGCGGCAGATCGTCTACCTCGAAGACCTGGCCAACGTGCGGCAGATCCTGGTGGCCAGCCGTGACCTGCCGCTGAGCGACACCCGCGCCCTGATCGGCAAGGCGCACTGGCGCACCGACAGCCTGGCCATGGCCATCGAGATGGTCGAAGCCGGCCTTGGCTGGGGCGACTTCCCGTTGTCGCGGGTGGCGCCTCTACTGGACGCCGGACGCCTGGTGCGCCTGGATTTCAGCAACACCCGCAACGAATTGCAGCTGCCGGTGCATGCCTTCTGGCGCCAGCATCAGCCGCTGCAAAAAGCTGCCCAGGAGCTGGTGCGTTTGCTCGGGGTGCAGTAAAGCGCCTGGCTGAAACACGCACGCCAGAGCAGGCTGTAGGAAAATCCTGTCAGCCCCTGCGGCAAAACTACCTATCAATTTTTCCGTTTCGCGGCCGATACCCGTCTGGATAGGTACGAGCACACGCCAAAAGCGCCGCTCGGCACTCCTCTTTACTGGCACAAGGTCTCGGAACATGAACCTGAAATTTCGCCACAAGATCCTGCTGTGCGCCTGCGGCGTCGTGGTTCTGGCATTTGCACTGTTCACCCTCTACAACGATTACCTGCAACGCAACACCATCCGACAGAACATCGACTCGTCGGTCAAACAGGCCGGCGCACTGGCCGCCAGCAGTGTGCAGAACTGGATGAGCGGACGCATTCTGGTCCTGGAAAACCTCGCCCAGGACGTCGCCCACCAAGGCGCCAATGCCGACTTCCCGGGGTTGGTCGACCAGCCATCGTTCACCAACAACTTCCAGTTCACCTACGTCGGCCAGTCCAACGGCGTGTTCACCCAGCGCCCGGACGCGAAGATGCCTGACGGCTACGACCCGCGCCAGCGTCCGTGGTACACCGCCGCCGTCGCCGCCAACCAGACCATGCTGACCCCGCCCTACATGGCCGCGGTCGGCGGCCTGGTGGTTACCATTGGCATGCCGGTGAAAAGCAAGGCCAACGGCGAGCTGCTCGGCGTGGTCGGCGGCGACCTGAGCCTGGCCACCCTGGTCGATATCATCAACGCCGTGGACTTCGGCGGTATTGGCCACGCGTTTTTGGTCGACCGTAACGGTCAGGTGATCGTCAGCCCGGACAAAGACCAGGTGATGAAGAACCTCAAGGACATCTACCCGGGCAGCAACCTGCATATCGCGCCAGGCACCCACGAGGTGACCCTGAACAAGCAGGAGCGGATCATCTCCTTCGCCCCGGTCAGCGGCCTGCCGACGGCTGACTGGTACATCGGCCTGTCGATCGACCGCGACAAAGCCTACGCCGGCCTCAGCCAGTTCCGTACCTCGGCGATCATCGCCATGCTCATTGCCGTGGCCGCCATTGCTGGCCTGCTGAGCCTGCTGATTCCGGTGCTGATGCGTCCGCTGACCACCATGGGCCGCGCCATGCAGGACATTGCCCAGGGCGAAGGCGACCTGACCCGCCGCCTGGTGGTGGAGAACAAGGACGAGTTCGGTGAACTGGCCGGTGCCTTCAACCAGTTCGTCGAGCGTATCCATGCCTCGATTGCCGAAGTGTCCTCGGCCACTCGCCAGGTCCATGACCTGTCCGAGCGGGTGATGAGCGCCTCCAATGCCTCGATCATCGGCTCTGAAGAGCAGAGCATGCGCACCAACAGCGTCGCCGCGGCAATCAACGAGCTGGGCGCCGCCACCCAGGAAATCGCCCGCAACGCCGCCGACGCCTCGCAACACGCCAGCGGTGCCAGCGAGCAGGCCAATGACGGTCGTCAGGTGGTGCAGGAAACCATTTCGGCGATGACCGCGCTGTCGCAGAAGATCAGCGAATCCTGCGAGCAGATCGAAACCCTCAATGCCAGCACCGATGACATCGGCCAGATCCTCGACGTGATCAAGGGCATCTCCCAGCAGACCAACCTGCTGGCGCTCAACGCCGCCATCGAAGCGGCCCGTGCCGGTGAAGCCGGGCGTGGTTTTGCCGTGGTTGCCGACGAGGTACGCAACCTGGCGCACCGCACCCAGGAGTCGGCCGAAGAGATCCACAAGATGATCACCACCCTGCAGGTCGGTTCGCGCGAGGCGGTACACAACATGAACGCCAGCCAGGTTTCCAGCGAAGAAAGCGTGCTGGTCGCCAACCAGGCCGGCGAGCGCCTGAGCAGCGTGACCCAGCGCATCGGCGAGATCGACGGCATGAACCAGTCGGTGGCCGCCGCCACCGAAGAGCAGACCGCCGTGGTCGAAAGCCTGAACCTGGACATCACCCAGATCAACGTGCTGAACCAGCAAGGCGTGGCCAACCTCAACGACACCCTGCGTCATTGCGATGCCCTGGCCCAGCAGGCCGGGCGCCTCAAGCAACTGGTCGACAGCTTCAAGATCTGACGCGTAAACAAGCAAGAGGCCGCTCAGGCCCCTTGCTTTTACACCTCCCGCTACACCGCCAGCACCCGCTTGGCCCGCCCCAGGCGCAACCAGCCGATCAAAACCGCCAGCATCAGCACGAAGCCCAGGTAGCCGAAGAACGGATAGACCTGGCCGACCAGGCTGATAAAGCCGATCAGGCTGCAGATAAATGCCGCCACCCCCGCCGCCACCGAGCCCAGGCGAAAACTGCGGGTACCTGCCGGCAACAGCCGCGCCAGGAACGAATACAACGTGCCCACCGCAGTGTTGACGATCATGCCGAAGATGATCACGCACATGATCACGCCCAAGGCCGGAGAGATTTCGCTGGCAATCGAGAGCATCGGCATCGGCAGATCGGCGACGGTATCCAGGCGCGACAACAAGCCTGCGCTCATCACCAACATCAGCCCGCCCAAGGCCGCACCGCCAAGAATCCCGCCCCAGATCGCGGTCTTCTCCAGGCGTGCCGAGCCGCCGAGAATCGCCAGTATCGGCGCACCGGCGACGATGTTGTACGACACATACAGGAACGCGCCGAGCAGCCAGTGGCTGGTACCCGCCTGCTGCTGGCTGGCCACCTGATTCAGCGCGGCAAAGCTCAGCTCGCGGGTGAACACCGCGTACAAGGCGATGGCCGTGGCGATGAGGATCAGGAACGGCGTGACCGCCCCGATCAGCAGGATCACCTTTTGCACATCCAGACACACCACCGCCACCACCAGCAGGGTCACCAGTACACTACCGGTCAGCGCCGGAATGGCGAACTGCTGTTCAAGCAATGCCCCACCGCCGGCAAGCATCACCACGGTGACCGCAAACATGAAGAAGGTGATCAGCAGGTCAACGAACAAGCCCAGGTAGCGCCCACAAATGGCATACACCACATCCTTGTGCGAGGCGGCCTGCAAGCGGTTGCCCAGCCCGGCCAGGGCCATGCCGAGAAAAGTGAACAAGGCCGCGCTGACCAGCGCCCCGAGCAGGCCCCAGAGGCCGAAGTCGACAAAGAACAGCAACAGCTCCCGCCCCGAGGCGAAACCCGCGCCGACGATCACGCCGATAAAGGCGCCTGCAATTTTCAGCTGCTCTTTCATTTTCAACCCTCTGGTATCGATGGCCCTGCCCGGGCCTTGTTGTTGTTTTTACCCAGTGTTGCTGTGGTGCCTCAGTCGTTGCCGATCCAGGCCTGTACTTCGATCTCGACATCCACGCCCAGGGCCAGGCCGGCACTGACGGTGGAGCGCACCGGGTAGCCGTTGGCGAAGAAGCTTTTGTACACCTCGTTGAAACCGGCGAAATGGGCCATGTCGGACAGCCACACAGTGGCCTTGATCACCTGATCGAAACCCACGCCGCATTCGGCCAGGGTTTCGCCGATGCGTTCCAGAGCGGCCCGGGTCTGAACCTGAATGTCGCCACGCACCACTTCGCCGTCGGCGCGCATGGGGATCTGCCCGGAAAGGAACAGAAAGCCGCCGACCTTCACCGCCTTGGAGAACGGATACGGCAGGTGGCTGGGGATACGCTGGATAGTCGAGCTCATGGGAAATCTCCTTGGGGAGTTAACGAAAACGCGCCGGGGACAAGCGTTGCGGCTCGACCCCTTCGGCGCTCAAGGTTGCTGCAAGCGGCTGCTCAAGCAGCAGCGCGCACGCCAGTTGCGAAGCGCCAGCGGCGGACTGGATACCGTAACCACCCTGCGCCGCCAGCCAGAAAAACGCAGGATTCTGCGGGTCGTGGCCGATCACCAAGTCGCCGTCGGCGACGAACGAACGCAAGCCCGCCCAGGTATGGCTGGGGCGGCGAATCGCCAGGGTGGTGATGGCTTCAATGTTGTAGATGCCGATGGCCACGTCGAGCTCTTCGGGCATCACGTCCTGGGGCTCGACCGGGTCGGCGTTGGCCGGCGAGCCGAGCAACTGCCCGGCGTCGGGTTTGAAATAGAAACTCTCATCGACGCCGATCACTGCGGGCCAGCGACTGAAGTCCTGGTCTTGCGGGCCTTCGAAGGTAAAGGCCGAGCGTCGGCATGGCTGCAGGCCGACGGGTTGGATACCACAGACCGCCGCGACGTGATCGGCCCAGGCGCCCGCGGCGTTGACCAGTTGGCGCGCCTGAATACGACTGCCATCGGCCAGGCTCAACTGCCAGTGACCCTCGTGGTAGCCGCCTTCAACCACCTCGGCATTGCAACGCAACTGGCCACCGGCCTGGCGGTAACCGCGCAGGAACCCCTGGTGCAGCGCATGCACATCCAGGTCCATGGCACCGGGCTCCAGCACTGCTCCGGCCAATACCTCGGCACGCAGGCTCGGCACCAGCGCCAACGCCGCGTCACGGTCGAGCAAGGTGACGTCGGTGCCGTTGGCCAGGCTTTGCGCATAGGTGCTGTCGAGCAGTGCCTGCTGCTCCAGCGTTGCCACATACAGGCAACCACGCGGCTCGAGCAACGCATGCTCACAGAAGCCCGGTGGCGGCGACGCATAGAATGCACGGCTGGCGCGGGTCAGCGCCTGGATCTGCGGCGTGCCGTAGGCCTCCATGAACATCGCTGCCGAGCGACCGGTGGCGTGATAACCAGCCTGGGCTTCGCGCTCAAGCATCAGCACCTGCCGCCCTTGCGCCAGGCGATAACCCAGCGATGCGCCAGCAATACCGGCGCCGATGATTACGATGTCGAAGGTCTCTGTCATAGCCATGCACTCGCTTGCGAGGTATAATTATCATTTGTGAGAATTCTAATATATGAGAATTTCGGATTATGCAAGCGGCCACGGTAAGATGCGGGTCCGTTTTGTCTGACCGAGATGCTTGATGAGTGCCGACCGCTCCCCTGCCGACGACCGCCCTGGTGCGCTGCCACTGATTGACCGCGCCGAAGTCGGAGCGCGCCTGCGTAGCGTGCGCAAGGCCCAGCAACTGACGCTCAAGCAACTGTCGGCGCTGTCCGGGGTACCGGTGTCGACCCTGTCGAAAATGGAACTGGCCCAGGTCTCGGTGAGCTACGAAAAACTGGCGGCGGCGGCGCGGGCACTGAAGGTTGATATCGCCCAGCTGTTTCGCGCTTCAGGCGTGAGCGATATGCCGGTGCCGACCACGGTGGTGGTCAACTCCCTGCCCACAGCGCCCGGCTACAGCACTGGGACCTACGACTACCACCCGATCGCCGGGGAATTTCCCGAGCGGCTGATGACGCCAATGTATGCGCGGATCATCGCCCGCGAGCGGCAACAGTTCGATGAATTCATCCGCCATCCGGGACAGGAATTTGCCCTGGTGCTCAGCGGGCGCGTGCGGATTGTGTTTGAGACGGGTGAGGCCGTGAGTATCGGCCCACAGGAGACGGCGTACTTCAACAGCAATGTCGGGCATATTTATCTTTCCGAGACGGAAGATGGCGGGGATGCGCATGTGATGGTGGTGATGACGGATCGGTAACAGCGTTGTCTGTAACACCGCATCGCGGGTCAAGCCCGCTCCCACAGCGCCACGCGCTCAGCAAGAGCGAAGCGAATTGTGCTCTTGATCTTGATCTACCGGCCCCGTTAACCA
>NZ_JH650793.1:13164-21126 GCF_000259195.1 Pseudomonas donghuensis
CGCCACCATCACAACCGGATAAGCCCCTCCTCTCACAGTCACCACCGGTTATAACCTAATAACGAACTAGTCTATTTGGCTATAAAAAAACCTTTATGCTGGCTGCCATCCGATCACGGGCACGTTGGGCGTTTAGGTTACTTATGGATGTAGGTTCTTTCGGTTTTACCATTGCAGGCCTGGTAGTAGGTTTCATCGTCGGCATGACCGGCGTCGGCGGCGGCTCCCTGATGACCCCGATCCTGCTGTGGTTCGGTATCAACCCCGCCACCGCCGTAGGCACCGACCTGCTTTACGCCGCCATCACCAAAGCCAGCGGCGTCTGGGTCCACGGCAAAAACAACAATATCGACTGGAAAATCACCGGCTGGCTGACCCTCGGCAGCGTCCCGGCCGCGGCCCTGACCCTGTGGTTCCTCGCCAGCCTCGATGCCGACACCCAGGCCGCCAACACCATCATCAAGCAAGGCCTGGCCGTGGTGCTGGTGCTGACCGCCCTGGCCATCCTGTTCAAAAGCAAACTCCAGGCATTCGCCAGCAAACACGCCGGCGACCGCTATCACCTGAGCGGTACCAGCCTCAACCTGCTGACCGTAGTCACCGGTGTGATGCTCGGCGTCATGGTTTCGCTGACGTCCATCGGCGCTGGCGCCCTGGGTACCGTGGCGCTGTTCCTGCTCTACCCCTACCTGGTCACCCGCCGCCTGGTCGGCACCGAAATCGCCCACGCCGTGCCGCTGACCCTGGTCGCCGGCCTGGGCCATGCAAGCATGGGCAACATGGACTGGTCGCTGCTTGGCTACCTGCTGCTGGGCTCGCTGCCGGGCATCTACATGGGCAGCCACCTGACCGGACGGATTTCTGACAGCATCCTGCGCCCGTGCCTGGCAGGCATGCTGCTGATGATCGGCTACAAACTGGCGTTCTGAGTGTGTCGCTTGATCTACGAGTGCTACGCACTCGATCGCTGGCAAGGCCAGCTCCCACAGGGGTAGCAGGCGACATCAAGCCCTGCGGGAGCCGGCCTTGCCGGCGATGGGCTACGCCGTAGCCCCAAGGTTCAATCCTGCGTGCGCCACAGCACCGGCCACATCTGCGACCAGCTCCCACTGCAACTGCCCATCCGCGCCAGCGAGCGCAGCTGCATGCGCTGCCCATCAAAACGCCAGCTCTGATCGACACCGCAATCACCTATGCCGCGCCCCTTGGTAAAGCTACTGAGCACTCCGGTGTCTGCGTTGTACTCGACCGAGCCACCAAAGTCGCCCCACTGCTCCAGCCCGGGAAACTCCGCGAACTGCAGGGCCTGCGCCTGCTGCGGATGCGCCCGTGAAGTGGTGAACAAGGCGTACTCGCAGTTGTAGGCGCCACAGCCATAGCGAAAGCTGACCAGCGCACGCTTGCCACTCAACGCATAGGCTTGGGCAGTATCGGGCTGCCAGTCATCACCCACGTCCTGCCAGGCATCAGCGCTGGCTGCATGCACGGCGGCGACAATGTGCCTGGCCTCTGCCTCCCCCAGCGGCTCGGGCCGTGCGAAGGGCGCCAGCTTCGGCAGCGCCGGCGCAGGCGGCACGGCACTGTCTGGCGCATCACCTGCACGCATGAAGGCACTGCGGTGGCCCAGCCGCCCCTGCACCGAATCGATCAGCAACAATGAGGCGCTCAGGCCATTGAGCGAACTCCCCAGCTCACCATCATTGCTCGCCGAGGTCAGCCGCGAGCCATTGCGCAAGGCCTTGACCAGGGCCACGGCCTGCTCGCCACTCGCCCGCCAGGACACCACGCCGTTGTACTGTTCTTCATGCAGTGCCAGCGCCAGAGGCTTGCCATCGAGCTGCAATGGCCCCTCCAGCGAACTCTGGCTGTAAATCGTTACCTGCAACGGCCCCTCCAGACCCGCGCCACGCACGATCTGAATACCCAACGGCATGCCGTCGACGCTTTCATCGGCCGCCAGCGCCGTACATTGGCGGGTGTTGTCACACCCCACCACCCAGTCCTTGAGGTGCCGGTACAAGGGTACCGGCTCTGCCGTCGTGGCCTGGGTAGCGCCGGGCAAGGCCAGCAGGGAGAGAAAGGCTGCGTGCAGCGGTGCGCTCATGATGAAGTCCGTTTCAGGTGAGCGCACATTCTACCCCTGGAACTTCTCGAAGTCCGGTTGGCACAGCGGGCTTGTCATTTACATATGGAAATCCGTATATTCGAATCTCCATATATCAAGCCCGGACCGATTCGATGCTTACCCCTGCCGCCCTGTTCAAATGCCTGGCCGACGAAACCCGCGTTCGCGCCACGCTGTTGATCGTCCGCGAAGGCGAACTGTGCGTGTGCGAGCTGATGTGCGCACTCGACGACAGCCAGCCGAAGATCTCCCGCCATCTGGCCCAACTGCGCACCTGCGGCCTGTTGCTCGACCGCCGCCAGGGTCAGTGGGTGTACTACCGCCTCAACCCGCAGCTGCCAGCCTGGGTGAACGAGGTGCTGCAGCTGACCCTTGAGGCCAATGGCCAGTGGCTCAGCGACGTCAGCGAGCGCCTCGAGGCAATGGGTGATCGTCCTGTCCGTGCGACCTGCTGTTGAGGAATCAGCCCATGCGAGTCTTGTTCATGTGTACTGCCAACAGCTGTCGCAGCATCCTCTGCGAAGCGCAGTTCAATCACCTGGCCCCGGCCGGTTTCCACGCGGTCAGTGCCGGTAGTTTTCCCAAGGGCCAGGTGCATCCTCGCAGCCTGTCGACCCTGCAACGCGCCGGCATCGCCATCCACGGCCTGACCAGCAAAGGCAACGACGCCTTCGCCGACAACCCGCCAGACATCGTCATCACCGTCTGCGACAACGCCGCTGGCGAAGCCTGCCCGCTGTACTTCGGCCCAGCGCTGAAAACCCACTGGGGCCTGGCAGACCCTTCCGAGGTCCACGGCAGCGATACACAGATCGATGCCGCCTTTGACGCCACCCTGGCGCGCATAGCACTGCGCTGCAAAACCTTCCTTGCCCTGCCCTTCGAGCGCTTGAGCCGCGACCAGTTGCAGGCTGAAATCGACCGCATCGGCACTTTGTAAACGGAGCCCCCATGAGCGACCACCTACCCAATCTCGACCTCGGCCTGATCCCGGCCAACGCCGCACATGACGGACACAAACCACGCATCTTGCTGCTCTATGGCTCAACCCGCGAACGCTCGTTCAGCCGCCTGCTGACCGAGGAAGCCGCGCGCCTGCTCGAACACTTCGGCGCCGAAACGCGGATCTTCAACCCCAGCGGCCTGCCCCTGCCTGACGACGCGCCCGACAACCATCCCAAGGTCGTGGAGCTGCGCGAACTCATGCAATGGTCCGAAGGCCAGGTGTGGTGCTCGCCGGAGCGTCATGGCGCGATGTCGGCGGTGTTCAAGGCGCAGATCGACTGGGTGCCATTGGCCATGGGCGCAGTGCGCCCGACCCAGGGCAAGACCCTGGCGGTGATGCAGGTGTGCGGCGGCTCGCAGTCGTTCAACGTGGTCAACCAGCTGCGCGTACTGGGGCGCTGGATGCGCATGTTCACCATCCCCAACCAGTCCTCGGTACCCAAGGCCTGGCTGGAATTCGACGGCAACGACCGGATGAAGCCGTCGGCCTACTACGACCGCGTAGTCGACGTGATGGAAGAGCTGGTGAAGTTCACCCTGCTGCTGCGCGGGCGCAGCGATTACCTGGTGGACCGCTACTCCGAGCGCAAGGAATCGGCAGAGGCGTTGTCACAGCGAGTTGGCCAGCGTTCGATCTGAGCGGCGCGCTGCGCTTCCCAGTTGCGGGCCTGCGTTGATGATCGACTGCGACGCCACACGAGTTAGCGGTTGAACCGGCGGGCATACCCCCGCCCCGCCGGGGATCATGTATGGGATTGAGCCGGTGCTTTGCGCCCCAGGGAAATCAACTCGTTGGAGAAACACAGGCCGGTGATGATCAGCCCCGCACCCACGTACAGGCTTTCTCGCGGCACCTCATTGAGGACCAGGAACGCCAGCAGCGCAGCGAACAGGGGCTCGGTCAGCTCCAGCGCCTGCACCTGGGATGGTTTCAGGTACTCGATGGCCTTGGTGGTGCAAAAGAAGCCCAGGATGGTCGGTAACGTGGCCAGCGCCAGCAATGCGGCAATCGCCAGGGGCGACAGCTCGCCAATCACAAAGCCATCGGCCGCAGCCGGCATCAGCAGGTATAGGCTGCCGAAGAACAACAATTGCCGAGTGAAGTGCAGCCCCCCGGAGACGCCCATATGCTTCATGGCCACTGAAAACGCCCCGTATCCGCAGCCGGCCATGGCAGCCAGGGTAGCGCCTTGCAGGGTGAACCCCTGTTGCAGGTCAGCACCAAAGATCACTGCAATGCCGGCGATGGCCAAGGCGGCGCCAACGGTAGCGTTTGCGGTAATGGGATCTTTCAGGAAAATCCGCCCCAACAGGATCGAGGAAATAGACGCACTGGCCATCAGCATCACCACCACGCCCGCGGCGGCGTAATGGCGGTAGGCCGATGTTTCGAAGTGGAACAGCACGAAGATTCCGAGAAACGCGCAAATCGCAGCCTGGGTCCACTTCGCCGTCGTTTGCGGGCGCCTGATGAACAGCACCAAGGCCGACAGCAGCAGGCAACCTAGAATGGTTTTGATCACAGCGACACTGCTGGCGGTGAAGCCGTTTTCCATGAGCACTTTGCTCAGCACACCGATTGTCGCGTTCAACGCGGCGGCGGAAAGCGCAAAAACAACGCCTTTACCAAAACTGGATTGCATGAATGACCGTCCCTGTCGTTGCGTGGTGGCTCGCTAGAATATCCATCCAAATGGGGGATGCAAGCCAAAGATAAGAGCGCACTGGACAAACCACCTGAAAAACCTCAACTGTCTCCAGTACGGTGGGTCCACGTCGTGGGAGGGGTTGCGGGTTCGGTGGGCGGATGGGATGTTGACGCATCCGCTCAGCGTGCTCCTTTTGGAAACTGAGTCAACTGGTCAAACAAGCGAGCATTGAGTAATGGACGCAAACGCATTCGCGAAAGCACTGAAGACCTCTATTAGCGAGGTTAAATCGCAGGGTCATGAAACAGTCAATTGCGACAAGTTAATAACGTATATCGATAGGGTTGTCGAAGCCACCTCAACAGACAACAACCCCGAGGAGAACAGCGAAGTACTCAAGGCGAGACTCCAGCTTTCCCTGGACGCGCACAAACACAACCTGTCAGCCAATTTGGAAATGTTCAAAAGCATTATCCAATCAGGGCAAAACGCACTCAAGACGATGCTGCTACTGAATGGAGGAGCCGCGATTGCCCTGCTCGCCTTCATTGGCAAACTCTCAGACAACAACAGCAGCGCCATCCCGGACTTCGCATATTCGCTAACAGCCTTTGTAATCGGGGCATTGGCTATCGGCATCACCTCTTGCTTGACGTATCTTTCGCAGATGGCCTTTGACAGCGCTGTAAAGTGGCACAACAACGTCGCCACTACCTTACACGCCACCTGCGGCGCATTGGGTTTGGTTTCAATATCCGCCTTTGCATATGGCACCTATAAAACCTACCAAGCGTTCTTGTGCCTAGCTACTTGCGCGTAACCTGTCGAATAGCTGAGCTTGGCATTCCAGGTTCAGCCATCTTTGTCTCTCGTCGCTTTGCCCAGGCCTAGGCAGCCTGCTTGCGGGCGAATGCCTGGCACTCTTGGTAGACTATGGCACCTTTGTTTTTGATACGGATCCTGGCGAGGTGGTACATCGTACCCACGATCCATCAAAAAACGCCCAGCTAATGGTACAAAACACGTAAGCGAAAATGCCCCTAGAATCCGCCTCAACCGCAGTAAACCCGCGCCCTGAGCCGTCTCGTCGGTTCAGCGTTGCGCCTATGATGGACTGGACCGACCGCCACTGCCGGTTCTTCCTGCGCCTGCTCTCCAGCAACGCCCTGCTCTACACCGAAATGGTCACCACCGGCGCGCTGCTGCACGGTGATGCCGAGCGTTTCCTGCGCCATGACGAGGCCGAGCATCCGTTGGCCCTGCAATTGGGCGGTAGTGTGCCGGCTGATTTGGCCGCGTGCGCCAAGCTGGCCGAGGCCGCAGGCTATGACGAGGTCAACCTCAATGTCGGCTGCCCGAGCGATCGGGTACAGAACAACATGATCGGCGCCTGCCTGATGGGCCATCCGGCGCTGGTCGGCGATTGCGTGAAGGCGATGCAGGATGCAGTGCAGATTCCAGTGACGGTCAAGCACCGCATTGGTATCAACGGTCGCGACAGCTATGCCGAGCTGTGCGATTTCGTCGGCCAGGTGCGCGACGCCGGTTGCCGCAGTTTTACCGTGCATGCACGGATCGCGATTCTCGAAGGCCTGTCGCCGAAGGAGAACCGCGAGATTCCACCGCTGCGTTACGACGTCGCTGCGCAGTTGAAGGCGGATTTTCCCGACCTGGAGCTGGTGCTCAACGGCGGTATCAAGACCCTGGCCGAATGCCAGGAACACTTGAAGATTTTCGACGGGGTGATGCTCGGCCGCGAGGCCTATCACAACCCGTACCTGCTGGCCGAGGTCGATCAGCAGCTGTTCGGCAGCACCGCGCCGGTGATCAGCCGCAGTGCGGCGCTGGCCAAATTGCGCCCTTACATTGCCGCGCACCTGGCATCCGGGGGCGCCATGCACCACATCACCCGGCACATTCTCGGCCTTGGCCAGGGCTTCCCGGGGGCGCGCAAGTTCCGCCAGTTGCTGTCAGTGGACATCCACAAGAGCAAGGACCCGCTGGCCCTGCTCGACCAGGCCGGCGAGCTGCTGCAGGGGCGTTAGTTCCGGAACCTGTGGCCGGTTCGGCACTCGAAGGCTTATCCCCTTCGCCCCGCCTGCCAGCCAGCCCTTGAGCGGCTGGCGGCGCTCGGGTAATGTCGAGCCATTGCACAGGACAGAGCACGCCCATGACTTCCAAGCTGGAACAACTCAAGCAGTTCACCACCGTGGTTGCCGACACTGGTGACATCGATGCCATCAGCCGCCTGAAACCGGTCGATGCCACCACCAATCCTTCCCTGCTGCTCAAGGCCGCCGCCATGCCCGGCTATGCCGAGCTGCTCAAGCAATCGGTCGAGCACAGCAAGGGCGATGTCGGCCTTGCCTGTGACGCCTTTGCCGTGGCGGTTGGCGCCGGCATTCTGAAGGTGATTCCGGGGCGTATCTCCACCGAGGTCGACGCCCGCCTGTCCTTCGACCAACCGGCGTTGCTGGCCAAGGCCCGGCAACTGATCGCGCTGTACGACAAGGCCGGTATCGGCCGCGACCGGGTGCTGATCAAGCTGGCCTCGACCTGGGAAGGCATCCGCGCCGCCGAGGTACTGGAGAAGGAAGGCATCCAGACCAACCTGACCCTGCTGTTCTCCTTCGCCCAGGCCCAGGCCTGTGCCGACGCCGGAGTGTTTTTGATTTCGCCGTTCGTGGGGCGCATTTACGACTGGTACAAGAAGTCCACCGGCAAGGACTACGTCGGCGCCGAAGACCCGGGCGTGCAGTCGGTAACGCGCATTTACGACTACTACAAAACCAATGACTACAAGACCGTGGTCATGGGCGCGAGCTTTCGCAATATCGGCCAGATCGAACAACTGGCCGGCTGTGACCGGCTGACCATCAGCCCGGAGCTGCTGCAGCAGTTGAGCGAGGATCAGGGCGAGTTGCCGCGTATCCTCAAGCCTGGCAAAAACGGCGAGGCGCGTCAGCACCTGAGTGAGAGCCAGTTCCGCTGGGCATCGAACGAAGATGCCATGGCCACCGAGAAGCTGGCCGAGGGGATTCGCCAGTTTGCCCGGGATCAGGAGAAGCTCGAGGCGTTGTTGGCGGCAAAGGCCTGATACAAATCTGGGTTTGCCAGTGAGGGGTGCAGCGTAGAGCATCTTATCGGCCTTCACGGCCTCATCGCGGGTCAAGTCGAGTCGTC
>NZ_AJJP01000207.1 GCF_000259195.1 Pseudomonas donghuensis
CTGTGGGAGCGGGCTTGCCCCGCGATGAACTCAGCGCGCCGCCCAGGCGTTGAAACGCTGCTCCAGTTCCTCGCCATGGTCCACCCAGAACCCGGCATCCACCGCCCGCGCCCCGGCCAGGTTGGCTTCTGCGGTCGGCAACTGCTGCTGGACAGTCGCCGGCAGCAGCTTCAACGCCTCGCGGTGTACCGGCCCGTAGGGGATCTGCTCGGAGAACACCTTCTGGGTCTGTGGCTGGCTGGCAAAGGCAATGAAATCCTCGGCCAACGCTTTGTTCGGCGTGCCCTTGACCACCGCCCAGTACTCCGGGTCGTACAGGCTCTGCGGCCAGACGATGCTGAGCTTCATGCCCTCCTTCTGCGCCGAGGCGATCCGGCCGTTGTAGGCCGCGCTCATGACCACGTCACCGGCGATCAGCCACTGCGCCGGTTGCGCGCCGGCTTCCCACCACTGGATATTGCCTTTGATCTGGTCCAGCTTGGCAAAGGCGCGGCTGACGCCCTCGGCGGTGCCGAGCACTTGATACAACTGCTCGGGCTTGACGCCGTCGGCGAGCAAGGCGATTTCCAGGGTGTACTTGGCGCCCTTGCGCAAGCCGCGCTTGCCAGGGAAGTCGGCAACGTTCCAGAAGTCCGCCCAGGAGCTCGGCGCCCTGGCCAGCTTGCCGTTGTCGTAGGCCATGACCATCGACCACACATAGGTGGCCACCCCGCATTCACTCAGGGTGCCCGGCACGAACTGCGCCGGGTCGCCGAAGCGCGCCGGATCGAGGCGTTCGAACAGGCCCTCGTCGCAGCCGCGCAGCAGCTCCGGGCTTTCGACTTCGACCACATCCCAGCTGGTATGGCCGACATCGACCATGGCCTTGATCTTCGACAGCTCACCGTTGTACTCGCCGGCAACCACGCGTCCTGCACCGCTGGCGTTGAAAGGTTGGAAGTAGGCCTTGTCCTGGGCCTGCTTGGTGGCACCGCCAAAAGAGATGACGGTGAGGTTCTGCGGCGCAGCCGACACGGCGCTGCACAGCAAAACCAGGGCAAAGGGAACACAGCAACGCAAGGATCTGGACATGAAGCGGTTCCTCTAATAGGCCGACGCGCCCGCACGCGCCGGCCGCTTGTGGGCTTACAGGCGACCGAATTCGCGGGCGGTACGGTCTACGGCGGTACGGGTCTTGTCGACCAGTTCATCGATGTCGGCGTGGCTGGCCACCAGGGCCGGGGCCATGATCATTCGGCCCAGGGTCGAGCGGATGATCAGGCCTTCTTCAAAGCCGAGGGTGCGGCAACGCCAGGCCATGTCGTTTTCGTTGGCGAAGCGCTTGCGGCTGGCCTTGTCTTCGGCGAACTGCAAGGCGGCAACCAGGCCGGTGCCCTGCACCTCGCCAATCAATGGGTGGTTGCCGAACACCTCACGTAGGCAGCGCTGCAGGTACGGGCCGGTCTGCTGCTTGACCCGGCTGACGATGCCCTCGTCGCGCAAGGCCTTGAGGTTGGCAATCGCCACCGCCGCCGCCACCGGGTGGCCGGAATAGGTCAGGCCGTGGGCGAACACCCCGCCCTGCTCCACCAGCACTTGTGCCATGCGCTTGGAGAGGATCAGGCCGCCCATGGGGATGTAGCCGCTGGTCAGACCCTTGGCGATCGACAGGGTGTCGGGCTCGAAACCGAAGTGCTGGTGGGCGAACCACTCGCCGGTCCGGCCAAAGCCACCGATCACCTCATCGGCGCACAGCAGCACGTCGTATTGACGGCAGATGCGCTGGATTTCCGGCCAGTAGCTTTCGGGCGGGAAGATCATGCCGCCAGCGCCCTGGAACGGCTCGGCAACGAAGGCAGCAACGTTCTCGGCACCCAGTTCGAGGATCTTTTCTTCCAGCTGGCGCGCCGCGCGCAGGCCGAATTCGGCCGGGGTCAGGTCGCCTTCGTGGGCGAACCAGTACGGCTCGTCGATGTGTGCAACATCGGGGATCACCCCGCCCATGTCGTGCATGAACTTCATCCCGCCCAGCGCCGTAGCGCCCAGGGTCGAGCCGTGGTAGCCGTTCCAGCGGCCGATCATGATCTTCTTCTGCGGCTGGCCGAGGATCTGCCAGTAGCGGCGCACGGTACGGATCAGCACCTCGTTGGCTTCGGAGCCGGAGTTGGTGTAGATCGCGTGGCTGTAGTGCGCCGGCAACAGGCTGAACAGCAGCTCGGACAGCTCGACCACCGCCGGGTGGGTGGTGTGGAAGAACATGTTGTAGTACGGCAGTTGCTCAAGCTGCTGGCTGGCGGCCGCGGCCAGGTCCTTGCGGCCATAGCCGAGGTTGGTGCACCACAGCCCCGACATGCCGTCCAGGTAGCGTTTGCCGTCGTTGTCCCACAAGGCCAGGCCTTGGCCACGGACGATCACCCGTGGGCCTTCGGCGTTCAGTGCCTTCTGGTCAAGAAAGGCATGAATGTGGTGCGCGGCGTCCCCTGCCTGGTAATCACCGGTGCTACGGACAGGTTTCTCTTGAGCGGTCATTGCGAGTCTCCTTGCGGGTTTTTATCGTGTTGAGTGCCCAGCACGCTTTCCAGCGGCTCGGGCTTGAACAGCGGCTTGCCCATCACACCCTTGATCCACAGCACGGCGATGATCGAGACGATCAGCAGCACCAGGCCTGCGTAGGCAAAAATCGAAAAGGTCATGTCCGGGCTCGGCGAGACGTTCCAGATCGCAAACAGCATGCCGGCGATACCGAACAGCTGCGGCAACGGGTAGAACGGCGTGCGGAACGGCCGCGCCACCTGCGGGTAACGCCGGCGCAGGGCGATGACGTTGATGTGGGTGATGATGTAGGCCAGCAACCAGGCCAGGGCGGCGGACAACAGCAGCTGGTTGATCGCATCGGCATGGTCGTGCATCAGCAGCAACGGCAGGCCGGTGACCGCAGCGATGAACAGCACTGCCACCCAGGGCGCACCGGTGCGCTTGCCCTGGCGCTTGAACACGCCGAAGGCCTGGCCGTTGCGGGCCATGCCCAAGAGCATGCGCGGGATCGCCGCCAGCGAGCTGTTGAGGGTGCTGCAGGTGGCGGTAATCGCAGCGGTGACCAGGAACACCTTGCCGGCCTCACCGAACACCGTGGTGGCGAACAGGTAGTGCGGCAGGCCGTTGCTGGCCAGTTCCGCCTGCGGCACGGTGAGCAAGGCACCCAGGCCGTACAGGCTGATGATCACGAAGATGATGGTCAGGCCGAGCATCATCGACCCCGGGATGTTGCGCTCCGGACGGCGGGTTTCTTCTACCAGCGGGCAGACGAACTCGGCGCCGACAAAGCCCCACACCGCCATCGCCGTCAGGGCGATCACCCCCAGGCCCAGCGGGTTCCAGTGGGCACTGTCGAACAACGCCGGGTTGGGCGCGACGATATCGCTGTTCATCGCGCTCAGGCCCATCACCAGCAACACCACGGTCATCACCACCGCCAGCACCGTTTGCAGGCGGGCGAAGATGTCGATGTTGAACAGGTTGAGCACGGTGAACAGCGCCAGCACCCCGAGGGCCACGGTCAAGGGCGGCATGGCGTGCGGGTAGACCTTGTCGATAATGAACTCCATCAGCAACAGCTCGGCCGACAGGGCGAACATCGCCACCACCACATAGCCGGAGAAGGTCGCCAGGATCGCCGGGAACTGACCGATGGCGACTTCGGTGTAGCTGCTCAGGCTGCCGGCGCGGGGGATCATCAGTGCCAGCTCCGAGAACGAACAGGCGTAGCTCAGGGCCAGCAGATAGGCCAGGCCCAGGGGCACGATAAAGCCCAGGCCGGCGATGCCGACGCCTTGCAGCATCAGCACCATGACGCCCTGGGACACCACCAGGCCGATAGCCACCGCCAACAGCGCAGTGAGGCCGAGTTTCTTGCGACTTGCAGGCGGAGCCAGGGCGCCGGTTTGCACGCTTGCATTGCTGTTCATCGGTTGCTCCGAGTTGTTGTTATTGGAAGAACAGAGTTGTTGCCTGTGCTGGCCTCATCGCTGGCAAGCCAGCTCCCACAGGCCTTCAGCCACGCAGCTGAATCCAGGTGGTTTTAAGCTGCGTGTACTTGTCGAACGAATGCAGCGACAGGTCGCGGCCAAAACCCGACTGCTTGCCGCCGCCAAAGGGCACGGTCACATCCAGGGCATCGACGGTATTGACCGACACCGTCCCGGCATTCAACCGCCGGGCGACGCGGTGGGCGCGGTTAAGGTCGTCGGTCCACAGCGAAGCCGCCAAGCCATAGATATGGTCATTGGCCATGGCCACTGCCTGGTCTTCGTCATCGAACACGCTGACCGCCAGCACCGGGCCGAAGACCTCTTCGCGGGCCAGGGTCATTTCAGCGGTTACGCCGGTAAAGATCGTCGGCTCGATGAAGTTGCTGGAGCCGTCGAAACTCAACTGCCGACCACCACACACCAGCTGCGCGCCCTCGGCCTGGGCCTGCTCGATGTAATGCATGATCCGCTGCGCCTGGCGGCTGTCGACGATGGCCCCGGCGCGGCTCGCCGGGTTCAGCGGATTGCCCGGCTGCAACTGGCGCGCCTTGTCGATCAGACGCGCAATGAACGCATCGGCGATCGAGCGCTGCACCAGCAGGCGCGAATTGGCCGAGCAGACTTCGCCCTGGTTGAAGAAGATCCCGAACGCGGCTTTCTCGGCCGCCAGGTCCAGGTCCTGGCAGTCGGCAAACACCAGGTTCGGGCTCTTGCCACCGCATTCGAGCCACACCTGCTTGAGGTTCGACTGCGCGGCGTACTGCATGAAGTACTTGCCGACCTCGGTGGAGCCGGTGAACGCCAGGGCATCGACGTCCATGTGCAGGCCCAGAGCGCGACCAGCCTCCTCGCCCAGGCCCGGCACGACGTTGAGCACGCCCCTGGGAATGCCCGCTTCAATCGCCAGCTCGGCCAGGCGCAGCGCCGAGAACGGCGATTGCTCGGCCGGTTTGAGCACCACGCTATTGCCCGCGGCCAATGCCGGGGCAAGCTTCCAGGCGGCCATGTCCAGCGGGAAGTTCCACGGCACCACGGCGCCGATCACCCCCAGCGGCACGCGGGTGATGGTCGCCAGGGCATTGCTGGCGGTCGGCGCCACCTGATCGTAGAGTTTGTCGAGGCTTTCGCCGTACCAGGCAAACACATGGGCGGCGCCCGGCACGTCGATGTTCCAGGCATCCATCACCGGCTTGCCCATGCTCAGCGAGTCGAGCAATGCCAGCTCATCGCGGTGTTCGAGCATCAATTGCGCCAGGCGCAGCAGCACGGCCTTGCGCTCGGTCGGTGCCCTCTTCGCCCAGGAGCCTTGCTCGAACGCCTGGCGAGCACTGTGCACGGCCTGGTCGACCTCGACCTGGCCGCAGGCTGCAACCTGGGCCAGTAGCTTGCCGGTGGCCGGGTTGATGACATCGAATCGCGCCCCGCTGCGCGCTTGACAGGCCTCGCCGTCGATAAACGCGCTGTCGATCAGGCGCTGCTGTTGCGCCAGGGTTGTCCACTCGTTGCAGTTTTTCACCGCAGACTCCTTATTGTTATCCGTTGTTGGAGAGGTATTCGGCCAAGCGGTCCATCAGGCGGTCACAGGCCGCCATCTGTTCGACGCTGACGAATTCATCCGGCTTGTGGCCCTGGTCCATGCTGCCCGGCCCGCACACCACGGCCGGGATCCCGGCCTGGTCGAACAAGCCGCCTTCGGTGCCAAAGGCCACGGTGCTGAAGGCGTCGCTGCCGCACAGCTGCGCAACCAGTTGCGCCGCCGCGCTCTCAGGCGCGGTGGCCAGGCCCGGGTAAGCGGACAGCGGCTCGAAGCGAATCGCCGTGTCGGCCTTGACCGCTTGCATGGCCGGCAGCAGCGTTTGCTGCGCATAACGTTGCAGCTCGTCCACCACCGCCTGCGGCTCGAAGGCCGGCAAGGCGCGTACCTCAAAGTCGAAGCGGCAAGTGGCCGGGACGATGTTCAGCGCCGTGCCGCCGTGGATCACCCCAACCTGCACGGTGGAGAACGCCGGATCGAAGCGCGCATCGTGATGCTCCGGCGCCGCCAGGCGCTGGCCGATGTCGCCCAGGCGGCCGATCAAGCGCGCCGCCTGCTCGATGGCGTTGACGCCATACGGCGCATAGGCCGAATGACACGGCGCACCGTGTACGTGGCAGCGCATGGCCAACTTGCCCTTGTGGCCGAGCACCGGTTTGAGCTCGGTGGGTTCGCCGATCAGGCACAGCGCCGGTTGCGGGATGCGCTGGGGCAGCACGTCCAGCAGGCTGCGCACGCCCAGGCAACCGACCTCCTCGTCATAGGAGAACGCCAGGTGCACCGGCCGGCGCAGGGGGCTGGCGAGAAACACCGGCACTGCCGCCAGCACCGAAGCCAGGTAGCCTTTCATGTCGGCAGTGCCACGGCCGTACAGCTTGCCGTCGCGCTCGGTGAGGCTGAACGGCTCGACCGTCCACGCCTGGCCGTCCACCGGCACTACGTCGGTATGCCCCGACAGCACCACCCCGCCCGCCACTGCCGGGCCGATGCTGGCCAGCAGGTTGGCCTTGGTCCGTTCGTCGTTGTAGATCAGCTCGCAGCTCACCCCCAGGCCGTGCAGGTAGTCGCGGACGAACTCGATCAAGGCCAGGTTCGAATCGCGACTGACCGTGGCAAAGCCGATCAGCCTGGCCAACAAGGCACGACTGCGCAGCTCACTCATCGCCCGGCACTCCGTAGCTCGGCGCCAGGGTCGGGTTGAGGGCGCGGGTCAGGTAGTCCTGCAACTGCGGCTGGTAAGCGGTCCAGAGTGTGTTCAGCTCGCCAATGGGGTTTTCCTCGGCCCAGTCCACGCGCAGGTCGACGATCGGCCAGAGCAGCTCGCCGACCACCGACAGCGCCGCCGAATGCACCGCCCCGGCTTCGCCGCCGGCGTCCTGGCCGGCCTGCAGCGCGCTCAGCAAGCGGGCGGCCAGGCAGCCCTCGCTGTTCTCGAAAACCTCGACCATGCGTTCGATCACCGCGCTGTTGGCCAGCAGGTTGCCCGCCGCCACGCATTGCTCACCGGCCACGGCATTGTGGATGCCCAGCGCATGGTTGCCGCTGAACAGCGCCGTGCGCCCCTGGGCATCGATCACCGCCACCTGGCGGTATTGGCTGTAACCGTTGCGGGTCAAGGCCCGGTCCAGGGCCTGGTGTGGCGCCAGGCCTTCATCGAGGCCGTCGAGTATCTGCGGGCCGAGGGCCGGCAAGGTGATGTTCTGGCTCGACACCGCACCGACGCCGCTGCGCAGCCACGGGCAGCGGGCGCCGACGGCGATGCTCGATGAGCTGATGGCAATGCCCAGTTGGCCGGTGTCGGCGCAGCGGCCAACGATGGAAAAGGTCATGGCACGCTCCTTATTCGGGGATGACCGCAATCACGTCGATTTCCATCAGCCACTGCGGCTGGCCGAGGGCGCTGACCACCAGGCCCGTGGAGATCGGAAACACGCCCTTGAGCCATTTGCCGACCTCCTGGTACACCGGCTCGCGGTAGCGCGGGTCGATCAGGTAGGTGGTGGTCTTGACGATATGACTGAGGTCGCTACCGGCCTCCTCCAGCAACTGCTTGACGTTGCGCATGGCCTGCTCGGCCTGGGCCCGTGGATCACCGAGGCCGACCAATTGGCCATTGAAGTCGGTGCCCACCTGGCCCCGCACATACACGGTGTTGCCGGCACGCACGGCCTGGCACAGGTCGTTGTCCAGGGTCTGGTTGGGGTAGGTGTCTTTGGTGTTGAACATGCGAATACGGGTATGAGTAGGCATCAACGGGCTCCGATCAGGCTGGCAGGTTGGCTGGACGCTTCGCGCTCGGCTTGGCGTTGCGCGGCGTCGCGGTAATTGAGGTAGGTGCGTTGCTTGGCAATGTGCTCGGCGATGTGCCTGGCGTCGTGCCACACGCCCCAGATAAACGCCGAGCCGCGCCGCGACAGCCATGGCAGGCCGACGAAATAAACCCCCGGCTCGCTGGACACGCCGCGCTGGTGGCGGGGCTTGCCGTTGTCTTTGAAGGCGTCGACCTGCAACCAGCTGTAGTCCACCGAATAGCCGGTGGCCCAGATGATGGTGCTGACGCCGGCCTTGGCCAGGTCGAGTTCGAGAATCGGCTGGGTCAGGCACTGCGGGTCGGGGAGAATCTCCCGCGCTTGCGGCTCTTGCGGCAGGTCGAGGCCATTGCGGGCGATATAGGCGTCGGCGGCATCGAGCAGCGCCAGGTAGTTTTCGTCACCGCGGGCGATGTTCTCGGCCAGGTTCGCCTCGAAACTGACCACGCCATTGTCAAAGCCCTTGGTCAGGCCGACCAGGGTCATGCCCTGCTGCGCCAGCCTGCGAAAATCGACCGTATGGCCGCCGCGCGCACCGCTGACGGCGATGGTCACGTGCTCCTTGCCCGGCTGCATGGTCTCGGCATCCCACTCGCCGAGCACGCCCAGCCACCAGCAGAAATCACGGTTGCGGTAGGCCCGTGGCGGCCGGTCGTGGGCACCGACCGAGAGGTACACCTGCTTGCCGGCGCGTTGCAGTTCATCGGCGATCTGCACCCCCGAGGAGCCGGCACCGACCACCAGCACCGCCCCTTCAGGCAGCTGCTGCGGGTTGCGGTACGCGGCCGAGTGGATCTGCAGCACGCTCGACTGTTGCGCGGCAATCGGCGGGATCACCGGGCGCTGGAACGGGCCGGTGGCGACCACCACCTGCTGGGCTTCGATCACCCCGTCGCTGGTTTGCACGGTGAACCCCGGGCGATCGCTGTTGCGCACGACCTGGGTGACATCGACGCCGGTGCGGATCGGCGCGTTGAACTTACGGGCGTAGGCTTCGAAGTAATCGGCAACCTGGTCCTTGCCGGCGAAGGCATCCGGGTCCAGGCCCTCGAATTCCAGGCCCGGGAAGCGGTCGTGCCAGGCCGGGCCGTTGGCCACCAGCGAATCCCAGCGGCCGGTGCGCCAGGCTTCGGCAATGCGCTTGCGTTCCAGCACCAGGTGCGGCACGCCCAGGCGGCTCAGGTGTTCACTCATGGCCACACCGGCTTGCCCGGCACCAACTACAAGCGTATCGATCTTGGTTTTATGGGTTGTCATGTCTGCGCCCTACTGAGTTGTCCCACGCGGGTAGCCGTGGGAGGGTGTAGGGCGCATTCTGGGAGCGCGCGGGAAAACGCGAAATTATGATTTTTGTGGTTGTTAGAGAGTAAAAAACTGGGGCTGCTTTGCAGCCCATCGCTGGCAAGCCAGCCCCCACAGGGATGTTGCACACCACAACTCCTGTGGGAGCTGGCTTGCCAGCGATCGAGCGCGAAGCGGTCGCTAGTACGTTTCTGGCGTTAGTCCAAAAGTGCCAAAAGGCCCACCTGTTGCGGATCGGCCGACGATTGACGACACTGCAGCTTTACCCTGCACAGTTGCCATCATGCCCCTGAACATTCGCCTGGCCCGCGTCGAAGACGCCCCCCTGCTGCCCGCCGTCGAGCGTTCGGCGGCGCAATCCTTTATCCATCATCACGGCCTTGAATGGATTGCCCAGGGGCCGGTCATGAGCACGGCTGAGCACCTGGCCTTTATCGATCAGGGCCATGAATGGGTGCTGGTAGACCCACACGATCAACCCCAGGGGTTTCTCTGCGCCACGCCGTCGGGTGCCGACCTGTTCGTTCATGAACTGTCGGTTGCCCAGCACGTCCAGGGTCAGGGCCATGGTCGCAGGCTGATCAACACCGCCTGCCAGTGGGCCCGCGAACACGACTTTCAGGGCCTGACCCTGACCACGTTCGCCCAGGTGCCCTGGAACGCGCCCTTCTATGCCCGCCTGGGTTTCGCGCTACTGACCGAACAGCAACTCAGCCCGGCCCTGCACCAGCAATTGACACGTGAACAGTTGCAGGGGCTGACCGGGCGCTGCGCCATGCGCCTTGATCTTCAGCCCTTGTCCTGAGCCTGCTCGCCGGCGCGTTCAGCCTGGCGCAGTTGCGCTTCCTGCTTGCCAATCAGCTGCAACTGGCGGCGCAGCTCCGAGACCCGTTCGGCCAGGCTCAAGGCCAGGTCCTTGTTCTGTTTCTCCAGTTCGTCACGTGATCCGCTGAGCTGCGCAAGCTTCACGTCCAGCCCGTGGATCTGCGCCTGCTGACGCTCGCTCTGGGTCTTGAAGCCACGCTGGGCCTCCTTGAGAGTGCGGATCTGCACCAGCAAGCCTTCGTTGTCGCGGTTCAGCCGGGTCAGCTCGTCCTGTTTGACCATCAGGGTCTGCTGCAACTGGCGCACTTCCACCTGCAGCAACTGCACCTGGGCCTCATGACGGCGCTGATCCTGATCACGCTGCTCGCGGCTGGCGTTGCGGTAATGCTCAAGGGCATCGCGGGCATGCTGGTGCTTGTCTTCCAGCGAGCGGATCTGCTCGTCCTTGTCCGCCAGACGCAGGTTCAGCTCGCCGACGGCCTGGTTGAGGGTGGCGTTACGCGTCTGCTCGCTTTGCAGGGTGCTGCGGGCGGTGGCCAAGGCTTCTGACTCGCCGGCCAGTGCCGCCGCCTGGATGTCGTGCTGCTGTTGCAATGCGGCCAACGCCTGCTGGCTGATCTGTACTTGCGCGAGCAACGTCTGGCGCTGTTGTTCAAACGCGCTACGGGCTTGCTCGATGCGCGCCTCGCCCTCCTCCCGCAACTGTTCAGCCAGTTGCTCGACCAATGTCGCCAGCGTGCCACTGAGGTTTGGCGTACTGGCAGGCACGGCGGGCTGCAGGCTCTCCAGCGCTTTCAGGTAACGGTGAATGGTGGTTTTCGAACCGGTATTGCCCAGTTCGATACGTACCGCATCGATACTTGGATGCTCGCCACGGGCCAGCAATGCTTGCCGCGCCTTGTGCACTAATGCCTGGTTGATGCCGCCACGGGCCATGTCAGCTCCTACGATTTCGTACTGTGATACGTACCATGTATTTACATACTATCTCATCGCCTGATTCTGTGCCTGATGAACCTGCTACTGAGATAAAATAATCACGGCTTATCGCATCTAAGGCGCTAAAATGCCGAGTAAAAGTGCCCGGGCGGTACGACAGGCGAGGAACCAGGCGATGAATACGATCGAGCGCTATCTGCAGGCGGCGGTGCGCGACAACACCCGGCGCAGCTATCAGGCGGCGGTGGAGCACTTCGAAGTGAGCTGGGGCGGTTTTTTGCCGGCCACCGCAGACAGCATCGCCCGCTACCTGGCCGACCACGCCCAGAGCCATTCGATCAGCACCCTCAAGCAGCGCCTAGCAGCGCTGGGCCAATGGCATGTCAGCCAGGGGTTTCCCGACCCGACCAAGGCACCGCTGGTGCGGCAGATGCTCAAGGGCATTCGCACCCTGCATCCGGCAGAGCCCAGGCAAGCCGCACCGCTGCTCATACAGCATCTGCAAACCGCGGTTGCGGTACTGGAAGGCGAAGCGACCCAGGCCCGCGCCCGGCACGATTTGCCTGCGCTACTGCGCGCCAGCCGTGACAAGGCCTTGCTGTTGATCGGTTTCTGGCGAGGATTTCGCGGTGATGAACTGGCGCGCCTGCAGGTCGAGCATATCCAGGCGCAGGCGGGCGTCGGCATGACGATCTTCCTGCCGCGCAGCAAGGGCGACCGCCAGGCGCTCGGCGTGCGGCACCGGGCACCGGCGCTCAAGGTCCTGTGCCCGGTGCAGGCTTACCTGCAGTGGATCGAAGTGGCGGGCATTGCCCACGGGCCGGTGTTTCGCAAGCTCGACCGCTGGGGCAACCTCGGCGAACAGGCCCTCAACAGCAACAGCTTGATCGCTTTGCTGCGACGCATCCTTGAGCGCGCAGGTGTTCCGGCAGCTTTATATACCGGTCACTCGCTACGCCGCGGGTTTGCCACCTGGGCCAGCAGCAATGGCTGGGAGCTCAAGGCGCTGATGAGCTATGTCGGCTGGAAGGATGCCAAGTCGGCGCTGCGCTATATCGATGCCTCGGTGTCGTTTGGCGAGCTGGCGCTGCTCGAAGGTGGCAGCACCGCTGGGCTACTGACGGATCAGGCTTAAAACAGAGAGTGAAGGTGCTGGCCTCATCGCGGGTCAAGCCCGCTCGCACAGGTCTTGCGGGCGCAATTCCACAGGCGGGCAATGTCGCGGGCCCGCGCCTGGAGCAAGGCTGGTGCATTGGCACAGGCCGCCTCCAGGGTCATCGGCCCGCTGGTCAAGGCAAATGCGGCATTGATGCCGTGGGCGTACAGCTGTTCGTAGCCATCCCCCAGCGTGCCGGCGATCACCACCACCGGCACGGCGTGGCGCCGCGCCACCCGGGCCACGCCGAACGGCGTCTTGCCGCGCAGGGTTTGCGCGTCGAAACGGCCTTCGCCGGTAATCACCAGGTCAGCCCCCTGCACCGCCGCCTCCAGCCCGGCCAGTTCCGCCACGACCTCGATCCCCGGGCGGAAGGCGGCCTGCATGAACGCCTTGGCGGCAAAGCCCATGCCGCCGGCCGCGCCACATCCGGGAAAATCCCGCACGTCGGCGCCCAGCAGTTGTGCGCAGTGATCGGCAAAGTGCCCAAGGGCCTGGTCCAGGGCTTCTACCTGCTCGGGGCTTGCGCCCTTTTGCGGGCCGAAAATCGCTGACGCGCCATTGCTGCCACACAGCGGGTTGTCAACGTCCGCGGCGACTTCCAGCTGTACATCAGCCAGACGCGAGTCCAGCGCGCTGGCGTCGATACGGGCAAGCCGAGCCAAGGCCAGGCCGCCGTCGGCCAGCGGCTGATGATCAGCATCGAACAACCGCAGGCCCAGCGCACGCAGCATGCCGCTGCCGGCGTCATTGGTCGCACTGCCGCCGATGGCCAGGATGATCCGCCGGGCACCGGCATCCAGTGCCGCGCTGATCAGCTGGCCGGTGCCGAAGGTGCTGCTGCGGCACGCATCGCGCTGATCGAGGCGAAGCAGTTGCAAGCCGCTGGCGGTGGCCATTTCGATGATCGCCGTGTGGCTCTCGGCCAACCAGCCCCAGCCCGCCTCCACCGGCTCACCCAGCGGCCCGCGCACCTGCAGGCCGCGCAACTCGCCAGCACAGGCGGCAACGATGGCCTCCATGCTGCCCTCACCGCCGTCGGCCATCGGGCACTGGACCAGTTGCGCCTGCGGCAATACCTGGGCAATACCTGCGGCAATGGCCGCAGCCACACCTTCAGCGCTGAGGCTGTCCTTGAACGAGTCGGGGGCGATGACGATTTTCATGGGGGTCTCCTGATCCAGATGCCTGCATGCTGACAGCTGGGCCTTCATCGGGCGTCGGTCGAATGCACAAAAACCGCCGCGCTTTGTTTGGCACTTGGCCAAAGCCGGTGTCAGCTACCGGCCGGCAGCAACTGCAAGCCCAGGTACAAGCTGAGCATCCCTTCCAGCCGCAACGGGTCGACCTCGCTCAGCTCGGCGATGCGTTCCAGGCGGTAGCGCAGGCTGTTGCGGTGAATGCCCAGGGCGTCGGCACAGGCCTGGCTCTGGCCATCATGGGCGCACCAGGCGCGCAGGGTGGCCAGCAACTGGCCGCTGTTGTCCTTGGCGCGGATGCGCTGCAGCGGTTCGAGCACTTCGTCCAGGGCGTCATCGTTGCGGTGGCGCCACAGCAGGGCCGGCAGCCGATAGCGGCTCAGGGTCAGCACGCGCTCCGCCGGCAGCACTTCACGCCCATAGGCCAGCAGATCACGCACCCGGCGGTAGCCGCGGCGCAATTGCTCCAGGCTTTGCGTCGCCGTCCCAGCGGCCAGGCGCTGGACCTGCCAGCCGTGACGCTGCAGCCGCTCAAGCAATTTCAACTCATCCAGGGCGACGCTGGCGGGCCGGCACCATAACAGCGATTGGCGTGCCGGGCTGACGCACCAGCTGTCTGGATAGCGGCTCATCAACCAGCTGGCCAGCGCTTCAGCGGGAGGCCCGGCATCCAGTTCGAACAGGCAGGGAATGCGCGGCAACTGCGGCTTGAGCCCGAGCTGCCGGGCTTCATCGACCAAGCGCGGCGAGTCGCCAGAGCCTCCCAGCAACAAGGCCAGCAAGTCATCACAACGTTGCCGCCGCCACTGTTGCTCGACCTGCAGATGACGCTGGGCCAGGAGCATTTCGGCGGTCATGCGCACCAACTCGCCATAGGTACGCAACTGCTGCGGATCACCGGTCAGGCCAAGTACGCCGATCAGCCGCCCGTCGAGAAACAGCGGCAGGTTGACCCCGGGCTGCACGCCCTTCAGGCACTTGGCCGCGTCCACGTCGAGCTCGACGATACGGCCGTTGGCCAACACCAGCTGCGCACCCTCATGGCGGGTGTTGATGCGCTCCGGTTCGCCGCTGCCCAGGATCAGGCCCTGGCTGTCCATGACGTTGACGTTGCACGGCAGGATCGCCATCGCCCGCTCGACGATGTCTTGTGCCAGGTCATGGTCCAGTTCGAACATGGGAGGATCCTTGTTGTCGCAATGATTGGTCCGGGGCACAGCAGGCCAGGCGAAATGCTGTGCAAAAGCACAAAGACAGCCACGGCCCGCTCACCGAGACTCGTCGCAGCAGCCGCCTTGACGCAGGTTGCGGCGATAAACATAACAACAGAGAGAGAATCATGTCATACAGCCCTGCCCCTGACCAAGGCCAAGACGTCACCCGCAATGCGCTGTATCGGCGCATTACCCTGCGGCTGATTCCGTTCATCTTCATCTGCTACCTGTTCAACTACCTGGACCGGGTCAACGTCGGCTTCGCCAAGCTGCAGATGCTCGATGCACTCACGTTCAGCGAAACCATCTACGGCCTGGGTGCCGGGATCTTCTTCATCGGCTACGTACTGTGCGGCCTGCCCAGCAACCTGGCGCTCAATCGCTTCGGCCCACGGCGCTGGATCGCGCTGATGATGATCGCCTGGGGCACGCTGTCGACCTGCCTGCTGTTCGTCACCACGCCGATGGAGTTCTATGTGCTGCGCCTGTTTACCGGCGCTGCCGAAGCGGGCTTCTTCCCCGGCATCGTGCTGTACCTTTCGCGCTGGTTCCCGGCGGCCCGTCGCGGGCGGATCATGTCCCTGTTCATGTCGGCGATCCCGGTATCCGGGCTGCTCGGCGGGCCGTTCTCGGGCTGGATTCTCAATCACTTCGCCGCCGGCCAGCATGGCCTGGCCGGCTGGCAGTGGATGTTCCTGATCCAGGGCCTGCCCACCGTGCTGCTGGGCTTTCTGGCGATTTTCCTGCTCAGCGATGGCTACGCCAAAGCTACGTGGCTGAGCCCGGCCGAGCGCCAGATGATCGAGGCCGACCTCAAGGCCGATGCCGCCAGCAAGCCGGTGACGAGCAGCGACAGCCTGCTGTCGGTGTTCGCCAATCCGCTGATCTGGACCTTCGGTTTCGTCTACTTCTGCATCCAGAGCGGCGTCTACGCGATCAACTTCTGGCTGCCGTCGATCATCAAGAACCTGGGCTTCAGCGATGCCTTGCTGATCGGCTGGCTGAGTGCGATCCCCTACCTGCTGGCCGGGGTGTTCATGCTGCTGGTCGGGCGTTCGGCAGACCTGCGCAACGAGCGGCGCTGGCATTTGGTGGTGCCGATGCTGATGGGGGCACTGGGGTTGCTGATCGCAGTGAACTTCGCTCACAGCCCGGTGATCGCCATTATCGGCTTGAGCATCGCCACCATGGGCGCCCTCACCGGCCTGCCGATGTTCTGGCCGATGCCGACCGCCCTGCTCAGCGCCGGCACTGCCGTGGCGGGCCTGGCAATCATCAACTCGGTCGGGCAGATGGCCGGCTTTCTCAGCCCCTACCTGGTCGGGTTCATCAAGGACCAGACCGGCTCCACCGATGCCGCGCTGTATTCGCTGGCGGGGTTGATTGTGTTTGGCAGCCTGGTGGCGTTGCGGGTTTCGCGGGCGCGGGCTTCCGGGACGGTGGCTGAGCCGGCGAACTGATCAACTGCGCAGCGATGCTTTTAATCCCTCGGCGAACTGTGTAAAACAGATCGAATTCCAACCGCGAAGGGACTTTCGATCATGATCTACCGTCCTCTGGGCCACAGCGGCCTGCAGGTGTCAGCGCTGACCCTGGGCAGCATGATGTTCGGCGAGCCGACCAGCACCGAAGACTCGCTGCGTATCATCGACAAGGCCTGGGACCAGGGCATCAACTTCATCGATACCGCCGACGTGTACAACGCCGGGCGTAGCGAAGAAATCGTCGGCGAGGCCATCGCCCGCAACCGCCAGGGCTGGATCCTCGCCTCCAAGGTCGGCTTCGGCCCCGCCGAGGGCCTGCCCAACCGCAGCGGCCTGAACCGCAAGCATATTTTCAATGCCATCGACGCCAGCCTGACCCGGCTGGGCACCGATTACCTGGACATCTATTACCTGCACCGCGAAGACCATAGCACCCCGCTGGAGGTCAGCGTCAGCGCCATCGGCGACCTGCTGCGCCAGGGCAAGATCCGCCACTGGGGCGTGTCCAACTTCCGTGGCTGGCGCATCGCCGAAATCTGTAACCTGGCCGAGCGCCTGGGCGTGGCCAAGCCTGTGGTCAGCCAGCCGCTGTACAACATCGTCAACCGCCAGGCCGAGCCCGAGCAGCTCACCGCCGCCGCTTACCATGGCCTGGGCATCGTGCCGTTCAGCCCGTTGGCCCGTGGCGTGCTCAGCGGCAAGTACAGCCCCAATTCCAACCCCGATGCCAACAGCCGCGCCGGGCGCCAGGACAAGCGCATCCTGGAGACCGAATGGCGGCCCGAATCGCTGGAAATCGCCCAGAAGATCCAGGCCTATACCCAGGCCAAGGGCATCGGCATGGTCGAGTTCGCGATTGCCTGGGTGCTCAACAACCAGCTGATCAGCTCGGCCATTGTCGGCCCGCGCACCGAAACCCAGTGGGACACCTACAGCGGCGCCCTGGCGGTGAAGATCACGGCTGAAGACGAAGCCTTCATCGATTCGCTGGTCACTCCGGGCCACGCCTCGACCCACGGCTACAACGATGCCGCGCACTTCGTCAGCGGGCGCCTGGCGCGCTAAGTTCGCTGCCGAGCAGGTGGCTGATGGCAGCCTTGAGCCTCATCGGCCGCACCGGCTTGTGCATCAGGGTGTGGCCCTGCTCGCGCACTTGCTGCTTGAGCTCGTTGCTGTAGTTGGCGGTGATCATCAACGCGGCCAGCGGCACACGCCGTTGGGCGTTGATCGCCGCCACCGCATCGACGCCATTGCGGCCGTTGTCCAGGTGATAGTCGGCGATCAACAGGTCGGCGTCGGCGCGGTCGGTCGCCACCTGACGCGCCAGGTCCTGTTCGCTCAAGGCAGTTACCACCTCGCACCCCCACTGCTCCAGCAAGGTGCGCATCCCCGCACAGATCGCCGCGTCGTTATCCAGCACCCAGATGCGTGCACCCTCCAGGCGTTCGCGCAGCGGCTCACTGAGGTCAGGCTCCACCGCTCTTTGCGGTGCCCGTTGGCTTTGCGGTACGCCAATGGCAAACACCGAGCCCTTGCCGGGCACTGAACGCAACTGCAGGCGATGACCGAGAATCCCGGCGATTTTGTCGACGATCGCCAGGCCAAGCCCCAATCCGCGATCCTGGTCCGGACGCTGGATATCACCACGCTTGAACTCCTGGAAGACTTCCTCACGGCGGTCCTCGGCGATACCGATGCCGGTGTCCCAGACTTCGATCCACAGCGTCGCGCCACGACGCCGGCAACCAAGCAGCACGCGTCCACGCGGGGTATAGCGAATGGCATTGCTGAGCAGGTTGCGCAGGATCCGCGCCAACAACTGGATATCGCTGTGCACGCTCAGGCGGCACGGCACGTAGTCCAGGCGCAGGCCCTCACTGGCGGCGGCATGGGCATATTCGGCGGCGAGGTTGTCGAGCAGGTCACTGACCGCGAAAGTCGCAAGGTCTGCCTTGATCACCCCGGCATCGAGCTTGGAGATGTCCACCAGGGTGCCCAGCAGGTTCTCGACATCATCCAGCGAGTTGCTGACGTTGCGCACCAGCGCCGGGTTGGCGCTGCTTTGTTCGAGCAAAGCGCTGGTGAACAGCCGCGCGGCGTTCAAGGGTTGCAGCAGGTCATGGCTGACGGCGGCGAGAAACTTGGTCTTCGACAGGTTGGCCTGCTCGGCGTCCTGTTTAGCCTTGCTCAGTTCGGCGGTGCGTTCACGCACTCGCACTTCGAGGTTCTGGTAAGCCTGGTGCAAGGCCTCGGCGGTGCGCCGGCGCTCGGTAATGTCGCGGATCAGCACGAAGATCCCGACCACCTCGCCATTGGCCAGGCGATTGGGCACGTAGGAGCGCAGCATGTAGCGTTCCTGGCCGTTGACATGGGTTTCGGCGCATTCGAACGTCACGCTTTCGCCGGCCAGGGCCCGCTGGATGTAGCCCTCCAGGCGCTGATAGTGCTCCGGGCTGTGCACCTCGCGCAGGCTCTGCCCAAGCATCACCCCCGGCGGCCAGCAGTACCACTGCTCGTACACCTTGTTGGTGAACTCGTAGACCAGCTCGGCATTGAGGTAAGCGATCAAGGCCGGAACATGGTCGGTGATCAGGCGGATCCAGCGCTCGCTTTCGCTCAGCGCTTGCGCGTGCTGGTAACGCTCGGTGATGTCGGTGAAGGTGTTGACGAAGCCGCCGGTGGGCAGCGGGTGGGTGCGGATCTCGAGCATGCGGCCATCGAACAGGCGTTGTTCCCGTTCATGCACGCAACGGCCATTGCCGTCGCGACTGGCCGGGGTCAGCAGGGCCAATTCGCTGTCGGCGATCACCTCGGCAAAACTGCGGTGCGCAGCGATTGGCGCCAGGCCGCTGAGCTCGAGAAAGCGCCGGTTCCACAGTTCCAGCACGCCATCGGCATTGACCATGGCCACGCCCTGGGAAAGGTTGTCGACCGCCCGTTGCAGCAAATAGGATTTCTGCGCCACCGCCTGCTCACGGCGCCGGGTTTCGCTGTGCTTGACCTCGGTGATATCGGTGAACAGCATCACCCGCCCGCCGTCGCGGGTCGCCCGCTCGCTGACCTGCAGCCAGCGTCCGCCTTGCAATCGGTACAGCAGGTGATCGTCATTGGCGCCGCGTTGCTCTTCGCTGAACAGGCCGCTGCTGTGCATCAGGCGCTTGACCTCGGCCAGGCGCATGCCGCTGATGATGCGGATACGGCTGCCTGCCCAGAACGCCTTGAAGCGGCTGTTGAACAGCACGATGCGCAAGTCCGGATCGAACAGCACGAAAGCGTCGGAAATACTCTCGATGGCATCGACCAGGTACTGGTGAGCGGTCTCGGCGCGCAAGCGCGCATCGCTGAGCAGGTGGTTGCTGGCCTTGAGTTCGACCAGGGTCTGGTTCAGGGCATCGGTGCGTTCACGCACCTGTTCGGCCAGCACCACCGAATGCTGAAACGCCGCATAGGAATCGTCCGGCCGCGCCGCCCCCGACTCCAGGCGTTCGATCAGTGCGGCGTTGATCCGCAGCAGCTTATGGTTGGCCCGCTGCAGCTCGGCCAAGCGCAGATCACTGCTGTCGCTGGCCACGGGGCCGTCCGATGGCAACGCCGGTGAAGGTCTGGTTGATGTGCATGCCATTGAACTGTTCTCCATAGGAGTTAAAGCCCAGCACCCGCTGGCGGCGCAGGAAACTGCCGACTTCGGCCAGGCTGTCGCTGCCTTCCAGCTCCAGGCGGCGCAGGAAGCAATCGCAGCCGATGGCCAGCAACAGCGGCCCGAGGCGCTCACGCAGCCCGTCGAACAGGCCTTCAAGGTTGGGCAACAAGGGGCCGGGACGCATGGCGGTGAGGACGATGCCGTTCTCTACCGCGCAGTAGAAGCTCAGGCTCAGGTCCTCGTGGACCTGCTGAATGGCACGTACGTAGTAGCGCTCGTTGATGCGCACCGCCAACGGGTGGGCGGCGAAGGTACGGTGGTTGATCTGGCTGACCGGCACACCGATCAGTTGCGCGTATTCCAGCGCGGCAGGCTCGGCATTGAGCTCGTAGACCCGGCGCAGGTTGCGGTCGGCGCGGGTGACCACCAGTTTCTCCGTGCGAGGTTCGATGTGATGGGTGGTGAACACCTCGAAGTCCAGCCAGGTATTGACCAGCAACACCACGGCGGCGCCGCTGCGAAAAGCACCGTCGAAATAGACGTGGGTGTGGTTGAGGTAATTGTCATCGCCTGCCGAGCCGCCAAAATGCGGAATATCGCCCAGCGCCGCACTGAGCGCCGCCAGGACCATCTCCTCGCGGCTGGACAGGCCGTCGAGCAAGGTCAGGGCAAAGCTGTGGCCCTTGATCGGTGCCAGGGTATTGCTGCGGCACTCGCCCACCAGCCGCTCGACCGTGGCTTGTGCCTGGATCAGGCTGAACGCCGGCATGGCGTCGATGAGTCCGGCGGCAATCGAGAACTGGCGGTGATCAAAGCCCAGGGCGGTGATGCAGCCCCGGCCATAGCCGTCGGGGGTCAGTTCGCCGGCGCTGGTGCAACCGGCCAGGCGAATGCCGCCAAAGCTCTGTTGCAGGGCCTGGGCCAGGGCCGGCAGATCGTACTCGGCGGAGCAAAAGAACAGCACGAAGCCCAGGTGCGGGTGCAGCAGCTGGCTGGCCAGCTCCTGGGCGGCGAGCTCGGCGGCGCTGGCCCGCGACACGGCACTGATCACCCCCTCGGCTTGAAACTGCTGCATGGCTGCCTCCTGGGTGGGCATTGATGGATGCAGGCAGTTTATGGAGGCTCGGGAGCGGGCCGAATGCTACTTGGGTACTGGGTGTGGGTGGCATTGGTTGTAGAACGGAACCTGTGGGAGCTGGCTTGCCATGCACATAACGCGGCGCCTGGATTACGAC
>NZ_AJJP01000208.1 GCF_000259195.1 Pseudomonas donghuensis
TAGGAGCGGGCTTGCCCCGCGATAGCGGTGTGTCTGTTACACCGCAATCGCGGGGCAAGCCCGCTCCTACACAGTGGCACGCCGGCAACAGCCACGGCACAATACCGGCCATGAACCGACTGCCCACCTGCTGCGCCCCGCTCCTGCACCACTGGCCCCTGCCGCGTCCGATCCCCGGCGCGATCCTGGTCAGTTGCCCGTTCGACCCCGCCCTGCTCGCCAGCGACGACTTCAGCCGCGCCGGCATCGAGCAGACCGCCAGCCTGCAACGCTCAGTGGCCAAGCGCCAGGCCGAGTACCTGGCCGGCCGGGTGTGCGCTCGCGCAGCCTTGCTGCAACTCGATGGCCGCGACTATGTCCCGGGTACTGATGAAGACCGCGCGCCGATCTGGCCCGCCGGCATCAGCGGCTCCATCACCCACGGCAAAGGCTGGGCCGCCGCCGTGGTTGCGCGCAGCAGCGACTGCCTGGGCTTGGGCCTGGATCAGGAAAGCCTGCTCAGCGACGAGCGCGCCGAGCGCCTGGCCCGGGAGATTCTCACCGAGGCCGAAATACAGCGTATGGACCCCAGCCAAATCGGGCTGACCGTGACCCTGACCTTCTCGCTGAAAGAAAGCCTGTTCAAAGCGCTCTACCCCATCGTCAGGCAGCGCTTCTATTTTGAGCACGCCGAAGTACTGGAATGGTCCGCTGATGGCCATGCACGCCTGCGCCTGCTCATCGACCTGTCGGCGCAGTGGCACCACGGCCGCGAGCTGGCGGGCCAGTTCTGTCTGCAGGATGATCAGCTGTTGAGCCTGGTCAGCGTCTGAGCGTCAGGGCAGCAGCGGACAGTGCTCGCAGTGCCCGACCCAGTCGACCTTGTAGCTGAGGCAGCAGGTGCGGCGCCGACGCCGACCTGCGGGATCCTGGCTGATGGCGGCAAATAAAGGGCTGCCGGGCGTTTCCAGCAGCACCTGCAATCCTGTGTTGTCGCTGATGCCTTGCAGCGCCTGATCCAGGCAATCGCCGGCATTGCCCCACAATACCGCTGGCGGTACGGCGCCCAACACCACCATACGCGCAACAACGGGCTGCAGATGTGCCGCCATGACCGCCTGCAGGCCTTGGCAAGCGACGCCCTCGGCGACCAGCGCAACCGGCAAACCGCGCGCGTCGACCTTCACCGCTGTCGCGCTGAACGCCGACAACGGCTGCCCCTCACGCACCATTCGCCACACCAGGGCAAAGTAGTACTTGGACCATTGCGACACCAGCACCGGCCGTTGCGCCGGCATCAGCTGCGGGCCATAGAGCGCCAGCAGCAAGGCATCGAACCGTGCTTCGTCGAGCAATACCGGCAGGGCAATCGGCGCACTCATTCGCGGTCCTGGTTGCGCGGCCAGTTCAGGCTGAAACAGGCGCCGCCCAGACGCTCGCTACGCCCCACCGACGCCCGCCCACCGTGCCAGTAGATGATCCGCCGGACGATCGACAGGCCCAGTCCATGCCCACCTGATGCGCGGGTGCGACTATCGTCGAGACGGGTGAAGGGGGTGAAGATACGTTCCCAGACACCTTCCGGCACACCAGGGCCATCGTCCTCGACATCGATCCGGCAGCGCTGTCCCCCCAACTGATAGCTGAGGCTGACCTGTGACTCGGCGTGGCGCATGGCGTTGCTGACCAGGTTCTGCAACGCCCGGTGCAGGTAACGCGGTTCGGCCTCGACCCACGCCCCCTGGCCGTCCGCCGCCTTCTCCGCGCCCTGGCACGGGCCGCGCAGCACCCGGACCTCGCGGCGCAATGGCGCCAGCTCGGCGATCACCTGATCCAGCAAGGCATCCAGATCGACCCGTTGAAAATGCAGGGCTGGCGCGCCCTGCTCCAGGCGCGCGTAGGTGAGCATTTCATCGACCAGTTTATCCAGGTCCTGAATATCGCCGTCCATACCGGTCAGGTACTTGTCCCGGGCCTGGTCGTTGCTGGCGCTGGCAATCATCTCCAGGCCAAAACGCAGCCGCGCTACCGGCGTACGCAGTTCATGGGATACCGCCCGCACCAGTTCGCGCTGGATGGTCAGCGAGCGCTGCAGGTGTTCGGCCATGCCGTTGAACGCCGCGGCCAGGCGCCCGACCGAATCGGCGTCGTCGGCCGCCACGCGGGTTTCCAGGCTGCCCTGGGCAATCAGGGTTGCGGCGGCCTCAAGCCCCGACAGGCGCCGTTCCAGCTGGCGCACCAGCAGGTAAACGATCAGCCCGATCAGGCACAGGCCCAGCACGGCAATCAGCACCAGCAGTTGCGGCGGATAGGGGTTCATCTGGTACAGCGGGCCGATTTCCAGCACCCAGGGCGTACCGACCAGGCCGGCGAACACCCGGATCGAGTCGCCGTCCTTGCCCAGCGCCAGCACCGTGTCGCCTTCGTCGATGCGCCGGCGCTGGTCTTCGTCCATGTCGGTCTGGTTGACCCGCTGCAGGCGCAGGTCAAAGCCAAAGCCCTTGCTCTGCTTGAGGGCCGCCAGGCGCTGCGGCTGCTCGGCCACCGGATAGCGCACCAGCTCATCGGCCAGCAGGTAGATCGTGGCGCGCGCCAGTTGCTCACTGATTTGCTGCACTTCACCAACCAGCAGCAAATCCAGGTCACCCACCTGGCGCAGCACCTTGGCCGCGTGCGGGCCGGTCTTCTCGACCAATACCTGGCCGCGCTGCAACTGGCTGCGCTGACTACCGTCCAGGGCAGTACTGCTCAGCGCCTGCAACGCCAGCGGAATCCCCAGCAGGCGCTCCCAGATCAGCAAGGCGCGCTTGCGCTCGACACCATCCAGCGGCGCCAGGTTGTCAGCCATCAGGGTAAAGGTGCCGTGGGCCAGGCGCTCACGGTACTGGCCGGCGCGCACCTCGTTGAGCAGGTGCAGGCTGAGCACGCCGAGCACCGCCACCAGCACCAACGCGGCGAGCATGCCGCCATAGATGCGCAGGAAGATCGAGTTCATTGCACCTGGCCCATGGCTTCGGCCGCCTCACGGACGAACAGGTAACCTTTGCTGCGGATGGTTTTGATCATCCGCGGGTGCTCCGGGTCGTCGCCTATTTTCGGGCGGATGCGCGAAATCCGCACATCGATGGAGCGGTCCTGGCCGTCGTAGCCGACACCGCGCAGGGAGGTGAAGATTTCTTCGCGCGACAAGGTGCGCCCGGCGTTGCTCACCAACAGCCATAAAAGGTCGAACTCGGCGCTGGTCAGTTCAATGCCGCTGTCGTACAGCCAGGCCTCGCGCAAGGTGTTGTCGACCCGCAACGGGCCGAACTGCAGGGTTTGCGGCGCCTGAGCCTCGGCCGGCGCCTCGCTGCGACGCAACAGGGCATTGATGCGTGCCAGCAGCAAGCGCGGGCGCACCGGCTTGCAGACGTAGTCGTCGGCACCCAGGTCCAGGCCCTGGATCTGGTCGAGATCGTCGCTGCGTGCGGTGAGCATCAGGATCGGCCCGGGGTACTGCTGGCGCACCTTGCGGCAGATGCTCAGGCCGTCTTCGCCCGGCAGCATCAGGTCGAGGATCACCAGGTCCGGCTGCTCGGCGATAATCCGCGCCGCCGCCCGGGCGCCATCGCCTTCCACGTCCACGGTAAAGCCATTGGCCTGCAGGTACTCACAGGTCAGGTCGGCCAGCCGCTGGTCATCTTCGACGATCAATACCCGACTGCTCTGCTCCACGGCTCACCTCAACAGCTTGTTGTTATAAAGAGTACCCACATCACCAAAAGGCAACATTGGCCCCGGATACTACGTCGGGCACCGACGCCTGCCAACCGCCGTTACCGGTGGTGAAAAACCAACGGGAAAGCTGCTCGGACAAGGCGATTTTTTGTGATAGGGTTCGCGCCCGCAAAATCTGCCTGCGACCCTAAGACCCGCGAAAAAATCGGTGACGGGCGGTCATTCAGCGCTAAGACGCGGCCTACAAGGGGTTGAGTGAAATCACTCACAAAATACGCACAAGTTATCCACAGAGCCCGACCTTGCATTACCCCCAAGACCGCATTATCTTGTATCCCCATCGAAACAAAACACTACATCTTGGGGTTTCCTGAAAATCCCAAGCACAAGTCAAGCAGAGAACTCAAGCCCTCAACGGGTAGATTTTTTGCTTGAACTTTAGAAGAGATCAGCAGCCAAACCGCTCCTGCGCAGGCTTCCGTTGCAAACCCTTGGAGGGTGTTGTTTCGGGTACGGGTGAGACCATCAGCACACCCGACAGCAACAGTTTTGAGTCGTAGATTCAAGACCTTTGACTTCGGCCAGGGAGCGGCAAGCATTTGCCCTAATTCCTGAACTGTCCCGAAGTGAGTATGCCCGACCTGTGCGGCATGCCGGAACCTCGCGTTCCTGCGCGCCCTCGGGGTCGGTTGTTGAGCTTTCGGACGGAACGGTTGGCGCTCAAAAAGCGCCTAAAACATACTTAGAGAACGTGGAGACACCCATGCAAACCGACACAACTCGCGAGAACCCGCTGGCTTTGGCGCCGCAGGCCGCCGATTCGAACCAGGATCTGGCAGCCACCGCCCCGGGCCAACTGCGCGTGATCAAGCGTAACGGCACTGTCGTCGCCTATACCGATGACAAGATCACCGTGGCCATCACCAAAGCGTTCCTCGCAGTTGAAGGCGGCACCGCTGCCGCCTCGTCGCGCATCCACGACACCGTTGCCCGCCTGACCGAGCAGGTCACCGCGACCTTCAAGCGTCGCATGCCTTCGGGCGGCACCATCCACATCGAAGAAATCCAGGACCAGGTCGAACTGGCCCTGATGCGTGCCGGCGAGCAGAAAGTCGCCCGTGACTACGTGATCTACCGCGACCAGCGTGCCAAGGAGCGTGCCACCCGTGGCCACGCCGAAGACGCAAGCGTGCAGCCGCACCCAAGCATCCGCATCACCCTGGCCGACGGCAGCCTGGCGCCGCTGGACATGAACCGCCTGAACACCATCATCAGCGAAGCCTGCGAAGGCCTGGCCGAAGTCGACGGCGACCTGATCCAGCGCGAAACCCTGAAAAACCTCTACGACGGCGTGGCCATCAAGGACGTCAACACCGCCCTGGTGATGACCGCCCGTACCCTGGTAGAGCGTGAGCCGAACTACTCGTTCGTCACCGCCCGCCTGCTGATGGACACCCTGCGCGCCGAAGGCCTGGGCTTCCTCAACGTCGCCGACAGCGCCACCCACCACGAAATGGCCGACCTGTACGCCAAGGCCCTGCCTGCCTACATCGCCAAGGGTGTCGAGTTCGAACTGCTCAACCCTGCCCTGGCCGACTTCGACCTGGACAAACTGGGCAAGGCGATCGATCACGAGCGCGACCAGCAATTCACCTACCTGGGCCTACAGACCCTGTACGACCGTTACTTCATCCACAAGGATGGCGTGCGTTTCGAACTGCCTCAGGTGTTCTTCATGCGCGTGGCCATGGGTCTGGCGCTGGAAGAGAAAGACAAAGAAGCCCGTGCCATCGAGTTCTACAACCTGTTGTCGTCCTTCGACTACATGGCCTCGACCCCGACCCTGTTCAACGCCGGTACCCTGCGTCCACAGCTGTCGAGCTGCTACCTGACAACCGTGCCGGACGACCTGTCGGGCATCTACCACGCGATCCACGACAACGCCATGCTGTCGAAATTCGCCGGCGGCCTGGGCAACGACTGGACTCCTGTGCGTGCACTGGGTTCCTACATCAAGGGCACCAACGGTAAATCCCAGGGCGTCGTACCCTTCCTGAAAGTGGTCAACGACACCGCCGTCGCCGTTAACCAGGGTGGCAAGCGCAAGGGCGCTGTGTGTGCCTACCTGGAAACCTGGCACCTGGACATCGAAGAATTCATTGAGCTGCGCAAGAACACCGGTGATGACCGTCGTCGTACCCACGACATGAACACCGCCAACTGGATCCCTGACCTGTTCATGAAGCGCGTCTTCGATGACGGCAAGTGGACCCTGTTCTCGCCATCGGAAGTGCCAGACCTGCACGACCTGACCGGCAAGGCCTTCGAAGAGCGCTACGAGTACTACGAAGCCCTGACCGAGTACAACAAGATCAAGGTGTTCAAGACCATCCAGGCCAAAGACCTGTGGCGCAAGATGCTCTCGATGCTGTTCGAGACCGGCCACCCATGGCTGACCTTCAAAGACCCGTGCAACCTGCGCAGCCCGCAGCAGCACGTGGGCGTAGTGCACAGCTCGAACCTGTGCACCGAGATCACCCTGAACACCAACAAGGACGAGATCGCGGTCTGCAACCTGGGCTCGATCAACCTGCCGAACCACATTGTCGACGGCAAGCTGGACACCACCAAGCTGCAACGCACCGTCAACACCGCCGTGCGCATGCTCGACAACGTGATCGACATCAACTACTACTCGGTGCCGCAAGCGCGTAACTCGAACTTCAAGCACCGTCCGGTCGGCCTGGGCATCATGGGCTTCCAGGACGCGCTGTACCTGCAGCACATCCCTTACGGCTCCGACGCTGCCGTCGAGTTCGCCGACAAGTCGATGGAAGCGGTCAGCTACTTCGCCATCCAGGCCTCCTGTGACCTGGCCGACGAGCGCGGCGCCTACGAGACCTTCCAGGGCTCGCTGTGGTCCAAAGGCATCCTGCCGCTGGATTCGCAACAGATCCTGATCGAAGCCCGTGGCCAGAAGTACATCGACGTCGACCTGAACGAGACCCTGGACTGGGCACCGGTGCGTGCTCGCGTACAAAAAGGTATTCGTAACTCGAACATCATGGCCATCGCGCCGACCGCGACCATCGCCAACATCACCGGCGTGTCGCAGTCCATCGAGCCGACCTACCAGAACCTGTACGTGAAATCGAACCTCTCGGGCGAATTCACCGTGATCAACCCGTACCTGGTTCGCGACCTCAAGGCCCGCGGCCTGTGGGACCCGGTCATGATCAACGACCTGAAGTACTACGACGGTTCGGTGCAGCAGATCGAGCGCATCCCGCAAGAGCTCAAAGACCTCTACGCGACTGCCTTCGAAGTGGAAACCAAGTGGATCGTCGACGCCGCCAGCCGCCGTCAGAAGTGGATCGACCAGGCCCAGTCGCTGAACCTGTACATCGCCGGCGCTTCGGGCAAGAAGCTCGACGTGACCTACCGCATGGCCTGGTACCGTGGTCTGAAAACCACCTACTACCTCCGTGCCCTGGCCGCGACCAGCACCGAGAAGTCGACCATCAACACCGGCAAGCTCAACGCCGTTTCCAGCGGTGGCGACAGCGCCCCGGTACAGGCAGCGCCAGCCGGCCCTGCTCCGGTACCGAAGGCCTGCGCGATCGACGAGCCGGATTGCGAAGCCTGCCAATAAGCGCCTGAAGGCTGGCCAGCTCTCCTGTGGGAGCTGGCTTTGCCAGCGATAGGGCCGGCCCTGCCGCTCTCTTCGCCAGGCCGAACAATAAGGTCGGGGCCACCCCGACCTCCCCCGAGGGCCTCAGCCCCGGGAAGCATTCCAAGATTTTGCGTGCACCGCAGTACCCAACCGCAAGCACCGCAACCAAGATCCACCGGCCATACTGATATGGCCCTCAAGCAGGAGACCCACCATGCTGAGCTGGGACGAATTCGATAAAGACGAAGGCGAAGAAGCCGCCAAAGGCACCACCGCCACGCAAGCCGCTGCCGCAGGCATCGACAAGCTCGACAACGCCGGCGGTGTCGCCGCCCTCGAAGCCCGCGCCGTGACCGCCGCTGACTCCGACGCGGTCAAGCGCGCCAAGGCTGCTCTGGACCAACTCGACATCGCCGAAGGCCTGGCTGAGCTGGAAGGTTCCGCTGCCCGTGTCGCGGTTGACGAAAAGCGCATGATCAACTGCCGCGCCGACCTCAACCAGCTGGTACCGTTCAAGTACGACTGGGCCTGGCAGAAGTACCTGGACGGTTGCGCCAACCACTGGATGCCGCAAGAGGTCAACATGACCGCGGACATCGCCCTGTGGAAAAACCCGGAAGGCCTGACCGACGACGAGCGTCGTATCGTCATGCGCAACCTGGGCTTCTTCTCCACCGCCGACTCCCTGGTTGCCAACAACCTGGCCCTGGCCGTGTACCGCCTGATCACCAACCCCGAGTGCCGCCAGTACATCCTGCGCCAGGCATTCGAAGAGGCGATCCACACCCACGCCTACCAGTACTGCATCGAATCGCTGGGCATGGATGAAGGCGAGATCTTCAACATGTACCACGAGATCCCGTCGGTGGCGAAGAAAGCCGCCTGGGGCCTGAGCTACACCCGCGCGATCTCCGACCCGGAGTTCAACACCGGCACCGTCGAGACCGACAAAGAGCTGCTGCGCAACCTGATCGCTTACTACTGCGTCCTGGAAGGCATTTTCTTCTACTGCGGCTTCACCCAGATCCTGTCCATGGGTCGCCGCAACAAGATGACTGGCGTTGCCGAGCAGTTCCAGTACATCCTGCGTGACGAGTCCATGCACCTGAACTTCGGTATCGACGTGATCAACCAGATCAAGATCGAAAACCCGCACCTGTGGGATGCCGAAATGAAGGAAGAAGCCTCGCAGATGATTCTGCAGGGCACTCAGCTTGAAATCGAATACGCCCGCGACACCATGCCTCGCGGCGTGCTGGGCATGAACGCGGCGATGATGGAGGACTACCTCAAGTTCATCGCCAACCGTCGCCTGTCGCAGATCGGCCTGAAGGAAGAGTACCCAGGTACCACCAACCCGTTCCCATGGATGAGCGAGATCATGGACTTGAAGAAAGAGAAGAACTTCTTCGAGACTCGGGTTATCGAGTATCAGACCGGTGGGGCGTTGAGCTGGGATTGATTTCCCTGTTCTTCATTTTTCAAGATAACTGAGACTTTTTTCAAAAATCCGAGACTAAACGCACCCAATTAGTGCTCAAACTGAAAAAAGCCACCTAAGCCATGAAAGCTTGGGTGGCTTTTCAGCATAAGGCCGGTACGTCACTCGCTCAGCAATGGGGTGCGGAGCGCTATGACGGGGATACCACGAAGCGTAAGGCTGCTCCGCTTGAGTGAGCAGCATTACGCATTTGTTCGGCCTTGTGGTTTGACGCTCGCGCAGTTGCCCTTCAGTAGCGGAACTTGCCGCCATGAATGTCCTGCAGCACCTGCTCAGTCACGCGCACGTAGGTTTCGGTGCCCGGTAGCCAAGCGTAGACCGGGTCTTCACCGGTTTGGCTGGGGTCGAAGGCTTCGGTCCTTAGCTTGGTTTTCTGGTATTTGAACGTGCCGGTGGTTTCCATGCAGGTCCTGATGCGCAGGAACATCGGCACCGCGTAGTGAGGCATCTGGCTTTTGACGAAGCGCAGCAGGTCGCAAAAATCCAGTTGCTCCAGCGGGGCCGATGGGGTGATGGCTGCCATCCCGGCACGACCGTTGGTGTTCTTGATTTCCACACCGTAGGCCACGGCTTCGGCGATGTGGGGGTGTTGCACCATGATGTTTTCGACTTCGGTGGTGGAGACGTTTTCACCTTTCCAGCGGAAGGTGTCCCCCAGGCGGTCGACGAATTGGGCGTGGCCAAAGCCGATATCGCGAATCAGGTCGCCGCTGTTGAAGTAACGATCGCCCTTTTCGAAAACGTCGTACAGCACCACCTTTTTGCTCTTCTCCGGATCGGTGTAACCGTCGAATGGGGCGTCGTCGTCGATCTTGGCCAGCAACAAGCCTTGGCCACCCTTGCCGACTTTCTGCATGAAACCGTTCGCGCTGCGCCGCGGCTCGCCGGTGTCGTGTTCGTACTCCACCAGCGACCAGGCGTTGATGGCAAAGCCGATGGTGTTTTCGAAGTTGAGGATGTTGGTAAAGCCAATGTTGCCGTCACTGGCGGCATAAAACTCGCAGACCCGTTCGATGTTGAAGCGTCTCTTGAAGTCGATCCACACGCCCGGGCGCAGGCCGTTGCCAATCATTTTCACCACCGGGTTGTCGCCATCGTTGCCGGCGGGAGGCTGGTCGATCAGGTAGCGACACAATTCACCGACATAGCAAATGGTGGTGGCCTTGAATTTGCGTGTGTCATTCCAGAACTGACTGGCGCTGAATTTGCGGCGGATGGCGAAACCCGAGGCGCCGGCCAATGCCGAGCCCCAGCTCACGCACAGCCCGGTGCCGTGATAGAGCGGCAAGGTGCAATAGACGATGTCATCGGGGCGCATATCCAGGGCGATCATGCCGAAGCTACCGTAGACTTTCATCCAGCGCCCGTGCTTGAACACCCCGGCCTTGGGCAAACCGGTGGTGCCGGAGGTGTAAATGTAGAAGCAGGCGTCGTCCAGGTAGACCTGCTGGGTGGTCGCCGGATTGACAGCGGAGTGCGCTTCGCTGACGCGGGTCAGGTTGATGTAACCCTCGGGCGCGACGCCCGCATCGCGAGTGGTGTCGGTGTCAGCCAGGAAGAACGTGCTCAGCTCATCGATGGCAACCTCGTTACGCACCGCGTCAAAGGATGGCACCAACTCTTCGCCGACGATAATCGCCGAGGGATTGACCAGGCTCAAGCTGTGGATCAGGACGTTGTTGGTCTGCGAGGTGTTGAGCATGGCGCAGATACCGCCGATCTTGCTGACCGCCAGCACGCTGACCAGCAATTCCGGGCGATTTTCAATAAATATGCCGACCACATCGCCTTTTTTCAGGCCACGGGCAAGCAGGTAGTGGGCGAAACGGTTGGCCCACTGGTTGACCTGTTCATAACTGAAACGATTGTCCTCGTAGAGCAGCGCCGGTCCTTGAGGGTTGCGCGCAACCGCCTGTTCGAAGGCCCACCCCAGGCCGCAGGGCTGATCGACCTTGAGCTTGGAGGCTTTGATTCCCCTGATGAGCCGAGGAATGGCCCGGGCTATCAAGGGGATTTTGCGCAGCATCATGCCCCAGGTAATCATGTCGCTATTGCTACTCATGTCACCTCCTAGTGAATTGACCGTGGCAGCCAGGCGGTTGGACAAGCACCAGACCGGCCGATCGCTTTATTGTTGTGCACGCCATGTAAAAAGTCCTCGCGCAGCGGGGTGCGCGAGGACGCCTGTTGCCAAGCCTCAGAACTCGTCAGCGACCGACTCGAGGATCTTGCCCATCAAGTAAACCGTGGTGCGTGCGACTTGCTTGACCGACTCTTTTTCTTCGTCGGTCACGACCCAGCGGTCGATGGCTGCGTTGACTTGCTCGGAGTGTTTCTCGTCGATGATCGCGTGGGCGACAAAGAAGGTAAGTTGTTGATCGGTCAGCTTGAGATGGTTCTTGCAGACATCCATCAATGGCTCGAGGTGCTCGTAGCAGTCCTCGGCCCAGAAGCTGTAGCCCAGCCGTGGAATGATGCCGCGGCACACAGAGACGAAATCCAGGTAGCCGTAGAACGCCTCTGTGGCCGGCAGCATCGGCTTATCGAACTCGGACTTGTCGACGCCAATGGCGATCAGGTCGTTGTACGCCATGTTTTCATGGCCCAGTTCTTCCAGCGCATGCTTCATCGCAAAACGCAGCAGGCCGACCTTTTTATGGTCCTGGTTCCAGCACGCCACCGCCTGGTTGATCGCGTTGTTCTTGGTGTAGTGATACACCTGGACAATCGACTTGATGTAGAGGTCACGCTGCAACTCGGGGCGCTTCATCATCTGGAAAAAGCGGCCGGCCTTGATCTTTTCCCATTCGGCATCACAGATGGCTTTCAGCTCTTTGCGAAACGCGGTCACTTCAGTCATTTCACTCTCTTCCTTGGCGGGTTGATAAATCATTCATGACACTTTTTATACTATCAAGCGAACACGGACTTACAGGCGCAGTAAGGACTTTATGATGTAGATGAACTTGGAGAAGAACCCCAGGCCTTCGATAGTATCCCAGTGTTCCATCAGCACACCGTTTTCCACACGATAGATATCGATCACCTTGTAATTCACCGTAAAGAATCTGTGCTTGGCCCAGTGCTTGGCATACAGGAAGACATAATCGCCTTCGGCGCATACCCGTTCAATGCTGGTACCCGACTCGGGGAATGTTTTGAAGAACTGCGTAAAGTAGGTCTTGAAGCCTTCGCGGCGCGGTGGAATAAATACATTGTTGTGTTGTACATAATCCTCGGCAATCAACGTATCGGCGACCGCCAGTTCCCGCTGGCCAAACATGCGCTCGTAAAACTCGATGACCACTTCTTTGTTCCTGGCTTCCATCTTGGATCAACCTCAGTGTTGTCGTTGTTTTTGGATGCTCATCCCGCCAGTGACTGCCTCGCGGCACGGGCGGCCAAGGTGTAGCGAATCAAGTCATCAATGTTCTTCAGGTCTGCAGGGCAGCTTTGCAGGCCGAAGAAGGGCGTGACCGACGGCATCAGATCGCCTTTGTACAGGGCGTAGTAGTGATCACCGCGGGCTTTGATCTGGAAGAAGATACCGTCCTGATCAAAGACGAAGCTGTCGAACTTCGGCGCAAGCCGTGGTTTTACGTAGGTGATGAAGGTTTTGTAGCCGCCTTCCAGGGCGACCAGCGAGGCGCCGGTCATCGCCAATCCGTTGACCACGTTCTTGACCGGGGAATGCTTGTCGACAATAAGTCGCGAGAGTTCGACGCACTCATTCTCGTAATTGGGCCCGGAGAACCGCACCAGTTGTTCATGGCTGATGAACTCGCCCGACTCGTGAGGGAAAGGCGTAATACGCTGGGTGCCGATAATTTCACCATCATAATAAAAGGCAAACACGTAGGAACGCGGGTCGTATTCATCCAGGCATACGGTGTCGTCGACCGCGTTACCGAACAACGTCTTGTAGTAAGTCTTTCGCTGCCCGTACAACCGGCTGCGGGCACGAGACAGTTCGAGAAACTGCGCTGGCGTAACCACCTGCCTGACGTTGACCTTGTCAGATTGGCACAAGTCTTGAAGTACTGAATCATAGAAACTGTAGATTGCCGAACCGGCTGAATCATCCTTTACCAACTGCATATTTGCCGAAGGCAAGGCAGCCTTATTACTTGCGAGTGATGGCATGAGAATTCCCTTCTTATTGTGATCTGTAGTATTCAACTCAGCCCAGCGCACGACCTAAGTTTCCACAGGACAATACATAGCTTCGCCTCCTTGCGTAGATGCCTACAAGTTGATGATTTGCTTACTGCGCACAGCAAGGCACGCACCCCTCTTATCGCGGGCGTGCCTTTAAACTAAAGCGACTTGCAGTTAAACCGGTGGCAGCGAGGTCAAGGCTCGACGGATCTGCTCTGCGCGCTCGCCCAGCACTTGGGGCGTAGCGAGTGGAAGGTCCGCATGACCCAGGTTGAAACCGTCACCGACAAAGCGGGCCAGTACATGCAGGTGGGCGTGGCCCACCGTCTGCCCGGCCACAGCGCCATCGCACAGCAGCAGGTTGATACCTTCGCAGGGGTGTTCATTGAGGCTCAAGCCGCTTTCACGCAGGGCGGCCGCCACCCGTTGACCCACACGCATCATGTGGCCACAGGTTTGAGGAGGGATATCACCCAGGCCGCTTGCGTGGGCCTTGGGAATGACCAGGACATGACCAGGAGTAATCGGCTGGATGGAGAGAAAGGCCAGGCACTGCTCGTCTTCGTAGACAACGGCAGCCGGTGATTCTTTCTTGGCGATTGCACAGAAAATGCAGTTCACGATTAGCTCCCTCTATTGTAGTAGGTGCAAACCCGGTGGAGGCATGAAGATCCGGGTTGCTACAGGCTGCATTCCATTGCAGTTGACCGCACAGCTTGAGGGTGAAATTACCCTTGGCATTTCACATCTGTACACGTGAGTTTTGAAATTTTTTGTATCTGAATTCCAGAAAACACCTAATAGATTGATTTAAATGAGTTTTCTTAATGTTACTTTTTGTATCCGTCCTTTATCAGGCCGTGTGGGCCGTGTTGTTGGCCCGTCGGAGGGATATTTAAGGATCACCGTCCAAGACCCTCAAGGCCAAGGACGGTGAAGCGATCAAAGACCCGGTTTCCGGTGGATCGCAAGGCTGCTCCGCTTGAGGGAACAGCATTGCGGCCTGTGCCGGGCAGCTCGAGTCCCAAGCCTGGTTCTGCGCTCGCGAACTCGCCGGCTGATTGGCCGTTACCTTGACGAACATATCGTGCGCAAGCTCGATGCCGATCAACGGCGAACCTTGCCGCGGTTCTGCCAGTGCAGGACGTGTCAAGGATCGGCCAGATGGATTGGGGCAGGCATTCGCTTAGCGTGCTGCAGTGGCAGTACGAACCGTGGATTCGTTTGCGCGATGTGCCTGAGGTGCTGTTCGAGCCAGGCTCCATGGCGCATAGAAGCGCCATCAAAGCCCCCCACCCTGGCGGCAGGTGGCGGCGCGCTGGCTGCGGCTTTGAGTCAGGGGCTAATGAGCTGCATGGTCGGTTTCCACACTGGTCGCAAAGCGCGCCAGCACCGCATCGATGAACCGTCGCAGCTTGGCGGTTCTCTGCCGGTTGGCGGTATAGAGCAAATGCATCTGCCGACTCGGCGGCTGGTAGTCAGCCAGAACCCGCACCAGCTCGCCGCTTTGCAGCGCCGGGCGCAGAAAGTCTTCCGGCCCCAGCACAATCCCGAAGCCATCCAGCGCCGCTGACATCAGCGCCCTGCTCTCATTGACCTGCAAACGGCTGGCGACCTGCACCTTGTGCAGGGTATCGCCCTGGACGAACTGCCACTCGCGATCGGCCGGGCGCGACCAATAGGCGTAGCCCAGGCATTCGTGCTGTTCGAGGTCGGCTGGCGTTCGTGGGGTGCCGTGGGCGGCCAGGTAGCACGGCGCAGCGCAGGCCACCAGGCGGTAAGGCGCAAGCGGCCTGGCGGTCAGGCTGGAGGTGCCCAGGGGGCCGATGCGAAACGCCACCTCGAAGCCCTCCTCGACCAGGTCGACGAAGCGGTCGGTCAGGTGCAGGTCGATCTCAACCTCGGGGTACTGGCGCAGAAAGTCAGTCACCAGCGGCATCAGGCTGTAGGAGCCGAAGGTGACCGGCGCGCTGACCTTCAGCTTGCCCCGGGGCGTGTCGTTCATGATCTGCGCCAGGGAGTCGGCCGCCTGCGCCTCGCTGAGGATGTGTTTACAGCGCTCGTAGTAGGCGTTGCCAAGCTCGGTCAGGCTCTGGCGGCGGGTAGTGCGGTTGAGCAGGCGCGCGCCCAGGCGATGCTCCAGGGCGGCTACATGCTTGGCAACCATTTGTGGCGACATGCCCAGACGCTCCGCGGCGCTGGCATAGGAACCTGCTTCAGCCGCCATCACAAAGGCGCCCATGCTGGTCAGACGATCCATCATTCAACACTCCTGGTAACGACACTCTATCCAGACCGGTAATTTATCTCCATCTGGTTGCCAATCATCATAAACGCTCCTATCACGCAACGGAGCAAGGACATGCGTATCGGCATTATCGGAGCAGGTTTTATCGGTCGGGCAGTGGCTGGAGGGCAAGATCGTTATGGACGCCAACAACTACTACCCGGACCGCGATGGCCATTTTCCCGCGCTGGACAGCTTCCAGACCACCACCAGTCGCCTGCTTGCCGAGCATCTGCCGGGTTCGCGGGTGGTGAAGGTGTTCAATGCAATTCTTGCCCAGGACCTGGAGAAAGACGCACGTATCAGTGGCGCAACAGATCGGCGTGCCCTGCCTATTGCCGGCGATGATGGTGAAGCGAAGACCGTTGTGAGCACGCTGCTCGACGACCTGGGTTACGACACCGTCGATGCCGGTGGCCTGGACGACAGTTGGCGGTTCGAGCGGGCCAAGCCGGCTTACTGCATCCCCTTTGGTGTAGAGGGCTTGAAGCGGGCCCTGGCGCAAGCCGAGCGTGAGGTTGAAGTGCCTGAAGGTGCCTGGCGGCGTTAAGTGGCGGCGTGACAGTTGATCTGATCCGTATTTTGCAGCGCCAACTGAATCTGTTTCGGTAACAGCGCCAGAGCGAAAATAGTCCTGCGTCCCGCTCTACCGGGCGCATCTCGCTAGTGCAGCCTGGCGCTGCACCGCAAAACCGTCATCTGGAGCGCTCAATGGGTAAGCTTGCATTCTTCGTCGTGGGTTTTCTGGCGCTGGCCATCGCGATTGGCGCACTCGGTACTATTTCACCGCTATAAACACCGCTGTTCTCCAACCTTCTGACTCAAGCCTGCGGCACGGCGTTGACGATGGCGCCGCATCCGCCGCCAACCTGTGCGAAAATAGGGGGCTTTTGTTCCTATGTTTGGAGATGTACAGCTTGGTAATGCACTACTCAACCAGCGGCGACGCAGTCGCTTGCGGTCGCGCCGGTAATAACCTCACCAGCACCTCCACCCCTGACCAGGTTTCCTGCAAGTCGTGTCAGCGGTCCCTGGTCAAGACGGAGTCGTCTGCGCCGGCCAAAAAATCCACCCCGTCCCTGGCAGAGCTGCGCAAACAGCGCATGGCCAAGGCCAGCCCCACCGCGTTCTGCTTCAAGGCCAACTGGCGTGATCGCCTGACCGCCCTGCCCGGCAGCAGCCGCCTGCCGCGCGGCGTAGTGCCTCAGCGCTTGGTCTAAGCGCACGCCCGAGGACACGTGGGTGCCGACACACGGCCCCACGTGATCCCCCTTCATCGCGGCTGACGATACTCGGCCAGCCAGTGCTCCAGCTCGTCATCCATCCCGCAGCCAATCAGCACCCACAACAATACCCGGCACTTGCGCGGGCACAGGAACCCCGCCATCTGGGCGCCCTTGCGTTGCAGGTCCATTTCGCCGCCGTCAAAGCCATAGGTATACCGCGCCGTAGGGCCGGAGCCGGTTCGCGAGGCGATAATCACCGGCATTCTAGTGAGGATGTATCCCACACTCTTTGCCCACCCTTCGGATACATGCCCGGCGCCAAACCCGGCGACGACCAAGCCTTCATAGCCCAACCCGGTCATTTGCTCGAGCAGCAGGGTGTCAGCAGCCAGGCTGGCCTCCAGCAGCGCTACACGTTGATCGAGACGCCAAGGCTCTGGCAGGGGCTGGCGAGGCCTCACAGGCTTCAGGTAGCACGCGTGCCCCTCCACAACCAAACCCTCGCAGCCGAAGTGCGCTGAGCTGAAGGCTGCCATGGCCAGGCTCTCGGTTTTACGCACATGGGCAGCGGCGTGGATCTGATCATTGATCACTACCAGTACGCCGCGGCCCCGACTCTGCGCAGCCAGCGCCACCTGCGCCGCTGCCAGCAGATTGGCCGGGCCATCGGCGCCGGGCTCACTGGCCGCACGCATGGCGCCAGTCAGGATCAATGGCGCATCAAAGGGCCAGAGCAGTTCGAGAAAGTAGGCCACTTCCTCGAGGGTATCGGTGCCCTGGGTCAGCACCACCCCCTGTGCGCCCTCCTCCACCTGGGCTTTGGCCCAATACAGGACATCGATCAACTGAATGAAGGACAACGATGCACTGGGTAGCATCTGCAGGGTTTTCGTCGAGATGTGCGCAAGGCTTGCAAGCTGGGGTGCCTCGGCGAGCATCTGCGTGCTGTCCAGACCAGGAGTGACACCTTCGCCTACTGCTGACTGGAGCATGCTGAGGGTGCCGCCCAGGGTTCCTATGGCAAGTTTGGGCAGGGTCATGCGTCACCTCCTGTAACCAGACTGATGAAGGGGAGGATTGCCAGGGTAGAAACAGCCATGGACAGCACATTGCCGATGAAGCCATGCATATGGCTTGGCAGGCGCTGGCTGATAGCGGCCGCCAATGGCGGGGCCAGCAGTGCTCCCAACACCGCACTGAGCCCGACCACCTGCCAGCTACCGCCGAAGGTGAGCACGGCAGCCGGGACGACGGAAACGATCGGGATATAGGTTGGATACCAGCCCAGGCGCATCCATTGCCTACGCCAGATCAGCACACCGATGAACGAGGCCAGCACCTGCCCCGCCACCATCTGCACGACAAGTTGCGAGCCGTAGGCCGGGCCCGTGGGAGACAGGATGTACGCCAGCAACAGGCCCAACAACAAACCCAGGCTCGCCAGCTCATTGCCGAAGAACGGCGCTTCACTGAAGTCGGCCAATACCCGGCGCAATGTCCAGGTGATGCCGTAATCGGCTTGGATCTGGCCGACCGCTTGTGGGGTGTGTTCCGACGCGGTTGACCTCACCAGCAGCGGAAATCGGCGGATCAAGATGAACGCCAGCACACTGGCAACCGCCATGCCGCCGACATTGCCGACGACCACTGGCAGCTTCAAGGGGTAGCACAGGTAGTTGACCAGCAACAGGCTGGCCGGCGTGACCAGCAAAGCGCCCATCAGTGCGCCGCTGAAAGCGACCTTCCAGCCTGGACCAAACACCAGCACCATAGCCGCCGGCAACGAAACGAACGCGACGAAGGTCGGTTGCCAGGTGCCACTGTTCAAGGTCCAGCCCCACAGCGCATGACTGAACCACAACCCCAGCAGCGAACTGGTCACCAGCCACGGCCACAAGCCCGTACCGTAGCAAATGGCGAAGCCTTGCCAGCGCTTGCCGTTGCGGTTGGCCCAATGGGCCAGGGCAGCACCTGCGAGCAACCCCAGCGCTGGCAGCTCATGCTTGTAGAAGGCCACTTCGCTGATATCGCCGATGACCCAGCGCAAACGCGCCAAGGGCTGGTTGAGGTTGCTCATCATGTGCACATAGTCTGGCCACAGGCCAATCCAAGCGTCGGCGCGACCGCTGATGACTTCAAGCAGCACCGTGGTGACCAACGACACCGTCAGGCACAACAACAGTAAAGGCCAGAAGGTGGAACGGGAGGTTTCGATTGAGTTGTCCATCCCTCCTCCTTAGCGCGGCAAGGCTGGGTGCAGGTCATAACCGAGCATCGAACCGTAGAGGTCGGTCCGTCGGTCGCGGGGCAGATCGTTGAGGCTGTTCCAGATCGGTGCGCTGCGAGCACTACTGAGGTCGAGATCGGCGTAGAGGATGCATTGGTCTTCCGGCCCGGCGATCTCACCGAGGGGCCAGCCGTTGGTGCCGGCAATCAACGAGCAGCCCAGAAACCGCCCACCACGCTCACTGCCGATCCGGTTGGCGGCGGCGATATGCACATTGTTGACATGGGCGGCGGTCATGGTCAGGTAAGAGGCCATGCAGCGGCCACTGGCATCGAACAATGGCGGTGGCGTCCATACCCAGTTGTTCAGGCCGCAGATGATATCGGCCCCCTGCATGGCCAGCAGACGTGGCACTTCCGGGAACCAGATGTCCCAGCAGATCAACAGGCCGATACGGCCGATGGGCGTCTCGAACACCGGGAAGCCGAGGTTCCCCGGGCTGAACCAGAGCTTCTCCTGGTTCCACAGATGGGCTTTGCGGTAATGCCCCAGCAGGCCTTCCGGGCCGAACAGCACAGCACTGTCATACAGTTTCAAGCCGTCGCGCTCGGCAAAGCCTGCAACCAGGTAGACATGGTGTTCACGGGCAAATGCTGCCCAGGTTTTCAGGCTAGGACCGTCCGCCAGAGCTTCGGCGTGAGCCCAGGCTTCGGCTCGAGTATTGAAGCTGTAGCCGGTGTTGGCCAGCTCAGGCAGGACTATCAGATTGGCGCCCTCGCCGACCGCCTGTTCTGCGAGCTGCAGGCCATGGCAGAGGTTGTTGTCGCAGTGCTCAAGACCGACCTGCGGGTCGAACTGGATGACTGCGACACGGACGGGACTGATCAGGGCAGCATTTGCAGACATGGGCTTTGGCCTTCTTATCGTTATGGGAGGGACGCCAGTTAAGCGGACACTCGGTTAGATAAGACAGTCAGGCGGGTCTGAAGCTGGGGCAGGAATGGTCTTAGGTTGGGGAAAGGGCAATCATGGTAGCTGGTGTTTCCAGCTAATCAGGCGGTGCCTGCAGGCCGGCTCCCACAGGGACCACGGCTAGCAATTAAATCGCCATAAAGACAAAACCCCTACCTGCGT
>NZ_AJJP01000209.1 GCF_000259195.1 Pseudomonas donghuensis
GTGTTTGGCGGCGCCTGAGGCAGCGCACGAGTGACAGGCGAGGGCGGTATGGAAACCACCCTCGGTAGCGCCCAGATAGCCGAATTCCGGCCTGTGGTTGGCAGGAGGCCGGAGGAGGAGCAGGGGGCCTGTGGCTATCCGCCACGGCCCCTTGTATTGCTTGACTCTTATAACTCAACTAAATGACTATTTAGTTGAGTTATAAGTTATTGATATTAGTGGGAGAGGGTAGCTCACCAGATGATCCAGGGGTAGCTCATCCATGTTAGATATCTAACAAATTTGAACGCCATCTCTCAAAAAGACCGAGATTAGCGTCCAGTGAATGCACGCGTAATCGGTAACAGGCCGCGTAGTCTGAGGGCTGTAGATGCATCTGGCATTGAATGGCTGAATAAAACCTACGAACAAACGGGTGCCAGGGATATCGTGCCGTCCGGTTGTATTTTCATGTCCAGCTTGTCACCAGTGGTTAATCCGAAAGCCGCTCGAAATCGTCAGGCAAAGGTACGATCAGGTTGCCAGTCCATCAGCAGCGTCTTTGCAGGTGACGTTCCAGCGTTTATTTTCAGAGCCAGATGCTGGCTTCATATTTTTCCCAGGTGATCAAATGACAGAGCCGATTCATGATTATGATCCAGCAGACGCGCTGGTTGACCCAGAGGCCGTAGATGTCTTTTTGGCCGATGCATACGAGACTGGTGACGCAGCTCATATTGTCGAGGCGATAGCCGTCGTTGCACGTGCCAACATTCGAATCGATGCCGCTGATGAACCATGTAAACCATAGCCATGCTTGTGACGGTGTTTTTCTCGCACACGAGAAATTCGACCTGGTCAGCCGGAACACCTGGTGAAAAGCAGCCTGGCACGGGGGCCAAGCCTCTATAGGTAACTACGCATAATGTATATTATGTTAAATGATGTGCTATGTTGGAGATGTTCATGATGTCACCAGCCCCCGAGAACCAGACTTTGCCTCGATTGACCATACAACCCTCGAATCAAGCCGTGTCTCAAATCCCATCGTCTAGTCCAATCATCGCTCTCGGTTTACGACTGAGACTGCGCTGAACTGCACCGAGCTGACAATAGCGCTCAGAACTAAACATGCGAAAAGCTAAAAACTGAAGGTGTAAAATAAGAGTCACCGGCGCAATGGCTTAGGTACCACGGGCCGATTATAACCCTGATACATTTTCTCACCCGAGCGTATTGCGGCCTGCTCAATCAGAGCAAATTTCGCCAGATGTCATACCCCGCATATAGCAGCATCGATCCGAAAAACACGCCCGTGATGACTGTCAGTCTTTTCACATGACGCTGGCTGGATGAGAGCTGCGCCGCTAAACCCGCATTCTGCTCGGTCAGCAGCGCGACCAGTGCGCTTTGCTCGCCCCTGGCCGCTGCCGAGAACTGTTGCACAACGCGTTGGTTTTCAGCCGCCACGGCCTCGACCTGCGTCGACAGCCGGGTTAATAAACCTGCCACGTCCGTGCCCAGGGTGCTGACTTGCGCCGCCAAGGCCGAGTTGATCCTCTTGCTGAACTCCCGGTTCAACACAATTTCTTTCAAGACCTTTTCCACCACCTCGACCTTGGCCGCTTGCTCTTCACCCCCCAGTGTTTGCAGCCCTGCCAGGAGGGTTTCCTGCGAAGCTTGCTGCTGCTCGGCGATGCGAACGCCGACGCCAATGACCGCTGCCTTGAAATCAGCGACACTTGAGCTATGCGATGACGACAGCTGGCGCGACACTTCAGCGGCCGAGCTTTCGATGTGCGGACGCAGCGCTTCGATCGACTGCGCCAGCTCCCCCTGCTGCCGGGTCGCCCCAGCGAGCGCATCGAGCAGCACGGCCTCAGTCGAGCTCACGCTAGAGGTGTGGACGGCCGTAGAGTGCTCGAGCAAGGCCTCGACTGCACGAGCGTCACTCGCGCTCTGGTCGGTGATGTGTTTCTGAAGCTTGGTGAGCAACGATGGGACGTCTTCTTCGCGGATCTTGCGCAACGCCTGCAGCAACGACTTCGTGGCTTTTTCCGCATCGTCCGCGGAGGCGCCCAAGGTGTCGTTGATCTCGGTGATAGAATCTCGTGTGTCCGCAAGGTCTCCACTCAGTGCCTTGATCGAGGCTTCGAGTGGGTTGAGAGGCTCCTTCAGGATCTTCACCATCAGCTCGGCAAGGGTCTTTTCTTTGTTGTGAATCTCTGCAGCTGTACTCATTTTTCAGGCCCGGCCATCTTGGCTTAGTCTCATCAGTTCTACCCGCTGGTTGCTCAATTGCATACAGGCCAGCAGTTGCAGTAACGCGTCACAATCATCTTGCTCGTTCATCGCCAAGCTCATCCGCTGGCTGAGTTCGGCAAGGTATTCCTCATCGAGCAAGTGAACGAAGCGTTCGCACCGCTCGAGGTCTTGTTGCGAGGTTTGGGCAATGCGCTGCAACTCGCCGTGCTTGAGGGCGGTTTCGTGCTCCACTCGCTCCCGCTGCTTGATCAGAAGCATCTGCTCGTGCCGCTGCAGTTCGAGGCTGGCTTCGAGCGCCTTCATGTCGCGCTTGAACGCTTGGTCAAGCGCCGTCAATGCCACGAGCCAATGTCTTTTCCATAGGCGGACCAATTCGTGCCGGGCTTCGCTGCCTGCGCTGTGAACCTTCCTCAAATCTTCTTGATAGTTTGATGAGAACAGATAGGTATCGAAGGTGTAGTCCGCGAGTGTGTAGCGAATGGAGCTGAACGCGTCGTCGATAATATCCTCGATCACCCGCAAGCCAGGCTCATTCACGAGCCTGCGCACGCCTTCCCAATACATGCAGGACTTCGACAATCGGGGATTGCCCTTGACCTCCAGGCGCATCCCCTTGAGCAGCCTGTAATAGTCATTAACCAACGTCCTGAGCGTCTCGCAGTCATCCTTGACCGCACCTTCCTTGGGAGGATAGCTACCGAAGACAGTGAACACTGGGCTCAAGGCTGCGTGCTCGATCAACTTAATGCCATCTACCAATGTATTGGTCTGCAAGCCTTGCAATGCCACCCTCAACTTATCCTGCGCCTTCTTGATCGCTGCGGTCCAGATGGCGATCTCGCTCACAAGCGTCGTGTTTTTGCTTTCCAGTTGCTCAAGGGTCTGCTCAACCGCCTCGGTCTTCTTCTTCTGGATATACCTGACGCCCAAGTGACTATCGAGCGTACTACGCAGGCGGCCAACCGGGCTTGTGGATTGCGAGATCTGCTCCAGCAACTCGCTGCGCAGTCCGGCAATCAACGGCGCGATCCGGGCATGCAGTTCCGGCTCATTCTTTTGCATGCTCATCCAGCTGGTGCCGAATTCCAGTGGAAAGTACAGGTGCTCATTCTGGGCCTGATCGCTCAGGCGACCGAAGAGCTCGATCTGCTGGATGAGACGGCGCCGAGACTTCGAAGCATCGTACTTCGCATCCTCGCGAGCTGCGTCCTTGATCGACTGTGCGAAGTACGAATAGGTTGTGACAATGCGAAAACGGTGCGGCATGGCCTGCCAGTCTTCGATTCCAGGCAGCGTCAGCGCCTCCGGCCGCAGGAAGCCCAGGTCATCGCCCCGGCCAACCAGCAACACCAGGTCAGCGAAGGGGAGATAAGTCTTCGCCATATGGTTCACATGCGCCTGCTCTGCCGCGTTGGCAGGGTTGTCGCCTGGCAGGTCCAGAATGCGGATGCTCGGCCCCTCGGCAACCTGGCTGGCAAAGAAAGACGATGGGATATGCACCACACAGGGCGACTCTGCAACCAGTCGCCCGCCCTCCATGTCCTCCCTGAGCCGGCCAAGCGCCCGGGTAACGTCGGCTTCGGCCTCGAACCAGCGCGTTTTCGAGTGCAGAGTCAGTCCCCAGCGGCCGTTGGCCGAGCGGCAATACTCCATGGCGGTGGCCGTCGCCGACTTGCCCGCCTCGCGCCCACCACGCATGACCTGCGAGACCCTCCCCAACTGGGCCCGGTCGATCCCCATCAGGTCGAGCAGCAGCGTGGTCTTGCCGACCTGGGTCTTGCCGAATATGACCACATAGGGCTCGGCCACTTCCTCCTTGAGCTGCAGCTTTTCCTGGACGTCCTTGCTCAATGTCTTGATCAACCGCGCATAGGCACGAAACGCCCAGTCCGACTGATGTGCCTGCAGAGCGTGCCAATGGTCCATCACGGCTTGCTTGGCCATGTCAGACACCACGGTCAGCGATGAACAGCTGCAAGCCAGAAGCCGACGAGTCCAACTCGTAGCGCAAGTCACTGGTGATCGAGGTGACATCGGCGATGGCTTTGGCAAGCCGGTCCTTGCGCATCAGCAGTTCGTCCATGCGGTAGCGGGCACGCAGCCTCGTGCAGACGCGCGCGCGCGCCACGGCCATGGTCTCATCGAAGGACGTGCGAAGATTTTCAACATGGTGGTCATGAACCGTGCCGAGCATGACCCTCGCCTGGGCGCTTGCTGCTTTCTCAATGCTGCGAATCCGCGTTACCGCCACACCTGTCAGATACGCAGCCGCGACAACTGCGGTGGCCGCCACTGCAGCGGGGTGCAGGGTGAGCGGCATCGGGAGCTTGGTCTCCGATCCTGAGCTGCCTGAATCGCCCGCATCCCCTGCGTCCTCCGCATCCGCGCCAGCCGTCTTGCCGAAGAGCGCGCCTAGTATGTCGGAGTCTCCATCGCTGACCACGTCTACCGCCAGCACGGTGGCGAGCGAACGAATAGCAGTCTTGCCAAGCTCGACGCCTGTCCTGAGGTTGTCGACACTCGCTGAGACAGCATTGGCGCCAGACGTGCTGTCGATGGGTACGAAGTCCTGCTTGACACCAACGACCTCAGGCACAGCGAAGATGAGACGGGTGTATTCCAGCGACATCGCAGGGATCAGCTCGGCACTGGCACCCACCTGTTTGCTGACATCCTGGTTAGCCTGCCAGGCCTCCCGGCGGCCATTGCCCAGAAGGATGCTGATATCACTGACCGCTTCAGGGTTTAGCTTCTCGAAACGAACGGGTTGACCCGATGCGTGCACAAAGCCCATCTGGATCAGATTCTGGGATTTCGCCTGTGGCAAACGCACGCCCGAGCCCTCCCCCGATTTCTCTTCGGGCAATCGCTCAAGCTTGCTCGCCGTTAACGACGATACGCCTTGCGAGTAGTTGTGAAAAAACGCCGACGCCGCTTCGCGCCAAGATCCCTGGACGAGATCCTGCATCTTCATTCTGGTCTGGCTGGTGGTATCGAAGGCATTCGACAACCAGTTGCCGAAGCCCTCGTGATCGGCAATGAGCCGACGGTTCATTGAATCGGACGCTTTGGTAAAGGCCTCCCCAGCCAGCTTGCTCACAAGCTGATTATGCTGACTCCGAAGCTCCGCTGCTGCCTCATCGAACCTGCCCAAAACCTCTTCCAGCACTTCAGCGCCATCAACCCCACTCGCCTTGTCGCTCGTGAAATACAGCCGTGCCTTGCTGCGGATCGCATTCAACACACGTGTTAAATCCTTGCCCACGATTTCAGAGAGATGACTCATCTGGAAGTGGCGATCCGATTCCCCGGTGAAGTTGAGGTCGTCTATGGCGCGACGCAGGTGGGGCATCCACTGTTCCATGTACTCGGCATCGTCGGTGCCGCTCAGAATGATATTTCGTTCGGCCAGCTCGGGCGCCACCTGGAATGTCGCCTGGGCGGTTGAGCGCAGATCGGCCTGCCGCTTGGGATCGTTGCGATGCGCCTCGGTCTTGGAGACCACTATGTACGGCTTACAGCCCTTGAGCTCGTTCTCCAGCATGTCCCGGACGATCTCGAGCTGCTGCTGGTTGGCCAGGCGCGTCTCGTCGGTCACGATGATGCACCCACCTGCCGCGATCATCGCCTGGCGCATCAGCTCTTGCCAGGCGCGGTTGTCGCGCTCCTGCTTCTCGTACCCCGGAAGCAGCAGCCACGCCTGGTTATCGCGCTTGAAGTAGCGGCGAGGCACTTTCAGGATCGGCAGCAGATCCTCGGCATTGGGGTCGCAGATGGCGCGCTGGAACTGCGGAATATCCACCTCGAAGTCATCCAGCCTGTAGCCCTGCGACGCCGCGTCCGGAACCAGCCTGCGAACGTATCCCTGAGCGCGCTCGAGGCCCTCTACCTCAAGGATGAGTACCGGCATTTTCTCGCCGCGGCCCTCATTGCTCTGCAGCCACCTCGGCCCATCGCCGCGCAGCTCGTAGATGCTCGCCATCAGCGTCGTCTTGCCCGCGCCCTGAGAGCCGCCCATCACAACGATCCAGGTATTACCCAGCACCTCGGCGAGTAGTAGGCGGCGCATCACCTCAAGCAGTTTCTCGTCGATTTCCTCGTTACCAAGGTCGGTGCAGGCACCGCGTAGACGACGCAATGCCTTGTTCAGATCGGTCAGCAGTAGCGCAGGTGATTCCATCGCCATTGTTTCTTCCTCGGTTCATCTTTGAAGTTAGACGTCAGACCCTTGAGGCGGACATACGTCTGCCGCGGGGGTATCGGCGGACTCGCGAGAAGCTTGACTAGCAGGAGCTCCGAATCATAAAGGTGAGAACTTGTACATGACGCAGGACTCGGCCAACGCATCGTTCTCATCTGGCACCAATAAATCTGGTCAGAGAGAGCACTATCACAATACTGGCCATTTGCCTCAAGGCGCGGCAGAATTCTACAGCTTGCTCTGCTTCAGTAGTCAACCACCGTCATTCGCACGAAGACACATTGGCATTGCCAGCGTAGGCAAGACGGACGCACAAGCCTTACTCATAGAGAAAAATCAGACATGGACGCCCCTGAACATCTAGCAGCAATGTCCGCATCTGCAGCGTTTAATACCCTGACGGGCTATACCAAGGCTTTTGATCTTTTCAAAGCCATGGGCGTGAGCACAAAGGAGCTGGTCCACTCGAACATCATTGCCTCGCTCTTGAGCGATCGGGAAGCCCATGGCATGGGCAGCGCCTTCAGAGATGATTATGTAAGGTCGCTTCTGGGCTGCCGTTGCGAGCGCAATCCCCTCCCGGAAGCCGTACTTTCAAGCACTGCTGGCGTGCGCGCGAACGTGGCGCGGGAACTTGAACATATCGATATCTTGCTCGATTACCCGTCCCTCAAACTGGTGATCGCAATCGAAAACAAAATATGGGCCTTGGACCAGAGCCGTCAGGTCGCCCGCTACCAGAAAGCATTGCAGGACCTGTTCCCCCACTATACCCACAGGGCGCTGGTGTACCTGACGCCCAAAGGCCGGGCGTCTCCGACGATCGACCCAGACTCCCCGACCCCGGTCTACTACCAATCCTATGGACAGGTGGCCGAGCTGCTACGTCAGCAGACAAGCGTAGATCCGAAGGCCCTCCCGTTTATCCATCAGTTTGTCGCTCACATCGAGAAGACCCTGTCGGGAAACACCGAGCTCAACCAGCTGTGCTGGGAGATATTCCAGCAACACGAAGAGGCGTATCGTCAAATCCACGACCATTTCGTTTATTGCCAGAATCGCAAGCTGCAAGAGCGCTTCGAATGGCTGGAAACCGAGGTTAAAACCGCGCCTATGTTTGCCGACTGGGCCGGCAGGATCGAAACGAGGTCGATATGCAATGTCGACAAAAAGCAGTATGACTTGGACGTGCGGGTAAAAGAATGGCCCGACGGTCTCTGGATCAAACTCTACAAGCACACCTGGCTTGGTGTTTTTCCCTACTTCCTTGCCGCTGATACCACCCTGTTCACAAGGCATCTACCCGACTTCACCTCAAGCCCGCGGGAGGTTCCTGACTGGGCTGGGCATTATGTGGCTTCAAGCGGTTACCAGATTAAACATGAACGGTGCATTTTTGAACTGGGTGACAAAGCGACAGATGCGCATTACAACCAGGCGCTGAGCAAAATCCGGGACTGCCTTGAAGAGATTGATCGGGCTCTGGATCCTGACCTACAGGGATCGCGCTGATGCTCACATCGCACGATGAAACCCCTTGGTGCTTCGCGCTGGAGATAACATGCTCACTGCAATATTGAACGGCAAGCGCCGAGGTAGCGGCGTTGAAGGTAAGCATTTACGCCCGGGAGATGCCACCGGGGCGGAAGACATCCTTACCGCTACCATATTCGAGCGCCTGATTTACCTACCCGAATCTGTGCGTGATAGCTTCTTCGCTCAACTGTTGGGACCAGACAGATCAATTGGCACCTTGGAGAATTTCGAGTTCTGGCCCTCATGGTGGCTTGACGAACGAGGCGTCGAACCCGATGTGGTGCTGTACGGATCGGAGCGTACGCTGCTGATCGAAGCCAAGCGCCACGACGATCTCCAACAGCAATATGCTGTACAGCTGGCAAATGAGTTGCGGGCTGGTTGGGCAGGCAAAAACCTGGGTGAAGGCTCGATACTCCTCACCATTGGTGGCCTTCAAAATTACACGCAAAAAAGCATCTCTGAGCTGGAATCCCAAATCGAGGAAGAACTGTCCGGTGCAGGCTCAGATTACGAGTTGGCGTGCTGCAGCTGGTATCAACTGTTCAAGGCTCTAGAGGCAGCGATTTCCAAGGCATCGACGGACTCATCGCCAGGTCTTCAGCGTCTCCTAGATGATATTGCTGCCGCGTACGAATGGCATGGGCTGCGTATTCTTCCCCGGCGCTGGTTGGGTCAACTGGCCTCGGTATCGATTGACTCCACGCGCTCCCCTATTTTCGCGCCTGGCCCCATTACCGCCAAGCGAGTTCCGAGCCGCGTAGCGACATTCCGCTTCCTCTCGGACCTTTCTGCACCTTCTATTCAAACCACCCAATTCCCCATTGCTCGTTGGAGCTCACTATCTTGACCACTGCAACCTCAATCGACAGCGCGCTTCTGGATGTGCGCAAGGCCTATCGCCTGCTGGCTGATTATCAACAGCGGATTCTGGAGTTACTGGGCTTTATACGTGAGGAGCTGGGCGCCGATTACTACAATCAGATACCGCGAAATCGTGTGCCCCGGAGGCTGGATGGGCTAGAGGTCAGCAACAGCGCAGGGCAACGTTTCCTGCCGTTCAACGACATTTCCGTGCTATGGCTTCGTAACGGCGGGCAGGAAGATCCCGAGCATTGCCATGAGAAAGGTGATCTGTTGTTCGACGTTTGGGTCCGGAACGACACGGGCAATGGTGAAAACGCCGAAGAAGCATCAATCGTCGAGAACAGCCGAAGTGAGTTGCGCATCTATATATTCCAATGCGTGGAACCTCACAAAGGGCCATACAACTGGCGTAGCCAGGTCTGGGACCTGACGTACTATCCAGCAATGGGAGAGGTGCTCGAATGTGATGGCAGCCCTGGCTATCGCGCCTACGCAGAAGCTTTGGACTTATCTGTATGCACCGATGAGAACGCCATCCGCACCGCCTTGAACGAGCTGAGAAAGCGCGCGTCGGAGAAGCTTGATCAGCAAATTTGATTTCTGAGCTTGGGCTAATTGACCCCTACCCCCGACTTCGTATGGTGAAAATTTGACGCTTCCAACTGGATGATGGCATTTTGTCATTTCGGGAGATTTTAATCAGAGCCGACCTGACCTCGCGACGGCAAATGTTGTAGTGGCAGGGTCGCTCACCCCAGGTCAGAAGAAGATAAGTTCACCGCTTTCGGACAAGTGATCCCATGAGTCCTTCAGGACTCAGTGATTTCAAAAGGACTTATTGATGCTCACAAAAATAACGTCGAATGCTCAAAATCCACTGAAAGCTTGGCTCAGCGAATTCCTGCTCAATCGTGAGCTGTTCAAAGGACCACATGGCAAACCTCTCTACAGCTATCAAGTGTCCGAGGAAGAGTACAAATCACTCCTCGATCTGCTGAAGGAGCAACTCAGAAGAGTGGATAACCCATTGTATGCAATACACCTGGGTGCCTGCTTCTCCCTTTTCGTCAGTGAACAATATCGCCGCAACTACAACAGCTCATGGTCCTGGTCCGGAGCCGAGACGGAACTAGGGATTTCGCTGACCCCGCAACAGCATGCAGCGCTGACCAACGAGGGGCTGACCTATTGGAAGAGGCCGATACGTCTCCGGGACAGTGGCCGAGACTGGCTAGGTTCGCTGTTCACCGAGGGCGGCCTGCCCTGGCCGCTAGTGCAAAGCGAGTCACATGGTTTCGGGCGGGCTGTACGCCGGGGCATTAAGCACTTCTATCGGACCGAGGGCAACCGTAGGACCACGGCTGACCTGATGGCCGACTTCGAGGAGGGACTTCCGGCCGCTTTCCGCAACCTGGAAACGCGCCGGCTGCTGGCAGGCATCGTCGACCAGCTCATGTATTTAGTCGAACACTACCCCCTCAAGGATCAGCAGGATCCGACCACCTACCTCGACCAGCAGGCTCCCGACTGGACAGATGCCTTTCCGGTTCCACTGGATGAAAGCAATGCCCGCACGCTGCTAAACGATTGGCTGCGCGATGCCGGCCAGAAACGTCAAGAGCGCAAGGAGGTACTCGAGAAGGTGCGTGCGTTCACCTGCGAGCACTTCCTGCATGGCCCGCTGCACCAGTGGTCGATCCGCACCGATCTGATCCTGCCTCCTGAAACAACCGTTGCGATCAATCCCACGACACTGGGTAGCACCCGTCTGGAGCTAGCCTACTACGAAGGCGGCCGGCTGCTGGCCCGTGGTGCCGCCGTTTATGGTCAGCTCACCGCAGATGGCATCAAAATCCGTTTCGCCAACCCTCAGGTCACCTTGGAGCGGCGTGCCCTCGAGGAGCCATTGAGCCTGCGCCTGCTGGATAACGGCCGCACGGTCCATTGTCTGTTCTTCGACGGTAGCGCACTCGATTACCGGGAAGCTCCCTTGGTTTTCGAGAATCGCTCCGAGCGCTGGCAACTGGTGGCCACCTCAAGTTGCTCGATCGCGTCCGGACTGGCTCGGATTCGTATTCCTCAGGACTTTTTCATCACAAATGAAGGGGCCGCGCCAAACACCTTGGCACAGGATGTGGAGAGTGGTCGCTGGCTGGAGACACACTCGAACCTGTCTCTGGCCAAGGGGGCCGACCACTACCAGATCGAGCTAAATCAGGCTGGCAACGACGACTGGAAACCCACTCTGGCAGGCGTTTTCGCACTCTACGAAAGCGCCCCCTCAATCGTCTTCCTAGGCTGGCCACGCCTTGACCTGCCCGAAGGCTACCCCCATACCCGAGATGAGTTGATCGAGTTCGTCAACGGCGAGCGGCTGGACCGTCAGCGCAACAGCAGCTATGGCCTCGCCCGCTACACCCTGCGCAACCGCTCTGGCAAAACGCTGCTGCAGCGCCGCTTTGGCGTCCTGCCCAGGGAGTTCAGCTTTTCCCTATTACCTGGACTGGGACAGCAGCCCGCACGCCTCCTACCCAAAGGCACACATCTGCTTGATCTTCAGGTCGTCAGCGGTAGCCTGGCAGTAGAGCAATCCGAACATGCTCTGCACTTGCGCCACCAAGAGGAGAATCCCCCCACGACTTTCATTCTGGAGGCCGGCCAGTACCTGCCTCCCATTCAGCTCCGCCTACCCTATCCCTATCAGGGGGCGCGTCTTCTGGACCAGTACGGCAATCCGTCGCGGACCCGCGAACTGACACTGGCCGAGCTGATCGGCTACCGAATCGCGCTGACCTCCGGTCTTCCGCAAGGCCAGACATTCCACATGGAGCTGGAGCTGATCTGTACGGAGCAACCGCACCCGAAACGCGCCTTCAGCATCTGGGTAGGCACGGCGCCTGTGATGCTCAACCTCTTCAGTTACCTGAGCGACATGCAGAGCATGCTTAGTGCAGTTGACGAACAGGATGCCTACATCAGGCTTTCCTTGGAGACCGAGCAACCACTGCTAAAACTCGATATCCGCCGCTATGGCGGACAACTCCAGTGGGAGGGGCGGTATGCTTTCTATATCTGCAATACCTCCAATACTGCAATGCTGAATGGCGTTCAGGCCGAGGCAATGCTGCTGTCCGATCCCAAGCGCACGCCGCTGCAGCTGACAGAAAAGACCAGCGAGACGGTGGGCACCGGATGCTTCGATATTCCGCAAAAAATGCAACTTCAGGGGCCATGGCTGATCTATCCGGGCGAACAGTCGAGCGTTCGCTTCCGTCCGGGACTGTATATCACACCGGGCAACATTCTCGAGTCCGAGCCTGAGGTGTGCTCGCTGCACCGAGCCGCCGAGCTTTTCCACCCTCAGCACAATCCGCATGTCATCGAGCAGCAGATTGCCATCATGGCGGCCGACTTCCACCACAGTGGCTGGCAGTATCTGGCCGACCTGAAGCAGCACTACCGCCACCTGCCGCTGTCGTCATTCGAAACCTGGAAAGCCCTGTCGCGCAATCGGGAGGCACTGAGCTTTGCGGTATTCCGGCTGGAAATGGATGAGTCGTTCTGCGCACGCATACGCGACGAGCTTGCTGTCATCTGGGAGGCCGTCCCACTTCCGCTATGGGTACAGGCCTACAAACTCTTTCACGACAGCATGCGCCTGACTGGGCTGCCCGAAGCGCTGGTTAACAATCTCGTTTCGAACCGGGCCAACGTGCTGCGCTGCATCGTTTCCGGCTTCGACTATCTGGGAGATTATCTGAGCACCGGTAATCGCAGCTCGCTGACCAGGCTGCCACCGGAAAGTGTTCTGCCTATCTGGTATCAGGATCTGCGGCGACTTCACGAGTCCAATCAGAACTGGCCCACCCTGCTCGGTAGCGAGCTTTCCGGATGGATCGACAGGCAACAGCTCCCCCCTCTGGTGAAAGCCCTTTCGCTGATGGAGTTCACCGACGCCGTCGCCTACCTGCCAATCTTCATGGCCTTCGTCACCGCCGGCAAAGCCAGAATCACCGACCTCCCGACGACACCGGCCTATCTGAAATTTGCCATTCGCCTGGTTTCCGACTTTGACCGTCAGGGCTGGTTTATACCGACGCACGCCCTGATGGTGTCCTATCTGCTCGCCTCGCAGGATGAGGCATAAGGAGTTGCAATGCGCTTTTTCAGGAACCTGATCGAGCAAAGTCTTGAGCGCACCCGTGAGGCAACGCTCGGTGTCCTAGCCATCAATCATCCGGGCCTGCGTCGTCACCTGAGCGAAAGCATGGTGAGCACATTGGGGGCCGAAGGCTGCTTCCTTGCCCCGCCGGTATTCGAGCATACCTTTGGCTGGCGGGAAGCCAAGCTGCGACTGCAAGATCTGCCGTTGGAGGGCTTGCTGTCGCCCAGCCTGCTCGACACGCTGGCCAATGCGCCAGCCTACGACTTCCCGAAAACGGCACACCCCTATGCTCATCAATTACAGGCCTGGCGCATTCTACTCGACGAAACACCCCGCTCGGCGGTCATCACCACCGGCACCGGTTCGGGCAAGACGGAATGCTTTATGGTGCCGATCCTTGAGGATCTGATCCGGGAGCAAGAGCGAAACAAGGCAGCCCTGGTGGGAATTCGCGCTCTGTTCTTATACCCGCTAAATGCCCTGATCAACTCTCAACAGGAGCGTCTCGACGCCTGGACTCGAAAATACGGTAGCAACATCCGTTTCTGCCTGTACAACGGCAAGACTGAAGAGCGCGCCGACAAGGTCCGCAAGGAGCAGCAACAGAAGCCCAACCAAATCCTGTCCCGGGAACTGCTACGTAAGGAACCAGCGCCGATCCTGATGACCAACGCCACCATGCTGGAGTACATGCTGGTGCGTCAGGTCGACAACCCGATTCTGGAAATCTCGCGCCAGCAACAGTCGTTGCGCTGGATCGTCCTAGATGAGGCACACACCTATGTGGGTTCCCAAGCGGCGGAAATGTCCCTATTGCTGCGCAGAGTGGTCCAGGCCTTCGGCCGGCAATCCGAGCAGATTCGCTTCATCGCCACATCGGCGACCATCGCCGGGGCCGATGCGGAAGAACGACTGAAACGCTATTTGGCCGACTTAGCGGACGTCCCGCTTGGCCAAGTAGAAGTAATTGGTGGCTCGCGTGTCTGGCCCGACCTTGAGTTTGATTCACCAAGCAACGATATCGCCGCGCAGGCTATCAGGGCCATTGAGCCGGAAACGGCAGTGTCCGCTGCACGATTCAAGGCCCTGTGCGGTAGCACCACTGCTAGGAGCCTTCGGCATGCCGTAGTCAGCTCCGGCAAGCCCCTAGATCTTGATGACCTGATTGGCGCAGTTTCTAACCAATTGCAGGGAGGCAGCCCCCTCGAGCAGCAGCAGGAGGTGCTCGACTGGCTCGACATCATGACCGGTACTCATCCGGCCGAGCAGCAGCTGCCGTTCCTTAAGCTGCGAGTCCACCTCTTCCAGCGCATGTTGCATGGCATCTGGGCTTGCGTCGACCCAAAGTGTAGTGCCAAATCTACTCATCTGCAGGACTGGCCCTTCGGTAACGTCTATGTGACCCAGCGAGCGCGCTGCGTGTGTCATGCGCCTGTATACGAGCTGGGCTTCTGCGATGACTGCAAGACGCCGCACCTGCTGGCAGAAGATCGCAGTGGCGAGCTGCACCAGCCCAGCCCTTATGCCGGCGATGAGTTCGCGCTCAATCACGAAAACGGTGGCGAGGATGCGCCAGCCGAATTGTTGACGCCGAATGCCATGAGCACGCGTTTGATCGTTGCCGGATTACCGGTGGCGCATGGCCCCTATTTCTCGATCAACCTCGATCTGGAAAGCCAGAAGCTAGGAGCAGTGAATGCGCCCCGCAACATCGACCTTGTGCTCACTGAGGAAAAAGACAGCTGTTGCAGCCTCTGCGACAACTCGTCACTGGGCACCAGCGACTTTCTGAGAAAGGCCTACCTCGGCGCGCCGTTCTACATCGCCAACGCGGTCCCGACCGTCATAGAGTTCTGTCCTGATCCTGACAAGTCAGATTGCGAAGGCCGCTCTCCCGAGGAACTGCCGGGGCGCGGGCGCAAGCTGATCACCTTCACCGACAGCCGCCAAGGCACCGCGCGTATGGCTGTGAGAATGCAGCAGGAAGCGGAACGCTCCCGGCTACGCGGGCTGGTGTTTGAAACACTGAGGAACGCGCAAACCAAGCAATATGATTTGCAACCCGTGCTCCCGGCCGGGTATCAGCAGCTACTTGACGCTGCCAATCTTTTGGAAAAGCTCAATCAGCATGATGAAGCGAAAAAGATACGATTGCAGGCTGAGTCGCTGACCCCTGCATCAACACAACCATTACAAATCTCTTGGCAGGCTTTGGCGCAAACGCTTGCCGCCTGCAGAGATATCGACCAGTTCATCCTACGTTATAACCGCTATGCTAATCCGGCGCTGTTCGATGGTAGTGACGGTGGTCTGACCATGGCGCGTCTGCTGCTGGCCCGCGAGTTCTCCCGGCGCCCCAAGAACCAGAACAGCATGGAAACACTGGGACTGATCAAGGTCGGTTACCAGGAGCTGGAGAAGGTGACGACGACTCCACCGCTGTGGGTCGATACCCGCGCCGTTCCCGCCCTGAGCGCTGCAAATGATTCCAGAAGCGCTCTGACGCTGGACGACTGGCGCGACTTCCTCAAGGTGGCACTCGACTTCTACGTCCGCGAGAACACCTTCATACCGATGGAAAACAAGATGCGCCGCTGGATGGGGAGCCGCTTCAGTCCCAAGGCGCTTTACTCGCCCAAGAGCGACGTGCAGGAGAGCAGCACCATCAGGAAGTGGCCGCAGATCAAGCCGGGCACGCCCCACCGCCTGATCAAGCTGCTCGAGCTGGCAACCGGCCTGAATCGCGCCATGAATGCGGATGCTGACAAGATCAACAGCTGGCTCGAAGCAGCGTGGCTGGCGCTGGTTAATGCCGGCATTCTGGAGTCCTCCGACACCGGCCATCGTTTGCGCCTGGAAACCCTCACCTTCTCGTTGCCTAACGAGGGCTGGGTCTGCCCCTTGACCCGGCGCATTTTCGATACCACCTTCCGTGGTTTGACACCCTATCTGCCGCAAAAACTGCTGAGCCAGGACTACCGCTGCCAAAAGACACCGCTTCCCGCCCTGAGTACACTGATGCCGGACGGCTCCCCGGTACCCAAGCAGGTACAGATCCGTCAGGTGGTCGCAAGAGACCCCGTCATTGCCCAGCTGCGCCAGGAGAGCCTGTGGACGGATATCAGCGACCGCACGGTCGAGGGTGGCTTCTACTACCGAACCGCAGAACACTCGGCGCAGCAGTCGGCAAAACGGCTGGATGACTATGTCGAGGATTTCAAGCGCGGCGATATCAATGTGCTGAACTGCTCCACCACCATGGAGATGGGCGTGGATATCGGCGGCATCTCTGCCGTGGTGATGAACAACCTGCCGCCACATCCGGCCAACTATCTGCAGCGCGCCGGTCGAGCCGGGCGACGCAGCGAGGCTCGGGCCATCGCCTATACGCTGTGTAAGGCCGATCCGCATAACCAGCGCGCCTTCGCCAATCCCAAATGGCCGTTCGTGACTGCCATTCCGGCACCGAGCATCACCCTCAGCTCTGCGCGGATCGTGCAGCGGCACGTCAACTCGCTGTTACTGGCACTATTCCTGCGCATGAACAGCAGCAATGATGGCGACCGTACCAAGCTGACCCTGCACTGGTTCTTCGCTCCAGACGACTCACCCGGTCAGCAGTTCATGGCCTGGCTCACGGCAAGCCCCGATGAATTTGACTTTGCCGTAAAGCAGATGGTGCGCGGCACCTGCCTGGAAGGTCGCTCGCTCAGCTCGATCACCGGCGAAACTCGGCTGGCATTGCGCGGCCTCGAGGAGCGCTGGCTGGGCGAGTATCGCAATATCAACCACAAGCTGCAGGCCGCCAGCGATGGGCCATACAAGAAGGCCCTGGCGCTGGAGAAGCAGCGCCATGAAAACGAGTACCTGCTCCGCTATCTGGCGTCGTCTGCATTCCTGCCGGGCTATGGCTTCCCGACTGACGTGGTGAGCCTCAAGACCTACAACGTAGAGGACTTCCTGCATCAGCAGCGGAAAAGCGATGCCAGTCGCGAGGACAGCATCTTTGACAACAAGGAAATGCCCTCGCGCAGCCTGAACATCGCTATTCGCGAATATGCTCCCGGCGCTCAGGTGGTGATCGATGGCCGCGTCTACCGCTCTGCCGGTGTTAGCCTGCAGTGGCATGCCGACGGCCAGGTCAACGAAGCACAGAAATTCGACATCGCCTGGCGCTGCCCTGAATGCGGCAACACGGGCGTGATCGAAAACGCCTATGCCAATAACGAGGGGCTGTGCTGCTCGCATTGCACGACTCTTATTCCACCCAGCGAGCGTCGCATGGTGCTGCGTCCGGGTGGCTTCGTGACCGACTTCTACGAGGAAACCACCAACGACGTCACTTCGCAGAAGTTCATACGCGTCGAGCGACCGCGTATCCAGCTGAATGGCGAAAGCATCGCCCTACCCGACCAGCGTTGCGGCTTCGTGCGCTTCGGCCATGACGGCGGCGTCTTCCATCATTCGTCCGGCGAACATGAAATGGGCTATGCCGTCTGCATGACCTGTGGACGCGCGGAATCCATGCTCGCCTCGGGCGAAGTGCCCAGGGATCTGCAACCCGATAAAGCTCACCGCCCGGTTGGCGGACTGGCCGGCAGCCGCAAGGAGCGCGACTGTTCGGGCGAAGCGGTCAAGGCCAGTCTGCACCTGGGCTACCAGATCCGTACCGATGTGCTGGAGGTCTTCCTCAGAAATCCACTCACAAGTGATTGGCTTCCCGACACTCCCGAGGGCCGTCTGATTGCGACAACGCTCGGCGTTGCCATGCGCGACGTGATCGCCGACCGGCTCGGTATCGGCAGCAGCGAAATGGGCTTCAGCCATCGTCTCGACCGCGACCGTGACACCCGGCAAGGCCGCTCGGTCATTCAGCTGTTCGATGAAGTCAGCGGGGGGGCCGGCTTCGTGCTGGCTGGCCTGAGCGATATAGCATTGCTTCTGGGCAAGGCTCTGGATCGGCTGCAGTGCCCGGCCAACTGCGAGAATGTCTGCTCGCACTGCCTGGCCAGCCAGGACAGCCGTGTCGAGCGTGAAGAGTTGGATCGCAAGCTGGCACTGCGGTGGCTGTACGAATCCCGGCTGGTTGAGCATCTGGGGCTGCCCGATACATTTGCTGGCCTGCATGGCGCGCGCTATTGCTCGGTTGGCCCACTGCGCGAACTGAGTGCCGCCATCAACTCGCTGGATCGCCGAGATCCGACAGCAGCGATTCTGCTGTGCCTCCACGGCGACTGTGCGGATTGGGATCTCGACCATCCTCGCTTCCGGGAACAGGTGCTGACCTGGGCCATTGCCGAACGACTCAAGGTCCGCCTCGGTATTGCTGGGTCGGCGCAGTTGAACGCGGAGCAAAAAGAAACCCTGGCACTGCTCGCCCGTCTGGGCGTTGAGCTAGTCGAGTTGCAAACCGGAACGTTGCAAGCTCCCTATCTGGTTGCCCAAGTATCAGACCAGGCTGGCGCCCGGAGCCTTTACAGCAACATGAACAACGTCGGAGAGCCCGGAGCCAATTGGCTACAAGGACATGCCGATGTGGTCTGGGCCACTAGCAAACTGATGCCTGCGACTGCGGGCAACAGCATCGACTGCAGCGACTGGAGCCAGCCTCCGCAAGGCGCGCGCATCGTCGAAGTCACCTCTCAGCTCGATGGCCCAGTCAACACTCTGAAAAAACGCATCGCCGCGTTTATCGACGACCAGATGCCGGAGTTGGCCACTTTGCTCGCCAATGATCAGGCCGTCTCTGTCAGCTATTCGGATCGCTACCTGAAGTCGCCTTGGTCGCTGATGCTCCTGAGCAGCTTCCTGGAACTTTTCCGGAATGTTCAGTTGCAGTCGCTAGCAGTGCAGACTCTGGCGCCGAGCGGTAGCCAGCCAAGCTACCTGCTCAGCCATGACTGGATGCGCGTAGACGATCAAGCGGCAATTCTCGAGCTCTGGCTGAAGAGTCAGTTCGATATCGCTCCAAACATCCACGTCATGAACAGCCCCCGCGATCTGCTGCACTGCAGAGTCATCACTGTGAATTGGATGTCGGGCAAGACCAGCAAGATCCTGCTGGATCAGGGCATGGGCTACTGGCGTGGTCGGATGCCGTACAGGGATCAGATGGGCTTCGACTTCAACGCTTCCCCTCACGAACAGGTATTACAGATGATAGAAAAATTTTCATCTGCTCACGTGCAGCAAAGTGGGGAGTGGCCGACTTATATAAGTTGCTCAATGAATTAGGTCATCTTGAGTGACTTAGTCCCCCGCTTGGGCGGTAATAAATTGTCACCCAAGCGGGGAGGCAACATAGTAGCCAACGCCTGAAAATGGAGCGAATTCTTCAGTGATCAACGTTGTTTTGTAGTGGTCAACTAATCCCGGACACTG
>NZ_JH650794.1:0-12771 GCF_000259195.1 Pseudomonas donghuensis
CGCCTGCCGTATTGGCTTCCTTGGACGCCCTTCTAAACGTCAAGTGGATATTGCGACTTGGTTGATGGTGCGGTTTCGGCTTTGGATGATGCCGTAAACTTCTCGCGCGATATACCGCTTGAGGCATCGGATCGCCTCAAGCTTTGAGTGACCTTCAGCGATGCGCCTGCTGACATAAGCCTGGGTTCGAGCGTCTGTCCTCAGCCGCCCGATTGCGATGATGTGCAAAGCGCTATTAGCAGCACGGTCGCCACCTCGATTGAGCCGATGGCGGCTAACCTTTCCTGAAGATGCCTGGACAGGGCTGACGCCACAAAGGGCAGCGAAACTAGATTCTGAGCGGAAGCGATCGCTGTTGTCCCCAGCTGTCAGGAGAAGCTGAGCGGCAGTCTCATAACCGATGGCATTGCGAGAAACCAAGTCTGGTGCAAGATCGTCAACCAAGCCCGCTATCATAACGTCCAGATCGGCTATTTCATCATGTAGTTCCAGATACCGCCTGCTCAGTGTTTTGAGGGCTATTCGATATGCAGACGCGAGCTGACGGTAGTCAGATAAATCCGGCCGCGACGCTGCCAGCATTCGAATCAACTGCATTCGCGTCAGTTCTCGTAATGTCTCGCGAAGCTCATCTGGTGCGCTGACGATGGTGTTCTGAATAAGTTGCAACGTCACGCGGCGAGCCTGGATTGCCGTCTTGCGGCAAACCTTGAGTACACGTAACGATTCGACCATCCCATCTCGCTTCTTGGGGGTGACTGTTCGAACACCTGCGAAAGCCGCGTGAGCTGCGTTACAGGCATCCAGCGTATCGTCCTTGCCCCGTTTGCGCCTATCGCTTCTGTCGGGCGCTGTCACTTCAAGAACAGTCACCTTAGCTTGATCCAAGTATCGCAGCAGCCCGGCCCCATATGTTCCAGTGCATTCAATGCCCACACGTGTCAGCTCGCCGAACGAGCGCATCCACGTCAGCATTTGTTTGTAGCCATGCCGTGTCGTCGCAAAACACTCGCTGGCTAGAACACGATCAAGTTCATCTACGACTGCCGCTACATGTAAGTCTTTATGAGTATCCACGCCACCTACGACTCGTTTCTGAAATCCTTCGGCTTCGACGTCGCGCATAGTTGGTTGCTCCAAATTTGGGATCACAGACCAATCCGCTCGAGCCGAGTACGTGGACAAGACAGTAAAGTGACGTAACGTCAGGCCCTTCTAGGGTCACAGGCATCGGTGAGGCGCAAACCTCGACGTGCAGCGCTCCCGGCTGGCCGACAGGTCCAAGGAAAGACACAAGGCCAATCGGAGTGGGGGTCAGGCCAACCAGGGCACCTCACGACGCCAGATCATCCCTTATTGGTCCATCGCTGTGTGGGTCAGGCCATCCGGAAACACTGGCAATCACATTCTTACTGTCGCTGTGAAACAGAACGTTCTGAGGCCGACCACGCTGCTCATAGGCCATATCCAAAGCCTTGATAACCAGGTCAGCGTCAGGCTTCGATGAAAACGCCCAGCCCACCACGCGACGGGCGAACAGATCGATCACAGCCAACAAATAGTGCCAGCGACCTTGAGCCCAGGCATACGTGATGTCACCGCACCAGACCTCATTCGGCGCCGACACGGTGAACTCTCGATCCAACACGTTCGGGATATCCGGCCGCTCCACCGTCGCCTTTTTATAGGCATGTGAGCCAGGTTGCTTGCTGATCAATTTCATTTCGTTCATCAGCTTGCGCACCTTGAATCGCCCAATCTCTATGCCGTCCGCGCGCATCATGAGCATGATGCTTCGGCTAAATAGGTATCCGGAATCATTAGACCACTACAGTCCGGCGAACTCACCTTCCGAACTCCAGCATTAAGGGCGATGGTGTCCGTGTATTTTTAAGCGGACGCGATCAGCCTTATCCCCAAGATTTTCATGCGCCGGAATCGTTGAACCAAGTTAGCGGAGTGTTCAAAGCAGAATTGGTTTGCTTGGCCCTATTGTAGCTTGCGATGGTACCCAGATAAGCCATATGAGAGCGTTTATGGTCGACGCTATAAAAGATCGGGACAGCCCCCTGTGACGTTGCGCTATGGAAATCGCGCTCTGACTTTTCGAGGTAAAAATCAAAAGACTGTATTGAAAAGAACGGGTGTGTGCGGACCATCGTGGGGAAGGACGCAGCAAACTTAGCGTTCCAAAACGAAGGAACGATCTCCGCCCTTATCAACCCCGAAACTTGAGATCAAATACCTTCGAGAACCTGCGAATCATCCCCGGTGAATCATTATCAGTGCCGTCGAACATCATCTTGAAAAAGCACCGCAAGTCAGTGGCGCGCCCCAAAGGATCATGCTCACCAGGGCGACCATTCAACAGTACCTCGGCAATTACCCCGGCAGTGCAACCACTGATTTCCCGCGCCCCCTCCCCCAACAACCGAAGATCCCCACCCTCCATCCATAGCCCGTCTTCCGGCAGGAAGACGTCTACCGCCCGCCCACCATCGCGCACGAACCTGCCGACGATCAATAGATACCGGTACTGAAGCAGGACGCTGCCACTCGCACCCGCAAAAGGTGCCGTGGCCACTTGACTGGCCTCGAAAGAGAGGTTCCCTGCGGCTGACGTGGTGATGAGCAGCGGGCCGTCCTGCGGGTTGAGGTCATCACTGTCAGGCAAGGTGTAGAGGGGGATTGCATCGCTGATTGCACTGGCGAGCGGCGCTGTTACCTTGCCATCCTTTTGCGTCCCGGACGGTATATCCAGCAAGCGACTGAACTCCACGAAAAGGTTGTAGTGCGCGGGTGTCCCCTCCGGGGGGTAGACCACGAACCCGGTCGCATTCGCCATCGCCTGGCTGCTTCCCCGGTCGAGAGAGAAACCGAATGGGCCGAAACAGTCGAGATCTTCCGCCAACAACCGCTTGAGCTCCGGACTCTTGAGAGGTTCTACGCTGTGGTCCGGCAACGGACCGAAGCGAAGCTCGGCAGGTTCGGTCTGATCGCTGACCTCTGCTTTGACATGCGCCACCCTCGCCCGCAGACGCTCGCCCATGCCGTACTCCCTGAACCAGGGCTCATCGAGAATGACCAGGAAGGCAGAACCCTCGTTGCGTCCAGTCTTGCGAGGACTGTCGCTCATCCCTCGAACCAGCGGCAATACCGCCAGCACCCTGGGCGGTTTGATCTGCGCGGCATTGCCACGGAATGCCATGGCAATGCGCCGCGGGCCAATCGACTTGCCCTCTTTTTCCGCCAGCACACCCTGATAGCGGGAACTCAGTGTGAGGTGATAGCGCAGGTAATCGGCAGCCGTGATGCCGTCGCGCCGGTCGATGTGCAGAGCGATGTTGTCGCTGCGCTGCCGCGGGAACCGAAGGATCACCTCCTCACGCCGCACAAAGCCCTGGTCAAGCCCGGCCAGTTCATCAAAGTAGCTGACGAGTTCAGAGCTGGCTGCATCCCTGGCCGCCGGGTCGACGATTTCCGGTGGTGGACCGCTCGCCAGCCGTCGACGCTGCTCGGAAGGTGATGACGGAAGGTCTTTCGCAGGCACCGGCAAGTTGCGCCAGACCCAGCGCTGGCAGGAGATCCGCATCTGGTGGACATGTCGCAAATGACCCTGCTGGAGAGCGTCCAGTGCCGAAAAGGCGTAGCGGACCTCGACATTGCCGGCGTCATCCTCCTTGACTGTCAGATGGTCGACGTTCAGTGCCGGGAGATCCCGGCTTGCGCTTTCTGCGAAAATGACACTTTCGGCGAATGCCCGGTACGCAGTGCCGTCTTCCGCACGCCAGGGATCGGGATCGAGTAGCCCGCTCAACGCTTGTTCGTCCATGCGCTTGAAGTCATCCGGCGCAATCAGCGGGACCAGTCCGAGCCGCACATGGCTGCCCGGTGCGATAACCACAAGCAGTTGGTTTGGGGTCGTCTGCTTGAGCTGCAGCTCGTCTGTCTCGCCACATTCGAGCGTGATGCTCACACCCCGGTCCTGGATGATGTGACGGCCTTTGGTACCGCTGTCGAAGTGATAGCTGACGCCCAGCGCCGTCACCGCAGGATCAAATGGAAATCCGCCACCGGGAGCATTGAGCGTGGCGTCAGTGGCAAGCAACCTGTCCCGGACTCGGTAGATCTCGGTCAACGCTTCCTTCAGCGCCGTCACAGCGGCTTTCTGATCATCTGGCCCCAGGGTCGTCGCAGGCATGTTCCAACGCAGCAGCGTGTGCTCGTCCAGACGCGGTGCTTCCACGGCGAAGGACACCGAGGACGGCCATTCGCTCGCGTTATCACGACTGCTTTTCCTGTGAAATACGCCTGGCGCGGACGGCACCAGCAAAACCGAGGTAGGCTGCGCGCCATATTCAGGTGAAGGCGGAGCCTCCTCCAGGCAGCGGAGCCATACGTCGGCGGGTGTCTGCGGCCAACCGTGTTCAGGCGGCAGGATGTTGCAATTCCCGACCGGGACCCGCCGAAGAAAGTGCACACCGCACCTTTGTGGCGGCGAGAGACGAGCGATACTGGTCGGATCGAATTCCCAGGGCTCGGTGGCCTTGCACAGCTCGGCCGCCTGGCCTCCCGCCCGGTCGATCACGCTCGCCGCGAACTCATAGTGGTCACCATAGCGCAGCGGCAGGGCTCGCAGTTCCCAGGTCGGGCTGGCGAATCTGTTCAATTGCATCAGGCCGAACCCGTCATCTTCAGCCGGATCCTTCTCCAGACGCTCCCGGTGCACGCGTTGCATCGGGTTCTCGCAGACCAGATTGGCACCGCTGTAGGTCAGCTCCCGGCACAACACTTGATCGACGTAGCCGGCGGTCACACCGAGCACCCGGTCAGACGAATGACTCCAATCGGCTTTATCGGCATCAGCATCGATGGCCTTCACTGCGTATCGCCCGCCACTCAACGCATGCCAGCCAGCGGTCGAGGCGTTACGCGGAGCATTGAGCTGCGCAACGTCGGAGCTGCGACGTCCGAACAACTGGATCGCGGCAACGCTGTCCACCGCATGGACCGATGGCTTGCCCGTCAGCTGGAATTCCGCTCGCAGACGCATGAGCTCGTCGCCCAGTACCAGCTCGATGCCCTCGCCTGGCCGGCAGGGTGCGGGGTCGCGCTCGCCGAATCCAGGCAAGAGTCGATCGCGCAGCAGGATCACCAGGCCTGGCATGGCATCCTCCGGGATCTCCGTGAGAATGTCCTTGGACTGGGCCTCCTTCAGGGTCGACAAGGTCGCCTTCACCTCCTCCAGATACCGTTGACGAATGATGTCCTCCCAGTTGACCGGATCGACCAGAGCCTCGCTGATAATCCTTCGACGCTGGTTCGGCACCCAATCGACCAGTTCCGTGGCCCGCTTTTTCCAGCGTGTCAGAGCGTCCTTGGTTTCGTTGACGGTCGCAGCTCTGGGAGGCTGGTCCGCGCCGCTGGATAGACAGGCGCGGGTCAATTCTTCGATGTTCAGGGCGCTCAGAATCGACTGAGGATCCAGCGCCGTTTCAAGCCGCGTGGCCAGGTCCAGCAGCGAGTGGTCACGGCTGTCGCGGATGCTCAGCCAATAGTTGTCGAGCTCGTCCAGCTCGGTAGCCAGCTCATCATTGAGGGCCAGCAACTTACAGTACGCCTGGATGCCACCGATATCGTAGGAATGGACGTGCACCGTTGAGTCGTCCGTGACCTTGGTACCTGAGTAGCTCGCGCCTTTTACGCTCGCTGGAGCAGCAGAAATCGCCTTCAATTGCCAAGTGCCCTCGCCGTCCTGAGTCGCCACTCGATCCCTGTCGACGTAGAAGAACCACGTGCACTTGAGTGCCGACGGAGTCGGTTGGGCGAGGGTGTTCAAGGTCATCATCAGCCCGGGCCATGACACCGGCTGCTGGTCACCGGTGTCGTTGAACTCCTGATCCTTGCCATCGAAGGTAAATATCAGGCGCTTCTTCTTGGCCAGATCCATACCGCGATCGCGTACAGCCGCCTTGAGAGACAACAGGAAAGGCGTCTCGTCTGACATCGGCGCCTCTGGAATGCAGCGCATGATTTCCTGGCCGCTCTCATCGACGATGACGACTTCGGGAAGTGCGTCGGGCCATACCTCCCACGGCAGTGTTGATACGATCCAGTCCAGGAGTGAGTCGTCCGTTGAGTTCGAGCCAATGGAGACGCGCAGTGCCATCAGCCATTTCGGTTTTTCCAGAAGATCCTGCCGGGGGCCGACGATTGACAGGGTCAAGCCCAGATTCAGAGAAGTCATGGTTCGCTCCTGTACACGGCCAGGGTTTCAAAGTAGTCGTTAACGGCACCCGCCATATCGGTGGCAGCCAGCACGCCGTAATCAGGTGCATCTACCAAACCGGTTGCGCCAGGTCCGGCGGACGTGACGTCGGATAACCGCCTGCTCAAAGCACGGTTGCTGTTACCCCGAGTGCCGGAGTCATTGTTGGTACCCGAACCGGAAAAGACCTTCTGCGCCTGGCGGGAGACCCGCAGCGTGTAGCACCAGCAAATGCGGATGCTCACGTTGAAGGTTCCCTTGCCGGTCATTCCACCGCCGTCGTAGGTGATGCGTAGCGTCAGTCGAACCGATGCCGAAGCGATACCCATCACGGAAAACTCGCCCCAGACGAGGATGCCAACCGACAGGGCGGAACTTCCGGTGCCGCTTTGCCAATCCCGGTAGAAATCCACCCCGCCGGTAAAGAGAATGCCGGCGCTTCCCTGGGCGAAGCCGAAATTGACCGCGACGAAAGCCCCCGCCGAGACGCCCACCGAGACCCGGGTAACAAAGCGTGATGGTGGCTTGTACGACGCGTCGATACCGAACCAGCCTCCGCCGCCAAGGAACAGCACGGCGAGGGCAAAGGGGCGGTCCGGTTTGCTTAGCCAGAGACCGGTGCTGATCTCGAAGCCATCGCCGATAAGCAGGTCCAGGTGCGTGTTGAGCGTGATGCCGGTCAGCGTGAAAGCGCCGGTGCCGATGTCGGGAAGTGGCAGGCTCAGGCTTGCGCTCACTCCGGAGGGCAGCAATGGAGTAATCGTTGCACCCTCCATCTGCGGCATCATGGCCTTCAATGCGTCGGTGATGAACTGCAGCTCAGGCGCCAGCTCCAGTTTCTCGCCATCGAAGTCGAACTTGAGCTCGCCCTGCTCGTTGAAGTTGAGGCTGGCCTCACGCAGCGTCACCATCGGCTTGTCGTTCAGCGACAGCTGGAAATCGGCATTGAGCGCAGCAGCCGTACGCTGCCAGCGTGTGCCGTCCTTCGCCACGCTGAGGTCGCTGTCAGCAATGAAGTGTGGATTGATCAGGCGCAGCTTGACCGGGCCCAGGTCGAACAGTGTGGCAGGCTCGTCGAACTGTTTATTGATCGACACCTTGGCCCAGGCACGCAGCCTGTCCTTGTCAAAGCCATGCTGCAGCTTGATCCATTCGAACTCGTAGGAGCCGTCCAGCGGGACGTCGAGGTCAGGGAGGAAATAAGTGAGCTTTATCCCGCAGAAATCGGGGAACAGGTCGCGGATCGCCAGGCCGCCGATTTTTGGCAGCAGACGATCGCGAATGCGGTCGAACGGCATGCTCGCACTCAGCGAGTTAAGCATGTCTTGCCCGAGGTGGTTGAAATAGGCACTGGCGCGTGTGAGGCCCAGAGTCTGGTTTGCCTGTTCGAAGTAATAGCCGACCAGCTCGCGGCTGGTTTGCAGTGCCTCGGTGACGGGTCCCTGCGCCAGCATGCGCAGGGTCTCCAGGCCCGCGTCCAGATTCTGCCTGGCGATCTCGACCTCGGGGCCCAGTGAGGTACGGGCCCAGTCTTCCAGTTGCCGGCCGCCAGCCTGGACGTAGTCTTGAACGGTTTCCGCCTGTTCCCGGACTGCCCGCTCAAGATCGCCCAAGGTGCCGGACAGTTGATTTTCTATCGTTTGTAGCGCGTCACTGGTCTCACATTTGAAGTCTTTCAAGACATCCATGGAGCCTTGAAGGTCGCCGAAGGACAATTGGTTAAACTCGGCCAACAGGTCTGTGCTTACTTTCTCTGCCACCCTACCAAGCTCACCGATCAACCCGTTTGCCCCGGCTAGCAGTGCATCGCGCAAATCGTCTACCGACAGTGCGCCCTGTATCTTCTTCTCCAGACCCTTTGCCCAGGCATCAATGTCTGCAACGGCCGCTTTCGTGATCTCCGTGACGCCCGCCATTTGCTCCCACATCTTCTTGAACGGCTCAGAAGCCGAGCTCACCAGGGATGCGGCGAACGACTTGCCAATGCTCGAAGACAGCGTGCTCTGCATAGCTTCGAAGTCGGGGGGCACGACATCGAACGGAGGCAGGCTGTCGTTCCAGCGATCGAGCCAATCGATGGCTGCATCAAGCTGGCTTGCGATGCTCTCGCCAAGGCGCTTATAGACCGTGGGATTGCTGCTGACACGTGAGAACCATTCACCCAGGGCGCCATCGGCGAGTTGATCCAGTACCTCGACAAGATGGCGCAGTTGAACAGGCAGGCCGGCAAACGTCATGCGCCACCGGGCGTCCAGGTCAGCGGCATTATCGGGATCGACCTCGTAGGCCTTTTCGATGCGCTGGATTTCGAGCATCAAGTCGCCCACCAGGCGCGAGAGGCGGGTTTCAAAACCGTCCTTCAGCGACTCGAGCAGGCGGCGCACCGCTGCCAACGCCTGTTGCGGCACAAACCCGACCTCACCCACCCGTTGCCTGGCCTGCTGGCTGATCGTATCGACGATGGCGCTCGCTTGATTGCGCGCCGGCTCGAGGTCCTGGGCCACAGCATTGCCCAACACCCTGTTTGCAAGGACTTCCATCTGCTGGCCGAGGCGAACCGCATCGCCCACGTTGCTGTCAACGCCCTTGATGGCATTGATGTACTGGCGATTGCGATCACTCTGTTGTTCCAGCCACCCGCGCGTGTTGCCAGACGTTGGCTGCGGGACGTCGCTTACCGCCGCACGCAATCGTTGAAGGAGCTTGCTGACGTCCTCCTTGAGCTGGGGTTCCTTGTCCAGCGATGGGTTTTCCCCCGCCGCAACCCGCTCACGCAACACCGCACGCAACTCGGCGAGCCCATCGACCAGTTGTGCCTGGACATTGCCGAAAGGCTCGGCGATCGTCTCGACCTCGAGTGTCTGCTTGCGCTCGTCCTTCGGCAGACCGCGGGCCAGGTTGATGTTGGTGACCTTGGCCTCGAGGCCAGGCACGTTACGCCCGTGCATCAGGTCAACCGCCTCCTCGGCAGGGTCGAGGGTGAAGGTGAACCTGGCCATGCCCAGTTCAATCGCAGCGGCATCAGGCTGCCGGATACGTCCCTGGAAGCTGCTGTTAAAAGGCAAATCCGGGGAGCGAGGACGTTTCAGCAGAGGAAAATCGACATCCGGCCAGGCTGGCCATGCGTCGGTGTCGCCGCCGTCCTGGTCCCGGGTGCTGCTGAAGAAAACCAGGCGTTCCGTGCTGTTGATACGGTGGGCAATGGCGCCCTCGCCCTTTCCAGGCGCACGCGCCAGATCGAGAAATGCATGGGGATCCGGGAATTCCAGCTCACGGCCGGCGGGTATCGGGCCACGCAGCGAGATGATGAAACCGTCGGGGATGTCCTGCCCCCAATCGGACCGCACCGGAATCTGGATACTGCCGAAAACGCTCTGCACCAGCGGTCCGCCGCTGGGCAGGGTCGTTTTGTGGTCGGGGTACAGCCGTCGCGGCTCGGTGATCTCGACGTATTCGCGCACCTTGCGCAACGCTGCAATGCCGGCGAACTCCGGTTGTGCTTCGAGGGTGTCCTGCTGGCCCGGAGGACACTCTCCCGTGTATCGCGGTGCGCAGCGGGTCGTTCGTTCGTAAACGATCACATGGCGGGCCTTGTTCCACAGCATCGAGATACGGCCAACGCGAATCAGGGTGAAGGAGTCGAGTCGTCCCTGGCGGGTGTTGGTGATGATCAGTGTCTTGCCGTTGTTGAAGGCCGCCGTCTGTGTTCCCTCGCCACCCAGGGTGCCGAATACCAGGCCCTCGATCGAAGCGGCACTGGAGAACGGCTTGGCACGCAGTTCTTCATAGATATTGCGGGACTGGAATGGCCAGTCCACACCTCCACGCAAAGGCTCGCGCGCGGTCGTGGTGTAGTCGTGGCGATGTCCAATGTCGAACGGATGCGCGGTATCACGTGTAGCGCGCAATCTGTAGGAGAGTCCTTGATCGACCAGAACCCGCCCGCGCTGGGCAATGTCCCGGTAGACACGCCACCAGGAAGGTCGCGCCCAAAGGCCGCTCAACCAGTGCCTGACCCTTTCTGCATATAGCTGTTTAACAGAAGCATCGCCGCCACGCGGCACGACTTGAAGCTCGTCCGGGAACGGAACGCGGCCGATGAATCCATCGAGTTCGGCAATACGTAGCCCCTCGGTCTCCAGATGCGCAGCCAGGCCATACAGCAACTCGAAATCCGCCGATTCCAGCTTGACGCCGACCGCTCCCAGCCGCCGCGCCAGCAGACGCCGCAGCGACCAGGGTGCTTCGGAGCGAGCCATGTCGACATCGGTTCGGTCCAGCCGCAGAACGGCCGGTGGCGTGAGACGGAAGTCGAACAACTCGTTTTCGCCGGGCACGCGCGTTCTGCTCTTGTTATTCGGGTTGGCCGGGTCGTCGCGGTCCAGGTGCAGGTAGCCCTTGATCATCTCCTCGCCAATGCCCTGTGGCGGCAAGATCACCGTCATCTCGCCCCGGGTCGAGTAGAACCGCCACTCGGGTGCCTGATCGGCGTCATCCAGGTACTCGACGAGGATCTCGTCGCCTTTTGGCCGTTCCAACGACTGAACACGCGCCACCGTCAGCGGGCCAGGATCGACCAGAATGACATCGATCTTGTGTTCTTTGACCGCATCAAGCTGGAGTGCCATGCGCAATAGCCGACTTTGCTGCTGGTTTGCACACTCTTCGATAGTGAGTTTGCAGGACTCGGCTGGCTCCAGGTCGAAAGCCCAGGGCCGTTTGCGCTCGACCGCGTCGGAGAGGGTTTCAAACCCCAGCTCCGGGTCCATGCTCAGCGCCGTGTAATTGGCCTTGTCGAATTCGAGTTCCAGCACGCTTTCAAGTGGTGCACGGCGGTAAGCCGCACCCTCGTCTGCGATACTGAGCGTCAGGCTCCCCCCTTTGAATGAAGCCATTGACAGCAGGACGGAACCTATCCCCAGCCTGTAGGGCGGCTGAGTAACGTCGTCGTTGCGAAGTGTCCAGGACAGCAGCGGATCGAGTTTCGACGGGGCTTGCTCAGCCCACCCACGGAGCACCAGGGGCTGGCCGTCGATGTCGAGTGCTCCACCACAGTGGAGTGCAATATTTGTCCGCTGCGTCAGCTGGATCGACTCCAGGCGGGTATCGGTCAGCTTCTGCTGTGCATCCGCCAGCAGCCGGAAGACGAGCGTGACGGGATCGTCCGCAGAATCGCTGCTGATCCAGGTCGGGACCAGACTCAGGCGGTTACGTGAGCGGGTTGTCGCAAGACCCAGTGCGTGGCCTTCAAGCAATCCTTGGGTGATGGATTCGAGTGTCAGCGTTTCGGCCGGTCGCTGGCCCCGGCCGCCAGGGATCTTCGACCATTCCAGCCACCAGCCCTGGTGTTTCGTCCCGGGTATACAGAGCAGTCTCAGACCATTCGCCACCAGCGGCGCGCGAGCCCGTTCGGCGAAGTCCAGTCGCAAGGCATAGCCGCTGACCGGGGCCGCAGAAATGAACGAGGAGTCGAGCAGCAATTCAGTGCAAACGTTGTAGATGTCTTGGTCGAACGCCCTAACAAGGACGAAGGCCAACGAATAGTGATTTGGATTCTGTGCCTTGAGGCTGGCATCGATATGCACCAGGTTCTCGCGCCCTGGTTGGCCCGCGACAGTTGCACACAACAAGGCATTGCCCCGACTCGGCTGGCGCTGCTGGTCGACGACCCAGCGGTAGCGTTCATCGGAGAACCACTTGCTGAGGCCCTTCTCCAGGTCGGAGGCGTCGGCAATGTAAGTCCCGCCTGACTCGGTCGGCATGTGTACGAATTGCAGGTTACCGTCGACGACCTTCAACCACAGGCGGACCCAGATCCCCCTTTCCCGCGGACTCAGCGGCGAACTGACGTGGAATTCAAGCTTGAGGTGCCCGTTCTTGGGTATGGTCTCGGATTTTGGGGGGAACGAGCCTCGAGCCGTGGATACACGCCCGAAGCCAGGCGCGTCACCGGCACCCGTGGGCGTACGAGGATCCAGGCGCCAGCGGATATGGGTCTTGCCAACAACGATATCCAACTGGTCGAACGCCGTTGCATTGAACTCCTCACCCTTTCCCTCGACGAGATCCTTCCCCGACAGTTCGATGTATTGATCCGGCCTCGGCGTCTTGATTTTCATAGGGTCACCACCTTCATGGCCGCCTCGCCGGTGGCCCCGTACATGGGGTTGGCGTGCCAGACACGGCCATCCTGGCCGATCGCCGCAGCACCACTGAGGCTCAGGCCCAGCGCCTCGATGGGTTGGTCCCGCCACAAGTACTTCTGGGCACCGGCATGGAATGCGTCATGGCAGGCCTCACCCCATTTCTGGACGATGGCATCGGGGTGGTTGGCGCAGAGTGTGTGAAAATCGGCCCCGGGCTGGAGCGCGACAATGCGCGTGAGGAAGTCGCTGGCAACCACCTGCCGCGCGGCATCGCGGGGCAAGCGGACATTACCGAACCAGCCGAGCACGATCGGCGAGGCCTTGAACGGCGCTAGCCACTCCCCCCCGCGCACGCCC
>NZ_JH650794.1:12781-15394 GCF_000259195.1 Pseudomonas donghuensis
ACTGCCCGGCAAGGCATTGCCAGGAACCCCGAACCCCGCGTAGAGCATCAATATCCGGCACTCGGCCAACTGCGGTCGGATTTCGGTAATGTCGAGCAATGACTCTTCCCGGGTTTTCCCTCGCGTTCGCTGGCGTACCAGGTGCAACTCATCGGTTTTCCGGAGGTTCAGCCCGATGTAGTGACGATCTTCACGTCCCACCAGCAGATGGTCTGTCGGAACATCCCCGGGCAAAGGCGTCGATTGCCCCATCACCGCCAGTATCCCGACGGGCTCGCGAAACATGAGATTGATCCCGTGGAGCAGTGCATCACCCTTGGGGCCGATCCAGGTCTTGCCTCGGTCTGCGAGCAGCCCCCTGAGACTGAGTGACTTCACCTTCCTGGCGTTCACCACCTCGATCTCATTCCCGCCGGGCCAGACGCCGCTTTCCAGAAGCTCGACACCTGGCTCGATCCATCCCAGGTTCTTGGCGCTGACAACGAGATCGATCTGCTCGGCCTGCTGTACCGGCTCGAGACTGAGCATGCCCAGGTAAATCCTGAGAGGTTCGGCAGGCGGTGACGGAGTTGGGGATGGCACAGGTGGCTCGGGTACCGCAACAGGCGCCGCATCAATTTCGATTCCCCACCCGTCCAGGCGGTAATCCTTGCCGTGGACACGGCCGAAGCCGTTGGAAATCGTGCCCTTGCGTTCGAGGATGTCCTTGGCGAAGCGGGGCCGCGACTTCGCGAGGACTTGCGTGATGGCGTTCAGTTTTTCGGTCAGCGTCGCCTTTGCCGGCAACGCCTTCAGGGCCGCCTTGACGTTTGGCCTTTCCTGCTTGCGCCCGAGCCCGCCATTGTTCACCTGGATGTCGAAGAACAACTGCACGGTGCGCTCGGACGCCATGTCGAACTCCTTGCCGAACTCCATGGCCTCCTTGAGCGCAGGCTCGTAGTAAAGCCGCCTCGCGAACTCACGCTGCAACTCGCGGATCGCGGGGTCCTGGCCCAACTGCGCAAAGGCTTTCTGCCACTCGGGCAGCAGCGCATGGTCCTGCTTGCCATCCGAGACCTGGACGGCGAATTGGTAAAGATCCTCAGGCGTGGCATCGAGTATCGACTTAAGGGTCTTCGCGCGTTCCTCTCCAAAGGCTGAAATCAGCGTCGGCCCGGATTTGGCGAATGCCTCTTTCAGCAGTTCCCGAAGTGGACCGAACTTCAGCACAGGCTTGTCATTGACCTTGTCATGGGTGATCAAGGTAAATCCGATAACGCCCCAGGTGATCCCGGCCTTGTCCCAATTCCCGGCCGCCTTGGTGTACCCGTGCCCTTCAAACGCCGCCAGCAGCCCGAGGTGCCGCTCGAAACTGCCGGGCCATTCTGTGCGGGTGATGATTTTCCAGAGTGCCTGATCGACGGTTCCGGTGATGGGGAGCGCCAGTTGGGACTGGACTTTCTGTACCGCTAGCTGCGTGGATCGACCGTAGTCTCCATCGACCCTGGAAAGCGCTGGCCCGGGTTTTCCGTCAGGCCCGGGAACCTGGATTTTGGTCAATGCCGCTTGCAGTTGCTCGACCAGATCACCGCGTACACCACGTGCCAGAACCGCTGCCATATCGATTCCTCCCTGGACCTTCGCGACCGGTTCAACACCCGGCCGAACGATTGACGGCATACGAAAGCTTCGGAAGGTATAGCAGACCATTGGCAATTGGCCACCAATGACATTGAAACGTAATCCAGCGCCTCAGGCGGTTGCCCTCAACGCAATCGCCGCCAAGGTGATTTATACCCAATTCCAGTAATATCCAAGTGCCATTACCCGTGCAAGACTGGCCTTCTTCACCCAACGCCGCGAAGGGCTGCATAGCCTTTTCACCCAGTTTGCCTGTACCGAAAACACCGCTTTCAAGCGCAGCCATAGGAACGCTTACTTCCACCGGCCCGCGTTAACGCAACGGATGGCAGTTGCCGTCCCCACTAAAGGAGCAACCTATGCAGAGCAAGGATATTTCCGTTCCGGTCGGCGCTGTTCTGCCTTATACCGGCAACCTCGGCAACAATCAGCTCAACGAAATGGGGTGGTCCATCTATGACGACAGCGAGTTGCAGATTTCAAACTACCCGACACTGTTCGCGGCCATCGGCACCTGCAATGGTGGCAACGGCAATACCCGCTTCAACCTGCCGGACTATGCCAGCGAGATCGTCATCGTTGACACCCAGGAGCTGGCTGATCAGCTGCATGGTGACCATGGCGTCGTCAAGCTGTTCTACGAGCAGCACTACAAATACGGGTGCTACTCGCAGAACTGGGGGGCCAGTAAAGGGCAAGATCACTACCAGGACGTCTGCGTCGTCTTGGGCGCCAAGGCCTGGAAGCAGTACCAAGAAGGGACGTTGCACGAGTCTGTGGCTCAGACTAGGAACAAGCTGTATGTAGCTTTTTCTCGAGCACGAGGCGGTGTCTACATCGTGCCCGACAAGCTATTTAAAGCATACAAAACCTAACGCCTGCGACTTGAGCGGGCTACGAACTGAACTCCGAGAAGGTACCATTATGAATCGCCCTGCGTTTCGTAGACACCTCTTTGCCTTGTTTGGACTGCCCCCGGAAAGGTAGACATCC
>NZ_AJJP01000212.1:5000-13669 GCF_000259195.1 Pseudomonas donghuensis
ACCTTGTATAGAGAGTACCGGCCTGCCCTGGGAGGCACTATGTTTGAACCTTACCTGCAACGCTGGCAATTGACCGCCGACGGCGAGCCAATCATCACCCACAGCAGCCACTTGCTGCCCGTCCTTTATAAAGGCAAGGCAGCGATGCTCAAGATCGCCCACGAACCCGAAGAACAGTCCGGTGCCTTGTTGATGCAGTGGTGGGATGGCCAAGGCGCCGCCGCGGTGCTCGAACACATCGATCACGCCGTATTGCTTGAGCGTGCTCAGGGGACCGCCTCACTGGCCGATCATGCTCAACACGGTCGCGACGAAGAGGCCACGCGCATCCTTTGCGCGGCGATTGCCCGCCTGCATGCACCACGGGACCAGCCGCTGCCGCCACTGGTCGAGCTACAACCCTGGTTTTCCGGCCTGTGGCCCGCCGCCGAAGAAAATGGCGGGCTGTACCGACGTTGCGCCGACATTGCCAGCCAGTTGCTCGCCTCCCCCGGCGAACAGAGGGTGCTGCATGGAGATATCCACCACGGCAACGTTCTCGACTTCGGCAACAGAGGCTGGCTGGCCATCGACCCCAAGCACCTCTACGGCGACCGCGCCTTCGACTATGCCAACCTGTTCTGTAATCCGACCCACGCTCTGGCCACCGACCCACACTGTTTTCAGCGGCGCTTGCAGATTGTATGCGAAACAGCCGACCTGCCTCGTCAGCACATGCTGCAGTGGATCGTCGCCTGGTGTGGTTTGTCGGCGGCCTGGTTTCTCGAGGATGACTTGCACGAAGACGCCCGCACGCCCCTGCAGGTCGCGCAACTGGCACTGAACCTGCTGGAGGCAAGCAACTAATCGAAGCAGCATCGATCTGTAGATAAGGCACCCCATAGATGAGCCACCGCCATGAGTGAAGCGCAAAGCGGCAAAACCCCCGGCCTATCTGCAGACGAAGAGCAGGAAGTCAGCCATAACCAGCCACCCCGCGCGGCGGTATTGCACGAGATCATTCGTTTCCAGGGTGACCAGGAGCTGGAGCGCACCATCGCCGCGCTGTTCTGGTCGGCGCTTGCCGCCGGGCTGAGCATGGGCCTGTCGCTGATGGCCATGGGGCTGTTCTATTCGCGCCTGCCCGAAGACGACAGCAGCCAGGTGATCGCCAGCCTGGGTTACTCGGCCGGATTTCTTGCCGTGATCCTGGCCCGCCAGCAACTGTTTACCGAAAACACCCTGACCGCGGTACTGCCGGTGATGACCGAACCGAGCCTGCGCAACTTCGGTCGCTTGCTACGTTTATGGTCGGTGGTACTGCTCGGCAATCTGGCCGGCACCATCCTGGTGTCCTATGTGATGCTCAACCTGCCGATCTTCGACAGCAAGACCGACGTCGCCTTCCTCGACGTCGGCCACAAGGTGATGGATAACGACCTGAACCAGATGTTTGCCAAAGGCATCATCTCGGGCTGGATGATCGCCACCATGGTCTGGATGATCCCGTCGATGGAAAGCGCCAAGGCGTGGATCATCCTGATGATCACCTACCTGATGGCCCTGGGTGATTTCACCCATATCGTCGTCGGCTCCGTGGAAGTGTCCTACCTGGTCTGGGCCGGCGAAGTCAGCTGGACGGCATTCTGGCTGGATTTCGCCGTGCCGACCCTGATCGGCAACATCATTGGCGGCAGCTTCATTTTCGCCCTGATCAGCCACGCCCAGGTGCGTAGCGACAGCAGCAAGCCGTCCACTGCCCTACCCCGGCGTGACCGGCAAAAAGACCAGTCGGCAGGCAAGAAACCCTAGGGCTCTCGCGCCGCCAGCACCCGTTCGCCGCCCTGACGCAGCTCCCGTTGTGGCTTGGACTGCCACCAGGCCGGACCACTGTGCGGTTGATCGAGGCTGACCCGCTCGCCGATCTGCGGCGTGCTCAGCGATACCTGTGCGGCATTGGCCAACGCCAGGATGCGGTCGAACGGTTCACGCCAACTGTGGGTGGACAGGTCAAACGTACCGTTATGGATCGGCAGCAACCAGCGCCCGCGCAGGTCAAGGTGCGCCTGCAGGCTTTGCTCGGGCTGCATGTGTACATCGGGCCAGTTGACGTTGTAGGCGCCGGTTTCGATCAGGGTCAGGTCGAAGGGGCCGTACTGCTTGCCGATCTCCTTGAAGCCGTCGAAATAGCCGGTATCGCCACTGAAAAACACCTTCAGCTGGTCATCGATCATCACCCAGGATGCCCACAGGGTACTGTTGCTGTCGAACAGGCCGCGCCCGGAAAAATGCTGCGCCGGGGTTGCGACAAACCTTACGCCTTCGACGCTGGTTTCCTGCCACCAATCCAATTGCCGGACCTTGCTCGCCGGCACACCCCAGCCAATCAGAATATCGCCCACCCCCAGAGGCGCAATGAAGTATTCGGCACTGTTGGCCAGTTGACGTATGGCCTGCTCGTCGAGGTGATCGAAGTGGTCGTGGGAGAGAATCACCGCGGTTAACGGCGGTAATTGGTCGAGCTTCAGTGGTGGCGGGTGAAAACGCCGGGGGCCGGCCCATTGCACTGGCGAGGCGCGCTCGGCGAACACCGGGTCGGTGATGAAGAAGCGCTCGCTCAGTTTCAACAGTACCGTGGAATGCCCCAAGCGCCAGACGCTATGATCCGGTGCTTCAAGCAGCTGCTGGCGGCTCAGGGGCTGCACGGCAATGCTGACACTGGGCCGGGTATCGGCGGGCTTTTTCAGGAGCAGGTATTTAAGGCCGATGCGCAGTTTTTTCATCACCCCGTCCTGGGGCAACTGCACCTGGTTGCGATAGCGCCCATCCTGGCGTTGCGCCGGTTCACCGGCCTGGGGAGTCAGCGGGGCCATGAGCAGAAACACTCCAAGGATGAAGATCAGTTTCATGGTACCCCACAGTGATTGCATCAACCGTGAAATGGCTTGTAAGGCCATTTTTCAATAGCCTGCGATTGTTCAACAATATTGACAGCATTTATGCGATAAACGGCGCCCCGGAATAGACCAGCATCCATGATGGAAAAGAAAAGCGGCAAGGGACTTTCATTTGTAAAGCGGATTTACCTGCCGCGCATCATCGGCCTGGGGATCGGCATGCTCAGCGTAATGGCCGGGATTTCAAGCCTGCCTGTGCCCTCATGGGCCTGGACCCTGCTGCTGTTCAACGGCCTGGTCTGGCCGCACCTGGCCTATCAAATCGCCCTGCGCGCCAACGTCCCGTACCACGCCGAGTACCGCAACCTGCAACTGGACTCGCTGATGGGCGGGTTCTGGACCGCCACCCTGCAGTTCAACCCGCTGCCCAGCGTGACGATCCTGGCGATGATGGCCATGAACAACTTCGCTGCCGGCGGCCAGCGTCTGTTCTTCAGGGGCCTGCTGATCCAGGGCCTGGGCATGCTGTTGTCGATCGCCCTGTTCGGCCCCGGGCTACAACTGCACGCAACCACCCTGCAAGTCTATGCGTGCCTGCCGATGCTGACGCTCTACCCCATGGCGGTCGGCTGGGTCTGTTATCGCCTGGCGATGAAGCTGTCTGAACACAAGCGCAGGCTAAGCGCCCTGAGCCGCACCGACAGCCTGACCGGCCTGCTCAATCATGGCTCATGGAAAGACCTGCTGCAGCTCAAGTTCCAGATCTGCCAGCAGCAAGGCCGCGAAGCGGTGATCGCAATCATCGACATCGACCACTTCAAAACCATCAACGATACCTACGGCCATGTCGTCGGCGATTGCGTCCTGCACCAGTTGAGCAATGAGCTCAAGCGCACCCTGCGCGATGATGACCTGGCCGGACGCTACGGGGGCGACGAATTTTGCGTCATTCTTCCGGATACCCGCCTGGAAGACGCCAGGCAGGCCATGGAACGCCTGCGCGAACGGGTCGGCAGCTACCGCAACCCACAGCTACCGGAGCTGCACATCAGCCTGAGTATCGGCCTGGCCAGTTGCAGCGACGCCCTGCCCGACCCGGAAGCCTGGCTCAATGAAGCGGACAAAGCCCTGTATTGCGCCAAGAAAGGTGGCCGTAATCAGGTCAATTTCGCCGATTCGGACCTCACTGCGCTGAAGCTGGCCTATCCTGAGTGAACGTTCGTCCGCGCGGCCAGGCCGCAGGGATGCAGCTCAACAAGGACCAGCCCGAGTATGGACAGGATTGCCGATGCTCTGCCAGCCAGCCAACGCCCCAGCTTGCAAACACGCAAACTCATTGCCGCCATCGCGGCGTTGTTCGCACTTGCCTGTCTGATTGCCTTGGGGGCACTGTTCAATATCGCTGCCACGCTCAACACCAACGAGCGGGAAAAAAGCAGCTTCTACGCCCATAAGGCCCTGGAGCAGCGGCTGGAGTCATCCCGGCAGTTTCTTTCCAGTTACGCGGTATGGAACGCCGCTTATGATCACCTCAATGGCAGCGCCGACCTGCACTGGGCGTATGAAGAGAAAAACGTTGGCGACTCGCTGTACACCGCCAGCGGCTACGAGGGGGTGTTCGTCATCGATGACCAGACGACCAAGTACGCCCTGTTCAAGGGCCAGCTAAGCAAGGCCCCGGCCGATACCTATATAGAAAGCCCACTAGGCCCGATCATCGCCAAGGCGCGCAACGTCGCTGCCGAACGCCAGCAGATTACCGAACACGTGCTGTTCAACGGCTGGCCCGCAGTACTGGTGGCTGCGGCCATTCGGCCCGATGACGAAGTGCTGGGCATCGACCCGCAAACCACCTCGGTGATGCTCTTCGTTGATCAACTGACGCCGGAAAAACTCACCCGCCTGGGCAGCGGCGTCGGCCTGAGCGGCATGCACATCGAAAAAGCCGACGCGCCGCTGGCGGATCAACCCAGCCTGAAGCTTGGCGATACCGGCTACCGGCTTGACTGGATCACCCCGCGCCCCGGCGAGCAATTGCTCTGGGCCGTGCTGCCGCCGTTGCTAGGCGCCATGCTGGTACTGGGTTTGCTGATGGTCTACTTCTTCCGCTACGCCTTGCGCACATCACAGGAAATCGACGCCAACCTGCGCAACCTGCAGGCTACTAACCAGGCGCTGGAAGCCAGCGAGCAGCGCTTTCGCGCAGTGGCCGAGGCCGCATCGGACTGGATCTGGGAAACCGACCGTCATCATCGCCTGAGCTACCTGTCCCAGCGCTTCGTCACCGTGACGGGCTTTCAGAGCGAGGACTGGCTCGGCCAACCGCTCAACCAACTGCTCAGTTGCGAGACCACGCCGCTGATACAGTGGCTCGACAACCAGGCCGATACCGACTCGCAGCAAGTTGCCAACCTGCGCTGCGCCTATCGCGACCAGAGTGGCCAGGTACGGTTTTGCCGGGTTTCAGCCCGCTCGATTGTGTTTGACGGCAAACTGGCCGGCTATCGAGGCACCGCCAGCGACATTACCGATGAAGTCGCTGCCCACGCGCGCATCCAGCACCTGTCGATGCATGATGCGCTGACGGGCCTGGCCAATCGCAACAAGCTCTCGCGTTTTCTCGACCAGGCCTTGCTCAAGGGCCCGGACGCTACACCGCTGACCCTGTTGTTGCTTGACCTGGACAGCTTCAAGCCGATCAACGACTCCCTTGGCCATCCCGCCGGCGACGCCGTGCTGCTGGAAGTCGCTGCCCGCCTGCGCGAATCGACCCGCGACGGCGACCTGGTGGCGCGCCTGGGTGGTGATGAATTCGTGCTGGTAATGAACGGCATGGACAGCCGCAACGAGATCGATCGCTTCTGTGCACGCTTGATCGACAGCCTGCACCAGCCGATCCACTACGAAGAACAGGCCCTGCACATCGGCGCCAGCCTGGGCGTGGCGCAGACGCGCCTGCAGGGCTTCGATGCCGGCGAGCTGATCCGCTGCGCCGATATCGCCCTGTATCAGGCCAAGGCAGAAGGCAAGAACACCTGGCGCTACTTCTCGCCAGAAATGAACAAGCAGATCCAGTACCGCCGCCAACTGGAAAACGACTTGCGCAAGGCACTGAAGAACGGTGAGTTTATCCTTCACTACCAGCCACGCTACCGCCTGGAAACCCTTGAGATCGTGTCGGTCGAGGCGCTGGTGCGCTGGCAGCATCCGGTCGAAGGCCTGCTGGGCCCGGACACCTTTATTCCCCTGGCCGAACAGACCGACCTGATCGTGCCCCTGGGCCGCTGGGTATTGCGCGAAGCCTGCGAGACCGCCCGCCACTGGCCGGAGGGCCTGCTGGTGTCGGTCAACCTGTCGCCCGCACAGTTTTCGCGCAGCGACGTGGTCAAGGATGTTCATGAGATCCTGGTCGCGACCGGATTCCCGGCCCAGCGCCTGGAGCTGGAGATCACCGAAAACGTCATGCTCAACGATATCGAAGGCGCGTTGAGCACCATGAATGCGCTCAAGGAGCTGGGCGTGCGCCTGAACATGGATGATTTCGGCACCGGTTACTCGTCACTGGGCTACCTGCGCACCTACCCATTCGACAGCATCAAGATCGACAAGCGCTTCATCGCCGGGCTCAGCAGCGACGGCAACGACCGCGCCGTGGTTCAGGCGATCATCAACCTGGGCAAGGCCATGGGCCTGACCGTCACCGCCGAAGGGGTGGAAACCGAGCAGCAACTCAAGGCCCTGGGCAAGGAGCAATGCCATGAGGTGCAGGGCTACTACCTGAGCAAGCCGATCGACAAGCTGGCCTTCGAAGCACTGCTGCAAGCCGGTGAGAACAGCCGCGCCGACGTCTCCTAGGCCGCAGGTAAACCAAGCCGGGCGCGTACCAGCTTGAGCAGGTTCGGGCCGACCTCGTCAAAACCTTTGTTCTGCGCCACGATCTGCACGCCTTCGAGCAGCAGCGTCAGTTCGAACGCTGCCTGCTCAGGCTCGGCGATCCCCGACGCTTCACATAAGCGCACCAGACGGGCCGCCTGACGACGCTTGTGCGCCTCGATAAGCTCGCGCGCCGGGCTGTCGCACACCGGTAGCTCTGCCAGGGTATTGGTATAGGCGCAACCACGGTGCGAAGAAAGCACCGGCTCCTGTACCAGAAACTCGGCAAAACCGAGGATCTGTCGCGCGGGCTGAGCGCTGAACTGCTCGGCCAAACGCCCCCAGACTTCGTCGTACTCGGCCATCATCAGACGCAACCACTCCAGTACCAACACATCCTTGGACTCGAAGTGCCGGTACACGGTCATCTTGGTGGTTTCGGCCTTCGCGGCAATGGCATCGACAGTGACGCGAGTGATGCCCTCGTTGAAAAACAGCTCGTGGGCAGCATCCAGGACCCGCTCGCGCGGGGGCAGACGGGCGATTCGTTGCGAACGCATGGGCTCACTCCAGTTGACGACGATACTAACAAGTATCACTCTATACTCATGAGTATCTTTCGATACCCATCGGTATTTTATCGTCAATTGTCGCGGGAGTGCGCCATGAAGGTGAGTGAATATGTGCAATTCGATGCCATCGGCCTGGCCGAGCTTATTGCTCAAGGACAAGTCAGTGCCGATGAAGTGCTGGCAGCGGCGCAGCAGGCTATCGCCAGCGTGGAGCCAAAGGTCAATGCCCTGGCCGAACACTGGCACGACGAACCGCTGCCCGCCTGCGCCGAAGGACCGTTGTACGGCGTGCCATTTCTGATCAAGGACCTGGCAATCAGCATGCAGGGCCGCGCCCACGAGTTCGGCAGTCGCCTGGCGCAAGGCACCGCCAGCACGGCCGACTCGTTCCTGATGCAGCGTTTTCGCCGCGCCGGACTGCTCACCCTGGGGCGTACCACCACGCCGGAACTGGCCATCAGCACCACCACCGAATCGCGCCTGTGCGGCCCGACCCGCAACCCTTGGGACCTGAACCGCAGCGCCGGTGGCTCCAGCGGTGGCTCGGCGGCCGCGGTGGCCAGCGCCATGGTACCGGTTGCCCATGCCACCGATGGCGGCGGCTCGATCCGGGTGCCAGCGGCGGCCTGTGGCTTGTTCGGGCTCAAGCCCGGACGCGGGCTGATTTCCATGGGGCCATTCATGGACGAAGCCTGGAACGGCCTAGCGGTTCAGGGTGTGCTCAGCCGTACGGTGCGCGACAGCGCCCTGCTGCTCGATTGCATGGCCGGGGCGCAAGCGGGCGATCCGTACCCGCTGGCCCCTGCACAAAGCAGTTACCTGAGCGCGCTGAAGCAAGCACCTGGCACCTTGAAAATTGCCGTGCAGTGGCATCCGCTCAATGGCCGGCGCAGCAATCCGCTGATGGTCGAGGCGCTTCAGGGATTGGTCCGAACCCTGGAGAGTCTTGGTCACCACTGCCAGCAGGTAGACCTGGATATCGGTCTGTCGTGGGAGGCTTTCGTCGAGATGAACGCGCGCTTCTGGGGCAGCAACACCGCAGCCTGGCTTGATGCCCTGAGTGCCGAGACTTGCCGCCCGCTCAACGCTCAATGGCTGGAACCGGCAACCCTGGCGCTGCACCGTTATGGCAAAGCACTGTCGGCTACCGAGCTGCTCGCGGCGATGGATCAGCGCAACCTGGTCAGTCGGAAACTGGGCGGGTTCTTCCAACGCTTTGACCTGTTGCTGAGCCCGACCCTGAGCGAGCTGCCGCCGGTCATCGGCGACTACAACGCAGGTCAAGAACAGGTCGATGGGCTGGGCTGGATGCACCGGGGATTCAATCACTCCCCCTTCACTGCCCTGG
>NZ_JH650795.1:0-5899 GCF_000259195.1 Pseudomonas donghuensis
TACGCCGGACCCGCGATGAGCCGATCACTGCACCGCGCCACTCCCCCAGCCCAGCGCCTTGTACAGCGCAATCGCATTCAGGTACGAAGCGGTCTCTGCCTCTGCCACTTCACGCTTGATCAAGAAGAACGCGCGCTGGTTTTCCAGCACCGCCATGTAGGTACCCGCCCCTCGCCGATAGCGCTTGGAGGCGATGTCGATGGCATCGGCGCCATGCGCCGCCGATTGCATCAACGCACCAAGGCGGGTCTGGTTGCGCGCCAGGCGCGTGACGGCGTTTTCCACTTCTTCGCGGGCCAGCAACAGTGACTGCTCATAGCGCGCCTGCGCCCCTTGCGCTTGCGCCTGCGCAGCACGCAAGCGAGCCTTGGCGTTACCCAGGCGCAACGCCGGCCAGGTGACTGTCGGCGCCAGCTCATAAGCGCGCGCGGCACTGCCCAGGTCGCCACTGCGCAAGGCGAAGAAGCCGATAAACCCGCCCAGGTCCAGGCGCGGGTACAGCTCGGCGGTGGCCACGCCAACGTCTTCGCTGCTGGCTGCCAGTTGCCGCTCGGCACTGGCAACATCCGGGCGGTTGTTGATCAGCGCGTTGACATCGCCCAAGGGCAGTTGTCGCGCCAGCGGTGGCAGAAAGCGTGCTTGCCCTGACGCCTCGGCAAGGCCCGGCGCGCGCCCGGTGAGCACATCGAGGCGGTACCCGGCCTCCTGGATCGATGCCTGCAATGGCGGCACCGCCGCTTCGCTGAGCAGCAGATTGGCATGGGCGTTCTGCTCGTCCTCGTACTGACCGCTGCCGGCACGCACCTGGGCACTGGTGAGTTTCAGGGTTTCGCGCCAGGCCTCGACCTGGGCCTGCGCCACTTCCAGGCTGCGGTGCAAACCCTGCTGCTGGTAGTAGGCGCGGGCGACTTCGGCGGCGATGCTCAGGCGCATCTGTTCAAGGTCGGCGCGCGCCGCCTCCGAGCGTGCCTCGGCAGCGGCGGTCAGGCGTTGCAAGCGGCCGAACAGGTCGATCTCCCACTGCACGTCAAACCCTGCGCGATAACTGCGCGAGAACATGCGCTGCGGGTCGCTGCCATCGGCCGGTTGCTGCTGCTCAAGGCTCTGGCTGAAGCCGCTGCGTGCGGTAACGCCCGGGTACTGGTCCAGGCGCCGGTCATCGAACAGCGCCCGCGCCGCCAGCAGGTTGGCCTGGGCCTGGCGGATATCGTGGTTGTGCTGGAGCGCGGTGTCGACCAGGCGGTTCAGCTGCGGGTCCTCGAAGAACGACCACCACTGCGCCGGCAGTTGCGCCTGCTGGGCGAACTGCTGCTGTTGCGGCGTGCTCAAGGGGATGGGCGCAGGGGTTGCCTTTGCATAGTCGGGGCCGACCTTGCAGCCCGCCAGGGCCAGGCTCGAAATCACACAGGCCAGGGCCAGGTTCACTCTGTTCATCCTTCGCTCCTCAGCGCATCAGCCAGGGACACCGCGCGCGGTGTACTCGCGGCGATTGCGTGTTTGCGCGCCAGCAGGCTGTACACCGTGGGCAGCACGAACAGGGTGAACAAGGTGCCGATCAACATCCCGCAGACAATCACCAACCCCAGGCCAAAGCGGCTGTTGGCACCGGCACCGGAGGCGAACAGCAAAGGGATCAGGCCGACCACCATGGCCGCGGTGGTCATCAGGATCGGCCGCAGGCGAATCTGCGCCGCCTTGCTGATCGCCGCCGCGCGGTCGAGCTGCTCGTGTTCCTGCAGGGTGTTGGCGAATTCGACCATGAGGATACCGTGCTTGCTGATCAGGCCGATCAAGGTCACCAGGCCGATCTGGGTGTAGATGTTCACCGTCGCATAGCCCAGCGCCAGCGGGATCAACGCACCACTGATCGACAGCGGCACGGTGATCAGAATGATCAGCGGGTCGACCAGGCTCTCATACTGCGCCGCCAGCACCAGGTAGATGACGATCACCGCGGCCAGGAACGCCAGCATCAGCGCACTGCCCTCCTGGGTGTACTGGCGTGCATCCGATTGCCAGTCGTAGCTGAAGCCGGCCGGCAGCGACGCTGCCACCTGATCGAGAAATGCCACCGCATCACCCAGGGTCACTCCGGCCGCCGGGATGCCCTGGAAGGTGGCGGCGTTCTGCTGGTTGAACTGGGTCAGCTTGTTCGGCTCGACCTGCTCGGACACCTGCACCACGGTCGACAATGGCACCAACGTGCCGTCTTCGCTGCGCACGTACTGGCGGGTCAGGGTTTGCGCGGTCAGGCGCTGGCTACGCGGGCTCTGGGCGATGACATCGTAGGAACGCCCTTCGAGGCCGAAGCGGTTCAAGTAGTTCTCGCCCACCAGCACCGCCAACGACTCGCCGATGTCCTGCATGCGAATGCCCAGGCTGTTGGCCTTGGCCCGATCGACGCGCACCTGAACCACCGGGTTGTTGTAGTCCAGGTCGCTGTCGACCACGGCGAACAAGCCGCTGTCCCGGGCCTTTTGCTTGATCTCCTGCATGGTCTGGTACAGCACCTGGTAGTCCTGGGAGCTGCGCAGCACCAGTTGCACCGGCAAGCCGCCGGTGGAACCCGGCAAGGCCGGCAACTGGAAGGCGAAGATGCTGGTGCCTTCGACATCGTTGACCGCCGCCTGCAGGTCGACCTGAATCTGCGAGGCGGTACGCTCGCGCTCGTCCCACAGCGACAGGTTGATACCGCCGATGCCCGAGGCGAGGCCGTCGCTGCCGTTGATGATCCAGGTGCTGACCGTTTCTGGCAGACGCTTGTAGACCTGGTCGAGCTTGTCGGCGAAGCGCTCGACGTATTCGAGGTTGGCGTGCTGCGGTGCCTTGATCGCGGTCAGCAGCCCGGCCTGGTCTTCGGTCGGCGCCAGCTCGCGCTGAGGCAGGCCGTACAGCCAGGGCAAACTGAGCAGCACCAGCAAGGCAAACCCGGCGCTCAGCCAGCGCCGCGCCAGGGAGAATTCCAGCGCCCGGCTGTAGCGTCTGGCCAGGGCGTCGAAAAAACGGTTGGCGGCATGGGCCATGCGCCCTTCGGATTGCTTGGCCTGCAACAGGAACGAGCTCATCACCGGCGACAGGGTCAAGGCCACCACACCGGACACCACCACCGCTCCGGCCAGGGTCAGGGCGAACTCGCGAAACAACGCACCGGTCAAGCCGCCCATCATGCCGATCGGTGCATACACCGCAGCCAGGGTGATGGTCATGGCGATCACCGGCCCGGCCACTTCCCGCGCCCCCACCAGGGCCGCGGCCACCGGGGTCTTGCCCTCTTCGATATGACGGTGGACGTTCTCGACCACGACGATGGCATCGTCCACCACCAGGCCGACGGCGAGGACCATGGCCAGCAAGGTCAACAGGTTGAGGCTGAAGCCGAACATCAGCATCAGCGCCGCCGCACCGAGCATCGACAACGGAATGGTTACCACCGGGATCAGCACGGTGCGCAGCGACCCCAGGCACAGGTAGATGACGATGACCACGATCAGCAGCGCTTCGAGCAAGGTCTTGCTCACTTCGTCGATGGAGGCCTGGATGAAGCGCGCGGTCTCGAACGCAAGCTCGGCCTTGACGTCCGGCGGCAGCGTCTTGCGGATGTCCGGCAGCACCTTGCGGATGCCGTCGACGATCACCAGCGGGTTGCCGCCGGGGGTCGGGAACAGGCCCAGGTGCACGGCGCGCACGCCGTCCATGGAGGCGCTGGTTTCCACCGAGGCGGCGCCCAGCTCAACAGTGCCGACATCCTTGATGCGCACCAGGCCATTGCCGTCGTTGCGGATCACCAGCTCGCGAAATTCGCCGACGCTGGTCAAGTCGGTATTGACGCGGATATTGGAGACCACGAACTGGCCTTTGACCTTGCCGGGCGCCGCCTGGTAGTTGTTGCGCCTGACCGCCTCGGCCACATCCGCGGCAGTCAGGCCGCGCGCGGCCAGGCGCGCCGGGTCGATCCACAGGCGCATCGACAGGGTCTGGCCGCCAAATACCTGGACCTTGGCCACACCGTCGATGGTGGTCAGGATCGGCTCGACCACCCGCGCCAGGTAGTCAGTCATCGCCGGGGTCGACAGGCTGTTGCTGGCAAAGCCGATATAGGCCACCGCCGTCGACTCGCCGGACGAGCGTTCGATCACCGGGTCATAGGCTTGCTCGGGCAGGCGAAAACGCACCTGGTTGACCTTGGCCATGACCTCGGTCAGCGCCTGGGTGGAGTCGCGGTTGAGCTCCATGCGCACAGTGACCAGGCTGCGGCCCTGCACCGAGGACGACGACAGGTAATCGATGCCCTCGACCGACGACACCGCCTGGGCAATCGGCTGGGTGACGAAGCCCTGCATCAGCTCGGCCGAGGCGCCGGGGTATTCGGTGGTGACGGTGATGGTCGAGCTCTCCAGCATCGGGTACTGGCGGATCGGCAGCTGGCGCAGGGAGAGGATGCCCAGCAGCAGAATGAGGATGCTGACCACCAGCGCCAGCACCGGCCGACGCACGAACAGATCGGTGAATTTCATCTAAGGGTCTCTGGACAATCGGTCAGGAGCCGGACAGCGCCGGGGCTTGCAGGGTGTCTTCGGTGGCTTCGACCGCGACCCCGTCACTGAGCTTGAGCTGCCCGGAGGTCACCACCTGGTCGGCCTCCCGCAGCCCTTCAAGGATGATCACCCGGCCATCCTGGCGTTCGCCGATCTTCACCGGCACCCGCTGCACCACCAGCGCCTGCTGCTGCTCGTCATGGCGGGCAAGAAACACCGTGTCGCCGTAGGCGGTATAGGTCACCGCGGTTTCCGGCAGGCTGAGCACCTCGGCCACCTGCGGGTCGGCAACCTTGACGCTGGCATACATGCCGGCCTTGAGCAGCGCATCGGCGTTATCCAGGGTCGCCTGCACCTGTACCGTGCGCGAACGGTCGATCAGTGGGTCGATGGCACTGATGCGCGCCGCAAAGGTTCGCTCGGGATAGGCATCGAGCAGCACGTCGACCGGCTGCCCGGGTGCGAGGTGGATACTCAGTTGCTCGTCGAGGGAGAAGTTCACATACAGGGTGCGGGTGTCGATCAGGCTGACGATCGCATCGCCGACATTCAGGTACTGACCTTCGTTGACCTTGCGAATGCCCAACACACCGTCGAACGGCGCACGGATGGTCTTCTGCGCGATCACCGCCTCGGTGTGCGCCAGCTCGCCGCTGGCCATGTCGCGTGCGGCCAGGGCGTTGTCGAGCTGCTCCTGGGTGGCGGCGTTTTCCGCGACCAGGTCGCGCACCCGGCGGTGGTTGATCCGGGCGTTGTGCAGTTGCGCCTGCAGGCGAATGCGCTCGGCCTGCTCGGGGGCATCGTTGAGGGTCAGCAGTACGTCGCCACGGCGCACCTTCTGCCCGGAGACGAAGTTGATGCGTGTCACCCGCCCGCCGATTTCGGCCGAGACCAGCACCTGGCGCGCCGCCTCAAGCTCGCCGACCCCGGCGAAAAAACCATTGGCCGGACCGCGCTGCACGGTGCCCAGTGCCACCTTGACCAGCGTCCGCGGCGCCGGTGCCGAGGCCTGTGCGGTGTGCGCCTGTTGCCAGACCACCAGCACCGCCAGGGCGGCACCCGCCAGCAGCGTACCAAGCGCGAGATTCTTGCTGTTCATCCACCACTCCCTGTGAGGCTGGCCTCAGGCCCACTGCACGTTGAACACCACGAAGGCCAGCAAGGCCCAGAGCACCAGTACCAGATGGGTCAGTTGCAACCCCTCCTGGCGAATCCAGTAACCGAACCACAGGCCGCCTAGCAGCATGGCGAAGGTAAAACCGAGAAACGCGCTCAGCGCCAGGTTCAGCCAGGGCCGCGCCGCCTCAAGCCCCGCGCCGATCAGCAGGGCGTAGCTGCCGATCAGGGCAGTGGCTGGGGCCCCG
>NZ_JH650795.1:5909-12284 GCF_000259195.1 Pseudomonas donghuensis
GCGACCTGTAGCACCAGCACGACCACCAGGGCGATTCGATGTGCAGCCGTGGAATGCAGGGCCCGGGACAACAGCGGGAAGTCGATGGTCGGTGCCTGGCGCAGCGGCGCCATCGCCATGGTCGCGCCGACCGCACCGAGAGAGGCGCGAAACGCCTGCAGGTTGTTGAGTACCGCGATGCAGAGCCAGAGGCTCAGGCCAATGGCCTGAACGGCCTGGAACAGCCAGAGGGAAGTATGCAAATCCATTTGTACGTCCGTGGTGGTTGAGCGCAATAACACAAGAAAACACTTGGATATTAGAGCCGTGCCTTCCAATGCACAACCCACAAGACGCTAACCACCCTGCGCCGAGCAAACATTGTCGGCGGTCATGCTTTGCCCTAATCGGCCAACCGGGCCAGCATTCGCTGGCGCAAGCGCGGGCCGAAAACGTTGACCAACAGCCCGGCCATCACCAGTAACGCCCCCCAGCCTTGCAGCGGTGTCAGGCGCTCATCCAGCAGCAGCGCCGAGGAACTCAGGCCCACCACCGGCACCAGCAGCGAGAACGGCGCCACCTTGCCCGCCGGGTAACGCGACAGCAGGTGGCTCCACAAGCTGTAGCCCAGCATGGTGGCTACAAAAGCCAGGTACGCCAGCGACAAAATCGAGCTCCAGCCAATGTCGCGTAGCGAGCGTTCAATCAGCTCGGGACCTTCCAGCCACCAGGACAGGGCCAGGAACGGCAGCGGCGGCACCAGCCCACCCCAAATCACCAGAGCCACCAGGTCGATGTTGCCGAAACGCCGGGTGATGATATTGCCCATAGCCCACATCGACGCGGCGCACAGGGTCAGCAGCAAGGCGAAAAACGGCACGCTGGCGCCGTTCTCGCTGCCGATCAGGGTCAGGCCGCCGGCGGCCACCAGCAAGCCCAGCACGCTGGCCGCGCGCAGCCGCTCGCCGAGAAAGATCGCGGCAAAAAACAGGGTGAAGAACGCCTGGGATTGCAGCACCAGCGACGCCAGGCCCGGCGGCATGCCGTTACCCATGGCCTCGAACAGAAAGGCGAACTGGCCCAGGGAAATGGTCGCGCCATAGGCGATCAGCCAGCACCAGGGCAATTGCGGGCGCTTGACCAGCAGCACCGCCGGAAACGCCACCAGGGCAAAGCGCAAGGCCCCCAGCAACATCGGCGGCAGGCCATCGAGGCCAACCTTGATGACCACGAAGTTGACGCCCCAGGCGACGATCACCACCAGCGCCAACAGCAAGTCCTTTAATGGCATTGTTCCCTCACCGGCTTTGTAATATTTCGCAACAGCATAACCTTATGCCCGAAATCATCGCACCCACCTATCGCGACGGATGGGCGCATCAAAGCCGACACCTTCACTTGACCGTATTTGTATATACATGCTCATATCTGTTTCAGTCGCCCACTTGCGATCGACTGGCGACCCGACCGCGACAACACAACAATAGGCGGAGATCCCGAGCAATGACCCAGGCCAATGCCTCGCGCAGCAAGCCCCTGATCGAGCGCCGCTCGATCGACTACATCCCGGAAAACGAACGACACGGACGCCTGTACAGCCAGTTCACCCTGTGGCTGGGCGCCAACCTGCAGATCACCGCAATCGTCACCGGGGCCCTGGCCGTGGTGCTCGGCGGCGATGTGTTCTGGTCGCTGATCGGCCTGCTGCTCGGCCAACTGGTCGGCGGCGCGGTCATGGCCCTGCACGCCGCCCAGGGGCCGAAACTCGGCCTGCCGCAGATGATCTCCAGCCGCGTGCAGTTCGGCGTGTATGGCGCGGCCATCCCGATTGCCCTGGTGTGCCTGATGTACCTGGGCTTCACCGCCACCGGCACCGTGCTCTCGGGCCAGGCCATCGGCCAGTTGCTCAGCGTCAGCGACAGTGCCGGCATCTTGATCTTCGCCGGGGTCATCGTCCTCGCCACGGTGTTCGGCTACCGTATGATCCACTGGATCGGCCGGGTCGCCAGCGTGTTGGGGATCATCGCCTTCGTCTACCTGTTCAGCCGCATCATGGTCATCAGCGACATCGGCCAGCTCCTGGAAAACCGCCACTTCACCTGGGCCTCGTTCCTGCTCGCGGTGTCGCTGTCGGCGTCCTGGCAGATCTCCTTCGGCCCGTATGTCGCCGACTACTCGCGCTACCTGCCGAGCAACACCTCATCGTTCAAGACCTTCCTCGCCGCAGGCCTGGGTTCGGTGGTCGGCGCCCAGGCATCGATGGTGCTCGGGGTGTTCGCTGCGGCCATTGCCAACGGCCAGTTCTCCGGCCGTGAAGTGGCCTACATCGTCGGCCTGGGCGGTACCGGCGCGACCGCCGCGCTGCTGTACTTCAGCATCGCCTTCGGCAAGGTGACCATCTCCACCCTCAACTCCTACGGCAGCTTCATGTGCATCGCCACCATCATCAGTGGCTTTCGCGGGCACATCGAAGTGACGCGCCGCCAGCGCCTGTTCTTCGTCCTGGCCATTGTCGGTGCCTCGACCCTGATCGCCCTGCTCGGCCAGCATTCGTTCCTGGCGGCGTTCAAGTCGTTCATCCTGTTCCTGCTGACCTTCTTCGTCCCCTGGAGTGCGGTCAACCTGGTGGACTACTACTTCATCACCAAGGAACGCTACGACGTGCCGGCGCTGGCCGACCCCAACGGCCGCTACGGGCGCTGGAACCTGCCGGGCATCATCGTCTACACCGTCGGCGTGCTGGTGCAGATGCCGTTCATTTCCACCAAGCTCTACACCGGCCCGATGGTTGCCCACCTGGGCGGTGTCGACCTGTCGTGGATCATCGGCCTGGTGGTGCCGAGCGTGCTGTATTACTGCGTGGCACGCGGCAAGGCGGCGCAAGCGCCTAGCCACATGATCCTGCCGGAAGCGGCCAAAAGCTGAGCCGGCCTGAACCGCTGCCCACCGCCCGTCGGCGGGCAGCGACCATTCGGCAGCCCAGGCAATAACGACATATTTGTATGCTGTAACCGATCTGAGCAACAACGCCAAGGCCCTGGCCAAGTTCCTTGCCAGTGCCAACCCCTACCTGCCAGAAGCGACACTCAATACCCTACTGGCAGCACATGCGCGAGTATATCCTCAGCCTTGCCAATGCCTTGACGGCGGCGCTGGTCAAGCAGTTCCCGGACAAGTTCTGAGCGAGGTCGACTGATGTTCGAAGGCCTTGGCCACACCCAACAGGCGTTGCTCACCGCCCTGCTCTATCGGGCTACGGACATGAGCATCGATGAGATGAAGGAAGTCGGCTACGAATCCCAGGTATTTTTCCGCTCCGGGGGCCCGGCGCAGATCATCGCCCACAACTGCGTGTTCCATCAGCTGGCCGAGGCTCACCCTGAAGTCTGTGAGCTCGACCTGGCGCTGATCGGCAGCCTGGGTGGCGGGGATGTGCAGCACCTGGAATGCATGCTGCGTGGTGGTCAGGTATGTCGCTTTCAGCTGGCGGGCAAGGCCTCATAGCTTGGCGATCGACACCTCGGTGGATTTGACGAAGGCAATCACTTCGCTGCCGACCCGCAGTTCCAGCTCGTGCACCGAGCGGGTGGTGATCACCGAGGTGACGATGCCTGCGGAGGTCTGCACATCGATTTCCGATACCACCGGGCCTTCGATGATCTCCTTGACCGTGCCTTTGAACTGATTGCGTACGTTGATCGCCTTGATGGTCATGCGCTGCTTCCTCGTCCTAGGGTGCACTGCCGCGCAGTGCTTGAAGTGCAGAGTGCGCCCGAGCAAATAAAATTAAAAAGAATAAATACGTACAAATATAGAACTAAAAGAGATATGTAAATCGACATATCGAAAGTCCTATAAGTTATTTATTTTCAGTTTTTTAGATCCCTTAGCATCAGTGCCACCCTCATAGAGCAAGTGAGCGCAACCTTTGCACAGCACGCCATCGACCCCTCTGCAAATCGCGCGGGAACTGACCAATGAGTTCGCCCGCACCGCGGTCGAACGCGACCGCCTGGGCGGTACGCCCAAGGCCGAACGCGATGCCATCCGCAGCAGCGGCCTGCTGGCCTTGAGTATCCCCCGCGACTTCGGCGGCCTGGGCGCCAGTTGGTCGCAAACCTTCGAGGTGGTACGTGAGTTCGCCCGGGTCGACAGCTCGCTGGCCCATGTGTTCGGCTTTCATCACCTGATGCTCGCCACCGTGCGCCTGTTCGCCACCCCGGCGCAGTGGCAGCCCTGGTTCGAACTGACCGCGCGCAAAAGCTGGTTCTGGGGCAATGCCCTCAACCCCCTGGACACCCGCACGGTGGTCAAGGACCGCGGTAGTTTTCGTGAATTCTCCGGCAAAAAAAGCTTCTGCTCCGGCGCCAGCGATTCAGAGATGCTCATCGCCTCGGCAATCGACGAGAACGCCGGCGGCAAGCTGTTGATCGCCGCGATTCCCAGTGGCCGCACCGGCATCACCTTGCACAACGACTGGCACAACATGGGCCAGCGCCAGACCGACAGCGGCAGCGCCACCTTCGAACGGGTACGGGTGGAAGAAAGCGACCTGCTGCTCAACCCCGGCCCCTTGAGCACACCGTTCGCCTGCCTGCGGCCGCTGATTGCCCAACTGCATTTCGCCACGATCTTCCTCGGCATCGCCGAAGGCGCCTTCGAGGAGGCCCGGCATTACGCCCTGCGCGAATCGCGGCCGTGGTTCAAGTCAGCGGCCGAACAGAGCAGCGCCGACCCTTATGTACTCAACCATTTCGGTGACTTCTGGGTGCGCCTGCAGGGTGCACGCCTGTTGGTCGAGCAGGCCGCCCAGGCGCTGGACCAGGCCTGGGCCAAGGGCGCGGCGCTGAGTGCCGAACAGCGCGGGCGCCTGGCGGTGACCATCGCCACCGCCAAGGTCGCCGCCAGCCGGGATGGCCTGGAGATCTGCAGCAAGGTCTTCGAGGTTACCGGCGCCCGTGCCACCCAGGCCTCGGTGGGCCTCGACCGGCACTGGCGCAACCTGCGCACGCAAAGCCTGCACGACCCGCTCGACTACAAGCTGCACGAACTCGGTGAATGGGCCCTGCGCGGGCAATTGCCGACTCCGACCTTCTACTCATAGTGTGACCGCCATGCAATTGTTGACCCTACCGCCCTCCCCGGCCCTGGCCACCTCGATCCGCGCCACGGCGCAGGTGTTCGAAGACCCCAAGTCGCGGGCCTTGCTGGCGCACCTGCAACGGGTCGCGCCAAGTGAAGCCAGCGTGCTGATCATCGGCGAGACCGGCACCGGCAAAGAGCTGGTGGCCCGGCACATCCACAACTTGAGCGGGCGGCGCGACAAGCCTTTCGTCGCGGTCAACTGCGGGGCGTTTTCCGAATCGCTGGTCGAGGCCGAGCTGTTCGGCCACGAAAAAGGCGCGTTCACCGGCGCCCTCGGTTCCAAGGCCGGCTGGTTCGAAGAGGCCAATGGCGGCACCTTGTTCCTGGATGAGATCGGCGACTTGCCGATGCCGATCCAGGTCAAGCTGCTGCGCGTGTTGCAGGAACGTGAAGTGGTGCGCCTGGGCTCGCGCAAGAGCATTCCCATCGATGTACGGGTGCTGGCGGCAACCAACGTGCAGTTGGAAAAAGCCATCAACGCCGGGCACTTTCGCGAAGACCTGTACTACCGCCTCGACGTGGTCAGCCTGGAACTGGTGCCACTGCGCGAGCGCCCGGGTGACATCCTGCCGCTGACCCGCCACTTCATCCAGGCCTACAGCCAGCGCCTGGGCTATGGCGACGTCAGCCTTAGCAGCGAGGCCGAAGCCAAGCTGTGCAGTTACGGTTGGCCGGGCAATATCCGCGAACTGGAAAACGTCATCCATCACACCTTGCTGATCTGCCGCGACGGGGTGATCCGCCAGGACGACCTGCGCCTGTCGAACATGCGCATCGAGCGCGCCGACGACAGCCCTGGCCCCGATGATTCGGCTGAAGGGCTGCTGCAGCGGGCGTTCCAGAAGCTGTTCGAGCAGCCCGCGGGTGCCTTGCACGAGAAGGTCGAGGATGCGCTGTTGCGCGCGGCGTATCGGTTCAGTCATTACAACCAGGTGCATACGGCGAACTTGTTGGGTTTGAGCCGCAATGTCACCCGCACGCGCCTGATCAAGATGGGCGAGCTGGCGGTGAACCGCAGGCAGCCTGCGGGGAGTACCCAGGGTGAGCGGGTACTGAATTTGTCTATCTAATGACCTCATCGCGGGCCCTGCACCAATCCTGTGGGAGCGGGCTCGACCCGCGATCGAGTGCGAAGCGCTCGCAATCCAGACACCACCTGATGTATTGGCTGGACTGGCCCCATCGCTGGCAAGCCAGCTCCCACAGGTACTGCATCTATCGCATGACCACTGCCAATCCTGTGGGAGCCGG
>NZ_JH650796.1:0-6352 GCF_000259195.1 Pseudomonas donghuensis
GGCAACACACTCAGGCTGTACAACTGGACGGATTACATCGGCGAAACGACCCTCGCCGACTTTGAAACAGCCACCGGCATCAAGGTGATCTACGACACCTTCGACGGCTACGAAACGGTGCAGACCAAACTGCTGACCGGGCGCTCGGGCTACGACCTGGTGGTACTCAACGCCTCCCTGGTACCGCCGCTGATCAAGGCGCAGGTGTTCCAGCCGCTGGACAAAACGCAGCTGCCAAGCTGGAGCAATCTCGACCCGCAGGTCGTGAGCAACCTGCAAGGCTACGACCCGGGCCTTGTCTACTCGGCGCCCTACACCTGGGGCAGTTCCGGGGTGACCTACAACGTCGACAAGATCAAGGCACGCATGCCCGACGCGCCCATCGGTTCGCTGGCCATGCTCTTTGACCCCAAGATTGTCTCGCGCTTTGCCGACTGCGGCGTGACCCTGATGGACGCGCCCAGCGAAGTGATCCCGCTGGCCCTCAAGTACCTGGGGCGCGACCCCAACAGCGCCACAGCCGATGACCTTGAAGCCGCCCAGGCGCTGCTGCTCGGCGTGCGGCCATTCATCAAGAAATTCGACTCGGTCAATTACCTGACCAGCCTGCCCAATGGCGATACCTGCCTGGCCCTGACCTGGTCCGGCGACTATGCCACCGCACAGGCGCGGGCAGAGGAGGCGAACAAGCCCATCAAGCTGGCGTTCTTCATCCCCCAGGAAGGCTCGCTGATCTGGTTCGACAACTTGTACCTGCCCAGCGACGCGCCGCACGTGGCCAACGCCCATCGCTTCATCGAGTTTTTGCTGCAGCCGCCGAACATCGCCAAGGTCACCAACTACATCCATTACGCCAACAGCAACGCCGCCGCCACGGCGCTGGTGCAGGCCGAGATTCGTGACGACCCGGCGATCTACCCGGACGCCGCCACCCGCCAGCGCCTGTTCGCGCAGAAGACCCAGAGCGGCAAGGACATGCGCGCCATTACCCGGGTCTGGAGCACGGTCAAGACCGGTAGCTGATTGCCATTTTCCCCTCGCCAAGGACACTGCCATGGCCACCCCAAACAAAACCTTTTCAGCACCCGCCGCCAATGATTGCCTGGTGGCGGCCGACAAAGCCCACTACATGCACGGTTACCACGTGTTCGATGAGCACGCCGAACACGGTGCGCTGAACATCGTCGAAGGCCAGGGCGCCTATATCTACGACACCGATGGCCAGCGCTTGCTCGATGCCGTCGGCGGCATGTGGTGCACCAACATCGGCCTGGGCCGTGAAGAGATGGCCCTGGCCATCGCCGACCAGGTGCGCCAGTTGGCCTATTCCAACCCGTTCTCGGACATGGCCAACAACGTCGCCATCGAACTGTGCGCAAAACTCGCCAGCCTCGCTCCGGGCGATCTCGATCACGTGTTCCTCACCACCGGCGGCTCGACGGCGGTCGATACCGCCTACCGGCTGATCCAGTACTACCAGAACTGCCGCGCCAAGCCGCACAAAAAGCACGTGATCGCCCGCTACAACGCCTATCACGGCTCCACTTGCCTGACCATGTCGATCGGCAACAAGGCCGCCGACCGCGTGCCCGAGTTCGACTATGGCCATGAGTTGATCCACCACGTCTCCAACCCCAACCCGTACCGGGCGCCGGATGGCATGGACGAGGCGGCGTTTCTCGACTTTCTGGTGGCCGAGTTCGAAGACAAGATCCTGTCCTTGGGCGCCGACAACGTCGCGGCGTTCTTTGCCGAGCCGATCATGGGCTCGGGCGGGGTGATCATCCCGCCCAAGGACTACTTCCTGCGCATGTGGCAGGTGTGCCAGTCCTACGACATCCTCTTCGTTGCCGACGAGGTGGTGACGTCCTTTGGCCGCCTGGGCAAGTTTTTTGCCTCGCAGGCGCTGTTCGGCGTGCAGCCGGACATCATCACCACCGCCAAGGGCCTGACCTCGGCCTATTTGCCGCTGGGCGCGTGCATCTTCTCCGAGCGCATCTGGAAGGTCATCGCCGAGCCGGGCAAGGGCCGCTGCTTTACCCACGGTTTTACCTACAGCGGCCACCCTGTGTGCTGCACCGCGGCGTTGAAAAACATCGAGATCATCGAGCGGGAGAACCTGTTGGCCCATGTCGATGAGGTCGGCGGCTACCTGGAGCAGCGCCTGCAGAGCCTGGCCGGGCTGCCGCTGGTGGGCGAGGTGCGCTGCATGAAGCTGATGGCCTGTGTCGAATTCGTTGCCGACAAGCGCAGCAAGGCGCTGTTTGCCGATGAGGTCAACATCGGCGAGCGCATCCACCGCCGGGCCCAGGCCAAGGGCTTGCTGGTACGGCCGATCATGCACCTGAACGTGATGTCGCCGCCGCTGATCATCACCCATGCCCAGGTGGACGAGATCGTTGAGACCTTGCGTCAGTGCATTGTCGAAACGGCAGAAGAACTGGTCAGTGAAGGCCTGTGGGAGCGGGCTTGACCCGCGATGAGGCTAGTCCATTCAATGCATCAAGTGTTGGCTGGACTACGACCGCTTCGCGCTCGATCGCGGGTCGAGCCCGCTCCCACAGGTCCGGCTACACAAACCCGCTGTGGGAGCCTAGACTGCCGGGCATGAGCCGAGCCACCGCCGACACCCCGATCTGCCTGTCTTTCTCTGCCCTGCAGCAATGGCATGCAGCGCTGCAGCACGCCTTTGCCCGCAGTCACGAGACGGACGCCCTGGCAACCCTCGCTGCCGCCCTGAGCCAGTTGGTGGCGGTCGAGTCGATGATGATCAGCCTCGAACGCCAGGGCCAGCCGCCGCAGCTGCTCTACCAGCAAGGCATTCCCGAGCGTTACCGCGATGCGATCCTCAACCGCTACTTCACCGCCGGCTACCTGCTCGACCCGTTCTGCCTGGCGGTGGAGAAGGGCCTGGCGCAAGGCTTTTACCACCTGCAGGAGATCGCACCGGACCACTTCTTCGACAGCGACTACTACAAGACCTACTACCTGGGCACGGGCTGCACCGAAGACAGCTACTACATCGTCGACATCGACCCACACAGCAAGATCTCCCTGAGCCTGTTCCAGGGCTACGGCGCCAGCCCCCTGAGCGTCGAGCAACTGCACCTGCTGCAGGCGGTGGAGCCGATGGTGCGTGAACTGATCAGCCGCTTCGCCCAGCACGGCCTTGCGCAAACCCGCGAAACGGATAGCCAGGGCAGCGTCCAGGCGGCCTTCGACAGCTTTGGCTGCCAGGTGCTGACCGAGCGCGAGCGCGAAGTGGCGCAGATGATCCTGCGCGGTCACTCGGTGAAGTCCACCGCCGGCGAAATGGGCATCTCCCCGGAAACCGTGCGCATGCACCGCAAGAACCTCTACCTTAAACTGGAGATAAACTCCCAGTCCGAGCTGTTTGCGCGCTTTATCGACTGGTTGCGCCAAGGCTGACCCTCGGCCTTGTGGAGGCCCTGATGAACCGCACTACCGCGCAGCACCTGCAGGCCTTGAGCCGCGACGGCTTCGTGGTGTTGCCGGGCGTGCTCGACAGCGCGCAGGTCAACCTGCTGCGTCACGCCATCGACCGGCTCAAAGCGTTTCACTGGGATTACAGCGGCGGCCTGATCGAGCACTACAAGTGTGTGTTCAACCGCGACCCGCTGTGGCTGGCGTTCCTCGATCTGCCCGGGGTGATCGAACTGGCCGAGGGGGCGTTGGGTGAGGATTGCCATATCATCGGCCAGACCGCCTGGCGCTGCCATCCGGGTTACCAGGGCATGCCGTTGCACCTGGACTACCTGATGATGGAGGCCGCCCCGGCGCTGATGGCCGACCCGGCCTTTGAGCTGCCGATGCAGATCTGCACCGTGCAGTTGTACCTGGATGACATCGACGCCGACCTGTGCCCGACCCGGGTGATTGCCGGGAGCCACAGGGCAGGGCGCGCGCCACGCAAGGATGAGCACAGCTGGCAGGGCCGTCCCCCGCAGCCGGTGCTGTGCCAGGCCGGCGACGCCCTGGTGTTTCGCAGCGAGCTGTGGCACGCCGGTAGCGACAACCGCAGCGCAGAGCGCAGCCGTTACATGTTGCAGGTGCACTACGGCCGACGCATGGTCGCGCAAAAATTTTCGCCCTACCTGCACTTTCAGTTCAACCCGGCGGTGCTGGCCGCCGCCACGCCGCGCCAGCGCCGCTTGCTCGGCGACCACGCCGAAGCCGAGTACGACTGAAGCTCAAGCCGCGCCGCGGATCGCCAGCACGTTGCACAAGCGCTGTTCCAGCACGTGCTCGGTGGTGCTGCCGGTCAGGCGTTCGAGCAGCTTGCGCGGGTGATTGCCCATTACCAGCACGTCGGCGCGGCTGTGGCTGACGAATTCGGCGATGCTGCGAGTAATAGGCGCCGACAGAAAGTGCTGGCGCTCAACTGGTACCGCGTGGCGCTCGGCCAAGCGCTCGAAGGCTTTGTGAATCGACTTGCGCACATCATCGCCAAAGCCCGGCATGGTCACGGTGCCAGCACCGAAGTCGGCCATGTGGGTGTGGGCGCTGTCGCACACATGCAACAGGTGCAACTCGGCGCTGCATTGGCGAGCCAGGTCGGCTGCGGCCTGGATCACGCTTTCATTGAGGTCGCTGTGCGGGTGTTCGGGGTGGGTCGGGTCGACAGCGGCGACAACGATGCGCGGCAGCGGGCAATGCACGTCGGTGACCAGGTGCACCGGGCACGGGCACTCGCGCAGCAGTTGCCAGTCCAGCGGCGCCACCACCAGGCGCTTGAGCAGGGCTTCGTGGTGTACATCCTTGATCAGCAGGTCCGGGCCGATTTCGGCCACCTGGGTCAGTACCGCTTGCAGCACGTCCCGGGCCAGGATCACGTCGGTGGTGACGCGGATGCCGTTTTCATGCAGTAAGGTGGCTTCATCGGCCAGCCACTGGCGGTTGTCCTGCATCAGCTTGTCCAGGTGCTGCTCGTCGCCGCTCATCAGGCCCAGGGTATCGACCTCGTCGATAAAGGCGCAGATATGCAAGGCGGCGCCCGTGGCGTGCGCCAGGGCGGCGGCACGTTCCAGTGCCGGGGTGTGGCGCAGGTCGCAGCCGACCATCAAGAATAGGCGTTGGTACTGGCTCATGGGCACCTCCGGTAGCGTTGTGTTGCCAGCCCCCGTGCTTGAAGTCTAGTCCATGGTGCTGCCCGAAGCGCCTGGCGGCTCCAGTGCAGGCTCCTCGGCCGGGCTGTCGGCGGCCAGCGGCTGCGCCACCCAGCTCATGAACAGCTCGTAGCCCACGGCCAGCACCACCGGGCCGATGAACAGGCCGATGATGCCGTTGGTCAGCATGCCGCCAAGCGCCCCGATCAGCACCACCGGCATCGGCACGGCAACCCCGCGGCCCAGCAGCATGGGCTTGAGGACGTTGTCGGCGAGCCCGGCAAGCAAGATCCAGATGACAAAGATCACCGTGCTGGGACTGACGCCGTCATGGGCCAGCACGTAGATCGCCACCGGCAGGGTGATCAACAACACCGGCAGCTGGGTGATGCCCAGCAGCAGCACCAGCAGGGCCAGCACCCCGGCAGCAGGAACCCCCATAATGACCAGGGCGACACCCACCAGCAGCATCTGGATGAAGGCGATGCCGACCACGCCCTGGGCTACGGCGCGGATGGTAGCGGTGCACAATGCGGCCAGTTGTTCGCCGCGCTGCGGGCCGGCGACGCGGGTGGCAATCGCCACCGCCGCGCGTTGGCCGGTTGTACCCTTGGCCATGATCAGGCCGGCGACGACCAGGGCCACAAGGAACATCAGGATGCCCGAGCCAATCCCGGCCAGTTGTGTCAGCAGGGTCTTGCTCAGGCCTTTGAGGTGCGGCGCGACCTGGGTCGCCGCCCAGCTCAGGTCACTGCTGGCATGGGCCCAAATGCCGTACAGCGGCGCGCCGATCAGCGGCCAGTCACGGACGTTGGCCGGTGGCGGCGGGATTTCGATGCGCTGGTCCTCGAAGCCGGTGATGCCTTGTTGCACGGTGTCGGCCACCGAAGCGCCCAGCAGGCTCAGCGGCCCGATCAGGCAGGCCAGGCCGATGATCACCAGGACGACGGCAGCCCAGCGCGGGCGCCCGCCGAGCCAGCCACCGAGGCGCTGACTCAGCGGATAGAGGGTGATCGCCAGGATCACCGCCCACAGCATCAGATTGAGGAACGGCTTGAAGATGTCGAAGCAGAACAGCACCAGCACGGCGATCAGCCCGGCGCGGATCAGCACGTCGAGCAGTTCCCGGGCAGTGCCCAGGTGAACCGGGCGATTGTTGGCCATGAGTGGGCCCTCGGGCAGGCGAGCGGGTTTCAGTGAACGTCCGGGCAGTGGCTGGGGGCGCC
>NZ_JH650796.1:6369-12221 GCF_000259195.1 Pseudomonas donghuensis
GCTCGGTGAAGCGTTTGAGGTTCTGTTGGTGGGCCAGCACCAGATCGTCGATGCTGGTGCCGGCCGGGGTCTGGATCACGCTGCGGCAGTTCAGCACCGCGTTGCCGGCACGCAAGCGCCAGCGGGCATCGAACAGGGCGTATTGCCCCGGCACCGAGTCAAAGCGCTGGACCTCCACGCGCAAGCCCTGGCGCGGTTGGGCAGTGCTGCTGACGAACTGGTTGACCAGGGCATTGCGCAACTCGTCGGCGAGGCTTGCGCCCCACCATTCGGTCTCGAGGATCGCCAGGCCGCTGTTGCCCTGGCGAATCACTACCTGTGGCCGATCGACCTGGGGCGGCACGCTGACCTGCTCCAGCTGTATATCGACGCTGCTGGCTGGCGCCGGTTGCTGCGGGATCAGCGTGTGGTAGTGGATCGGGTCGCTGCGGCAGGCGGCCAGCAACACCGCCAGGCTCAACACTGCAAACGGGGAGGCATGCGCCATAGGTGTGCTCCTGCGGTCAATTGCGCGACGAAGGTTTCAGCGAGTCAGCGGGTGCATCCTTGGGCCGGCCACGCAGCAGCGATTCAGGATTGCGTCCCAGGTAATCGGCCAACTCGCGCAGCGAGCGCGACATGCGCCCCAGCTCGTCGAGGGTCTGGGTCAGTTGCTCGCGCTGCGGCGAGTCCTCGGCCAGGGTCGAGTTGGCCGACTGCAGGGTCTTGCTGACTTCCTGCAAGGTGCCCTGGACGCCCGGCAAGGTGCGGCTGTTGAACTGCTGCAAGCTTTTGCGCAATTCCACCAGGTTGGCGTCGAGGTTGTTGGCGATGCGCTCGAGCGGCAGGCGGTTGAGCTTTTCGACCATGGCCTGGAACTGCTCCTGCAGTTGCTCCAGGCTACCCGGTACGGTGGGGATGGTAATCGGCCGGGCTGTGGGGTCGAACACCACCTTGGGCGCCTTGGGGTCGAAATCGAGGGCGATGTACAGCTGCCCGGTGAGCAGGTTGCCGCTGCGGGCCTGGGCGCGCAGGCCGTTGTCGACGAAAGAGCCGAGCAATTGCGCGGCGGCCTTTTCGTCGTCGGGGTCGTGGTTCAGTGCCTTGAGCAGCTTGGTGTGGGCTCGGCCCAGGCGTTGCGGGTAGATGACGATACCGACATTGACCGGGAAGGTGCGCTTTTCGACGTCGAAGTCGAGGTTCACCGAAACCACCGAGCCGATTTCCACCCCGAGGAATTCCACCGGGGCACCGACCTTGAGGCCGCGCAGGGCCTGGTCGAAGCGCAGGCTCAGGTACTGTGCCTTGCCATGGGGCGGGGCGAGCGCCCGGGCGCGGTCGTCGAACAGCTCGAACTGGCGGTCTTCGGCGGCCACCTGATCGTCGGGGCTGTAGTCCGGGGCGCGAAAGGCGATACCGCCGACGATCACCGATGACAGCGACTCGGTGCGAAAGGCAAAGCCGTTGGCGCCGACTTCGACATCGACACCGCTGGCGTTCCAGAACCGGGTGTTGTCGGTGACGAAGGCATCGTTGGGCGCGTTGATGAACACCTCGATACTGACCCCTTTGCCGTTCTCGTCGAGGCTGTAGGCCACTACCTGGCCGACCGGAATCTTGCGGTAGTACACCGGCGAGCCGACGCCCAGCGAGCCAAGGTCGCTGGCATGCAGGAAAAAGCGCTTGCCCGGTTCGCCATAGGTGATCGGCGGTGGCGATTCGAGGCCGATGAAGGCCTTGGCGCGGGTGTTCGATTCGCCGGAGTCAGCGCCGATGAAGTCGCCGGACAACAAGGTATCGATACCCGACACGCCGCCGGCGCCGATGCGCGCGCGCACCACCCAGAACTTGGCGTCTTCACGGGTGAAGTTTTCGGCCTGCTTGACCAGCTTGACCGTGGCGGTGACGTTCTTCTGGTCCTTGCTCAGCTCCACGGCGGTGACCTGGCCGATGACCACGTTGCGGTACTTGACCGCGGTTTTGTTGGCCTCCAGGCCCTGGCCGGTCTTGAAGGTGATCTCGATGGTCGGGCCTTGCTGCATGACGTTGTGCACCACCAGCGACAACCCCACCAGTACGGCCACCAGCGGCACGATCCATACCAGCGAGATGCTGAAACGGCGGGTCTTGACCGCGGGTTGGCCGGGTTGTGGGCTGTCTTGGCGGGTATCAGTCATCGGCCTGCTCCTTGTCGCGCTGCCAGATCAGTCTAGGGTCGAAACTCATTGCCGCCAGCATGGTCAGCACCACGACCATGCCGAAAAACAGAATGCCCGGGCGTGGCGCGATGTCGCCCAGGGCCTGGAACTTGACCAGCGCCGCCACTAGGGCGACCACCAGCACATCGAGCATCGACCAGTAGCCGATCAGCTCGACGAAGCGGTACAGACGTGCCCGTTGCGTCTGCGCCCAGGTGCTCTGGCGCTGCACGGTGATCAGCAGCAGGGCCAGGGCGACGAACTTGGTCGCCGGCACGGCGATGCTGGCAATGAAAATGATCAGGGCGATGTCCCAGGCACCGTGCTCCCAGAACTCCATGACCCCGCTCATGATGGTGCTGTCGGCGCCGCTGCCGAACAACGTGGTGTTCATCACCGGCAGCAGGTTGGCGGGGATGTAGAGCACCAGCGAGGCGATCAGGTAGGCCCAGGTACGGGCCAGGGAATCGGGCTTGTGCGCATGCAGCGGCGCACCGCAGCGCTCGCACTCGTGCGGCTGGTTGCTGTTGTCGCAGGCCATGCCGCAGGCGTGGCAGAGCACCAGGTTGAGCTCGGCGGCGCGTGGCGGGCGGTTCATGGCAGCAGGTCCCAGAGTTCACGGATATCGCGCCCGGCGATGCGCAATATCAGCAGGCTCAGGGCCGCCAGGGCCAGCAGGCCGATGCCCGGCAGCACATCGAGCATGCCGGCCAGCTTGAACACCGCGACCATGGCGCCGAGCAGGCACACCTCGAGCATGCTCCACGGGCGCAGGGTTTCCAGCCAGCGCATGCACAGGCTGAAGCCTGGGGCGCGGCCGCCGGCCAGGGCAAAGCCGAGCACCCAGATCAACAACAGCAACTGGAACACCGGGGCGATGATGATCGAGATCGCCGCCACCAGGGCGATGAAGGTGATGGGCCCGGTGGCCAGGGCCTTGACCGAATCCCACAGGGTAGCGCTGTTGTGCAGGCCTTTGAGGCTGATGCTCATGATCGGGTAGAAGTTGGCGAACACCCAGAGGATCAGCGCAGTGACGCTCAGGGCCAGGCGTTGCTGCACGCTCAGGCCGTTATAGCGCTGCAGCACGGCGCCGCAGCACTGACACAGGGCTTTCTGGTGCTTGCCGAGGCTGGCCTTCTGGTACACGCAGTCGCAATGTTCGCAGATGATCAGCTGATGGGTATCCAGCATGGCGCGCGCTCTGGCTGCGGGCGGGGACTAGGTCAATATAGTCGGCGCTGGCGCGGGGCTGCGGATTTTTTCCCCCGCAGGCTCCCTACAGGTGCTGGCGTGGTGAAGCGGGCAGGTGCGCCAGTTTCAACGCCTGGGCAGCGGCGCGCGGCAGTTGGGCGAGCAACTCATCGAACCGCGCCTTGTCGGGGACATAGCGCCAGCCCGAGATACCGACGTGCAAGTGCGCTTTGCCAGGCTTCATAGGGTTCGGTCGCTCAATGTCCAGGACGCAGCCACCGGCACTTGTGAGTTCCATTGGAAAAACCGGAACCTCTGTCGTTGTCTGCGGTTCAGAACAGATAGTGGTCACAAAAAACCACCAAGCACCACTCCCAGACGAGGATTTTCATGATGAGTACACTTTTGCGCACCGGGGCCTTTGCACTGGCCTTCAGTCTTGTCGGCGCCGTCCATGCCGCCCAGGATGCCGACGACTTTGTCGAAGACGCCTCGGCCAAGGGCGTGGCCGAGGTCGAAGCGGGCAAGCTGGCCCAGGAGAAAGGCACCAGCAGTGATGTCAAGGCGTTCGCCGACATGATGGTCAAGGATCATCGAGCGGCCAACCAGAAGCTCAAGGTGCTGGCCACCAGCAAGGACATAAAGGTCTCCACCGATGCCGACCTGATCGACAAGGCCAAGGCCATGATCCTCGAGCTGCGCGGCGCCAAGTCCTTTGACCAGGCCTATGCCAACAACCAGGTCAAGGCCCACGAAGCGGCCATCGAACTGTTCCAGGATTACGCCAAGGACGGTAAGGACGCTGAACTCAAGGCCTTCGCCACCCAGGCCCTGCCGACCCTGCAGGCCCACCTGGAAAAAGCCCGGGCACTGGCCGCTGCGCACGGCGGGGATGAAGCCAAGCCTTGATCTGAAAGCCACGAAGACCGTCGCCGCAACGACGGTCTTCGCCGCCTTGCTATGGCCGTTGCGGCACTTGCGTGAGTCGTTGGCCTTGAGCCGCGCCCCGACCCTGTGGCACGACCAACGGTATGGGTGACCTGCCGGTTGCCAAGGCGTTGGGTGAACTACACTCAAGCCACTTCTCACAGCGCTGCGCTGGTAAGCAATCATGCTTGATTACTTCGCCTTGGGTTTGTTGATTTTTGTCGGCCTGGTGCTGTTCTACGGGATCATTGTGTTGCACGACATCCCTTATGAAATCGCCGTGCACCGCAACCACCCGCACCAGGACGCGATCCACGCCACTGGCTGGGTCAGCCTGTTCACCCTGCATGCGCTGTGGCCATTCCTGTGGATCTGGGCGATGCTCTATCGCGAAGATCGCGGCTGGGGGTTTGGCGACGGCAAGTCGCCGCAAAGCCATGTGCTGCGCCTGGAGCAGCAGGTGGTCGAGCTGCAGCAGCGCATCGACCGCCTCGAGGGAACATCCGCCACTGTCGATGCCGGCGAAGGCATCTGAGCCATGGACCTGTTGCTGATCCTCACCTACGCCGCGATCTGTGTGGCGATTTTCAAGCTGTTTCGCATCCCGCTGAACAAATGGACGGTGCCCACTGCGGTGCTCGGCGGCATCGTCATGATTGGCGCCCTGATCTTCACCATGAACTACAACCACCCGTATTCGGAGGTGGCGCGGTCGTATTTCGTCTCGGTGCCGGTGATCCCGGTGGTGACCGGCCAGGTGATCGAGGTGCCGGTCAAAGGCAACCAACCGCTGGAGAAGGGCGATGTGTTGTTTCGCATTGATCCGACGCCGTTCGAGCACCGTGTGCGCTCGCTCAAGGCGCAGATCATCGCCGCCAGGGGCGACCTGTACCGCATCAACGAGCTGATCAAGCGCAACTTCGGTACCCGCCGCGAGCAGGAAGCGGCCATCGCCCGGGTCGACGACCTGCAGGCGCAACTGGACAACGCCCAGTTCGAACTCGACAGCACCGTGGTACGGGCGCCAAGCAAGGGCTATGTCACCCATGTATCGCTGCGCGCGGGGATGATGGCCAGTGCCTTGCCGCTGCGCCCGTCAATGGTGTTCATCCCTGACGAAGGCCAATACTTCGCCGCCTGGATGCGCCAGAACAGCTTGTTGCGCCTGGTGCCGGGCGATGAAGCGGAAGTGGCCTTCGACGGCATTCCGGGCAAGGTCTTTCGCGGCAGGGTCAAGAATGTCATCGCGGTGATTGGCGAAGGTCAGGTGCAGCCCTCCGGCAACCTGGTCAGCTACACCGGTTCGCCCCCGCCCGGGCGCGTGCCGGTGATCATCGAGATCGACGATCCGGCGTTCGCCCAGTACGCCAAGCAGATGCCGGGAGGTGCCTATGGCCAGGCGGCGCTGTACAGCAAGCACTTTCCGCATATTGCCACGATGCGCAAGATTCTCCTGCGCATGGCGGCATGGATGAACTACATCTTCCCGTTTCATTGACGGCGTGCAAATGTGCGACCTGTGGGCGCGATGAGGCCGGTACAGCCAGCACATCA
>NZ_AJJP01000217.1 GCF_000259195.1 Pseudomonas donghuensis
TCCCTACGGTTTACAGTGCGTAAGTCTATCCAGGGTCTCCGAGTTAGACTGCTGTCGATGTCGCCTTGATGAAAAGACAGGGCGACCGCGAAAACTGGGGTCAACACCTGACCATTCCGGTACGGTGTTGCCCTATGTCCTATCACGAACTCAGCATCGAAGAACGCGTCACTCTCCAACTCGGCCTAGCCCAAGGCTTTAGTCTGCGACGGATCGCCCGCTTGATCAACCGAGCGCCCTCGACGGTAAGCCGAGAGCTGCGTCGTAACCGGGAGGCCGGTAGCCACTATCGGTAGAGTTTGCGCCCTTCGGTTGTCGCGACAACCACCTTGAAAAACGCCGCTGCTGTCGGCAGGCTTTCGCCAGCCGACGCACCAGAGATCAGTGAGCGCTCTGGATTCTGGTCACCACCTTTATTTAGCGCATAGCACAGTCTTTTTTCGCTGGTCTGCCTCCAAGGCGCTATAGCTAGTTTTAGGCACCCCCCCCAACCTTAACTCCACCAACGCCTTCAACGACTCCCCACTCCCCAAATACGCATCCCCAAAATCATGCCCCCCCAACGCACTCGGGTGCGCCACCACCTCCAGCAGCCCCTGCGCCGGCGCCAACCCCGCGCGTAAATCCGCAGGCGTGCACACATAATCCGCCGTTGCCCCCGCCAACTGCTTCAAGCGTCGATTAAGCAACGTCTTGAACACCCGCTTCAGCGGCCCGATGTTATGCCCAAGGTTGCGCGCCAACCTCACCGCCACGCCCTCACGCGCCGCAAACCGGGCGACGATGACGCCAATGGGCCAGATGTTGTGCACGTGCTGGTGCGAGTCGAGGTGGCTGGGCGTCAGGCCCTGGTTCAAGCAGTGCTGCCACTGCGCCTGCAACTCCTGCTCGACCGCTTCGCGCTCGGCCCGGCTCAGGCGCAGGGTGCGTTGCTTGAGGCGCAGGTCGAATTCGCCGTTCGCCGCGCAGAAGCGCGGTTGCTCAAGAATGGCCTGGCTCAAGGGCCGGCCATAGGTGAGGTTGAAGTGCAGGCCGATGCGCCCGCGCAAGGCCGGCAACTGCGCCAGGCTGCACGCCGCGCTGAACGCCGGCATGTTGGCCATGGCCGTGGCCGAGCTGATCAGCCCGGCCTGGAAGGCATGCAGGATGACCGCGTTGGTGTGGGCGCTGAGGCCGAAGTCGTCAGCGTTGACGATGACCTGTGAGGGCATCCGGGTTCTCCTGTGGTGAGTCGGGCTCGGCGGCTGTGGCCGAGGGAGGGCGGCGCAGGCGCTGCAGCTGCGGCTTGTAGCGTTGCCACAGGCGCAAGGCCAGGCCCAGGGCCAGGCCACTGGGGCGCCAGCTGTAGAAGCTCTGGCGCTGGTGTTCAAGGGTGGCGCTCATGCGTTCGTGCAGTTGGTGGCTGGAGTTGTTCAGGCTCACCCGCGAGGCGTCGACCCATTCCCAGCCGTCGTCCAGGCCCCAATGTATCCATTCTTCGAGCAGCACGCGGCCACTGCCAAGTTCGGCATGGGCGGGCACGAAGGCGAGGTTGTAGTCGTACACCCGGCCGCGTTCGAACACCCCCAGGCGGTAGCTGATGCAGCGGCCATCGAGCTCCAGCAGCACCAGGCGCACCAGGCCCTGGGCCGCCAGGGCGGTGAAGGCCTGGTACATCCATTGGCGGCGCAGGCGGCCAGAGAAGATGCCGACGTCGTCGTCGCCTTTCCAGCTGAGGTCTTCGACGGCGCTGATGGCATCGAGCAGTGGCGCGATGGTGTTTGCATCCGGGACAATCCTGCGTACCTGGGCGCCGCAGGCGGCAATGCGCTTGCGCGCGCGGCGCAGTTTGTAGCGCGGGTCGCCGCTGATTTCCTGGCGATCTTCGGGCACGATGCGGTGCACCGGCACCCGGCAGTTCAGGCGCTGTTCATGGGTGGAGCTGCGCCGCGCCCAATGCCTGAGCAGGCTGTGGGCCACCGCGCCGGCGGGCACTTCGTCCAGTTGCAGCAGGGCGTGGGGCAGTTGCTTGCGGATTGCCCGTAGCACCTGCGCGGCCGCCTTGGCCGGCAGGTCGCAGAGCAGGGCGATGCGGTCGCTGAGCGGATAACCCAAATGGCGCACCACTTGCACCGTCAGTGGCCCGAAGCGCTCATGGCTGCGAATCAGCGGCAGGCACAGGCTCAATCTGCCCTGATCGCGGCCCACCAGTACCTGCAACTGTTGCCCGGCTGTCAGCGCCGCTTCCGCCGCACGCAGCCAGCCGAGGTGGTTGAACGGCGTGCTGTCGGCCAGTTGCTGGCGCAGTTGCTCGTAGTCGGCGGCGGGGAAGTCCGCCGCCGCCAACGACGGGTACCACTGCAGTTCAAGGCTCATGGGCTCAGGTCACCGTGGCCGGGGCCGCGCTGGCTTCAGGTTTGCGCAGGGCCTCCAGGCGCGATTCGCTGTAGCGCGTTTCGCGGAAGAACTTCCAGCGCCCGAACAGGCAGTACACGTGCATGATCCGCCCCTGTTCCTTATAGCCCATGCGCAGGTGCAGCTTAAGCGCCGGGATGTTGTGGCTCTCGCACACGTCCACCACGGTGTCGCAACCCTGGGCAGCCATGGCTTTCCACAGCTCCAGCTGCACGTCGACCGACAGTTGCGAGCCCCAGTAGCGGCGGATCATTTCGCCTCCAAACTCGAAGAACTGCCCAGGCTCCACCGGGAACCAGCAGCCGTAGTAGTGGCGATCGTGGTAGTGGCGCAGGCTGCCCCAGATAAACGCCACGGTGTCGCCGGCGTCATCGAGGAACATCAGCCCGGTGTGGCCTTCGCCAGCCAGCTCGCGCATGGTCTCGATGCGCTCGCCAAAGTGTTTGGCGAAGGCCCGCACGTTGTGCACGGTGATGGTTTCGACGCGCAACGCCGGGTAGGGTTTGAGCTTGTGCGGCGGCACGGGGCTGACCAGGTCACGCTCCATCCACAGCAGTTCCCAGTGGTAGAACAGGTAGCGCTTGACCCCAGCGCGAATAGTATTGCGCAGTCCTTTGCGCTTGATGCGATCCTGGATTTTGCTCAAAGCACTCATGGTGCCTCCTGTTGCTGGCAGGTGAGGTGCGCGCTTATGACGCGCTCCAGGTCAGGGCGAACAGGGTCTGCCCCGGTAGTTGAAACTGAATACGGCCGCGTTCGCAGGTAAAGCGCGCGCTGCGTGGTTGGTTGTCGGGGCCAAACAAGGTCAGGGCGCCTTGCGGGCAGCTTTGCTCGGTGGCCAGGCTCACCTGCTGCAGGCGCTCGCCCTTGTTCACCCCGAGCAGGCTGCGCTGCTTGCCGCGGGCCATGGCCAGGGCATCGACTTCGAAGGCGTCGTTGTCCAGGGCCAGCACCTGGTCGAGCCAGTGCTGCTGGATGAACTGCTGGGCCAGGCCCACGGGCTTGAGTTCAAAACCGTTCTCGCCCAGCACCCGGACCATGCCCTTGGGCCACTCGGGCTCATCGGCAACGTGGAACCAGTTGAGCATGTCGAGCAGGCCGTCCTGGGAGGCGTTGATCACCACCGAGGCCCACCACAGCGCGGTGAAGTGGGTTTCCTGATCGTAAGGGCTCAAGGTCGAGCCGCTGGAGACGTTGGTCTGGTCGAGCAGCAGCGCCTTGTTCGGCCGGCCTTGGGCATCGAGGCCGACCAGGGCTGCGGCCTGGCGTACCGAGTCGCGGTAGCTGCGGGTGGCCAGCAGGTCGCGGACCATCCATTCGTGCCAGGCCAGGGCGTCGATCTGCTGGCCGTGGTCTTTGAGCAGGCGCCGCGCCCAATCGAGGCCGATGCGCGTTTCGCTGCTGCTGTGCAGGGGGCCGTTGACCAGCCGCGAGCTTGCCGGCATGGCGATGCGTACCCCGGCCTCGCGGGCCCCTGGGCTGTGTTGCACGTGCTCGGCCATGGCCTGGAAGTAGCGGCTGAAGCTCGGGTAGTCGCTGTAGTTGAGGTTCGGCTCATCGGCGAAGGCCAGGTAGTGCAGGGTGCTGCCGCCCAGGCTGCGGGTGGTGTTGAGCCAGTCGTCGAGGCCGTCGTTGCTGGTGCGGTTGGCGGCCAACACTGACTCGCGGCCGGTGCCGGCCAGCAGGGTGATGTCTTGTTTGATCGCATAGCGTTGCTGGTAGAAGCGACGGAACTCATTTTCGTAGCCGGGTTGGCGCGCCAGCAAGTCGGCAAAGCTGTAATAGCCGGCGGCTTGCGGGCGCAGGGCGTCGAGCGCGGCATAGCTGGAGGGTGGCGGCAGCACATAAGGCAGGTTGACGCCCAGGTCCGGGGTACGGCCCAGCACCTTGTGGCCCAGGGTTAGCATGACCTTGCCCTCGGCGTTGTGCAGCGGCCCCAGTTGTTCGGCCTGTTGGGCGAACAGGTTGGCGCTGCCGTCGAGCCAGAACGCTGCCTTGCCGCGGCCTTGCAACTGCAGGCGGAAGGTTTGCGCGTGACTGGACACCGGCAGCGGCAAACGATCGAACTGCCAGTAGGCCGGGTAGGGCTTGAGCGCCAGGCTCAGTTGCTGGTTATCGCCCAGGCGCTGCACCTGCAGACCGCGCACGCCGCCGTGGTATTTACCGGCCAGGGTGGCTTTTTCGCCCGCGGGCACACGAAAGTACAGCGCCACATTGGGCCCGACTTCGGCACTGAAGTGCACCTTGGCCGGGGCGAACAGGGCGCGGGTGCTGTCGGCGTGCTCGATGCGATACCGCCTGAAGCTGTAGCCGGGGATTTCCAGCTGGTAGTCGCTGGTGCTCGCCGCCAGTGGCCATTGCACCCGGCCACGGGGTTCATTGGCCTTGATCGGGCGATCGGCCTGCAAGTGGCCCTGGCCATTGAGCAGGAAGATGTGTTCGGGGTTGGCGTCGGCCTGCCAGGCCGGTTGCCAGCTGACCGTCACGGTGTCGGCCTTGGCCGCCTGCAGGTACAGGCTGCCATCGCGCAGGTCGCCCCAGTGCAAGGGCACAGCCTGCACGCTGGCGCTCAACAGCACGCCGCTCACCACCAGGGCCATGGGCTTCATGCTGGCCGCCGTTGCAGCATCTGCCGCAGTGGCGCCAGGTCGCTGGGCAGTACCAGCAAGGTTTGCCAGAACGCTACGCGACTGAGTTTGCAGTACAGCAGCAACATCGCCAGGGTCACCGCCAGGTAGGCGATGGACGAGGCCATGGCGGCGCCGACGATGCCGTAGGCGGGAATCAACAGCATGTTGAGCACCAGGTTCAGTGCCGCGCCCAGGCCCATCATCAGCGATACCGTGCCGGGGCGGTCCTTGCCCAGCAAGTCGAGGCGCAGGATGCTCGCATAGCACAGGCCGAACAGCCCCGGCAGCAAGGCCAGCAAGGCCGGGTAGGCCGGTTGGTATTCGGCGCCGAACAGGGTGACGATCAGCCACTCGCCGATCAGCGCCATGCTCAGGCAGGCGCCGAGCATCACCGTGGCGGTCAGGCGCAGGGCCAGCGGGGTGAGCTTGTCCATGCCGGCGTCCTGCTGCAGCAGGCGCTTCATCAACGGCGTGGTCACCGCTTCAGGGACGATCAGCAACAGTTCGGCCGCCGCGCTGGCCATGGCATAGTGGCCGAGGGCGGCGCTGCCGAGCATGGCGCTGATGAACAGGTAGTCCGAGCGCAGGATCACCTGCTGGAACAGCACGTCCGGGTGGCTTTTTGCGCTGTACGAGAGCAGCTCGCGCTGGCCGCTGCGATCCCAGCACAGGCGGATCGAGTGCTGCTTGCCGAGCCAGTACAGGCCCAGCAGCACCACCAGGCTCAGGCCCAGCAGCCAGCTGATCAGCGCCGCTTCCAGCGCCGCGCTCTGCCACATCCAGAACAGCCCGACAAACAGCAGCAGCGGCACCAGCGACTCGGTCAGGCGCAAGGCGTTGAAGGCGCCGACGCCGCCGGTGGCGTTGTGCAGGGTCAGCAGGCCGCTTTTGAGCACCGTCAGCGGCACCGCCAGCAGCAACAGCCAGGCCAGCAGGCCGAGCTGGGTGGTCACTTCAAGTTCGTTGCCGAACGCCCGGGCCAGGGCCACGCAGATCAGGGTCAGGGCGCCGGCCACCAGGCAGCCGTAGATCAGCACCTGGCTGAGCAGCAGGCCCATGCTGCGCTGCTTGGCCGCCTGGTAACCGACGGCGGTGTTGAGGCCGCCGCTGGTGGCGGCGCTGATCAGGTCGGGCAGGGTACTGAGCAGGGCGAACAGGCCGCGCTCGCTAGGGCCGAGAATGCGCGCCAGCAGCACGTTGCGCATCAGCCGCAGGGCGATCATCGCCAGGCGCGTGCCCATGCTCAGCAGCAGGTGGCGAACATAGTGGCTGCGGCTCATGGGCGGCCCCCGCGGCTGATCCGCCAGGCCAGCAAGGTGGGCCGGCTGGCGGTGCGCTGGCTGACGCTGATGCGTGGCAGGGCCAGGGGGTCGTCATGGCCCTGGCAGATCCCCGGGCGGGTGCTCAGGGCAAACGGGTAGCAGTGCGCCGCCAGGCGCTCGCGCACCCGTGCATCGTGGTCGCCGTTGGGGTAGCAGTACACCGGCAGCGGCTGCTTGCAGCCTTGTTGCAGGGCGTAGTGGCTGCGGCTCAGTTCCTCTTCCAGGCGCTGGTCGTCCAGGCCCGGCAGCAGCGCGTGGCTGGCACCGTGGGGGCCGAAGCTGATCAGCCCGGAGTTTTCCAGGTGGCGCACCTGGTTCCAGTCCAGGGCCTGGGGCAGGGATTCGGCCGGGCAGGCATCGGTGAGATGATGCAGGGCGATCGGGCTCAGGGTTTTCAGGCTTTGCAGGTATTTACCCAGGGCCCTGCTGCGGGCATGGGCCTGTTCGTTCATGAAGTAGGCGGCCGGCAGCGGCCTGCCGATCTTGCGCAACTGCTCGATCAGCGCCCGGCGGGAGATTTCGCCATGGGTGCCCCAGAGGGTTTCGCCCAGGCTTTCCCACCAGAAGCGCTGGCGGCTGCCGATGTAGTCGGTGGACAGGAAGATGCTCGCCGGCACCTGGTATTGCTGCAGCAGCGGGAAGGCATTCAAGGCGTTGTCGCGCCAGCCGTCGTCGAAAGTCAGGGCGACCTTGGGGCGGCCGCCGTTGCGCGGCTGCTCGTGGGTTTTGAGCAGGTCCATCAGGTGCACGCAGTCAAAGTGACGTTGCAGCCAGCGCAGCAAGCGCTCAAAGGCCTGGGGGCCGACGCACAGTTCGTTGCGATGGGGCAGGGCGGCGCTGCTGTCCTCGGCCAGCACCCGGTGCAGCATGAGGATCACCCCGGCGCCGCGCAATTGGCTGCGACCCTTGGGCGAATTGAGGTACAGCCAACCGCTGGCACGCTTGATACTGGTTTTTATCGGCATGTCAGGTGCTCATCGAGTCTGGTCGGGGGTCCATTGGTTGTAGCTGTGCCCACGCAGGAACTGCCACAGGCCGACGCTCATTCCGGCCAGGGTCACCAGCACGAAGGCCGCCAGGCGAAACGGCTTGGGCAGGCGTTGGCGCACATCCAGCAGGCCGGCGATGGCAGCGCCATAGCCGAGCAATTGCGCGGCCAGGGTCAGTTGGTAAAAACCGTGGCCGTCGAGCAACCACAGGTTGGCCAGCAACAGCGGCAACAACAGCACCGGCGCCAGACGGCGGATCAGCTTGTGGCTGATCAGGGCAATGGCGTACAGGCCATGGCGCAGCGGGTTGAGCAGCTCACGACGGGCGGCCAGGCTGATCAGGCCGCCAACGGTGACGCGCTGACGGCGGCTGAACTGGCGCTCGGCCTCGTCCACGCCCTGGTCGAGCACCTGGGCCTCGTCGACGTAGACCACGCGCTTGCCGGCGACTGGCGCGCAGGTATTGATATAGAAGTCGTCGTTGACCCGCGCCGGGATCGGCTGGTACAGCTCGCGGCGTAGCGCCTGCAGGGCGCCGTCGGCGGACACCGTGCAACCGGTGCGGCTTTCCACCCGCCGCAGCCAGGCTTCGTAGTGGCGGTACAGGCTTTCGCCCAGGCTCAGGCCCTTGCCGGGCACCGGGATGATCATCTTGCCCACCGTGCCACCGACCTGCGGGTCGGCAAAGGGCGTCAGCAACGCCGCCAGGGTGCCGTCGATCCAATGCACATCGGCGTCGGTGAACACCACGATGTCGCCCGTGCACTGGGTGACGGCGACGTTGAGCACGCTGTTCTTGCCCAGGCGCGGCAGGTCCAGGACCTGGATGCGCGGGTCGTCGAAGCCGCGCGCCAGGGCCACGGTGCGGTCAGTGGAGCCATCGCTGGCGACGACGATCTGCAAGTGTTCGGCCTGGTAGTCCTGGGCCAGCAGGTTGCGCAGCTTGTTGTCGATATTGCCTTCTTCGTTGTGCGCGGCCACCACCACGCTGACCCGTTGCGGCGCCAGCGGCGCAGGTGCATGCCGGCGGAACAGCGGCCCGACCAGGGTCAGCAGCAAGGGGTAGCCCAGCCAGGCATAAAATGGCAGTAACAGGCACAACCAAAAAATCAACTCAGCCACGGGCGGGCCTCCTTGCGTTCCAGTTGAACAGGCTGAACACGAAGGCCGCGCCGGCCAGGTGCAGGCGGATCCAGTGCAGCCCCCAGAGCTGCAGGGCAAAAAGCGGGTCGCGGTGTGTCAGGCTCTGGCGCAGGCTCAGCACCAGCGCCGGGGCACTGGCGATGAACAGCATGAACAGCGGCAGGCGGGGGTAACCAAAGAGCAGCGCCGACAAGGCCAGGGCATCGAGCATCCAGATACTCAGCGACAACAGCGGAAAGCGCAGCAGGCGCAGGCTCGGTCCGTTGCTGCGCAGCAGTTGCAGGTTGCTGCCCTGGCGCCACAGCTCCTTGCCCAGCCACTCGCTCCAACTGCATTCGAAGCCCCAGTGCAACGCCACCGGATTGCGCAGGGCCAACAGGCGTGCGCCGGCCTTGTTCAGGTGCCAGGTGAAATCCTTGTCTTCGCCGGTGCGCAGGGTTTCGCTAAAACCTCCGACCTTGTCGAACCAGTGGCGCTGCATCAGCAAGTTGGGGGTCGGCAGCCATTGCATGCGGTGCAGTGCCGGCAAGCCTGCGCGCAGGGTGCGCCGTTGCCAGGCGCGGGCGAACCAGGGCGCCTGGCGCGGGGTGTCGCAGTCCAGGGCAAATACGTCGCCACGGCCTTCGGCATGCAGGTCGAGCAGCAGGCTCAGCCAGTGCTCAGGTACTTCGATATCGGCATCGAGAAACGCCAGCCACTCGCCGCTGCTGGCCTGCACGCCGCGATTGCGCAGGGCGCCAATGGTCAGCCCGGGCAGCTCCAGCACCTGGGCACCGAGGCGGCGGGCGATCTGCGCGCCGTCGTCGCTGGAGCCGTTGTCGAGCACGATCAGCTCGCACACTAGGCCGGCATCAGCGGCGGCGGTGAGCGCCGACTGCAGGGTTCGGCCAATATGCCGGGCCTCGTTGAACATCGGTACTATGACACTGACTTTCATGCCTTCACCTGTTTCAGGCGTGCCTGTTCAGCGTTAACGCGCAACACGCTGGACAGCGCCAGCATGATCCATAGGTACTTGTGGTTGGGCGCGCTGAGGAACATCAGGAACAGGCTGATGGCGAGCATGCTCATGCACAGGTGGGTGAGCAGGTCGGCCTGGTAGTGGTCGCCCTGTTGCAGCCACAGGCGCCGGGCATGCCAGACGTTATAGAGGGCCAGCAGCACCATGCTGGCGAACAGGATGCCCGCGGGGACGCCGACTTCGCTGAAGATCTCCAGGTAGGTGTTGTGCGCCCGGCGGTACAAATCGCCGACCTTGCGGTTGGCCGAGAAGGCCTTGGCGTAACCGGTGGTGGCATAGTGCAGGGGGAAGGTGCCGGGACCGCTGCCGAGCAGCGGATGCTCGCGGATCATCTTGCTGCCGACCACGATGTACGAGGAGCGCCTGCCCAGGGAATCATCCTTGAAGGCGTTGACCCCGGACTTGAGCAGCGCCAGCGACTGGATGCGCGCCACGTAGCTTTCCGGCATCAACGCCACCAGCGTGGGCAGCAGGATCGCCAGGCCGAGCATGGCAAAGCCCAGGTGCCGCGGGCGCAGGTGGGCGACCTGGGTGCGGTAGTGCACCAGCACGATGCCTAAGCTGATCAATAGCACCACCAGGCCCGAGCGCGAGTTGGTCTTGGTCATGCCCGCCAGCAAGAGGATGCAGCAGGCGATCCAGAGCAGCTTCTGCACCCGCCCGGGGCTGTTGAACACCAGCCACAGGGCCATGGGCACGGCGATGGCGATGAACATGGCAAACACGTTGGGGTCTTCCAACAGGCCCGCGGCGCGGCCTTCGTCCTGGTACTTGGCCGAGACCATGGCCATGATGCAGGTCAGGCCGACGCTCAGGGTCACCAGCCGGTACAGCATCGGCAGGGGGGGTT
>NZ_JH650797.1:0-238 GCF_000259195.1 Pseudomonas donghuensis
TGTGGGAGCCGGCCTTGCCGGCGATGAGGGCTACACTGTCGGCAAGTCGACCACGAATCTGGTCCAGCCCCCAGCCGATTCGCCATGAATACTCCCCCCGTGCGCCTGCACGATCGAGCGGGTAATCGCCAGTCCCAATCCCGCATGCTCACTGCTGCCTTCGCGCCGCGCCGGATCCGCCCGGTAGAAGCGGTCAAACAACTTCGGCAGCAGCGCCGGGTCAATCGGCTCCCCCCCG
>NZ_JH650797.1:250-9756 GCF_000259195.1 Pseudomonas donghuensis
CACCAGGCCTTCCCGTTGTTCAAGCGTGACGCGAATCTCGCCACCGGCCGGAGTAAAGCGCAAGGCATTGTCGAGCAGGTTGGACAGCGCCCGGCGCAACATATGCCGGTCGCCTGCCAGGGGCGCCTGTCCCTCGCGGCTCAACCTCACGTCGGCGTCCTCGGCCAACGGGGCGTAGTACTCGAGCAAGGCATCGGCCTCGTCCTCAAGCGCCAACTGTTGGCGGCTGGGCATCAGCAGGCCGTGGTCGGCCTTGGCCAGGTAAAGCATGTCGTTGACCAATTGCGCCATCCACTGCAGCTCTTCAAGGTTGCTGTGCAGCGCTTCGCGGTATTCGTCCAGGCTGCGCGGCCGGGTCAGGGTCACCTGGGTGTGGGTCAGCAGGTTGGACAGCGGCGTGCGCAGTTCGTGGGCAATATCGGCGGAGAACGCCGAGAGGCGCTGGAAGGCATCGTCCAGGCGTTCGAGCATGGCGTTGACGGTCTGCGCCAGTTCCGCCAGCTCCACCGGCATCTGCCCCTCCGGCAGGCGGGTGGTCAGCGACCGCGCCGACACCCCGGAGGCCACTTCCCCCATCTGCCGCAACGGCCGCAACCCGCTGCGCGCAGCCCAGGCGCCAAGCAGGGCGGTAGCCAGCGCCGAGAGGCCGACGGTAAGCCAGATCAGCTGCTGCATGCGCTGAAGAAAGTGCTGGTGGTGGGTGATGTCGAGAAACAGCGTCAGCTGAGCTTTGCTGTTGTTCAGGTTGACGCACAGGCTGCGGTAGTCACTGGCGCTGGTGTGCAAGGTGCTGAGCCCGACTTGCTGCGGTGAATCGGGCAGGCCTGGCTGGCTGTCGAACCAGATGCGCCCGTCACTGCCACGGATGCGCACGGCAAGGTCTGCCTGGTGGCTGAGTTCGGTCTGCAGGGCAGGCAGGCGCGGTGCGAGGCTGGCCGGGTCATCCGCGCCCTCGAGCATCTGGCGCAGCAGCGACAGGCGGCTGTTGAGCAATTGCTGGTCGAGTTCGATGAAATGGGTTTCGCTGGCACGGCTGAAAAGGATGCCGGCGGTCAGCGAGACCACCGCAGTGCAGGCGGCAAACAACAGCGCCAGGCGGCTGCCAAGGGACAGGCGGCGCATCAGGCGCTGCGCTCTTCAAGCACATAACCCATGCCGCGCACGGTATGGATCAGCTTGTTGTCATGGGCGTCGTCGATCTTCAGGCGCAGGCGGCGGATTGCCACTTCGATGACGTTGGTGTCGCTGTCAAAGTTCATGTCCCACACCTGCGAGGCAATCAGCGACTTGGGCAGGACTTCACCCTGGCGGCGCAACAGCAATTCGAGCAGGGCGAATTCCTTGGCGGTCAGGTCGATGCGCTGGCCGGCGCGTTCGACCCGGCGCCGGATCAGGTCCAGGCGCAGGTCGGCCAGGCTCAGGGTGGTTTCCTGCGCGGGGCTGCTGCCGCGGCGCAGCAGGCTGCGCACCCGTGCCAGCAGTTCGGAGAAGGCGAAAGGCTTGACCAGGTAATCGTCGGCGCCCAGTTCCAGGCCATGCACGCGGTCTTCCACCGCGTCACGGGCGGTGAGGAACAGCACCGGGATATCCAGGCCGGCGGCGCGCACGGCTTGAAGGATCTGCCAGCCATCGCGGCCGGGCAGCATGACATCGAGGATCAGCAGGTCATAGTCGCCAGTCAGGGCCAGGTGCTGGCCGGTATTGCCGTCGCTGGCAAGCTCGGTGGCGAAGCCCGCTTCACTGAGGCCCTGGCACAGGTACTGGCCGGTCTTGGTCTGGTCTTCGACGATCAACAGTTTCATCGGCAGGCTCTTTAGCGTGGATTGCCGGAGGGTTATACCGCGCCGGGTGTGTCGGGTGGCCAAGCTGACAAAGTTGTAATCTTTTTGTCAGGTGACTGCCAGCGGCGGTTTTCTACAGTGAAGCCTGAATCGTCGCAACCCTGGAGTGGGCTTGAATGAAACACCTTTTTATCGTCGGCGCCCTGGCGCTGTTCAGCTTGCCAGCGCTGGCTTCACCGGCACATTCCTATGCTTTTGGTCAGCCGGCGGCAGCAGCAAAGGCTACCCGCACCGTCGAAGTGGTGATGGGCGACATGTACTACGCGCCGCGCAGCCTTGCGGTCAAGGCCGGGGAAACGGTGCGCTTCGTGCTGATCAACAAGGGCGCAGTGGCGCACGAGTTCAGCTTGGGCGATGCCGTGATGCACGCCAAGCACCAGAAAGAAATGCTCGCCATGCAGGGCCAGATGGACCATTCGGCCATGGGCCACGGTGGCATGGAGCATGGCGCAGCCATGCAGCATGACGACCCGAATACGGTGATGGTCGAACCTGGCAAGAGCGCGGAGCTGACCTGGACATTCAGTCAATCGACGCCGATCGAGTTCGCCTGCAACGTACCCGGTCACTACCAGGCGGGTATGGTCGGCAGGCTGACCATCGGCCAATAACAGCCGATTACCCAATGCATGGCCTAAAACCGATAAACTAGGCGCATTTGCTCCTACAGGTTTTAGCCATGCATCCTGCCGCCGAACATTCTCCGCTGGGTAAATCCAGCGAATACGTCGCCACCTACACACCTTCGCTGCTGTTCCCGATTCCGCGGGCGGCGAAATGGGCCGAGCTGGGTGTCAGCGCCGAGACCCTGCCATGGCTGGGTGTCGACTTCTGGAACTGCTTCGAGCTGTCCTGGTTGTTGCCGTCGGGCAAGCCGGTGGTGGCCATTGGCGAGTTCGCCATCCCGGCCGATTCGCCGAACATCATCGAGTCGAAGTCCTTCAAGCTGTACCTCAATTCGCTGAACCAGACCGTGTTCGAGTCGCCAGCGGCGTTGCAGGCGTGCCTGGTCAAGGACCTCTCCGCTGCTGCCGGCAAGCCGGTGGGCGTGCAGATTCGCAGCCTGGCCGAGGTCGAAGGGCAGGGTGTGGTCGGCTTGCCGGGGGTGTGCATCGATGAGCTGGATGTCAGCATCAGCAACTATGAGCAGCCGCAACCGGAGCTGCTGCGTTGCGACAGCAGCCACGTTGTCGAAGAAACCCTGCACAGCCATTTGCTCAAGTCCAACTGCCCGGTTACCGGTCAGCCTGATTGGGGCAGTGTGACGGTGCATTACCGTGGCGCGGCGCTGGATCACGCCAGCCTGCTGACCTACCTGATCAGCTTCCGCCAGCATGCCGACTTTCATGAACAGTGCGTCGAGCGTATCTACCTTGACCTCAAGCGCCTGCTCAACCCTGAGCACCTGACGGTCTATGCCCGTTACGTGCGCCGCGGTGGGCTGGATATCAACCCGTACCGCAGTACTTCACAGGTGACCCTGGAGAACCTGCGACTGGTTCGCCAGTAACGAAAAGCCCCGTTCGATGACGGGGCTTGTTTATTTGGATGGGCTTAGATGCCCATGCTGTGCAAGCTTACGGCAAGCCTGCGCAGGATGCCGGTCAAACTGGGGTGGTTGGCTTCGAAGGTTTCCACAGCCAGGTTGACGCTATCGATCAGATCGTTGTCAGGGCTTGCGGCTTCCAGTTCGAGCTTGGCCTCGATTTGCTGCATCAGCTCACGCAGGTGTATGCGCTCTTCTTCTGAAAGCGGCGGGTTTTGCTCCAGTTGCTCGCGCAGCTCGTTGAGTTGCTGTTGCAGTTCGCGGGCAGGCATGGGTGTTCTCCCTCTATGAATAGGCACAGTCATGGACCCCGGCAGCGGGTGAAAGGTCCATGCCCTGTCTACTAGAGTAATCCACCGGCCAGTGCTTTGCATGACCCTGATCAATGGCGCTGTTTCAGGGCTTTTCGCCTTTGCGCCGGCGTTGGCCGATATCCGCCAGGCAATCGGCCAGGGCTTCAAGGTGGTCGACCACTGAGTGCACGCCCAGGGCAAACAACTGCAACGTGGCCTGGCCGCGCTTGCGTTCCTGCTCCTTGGGGCTCAGGGCTTGCCACTGGCTGCTGGGCCCCCAGGACGACAGCGCGCTGGTCCACAGCCCGGCATTGAGGCCCGATTGCAGCAGGCGCGGTTCGTCACTGACCAGCACACAACCCTCGAGTTTACCCGCCTGCAGGTGCATCAACGCCTGCCAGCAGGCATCTGGCGCAGGCCAGGGGGTGTTGCCGCCGGGGTAGCCATTGAGCCAGGCAGGCAGGGGGCGCGCCAGATGGTTGCCCTCGGCGGCCGGGAGCTCATCGAGCCAGGCGCAAGGAACCTTTTGTTGATGCAGCCAGTCAAGGGTGGGCAGCGCACCGGGAGTCGGGCAGGGAGTGCGGGCATCAGCGCCCGGGTTCACTTCGACAAGGCAGCCGCGCAAGCCGAACAGCAGGGCTGTGATGGCGGGGGAGTCTGGCATGGCAAGGTCCCTGAAATACCTTGCAGGCTACGCTTGGGTTGTTACCTTTTGGTGACGCTGCCGATACACAGTTATTCACTTTTTTGCGGCGCTGTTTATGCCAAGCTGCTTAACGGCAGCAGAGGCCTTATACTTGCTTCATTTTTCGGCGTAGGACGCGCAGCGTCTGCCCCAGTTCGAGGAGTAACTCTATGCGTAGGATCGGCCTGATCGATCGGATGACCCGGGCCTGTGTCTGTGCCGGCGTGCTGTTGGCACCTGTAGTCGCGGCCCAGGCGGCGACCGAAGAAGATCCATGGGAAAGCATCAACCGGCCGATTTTCCGCTTCAACGACACGGTCGACACCTATGCCCTCAAGCCGCTGGCGCAGGGTTACCAGGCGGTCACCCCGCAGTTCCTCGAAGACGGCATCCACAACATGTTCCGTAACCTGGGCGACGTCACCAACCTGGCCAACAACGTCCTGCAGCTCAAGCCGCACGCAGCCGGTGTCGATACCGCACGGCTGATCGTCAACACCACCTTCGGCATCGGCGGCTTCTTCGACGTCGGCACCAAGATGGGCCTGCAGCGCAACGACGAAGACTTCGGCCAGACCCTCGGCTACTGGGGTGTGGGCAGTGGCCCGTACGTGATGCTGCCGTTGCTCGGCCCAAGCACCGTGCGTGATGCCATCGCCAAGTACCCGGACACCTACACCGAACCCTACCGCTACATCGACCATGTGCCGACCCGCAACACCGCCATGGCCGTCGATGTGGTCGATACCCGCGCAAGCCTGTTGTCGGCAGAAAAGCTGATCAAGGGCGACAAATACATCTTCATTCGCAATGCTTATCTGCAGAATCGCGAATTCAAGGTCAAGGATGGCGAAGTCGTCGACGACTTCTGATCCGCATAGGCAAACAAAAGGCGACCTTCGGGTCGCCTTTTTTGTGTCTGCATTTATTTCATGCTGAGGATACGCAGGCCAAGCTTCTGTTCGCCGCCAGGCTGGTCGGCGATCCACACCACCTCGGTGCTTGCTTCCAGGCCCTCCAGCGCCGGGTACTCGGAATCGATACGCACCTCGAGCCTATCGCCGACCTTGAACTGGCGTGGCGCTTGGACCTGCATGCCGCTGCTGGAGAGGTCCAGGCAGATAGCAGCGATGACTTGACCTGCGTGGATCAGGCTGACATCTGCATCCACCCGCATGCGAATGAAATCGCGCTTCTCGCTGTAGTCCGTGTGCACTGAACTCATGTCTGCATCCTTCCATTGCGTTGCGGTTGGAGGGGTTTTTATAACTCCCGGTGCTTTCAGCTGTAAAGAGCATCGGCGACCATCGGTGTGCCCTTGAAACGCCCGGCGGATGGGAGTACCGTCTGCGCCTTACAAGGCACCTCTGCTATTTGCCGGACAGGTTTTGATGTCCTACAACTCATAGAAGAGTAGCTCGAAGTGAATCCAGTACGTGGGCTCCGCTCACCTACGCCCAACCTATTCCTGGCGCCGTTTGCCCACATGCAGAAAACCAGTGCAACGCTGCTGATAATCGATGACGACGACGTCGTACGTGCGAGTCTTGCCGCCTACCTGGAAGACAGCGGTTTCAGCGTCCTGCAGGCAAGCAATGGCCAGCAGGGCCTACAGGTCTTCGAACAGGAACACCCTGATCTTGTGATCTGCGATCTGCGCATGCCGCAAATGGGCGGCCTGGAGCTGATTCGCCAGGTGACCGAGCGCGCGCCGGAGTTACCGGTGATCGTGGTATCGGGTGCCGGGGTGATGAACGACGCCGTCGAGGCCCTGCGCCTGGGCGCGGCCGATTACCTGATCAAGCCGCTGGAAGACCTCGCCGTACTCGAGCATTCGGTGCGCCGGGCACTGGATCGCGCACGGCTGGTGCTGGAAAACCAGCGCTACCGGGAAAAGCTCGAAACCGCCAACCGCGAACTGGAGGCCAGCCTGCACCTGCTGCAGGAGGACCAGACCGCAGGGCGTCAGGTACAGATGAACATGCTGCCGGAAAGCCCCTGGGTGGCCGACGACCTGTCGTTCGAGCACCAGATCATTCCGTCGCTGTACCTGTCGGGCGACTTTGCCGACTATTTTCGCGTCGATGACAGGCGAATCGCGTTCTACCTGGCAGACGTTTCCGGGCATGGCGCCTCGTCAGCCTTCGTCACCGTGCTGCTGAAGTTCATGACTACCCGTTTGCTGTTCGAATTCAAGCGCGGCGGCACGTTGCGCGACTTCAAGCCCTCGGAGGTGCTCGGGCACATCAACCGGGGCCTGATCAACTGCAAGCTGGGCAAGCATGTGACCATGGTCGGCGGCGTAATCGACGAAGATACGGGTATCATGACCTACAGCATCGGCGGTCACCTGCCGTTGCCAGTGCTTTACACCCCGGGCCAGAGCCGTTACCTGGAAGGCCGTGGATTGCCGGTGGGGTTGTTCGAGGAGGCTGTCTACCAGGACCATATCCTGGAGTTGCCGCCGCAGTTCAGCCTGACCCTGCTATCTGATGGCATTCTGGACCTTTTGCCGGGTGAGACACTCAAAGATAAAGAGGCGGCCCTGCCTGAAATCATCAAGGCCGCAGGCGGTAGTCTGGATGGGCTGCGCCAACGATTCGGATTAGCTACGCTTGGGGAGATGCCGGATGATATCGCCCTATTGGTGTTGAGCAGGAACCTTCAATGAGTACGGGTAGAATCCAGTTCGCCGAGCAGAATGGCACCTTCGTGCTGAAGTTTGTCGGTGAAGTGCGCCTGACCTTATGTTCGGCGCTGGATGCGACGATTGAAAAAATCTTCACGGCGCTGAATTTCTCGGCGATCGTCATCGATCTGACGGAAACCAACAGCATCGACAGCACCACCCTGGGCTTGCTGGCCAAGCTCTCGATCCTGTCGCGGCAAAAAGTCGGGTTGCTGCCAACGGTGGTCACCACCCATGCCGATATCACCCGTTTGCTGCAGTCGATGGGTTTTGACCAGGTGTTCAACATCGTTGACCGGCCGATCCCGTGCCCGGAGTGCCTGACCGACCTGCCGTCCCAGGACCAGAACGAAGACGTGGTGCGCTCCAAGGTGCTCGAAGCGCACAAGATCCTCATGGGCCTGAACGACTCCAACCGCGAAGCCTTCCACGACCTGGTCAACGCCCTCGAACGTACCTGACCGTCGACCCGGGCGCCGTTCTGGCGCCGGTCAAACCTCTTTCAAGTCAGCTTCCCGTGGTGGAAACTCAGTCGCCTCGCTGCCATCGGCATTGAGCTGAAAAATCCGCGCCGGTTGCCCCTGTTCGTTGAAAAACACCTGGCCCAGGCCCGCGCTGTTCCACAGCCGCTCGCCGGCCTTGCTGTGGGCGGGTGTACGCGGGATCACTTGCATTTGCCGACGCTTGGTAAACCAGTTGAGCGGCGAGCGTGGCGAGTACAGCCAGCGGTTGAGGCGGTCGAAGGTATCCAGCAGGCGCTTGGGAAACTGGTTTTTGATGCCGCTGCTGGTGATCTGCCACAGGTGCGGGGCGCGCTGGCGGTGGCGGATCTGCACCTCGTAGACGAACGAATAGTGCACGTCACCGGAGAGGATCACGTAATGCCCCGGCGTGCGCGAGTGGCGGAAGATATTGAGGATGACCTGCGCGGCACCGCGATGGGCCATCCAGTTCTCGGCATCCACCAGCAGCGGATAACCCAGCCAGCTGAACACCCGCTGCACGGTTTCGATCAGCTTGACGCCGAAGATCGGCGCCGGCGAGACGATGATCGCCGAAGGATGGTCGAGCAGCGCTTGTTGCAGCTCGCTGAGGGCTTCCCAGTCGAGCAGGCCGGAGGGACGCTTGAAATTGCTTTCACTGCGCCAGCGCCGGGTGCGGGTGTCCAGCACCAGCAGCGCCGGGCTGCTCGGCAGGACGAACTGCCAACCCTGAAAGCGCAGCAATTCGTTGATCAGCGAGTCCTGCAGCGGCGTGTCGAGGTAGTCATCGGCATCGGCGCTGTGGCTGCAAGCTTGGCAGTGCTCCAGCAGCCCGCTGAACGCCTCAGGGTTGTTGCCCCAGCCCTGGCAGAGCAGGTAACCGAGCAGGGCGTTGCCGATGATGCGCTTGGAGAACGGATGGCCATAGGCGGTTTCTTCCCATTGCGCCGACAGGTTCCAGTCATCGGTGATGTCGTGGTCGTCGAAGATCATCAGGCTCGGCAAGTGTGCCAATACCCGCGCAACCCCGCCCAGGCCGCTGGCAAAGCCGTTGATCAGCTGTTGTTCCTGGCGGTAGCGCACCTGGCGCTCGGTGGTGAGGCCCGCCGGCATCTGTGGCTCGATCAGGCTCCAGGGCACCGGCGACCAGACCAACAGGTACATGGCCATGACTTCGGCGAAGGTCACCAGGTGGTTGTCGGCGTTGCTGCTGGTGAAGATCGGCTTGCGCGTGCCACCAAAAAATCGCTCGCGCAGGGTTTCGTTGCTCTCCAGTGCTGGCAGCAAGTCTGCGCGGTGGTAATAGCTGGCCGGGTGCCGGTAGAGCGCGGCGCTGTCATTGACCACCGCACCTTGCAGGTGCTCGCCAAACAGCCCCAGGCGCTCGATCAGCGCATGAATGGCGCGCAGCATCGGGCCAGCGACATCGTCGGCATAAACCTGGTCGCCGCTCATCATCAGCAGGGCAGGGCGCTGCAACGGCGCGGGGTGTTCCAGCAACAGGCGGTCGGCGCACAGCAGGCCGTCTGCTGCCGGGTGATGGGGTTTGCGGCATGAGCCGTGGAGCAGTTGCTCAAGGTGCGAGCGCAGGACGAAGTTCGGCCGGTGCGCGCCCGGGTAGAGCAGGTGCGGGGCGTACTGGGCGATGCTTTGGGTGTTGAGGATCAGGTCGTAGTCGATCTGCGCGTCGCACGGCAGCGGGCTGTCGAGGTTGATGTCGAGCAGGTGGACAAAGGCGTGGCGACCGATCGGGACAACCGTGCAGTTGATGTCGGCGCTAACGCCTGCGCAGCTCAGTTGCAGCTCGGCTTGCAGCGGCTCGGAGGCTACCAGCCAGAACACGATCCGCGTGGGTTCGAGGCGGCGCAGCAACGGGCCGGCCAGTACTGCGGGTAATTCGGAAGATTCAGACATCAACATCTCTGAAAGCAAAGTCGAAAGCATCGCGGGTCAAGTCGAGTCGTCGCACC
>NZ_AJJP01000220.1 GCF_000259195.1 Pseudomonas donghuensis
TCCAGCCGATTGATTCGAGCTTCCAGCTCCTGGATTTTCTGCTGTTCGGGCGTCAGCGCTTTACTGGTCGGAGTTACACCATTTCGCTCTTCCTGAAGCTGGTTAACCCATCGACGCAGGGCCGACTCCACCAGCCCAAGTGAACGGGCGGCATCGATATGGCTGTAGCCCTGGTCGAGCACCAGGCTGGCAGCTTCGCGCTTGAATTCTGGGGTAAAGGCACGACGTTGCTTGATCATCAGACACCTCTCTATGGCGAGCATTTTCGCCTAAATGGGTGTCCGGAATCATTAGACCACTACACCTGACCAGCCTTTATAACTTTTCTATCGGCCGCCCTCCGGGGCGGTTTTTTTGTCATGAGTTGTGCGAAGTTGTAACGGTGGTCTAATCAAGTATTTTTCGAGCGCTTTAAAACCTTATAAAGCAATAAGATAAATTGCTTTTGTGAAATATTTTTAGAGTTACAAAGTCGTTTGCCTTCTTGTTGAACACTCGTTTAGTATGGCCTCACGCCCCCACCCCTCATACCTACCACAATAATTCGAGGCCACCCATGACCCCTCCTGCGTCGCTGCTCAGCCAGGTCGAAGCCGGCATTGCCTGGATCACCCTCAACCGCCCCGACCAGCGCAACGCGCTGGACATCCCCAGCCTGAAAAACCTGCATGCCTTGCTCGATGCCCATAACGCCGACCCGGCGGTGCGCGTGGTGGTCTTGACCGGCACCGGCCGCAGCTTCTGCGCAGGCGCCGACCTTGCTGAGTGGGCCGAAGCCGAAGCCCGCGGCGCCCTGGAGAGCTACGGCTGGACCGAAACCGCCCATGCCTTGATGCAGCGCCTGCACAGCCTCGACAAACCAACCATCGCCGCCATCAACGGCACCGCCGTCGGCGCCGGCATGGACCTGACCTTGTGCTGCGACCTGCGCATTGCGGCAGCTTCGGCGCGGTTCAAGGCCGGCTACACCAGCATGGCCTACAGCCCGGATGCCGGTGCCAGTTGGCACCTGCCACGGCTGATCGGCAGCGAACAGGCCAAGCGCCTGCTGTTTCTCGATGAGCTGTGGGGGGCCGAGCGCGCCCTGGCGGCCGGGCTGGTGGGCGAGGTGTGCGCCGATGACCAGTTGCTGGCGGTGACCGCCGAGCTGGCCGGGCGCCTGGCCAATGGCCCGACCTTCGCCTTCGCCCAGACTAAACGGCTGATCTGCGACGGTGCCCAACGCACCCTGGGCGAGCAGCTACAGGCCGAGCTTGCCGCTGGGCTGCTGTGCGGGCGTAGCGCGGATGGCGCCGAAGCGTTGCGTGCTGCCGTCGAAAAGCGCACTGCTAATTTCGTTGGTAAATAGATACTTACACGCACTTCTTCAGGATCGACTCATGAATTTCCAACTGACCCAAGAACAACAAATGTTGGTGGAAGCGGTACGCAGTTTTGTCGCCAAGGAGTTACTGCCCCATGAGGAGGCCGTCGACCGCGCCGACGAAGTTTCGCCAGAGCTTGCCGCACAGATCCGCGGCAAGGCCATCGCCGCTGGCTTCTACGCCTTCAACATGCCCGAGGAAGTCGGCGGCGGCGGCCTCGATTACCTGTCCCAGGCGCTGATCGAGCGCGAGCTGTCGAAGGTGTCGTGGGCCCTGCATGTGTTTGTCGCGCGCCCGTCGAAGATCCTCATGGCCTGCAAGGACGAACAGATCAACGATTACCTGCTGCCGTGCATCCAGGGCGAGAAGACCGACTGCTTTGCCCTTACCGAGCCGGGCGCCGGCTCCGATGCCAATGCGATCAAGACCCGCGCCGTGCGCGAGGGTGACAACTTTGTGCTCAACGGCAGCAAGCACTTCATCAGCCATGCCGGGCATGCCGATTTCGCCATTGTCTTTGCCGTCACCGACACCTACGAGCACAACGGCAAGACGCGCAACGCGGTGACCGCCTTGCTGGTCGACCGCGGCACCCCGGGCATGACCATCCGCCGCGGGCCCAAGTGCGTGAGCAACCGCGGCTATCACACCTTCGAGCTGTTCTTCGATGACTGCACGGTGCCGGCCAGCAAAGTGCTGGGTGAAGTCGGCAAGGGTTGGGAAGTGGCCAACGCCTGGCTCACCGCCGGGCGGGTGATGGTCGCCGCTAACTGTGTTGGCCAGGCCCAGCGCGCCCTTGACGTGTCGCTGCAGTGGGCGGCCGACCGCAAGCAGTTCGGCCAGCCGATCGGTACTTACCAGGGTATCTCGTTCAAGCTCGCCGACATGGCCACGCAGATCCGCGCCGCCGAGCTGTTGACCCTGCACACGGCCTGGAAGATGGACCAAGGCACGATGACCGATGGCGAGGCGGGCATGGCCAAGCTGTTTGCCAGTGAAGTGCTGGGCAAGGTTGCCGACGAGGCCGTGCAGATCTACGGTGGCATGGGCCTGATGGACGAAGGGCCGGTCGAGCGGATCTGGCGCAATGCGCGGATCGAGCGGGTCTGGGAGGGGACCTCGGAGATCCAGCGGCACATCATTTCCCGTGAACTGCTGCGCCCGCTGTTGCGCTGATCAGGAGCCTGCTCATGTTACGAGACAATCTCAAACGTCTGCTCGCCCCGCGTCACCTGGCGTTCGTCGGCGGGCGCAGCATGGCCCGGGCGCTCAAACGCTGCGCCGAGGGCGGTTACCAAGGGCCGATGTGGCTGGTCAACCCGCAGCACGACAGCCTCGACGGCGTGCCGTGCGTGCGCAGCATCGGCGAACTGCCCTGTGCACCGGATGCGGTATTTATCGCCACCAACCGCGAGCTGACCCTGACCTGCGTGGCCGAGCTGGCCGCCAAGGGCGCCGGCGGAGCGATCTGCTACGCCTCGGGCTTTGCCGAAACCGGCGCCGAAGGCCTGGCCCTGCAGCAGCAACTGCTCAAGGCTGCCGGCCACATGGCGCTGCTGGGCCCCAACTGCTATGGCCTGCTCGACTACCTGCACAACGCCGCGCTATGGCCGGTGGCCCATGGCGGCAAGGCGGTGGAGAAGGGCGTGGCGGTGCTGACCCAGAGCGGCAACTTTGCCTACAACCTGTCCATGAGCGACCGCTCGCTGCCGGTGGCCTACATGGCTTCGGTGGGCAACCAGGCGCAGATCGGCATTGCCGAACTGATGGACGCGCTGCTCGATGAGCCGCGGGTGACTGCCATCGGCCTGCACCTGGAAGGCCTGAAGAACGTGCCGGGCTTTGCCCGCGCCGCGCACAAGGCGCTGGTAAAGGGCATCCCGATCATCGCCCTGAAAACCGGGGTGTCGCAAATCGGTGCGGAACTGGCACTGAGCCACACCAGCTCGCTGTCCGGCTCCGATGCCTTGTACGACAGCCTGTTCGAGCGCCTCGGGGTGATCCGCGTCAGCGGCCCGGTGAGCTTTGTCGAAACCCTCAAGGCCGCCGCCTGCGGCCACTTGCCCAAGGGCGGCAGCCTGATCGCCCTGGCTTGCTCCGGTGGCGATGCCGGGTTGATCGCCGACTATGCCGAACGCAACGATCTGAGCCTGCCGAAGCTGGAAGACGGCCAGGTCCGCGAGCTGGCCCAGGTGCTGCCAACCTATGCCAACCTGGTCAACCCGCTGGACTTCACCACGGCGATCTGGGGCGATGCCGCCGCGCTTGAGCGTATGCTCGACAGCGCGCTGCGCATCGAGGCCGATGCCGCCATGCTGGTGCTCGACTACCCGGCCGAGTTCACCGGCGAGCGCAAGGAGTGCGACCTGCTGCTGGAGCTGTACTGCGCGGCGCTCAAGCGTCATGGCAAGAGCGGTTTTGTCACCTCGGCCTTGCCCGAACTGCTGCCGGCCGTTGCCCGCGAGCGCCTGCATGCCCATGGCATCGCCGCGTTGCAGGGCGTCGAGGACGGCCTGGCGGCCTGGGGGCGGATTGCCGCTTACCAGGGCAAACGCCAGGCGCTGCTGGCGCTGGGCGAGTCGGCGTTGCCGCCGCTGTGCCCGCAGGCGCTGCAGGGCGAGGGCACACTGCTCAACGAGTGGCAATCCAAGCAAGCCTTGCAGGCGTTCGGCCTGCCGGTGCCCACGGGCGTGTTGAGCACCCCGGAACAGGCACTCAAGGATGCTGAAAGCGTTGGCTACCCGCTGGTGCTCAAGGCGGTCAGTGCGCAACTGCCGCACAAGACCGAAGCCGGTGCCGTCGCCCTCAACCTGCGCGACGCCCAGGCCCTGGGCGCGGCGCTGGAACAGATGCGTACGCGGATTGCGGCCTATGCGCCCGGTGTAGCGTTCGACCAGGTGCTGCTCGAACCCATGGCCAGCGCGCCGCTGGCCGAGCTGATCGTCGGTATCAAGCGCGAGAACGACTTCGGCCTGGCCCTGGTGATCGGTGCCGGCGGCATCCTCGTCGAGCTGCTCAAGGACAGCAAGAGCCTGTTGCTGCCGACCACCGACGGCGCCATCCGCAAGGCCGTGCTCGGCCTGCGCAGCGCCGCCTTGCTCCAGGGCTTTCGTGGCCGCGAGGCAGCTGACCTGGAGGCGCTGGTGGCAGCGATCCGTGCGGTCGCCGACTACGCCTGCGAAAACGCCGCGCAATTGCTGGAGCTGGATGTGAACCCATTAATGGTCAGTGCCCAGGGCACCACCGCGGTCGATGCGTTGATTCGCCTCGGCCAGGTATAAGGAGATGAACATGCACAACAGCCCATTGACCGGTGGCCAGGCCCTGGTGCGCCTGTTGGCCAACTACGGCGTCGATACCGTGTTCGGCATTCCCGGGGTGCACACCCTGGAGTTGTACCGTGGCCTGCCCGGCAGCGGCATCCGCCACGTGCTGACCCGCCATGAACAGGGCGCAGGCTTCATGGCCGACGGTTATGCGCGGGTCAGCGGCAAGCCTGGGGTGTGCTTCGTCATCACCGGCCCCGGCGTCACCAACGCCGCCACCGCCATCGGCCAGGCCTATGCCGACTCGATCCCGATGCTGGTGATTTCCAGCGTCAACCACACCGCGAGCCTCGGCAAAGGCTGGGGCTGCCTGCACGAAACCCAGGACCAGCGCGCCATGACCGCGCCGATCACGGCGTTTTCCGCCGTGGCCCTGAGCGCCGAGGACCTGCCTGAACTGATCGCCCGTGCCTACGCGGTGTTCGACAGCGAACGCCCGCGCCCGGTGCATATCTCGGTGCCGCTGGATGTGCTGGCCGCACCGGTCGCCCGCGACTGGAGCACTGAAGTGGTGCGCCGCCCGGGCCGGGGCGTGCCGGCCAGCAGTGTGCTGGATCAGGCAGCCGGCAAACTGGCAGGCGCCAGGCGGCCGATGATCATCGCCGGTGGCGGCGCCCTGGCCGCTGCCCAGGAACTGCAACAGCTGAGCACCCGCCTGGCCGCGCCGCTGTTCACCAGCGTTGCCGGCAAAGGTCTGCTGCCACCGGATGCGCCGCTCAATGCCGGTTCGTCCTTGTGCGTGGCGCCGGGCTGGCAACTGATTGCCGAGGCCGACGTGATCCTCGCGGTCGGCACCGAAATGGCCGACACCGACTTCTGGCGCGAGCGGCTGCAGCTCAACGGCGAGTTGCTGCGGGTGGATATCGATCCGCGCAAGTTCAACGACTTCTACCCCTGCGCGGTGGCTTTGCAAGGCGATGCCCGGCAAACCGTCGCCGCCTTGCTCGAGCGTTTGCCGCACGCGCCGCGCGATGCTGGCGCCGCCATGGATGCCGTCGCCAGCCTACGCCAGGCGGTCAAGGCCAGCCACGGCCCGCTGCAGGCGATCCACCAGGCGATCCTTGACCGGGTCGCGGCCGAGCTGCCGGCCAACGCCTTTATCAGCACCGACATGACCCAACTGGCCTACACCGGCAACTATGTCTATGCCAGCCGGGCCCCGCGCAGCTGGCTGCACCCGACCGGTTACGGCACCCTCGGTTACGGCTTGCCCGCCGGTATCGGCGGCATGTTCGCCACAGAGGACCGCCCGGGCCTGGTGCTGGTCGGCGATGGCGGCTTCCTCTACACCGCCCAGGAACTGGCCACCGCGGTCGAAGAGCTGGAGCGCCCGCTTGTGGTACTGCTGTGGAACAACGATGCCCTGGGACAGATTCGCGACGACATGCTCGGTTTGGATATCGAACCGATCGGCGTGCTGCCGCGCAACCCGGACTTCATCGGCCTGGCCCGGGCCTTTGGTTGCAGCGTGGCGCAGCCGCAAAACCTGGATGACCTGCAACGGGAACTGCGCAGCGGCTTTGCCCGCAACGGCGTAACCCTGATCGAGCTCAAGCACGCTTGCGCGCGCTGAACTTCAACCGCTTTTTTGGGAGACTGCCATGCGCTTTTCCGATCTGACCCAACGTATCGCCGGGGACGGCGCCGCCGCCTGGGACATCCACTACCGTGCCCTGGAACTGCTGGACAAAGGCGAAGACGTGCTGCTGCTGTCGGTTGGCGATCCGGATTTCGACACCCCGGCGCCGATCGTCCAGGCCGCCATCGACAGCCTGCACAACGGCCACACCCATTATGCCGACGTGCGCGGCAAGCTGGCCCTGCGCCAGGCCATTGCCCGCCGCCATCAGCAGCGCAGCGGCCAGCCGACCGGCGCCGATCAGGTGACGGTGCTGGCCGGGGCCCAGTGCGCGCTGTTCTGCGTGGCCCAGTGCGTGCTCAACCCTGGCGATGAAGTGATCGTCGCCGAGCCCATGTACGTCACCTATGAGGCGGTGTTCGGCGCCTGTGGCGCCACGGTGATCCCGGTACCGGTGCGCCCGGAGCACGGCTTCCGGGTGCAGGCCGAAGATGTCGCCGCGCGCATCACCAGCAAGACCCGCGCCCTGGCCCTGAACAGCCCGCACAACCCCTCCGGCGCCAGCCTGCCGCGCAGTACCTGGGAGGCGTTGGCCGAGTTGTGCATTGCCCATGACCTGTGGATGATCTGCGATGAGGTCTACAGCGAGCTGCTGTACGACGGCGAACACATCAGCCCCGGCAGCCTGCCGGGCATGGCCGAGCGCACGGCGACCCTCAACAGCCTGTCCAAGTCCCATGCCATGACTGGCTGGCGGGTCGGCTGGGTAGTGGGCTCGCCAGCGCTGGCCACGCACCTGGAGAACCTGGCACTGTGCATGCTCTATGGCTCGCCGGATTTCATCCAGGATGCGGCGGTAGTAGCGCTGGAGCAGCAATTGCCGGAGCTGGCAGCCATGCGCGAAGCCTACCGCCAGCGCCGCGACCTGGTCTGTGAGTGCCTGGCCGACTGCCCGGGCCTGCGTGCGCTCAAGCCCGATGGCGGCATGTTCGTGATGGTCGATATCCGTGAAACCGGCCTCAGCGCCCAGGCGTTCTCGAATCGCCTGCTCGATCACCATGGCGTGTCGGTGCTCGCTGGTGAAGCCTTCGGCCCCAGCGCCGCCGGGCATATCCGCCTGGGCCTGGTGCTCGGCGCCGAACCGCTGCGCGAGGCCTGCCAGCGCATTGCCCGTTGCGCGGCTGAGCTGATGGAGGGTAAAGCCCATGCGTGACTATCCGCGGCTGTTTATCGATGGCAGCTGGCAGGTGCCGTCGGGCCAGGGCCTGGCCGAAGTGATCAACCCGGCCACCGAAGCAGTGGCAGGCCGGGTGCCGCTGGGCGACGAGCAAGACGTCAACCGGGCGGTGGCAGCGGCGCGCAACGCCTTTGGCCGCTGGTCGCAAACCCCGTCGAGCGTGCGCGCCGGCTACATTCGCGCCCTGGCCGAACAGCTCAAGGCCCGCGCCGATGAGATGGCGGCCGTCATCACCCGCGAGCTGGGCATGCCGGTGCAGTGGTGCCGGGCGGTGCAGGTCGATGGGCCGATTGTCGGCCTTGAGCAGTACATCGAACTGGCCGGGCTGATGGACGAGGTACGTGAAGTCGGCAACTCGCGGGTGGTGCGCGAGGCGGTCGGTGTCTGCGCCTTCATCAACCCCTGGAACTACCCCCTGCACCAGTTGATCGGCAAACTGGCCCCGGCGTTGGCCGCCGGTTGCACGGTGGTGGTCAAACCGAGCCAGGAAACCCCGCTGCACGCGTTTTTGCTGGCCGAGATGATCGAGGCCATTGGCTTGCCGGCCGGGGTGTTCAACCTGGTCAGCGGGCCGGGGGCCAAGGTCGGTGAGGCGCTGGCCCGTCACCCGCAGGTGGACATGGTCTCGTTCACTGGCTCCACCGGTGCCGGCGTGCGCGTGGCTCAGGCCGCGGCGCCGACGGTCAAGCGCGTGTGCCTGGAACTGGGTGGCAAGTCGCCGCTGCTGATCACCGCCGATGCCGACCTCGACGCCGCGGTGCGTTATGGCGTGCAGGACGTGATGATCAACTCCGGGCAGACCTGCACGGCCCTGACTCGCATGCTGTTGCCGGCCAGCCGCTATGAAGAGGCCGTGGCAATCGCCCTGGATGAAACCCGCCAGCTGGTCATGGGCGACCCGCAAGACCCGAACAGCTTCCTCGGACCCATGTGTTCGGCGGCGCAGCGGCGCACCGTGCTGGACTACATCCGCATCGGCCAGGAGGAGGGCGCACGGCTGCTGTGTGGCGGTGACACGGGGCCGGGCTTTGAGCGCGGCTTCTATGTGGCGCCGACGCTGTTCGCCGACGTCGATAACCGCATGCGCATCGCCCAGGAAGAGATCTTCGGCCCGGTGCTGTGCCTGATCCCCTATGCCGATGAAGCCCAGGCGCTTGCCCTGGCCAACGACTCACCCTTCGGTTTGTCCAGCGCGGTGTGGGCGGCGGACCGCGAGCGGGCCCTGCAACTGGGCCGGCAATTGCGGGCCGGGCAGTGCTTCGTCAATGGCGCGGGGTTCAATTACCAGGCGCCGTTTGGCGGCTACAAGCAGTCGGGCAACGGCCGCGAGTGGGGCGAGGAAGGCCTGGCCGAGTTCGTCGAAGTTAAAGCGATTCAGTGCTGATGAGCCTGAAGGCGTCCCGTATTGCTGTGCACACCGTTTAAGGACTCCCCATGAATGTACTGATCGTTCACGCTCACCCCGAGCCGCAATCCTTTACCGCCGCCTTGCGTGACCAGGCTATCGAAACCTTCACCGCCCAGGGCCATCAGGTGCAGGTCAGCGACCTGTACGCGATGAACTGGAACCCGGTGGCCAGCGCCGATGACTTCGTCAGCCGCGAGAACCCCGATTACCTGGTGTATGCCCTGGAGCAGCGCCTGGGGGTCAAGAGTCAATCGATTGCCGCCGACATCCAGCAGGAGCTGGACAAGCTGTTGTGGGCCGACCTGCTGGTGCTCAACTTCCCGATCTTCTGGTTCTCGGCACCGGCCATGCTCAAGGGCTGGATCGACCGGGTGCTGGTCTCGGGGGTGTGCTACGGCGGCAAACGCTTTTACGACCAGGGCGGGTTGGTGGGCAAGAAGGCGCTGGTGACCGTGACCCTGGGCGGGCGCGAGCACATGTTTGGCGACGGGGCGATTCACGGGCCGCTGCAAGACATGCTGCGGCCGATTTTGCGCGGCACCCTGGCGTACGTTGGCTTCGAGGTGCTGGAGCCGTTTGTGGCCTGGCATGTGCCATATATCAGCGATGAGGCGCGCAAGGACTTCTTGCGTAGCTACCGGCAGCGCCTGGCTCATTTGTCGGATGACCAGCCGCTGGAGTTTCCGCGCTTGGCGCAGTTTGATGAGGCGTTGTATCCGTTGGCTTGAGGGCCTCATCGCGGGGCAAGCCCGC
>NZ_AJJP01000221.1 GCF_000259195.1 Pseudomonas donghuensis
CCTGATCAAGACAGTTGCTCCCACAATGGATCTGCATGCGCCGCAACTGTGGGAGCTGGCTTGCCAGCGATGGGCCGCAAAGCGGCCCCGGATCCTCAGGCCTGCAAGAACCTCTGCACCGCCTCGCAAATCATTTGCCGATGCCGGTCCTTGACCGCCTTGTCCTCGAAATCCACCTGGAAGATCTCGCCAAAGGTATGCCGGTTCGACACCCGGTAGAAACAGAACGAGCTGATCAACAGGTGCACATCCAGCGCCTCCAGCCCCTGGCGGAAGACGCCCTCGGCAGCCCCACGCTTGAGCACTTCATCCAGCGCTGTCAGCACCGTCTTGTTCATCGAGCGAATGGTCGACGAGCGCTTGACGTACTCGCCGTGGTGCATGTTCTCGTTGCAGACGATGCGCACGAAGTCGACGTTGCGATCATGGTGATCGAAGGTGAACTCCACCAGCCGGCGGATGCCCAGGCGTGGCTCGAGCTCGGCCAGGTGCAGGTTGCTTTCAGTGCTGCGGATATCGCCGTAGAGCTTCTCCAGTACCTCGACGTACAACTGCTCCTTGCTGTTGAAGTAGTAGTAGATCATGCGCTTGGAGGTTTGCGTGCGCTCGGCGATCGCATCGACCCGGGCGCCAGCCAGCCCCTGCTGGACGAACTCGCTGATTGCCGCCTGGAGAATGTTCTCGCGGGTCTTTTCCGGGTTGTTCTTGCGGCCCTTGCGCGGCGCTTGTTCAGGGGCTGCGCAGAGTGCTGGGGTAGTCGTCATACGGGACTCATGGCCATCGGTTAACCCGGCAATTATGAGCCCCGGGTGCTGAGTAAGGAAGCCTCGCCGCCTGTGCTCTACAACTTGGCCTGCGCCGGCGCGCCGGCACGGGCCTTGGCCATGGCGGCCAGGCGCACGGCGACGTTGGCCGCACCATAGCCACTGTAGCCGTTACGCCGCTGCAGCACTTCGAAGAAGAAGCGTTCCTCGAACGGCTCGGTATACACATGAAACAGTTCACCACCCTGGGCGTCGCGGTCGTACAGCACGTTGTAGTAGGCCAGCTCGCTGAGAAACTCGTCGTCGAAATCAAAGCGCGCGGCAAGGTCGTCGTAATAGTTGAGCGGGATGTCGAGCAAGGCCACGCCGGATTCCTTGGCCTGTTTGACCGCAGCAAAAATATCGGCGCAATCAAAAGCGATGTGGTGCACGCCCGAGCCCCGGTAATGCGACAGGGCATGGGCAATCGCTGTGTTGCGGTTTTCCGAAATATTCAGCGGCAGGCGGATCGAGCTGCAGCGGCTGCGCAAGGCGCGGCTCTTGACCAGGCCATAAGGGTCCGGCAGCACGACTTCGTCATCGGCGCTGAAATCCAGCACGCTCTTGTAGAACAGTGCCCAGCTGTCCAGGCCGTCGGCCGGCAAGGCCAGGGCCATATGGTCGATGCGGGTCAGGCCCAGGCTGTTGCCCGGTTGTACCTGCACACTGAAATCGGTGTCATAGATGGTCCGGCCCTGGGCGTCCTGGTCAACCAGGTAGATCAGGCTGCCGTCCGGTGCGCGCACCGCGGCCAGCTCGCGCTCGTTGGGGCCGACCAGGCCACGGTAAGGCTGGCCATGGTAGGCCACGGCACGGGCCAGGGCCTGGGCGCTGTCCTTGACCCGGATCGCCGTGGCGCACAGCGACGGACCATGGCTTTCAAAGAAGTTGTGGGCGAACGAATAGGGTTCGGCATTGAGGATCAGGTTGATGTCGCCCTGGCGCAGCAGGCTGACATTCTTCGAACGGTGCACGCCGGCGCGGGTAAAGCCCAGACGCTCCAGCCAGATACCCAGCTTGGCCCCCAGGGCATCGTCGACGGCAAACTCAAGGAACTCGATACCGTCATAGGCACTGGCAGGCGGTGGGGCGAACAGCAGGTCCTCGCTGGCGGGCGCTACGCGCTCTTGCTCAAGACGCTGACGGGTTTTTTCTTCCAGATACAACAGCGAGCGCAGGCCATCGGCGGCATTGGCCCGTGGCGGCGCGGCGCGGAATCCATCGTTGAAGATTTCCAGCGACAACGGGCCACTGTAACCACTGGCCAGGATCGGTGCCAGAAAGCCTGCCAGGTCGAACTCGCCCTGCCCCGGGAAGCAGCGAAAATGCCGGCTCCACTCCAGCACGTCCATGGCCAGGATCGGGGCATCGGCCATCTGCACGAAGAAGATCTTGTCCCCCGGCACTTGGGCGATGGCCCTTGGGTCGCCCTTGAGCGACAGGGTGTGGAAACTGTCGAGGATCATCCCAAGGCTGGCATGGTCAGCGGTTTTGACGATGTCCCAGACCTGCTCCCAAGTGTTCACATGGCGGCCCCAGGCCAGGGCTTCGTAGCCGATGCGCAAACCACGGGCACCGGCCCGTTCGGCCAGCAGGCGCAGGTCGTCCACCAGCACCTGGCGCTCTGCAAGGGAGTCGGCAGCGACGTTGCTGCACACCAGCACCAGATCGGTGCCCAGCTCCTGCATCAAATCGAATTTGCGCTCGGCCCGCTCCAGGTTGCGCGCCAGGCGATCGCGGCGGCAGCCCTCGAAGTCGCGAAACGGCTGAAACAAGGTAATTGCCAGGCCCAGGTCGGCGCAGCGCTGGCGAATTTCACGCGGGCTGCCGGCGTAGTACAGCAGGTCATTTTCAAAGATCTCGACCCCATCGAAGCCCGCGGCGGCGATGGCTTCGAGCTTTTCTGGCAAAGTACCGCTCAAGGATACGGTGGCGATCGAACGCTGCATTATTCTGGCTCCGATGGGCAGGCAAAAACCGGGTAGAGGAATTATTGGCGTTGAGCAATTTTTGCTCAATAAAAAAGGTACGAACTAGTTAGTTTTGTGTTCGATTATCGCCCAAAATAGCGTTCGATGAATTGACCCTTTTTTGACCACAGGCGCACCATTTCGACATGGGGCAAGTGACCCACGAGCCAAAAGCTCCCCGCCACCTGCCAACTACTCGACTGCCGAACACCTCGGCGACCGTTGCGTTGCGTTCCACCCCAAGGCTTGACCCATAAACATAAAAATACGGGTAACCCGCGATGATCCACTCTCAACCCACCCGCATGGCCCAGCCTCTGGGCAGTACTCCGCACGCAGGCATCGGCGACAAGCTGCGTGGCGCCATGGCCGTCGGCAAGACCCGTTGGGTCATGCTCGCCCTGGTGTTCTTCGCCACCACCTTGAACTACATCGATCGCGCCGCTCTCGGCGTGATGCAGCCGATCCTGGCCAAGGAAATGAGCTGGACGGCGATGGATTACGCCAACATCAACTTCTGGTTCCAGGTCGGTTACGCCATCGGCTTCGTGCTCCAGGGCCGCTTGATCGACCGGGTCGGCGTCAAGCGCGTGTTCTTCTGCGCCGTGCTGCTCTGGAGCCTGGCCACCGGTGCCCACGGCCTGGCGACCTCGGCAGTGGGCTTTATGGTCTGCCGGTTCATCCTTGGCCTTACCGAAGCGGCCAACTACCCGGCCTGCGTCAAGACCACCCGCCTGTGGTTCCCGGCCGGTGAACGGGCGGTGGCCACCGGCATCTTCAACGCCGGCACCAACGTCGGCGCCATGTTCACGCCGATGCTGCTGCCGTTGATCCTCACCGTCTGGGGCTGGCAAGCAGCGTTCATGGGCATGGGCGCGCTGGGCCTGGTGTGGGTGGTGTTCTGGGGCCTGAAGTACTTCAACCCCGAAGACCACCCTAGCGTCAGCAAGGAAGAACTGGCCTATGTGCAAGGCGAAGCAGAACCGGATCAGGCTCGCGTGCCGTTCTCACGCATCCTGCGCATGCGCGGTACCTGGGCCTTCGCCCTGGCTTACTCGGTGACCGCGCCAGTGTTCTGGTTCTACCTGTACTGGCTGCCGCCGTTCCTCAATCAGCAATACAGCCTGGGCATCAGCGTGACGCAGATGGGTATCCCGCTGATCGTCATCTACCTGAGTGCGGATTTCGGCAGTGTCGGCGGCGGCATTCTCTCCTCGTTCCTGATCGGCCGCGGCATGGCCCCGGTCAAGGCGCGACTGCTGTCGATGCTGTTGTTTGCCACCACCATCATCGGCGTGATCTTCGCCGCCGGCGCCAACAACCTGTGGGTCGCGGTACTGGCGATTTCCCTGGCGATCGCCGCGCACCAGGCCTGGACCGCCAACATCTGGAGCCTGGTAATGGACTACACACCCAAGCACATGATGAGCACGGTGTTCGGTTTCGGCGGCATGTGCGCGGCGATCGGCGGCATGTTCATGACCCAGTTGGTCGGCTACATCCTCACCACCACCAACAACAACTACACCCTGCTGTTCACCATGATCCCGGCCATGTACTTCATCGCCCTGACCTGGATGTACTTCATGGCCCCACGCAAGGTGCCAAAAGTCGAGGCCTAACGGCGCCTCTGCAACCAGGCGGCGCCCAGGCCGCTCAGGCAGATCAAGGCAATCCCCACCAGCCCGGCCATGTCCGGGCTGTGTCCGAACAGCACCAGGCCGAGAATCCCGGCGAACACGATCTGGCAGTAGCTGAACGGCGCCAGCATGGCCGGTGGCGCATGGCGAAAGGCCTGGGTCAGGAACAGGTGCGCAGTCATCCCACAAGTGCCCAGGGCTACGGCCATCAGGCCGTGGATCAGGCTCGGGGTCTGCCAGAACATCGGCACCACGGCGCTCATTACCAGGGTGTTGAGCAGGCCAGTGAAGAAGTTGCTGGTGGTCGGGCTATCGGTGCCGCTGAGTTTGCGCGTCAGCAACTGGTAGAAGCAGAAGCACAGCGCCGAGCCGAACGGCAGCAATACCGCCGGGGTGAACAACGCCCCACCCGGATGAATGATCACCGTCACCCCGACGAAACTCACCAGCACCGCCACCCACTGCCCACGCGTGACCTTCTCGCCCAGCAGTGGCAGCGACAGCGCCGTGACCAGCAACGGCGCGAGGAAGTTGACCGCCGTCGCCTCGGCCAGCGGTATGTACTGCAAGGCCGTGGTAAACAACAGGCTGGTGCCCAGCAGGCACAAGGCCCGCAAGGTCTGCAGCCCCGGCCGCCGGGTACGCAGCACGCGCAGGCCCGACTGCGGCAGGAAGATCACCATCATCAGCAGGGTGTGCACCAGGTAGCGCGCCCACACCACCCAGAGAATCGGGTAGAACCCCGCCAGGTACTTCGACAAGGCGTCGTGGCTGGCGAACAGAAAAGTCGCCAGCACCACCAGGGCAATGCCCTTGAGCGGTTGGCTGACAGCGTCGAGCGCAGTGGGACGGGGCATCGATAAAAGCTCGCAGGTTCAGAGTTGACGGAGCAACTGATGGGTCTTGTCCAGGGCCATCTGCGCCCGCTGCAAGGCACTCAGGCCCTGGTCGCGAACGGGAATTTCCAGGCTCAGGGCGATATTTTGCGGCAGGCTACGCAGCAGGCCGGGCAAATCGCAATTGCCGTTACCGGGAAAACGCCGCTCGTTGCGCGCCTGGCGCAGGATTTCAGCCATGTCGTCCGGGCGCGGGCCGGCCACGTCGCACAACTGCGCATAGCGTAGCCGCGAGGCCGGGACCTGGCGCAGTTCTTCCAGCGAGGACGCCGAGCGGTCGAAGTGAAAGGCGTCGACCAACACCCCGCCATTGTCGCGCCCGGCCTGTTCGACGATACGCCAGGCCTGGGTGAGGTTCTTGGCGTCGGTCCAGGGCATGAACTCCAGGTGTGGGTGCAGGCCGTATTGCCCGGCCAGGTCGCAGAGGGCGGCGAAGTTGTCGGTCTGGCGCTGTTCGTCGGGGTCGTTGCCAGCCACCAGCAACTCGCTGGCGCCAAACTCGGCGCCCACCGCCAGCAAGGTCTCGAAGTCGGCCACGCGGGTGTCGGGTTTGAGCCGCAGTATCTCCACATCCAGCACCTTGATGCCGGTGTCGCGCAGGCGCGCGGCAGTCTGGCGACGCAGGCCAGCGTCGGCCACCAGCGGGAAGTGGTGCTCCTCGGCCGTGGCCGGCTCCAGACGCAGGCCGACATGGCTGTAGCCGGCACGGGCGGCGACCTCGACCATGTCCACAGGCGACAGCTCGAGTACCGTCAGGGCGGCGAGGGACATCACGCGTTGCGTCATTGTTGTTGTCTCGGCGGGTTGAACTTGGAAATATTTAGAACCCAGTTCCAATTTCAATGCAAGCAAAAAAACGACACCCATCACTGGCAAGCCAGCTCCCACAGGTTCGGTGTATGCAGTCCCTGTGGGAGCTGGCTTGCCAGCGATGCTTTTAAACGAACAACTCGGACGCAGGGCTCGCCGCCGACAACTCCGCCACCGCCGCCAATAACACCGGCGCCAGTTCGTGCATGCGCGCCTCGCTCATCCGCGCGCTAGGCCCGGCAACGCTGAGCACTCCTAGCGCGTGACCGTCGAGCGGGTGACGCACTACTGCCGCCAATGCCGAAGTACCCACTGCCGAACTTTCCACCACCCAGGCATAACCATGCTCGCGGGCGATGCGCAGGCGCTCCAGCAACTCGGCATTGGATTTCGGCGCATTGGGGCCGAAATCCGCCGGGTCGGCAATCCCTTGGCGCTCCACCAGCAACAAGGCCTGGGCATCGCTCAAACTCGACAACCAGGCATGCCCGGAGGCGGTGTAGAACAACGGCGCATCACGGCCCATGTCGGGGTCGTAACGCAAGCCGGAACGGGCGCCCTGGGCCTTGGCGATCCAGGTCTGGCGCTCACCGTCGATCACCCCCAGGCGCACCAGTTCACCGGTCTGCTGCGCCAGCTGATCGAGGATCGGCTGGACGATATCGGCACCGCTGCTGGCCAGGTAGCGAAAGCCCATCGCCACCAGGCGAGTGCTCAGGTGGTAACGGCTGCTCTCGACGTTCTGGCGCACATAACCCAGGCGCATCAGCTCGGCGAGCATGCGATGGGTGGCGCTCTTGGGGATGTCCAGCTCTTCGGCCAGGGTCTGCAGGGGCAGCCCGCGCGGGGCGCTGGTAAGGCGTTCGAGAAGGTTGAACGCGCGTTCGATCTGACTGCCGGCCATGGTCATGGTCCCTGAAATTTGTGCCGATTCTAAAGAGCCCCGGCGAAAGCGCAAATCACTGTCCGATCTTCGCCCACTTTGTCGTGGCACGCCTTGGCTGGGCAATCTCTCGAACCGTAGAATATGGAATCAAGTTCCAAAATATAACAAAACTTGTTGGAGGATACTGCCCATGCCCGTCGACACCCCGCTGGTCGAATGCGATGTACTGGTCATCGGCTCCGGCGCCGCCGGACTGGCCGCTGCGGTGACCGCCGCCTGGCATGGTGAAAAAGTCATCGTGGTCGAAAAAGACCCGGTGTTCGGCGGCGCCACGGCCTGGTCCGGCGGCTGGATGTGGGTGCCGTGCAATCCGCTGGCGCAGCGCGCCGGGATCATCGAGGAGCGCTCGCAGCCACGTACGTACCTGGAACATGAACTGGGCGAACGTTTCGACGGGCAGATGATCGATGCGTTTCTCGAGGCGGCACCCAACATGGTGTCGTTCTTCGAGCGCCATACCGCCCTGCAATTTGCCGACGGCAATGGCATTGCCGACATTCACGGCAATACCCCTGGCGCCGGCACTGGCGGGCGTTCGGTAATTGCTGCACCCTACGATGGCCGCCAGTTGGGCAAAAAGTTGCTCACGCGCCTGCGCAAAACCCTGCGCGAAACCTCGTTCATGGGCATGCCGATCATGGCCGGCAAGGACCTCGGTGCCTTCCTTACCCTGACCCGTTCCTGGCGCTCGTTGCTGCATGTGAGCAAGCGCTTCAGTCGCCACCTGCTCGATCTGGCAACCCACGGCCGGGCCCTGCAACTGGTCAACGGCGTAGCCCTGGTCGCGCGGCTGGCCAAGTCGGCTGAAGACCTCGGCGTGTTGCTCTGGGAATCGGCAGCGGCTCGCCAGTTGATCCGCGAGCATGGCCGGGTCAGCGGTGCGCTGATTGAAACCGCACGCGGGCCGATCCGAATCAATGCGCGCAAGGCCGTGGTGCTGGCCGCCGGCGGCTTTGCCAATGACGTCGAACGGCGCAAGGCGCTGTTCCCGCGTACACCTACCGGCCACGAGCACCTGGCCCTGCCGCCGCTGGGCGTCAACGGTGACGGCCTGCGCCTGGGCGAAAGCGTTGGCGGCCAGGTTGCCGATGACCTGCACAGCCCGGTGGCCTGGGCGCCGGTGTCGCGGGTGCCGCACACGGACGGCAGCATTGGGCATTTCCCGCACATCATCGATCGGGCCAAGCCCGGCATCATCGGCGTGCTCGCCAACGGCAAGCGCTTCGTCAACGAAGCCGACGGTTACTACGACTACGTCAGCGCCATGGTCGCCCAGGCGCCGGGGGACAAGGTCGAGTCGTGGCTGATCTGCAGCCATGCCTTCCAGCGTCGTTATGGCCTGGGCATCTCGCGGCCGTTTCCTTTACCGGTGCAGCCGTTGATCAAATCCGGCTACCTGAAAACTGGCGACAGCATCGAAGCCCTGGCGCGGGCCTGCGGGATTGACGCTCAGGGCCTGGTCGCGACCGTCGCCGAGTACAACCGGCATGCCCGCAACGGCGAAGACCCGCAGTTCGGTCGCGGCTCGACGCCTTACAACCGCAAACAGGGCGATGCCCTGCACGGGCCTAATCCGTGCGTGGCGCCGATCGAACAGGGGCCGTTTTATGCGGTGAAAGTCGAGCCGGGCTGCTTCGGCACCTTTGCCGGGCTCAGGACCAACGCCAATGCGCAGGTGCTGGACGAGCACCAGCAAGCAATTACCGGGCTGTATGCGGTGGGTAGCGACATGGTCAGCATCATGGGCGGGCATTATCCGGCGGGCGGAATCAATCTGGGGCCGGCGGCGACCTTTGGTTACATCGCCGGGCGGCATATTGCCGGGGTGACAACGTACGAATGAGGGAGCTCTTGGGGCTGCTGCGCAGCCCATCGCCGGCAAGCCGGCTCCCACAGGTCGGGCGCACGCAGGTCTATTGTGGGAGCAACTGTCTTGATCAG
>NZ_AJJP01000222.1 GCF_000259195.1 Pseudomonas donghuensis
CGCGGGGCAAGTCGGGTCGCCGCACCGCCGCTCCCACAGGAGCCTGTAGGAGCGGGCTTGCCCCGCGAAACAGTTCAGAGTGGCGGGGTCTGCTCGGTTGGCTTGGTCTTGTTCACACCCGGCACATGCAGGTTGCTCTCGGCCACCTGGCTGCCTTCAAGCTGCGGCTGGGTCACCCAGGTGAGGATGTCGTAGTAGCGGCGGATGTTGGCGACGAAGTGCACTGGCTCGCCGCCGCGGGCATAACCGTAGCGGGTCTTGCTGTACCACTGCTTCTGCGACAGGCGCGGCAGCATCTTCTTTACGTCCAGCCACTTGTCAGGGTTCAGGCCCTCGCGCTTGGCCAGCTTGCGCGCGTCGTCCAGGTGACCGCTGCCGACGTTGTAGGCGGCCAAGGCAAACCAGGTGCGGTCCGGCTCCTTGATGCTGTCATCCAGCTCGGATTTGACATACATGAAGTATTTGGCGCCGCCGCGGATGCTCTGCACCGGGTCCAGGCGGTTGGACACGCCCATGGCCTGGGCGGTGCGCTGGGTCAGCATCATCAGGCCGCGCACACCGGTCTTGGAGGTGACCTCGGCCTGCCACATGGATTCCTGGTAGCCGATCGCAGCCAACAGGCGCCAGTCGACCTGCTCCTTCTTGGCCGAGGCCTGGAAGGCCTTCTCGTAGCGCGGCAGGCGCTGCTGCAGGTGCTGGGCAAAGGTATAAGCGCCTACGTAGCCCAGTACATCGACGTGCCCGTAATAGCGATCTTTCAGACGCTGCAAGGTGCCATTCTTCTGCACCTTGTCGAGAAATTCGTTGATCTCGTTGAGCAAGCTGTTGTCTTCGCCTGCGGCCACGGCCCAGCGTTGGTCGCGGGCGTCACCAAGGTCGAAGGCCACCCGTACCTTGGGGAAATACACCTGGTTCATCGCCAGTTCGTTGGAGTCGACCAGGGTCAGGTCAATCTGCCCTTCGTCGACCATGCGCAGCAGGTCGACCACTTCAACGGCGTCAGATTCTTCGTATTCGAGCGCCGGATACTGCTTTTTCAGCTCGGCCATCTGCTCGGCATGGGTACTGCCCTTGAGCACCATGATCTTCTTGCCGACCAGGTCCTTGGCGTCAGTGGGCCGTGGGCGGCCGTTGCGGTAGATGATTTGCGGGGTGACTTCCAGGTACGGGTGGGAAAAGCGCACCTGCGATTTGCGCTGCTCGCTGCTGACCAGGCCCGCTGCCGCGAGCACCGGGCCGGAAGGCTGGCCGAGCTGGTTGAAGAGGTCGTCGAGGTTGTCGGCGGTCTCGATCTTCAGCTCCACGCCCAGATCGTCGGCGAAACGCTTGACCAGCTCGTACTCGAAGCCGGTTTCGCCGTTGCGGTCCTGGAAGTAGGTGGCCGGGCTGTTGCGGGTAATCACGCGCAGCACGCCATCCTCCTTGACGCGCTCGAGGGTGCTGGGTTTTTCAACACAGGCACCGAGCATCAGGAAGAGTCCGGTTGCGATGAGCCATCTGGCGCACCGCTGGCGCAAAGCGGTTTGGGCGAACATAGGTTGCAGTATACGCAAAGGACCGGTTGCGCCATATCTCGACAACGGTTTGCTTGTCTGCTAGCGATCTTTGCGTTAAAGGCAAAATGCAGGTCGAAACAGGCGGTTTTTTTTGACCCCTGAGTCCGCTTTGCCGGGCCGACATGTCCAGGTGTCGCAATGCTGTGTTTCGGGTGCCGGAAGCGCTGGAATTAGGCTAGAATGCACGGCCTCTAAGCACACCCCCTTCCTGAGGCTGTCCCGACGATGTTGATCCTGCGCGGCGCTCCTGCCCTTTCTGCCTTTCGCCACGGTAAGTTAATCGAGCAACTGAGCCAGAAAGTCCCCGCTGTTAGTGGTTTGTATGCTGAATTCACGCATTTCGCCGAGGTTGACGGCGATCTGAGTGCCGACCAACAGCAAGTGCTCGCGCGCCTGCTCAAGTACGGCCCGAGCGTACCGGTCCAGGAGCCAAGCGGGCGCTTGTTCCTGGTGGTTCCGCGTTTCGGCACCATCTCGCCCTGGTCGAGCAAGGCCAGCGACATCGCCCACAACTGCGGCCTGGAAAACATCCAGCGCCTGGAGCGGGGCATTGCCTACTACGTCAGCGGTGAGCTGAGCGACGCCGACGCCGCCGTCGTTGCCGACATCCTCCACGACCGCATGACCCAGCTGGTGCTGGCCAAGCTTGAAGAGGCCGCCAGCCTGTTCAGCCACGCCCAGCCCAAGCCGCTGACCGCCGTCGACATCCTCGGTGGTGGCCGCGCCGCCCTGGAAAAAGCCAACGTCGAGCTGGGCCTGGCCCTGGCCGAAGACGAGATCGACTACCTGGTCACCAGCTTCCAGGGCCTCAAGCGCAACCCGCACGACATCGAACTGATGATGTTCGCCCAGGCCAACTCCGAACACTGCCGCCACAAGATCTTCAACGCCAGTTGGGACATCGACGGCCAGAGCCAGGAAAAAAGCCTGTTCGGCATGATCAAGAACACCTACCAGATGCACAACGAAGGCGTGCTGTCGGCTTACAAGGACAACGCCTCGGTGATCGTCGGTTCCGTGGCCGGGCGCTTCTTCCCGAACCCTGAAACCCGCCAGTACGGCGCGGTGCAGGAGCCGGTGCACATCCTGATGAAGGTCGAGACCCACAACCACCCGACCGCCATCTCGCCGTTCTCCGGTGCTTCCACAGGTTCCGGTGGCGAAATCCGTGACGAGGGCGCTACCGGCCGCGGTGCCAAGCCCAAGGCTGGCCTGACCGGTTTCACCGTCTCCAACCTGCGCATCCCGGGCTTCGAACAGCCATGGGAGCAGGCCTACGGCAAGCCGGACCGCATTGTCACCGCCCTCGACATCATGGTCGAAGGCCCGCTGGGCGGCGCCGCGTTCAACAACGAATTCGGTCGTCCGGCCCTGACTGGCTACTTCCGTACTTTCGAGCAGTCGATCAACACCCCGCACGGTGAAGAAGTACGCGGTTACCACAAGCCGATCATGTTGGCCGGTGGCCTGGGCAACATCCGCGAAGACCACGTGCAAAAGGGCGAGATCACCGTCGGCGCCAAGCTGATCGTGCTCGGTGGCCCGGCCATGCTCATCGGTCTGGGTGGCGGCGCGGCTTCGTCGGTGGATACCGGCGCCAGCTCCGCCGACCTCGATTTCGCCTCGGTGCAGCGCGAGAACCCGGAAATGGAGCGCCGTTGCCAGGAGGTTATCGACCGTTGCTGGCAACTGGGTGACAACAACCCGATCGCCTTCATCCATGACGTCGGCGCCGGCGGTATCTCCAACGCCTTCCCGGAACTGGTCAACGACGGTGGCCGCGGTGGCCGCTTCGAGCTGCGCAACGTGCCCAACGACGAGCCGGGCATGGCCCCGCACGAGATCTGGAGCAACGAATCCCAGGAACGTTACGTGCTGGCGGTCAGCGCCGGCGACTTCGAGCGCTTCCAGGCCATCTGCGAGCGCGAGCGCTGCCCGTTCGCGGTCGTTGGCGAGGCCACTGCCGAGCCGCACCTGACCGTGACCGACAGCCACTTCGGCAACACCCCGGTGGACATGCCGCTCGACGTGCTGCTGGGCAAGCCGCCGCGCATGCACCGTTCGGTGACCCGCGAAGCGGAGCTGGGCGATGACTTCGACCCAAGCACCCTGGAACTGAACGACTCGGTCGAGCGCGTCCTGCGTCACCCGGCCGTTGCCAGCAAGAGCTTCCTGATCACCATCGGCGACCGCACCATTACCGGCCTGGTTGCCCGTGACCAGATGGTTGGCCCGTGGCAGGTACCGGTGGCCGACTGCGCCGTCACCGCCACCAGCTTCGACGTCTACACCGGCGAAGCCATGGCCATGGGCGAGCGCACCCCGCTGGCCCTGCTCGACGCCCCGGCGTCCGGGCGCATGGCCATCGGCGAGACCCTGACCAACCTGGCCGCCGCGCACATCGGCAAGCTGTCCGACATCAAACTGTCGGCCAACTGGATGTCCGCTGCCGGCCACCCGGGTGAAGATGCCCGTCTGTACGACACCGTCAAGGCTGTCGGCATGGAACTGTGCCCGGAGCTGGGCTTGACCATTCCGGTGGGCAAGGACTCGATGTCGATGAAGACCAAGTGGAGCGAAGAGGGCGCGGAGAAGAGCGTCACCTCGCCGATGTCGCTGATCGTCAGCGGCTTCGCCCCGGTCCTCGACGTGCGTAAGACCCTGACCCCGCAACTGCGCATGGACAAGGGCGAGACCGACCTGATCCTGATCGACCTGGGCCGCGGCAAGAACCGCATGGGCGCCTCGATCCTGGCCCAGACCCACGGCAAGCTGGCCGCCGTAGCGCCGGACGTCGACGATGCCGAAGACCTCAAGGCCTTCTTCGCCGTGATCCAGGGCCTGAACGCCGACGGCCACCTGCTGGCCTACCACGACCGTTCCGACGGCGGCCTGCTGACCACCGCGCTGGAAATGGCCTTCGCCGGCCACTGCGGCCTGGACCTGGAACTGGACACCCTGACCAGCAAGCGCGAGAAAATCGCCGCCATCCTCTTCAACGAAGAGCTGGGTGCGGTGATCCAGGTGCGTCAGGACGCCACCCCGGACGTGCTGGCCCAGTTCAGCGCTGCCGGCCTTGGCGAAGACTGCGTCGCGGTGATCGGCCAGCCGATCAACAACGGCGAAGTGCTGATCAAGCTGGCCGGTGAAGAGCTGTTCAAGGGCGACCGTCGCCTGCTGCAACGCCAGTGGGCCGAGACCAGCTACCAGATCCAGCGTCTGCGCGACAACGCCGACTGCGCCGACCAAGAGTTCGACGTGCTGCTGGAAGAAGACAATCCTGGCCTGAGCGTCAAGCTCGGCTTCGACGTCAACCAGGACATCGCCGCGCCCTACATCAAGAAGGGCGTGCGCCCGCAGGTGGCAGTGCTGCGCGAGCAGGGCGTCAACGGCCAGGTCGAAATGGCGGCAGCCTTCGACCGTGCCGGCTTCAACGCCATCGACGTGCACATGAGCGATATCCTTGCCGGTCGCGTTGACCTCAACGACTTCAAGGGCCTGGTGGCCTGTGGCGGCTTCTCCTACGGTGACGTGCTCGGCGCCGGTGAGGGCTGGGCCAAGTCGGCGCTGTTCAACGCCCGTGCCCGTGATGCGTTCCAGGGCTTCTTCGAGCGTACCGACAGCTTCACCCTGGGTGTGTGCAACGGTTGCCAGATGATGTCCAACCTGCACGAACTGATTCCGGGCAGCGAGTTCTGGCCGCACTTCGTGCGTAACCGTTCCGAGCAGTTCGAGGCCCGTGTGGCCATGGTCGAGGTGCAGAAGTCGAACTCGATCTTCCTGCAGGGCATGGCCGGTTCGCGCATGCCGATCGCCATCGCCCACGGTGAAGGCCATGCCGAGTTCGCCAGCGAAGAAGCCCTGCTCGAAGCTGACCTGTCCGGTTGCGTGGCCCTGCGCTTCGTCGACAACCACGGCAAGGTCACCGAGAGCTACCCGGCCAACCCGAACGGCTCCCCCCGCG
>NZ_AJJP01000223.1 GCF_000259195.1 Pseudomonas donghuensis
TGTGGGAGCGGGCTTGCCCCGCGATGCTTGTTACCGGTAATCTTTTCCTTCTGAATTCATCCGATGATTGGATGTCATGACGTTATTGATCAAGCGCTCCCTGGTCGAACAAGCCGTCGAGCAACTGCGCCAGCGCGTGGCCAGCGGTGCCTGGGCCGTGGGCCAGCGCCTGCCCACCGAACCGGAACTGGCCAGCGAACTGGGCATCAGTCGCAACACCGTGCGTGAAGCCATGCGCGTGCTGGCGTTCAGCGGCCTGGTCGAAGTCCGCCAGGGGGATGGCAGCTACCTGCGCAGCGCCGTCGACCCGCTGCAGGCGCTACAGGCCTTGTCGCGCTGCGATCTGGAGCAGGCGCGCGAGACCCGCCATATTCTTGAAGCCGAAGCCATTGGCCTGGCCGCGCTGCGTCGTACCGACGCGGACCTGCACGCTCTTCGCGAAGCGCTCGAACACAGCGGCGCGCATTTTCATGCCGACCTGGAGCAGTACATCCGTTGCGATCTGGTGTTCCACCAGCGCCTGGTCGATGCCGCGCACAACCCGGCCCTGAGCGAGCTGTATCGGTACTTTTCCGGTGTGGTGGCCGCCACCTTGCACCACAACCTGTCCCACGCGCCCCGCTGTCAGCTGGTCTTCGACCTGCACGGGCAGATTCTCGATGCCATCGAACAACGCGATCCGGACCGGGCCAAGGCCCTGAGCCGGACCCTGATCAACGAATCCTGACCTTGCGAGACTGCCATGGGCCATGACACAACCCGAACTGCGGCGCCAGCCAATGGGCCGGAGCTGGAAGAACTGCTGATCGACGCCGAGGCCGACGACGAACAGGTGCAACAGCAGCCGGTGCTGCTCAAGCGGCCCTGGCTGTTGCTGCTCGGCCTGGTGCTGGTGGCGCTGAACCTGCGGCCAGCGTTGTCGAGCATGGCGCCGCTGCTTAGCCAGGTTTGCGACAGCCTCGGCCTGACAGCGTCGCAGGCCGGTTTGCTGACGACCTTGCCAGTGCTTTGCCTGGGCCTGTTCGCGCCGCTGGCACCGTTGCTGGCGCGGCGCTTTGGCAGCGAGCGGGTGATCCTCGGTATTCTTTTGGTGTTGGCAGCGGGTATTGCCGTGCGTAGCGCCTTCGGCAGTACTGGCGTGTTCGTCGGCAGCATCATGGCCGGGGCCAGCATCGGCGTGATCGGCGTACTGTTGCCTGGCATCGTCAAACGTGATTTCCCCAAGCACGCCGGGACCCTGACCGGTGTCTACACCATGGCTTTGTGCCTGGGCGCGGCCATGGCGGCCGGCGCCACCGTCCCCCTGAGCGAGCGCCTGGGTGACAGTTGGTCGCTAGGTCTGGGTTTCTGGTTGATCCCGGCATTGCTGGCCGCGCTGATCTGGTTGCCCCAGGCGCGCGAGGGACACGGTGCGCATCACGTCGCCTATCGGGTGCGTGGCCTGCTGCGCGACCCGCTGGCCTGGCAGGTGACCTTGTACATGGGCCTGCAGTCGTCGCTGGCCTATATCGTCTTTGGCTGGCTGCCGTCGATTCTCATCGGTCGCGGCCTGAGCCCGACCCAGGCGGGGTTGGTGCTTTCCGGCTCAGTCATCGTGCAGTTGATCAGCTCGCTCAGCGCCCCCTGGCTGGCGACCCGCGGCAAGGACCAGCGCCTGGCCATCGTGATCGTCATGCTCATGGCCCTGGCCGGTTTGTTCGGCTGCCTGTATGCGCCCCTGGATGGCCTGTGGGGCTGGGCAATCGTGCTTGGCTTGGGGCAGGGCGGCACTTTCGCCCTGGCCCTGACCCTGATCGTGCTGCGCTCCAAAGACGCCCATGTGGCGGCCAACCTGTCGAGTATGGCTCAAGGCATCGGCTATACCCTGGCTTCGATGGGGCCGTTCGCGGTCGGCCTGGTGCATGATTTGACCGGCGGCTGGAGTGCGGTAGGCTGGATCTTTGCGGTGCTGGGGGCTGGCGCCATTGGTTTTGGCCTCAAGGCCGGGCGCAACTTGCATGTGCAGGTGGTCAGCGAGCGGGTTTGAGATTGCGTTGAGGCTATTGCCGGCAAGGCCGGCTCCCACAGGGGAACTGCTGCACACTCCTGTGGGCGCCAGCCTTGCTGGCGATGGCTGCGAAGCGGCCCGGGTTTAAGCAGACATTCGCCAGGCAAATGTCCATAGCTTTTTGCCACTCCAGCGGACTATCGTTCAGGCCTATTCCCTTCGAAACGGACCGGCCCATGAGCGACGCCAACACTGCCTTGATCACCCGCTTCTACCAGGCCTTCCAGCGCCTGGATGCCGAAGCCATGGTTGCCTGCTACAGCGACGATATCGTCTTCAGCGACCCGGCCTTCGGCACCTTGCGCGGCAAGGACGCGGGTGACATGTGGCGCATGCTCACCACCCGTGCCAAGGATTTTTCCCTGACCTTCGACAGCGTGCGTGCCGATGAACGCAGCGCCAGTGCGCACTGGGTCGCCCGCTACCTGTTCAGCCAGACCGGTCGTACCGTGGTCAACGACATTCAGGCGCGTTTCGTCCTGCGGGACGGCAAGATCTGCGAGCACCACGATAGCTTCGACCTGTGGGGCTGGTCGCGCCAGGCATTGGGCACCAGCGGGTTGTTGCTGGGCTGGTCACCACTGGTGCAGGGCAAGGTGCGTGCCCAGGCGCAGAAAGGCCTGCGGGCGTTTCAGGCCGGGCGCTGAAGCGCTAAGCTGTGCGCTTTGCCGTTGATAGTAGCCGTCGTGTCCGAGCCCACTCCCGAACCCCTGAACAAACCCTGGTACGTCTACCTGGTGCGCGCCGCCAATGGCTCGCTGTATTGCGGGATCAGTGACAACCCCGCACGGCGCTTCCTGGCCCATCAGAAGGGCCAGGGCGCACGCTACTTCAGTACCAGCCCGGCAGTGGCTTTGGTCTATGTCGAAGCCTGGCCGGACAAGACCAAGGCCCTGCAACAGGAGCGGCTGGTGAAGAAGCTGCGCAAAAGTGCCAAGGAAGCGCTGGTGGCCTCCTGGTCGGGGCTCAGTCCTTGCGACGCTTGAGCTGATCGGTCAGTTGCGTCGGCAGGCCCTTGATGATCAGGGTACCGGCTTCCTCGTCGTATTCGATCTTCGAGCCCAGCAGGTGGGCTTCAAAGCTGATCGACAGGCCCTCGGCGCGCCCGGTGAAGCGGCGGAACTGGTTGAGGGTGCGTTTATCGGCCGGGATTTCCGGCGACAGGCCGTAGTCCTTGTTGCGGATGTGCTCGTAGAAGGCCCGAGGGCGGTCTTCGTCGATCAGCCCCGAAAGCTCCTCAAGGGTCACCGGCTCGCCGGCCTTGGTCTGGCTGGTGGCGTAGTCGACAAGGGTCTGGGTTTTCTCGCGAGCGGCTTCTTCGGGCAGGTCCTCGCTTTCGACGAAGTCACTGAAGGCCTTGAGCAGGGTACGGGTTTCGCCCGGGCCGTCGACACCTTCCTGGCAGCCGATGAAGTCGCGGAAGTACTCCGAGACCTTCTTGCCGTTCTTGCCCTTGATGAACGAGATGTACTGCTTGGAGGCTTTGTTGTTCTGCCACTCGGAGAGGTTGATGCGTGCAGCCAGGTGCAGCTGGCCCAGGTCCAGGTGGCGCGACGGGGTCACGTCGAGGTCGGCGTTCACCGCCACGCCTTCGCTGTGGTGCAGCAGGGCGATGGCCAGGTAGTCAGTCATGCCTTGCTGGTAGTGGGCGAACAAGACGTGGCCACCGACGGACAGGTTGGACTCTTCCATCAGTTTTTGCAGGTGTTCGACGGCGACCCGGCTGAAGGCGGTAAAGGTGCTGCCTTCCTCCAGGTATTCCTTGAGCCAGCCGCTGAACGGGTGGGCGCCGGATTCTGCGTGGAAGAAGCCCCAGGCCTTGCCCTGTTTGGCGTTGTAGCTGTCGTTGAGGTCGGCCAGGAGGTTTTCGATGGCACCGGACTCGGCCAGTTCCGAGTCGCGTGCGTGCAGCACGGCGGGGCTACCATCGGGTTTCTTGTCGATCAGGTGGACGATGCAATGACGGATCGGCATGGGATTCTCGGTCGAAAATGGGCGGTGCTGGCCGCGTTGCAAAGTCGCCAAGTGTACCTCAGCCCAGGGGTGATTCAGTGGCCAGATGTTGGCAGATATGTCGGTTGTTCGTTTTTTGTTCAGAATTTTGCGTTTTTTCGCGCAAACCCCCGAAAAACCTGCACATTTGCCTTGAGGGAGGCGGATATTTATCTATTCCTGTGGTAGTTTTGCCCGGTCTTGCGCCCCGTGTGTGGCGCATTGCTGGCAGACCGCTCGCGTCACGTCGAACCAAACGTCGTTTTACGTATCTACATACGCGATTGACGTGGCTGTAACACCGGACCGCCGGATCCCCCGCAGGTCTGGCTCGATGACTGACGTAGCACTCTGCATACTCACTGAATTTGATAGGGAAGGAACACCACCATGGCATTGACCAAAGACCAACTGATCGCCGATATCGCTGAAGCTATCGACGCGCCAAAAACCACCGCGCGTAACGCTCTGGAGCAACTGGGTCAGATCGTTGCTGATCAGCTGGAAAATGGCAGCGAAATCACCCTGCCAGGCATCGGCAAACTGAAAATCACCGAGCGTCCTGCCCGTACCGGCCGCAACCCTTCGACTGGCGCTGCCATCGAAATCGCTGCCAAGAAAGTCGTCAAGTTCGTGCCAGCCAAAGTGCTGACCGACGCTGTAAACAAGTAATTGTAAACAGCTCGAAAAAACCGCGTCCGGGTTGCCCGGACGCGGTTAATGAGATGGTCACCCCGACAC
>NZ_JH650798.1:0-681 GCF_000259195.1 Pseudomonas donghuensis
TTCAATCCTGTAGCCGGCTTTAACGCCGGTGATGGTCGCAACCCCGGAAGCAAAGCTGATGACAATGGCCGGATCATTCGCCGAGCCGTCCGAGTTCTCGATCACCAGCCCGGTGCTGATGTTGATGACGCGAACATTGCCGATTGCAACCGACGAATCACCCACATAGCCGTTGATGAAATTCGCGCCAGGTTCCGCAGCGGTGCTGAATGCGCTGATTTTTACCACCGCGCTCTTGCCGCTTTGCAACTGCACGACGTCGAACGTGGCCGACCTCGTATTGAAAACGTCGGTAAAGTCGATGTTGGCTTCAACATCTGCTTCGTTCTGATCCAGGTTGGGAATGGTAACATTCTGCCTGGCACCGGTGACGAACGAAAAGCGGATGCCCTCCTGTTCAACAATCATCTGGTTGTTAGTGCCGAAGGTGGTCGGGCCACCTGCCTGGCTGGTATTGATCGTATCGCCCGTCGTTATATTGGCGCCGCTCGATTGGTCGGCGGGGTTCTTGCCGGTGGCGATAATGGTCGGGTCAGTGATCCGCAAGACCCCACCGTCGTCGACCACGGTCGGGTTCGCCGTCGTGAACATCAGGAACAGGTTTTGCCCGGAAGGCGCATTGGCCAGGCTGAATACCAGGTCCTGGCTGGCGCCGATGAACACCTTGTTCAGCAGGTTGAG
>NZ_JH650798.1:960-4096 GCF_000259195.1 Pseudomonas donghuensis
GCTCCGGGTGCCGCGGTGATGGTGAACGCGTCGCTGCCGGTGTTACCCACCGCACCCGTATAGCCACTCAGGGCTGCACCTGTTGCGGTACCGGCCCCCAGCGCGGTCAAGCGGGTAGCGAAGACCCAGGGCCGCGGCCAGATCAGAATGTCATTGTCGTCAGCGTCTCCCGCAGGGCTTGCGGTGGCCGTGCTGTTCTGCAACCCGGCGGTTTCGTCCAACGAAACGTTCACCCCCGTCGCCGCGACACTCAGGGTGCTGGCCACGGTGATGGCAGTGCTGGCGGGGGCGGCGTCTGTCGGGTTGGTGGAGGCGATCGTGATGGGAAACAGGCCGGCATCAGCGTCATCGGTAAGGTCGCTCGTCGGCGATGTGGTTTTTTTGCGGATTGTCATAGCGTTCTCCCGAGCAAGCCCAGCCACAGAGGCCGGAGCGTGGACCTTTACTGCTAGATGCCATCACTGTGAACACGCGTCGGGAATTGCGCATCGGCCGATACTCCCAGGCCGGATGGGAGTTTCAGCCTACCTGGGAGGGCAAACGAGATGATCTGGGAGCGCGCTACCGATCTGATTGGTGAATTCGGCGTCCCTCTCCCCACGAGGTTGATCGTTTGCGGGTTTCAGGGGCTGTCGAGGGTAGTCCGACTGGGAATCGTTTTTTTACAATTCATAGCATTTTGACCTTTCTGCGCTAACGTCAATTAACAACGACAGTTATTCAAACCAGAAGAGCAATCCCCTCTCGGGATCGCCAGACGAACAATAGGTGTGAGCAATCTGTAACAAGCAGACCTAAACCAGACAAGGAAGCAGTGAATGAACAATGATTACGTGAAAGTACTCAAGCGAGCTGCGTGGACTTTGGTTTTCACTGGATTACCTGCCAGCATGGCCCTGGCAGCCCCCGGCAACTGTTCAACATTGGCCCCCCTACCCGCCGTCCTCGAAGTCGGTGAAGGCATGCAAACGGTGATGGGCTCGGAGGTGGCCATCACTCGATTGGCTGTCGGCGATCCGAAAATCGCCGACGTGCACCTCAATAACAATAAGGACTTCCTGGTCACCGGCATTGCCCCCGGCGCTACCAGCCTGATGGTCTGGACCGCATGTTCCAGCTCACCTCGCCAGAGCATGGTGTTTGTCCAGGGCAAAGGCGCCGGTTCGCTGGTGAGCACGGTGATGCCGCCCTCGGAAGACCCTCTGCTGCCCAGCCAGGTACAGACCGACATCCGCTTTGTCGAAGTCAGCCGTACCAAGTTGAAAGAGGCCAGCACGTCGATCTTCGGCAAAGGCGGCAGTTTTCTGTTTGGCTCCCCCGGCACCGTCCCCCTGGTCACCGTGTCGCCCGGCCAGCTTGGCAACACGGCAGCCCGTATCCCGCTGGATAATGGCAGTTTCAATATCGGCTTCGGTGGCGGCAACGTGCTGGGCTTGATCAACGCGCTCGAAGGCAGTGGCTTTGCCTACACCCTGGCGCGTCCGAGCCTGGTGGCGTTGAGTGGTCAGAGTGCGAGCTTCCTGGCCGGCGGCGAGGTGCCTATCCCGGTGCCCAGTAGTGGTAGCGACACGGTCACCATTGAGTACAAAGAGTTCGGGATTCGCCTGACCCTGACGCCAACCATCATTGGCCGCGATCGAATCGCCTTGAAGGTGGCACCGGAAGTCAGTGAACTCGACTATGAAAATGGCGTGAGGATCCAGGACTTTGTCGTTCCCGGGTTGCGGGTGCGCCGCACTGACACCAGTATTTCCCTGGCTGACGGCGAGAGCTTCGTGATCAGCGGCTTGATCAGTTCGACCAATACCTCATCGGTGAGCAAGTTCCCTGGCCTGGGCGACGTTCCGATTCTTGGGGCGTTCTTTCGCGACTCCACCATCAGCCGCGAGGAAAAGGAGCTGCTGATGATCGTGACCCCGCGCCTGGTACAACCGTTGGCGGCGAATGCCCGACTGCCTTCGTTGCCGGGCGAAAAACTGCGTAATTACGACCCGAACTGGTTCCGTATGTATTTCCTCGAAGACGGTAACTTCGACAAGCTCAGCGGCTTGTCGAAATGAGCACCAGGACATTGCAGGAGCACAGCATGAAGACAATGATTGCGGCGTTGGGACTGGTGATGCTCAGCGGCTGCGCCACCGATGGAGGCGCACGATGGTCGGGCATGGGCTCGGCCTCGTGCGCCAAGCCTAGCCCGGATCAGGAGCTGTCGCTGAGCATGGCGGATGACATGATCAGTGACGGCAAATTGCACGCAGGCTTGGCCAATCTGCAGAACCTGCCGCCTGATCTTGCGGCCGTGCGCCTGCGCAAGGCCAAGATCTACCGCATGCTTGGGCAAAACGAGGCCGAGCCGCTGTATCGCAGTTTGCTGGGGACTTGCCTTGCCGCCGAGGGGGAACACGGCCTGGGCCAATTGGCCGCCGCGCACACCGACACCGAGCAGGCGCTAAAGCATTTGCAGCGGGCCGCGCAACTGTCCCCCACTGACGAGAAGATTCGCAACGACCTGGGCGTGGTCTACCTCAAGCAATTCAAGCTCAAAGAGGCCCGTTTCGAGTTCATCACCGCCATGGAATTGAAGCAGTCCGATCAGTTGGCGGCCGTCAACCTGGTGACCTTGCTGATTTATCAAGGTAACTGGAAGCAAGCCTCGGAGCTGGTCAGTCGTATGGGCTTGAGCCCCGAACAAGTCAGCGAAGCCCAGGTACGCGCCGAAAAACTCAAAAGCTCGGCCAAGGCTGTAGCAGTGCCCAGTGATCGGGTAGCAACAGCGCTCGATCCGTCGCCGTCCGGTGTCAATCCGCCAACAACGCAGAGGTAGTGATGAAACAGAACATACTCAGCTACCTGGGACTGTTGCTTGTTCCGCTCGCAGCCCAGGCTATCGAACCCGGTCCTTCATCGAAATATCAGCAGGAAACCGAACACTGGTTACTGCTGCAGTCTCGCGGTCAGGCCGTTTCGCCTATCCCGCAAACAGCGGCGGCCAGTGAGCGCGACCTGAGCCTGCAACGCTGGCTGGAGAGTTACAAACATCCCATCCCGCAGTTCTTCAAGGACTACTCCGGCTCAAACAGGAAGTAACCCATAACGACAAGGGGCCTCTGCCTCCAGCGGGTAAACCCGCTGGAGG
>NZ_AJJP01000226.1 GCF_000259195.1 Pseudomonas donghuensis
CTGCTCAATAGCGACATTGTGTTTGGCGGTGCCTGAGGCCGCGCATGTGTGAAAGGATGCGAGGGTGGTGCAAACCACTCTCGCATTTTTTTGCAGTTCCAATATGAGCCTTTGCTCAAAGGCTATCCGGATCCCCGCAGGGCATCGCGCCTTAATGTTTCCGGAGTTTCTGAAGGCCGGCCGGTGGACACAGAACGTTGACTATACTGTGTCCTGCTTTGCAGCAATACCGTTATGCCAGGCGGGTATGATGGGCTCCGTCTACTGGCAACACCACGCCGTTGACGAAGGAACCCGCCTCGCTAGCGAGCATGATCACCGGTCCAACCAGTTCGTCGAGCTGGCCCAAACGTCGTGATGGCATTGAGCGTAGGGCTGCCTGCCCCTTTTCGCTAGCGAAAAATGCCTGGCTCATTTCCGTTTCGAACCAGCCGGGGGCAATGGCATTGACCCGGATGCCATAGCGCATCAAGTCATTGGCAAGTGCCCGGGTCAACTGGACCACTGCGCCCTTGGACGCCGCATAGGCACTGTAACCGGGCTGCACCCCGAGGCCGAGTATCGAGGCGATGTTGATGATTGCTCCCGGTCGCTTTGCCTCGGCAAGCCGACGCGCAGCCTCCTGGGATACGCGCCAGATGCCCTTGAAATTGGTGTTCAGCACCGCATCCATTGAGATCTCGTCGGTTTCCAGAAAGGGGGCTGGGGTCGCAATACCGGCATTGTTGATAATAATGTCACACACGCCGACTTCGGCTGCCGCAGCGTCGAACGCGGCATGTACGCTGTCACTCGAGGTCACATCCATGGCAACAGCGATGGCCTTGGCACCGCTGTTGTTGATCTCGTGCACTAGTGCCTCGATCCGGTCGAGCCTGCGAGCCGATGCCACGATCGTGGCCCCAGCCTGCGCCAGGCCGCGGGCGAGACAATAACCGATACCGCTTGAAGCGCCGGTGACGAGAGCGACTTTGCCAGCCAGCGAAAAACGTTCATTAACCATCGTAACTTCTCCAAGCCACGGAAATTCAGTTGCCAGGGGCCATGAGGTCCAGTCCCATTTGCGAGAGCGGCCGGGCCAGCTCACCCGTTTCGTGCGCCTGCGTATTGGAAGCGTTGCCTTCAAGGGCGCGTTTTTTCACACCTTGAGCGATCGCGGCAAGCCGGAAAAAACTGAACGCGAGATAGAAGTTCCAGTTTTCGATCTTTGCCAGTCCCATGCGCGCGCAATAGTCGGCGATATAGGCATCTTCGTCGGGTATGCCCAATGCCTGGCGGTCGAGGCCGCCCAACCCGCGGATCAGGCCGTCATTCGGCATGCGCCACTGCATGCATTGATAGGCCAGGTCGGCGAAGGGATGGCCGAGTGTGGACAGTTCCCAGTCGACTACAGCGAGGATGCGCGGTTCGGTAGGGTGGAACAGGAAGTTGTCCAGTCGATAGTCGCCATGGACCAGGCTGACGCGCCCGTCGTCTGGCGGCAGCAGCATCGGTAGCCGTTCGATGAGCTGGTTCATCGCAGGGTTGGTATCGGTTTCGCTGGCCTGGTACTGCTGGGTCCAGCGCGCGATTTGCCGCTCGAAATAGTTACCGGCTCGACCATAATCGCCGAGGCCGATGACTTCGACGTCCAGGCGGTGCATCGCTGCCAGTACGCGGTTCATCTCGTTGTAGTAGGCAGAGCGTTGGTGCTGCTCGATCTCCGGCAGTGCGGGGTCCCAGAAAATCCGCCCTTCCACGAACGACATGAGGTAGAAGTCGCTGCCGATGATGCTGGCATCCTCGCAGAGGTGGTACGGGTGGGCTACTGGAACCTCGGTGTTGCGCAGGGCTTGCATGACGCGAAATTCACGGTCGATCGCGTGAGCGGACTTCAGCAGTGCGCCCCGTGGTTTGCTGCGTAACACGTAATCGGCCCCGCCAGCGCGCAACCGGTATGTCGGGTTCGACTGCCCGCCAGCGAATTTCTCCAACGCGACAGGCCCGTTGAAACCGGGTAGAACGGCTTCCAGGTAGGCGCCCAGGCGCTCGTTGTCGAGGTTTTCAATGTGGGTCATGTAGTCTTTCCTCAAGCTGTGTAGCGTTTGATCACCGCTTTGCCCAGTGAAGCCATGTGCACCTGATCGGGGCCATCGGCCAGGCGAATGGCCCGGGCATTGGCAAAGGCGCGCGGCAGGAAGCTGTCCTGGCACAGGCCCAGTGCGCCGTGAGCCTGAATGGCGCGGTCAATGACCTGCTGCGCCATGGTCGGGGCAACGATCTTGATCATCGCGATAAGATCCCGCGCGTCCTTGTAGCTGGTGCGGTCCATCTTGTCGGCAGCCTTCAAGGTCAACAGGCGTGCCTGCTCGATATCGCACAGCGAACGCGCGATGTCCTCGCGTATCGAGCCTTGCTCGGAGAGCTTCTTGCCGAACGCTACCCGTTGCTCGACCCGGGCGCACATCAACTCCAATGCACGCTGAGCGGATCCGATCAGGCGCATACAATGATGAATCCGGCCTGGACCCAGCCGGCTTTGCGCAATTTCGAAGCCTTGGCCTTCGCCGCCG
>NZ_AJJP01000227.1 GCF_000259195.1 Pseudomonas donghuensis
TGGACTACCCCCATTCCAATAGACATTTTCCGGCCTCATAACGAGGCGCTTTCAAAGGCCTCAGGACTGACGCCGCCCAAGTGACTATGACGGCGAGTACGGTTGTAAAACACTTCGATGTAATCGAACACATCGGCCCTGGCCAAGTCACGGGTTTTGTAGATGCGCTTACGGATCCGTTCTTTTTTCAGGCTGCTGAAAAAAGACTCCGCCACGGCATTATCCCAGCAGTTGCCACGCCGACTCATGCTCTGCTCAAGGTTATTGGCCAAGCAAAAGCGCTTCCAGTCATCACAGCCGTACTGGCTACCCTGATCGGAATGCACCAGTACGCGCTCCTTGGGCCGACGGCGCCAGAGCGCCATCAATAACGCGTCCAGCGCGAGTTCACGGGCCAATGTCGGCTTCATCGACCAGCCCACGACCTTGCGCGCATAGAGATCCACCACCACGGCCAAATACAGCCAACCCTGCCATGTGCGGATGTAGGTGATGTCGGTCACCCAAGCCTTGTTGGGGGCATCAACTGTGAATGCTCGGTTGAGATGATTGGGTGCAATGATCGACGGCCGCCCGGCAATTGGGCGCGGCGCCTTATAGCCCCTCAACGCCTTGATCCGGTTGGCACGCATCAACCGCGCAACGCGGTGTTTGCCGCAACTCTCGCCGGCTTCCCGCAAGTCGCCATAGACGCGTAGAGCACCGTAAACCCCTCGGCTAGCCGCATAGGAATCGCGGATCAATTTCAGCAAGCGGTCGTTATCCTGGTCGCGCTCAGAAACGGGCTTGTGTAGCCATTGGTAGAACCCGGCACGAGCGATCCGCAATACCCTGCACATCGTGGTAATTGCATACTGATGACGATGCTCGTTCATGAAGCGGTACTTCACTCGGGCTCTCTGGCAAAGTACCGCGCGGCTTTTTTTAAGATATCCCGCTCTTCTTCAAGGCGGCGCATTTGGGCCCGTAGCCGCAGGATTTCACTCTTGGCTTCGAGCAATTCGCTGGCCTGCTTTTCTGATTTATCAGGGGTGACGGCGCTCACCCATTTATAGAGGCTGTGAGTCGAGACGCCGAGGCGTGCGGCAATCTCCGCGACTGAATAGCCGCGTTCAACCACCTGCCTGACGGCTTCCGCCTTGAATTCCGGGGTGTATCGCTGGGTACTCATAGACTTCCTCCTATGCTCAAAGCATAGGCCGGGGATGTCTACCTTTCCGGGGGCAGTCCAA
>NZ_AJJP01000228.1 GCF_000259195.1 Pseudomonas donghuensis
ACGGCAATCACCAGGTACACCAGCAAGGCGATGGCGCCGGTGGTCGACAGCAGGAAGCCAAAGACCTTGCCCGGGAACACATAGTTGACCAGGCAACCGGCAAAGCCGGCGAAGGTCGAGAGGATTACCGCCACGGTCGGCACGCCATTGCCGGAGATGCGCTTGGTCATCTTCAGCGCTTCGCCGCGCGAGCCCAGCGAATAAAGCATGCGCGAAGCGGTGTACAGGCCCGAGTTCATGCAACTGGTCACTGCCACCAGCACCACCAGGTCGACCATCAGCTTGGCGCCGGGCACGTTGAGCACCTCCAGCACCCGCTGGAACGAGCCCACCGCCTTCAGACCCGGGTCGTTCCAGGCCACCAGTGAAACGATGAAGAAGATCGAGACGATGTAGAAGATCGCGATGCGGTACACCACAAGGTTGGTGGCCTTGCGGATCTTGTCCTTGGGGTTGGCCGTTTCATCGGCGGCGATGGTGACGATCTCGGCGCCGAAGAACGAGAAGATGGTCACCAGCACGCCACCGAGCACCGCACCGAAACCGTTGGGCATAAAGCCGCCGCTGGCCCAGAGTTGCTGCACACCCGAGACTTCGGCCAACGGCCAGACGCCGAACACCGCCAGGGTGCAGACGCCGATGAAGGCAAGAATGGCAATGACCTTGATCAGCGCGAACCAGTACTCGAATTCACCGAAGTTCTTCACGCTGATCAGGTTGGTGCCCGACAGCACGATCATGATCAGGAAGGCGAACAGCCACGACGGCACGCCGGGGAAGTAGGCGTGCAGGATATCGGCGCCGGCAATCGCCTCGACCGGAATGATCAGCACCCAGAACCACCAGTACAGCCAGC
>NZ_AJJP01000229.1 GCF_000259195.1 Pseudomonas donghuensis
CTTAGGCTCACATCGAAGCCGGTGACCTGGTACAGGTTCTCGGCGACTGACAGATCGATGTTGAAGGCATCCTGCTCACCGCCCGTGCCGATCAGGGTGAAGTCGAACGTTGCGTTGGCCGCGTCGTTGGCGAACAGGTTGGCGTCGAACGCACTGGTCGCTGTGTCCCCGTCCTTGTCCGTCAGCGTCGCATTGAACGCCAGCTTGACATCACTGGCCAGGCTCTCGGTCTCCTGGATGAACTGGATCACCGGGATCTTGATCTCGCCCCTGGCCATCGTCAGCTGAACCGCGTCGATCAGCGCCGTGCCCTGCTTCTCAACGAGGAAGGAGACCTGTCCACCGGCCTCCGGCGTCAGGGTGTTGACCTCGATGAGGTTGGAGAACGTGCCATCCTCGTAGTAGATCCTGTAGTACAGGTCCTCGGTCGCCGTGTTGTATCCCCCCACGGAGTTGTCGATGAACACCCTCATGGCTGTCAGCAGGCTCTCCGGGTTGATGACGAAACTTTCATCGGCGTTGCTGATGGCTGCCAGGTTGTCCCCTTGGAAGAGGTTATTGGCAACGCCAATGCCGGCTGTGCTGACGTTCATGGCCGCCGGGTCTATGTACGCTGGCAAGGGGT
>NZ_AJJP01000230.1 GCF_000259195.1 Pseudomonas donghuensis
CCGCCAGCCTGCTGGCTGTGGAAATGGGCGACGGCCAGCAATACGGCTGCAGTCGAGATTTTGCGGCATCTCTAGGCTTGGTGCCCAGGCAATACAGCACAGGCGGCAAAGCTAATTTGCTAGGTATCAGCAAGCGTGGCGACAAGAATCTGCGACGGCTGTTGGTGCAATGCGCCAGAGTCTACATGCAGCACCTGGAGCGGCAGAAAGGGCCGTTGGCGGACTGGGTGCGAGCACTTCTGACGCGGCGGCACTCAAACGTAGTCGCCTGCGCGCTGGCCAACAAGCTCGCCCGCATAGCTTGGGCGATTTCTGCTCACCACACCCAATACGAAACAGGGCCAGGCGCCTTGAGCGCCTGACCCTGCGGTTGTTGCTGTACCACGACTCACCTTTCAGGTTTTGCGATAGCTGAGCAATAGATGAACTGAACGGCCTACCGGCCTGGCGAAGATCCTGGCATAAAAATCGGCTCTCGAAGCCGAGCGGTTTTTAAGGATCGTCAGGCGCGACTCTCATCGTGGCGCGGGGCTTGCCCCAATTTGACGCCGGATAGATTTAAGCAAGCCAACCATTTCATCCGTTAATCAGTATTGCAAAAAATGGGGTGACCATAGATTTT
>NZ_AJJP01000231.1 GCF_000259195.1 Pseudomonas donghuensis
TCCCTACGGTTTACAGTGCGTAAGTCTATAAGCGTAAGCTATTGCCGGGCAGCGAACGTTTCGAGTGAGTGGCTCATATGCTGCGTGAGCGTTTGTCTCCTGAGCAAATTGCCGGCAAGCTGCGCAGTATGAACATACCCAGCCTCAAAAAATGAAGGGGCGTGAAATGAAAGTGAATCAGCTCGATGGGTATGTGAAAAGCCTACTTAGCGATAAAACGGAGGTTTTTAAAAACTGGGTTACTTTGGATGAAAAGGCTGTCAGGGTTTTTCGAAGTTCTCAGCCTTACTATCAAGGGAAGGATGAACTGCAGAAGTTCGATACGCCGGCGTTGAAGTTGTTGGATATTTACAATATCAAATGCATTGTAAGTTTGAACGAAAATGGGCTTCAGCCTGGCGCCGACGTGACATTAAAAAATAAGGGTATTTCTTATAAATCCCTTCCCGTCAAAGATTTTTCCGTGCCGACGCTGGATCAACTTCTAGCCGGGTGCGATGCCATTACAACCGCCTTGGATAAGGG